>NZ_JABFCN010000009.1 GCF_013087515.1 Rhizobium sophorae | reverse complement strand
AATAACCTTGACCAAGGCAATGCGATTAGACAACCGCTGCACACTTTTGCGCGACATGCATTAAAGTTGCTGATTTGAGCAAGATCCCGACAGGTCTCGCAAGCTCCCGAGAGAGGGATCAGGCCCTCCTCCTTATCTTCCTCCTTGTCGAACACGACCGCCCTTTCAGTTGGAAGGGCGCCAAGGACAAGGAGATAAACCATGACGAATATCAATGGAAAAGTCGCGCTGGTCACCGGCGCCTCGAGTGGCATCGGCGCGGCAACCGCATTGAAGCTCGCCGAGGCCGGCGCAAAGGTGGGTATCGCCGCCCGTCGCACCGACAAGCTTGAAAACCTCAAAAAGGAGATCGTCTCGAAGGGTGGTGAAGCCCTCGTGATCGAAATGGACGTGGTCGATCCAGCCTCCGTCGACGCCGGCGTCAAAAGGCTGGTGGGTGCCTATGGTTCGATCGACATTCTCGTCAACAATGCTGGCCTGATGCCGCTTTCGGATGTCGATCATTTCAAAGTCGACGAATGGCACCGGATGGTCGACGTCAATGTGAAAGGCCTGCTGAACACCACGGCTGCCGTTCTGCCGCAGATGATCAACCAGCATTCGGGCCACATCTTCAACATGTCGTCGATTGCTGGCCGCAAGGTCTTCAAGGGCCTGTCGGTCTATTGCGCCACCAAGCATGCCGTCGCCGCATTCTCCGACGGCCTGCGCATGGAAGTGGGCCAGAAGCACAATATTCGGGTGACCTGCATCCAGCCGGGCGCCGTGGCAACCGAGCTCTACGATCACATCACGGAGCCTGGCTATATCAAGCAGATGGACGACCTTGCCAAGCAGATGACATTCCTGCAGGGCGCGGACATCGGCGACACCATCGTCTTCGCGGCGCAGGCGCCCGCGCATGTGAATGTCGCGGAACTCTTCGTTCTGCCGGTCGAACAGGGCTGGTAACCACGCCAGAACGTCTTTCAGCTTCCCCGCATACATGCGGGGAAGAGACTCGCGAAGGAGCCGCACGATGAAAGAGATTTCCGCTTCCCAGGCCTATCGCCTGCTCGAACCCGGCCCGATCGTTCTTGTGACGACGAGCCTTGAGGGCACGCAAAATGTGATGACGATGGGTTTTCACATGATGATCCAGCATGCGCCGCCGCTGATCGGTTGCGTCATCGGCCCCTGGGACTTCAGCCACCACACCCTGAAAAAGACCGGCGAATGCGTGATTGCGATTCCAGCTGTCGACCTTGCCGAAACCGTGGTGGACATCGGCAACTGCTCCGGTGAGGCGGTGGACAAGTTCGAGCGGTTCAGCTTGAGGACTCGTCCAGCAAAGGATGTCGCAGCACCCTTGCTGGTGGACTGCCTTGCCAATATCGAATGCCGTGTTGCCGATCCGAGCTTCGTCGATCGATACAATCTCTTCATCCTCGAAGCACAGAGGATCTGGATTGACGAGAGCCGCAAGGAACGACGGACCATGCATCATCGCGGTGACGGCAGCTTCACCGTGGATGGCGGCACACTCGATCTCCGGAAGCGCATGGTCAAGTGGCGGCACTTGCCATAAAGCGCGCCGCTGCACGCAAAAAAACATCCCTAACTTCACATTGATTGAAAGGATATGAACATGTCCGCCTATCTCGTTGTCGATCTCGATATCCACGACCCCGAAGCCATTGCCGATTACCGCTCCAAGGCCCTGCCTCTGGTAGCAAAGGCCGGCGGCCGCCTCATTGCTCTCGATGACGCGCCGCTCGAACTCGAAGGCTGGCAGGCGACGAATATGCTGATCATCGAGTTTCTCGATATGGATGCCATCCGTGGTCTCTTTGCATCGCCCGAATATGCGCCGCTCGCACACCAACGGCAGGCTGCCGCAGGTTCGCGGATCATTGCCTTGCGTGGCGTTTAATAGGATTCGAGGGCGCGCGATCCCGACAGCATTGGTCAGGGGGAAACCGAAACCGCCTCGCCGATCACTGCAGAAGGAGCGTGCGGGCGAGTTGACGACTTCCTGTCGCGCTTCGCCCTCCGCCTATCAGGCGCCGGTCTCCGCCAGGGCCGGCGCCTTTACCTTATCGATCCGGCATTGGAAGCAGTTGTTGCGCGCGGAACGCACATGCACATAGGCGATATCAGATCGTCCCAGCAGCTCTTTGCCATAGGCCGGAATATCGCCGATCTCAGTCACCGCGCCGGTACCGTAGACGATGCGGTCGTTCTCGCTGTAGCCGCGGACGATGAAGTCACGGCTCGTCGTCAGCATCGGCGGCATGATCTCTTCGGCGGCATAGCGTGCGCAAGGCTGCTTGTGCAGGAAGACAGGGCCGGTTTCGGCATAGGGCTGCAGCTCGGGGAAGGGCCGGTAGGCAAAGACCAGCAACGCCTGGCCCGCATCGATATTCTGAAGGCAATGGCGGCAGGGATGGCCGGGACCATCGGAGACGATCGTCTCGGGCAGCCTGTCATAGGCGTCGCGGCCGCCGTTCCAGAGGCGTTCGGCGTCGGTCGTCGGCATGGCAACAAAACGAATGGCGGTCATGGCAGATCTCCTTTGTGATTGCCATGAAATGCACCTGGACGAGCGGGCAAGCCACCCGATTCTTGCCTGCGTCTGCATATGAGATCGCCGGAGAGTGAAAAGCGGAGTATCTTCTGGGCGTACGTTGTAAGGCGAAAGGAGAAGGCCTTGGCCGACATCGATCTGGCGCTGCTGGCGCAACAGAATGCAGAAATACTGGAAGAGCTCAGGGCTCTGCGGCGGGAAGTGGCGGAACTGAAGGAACAGTCGGGCCGCACGCTCGATTTCGAACGCCGAAACGACCCGCGCCGCCCGAACAGCCTGACGCAGCGTTAGCCACCTCCGCTCACGTCGGGAAAGAAGCCGTCAGCTTTTCCGCGCAATCTCCAGAAGCTCCTTGTCGCTGAGCGGCCGGACGATGCCGGTGCCGGTCGAAACGGGGGAGAAGCCGTACATCTGGTAGAGCTGCAGCGCACGCGGATGGTCGAGATTGTTGGTGGTGGTGGTGACCCGCTTCGGATTGAGCGACCAGATGGCATAGAGCGCTTGCAGCAGGAACCATTTGCCGATGCCGAGACCGAGCGCATGTTCGATCAGGCCAAAATGGCTGAGCTCGATCATATCCTCGTCTTGGCAGAAATATTCGTAGAAGCCGGCGGGCGCGCCGTTCACGTAGAGAACGCTGATATTGTTGCGCTTGTCGTTTAGCGTCTCGGCAAGCTGCTCGTCACTCATGCGCAACCGATCCACCCATTGCCAGCGCGCACCCACCTGCCGGTAGAGATAACGGTAGAAGGGCAATGGGATCTCGGGAGCGCGCATGATCGCCGTCTGGATATTGACAGGCACCGGCATGCTTGCCTTTGGCGGCGCCGTCATTTCGAGCCGAGTGATGTGAGCTTTCAGCGAAGCGGGTGCCTTTCCCATGGCGATCAGACTTTGACCGGCGTCGGCGGACCGGTGACGATGGGTGTATCGTCACGGCTGCCCCATTCGCTCCAAGAGCCGTCATAAAGCTTGTTGTCGTGATGACCGAGCGATTCCAGCGCCAGCGTGATGATCGCGGCGGTGATTCCCGAGCCGCAGGAGGTGACGACAGGCTTTGAAAGATCAATGCCGGCATCCACGATCGTCTGCCTGAGTTCGGGCAGCGACTTGAAACGGCCCTGGCTGGCAAAGACGCCGGAAGGCAGGCTGCGGGCGCCCGGCATATGGCCGGAACGCATGCCGGCGCGCGGCTCGGGCTCGACGGCGGCAAAGCGGCCGGCGCTGCGGGCATCGGCAATCTGCATCGCACTGCTGGAGACGATGTCGCGCATCGTCTCGAGCGTCACCACGCGGCTGTCGTCGAAATTCGGCGTGAAGGTCGCCGGCGCAGGATTGGGCGCTTCGGTTTCAAGCGGACGGCCCTCGGCCTTCCAGCCGTCGAGACCGCCATCGAGCACGAAGACATTTTTCGCGCCCATCACCCGGAACAGCCACCAGACGCGCGGCGAGGCGAACAGGCCGATGCCGTCATAGACGACGATCCGATCATTCTCGCTGATGCCGAGCCGGCCGACTTCGGCGGCGAAATAATCGGGCGATGGAATCGTGTGCGGCAGCGATGTCGAATGGTCGGCGATCTTGTCCTGGTCGAAACGGATGGCGCCTGGAATATGGCCGGCCGCATATTCGGCATCAGCATCGCGCTTCTGCGCCGGCAGATAGAAGGAGGCGTCCAGCACCCGCAGGTCAGCTTTCCCGAGCTCGGACTGCAGCCAGTCGGCCGAAACGACGAAACGGCTCTTGGTCTCACTCATGATGGTCTCCCTTGATGGTCAGGCTTCGTCGCCGGGCGTGCCGAAGCGGATGCGGAAGCGCCGGTTCTCTTTGCCCTTCTTCTCGATTTTGGCGATATGGATCCGGCCGACTTCCTGAGTCTCGGAGACATGTGTGCCGCCGCAGGGTTGGCTGTCAATCGAGGAGTTCTCGCCGATGCAGACGAGGCTGACGCGCCCGAGCCCCATCGGCGGGCGGACGTTCTTCGATTTGACGATATCGGGATTGGCCGTAAGCTCCTCGTCGGTGATCCATTGCAGAGTGACAGGATGGTTCTGCTCGACCAGTTCCATCAGCTTGGCCGTCACCTCGTCCTTGTCGATCGTCTCGATCATGTCGAAGTCGACGCGGCTTTCTTCCTCGCCGACGGCAGCCCCGGTGATCGGATAGGAGCAGACGACGGAAAGCAGGTGGCAGGCCGTGTGCATGCGCATCAACCTGTAGCGGCGCGGCCAGTCGACATGCAGCACCAGCGTCTCGCCGACCACGGGCCGCGGCGCACCTTCGAGCGGCACGTGGATGATGACATCCTTGCTCGGACCATGTTTCGTCTGGCCGAGCGCGATCTTGCTGCCGTCAGCGCGCTCGAACTCTCCGGTGTCGCCGGGCTGGCCGCCTGATGTCGCGTAGAAGCAGGTCTGGTCAAGTTCGATGCCCCCGTCTTCGTGAACGGCGGTGACGACCGCCTCGCACGTCGAGAGATAGAAGTCGTCACGATAAAGGGCATTGACAGGCATGGCGTCTCACACCGGCTCGTAGGGAACGTGGATATCGGGCGACTTGGCCATCCAGCCCGGAACGGGCAGTCCCTTCGACGTCAGGAAATCCGGGTTGAAAAGTTTTGACTGATAGCGGTTGCCGTAATCGCAGAGGATCGTCACCACCGTGTGACCAGGTCCGAGATCCCGGGCGAGGTTGACCGCGCCGGCAATGTTGATCGCTGTCGAGCCGCCGAGGCAGAGGCCCTCGTTCTCGACGAGGTCGAAGAGATAGGGAAGCGCTTCGGCATCGGGGATCCGATAGGCATAGTCAGGCGTGAAGCCCTCGAGATTGGCGGTGATGCGGCCCTGGCCGATGCCCTCGGTGATCGAGGATCCCTCGGATTTCAGCGCGCCGTTCTGGTAGAATTCATAGAGTGCGGCGCCATCGGGATCGGCGATGCCGATCTTGACGTCTGGCTTGAAAGCCTTGAGGCCGGCGGCGACACCTGCCAGCGTGCCGCCGGAGCCGACGGAGCAGATAAAGCCGTCGACCTTGCCGTCGGTGTCTTTCCAGATTTCTTTTGCCGTCGTTTCGACATGCGCCTGGCGGTTGGCGACGTTGTCGAACTGGTTTGCCCAGATCGCCCCGTTCGGCTCGGTCTTCGCCAGCTGCTCTGCCAGCCGCCCTGATACCTTCACGTAGTTGTTCGGGTTCTTGTAGGGAACGGCGGGAACTTCGACGAGTTCGGCGCCGAGCAGCTTCAGGGCGTCCTTCTTTTCCTGGCTCTGCGTTTCCGGGATGACGATGACGGTGCGATAACCGAGCGCCTTGGCGACCAGCGTCAGCCCGATGCCGGTATTGCCGGCCGTTCCCTCGACGATGACGCCGCCCGGACGAAGCAATCCCTTCCGCTCTGCGTCGCGGATGATGTAGAGCGCGGCGCGATCCTTGACCGACTGGCCGGGGTTCAGGAACTCCGCCTTGCCGAGAATGGTGCAGCCGGTCGCCTCTGAGGCACCCTTGAGTTTGATCAGGGGCGTGTTGCCGATGGCTTCAAGGACGGAGGGGTGGAAGGTCATGGAATCTGCCTCTATTCGAACTCTTACTTTAGGAACGGTCTTTTCCCTTCACAAGGCTGAGTTGGCAAGAAAAGCTATTCCACACCTCTGTCGGCCGCGATAAAATTTGGCTTTCCTCCTCCGAAATGACGCATGGCCCGCAATCCCGCCGTGAGAGGGGTGATCCGAAGATTGACTTTCCCCGTACGGATGACGACAAAGCGAAAACGGAGCGCGGCAACAGGGCGTGACCGAAACCGACATGGTTCACGAGCAGATCGACACGATCGATGCATTGATGGCGCATTATGTTGCCGGCTCCTTGCCCGAGCCGGCGCGTGTGCTGGTGCAGTCTCATCTTGAAATGAAACCGGATAATCGCAGCCTGGTGAATAGCCTCGAGCTGCTGGCAGGCGAAGCTCTGGAAAACGCGCCCGAAGCCGCCATTGCCGATCGCGACGGGCGGCTTGCGGCGATCTTTTCCTCTGCGTCTCCCGTCACCGCGCCGCGGACGGTCGCGCGCCCGGAAAACGCGCTGTTTCCGCAAGCGTTGCGCGCCCTCTTGGGCTTCGAAGCCGAGGATGTGCCCTGGCGCCGGCGGTTGCCCGGTTTCAAGGAATATTCGCTCGACATGGATGGCTGCGAGGTCAGTCTGATGTGGATCCGGCCGGGCCGCGCCTTGCCGGCGCACACCCATAAAGGCATGGAACTGATCCTCATTCTCGACGGCGCCTTCAATGATGAACGCGGCCGTTTCGGCCCCGGCGACATCTCCATTGCCGACGAGACGGTCGACCACCGGCCGGTCGCCGAAAAGGACAGGCCTTGCATCGCCTTTGCCGTCTCGGACGGACCGGTCAAGCTCACCGGATCCTTCCGCCAGATGATCGGCGACCTGATCGGCTGAAAGCAGCCACAATAGTGTGATAGAGCCGTAAATCCGGAGGGGTTGAGGAACTTCCGGACCTGTTTTCGCATTTGATCAGGCAGCCCGGAGGAACATGTCATGCGTGATTTCATTGCCCATCCCGAACATGGAATCGTCTGGATTTCAGGTGCGAGTTCAGGCATCGGCCGGGCGCTTGCACTGAGGCTCGTCGGCGAAGGATACAAGGTCGCCGTCACGGCCAGAAGCCACGAAAAGCTGGTCGAGCTGCAAGCCGAAGCCAATGGCCTCTCGGGCAGTATCATTGTGCTCGACGGCGACGTCACCAATGCCGAGGACATGGAGCATGTCATGGCCTCCATCGAATATGAGCACGGCACGCTCGCCATGGCGATCCTCAATGCCGGCGTCTACCTGCCCGTCCATGCCGAGGATCTGAACCGCACCGATTTCGAGAAGAGCTTTGCCGTCAATCTTTCCGGCGTCGTCAACTGTTTGCTGCCGGCGATCCGCCATATGAAGGCGAAGGGGCAGGGACAGATCGCCATCGTTTCCTCCGTCACCGGCTATGGCGGCCTGCCGACGGGGGCTGCCTATGGCGCTACCAAGGCGGCACTGATCAATATGGCCGAAAGCCTGAAATTCGATCTCGACAAGATGGGCATCCGCATCCAGCTCGTCTGCCCGGGCTTCGTCGATACGCCGGCAACGAGGAAGAATGCCTTTCCGATGCCGTCGCTGGTGTCGGTCGAGGAGGCCGCCCGGGAGATTGCCGCCGGATTGAAATCGCAGGCCTTCGAGATCACGTTTCCGAAGCGCTTCACCACCATGCTGAAGCTCGCGCGCCTGCTCCCCTATAGCGTTTATTTCACGCTGGTGAACCGCGTGACCGGCTGGCGGGAGCGGCCGCCATCGGCTGGTCGCCACCCGGTGACACCGCATGCGGCGGAATGATCAACGGCGCGAGAACACGACCTGGCGCACATCGATATTGCGGGCGCGGAAGCCGGCCTCGCAATAGAACAGATAGAATTCCCAGAGCCGCTTGAAACGCTCGTCGAAGCCCATCGGGCGGATGCGTTCCCAGACCGACCAGAAACGCTCGCGCCATTCGGCGAGCGTACGGGCGTAGTCGAGCCCGAAGCCGAAATCCTTGACCAGCGACAGATCGACCTTGCCGGCAAGTTCGGCCAGATGGTTGCGCGTCGGCAGCATGCCGCCGGGAAAGACATATTTCTGGATGAAGTCAGGGTTGCTGCGATACTGGTCGAAGGACTCGTCCTTGATCGTGATGATCTGCAGGCCGGCCTTGCCGCCCGGCTTCAGACATTGCCTGAGCTTCGAGAAATAGGACGGCCAGTATTTCTCGCCGACCGCTTCGAACATCTCGATCGAGACGATCCGGTCGTAGAGCCCTGCTTCATCGCGGTAATCCTGGAAGCGGAATTCCACGCGGTCGTCGAGGCCGGCCTTGCGGATGCGCTCCTCGGCAAATGCAAGCTGCTCACGGCTGATCGTCAGCCCCGTCACCTTGCAGTTCAGCTCACTTGCGGCAAATTCGGCAAAACCGCCCCAGCCGCAGCCGATCTCCAGCACGTGATCGCCAGGCCCGATGCCGGTTGCCTCGGCAAGCGCCCGGTATTTGGCATTCTGGGCCGATTGCAGATCGTTGGCGCCGGTCGAATAGAGTGCAGAAGAATAGGTCATGCTCGGATCGAGCCATTCCCTGTAGAAATCGTTGCCAAGATCGTAATGGGCGGAGATGTTGCGCTTCGAGCCCGTTTTGGTATTGGCGTTCATCCAATGGCGGACGCGCTCGAAGAGGCGGCCGACGCCGCCCTTACCGTGCGCATAGCTGTGCGCGGCCTCGCCGTTGACGAGGAAGAGTTCAAGGAAGGCGGTGATGTCGGGGCTGTCCCAATCGCCGTCCATATAGGTTTCGGCTACCCCGATCGTGCCGCTCGTCAGCGCCCGATAGGCAAGGTTCCAATTGTTGAGGCTGAGCGCCGCCTTCGGCCCGGGCTGCTTGCCCTCGATCAGCAGTCTGCGGCCGTCGGGAAGGGTGACGGCAAGCGACCCGTGCTGCATACGCAGAAGTCCGCGCAGCGCCAGTTTCGCCTTGAAGGGCAGCCCCTTTACCAGACGAGATATGTTCTCCCCCGTCAGCGTCACCGCGTCACGGGCCAGCAGATTCCAGTCCTGGGCCTTGCTCATCTCTCCTCCTCCAGCATTTTTTTGCCGGTTAGGGACGGCGATACATCCGTGACGATACGCTCGACCGGCCCCCGGCCATTGCATTGAAGGCTACTGCATAATTCCGCAAATCGGAACTGATTTGCGGATAAAATTAAGCAGCAGTTCAAAGCGTTACAGCGTCCTTTGCGCGTCTGAAAAGACGCGCGGCGCGGTAATGTCATTCCGCCGCGTCCGCAAGCGGGCGGGCCGGTCGGATGCTGACTTCAGGCGGAGGCGCCGGACGCCTCACGTAGCGCGCGCCCTTCAGCCACAATTTCAGCGCTTCCCAATGGATGCCGGCGATGATCTTCAAGGTGAGGAAGGGGATGCGCGCCGTCAACCCCAGCAGCGAGGCGCTCGTCAACGGCACCTGCCGTCCGGAAAATGTCGCCGAGAGAAGCGGGCCTTCGCTGTCGTTTTCCAGGATGCGCCAGCGGATTTCGTCACCGGGCGGCAGCATGCGGAAATGATAACGCGCCGCCATACCGATGAAGGGCGAGACATGGAAGAGCTTGTCGCAGCTCTGGCGAAGCCCGCTTTCCGACATCTCCCCATGGTCGACCGGACAGACATAGCTGTGCCGCTCGCCGAAAGTATTGCGCACTTCGTAGATCATCGCGACGACTGCGCCACCGGCATCATAGGCGTGATAGACGGAAAGCGGGTTGAAGACATAGCCGAGAATTCGGGGATAGCAGACGAGCAGAATCCTGTCTGCGCGGTCGAGCCCCGCCTCGGCGAGCAGCCGGTCGGCGTAGGCGCGCAGCGACGTGTCCCCGGGTCTTGCATGGTCCTTCTCGTGAAACGAGACGAGATTGCGTCTGTTGACGGAAAACAGCATCGATAACCGGCCAGCCTCGTCCAGCCTGTCGAGATCGACAAGCAGCGAGAAGACACGGTAGCGGAAGCGATGTCCGAACGGTTTCATGCGTTGGTGCATGATCTCGCCGACATAGAGCGCTGCGGCGGCATCCGGTGGGGCGCCGTTGGCTGCTGCGTTCATGCCACGTTTTTCGCCGCGCCCTGTCATGTCGCCGCATCCGGTTGGGGGTGCCGGGAGGTTCGGATAGTCCGCCAGGGTATGATCCCGCCCAAGGCCTCCGCCGCCGCCAGACCGGAAACGAGACCATCCTCATGGAATCCGTACCCCGTCCAGGCACCCGCAAAATGGCAACTATTCTGTCCTTGAATGGTCGTGAGCGCCTGTTGAGCGCTTATGGCTTCCGCCGAAAATTGCGGATGTTCATAGGTGAATTCGGCAAACACCTTATGGGGGTCCGGCTCGCGGTCGGGATTGAGGGTCACGAACAGCGGGAGTTTCTCGTCGATGCCCTGCAGCCGGTTCATCCAGTAAGTCACGGCCACGTCCGCGTTTCCGTCTTCACGGCTGGAGCGCAGATAATTCCATGAGGCCCAAACCTTGCGCCGCTTCGGCATCAGCGATTGGTCGCGATGCAGGACGACGCGGTTCGGCTGGTAGGGGATAGCGGCAAGCAGCCTGCTTTCCCGATCGGTGGCATCGGCGAGCAGGCGGGCTGTCTGATCGCTGTGGCAGGCGAAGATCAGCTTGTCGAACGGGTGTTCGATCCCCGCCTCGTCGATGATCGTGACGCCGCGCTCGGAGCGGATGACGCTGCGCACGCCGCAGGAGAGTTTCAGGCGTTCGCCGAGCGGCCTAAGCAGCTGGTCGAGATAGGTGCGGCTGCCGCCGGTCACCGTGCGCCACGGGTGCTGCCGGCGATAGATCAGCCGGTGATTGTCGAAGAAATTGACGAACTGCTCAGCGGGAAACTGCAGCATGCGGGCTGATGGTGTCGACCAGATCGCCGCCGCCATCGGCACGAGATAGTTGTTGGTGAAACCGGGCGAGAAGCCGCGCCAGTCGAGATAATCGCCGATCGAGCGCGAGGCGAGATGACCGGCGCTGCGATCTTCGAGGCAGGTGCGGTTGAAGCGGAGAATCTCGCGGATCATCCACAAGAACGAGGGCCGCAGCAGGTTGCGCTTCTGCGCGAAGATCGAGGACAGTCCGCCGCCGCTCCATTCCAGTCTGCCGCGGTCGAGCGAGAGCGAAAAGCTCATATCGCTTGCATGCGTCGCGATGCCGAGCTCGGCAAACAGCGCCGTCAGATTGGGATAATTCTGCTCGTTATAGACGATGAAGCCGGTATCGACCGCAATTTGTACCCCGTCGTAATCTACGTCGACCGTCGCCGTATGGCCTCCGGCCCGCGCCTGGCTTTCATACAGCGTAACGTCATGCACCTGACACAGCGCCCAGGCTGCGGAGGCGCCCGAGATGCCGGAGCCGATGACGGCGATCCTCAGCCGGCGTGGAGCGGGACGGAAGTGCGCGTTCATGCTGCATCCCTTGTTGCGTGGTAAGCGGCGAGCGCGCGATTGCGAGCGCTTGCGTGATCGACGATCGGTTTCGGATAGGTTTGGCCAAGCGTGATGCCAGCCTCGTCGAGAATGCTCTTCGGCGCCTCGAACGGCCGGTGGATGTATTTTGCCCCGAGCTCTCGAAGCTCCGGCACATAGGTCCTGACATAGTCGCCGTCGGGATCGAATTTTTCGCCCTGCAGCGCCGGATTGAAGATGCGGAAAAATGGCGATGCATCGGCTCCCGAGCCCGCCACCCATTGCCAGCTTGCGGCATTGTTGGCGGGATCGGCATCGACAAGTGTATCCCGGAACCAGGCTTCGCCCCGGCGCCAATCCACCATCAGATCCTTGATGAGGAAGGAGGCAACGATCATGCGCACGCGATTGTGCATCCAGCCATGGCGCCAAAGCTGGCGCATGCCGGCATCGACGATCGGATGTCCGGTCATGCCGCGGCGCCAGGCCTCGAAATCTCCGCTGTCGTTGCGCCATTCGAAGCCGTCGAAACGATCGTTCCAGTTGGCCGAGGCAAGACGCGGAAAATGGAAAAGCAGGTGATAGGAGAATTCGCGCCAGGCGATCTCCTTGCGAAAATGCACGATGTCGGCCGCCGGCACGCGTTGCGACAGGCCGCGTGTGGCATCCCAGATGCGGGCAGGGGATATCTCGCCCAGCGCCAGATGCGGCGACAGCATCGACGTCGCCGGCCTTGCTGGATAGTCTCGGTTTTCCTTGTAGCCGTCGAGCGCATCTTCGACGAAGGCACGTAGCTTTTCGTGCGCGCCATCTTCGCCGGGTGTCCACAGATCGGTGAAATCGCCGGCCCAGTCCGGTTTCGTCGGGAGCAGCTTCCAGCTCTCCAACGTTTCCGGAAGTTGCGATGTCAGCCGCAGTTTCGCCGGCGCGTCCAGTGGTGGCTCCGGTTCGCCGGCGCCCTCCACTGCGCGCCAGAATGGCGTGTAGACGCGATAGGGCGTGCCATTGCCGGTCATCAGACGGGAAGGTTCGTGCAGCAACTGGCCGCCGAAGCTTCTCACCTCGATCGCCTGCTTTTCCAATTGGTGCTTGATAGAGATGTCGACCGACGTTCCTGATGGATCGTAGCGCCGGTTCCAGAAGACGGCTTCGGTACCGCTTTCCTTGATAAAGGCGCAGAGCACTTCGAGCGCCTCGCCGCTTGCAAGCACAAGCCGTCCCTGCCGCTTGCGCAGCGACCTGTCCAGCGCTTCGAGTGAGTGATGCAGCCACCAGGCCTGCGCAGCACCCAGCGGACCCGTGCCTGCTGCCTCCGGTTCTCTAATATAAAGCGGGATAATCGGCCGCCCGGAGCGATGGGCGGCGGTGAGTGCCTGATTGTCGTCAAGGCGCAGATCCTTGCGAAACCAGAGGATGACCGGTTTTGCCGCGTCCTTTGCCAATAAAGCCGTTCCCCGCCTGTGTTGTTTTCAACCCGCTACGGATGTACGGAACGCCCGGATCAAAAGTTTCATCCGGCGGAAAAAGTTTTCACGGCTGTCGGCGACATGAAAAAGGCCGGCGTGAACCGGCCTTTTCTGAGAGCGGCAGTCTGTCGCTTAGTTGTCGTATTCGCGGCAGGCATCGCTGATCGATGCGCCACTCTGGCCGCCGCGCGTGTCGACGCCGGACATCTGTTGCGGCAAGCCGGGGCATTCCATCGTCTGCGGTCGGCCGATGCTCTGTGTCGTCGTCGGATCGGCCGGCGAGACGGGTACCGGACGAATGCCGTTGTCATCGTTGGTGTAATCGGATGAATAGCTACCCGAACCGGGATCGGTCGAGCCGCCATTCGTTGGCCCGATCGGACTCGGGTTAGACTGGGCAAAAGCCGACGACGCCATGCCGATCGCGAGTAGCGAAGCGGCAATAAGGGATCTAGACATGGAATATCCTCCTTGGATTTTCATCTGGGATGACCCTGGGTCACTGCCTGATTGAATCATTGTTCCGAAATTTGCAGAAAACCTGCCTTCAAGCCTCGCTGCGTACCCGGCATGGTTATGCGTAAACCTTAACGGGCGATGTCGCTGGATCGGCGCCGGCGCATGTCTTACTTGCATGCGGAGATACTAAAAAACCGTGGCATGAGGCCGCTATGTTCATCTCCTTTCGCGAAGCCGCAGATCTCGGTCTTCAGATCGTACTTGCACTCACCTTGACGATGAGTGGCATGGCGGTCGCCTCCTACGCCGTCAGGAATGACAAGGCTAAAATTTCAGCGATCGACGTCAGCCGTCCCTCACTCTGGACCGCAGCTCCGATGCGCGTCGATCCGGCCACGCAAGCCTACCTGCGCGCCGATGCTTCGGCCGCACTGGAACTCGCCGATGGTGCCGACGACCTCTGCCACGACCCGATCGGCCTCCGGCTTTCCTGCGACTTGATCGTCACCTCCGGCACGGGGGCTTTTTAGGTGAAGGCGGTCGGGAGGCGTCACCGCCATTCCCGAAAGCTTGCAAAACCCAATGATTTGCCGTTTCATCGCGATAGCGACCACCGTCCGACTCTTTCCCTGAAGGATCAGCCTTTTGTCTATGCCGATGCCCCGCGGCTTCGAGAAGCCCTATGCCGCCTTCCTGTTCGATATGGACGGCACCATCCTCAATTCGATCCGTGCGGCCGAGCGTGTATGGAGCGACTGGGCAAGGCGTCACGGGCTCGATGTCGCCACCTTTTTACCGAAGATGCATGGATCGCGCGGCATTGACACGATCACACGGCTGAACCTGCCGGGAGTCGATCCCGAACATGAATCGAAGCTGGTGACCGAGGCCGAAATCGCCGATGTCAGCGACGTCGTGGCCATTCCCGGCGCCGCGACCTTTCTGAGTTCACTGCCGCCGGATCGCTGGGCGATCGTCACCTCCTCGCCGTTGCGCCTTGCTCACCGACGGCTGGAGGCAGCAGGCTTGCCGGTGCCGAAATTCATGGTGACGGCGGAGGACGTGAAGGTCGGAAAACCCGACCCGCAATGTTATATCCTGGGCGCCGAGCGCCTCGGCGTCAGCACGCAGGATTGCCTGGTGTTCGAGGATGTCGCAGCCGGCATTACCGCGGGCGAGGCGGCGGGTGCCGATGTCATGGTCATCACGGCAACGCATCACCAAAAGATGGAGACGCCGCACCCGACGCTTTCATCCTATGATGAGATCTCGGTCCGCATCTCCTCCGATCACAAGATGCTTATCGTCCCGAACGCGGCCTGACGGTGCTCGGCTGCGTCCTGCTTGCTTCTGCGCGGATCACTCCGCTGCTGCGGCAAGACAGCGATCGATGATGCTACCGATTTCGCTGCGGCAGGAGCCGCAATTGGTTCCAGCGCTGGTTTCCTTGCCGACCGCCTCGACGCTGTGACATCCGCCGCGCACGACAGCAGCGATCTGGTTGACCCCGACACTGAAGCAAGAGCAGACGGTGGCGCCCGGATCCGGCCTGCCTGCGCCGGGACGACCCGCAACGAGCGCAAAGCGTTTCCTGAGGTCGCCATGCGAGGCGGAGAGCTGCGAGATCGCCCAGTTGCGCGCGACAGCGACGGGCTCGCGTGCCAGAAACAGCGCGGCAAGCAGGACGTCGCCGTCGAAGAAGGCGAGCCTGAGGTCGCCCGATTGCCGGTCGGCATAACCAAGAGGTTCGATCTCGGCCGGAATGGCGAAAACAGCCCGGCACCAGGCCGTCCAGTCTTCGACGTTTTCGCCGAAGGCAAGCTCCAGCCGCCAGCCGCCGGCGGCTTTCGCCAGCGCCCAATAGGCCGCGTCGGGCGTGGCGGGTTTCGTGGCGGAGACGGCGAAGCCGTAATGGGCGGCGCGGAAGGGCCGGACGGCGACGGCCACGTTCTTCGACGCCGGCTGACCGGAAATGGGATCGGTTATCGGCGCGACCACGGCGTCGATCCGTGCTCTTGCGGCGAATTGGTCGTTCCAGTGCATCGGCGCAAAGATGCCGCCACGGGCTTGGCGATCGGTCACCAGCGCCCTGACGATTGCCTTGCCGTGCGGGCTGTCGATCTCGACCAGGCTGGCACTTGATATGCCGGTCTCGATCGCGTCGCGCGGATGGATCTCGGCAAAGGGTTCGGCGATATGGGCGGAAAGCCCCGCGCTCTTTCCGGTTCGCGTCATCGTGTGCCACTGGTCGCGGATGCGCCCGGTATTCAGCGTGAAGGGATACTCGGCATCGGTGCGATCGGTTGCGGGCGGTTTGACCGCGACGAAGCGCGCCTTGCGATCGGGATGGAAGAAACCGCCCTCGGCGAAGAAGCGGGTGATGCTCGGTTCTGTCCCTGCCGCCTGCGGCCACTGGAAGGGCGACAGTTCGTCGTAAGCCCCGCCGCTCATGCCGGCGCGCGCGCCGATGTCGAAGTCGCGGCGGCCGTTATTTTCGAAGGCGGAAAGCGCTGCGTGCTCGTCGAAGATTGCCGCCGGCGCATCAAAATCGAAGGCGGCGGCAAATCCCATGCGGCGCCCGACCTCCGCAAGCTGCCACCAGTCTGCCCTTGCATCGCCGGGGACGTCGAGAAACGGCCGCTGCCTTGAAATGCGCCGTTCGGAATTGGTGACGGTGCCATCCTTCTCGCCCCAGCCGAGCGAGGGCAAAAGCACATTTGCGTGCCGGGTCGTATCCGTCTCTTTCAGGATGTCGGATACAACGACGAAGGGACAGGCGGCGATCGCGCTTTCGACGCTGTCGGCATCCGGCATCGAGACGACGGGATTGGTTGCCATGATCCACAGCGCCTTGATGCGTCCGTCGGCCACGGCTTGGAACATGTCGACCGCCTTCAGGCCGGGTTTCGCGGCGATGACCGGCGAGTTCCAGAAGCGTTGTACACGGTCTCGGTCCTCGGCATTCTCGATCGCCATATGGGCGGCAAGCATATTGGCGAGACCGCCAACCTCGCGTCCGCCCATGGCGTTCGGCTGGCCGGTCAGCGAAAACGGTCCCATGCCGGGGCGGCCGATGCGGCCGGTCGCCAGGTGACAGTTGAGGATGGCATTGACCTTGTCGGTGCCGGAGGAGGATTGGTTGACGCCCTGGCTGTAGCAGGTCACGACCTTCGGCGTCGTCTCGAACAGGCGGAAGAACTCCCTGATCTGCATGGCAGGCAGGCCGGTCCGTTCCAGGAGTTCGTTGATGTCGAGCGCGGCGGCCGTCGCAAAAGCGTCTCCGAAACCTTCTGTATGGGCGCCGATATAATTCTGGTCGATTGCCGGGCTGGTCGCGAGATGGGCAAGCAGTCCCATGAACAGCGCAACGTCGCCATCAGGACGGATGGCGAGATGCAGGTCGGCGAT
This sequence comes from Rhizobium sophorae, assembly GCF_013087515.1. GTDB lineage: Bacteria > Pseudomonadota > Alphaproteobacteria > Rhizobiales > Rhizobiaceae > Rhizobium > Rhizobium sophorae. Next base: position 354,083 of record NZ_JABFCN010000009.1, on the reverse strand, counting down.
GTCGCATGTCATCGTCCGGCGCGGATCGATGACGACGATCCGCATGTTTGGCCGCGCCGTCTTTGCGGCGGCAAGCCGCTGGTAGATGACGGGATGACACCAGGCAAGGTTGGAGCCGGTCAGGATCACCAGATCCGCAAGTTCGATATCCTCATAGGTCCCGGGCACCGTATCGGCGCCGAAGGCGCGGCGATGCCCCGCCACGGAAGAGGACATGCAAAGCCTTGAATTGGTGTCGATATTGCCGGAGCCGATGAAGCCCTTCATCAGCTTGTTGGCGACATAGTAATCCTCGGTCAGCAACTGGCCCGAGACGTAGAAGGCAACGGCGGCAGGCCCGTGTTCGGCTATCGTTTCAGAAAAGCGGCGGGCGACCAGAGCAAGCGCCTCGTCCCAGCCGCTCTGTTGGCCTTCGATCTCGGGATGGAGAAGCCGGCCATCGAGATCGATGGTTTCGGCAAGGGCTGAACCCTTCGAGCAGAGCCGGCCGAAATTCGACGGATGCTCGGGATCTCCTTTGACGCTGACTGCGCCGGCCGCGTCGACCGTGGCGATTACGCCGCAGCCGACACCGCAATAGGGACAGGTGGTCTTGACCTCCGCCGCCATCTATTCCGCCGCCATCATCAGGCTTTCCAGAGCGATGAACAGCCTGCCGTCTTCGTTCAGCACCTGGATCGTCCGAACCTCGCCTTCATCGGCGCCGAGAGCCTTGCCTGTTTCCAACGAGATAACCCAGTTGTGCAGCGGGCAGGTGACTGACTTGGCGTGGACGATGCCCTGGGAGAGCGGGCCGCCCTTGTGCGGGCAGTGATCCTCGATGGCAAAGACCTCGTTTTCGGCCGTGCGGAAGACGGCGATCTTGCCTTGCGGCGTCTTCACGCAGCGCGCGCCGCGCAGCGGGATGTCGGAGATGTCACCGATTGCGATCCAGTTCATGTCCATCTCCTTATTCTGCAGCCTGCGGATAGCCGATCGTCGCCATCGGCTTGAACTCATGCTTGTCCTTGCCGGAAACACGCTCCGACCAGGGGTCGACCTGGGCAAATTTTTGGCTGAAGACGAAGCGCTCGTAATAGGCTTTGCGCTTTTCGGCATCACCCATGATCTGGCGGCGGATTTCCTCCAGGCCGATGCGCTTTGCCCATTTGTAGATGCGCTCGAGATAGCGGGCCTGCTCGCGATACATCTGCGTCAGGGCCACGATATGCTCCAGCGCCTCGTCCTCGGTCCGGACAAGCCCGAGGACCTCCGTGCCCTTGATGTCGAGACCGGCCGCACCGGCGAAATGGATCTCGAAACCGGAATCCACGCAGATCACACCGATGTCCTTGCAGGTTGCTTCCGCGCAGTTGCGCGGGCAGCCGGAGACGGCCATCTTCAGCTTGGCCGGCGTCCAGGAGCCCCACATGAACCTTTCGATCCGGATACCGAGGCCGGTGGAATCCTGCGTGCCGAAACGACACCAGTCGGAGCCGACGCAGGTCTTCACCGTGCGCAGACCCTTGGCATAAGCCTGGCCGGAGACGAAACCGGCCTTGCCGAGATCGGCCCAGACGGCGGGCAGGTCTTCCTTTTCGATGCCGAGCAGGTCGATGCGCTGGCCGCCGGTGACCTTCACCATCGGGATCTCGAACTTGTCGACGACATCGGCGATGGCGCGCAGCTCGTTCGAATTGGTGACACCGCCCCACATGCGCGGAACGACGGAGTAGGTGCCGTCCTTCTGGATGTTGGCGTGCACGCGCTCATTGATGAACCGCGACTGGTAGTCATCGGCATATTCGTCCGGCCAGTCGCAGACGAGGTAATAGTTGAGGGCCGGCCGACATTTGGCGCAGCCGCACGAGGTCTTCCACTCGAGCTCCTGCATGACGGCAGGGATGCTTTTCAGCCCCTTCGCCTTGATCAGCCGGCGAACGTCGTCATGGCCGAGTTCGGTGCAGGTGCACATCGGCTGGACGGCAGTCGGATTGTAGCTGTCGCCGAGCGTCAGCGCCATGAGTTGTTCGACAAGGCCGGTGCAGGAGCCGCACGAGGCGGATGCCTTCGTGTGGGCGCGCACATCGTCGAGCGACGTCAGCCCTTTGCCTGAAATCGTCGAAGTGATCTTACCCTTGCATACGCCGTTGCAGCCACAAATCTCCGCGTCATCCGGCAAGGCTGCAACGGCCGCCATAGGGTCCAGCGGCGACCCTCCCTGATAGGCCTGTCCGAAGATCAGCGTCTCGCGCATCTCCGAAATATCGGTTGCCTTCTTCTTCAGGTCATTGAACCAGGCACCATCGGCGGTCTCGCCGTAAAGCACGGTGCCGATGATCTTATTGTCCTTCAGCACCAAGCGCTTGTAGACGCCGGCGCTGGCATCGCGCAACACGATCTCCTCGCGGTCGTCGCCGTCGGCGAAGTCACCGAGTGAATAAAGCTCGATGCCGGTGACCTTGAGCTTGGTCGGCGTATCCGCATGAACGAAGGCCGGCGAGCGATCGCCGGAGAGATGCGAGGCGGCGATACGGGCCATTTCATAGAGCGGCGCAACGAGGCCATAGACCATGCCGCCCACCTCGGCGCATTCGCCGAGCGCGAGAATATCGCCGTCCGAGGTCTGCATGCCGGCATCGACGACGATGCCGCGATTGACCGCAAGGCCGGCGTCCTTTGCCAGGCCTACACTCGGACGAATGCCGACGGCCATCACAACCAGCGTTGCCGGGATGATGCGGCCGTCGTCAAGCTCGATGCCCTCGACCTTGCCGTTGCCGACGATCGCCTTGGTGTTGGCCTTGCAGATGACCTTGATGCCGCGTTCCTCGACCGCCTTCTGCAGCAGATAGCCGGCAGCGGGGTCGAGCTGGCGCTCCATCAGCGTCGGCATGACGTGCAGGACGGTGACGTCCATGCCGCGCTGGGCAAGACCGGCCGCTGCTTCCAAACCAAGCAGGCCGCCGCCGATGACGACAGCCTTTTCGCGCGACTGAGCGGCAAGCAGCATCGCCTGCACGTCGTCGAGATCGCGATAGGTGATGACGCCGGGCAGATCCTTGCCGGGAACGGGGATGATGAAAGGCACGGAACCGGTTGCGATCACCAGCTTGTCATAGCTTTCGGTGACGCCGTGGTCGGAGGTGACGGTCTTGGCGGCGCGATCGATATTGACGATCTTATGGCCCTTGTAGAGCATGATGCCATGCTTGATATACCAGCCGTCACCGTGAATGATGATCTGCTCGTAGTCCTTTTCTCCGGAGAGAACCGGCGACAGCATGATGCGGTCGTAATTGACGCGCGGCTCGGCATTGAAGATCGTAACTTCATAGCGTCCGGGCGCCTGTTCGAAGAGGTGCTCCAGCATGCGCCCGGGCGCCATGCCATTGCCGATGATGACAAGTTTTTCGGTCATATTTCCAGGTCCTTAGATCAGGTTGCAGCCACGGGCGCCGAGTGCCCTTGGCGCGACAGTTGCTTTACGGACAGGTGCATCCAGATGAGAGAGATCACGACGATCGCAAAGAGCAGCAGGAAACAGCTGGACCAAAGGCCGGTCATGTCCTTGAGGAGGCCAAAGGCAATCGGAAGGATGAAGCCGCCAAGGCCGCCCATCATCCCGACGACGCCGCCGACTGCGCCGACGTTTTCGGGGTAATAGGCTGGAATGTGCTTGTAAACGGCAGCCTTGCCGAGGCTCATGAAGAAGCCGAGCACGAAGATGACGACGATGAAGATGACGGGGGTGATGCCGAACGCCGGACCCGTCCCGCCACTGGAAGCAGCCGGCAGCGAAAGGATGAGGGTGGCCACGGCCGACACGGCAAGCATCGTATACATCACGCTACGCGCGCCCTTCTTGTCCGACAGCACGCCGCCGAAGGCGCGGAAAATGCTGCCCGGGATGGAATAGGCGGCCGCGACCATGCCGGCGGTTTCCAGGTTGAAGCCGTAGACGCCGACCAGATAGCGCGGCAGCCACAGCGACAGGGCGACGAAGCCTCCGAAGGCGAAAAAATAATAGAGCGAGAAGCGCCAGACCTGAACGTTCTGCAGCGGCGCGAATTCCTGGGCAAAACTCTTGGAGGTAGCGCCGCGTTCGCGGCGGAGACGGAAGGCCGGATCATCGGTCGTGGTGAACCAGAAGACGATTGCCATCAGTGCCAGGCCGACGGCCCAGATCTCCGCAACCGCCTGCCAGCCCCATGCGAGCAGCACGAAAGGGGCGGCGAATTTGGTCACAGCCGCGCCAACATTGCCGGCGCCGAAGATGCCGAGCGCGGTTCCCTGCTTCTCCGCCGGGAAGAAAGGCGAGACATAGGCGACACCGACTGCGAAGGAGCCGCCAGCGAGGCCGACGCCGAGGCCGGCGATCAGCATCTGCGTATAGGTCTGGGCGTAAGAGAGCAGAAAGGTCGCCAGTGCGGCGGCCAGCATGGTGAGCGTGTAAACGAGACGGCCGCCGTAACGCCCCGTCCAGATGCCAAGGACGATGCGCACCAGCGAACCGGTGAGCACGGGGGTGCCGACCAGCAATCCGAACTCGGCCTCGTTCAGGCCAAGATCCTGCTTGATGCGAATGCCGATGATCGCGAAGATCGTCCAGACGGCAAAACAGAGCGTGAAGGCTATAGTGGAGATCCACAATGCCTTGGCTGGTTCGCCGGCGGACATGGACTGTGATTTCTCGATGACAGACATAACTTCTCCGAGGCCCGACAAGGTCGTGCCGATCCATCGCTGAGGGTTAAAACAAAAAGCCGCTGGTCAGGACGCGCATACCCGAGGCGCGCAAAATATCCTGATCAGCGGCTTTGCTGGTGGCGCCCGCCGTTGGACGCCGAATTCTTGGGCCTTCTGGCCCATTTGCCTGGACGCAATCCGTTGGCCAGATTGCTCAAGCTAAAACCTACCTCTTCAATCCGAAGAGTAATCTCTGTGTCTTCCGTGAGCGTCTATCGCGCGCTCACTCTGCGCTGATCGTCATTGACCGGTGCTACAAAGGCCATGCAAACTGCGTGCCAGTTTTGTGACCTACGTTCAATCCGCTGAATACAAATGATATTTTACGAAACGCGCCGCCTGCTTGTTTTTCGGGCCGCCACCCGCTCATGCAAATATTTTGTGCGCTTGTCGTGAGGCGGGCAGATGCTTGCTGGCGTTTTGTGCAGGCCGGCATCGGTTAGACCTCGTCGTCGGAAACGAAGGGGAGGGCGCTTTTGACGGCAAAACCTGCGACATAGTCCGGCAGCCTCGCCGGGTCGAAGACGTGGCCGTCCATGAAACGGTCGCCCTCGTCACTGCCTTCGATGCGGATATCGGCATCTTCTGGTGCGCTGTCGTCACCGAGAGCCGTGCGATAGAGATCCGGGCGGTAGGCGGACGCGGCCGCCCTTGCCATGTTGAGGCTGATCTCGGCCTGTCCCCAGCGGATCATCTGGCTGTAAATCCACAGCGCCTGGCTCGGCCGGGGATAATTGGCGAAGCCGGAATGGAACATGAAATAATCGGCAATGATGCGGCGGTTACCCTTTGCGTCGAGGCTGAATTCGCCGGCGAGCACACGGCGAATAATCTCGACGGGGGCAGCGATATAGCGCGGGTCGGCAAGGGCGGCCGCCAGCGCGTCGTGATTTTCCGGCCGGTCGCACCACTGGGCTGCCGCGTCGAGGGCCACGATCAGCCGAGAAACGGTTTCCGGATGGCTTTCCGCCCAGTCCGGCCGCATGCCGATCACCTTTTCCGGTGCCGACGGCCAGATATCCTGCTTGGCGGCAACGATGCGGCCGACGCCGCGCTCTGAAGCGACCATGTTCCACGGCGCGCCGACGCAGAAACCGTCGATCGCACCGGCTGCCAGCGCATCCGAAGTCATGGGCGGCGGCACCACAACAAGCCTGACGTCCTTGTCGGGATCGATGCCGCCGGCCGCCAGCCAGTAGCGGAATTCGTAATTGTGCGAGGAGAAGGGATAGGTGACCCCGAAAGTCGGCAGCGGCTCGCCGCGGGCCTTCATTGCCGCCAATGTTTTTGCCAGGGCGCGGGCATTGTCGAGCGCGCTTGCCGTTTCGGGCAATCCCGCGTCATTCCGCATCCTGTCGAAGAACCGCGTCGACAGCGTGATCGCGTTGCCGCCGCGCCCCAGCGAAAATGGCGTGATCGTCGGTGAGGGATTGGAGCCGAGGCCGAGCATGGAGGCGACGGGCATCGGCGACAGCATGTGGGCGATGTCGAACTGGCGGAATGCCAGGCGGTCACGCACATTCGCCCAGGAGACGTCCTTGACGAGATCGAGCGTCAGGCCTTCCTTCCGCGCGAAGCCGAATTCTGCGGCCGCAATCAGCACCGATGCATCGACGAGCGGAATGAAACCCGCCCGCAGTACTTTCGGTCCTTCGTTGTTCACCCGCCCGGGCGAGGGCATGTCGCCGCCGGAGTTGGAGGTCTTCGTCATCATATCCACTCCGGTTTCCTCCGGAAATTCATCAGGTCGGCCATTACATCAACAGCCCCGCGGCAGTGACGACGCTCTGGGCAATGTCCGACATCTTCTTCTTTTCGTTCATCGCTGTCTGGCGCAGCAGGGCGAAAGCCTCTTCCTCGGAGAGGCCGCGCATCTTCATCAATATGCCCTTGGCGCGCTCGACCAGCTTGCGTTCCTCCAGCGCGGAGCGGGCATCGGCAAGTTCCCGCCGCAGCCGGTTGAAGGCATTGAAGCGGCTCACGGCCATGTCGAGGATCGGTTTGACGCGTTCCTTCTTCAATCCATCGACGATATAGGCCGAGACGCCGGCATCGACGGCAGCCTCGATCGAGGCCGTGTCGGACCGGTCGACGAACATGGCGATCGGGCGGCTGACGGTGCGCGTCAGCTGGAACAGATGCTCCATCATGTCGCGGTTGGGATTTTCGATATCGATGATGATCACATCGGGCATCAGCGTTTCGATGATTCGCGCGATGCCGTTGACCTCATGCACGACGGTGACGCGCGTATGCCCTGCCTCGCGCAGGCCTTCTTCGATGATGGAGGCGCGAATGGCATTTTCGTCGATCACCAGAATTGTCAGATCGAGATGCGTCATGGCTATATTCATGAGGCAGTGCAGCAAATTTGGCAAGCGCGTCAGCCTGAAAAGTGTGCAAAAATTAAGTATGCACAATATATGATCAGATTGCCGTGCTTTCGCGCGGAACCAAGGCAAAGGCGAGGTCGATCTGCTCGGCCCTCGATACCACGGAGGAATTCAACGCGGCAAGCACCCTTTCGGCCGCGAGTTTTCCGGTTTCGAAACGCCGAGTCGCGATCGAGGAGAGGGAGGGTGCGGCGCAGGCGGCGAATTCCAGGTCGTGAAATCCGATGATCGAGATGTCATCGGGCACACGGATGCCGCGTTTGCGGCATTCCTGCATGGCGCCGAGCGCCAGATTGTCGTCAGTGCAGAAGATCGCCTCGGGCACGTCGCCACGTTCATGCGTCATGGTGAAGAGGTCGGAGCCGAGTGCCACGGAGCTATGGCGTGGCCTCTCGGCGATGATCTCCAGATTCGGCAGCCCCGCCTCCTGCATCGCCAGCCGGTAGCCGTCGAAACGCGACTGGGCGCGGTGGTCGAGATTGCCGGTCAGGAAGGCGATCCGGCGGAAACCCCGTTCGATCAGGTGCTGCGTCGCCGTCTGCCCGGCATGCTCCTGCGACATGCCGATGTTGAGGTCGATCGGGTTTGGAGAAAGCTCGAAGGTCTCGACAACGGGCAGACGAGCCTGGGCGAGAAGCTGACGCGAGAGCGGCGTATGATGAGTGCCGGCGATGATGATCGCCTCCACCCTTTGCCCGAGTAATGCCTTGATGGCGTTTTCCTCCTCGATCTCGGAATAGCGGCTGTTGACGACGATCACCTGGAAGCCGGCGGCGACCAGCACCTCGTGAAGCGCAAACAGATATTCCGCGAAGATAACGTTGTAGAGGGTCGGAACGATGACGCCGATCGCATGCGTGCGCGAGGAGGCGAGGCGGCTCGCGGCAATATTCGGCACATAGCCGAGTTCCTTGACGGCGGCATCGACGCGCAGCCGCAGGCGTGGCGAGACGGCATCGGGCTTGCGCAGCACCCTCGAAACCGTGATCGGGCTGACGCCGGCAAGATTTGCCACGTCATCAAGTGTTATCCGCCGCATGCAAGTCCCGCCATTCGTCCCATAATATTGATTCTCATATTCTTTAAAAATAGAGAATATTCGCTCATTGTTGTAGTTGACAGCGCTAGCAGATACGATTTGACAGCGCTGTCAACTATGTTAACCTAAAATTGTACCGGAAAGGGACGGGGTGGAGCCTTCCGGGACCAAGTATGCAAATCAAAGCATAGGAGAGGCGGCTCGGTCCGCCTGAGGAGGAGAACATTCATGTTTAAGGTGAAAGAAGCCAATTTGGCTCGCATTGCCGCGTTTTCCGTATCCGCGCTTGCCCTGCTCTGCGGCGCGGCCAGTGCGGAACCGAAGGTCGTGTCCGGTCCGGCCGCCGAGCCCGGCTGCATGGTGCCGTGGGCAGCCGACACACAGTTCCTGCAATATCCGAAGAAGGACGGCCCCTATCGCATCGCGCTCGCCAACGGCTATATCGCCAACACCTGGCGTATCCAGATGGTGCAGACGGCCAAGGCCTACGCCGCCCAGCCCGATGTCGCGGCCAAGCTGAAGGAGTTCAAGGTCGTTTCCACAGGCGAGGATGTGCCGGCGCAGATTTCCGCCATCAACAACTTCATCGATGCCGGTTATGATGCCATCGTCGTCAACGCGCAGAACCCGACCGCCTTCGGGCCGGTGATCAAGCGCGCCAAGGAGGCCGGGGTCGTCCTTGTCGCTTTCGACAATATCCTGGACACCAAGGACGCTATCAATGTCAACGTCGACCAGAAGGGGCTCGGTGTCCTCTGGGCCGACTGGCTGGTGAAGCATCTGCCGAACGGCGGCAAGGTGCTGGAAGTGCGTGGCGTCGCCGGCACCTCGGTCGATACGGATCGCCACAACGGCATCCACGAAACCCTGGACGCCTCGGGCAAGAAGTTCACGGTAACCGAGGTCGTCGGAAAATGGGATGACGGCGTTGCCCAGAAGGCAACCGCTGACGCGATCGCCACCAACGGCCCGTTCGACGGCATCACTGCCCAGGGCGGCGATACCGGCGTCGTGCAGGCGATGATCGATGCCAAACATCCCTTCGTGCCCTTCGGCGGTGAGACGGAAAATGGCTTCCGCAAATTCTGCGCTGCCCATGCCGCCGACGGCCTGAAGTGCTCGTCCGCCGGCACCGGCCCGGCCCAGGTCGCCGTCGCCATCAAGACGGCGATTGCAGCCCTTGAGGGTCAGGTCGTGCCGCAGGCCGTCAAGCTGCCGACCGCGATTGTTTCGGATCCTGATTTCAAGGAAGGCGAGGATTATTATCCCACCCAGTCCGACAACTTCTTCGTCGGCAATTCCTTCCCCACCTGCGGCATTAATTTCAGCGCTCAGGAAATCATGGGGCAGTCCAAAGAGAACCAATAGCAGCCGTCCTCCGGATCTGATTGCGGGTGTTCGCACCCGCAATCTCGAAGGTGATAGACCGAATGGAGGCTGGATGCATGACCTTGCCCGAACCGCTTTTCCGCATGGAAGGCATATCGAAACGCTATGGCGGTGCCGTCGCGCTTAAGGATGCCGATATCGCCATCCGGCCGGGCGCGATCCATGCCGTCCTCGGCGAGAACGGCGCCGGCAAATCAACGCTGATCAAGATCATGGCGGGCGTCGTGGCGCCTGATGAAGGACGCATGCTGCTCGACGGTAAGGAGATCGCCTTCGCCTCGCCGGCCGCCGCCAATGCGGCGGGCATCGTCTGCGTTTTCCAGGAGCTTTCGCTGATCCCCGACCTCTCGGTCGCCGACAACATCGTCATCAGCAATCCACCGCTGAAATTCGGCATGATAGACCGGCGCAGGCAGCGGCGGATCGCCGAGGAAGCGTTGGCGCGCGCCGGCGCCTCCGACATTCATCCGTCCGCCTTGGTCAAGGACCTCCCTCTGTCCCGGCGGCAAATGGTCGAGATCGCCAAGGCGCTTGCCCGCAAGCCGCGGCTGATGATCCTCGACGAGGCGACCTCGGCGCTGACGCAGTCGGATGTCGAAAAGGTCTTTGCCGTGCTGAAGCGCCTGCGCGCCGAGGGAATGGCGCTAATCTATATCTCCCACCGCATGCACGAGATCGCCCAGCTGGCGGATGAGTGCACGGTCTTCCGCAACGGCCGCAGCATCGAATCCTATCCGGCCGGCACGAAGACCGACCAGCAGGTGGTGGAGCTGATGATTGGCCGCGAATACAGCAATGTCTTTCCGCCGAAACCGGCGCATCGCGGAGAGGTAAAGCCGGTCCTTTCCTGCCGCGACCTTTCCTGGGGCGATAGGCTTTCCGGCATCACCTTCGATATCAAGCCCGGCGAGATCATCGGCGTCGGCGGCCTGGACGGGCAGGGACAGCGCGAATTGCTGCTGGCCCTCTTCGGCGTGCTGCGCGATGTGAAGGGTGAAGTCGTAATCGACGGCAGGCCGGTGACGCTGAAAAGCCCGCGTGATGCCAAGTCCGGCGGCATATCCATGGCGCTGATCCCCGAGGATCGGAAGACCGAAGGGCTGATGCTGCCGATGACCGTGCGCGAGAACCTGTCGATTGCAGCCCTCGACCGCGTCTCGCGCAACGGCGTCATCGATCGGGCGGCCGAACGACGCGAGATCGACGATCTGTTCAAGCTGTTGGCGATCAAGGCCGCGACGATCGACATGCCCGTTGCCGCGCTATCCGGCGGTAACCAGCAGAAGGTGGTTATCGCCAAATGGCTGATGAACAGGCCGCGTATCATCCTGCTCAACGATCCGACGCGCGGCATTGACGTCGGCACCAAGCAGGAAATCTATCTGCTGCTGCACAAGCTTGCCGATGCGGGCGCGGCGATCATCTTCTACTCCACCGACTATGATGAACTGATCGGCTGCTGCGACCGCGTGCTCGTCATGTATGACGGCCGCATCATCCGCGAGCTCGAAGGCGCCGAGATCAACGAGCACGAACTGATCGGCGCAGCTCTCAACATCGCCGGCGACCACGTGGCGCAAAGGATTGCCCCATGAACAAGCATGCTTCCGGCGACCGGCGGTTCTGGTATGCGCAGCAGAAGGGAACGCTGTTTGCCGCACTCCTCTTCGTCGCCATGTTCGCCCTCTACGTCTCGAACCACCCGGCGGGCTTCACGCCCAACGTCGTGCAGACGGCTTCGAACAAGGCGACGCTGCTCGCCTTCGTCGCCATGGCGCAATGCCTGGTCGTCATCACCGCCGGCATCGATCTCTCGGCCGGCATGGTTCTGGTCCTCTGCAATTGCCTCGCCTCCTGGCTGGTCGTCGGCACGCCGCTGCAGACGGGAACTGGCATCGCCGTGGTGCTGCTCGCCGGGCTGGGCTGCGGCATGCTGAACGGGCTCATCATCATCTTCGGCCGGCTGCAGCCGATCGTGGCGACGATCGCGACCAGCGCGATCTTCTATGGGCTGGCGCTGTTGCTGCGACCGACGCCCGGCGGCTCGATCAACGAGGATTTGGCCGATGCCTTCACCTCGAAGCTCTTTGGGATCGTTCCGGCAAGCCTCGTGGTTCTCCTCGCCGTCATTGTCGTCATCTGGGTTCCGTTCAGCCGCTCGGCGATCGGCAGGGCGGCCTATGCGGTGGGTTCGGCCGAGAACGCCGCCTATATGTCGGCAATGCCGGTCAAGCGGGCGAAATTCACCGCCTATGCATTGGCGGGACTGCTTTCGGCGATCGGCGGGCTCTATCTCACCTTTTTCTCCTATACCGGCGAAGCGGCGTTTGCGAGCGGCAACGCCTACACGCTCTATTCGATCGCGGCGGTGGTGCTCGGCGGCGTTTCCCTTGCAGGAGGCAAGGGAAGCGCCGTCGGCGCTGTCTTCGGAGCCCTGGCCTTTCGCACGATCGGCGACCTGCTCTTCGTCTTCGATTTCGATCCGCTTTGGCAGCCGCTGTTCCAGGGCGTGGTGTTGATGCTGGCGATCAGTATCGGCTGCATCGGGCTTGCCAGGGTCCGCAATCGGCTGGAGTGGTTTCAATGAGCGAGGAAGCGTCCCTCATGCGGCAGCTTCGAGTGCCCACACGCCTGCGCGGTATCGATCCGGCGGTGGCAACCGCCTTCGGATGCATCATCCTGCTTCTGCTCGCCGGATCGATCTATTCGCCGAATTTCTTGTCGCCGGATTATCTACTGCAGCAGCTGAAGGTGGCCTCGTTCCTCGGCGTCATCGCCACCGGCATGATGGCGGTCATCCTGCTCGGCCAGATCGACCTTTCGGTGCCATGGGTCGTGACGACAGGTGCGATGATGGCCTGCGCCGCGACGGCTTATGGTACGACCGGCTCGGTTCTGGCGATCCCCTTCGGCATTTTCTGCGGCGCTGCGATCGGTCTCGTCAACGGCCTGGCGGTCGCCTATCTCCGCATTCCCTCGATGATCATCACGCTGGCGACCAATGCCGTCGCGCAAGGGCTGATGGTCGTCTACACCGGCGGCTTCTCCCCGCAGGATTCGGCCACGCCGGCCATGCGGTTCCTGGCAACCGGCTACACAATCCCGGGACTCCCTAACGGGGTTCTCGTCTGGCTATGCGTGGGTTTGGCCGCGGTTTTCATGCTGACGCGGACGACCTTCGGCCGGTCGCTCTACGCCATCGGAAACCGGGAGCGCGCCGCCTACATGTCCGGCATCAATACTCGTCGCATTACGCTTCTGGCTTTTGTTATTTCGGGAGGGCTCAGCGCGCTCGGCGGCGTTCTGCTGGCGGGTTACGCGTCAAAGGCGTCGCAATCCATGGGCGACGCCTATCTGCTGCCGTCGATCGCGGCCGTCGTTCTCGGCGGCACGCATGTGCTCGGCGGCAAAGGTTCCTACCTCGGAACGGTGGCGGGCGTAATCCTGATCACCCTGCTGCAATCCATCCTCTCGGTGATGCAGATCGAGGAAGCCGGCCGCCAGCTCATCTACGGCGCCGTCATCATCGGCATGCTCCTGCTCTACGGCCGCCAGAAGCCGGCCTGATCGGCGCTGTCGATACTTTCATCTTTTCCAGCATCCGCTGCTTGAGGAAACCTATCGTTTCGGCGAAAAGAAGCTGCCGCGGTTCGATGTCAGCAGGGAAGTCAGAAGGTACGTTTTGTGGTCACCAGCGAATTTCATTCGATCGAACGGACCGCTCTGGATGATGGACTTGTTGCGCGCGCCTTGAAGGCGATCGAAGCGGTTCTCGGCATTGCCGCGGCACTCGTTCTTGCCGTGCTGCTCTTGATGGTGCTCGTCACAGTTTGCCTGCGTTATTTCTTTAGCGCCGGCTTCATCGGCGCCGAGGATCTCGGTATCTGGCTGCATGTGGGTCTGATCGCGCTCGGCGCGCCGCTCAGCCTCAACAGCGCGCTTGCCATGCGCCTCGACGTCTTCGTCAAAATGCTGCCGGAAGGCCTGCAGAAGGTCACGCGGATCGGCGCGGATGTCTTCACCGTGCTTTCGGCGCTGATCCTGAGCGTCGGTGGCAGCGAGATCATGACGATGCTTGGCGGCGTCTCCCCGACGCTCGGCGTTCCGGAATGGATCCGCTTCGGCTTCCTCGGCGCCGGCGGCGCGCTGATCCTCATCGTGCTGCTTCTGCAGCGCATCGCCGAAGGCAAGATCCTGCCGGTCTTGATCTCGCTTGCCGTCGGTGTCGCGCTCTATGCCGGCATCCCGCATGTCTCGCTCGATCTCGACTGGCCGCCGAGCGTTTTTCTCGGACTGATCGCCGCGGTCGGCCTCGTGCTTGCCGCGCCGCTGCCACACGCCTTTCTTGCCGCAGCCTATGTCGTCATCGCCTTCGGCAGCAGCCTGCCTGAGCCGGCGATCGTTTCCGCCACCGTCACCGGCGTCTCGAAATTCCTGTTGCTCGCCATTCCCTTCTTCCTGCTCGCCGGCGGCCTGTTGACGGCCTCCGGCGTCGCCAACCAGCTCGTGCGCTTCGCTGCCGCCATGGTCGGTCATCGCCGGGCGGGGCTGGCGCAGACGACGCTGTTGACCAGCGTTCTCTTTTCCGGCGCCTCCGGCTCGTCGGTCGCAAATGCCGCTTTCGGCGCATCGACCTTCCAGCCCGAGCTGGTCAAACACGGCTATCGGCCAGCGCAGGCGGCGGCAATCATCGCCTCGACATCGGTTCTCGACAATGTCATCCCGCCTTCGATCGCATTTCTCATCCTTGCGACGGCGACCAATCTTTCCGTCGGCTCGCTGCTCGTCGGGGGCTTCTTCGCCGGTAGCCTGATGGCCATATGCCTGGCGGTCGCCATCCATCTGACGGTCAGCGAACAGGTGCCGATGCCGCGCGCAAATGCGAAACAGCGTTGGCAATCGGCGGTCCAGGCGATCCCGGCTTTCGGGCTCGGCATCATCGTCGTCGTCGGCATCCGCATCGGCATCGTCACGACCACGGAAGCCGCCGCTCTTGCTGCTTTCTACACGCTGTTGCTCGGCATCGGTGCGCGCCTCGGCATTCTCTCGCTCTATGCCGCTTTTCGCCAGGCAGCAGTCGAAGCGGCGGCGATCGGCCTTCTCATCGGCACGGCCGGCCCCTTTGCCTTTTTGCTGGCGGTCGACGACGTGTCGGGGCTGATCTCGCATCTGACGACGGTGCTCGGCGGCAGCGCGCTTGCGGTCATCCTGCTGTCGAACGTCATCCTGCTGGTCGTCGGCCTCGTTCTCGATATCGGCGCCGCGATCCTGCTCTTCGGCCCGATCCTGCTGCCGGCAGCGGTCGCCGCCGGCATCGATCCCATTCAGTTCGGGGTGATCATCGTCGTCAACCTGATGATCCACGGACTGACGCCGCCGCTCGGCATGCTGATCTTCGTTGTCAGCGGCGTTACGCGCATTCCAGCCTCAGAGCTCTTTCGGGCGGTCGTTCCCTATCTGCTCGCTCTCCTGGTCTCGCTCGCAATCCTCTGCGCCTGGGCCATCATCTTCTCGTAAACAGGACAACCCCATGGACAATTTCAACCGCCGCAATTTCCTGAAGACCGCAGCGCTCACTGGTGCGGCGCTGGCGGCGCCCGCCTTCGTCCACACCGCCGCCGCCCGCACGACGACGATCACCATCGCTTCGCTGCTCGGCGACGACAAGCCGGAAACGAAGATCTGGGTGAAGATCGGCGAACTGGTCGAAGCGAAGCTTCCCGGCCAGTTCAAGTTCAATATCGTCAGAAACGGTGCGCTCGGCGGCGAGAAGGAAGTGGCCGAAGGCGTGCGCCTCGGCTCCATCCAGGCCAGCCTGTCGACGGTCTCGTCGCTCTCCGGCTGGGCGCCGGAACTGCAGATCCTCGATCTGCCCTTCCTTTTCCGCGATGCCGACCATGTTCGCAGGACCGTCGCCGGCGATGTCGGCGCCGACCTCAAGCAAAAACTGCAGGCGCAGAATTTCGTCGTCGGCGATTTCATCAATTACGGCGCCCGCCATCTCCTTACCAAGGAACCGGTGACGCGGCCCGAGCAGCTAAAGGGCAAGCGCATCCGTGTCATCCAGAGCCCGCTGCATACCAAGCTCTGGAGCGCATTCGGCACCACGCCGATCGGCATTCCGATCACCGAGACCTATAATGCGCTCGCAACCGGCGTCGCCGACGCGATGGATCTGACCAAATCGGCCTATGCCGGCTTCAAGCTCTATGAGGTCGTGCCCGATATGACCGAGACTGGCCACATCTGGGCATCCGGCGTCGTCTATTATGCCTCGACCTTCTGGGCCGGCCTCAACGACGAGCAGAAGGCGGTGTTCCAGCAGGCTTCCAGCGAAGGGGCTGCCTATTTCAACCAGTTGATCGTCGACGACGAATCCAAATCCGTCGAGACTGCACTTGCCAACGGCGGAAAGCTCTTGAAGCCGGAAGCCTTCGACGAATGGCAGAAAGGCGCCCAGGGTGTGTGGGACGATTTCGCACCTGTTGTCGGCGGCATCGACAGGATCAAGTCGGTCCAGGCAGCCTGAGTGAGGGGCAGGGCGGTTATCCTGCAGCTTTTGACGGGACCGACGGAAAAACCATCGGTCTCTTCATCGCGCGCACTTACCGGAAAAATAATGCCGGAGCAGGCCGGAAATCGAAAGAGCATGCCTTCGGCGATCGTGGTATATGACTTACTTAAAATCCTGGAATGGGAAGTTTTTACCTTCGGC
The DNA here is from genome assembly GCF_013087515.1 of Rhizobium sophorae. Taxonomy (GTDB): domain Bacteria; phylum Pseudomonadota; class Alphaproteobacteria; order Rhizobiales; family Rhizobiaceae; genus Rhizobium; species Rhizobium sophorae. The sequence continues at coordinate 337,819 of NZ_JABFCN010000009.1, read as the reverse complement.
CGGTGCGATCCTGTTGACCGCAATCTCGCGACCGCTTCCGGCGGACGGATCCCATGGCCTCGATTTGAGATAAACAACATTGAACACAAGGCTTTGGAGGGCCGACCATGAGCTTACGTATCAACGATATTGCCCCCGATTTTACCGCCGACACCACCCAGGGACCGATCAGCTTCCATGAGTGGATCGGCAGCGGCTGGGCCGTCCTGTTCTCGCATCCGAAGAATTTCACGCCGGTTTGCACGACCGAGCTCGGCGCCATGGCCGGCCTCGCAGGGGAGTTTACCAAGCGTGGCGCCAAGATCATCGGCATCTCCGTCGATCCGGTCGAAAGCCATGCCAAGTGGAAGAACGACATCAAGACCGCCACCGGTTTCGACGTTGAATATCCGCTGATCGGTGACAAGGACCTCAAGGTCGCCAAGCTCTACGACATGCTGCCGGCCGGCGCCGGCGAGAGCTCGGAAGGTCGTACGCCTGCCGACAATGCGACGGTGCGTTCGGTCTTCATCATCGGTCCCGATAAGAAGATTAAACTGATCCTGACCTATCCGATGACGACGGGCCGCAACTTCAACGAGATCCTGCGTGCCATCGACTCCATCCAGCTGACGGCTAAGCACCAGGTGGCGACACCGGCGAACTGGAACCAGGGCGAGGATGTCATCATCACCGCCGCGGTTTCCAACGAAGACGCGATCACGCGTTTCGGCTCCTTCGATACGGTTCTGCCCTATCTCAGGAAGACCAAGCAGCCGACGGCCTGATTGCTGCTTTCAAACCATTCTCCAGACCGCCGCGGCCATATGGCCCGGCGGCTTTTTTGTGCAGGCATTCTGGAAGAATCTCGCTCCGTTGCGCCTTGTTGTTGGGCAATTTCGGACGCAAAACCGCTACGCCCTTTTGCTGCAATTGCTTGGGCTCAATCCGGAACGGGAAGGGCGCGCTGGTTGTAGAGGATCTTGCGGATGCGTGCCTGTTCCTCTTCGGAGAGCTTGCTGTTGTCGGTGCTAAGATCGGCCCCGACCGCAAGGCCGCGCTGAACGCCGGGCCGTGCGCCGACCTCCTCGAACCATCGTTTGAAATGCGTGAATTCGTTGATGTCCTGACCCTGGGCCTGCCAGTTGACGGTCCAGGGATAGCTGACGATGTCGGCGATGGTGAATTCGTCGCCGGCGAGATAACGCCGGTCGCGAAGCCGCATGTTGAGAACGCCGTAGAGGCGGTTGGCTTCGTCGGTGAAGCGCCGCACCGCATAGGACTGATCTCCTTCGCGATCGCCAAGGCGACGGAAGTGACCGGCTTCGCCGAGCTTCGGCCCCTGGTTCGCCATCTGCCAGATCACCCATTGCGTGACCTCGTATTTGCCGCGCAGATCCTGCGGCCAGAATTTGCCGGTCTTCTCGGCGAGGTAGAAGAGGATCGCGCCGGATTCGAACACGCTCAACGGACTGCCGCCATCGGCAGGCTCGTGATCGACTATGGCAGGCATGCGGTGATTGGGGTTGAGTTTGAGATAATCAGGTTTGAATTGGTCGCCCCGCCCGATATTGACCGGCACCAGCCGATAGGGAGTGCCGGTTTCCTCCAGGAAGATCGAAACCTTCTTGCCGTTCGGCGTCGGCCAGTAGTGGAGATCAATCATCTGCGCATCCTCGTTTGCTCGATTTCTGGTAAACAGGATGACGCGACGACCATGGCAGGTCGAATATGTTTGTTCCAAAATCGATGGCGAAATTAGAAACCTGTGACCAGTCCGTGCCAGCAACTCAGGTGCAGATATGGAAATGGGGGAAGCGTCGTGCCTCGATCGATGATATCTAGAATCCAGCGTCGTGATGGAAGTTCAAACCTCATGAGATCCGATGACACGCCGAAAACGTCAGTCCGACATTGGGAAGAGATCGGCCAAGGCCATGCTTTCGCTCTGTCTTCTGTTTTCCCCAGCGGACACTATGATGGCCCAGCCGGAAGGAAGCACTGGGGCGCCGGCATGTCTCTACTCAGGTCCTTCGGCGTCGGGTTCGGGTGAGACGCTCTGCATCCGGAAAGATAGTTTCAACCGCGACCTTTGCGTCGCGATCGAGCATTTCGCCAGCGCCAATCAATTGCCGCCGGATTATTTCGCCCGTCTCATCTGGCGGGAAAGCACCTTTCGCCCCGATGCGGTCAGCTTCAAGGGAGCGCAGGGGATTGCGCAATTCATGCCCGGAACGGCGAAACTGCGCGGTCTTGAAGACAGCTACCAGGTGTTGGAAGCCCTGCGGAAATCGGCGCAATATCTCGACGAATTGCGCAATCGTTTCGGCAATCTCGGCCTTGCCGCCGCCGCCTACAATGCCGGCGAAAACGGACTTTCCTCTTACCTTGCGTCAGGGAGATTACCTTACGAGACACGCGGCTACGTCCTGGCAATCACCGCGCATACGATCGAGGAATGGAAGGATAATCCGCCGGAAGATGCGGCCGCCCCGCTCGACAAGGACAAGTCCTTCCTCGATGCCTGCGTGGCGCTCGCGGAAAGACGGACGTTGAAGGACACGCCCTGGCGTCAAGAGGGTGAATGGGCGCCTTGGGGCGTCCAGCTTGCGGCGAATGCGAATGTCACGGTGGCCCGGCGCATGTTTCTCGATGCCGTGCAGGATCTGCCGGCACCCTTGAATGCCGAGCAGCCGCTGATCCTGCGTCAGCGCGATCGCAGCTTCGGTTTTCGCCCGCGTTATGCTGCCCGCATCGGCCGGCAGACACGCTTGGAAGCCAACGACCTTTGCAACCAGATCCGCAAGCATGGCGGCACCTGTCTTGTTTTCAAGAATCGATAGCGAGCCTGGTTGAGCCGACGTGATCAAGAAAAGTCTGCTTGCGGGATCACCTAAGCGCAGCATATTCGACACGGAAATGCAAAGGGAGGAACGATGATGCGGGTTTTGGTAATTGGGGCAACGGGCCATGTCGGAACCTATCTCGTTCCCCGTCTGGTGGAGGCAGGTCACGACGTCGTCACGATCAGCCGCGGCACGGCGAAGCCCTATACGGCAAACCACGCCTGGGCTTCCGTCGATCAGCGTCAGATGGACCGGGCAGCAATGGAGCGGACGGGTGAGTTCGGCCCGGCCGTGCGTGGAGTGAAAGCCGATATCGTCATCGACATGATCTGCTTCACGCTGGAAAGTGCCGAGCACCTGGTGACGGCGCTGTCGGGGCATGTCGGTCACTTCCTGCATACCGGCACGATCTGGACGCATGGCCATTCTACGGTCGTACCCACGCTGGAGGAGACGCCGAAATTTCCCTTCGGCGACTATGGGACGCAGAAGGCTGATATCGAAACCTATCTGCTGCAGCAGGCAAGGCTTCGCGGATTTCCGGCAACCATCATCCATCCCGGGCACATTGTCGGTCCCGGCTGGACGCCGCTCAATCCGGCCGGCAATTTCAACCTGCAGGTCTTTTCAACCCTTGCCCGCGGAGAGACCCTGGCGCTGCCCCATTTCGGCTTGGAGACCGTTCATCACGTCCATGCCGATGATGTGGCGGCGATGTTCATGGGCGCGATTGCCAACCGGAATGCCTCGATCGGCGAAAGTTTCCACGCGGTCTCTGAGCAGGCATTGACCCTTCGCGGTTATGCCGAATCCATGTCTCGCTGGTTCGGGCACGAGCCGAAGCTCAGCTTCGCCCCATTCGACGCCTGGGCCGAAAGTCAGACGGCCGAAGATGCGAAGGCGACCTGGGAACATATAGCCCGCAGCCCGAATTGCTCGATCGCCAAAGCCAAACGTCTGCTGGGATACACCCCGAGATACACTTCCCTGCAGGCGGTGCAGGAATCGGTCGACTGGCTGGTCGGGCAGGGGCGGATCAAGACCTGATCCGCCATCTCCGCCGCTTCCTAACTGATTAGGATGGCCCTGAAATCATTGACATTGGTTCCGGTCGGGCCGGTTTCGAAGAGATCACTGGTGGCCGCAAAGCCTGAATAGCTGTCATTACCGTCGAGCAGCCGGCGCGGATCGAGCCCGGCGGCGCGAAGGCGCCTTGCCGTGCCGCCATCAGCAAAGGCGCCGGCATTATCCTCCGAACCGTCGATCCCGTCGGTGTCGGCCGCCAGGACATGAATGCCCTCCTGTCCGTCGATCGCCAGCGCCATGGCGAGCGCGAATTCGCCGTTGCGTCCGCCCTTGCCGCCCTTGGCGCGCAGCGTCACCGTCGTCTCGCCGCCGGAAAGGATGACGACCGGCTTCGGAAACGGCCTGTTCCGGCCCGACACTTCGCGGGCGATGGCCGCATGCACCAGCGCCACGTCGCGCGATTCCCCCTCGATCGCATCCGAAAGAATGGCCGGCTCGATCCCCTGCGATTTTGCCAGACCGGCCGCCGCCTCCAGCGAGACGCCGGCGGAGGCGATGATGTGATGCGCGTGCATTAAGAAGACCGGATCGTCCGGGCGCGGCGCGTCGGCCTTCGGCGAGTTCAGATGATCGAGCGCGGCCTGCGGCAGCTGCAATCCGTATTGCCTGACAATCTCGAGCGCATCGTGTCGCGTCGAACCATCAGCCACTGTCGGCCCGGAGGCGACATGGGCCGGGTTGTCGCCGGGAATGTCGGAGACGATCAGACTGACGACCCTCGCTTTGGTCGCTGCCGCAAGTCTTCCGCCCTTGATGGTGGAGAGATGCTTGCGCAGGACATTCATCGCCGAGATCGGCGCGCCCGAGGCAAGCAGCATTTTGTTGAGCGCGATCTCGTCTTCCAGGGTCAGCCCCTCCGGTGGGGCGGGCAGCAGCGCCGAGCCGCCGCCGCAGATCAGCGCGATCACCAGATCGTCTTCCGTCAGCCCGTTCACCGTCTCCATCAGCCGCTTTGCGGCGGTAAGCCCAGCCGCATCCGGAACCGGATGAGCGGCCTCGATAATCTCGATGCCGCGTGTTTCGCAGCCATAGCCATAGCGGGTGACCACTAGGCCCTCGAGCGCTCCGTCCCAGACGCTTTCGAGCGCCCGCGCCATCTGCGCCGCGCCCTTGCCGGCGCCGATCACCACGGTCCTTCCCTTCGGCCTTTCAGGCAGATGCGCCTTGATGCCGGTCAGCGGATCGGCGGCGCGAACCGCCGCGTCGAACAGGCTTTTCAGGAAGTCGCGGGGAGCGGTTATCGTCATCGGTGGTCTCTGCTGCCTCGGTGTCGATGGTGATGTGGGATTGTCCGTTATTCTCGGCCTGCTGGATCAGCAGGGTGGGCTGGCCGCGCCATAGCCTACGGCATAATTCCTTAAATCGGAATCGATTGAAGGATAAATTATGCAGCAATTCAAAGTGCTACAGCGTCAGTTGGCGAGGGCCGCCAGGATGCGGACCCAGGATCGTATGCCTTTATGAAAGCTGGAGAGATCGTATTTTTCGTTCGGGCTGTGGACGCGGTTGTCGAAGCGGGCGAAGCCGACCAGGAGGGCATCGCATCCGAGTCGGCGTTTGAATTCGCCGATGATGGGGATCGAGCCTCCGGTGCCGGCAAGCGCCGCTTCGCATTGCCATTCCGTCGAAAGCACCTGAAGCGTTCTGGTGAGAAACGGACTGTCAATCGGCATCACGGTTGCCGGCGAAAGCCCGTAATCCCTGAAGCTCACCGAACAATCCCTGGGGATATGTGCGCGCACGTGCCGCTGGAAGGCATCGCGGATCGTCTGGGGATCCTGTCCTTCCACCAGGCGAAACGAAATCTTGGCGCTTGCCTTCGCCGGAATGACCGTCTTGAAGCCTTCGCCGGTATAGCCGCCGCTCATGCCATTGATCTCGCAGCTCGGCCGCGCCCAGATCTGTTCGAGGACGGAACGGCCTGCCTCGCCGGCCGGATCTCTGAGGCCAATATCACCGAGAAAGGCCTCCTCGTCGAAGGGCAGTCTTTTCCACAGCGCCTTGATGGCGTCGGGGAGCTCTTTCACGCCATCATAAAAACCCTCGACCGCGACGCCGCCATCGGCTCGCCGCAGGCTCGAAACAACGTCTGACAGTACTTGCAGCGGATTGCGCGCGGCATTTCCGAACATGCCGGAATGCAGGTCTTGATCGGCGCAGGTGACCTCGATTTCCGTACTGAAGATACCGCGCAGCATCGTCGTGACCGCAGGCGTTTCGCGATCCCACATATCCGTGTCGCAGACGAAAACCGCATCGGCCTTCAACTCGTCCGCCGTGGCATCCAGAAAGGGTGCGAGGCTCGGGCTGCCGGCCTCTTCCTCGCCTTCGAGCAGCACGCTCACCTGCACCGGCAGTTTCCCGGTGACGCTCTTCCAGGCGCGGCAGGCTTCGACGAAGGTCATCAACTGCCCCTTGTCGTCGGACGCGCCGCGGGCGACGATCGCGGTATCGCCGTTCGGCAAGGCTTCCATGCGCGGCTCGAACGGATCGCTCGTCCACAGCGCCAGCGGATCGACCGGCTGGACATCGTAATGGCCGTAAAACAGCAGATGCGGTCCGGACGCCGCCTTTTCATGGGCGACGACCATCGGATGGCCGGTCGTTTTGCGCACCGATGCTTCGAAGCCGATGGCAGCCAGGTCCCGGCTCAGCCATTCTGCGGCGGCGCGGCAGTGATCGCGATAGGCGGGGTCGGTCGAGACGCTCGGAATGCGGATCAGCTCGAAAAGCCGCGCCAGGCTGCCATCGAGGCTTTGGTCCACATAGGCAAGAACGGCATCGATATCTTGGTCCATGGCACTAGTCATCGTCTCTCCTCAGCGTTTCAATCTTCCGGATCGAGAATGCAGCATTGCTCTGCTACAGGCGTCAGCACGGCGGACGCCCCTGTTTCCAGTGGATCAGACAGCGCCCCATTGGCGGTGATCTCTCCCGCGGCGGTCGTGCATTTGTACTGATAGGCCCGGCCGAGATAGGTGCGCGTGCCGAGCACGGCCGCGATGCCATCACCGTCACGGCTGACGGCAAGACCGTCTGCACGGCAGGCCAGGACGAAGTCGTTCTTGATCGGTCCGAATGTTTCCTGGGACAGCTGCAGCCGCGCTCCACCCGTTGTTTCGGTGGTCACAAGCGCGCCGTTGCGCGCGGTCACCTTCATGCGGATCAGGTTCTCGAATCCGACGAAGCGGGCGACGAAAGCGTTGGCCGGCTGGCGATACAGCACCTCCGGCGCGTCGAGCTGCATGATGCGCCCGGCATTCATGATCGCCACCCTGTCGGAGATCGAGAATGCCTCTTCCTGGTCGTGGGTGACGTAAAGCGAGGTCGTGCCGTTGGCGCGCTGGAGCTGTCTGATTTCGACGCGCATGTCGATCCTGAGCTTTGCATCCAGATTGGAAAGCGGCTCGTCGAACATCAGAAGCGGCGGCTCGATGACCAGCGCCCGGGCGAGAGCCACGCGCTGTTTCTGGCCGCCTGACAGGGCCGACGGCAGGCGGTCGGCGAAGGCCGAAAGGCCGACGCGGTCCAGCATGGCCATCGTTCTTTTCGCCCGTTCCGGCTGGGGAATGCGACGCTGCCTCAGGCCGAAGGCAACATTGTCCTGCACGCTCAGATGAGGAAAAAGCGCGTAGTTCTGAAAGACTAGGCCGATGTCGCGCGCATGCGCGGGAAGGCCGGTCAGGTTGCGCTCGCCGAGCTTGATGCTGCCGCTGCTTGGCTGCAGAAAACCGGCTACGAGGCGCAATGTCGTCGTCTTTCCGCAGCCGCTGGAACCGAGCAGGGAGACCAGCTCCCCGGCCATGACTGAGATCGACAGGTCCTTGAGCACCTGCGTGCTGCCGTAATGGGCGGAGATGGAATCGATGGTGAGGGATACGGTCAAGAGCGTTCTACTTTGTCAGGAAGGTGAGGCCGAGCGTGGCCTCGACGACGGCCATGACGCCGACTGTCACGAACATCAGCAGCACCGAGACCGATGCGATCGTCGGATCGAAGAACTGTTCCATATGCGCAAGGATCTGGATCGGCAGCGTCGAGATGCCAGGCCCGGTTAGGAAGACCGAAACCGACACGTCGTTGATCGAAGTGATGAAGGCGAGGATGAAGGCGGCAATGACCCCGGCGCGGATATTCGGCAGGACCACGGTCAGGAAGGTCTTCAATGGCGGGCAGCCGAGGCTGATCGCCGCCTCTTCGACGGAAAAATCAAAGGCCGCCAGGCTGGCGCCGACGACACGCACCGAATAAGGCAGGATCAGCAGGGCGTGACCGACCAGCAGGCTGATGAAGATCGGCAGCCCGAGGCCAATCGTCACCGATTTCATCAGCGAAAATCCGAAGACGATCTCCGGCACCAGGATCGGCAGCACGAAAATGGTGGAAAGCCAGCGCGGCAATTCCACCCGGTAGCGGTTGATCGCATAGGCGGCCGGGACGCCGATCAGCAAGGAGAGCGCCGTGCCGAGAAAGGCGACCTGCAGGCTGGTGATCGCGGTCGTGCGGAAGGCCTCGATTTCGAAGATATTGACGAACCAGCGCAATGTCAGGCCCTGCGGCGGGAAGGTCAGATAGGTCGTGTCGCTGACGGCCGCACCGATGATGATGACGAGCGGTGCGAGCAGGAAGAAGAAAACGCAGGCCGCAAAGGCGGCGAGGATCGGGTGAACGCGCCTGTCCATCACACCGCCATCGGATTGAGCCGGCGTGCGATGCGGCTCATGATGAGGACGACGCCGAGCGTCAGCACCACCATGATGGCGGCAATCGTCGATGCGCCGACCCAATCGAAAGTCACCATGGCGCGCTGGTAGAGGAAGGTCCCCATCATCATCTGCTTTTCTCCGCCGAGCAGTTGCGGTGTCGCATAGGAAGTGAAGCTGCCGGTGAAGACCAGGACCGCGCCGACGATGAGGCCAGGTGTCGCGAGCGGCAGGATCACCTGAAAGAATGTCATCAGCGGTTTCGCGCCGAGCGAGGCGGAGGCGTCGATCAGATCGCGCGGGATGCCTTCAAGCACCCCGACCAGCGTCAGGATCATCAGGGGAACGAAGAGATAGACCATGGCGACGATCACCGAGCCTTCGGTGTAGAGCATCGAAAGCGGCTCCCCGATAATGCCGGTCGAGATTAGCATGGCGTTCAGGATGCCGTTCTTCCCGAGAATGATAAGCCATGCGAAGGAGCGAACGACAACACCGGTCAGCAACGGAAAAACCGCCGCGACGATCATGATGCTCTTTGCGCGACCGGGCATCTGCGCGATCACATAGGCGGTGATGAAACCCACGGTGAGGGAGATCGCCGTCGTGACCAGGGCGACCTCCAGCGTCCGATAAAGAACCGCCCGCCGAAAACCGCTGCTGAAGAATGTCACATAGGGCGCAAACACGCCCTTCGGTTCGGCAAACGTCGCAGCGATGGTGATGGCCACGGGAACGATGAGAAGCACAACGACGGCAATCGTCGCCGGCATCGTCAACACCCATCTGGCAAAAGGCTTCATCTCGAAACTCGTCGCATGTCCGAATGTTCAGAGCGCCGCATCTTGGGTCCAGATGTGCGGCGCTTCAATGTCTGGCGGCGAATCGGCCGGGATATCGCGCAGCTTACTGACCGAAGACTTCGTTCCAGCGATCGATCCAGTCGGCCTTGGCAGCGTTCATCTTGGCATAGTCGATGCGGGTGAGGCCTGCCACCATATCCGGGCCATAGGTCCAGATCTTCGCCTGGTCCGGCGTCAGGCTGACCTTGGTCGAGATCGGCGCATCGACGCCTTGTTCGGCTTCAGCCTGCTGGACTTCTTTGGACAGGATGAAGTTGATGAACTGATGGGCGAGTTCGACATTTTCCGAACCCTTCGGGATGTTCACGGTGTTCAGCGTGGCGATATCGCCGTCCTTGAGCTTGGCCCATGTCATCGTCGGAACAGCCGCCTGCATCGATGCCAGGGTAAAGTCCTGGGCCAGCGCAACACGCACCTCGCCTGTTGATATCAGGTTCACCAGCTCCGAGCCGGTGTTGTAGTTCTTGACGACATTGGGCTTGAGTGCCTCGATTTCCGAGAAGGCCTTGTCGGTGTCTTCGTAGGCATCGGCGCCGCCATGTTTGCCGGCTTCCAGAACGACCAGCGGGCCGGCCGTGGTGGTAATGCCGGGCAGGGAGACGGAGCTTTTAAGATCCTCGCGCCACAGGTCGCCCCAAGCAGTGATCGGCGGGTTGACCTTGGCGGAATCATAGACGATGCCGACGCGACCGATCGTGTAGGCGGGGCCGTATTTGCCCTGAGGCGCCTTGCCCAGCTCGTAAATGTCAGCAAGGTTGGGGATCTTCGACGGATCGATCTCCTGGAACAATCCCTGTTCAATGCCGAGCTGCGAGAAGCTGTCGGTGAGATAGATGACATCGACGCCCTTGCCATCGCGCAGTTTCAGCTTGTTGAGCCGGTCGGCATTGTTGCCGGTCTCGAACACGATCTCGCAGCCGCAGATCTTCTTGAACGGCGTAATGATGTTCGCATTCATCTTCTCGCCGTTATAGCCCCACCAGGAGATGGTCAGCGTCTTCGATTGCGCATGGGCCGCAGCGGTGCTGCCGACGGCGGCAAGCAGCGCAAGAGACAGGATTCGGGCAAAACGTCTGACCTTCATGAGCAATGTCCTTCTGTGAAAAGCGGCGTTGGCAATCGGGATTATACCCCCAGGATTTGAGGGATACTATTTTTTGATCTGTCAGGCCGCAAGCTCAATAATTGGGCAAATGCGCTCTTGTGTCGGGAATTTTCCGGGGTCGGCCGATCAGCTAACTCTCGGTTGATGACGCCTGGTCATCGCTCACAAAACGTGTGGTTCATCAGCGCTTTACACATCCGAGCATGGTCTCTACGGTCCGGCGGTTCCAGCTTCTCACGGGCATTCCATTCATGGCCACTTCGCGCACTGTTCTTCCTGATGATCTGCTGATAAACGCGTCCGACGAGGTTCTGACACGGCAGGATCTCGTGCTGACGGCGCTCGGACGCCGGCCCGCCGACAGGTTGTTGCGCGTGGGCAGGTTGCTCGATGTCCATTCGAGGACGTGGCTCGACGATCAGGAGATCGTCATCAAGGGGCGCCGCATCGCCTATGTCGGCCCCGCCGGCAGTTACGCGGGCGAAGTGAGCGAGCGGTTCTCGGAGCCGGATCTTGCGGCCGTGCCGGGCTTCGGCGAGGCACACAAACATATCGAAAGCTCCCATCTGACGCCGGAATGGGAGGCGGCTTTGGTGATGCCGCATGGCGTGACCTGGACATGCGAGGCGAGCCACGAATTTTCCAACGTCAACGGCGCCCGCAATCTGGAATTCTGGCTGGAAGCGCGCCGGCGCGGATCGCCGATGAAAATCTTTCCCCTGCCTGGCTCCGCCGTCCCTCCGACCGCCTATGAATGGGGTGGCGGCTGGTTCGGCTACGATGAGCAGAAGGCCTTCCTTTCCGAAAGCCTGATGGTCGCCGGGCTCGACGAGGTCATGGACTGGCCGTCCATATCCGATCCCGGCAATCCTTCCTACGATCGGCTGTGGGGCATGATCGGCGCGACCTTCGAGCAGCGCGGCGTGGTCGAAGGCCACGGTGCCGGACTGCGCGACATGGCCTCGATCAATGCCTTTGCCGCGGCAGGTCTCGCCTCCGATCACGAAGGCTGGTTTCTCGATGAAATCTGGCAGAAACTCCTCCACGGTCTTTTCATCGAACTCAGGCCACATTCCCTGCCGGAGGTCATCCGCGGGCTGATCGACAAGGGACTGACGGACTGGTCGCAGATCGCTCTGGTGACCGACGACCGCAGTGCCTCGGACACACTGAAAATCGGTGCGACCGACCACAACGTCCGCCTCGCCATCGAAAACGGCCTTGCGCCGGAGATCGCCATCCAGTGCGTCACCCTCAATCCGGCGCGCCATATGCGGCTGACGCCTTGGGTCGGATCGATCGCGCCGGGCCGTTTCGGCGATATCGTTCTTCTTAGCGACGTCGCCAGCCTGTCGATCGAAAAGGTATGGGCGGACGGGCGTCCCGTGTCCGAGGGTGCGACCTTCATTGGCGTGCGCCCTGAAATCGACTGGCCGCAATGGGCGACGCGTACCGTGAAAATAGACAGGACGGTCACAGCTGACGATTTCCGCATCGAGGCGCCGGCGAACCGGACCACGGTCAACGCAGCACTTTTGCGGCCGTTTCACTGGCACGATGATTTCATCACCATGGAATTGCCGGTGGAAGATGGCGCCGTGCAGCGGGATCCCGCGCGCAATGTCACCAAATTCTCGATTGTCGACCGGTTTTCCGGAGAGGCCAAGGTCTCCAGGATGTTCTGGCTGGGCACCGGACCGCGCACGCCGGAGACGGCGCTCGCCTCCACGCTCGGGCACGACAAGCACAATATCTGGACGGTCGGCTCATCCGACGAGGCGATGGCGATATCAGTCAATGCCTTGAACGAGCAGCAGGGCGGCTGGGTGCTGGTCTCCGCCGGCAAGATTCTCGCCCGCGTCCGCTACGAGGTCGGCGGCCTGATGACGGCGCGTTCGGCCGAAGCGCTCGATGCGGAGATGCAGGCTCTTTATGCCGCCGGCGCCGAGATCGACTGGATGTATGAGCCGACCTTTTCGCCTCGATGGTGGCCGGGCTTTCCCGAGCGTCTTTCGTTTGCGACGCTGACCTGTTCGCCCTGGCGCTGGGTCCTGGTCGCGCCATCGGAGCTGGCGCCGGAGGGGTTCGTGAACGTGCTCACCGGCAAAACCCATCCGATTGTCTGGTGACATTGCGGCCCGCTAAATTTCCACCTGATTGATCTTTTACTGCAACAAATAGAAAGCATTAACCATAGTCCCGTAGACAACGAACAGGATCAAAGGAACCTGTGTTCGATGGCTACTGAAATGACCCGCCGGCCCGCCGGCGCCAATGAAGGCAAGATTATTGCCTTTCCCGCTGGAACCGGAACTGCCAATGTCGAGCGCTGCGCGCGCGAACTCGGCCGGCGGCATGGCGCAGATGCGATAGAATTCTGGAAGGCCGAATGCCGCAGGCTTGCCGATCAGCTTCTGGCGGCGGGGATGCCGGAGAGCGAAGTCGGTCAGCGGGTGCTGCAGTTTCAGCAAGATGTCCAGAGCGAACTGGTCTTCAGCCACCAAAACGGACCACTGCCCAAGTCTCAAAACCGATAGTGGCGATCTTCGGGGAGGTCTGCCGAATCTGAGTGGTCGTCCTATCCCTCTTCGTAAACCGCCTCCGGCGGCAGCGCCAGCAGGCGATCCGCCATCTCCTGCTTTAGCCAGGCGAGACGCTCCTCTTCCTGGGGTGTTCGGTCGGGCTTGCGGCCGAGGATGATGAATTCCTCGCGGACATGGCCGTCGCGCAGTTGCAGGGTGACGGTGCGGCCGCGATAGCTGAACTCGAAGACGTAGCGGGCGAGGATATCGCCGCGCTCCGGCCGATCGAGCGAGGGATCGACGCTATAGCGTCCTTCCGTCAATGCGCGTGTCACCATTTCGAAGGCGTCACGCCCGCCCGGGCCGCGAAAGGCCGTGCGGATCGAGATTTCGCGGCGCTCCGGCGGTCCGTCGGTGCTGAGCAGCGGAAAGGCGCGCTCCATCACCTTGAAGGCATGGGCGACGCCACCAGGGAAACCATAGCCGTGATAATGCATAATGTCGGCGAAGCCGTAGGCAAGCGGCTTGCCGTCTTCGAGGACTTCGATCTTCGTTTCGTTCATTCCGATTTTCCCTTGTCCAGTTCCTTGCGCATCCACGGAAGGAAACCATCCAGGAAACGCGTCGTCGCCGGCATGAAATGCGATCCGTGGTGGAAGCAGGGGTCGAGGCTGGTGATCACCATGCGGCCCGCCGTCGTGACCTCGTCAACATAGAGGATCGGCTTGCCTTTCTCGTTCACCGCCAGAACCTCGGCGCCCTCAGGTGGGTTGAACCAACCGTGAAGGTGCCAGGTCAGGTCGTCCTGCCCGAGATGTTCGAACAGCGAATGGCCGGGTGCCGCGATCCTGACGCCGAGATCGGCGCCCTCGGTCAGCCACCACCACCAGTTTGTCGGTTGCGGCGTGAAATGGATCGCCGGCAGAAACGCTTCCCATGCCGTCTCGCCGGTCGCAACGATCGTGCCGCCCTGGTCGAGATGGGCGCGCAGCTGTGCTGCATGCGGCGCCATCCGGTCCGCCGGCGTCCGGCAGGGAATGAACAGCACCTGGTGTTCGCTGAGTTCGACCGAGGGCAGCTCCTCCGGGCGCACCAGCCTGTCGAAATGATGCCGGTAACGCGGCGCTTCCAGCGTCTCGATGTGGTAGTAGGCGCCGGGATGGATCGCGAGCACGCTCATCGGTTCAGCTCCCCCGCCAGCCAGGCGATAACACGGCCGGCGAGCTTTTTTTTGATGTCGGGATCGTCTCCGCAGCCCCAGAACTCGTTTCCGGCATGCGACAGTATTTCTCCGCCCGCCGGCCGCGCCCAGATCCAGTCGACGGGAACGGCAGCCGATCCGAATGTATTGATCGCAACGGCGCCAGGCGGCATTGGATTGTGTCCGCGGCCGTAGAAACCGGCGACGCCGCGGTTCGTTTCCAGCATCCTCTGGTCGATGCCCGCAAAAACAGAATGGTCGAATTGCCTGACCTGCGCGAAGTCGGCTCTTTTCGGCTGCGGCATGGGTATATAGGTGCCGAGCTCCGGCAGAATCGGCCGAAGCATGTGGCCGCTGAAGACCCACCGGCCGCCTCGGTCGAGGAAGGATGCCACCGCCGGCGCGTATCTGAGGAAGCCGATCTGATCGAGATGGGTCGTGGTGATGAGGCCGCTTGCGGCGGCGAAATGCGCCTCGGTCAGCTCCATCTCGCGTACGGTGATCAGTTTGCCCTGCGCGGTCGCCTCGGCGAAAGCCGGCGGGTTCATGCTGAAAGGGTCTTGATAATGCGACTGGATCAGAAGGATGCTCATGCGGCGCAAATTCCTGCAAAGGCGGGCAGAACCGCCTGATGCCTGTCGCCTGTCGGGCCGACAAGCTCGACCACCCGCATCGGGACACCGTAAAGCCGTTCCAGATGTTCCGGCGTGATCGTCTCCGCGACCGGACCGAACAGCGATTGACCATCCGGCATCATCAGCAGCGCATCGTCGGCGGCGGCCAGCGCATGGTTCGGATCATGCGTCGTGAAGGCGATTGCCTTGTCGCGCGGTCCGCGCAGGCTTTTGAGCAGGTTCAATAGCCGCTCCTGGTTGTGAAGGTCGAGTGCCGCCGCCGGCTCGTCGAGGACGATCGCTTCCGACCCGGTGGCGAGCGCTCGCGCCAGAAGCACGAGTTGCCGTTCGCCGCCGGAAAGCCGGTCGAAGAAATGATCGGCAAAACGGGCTGCTCCCGCCCACTCAAGTGCTGAATGGGCAATCTCGAAATCGGAGGGTCCCGGTTGCCCGAACAGGCCGAGATGCGCTGCCCGCCCCATGACGGCGACATCGATGGCGCGGTAGCGCTGGTTGCTGCTTCCAGTCTGCGGGACGTAGCCGACAATGGCGGGCGCCACCCGGCTGCCTTCGTCCAGCCGCTGAAAGCCGAGCATGGCTTTCAGTGTGGTCGTCTTACCACGTCCGTTGGGGCCGAGAATGGCGAGCGAACGCCCGACGGGAACAAAGAAATTCAGGCGGTCGAGGATGGTGCGCGGCCCGAATCTGACGACCGCATCCGTCAATCCGATCATGATCCGGTCCTTTCGCGATAGTGATGGCGCAGGAGAACCGCAAAGATCGGCGCGCCGACAAGGGCGGTGATGACGCCTAGCGGGATTTCCGCCGCCGTCGCGGTGCGGGCGAGGGTGTCGATGCAGACCATGAATCCTGCGCCAAGCACGGCGGCTGCCGGCAGCAGCGCGCGGTGATCATGGCCGACCAGCAGACGGGCGGCGTGGGGAATGACAATGCCGATCCAGCCGATGATGCCCGAAACCGCGACCTGGCTGCCGACGATGACGGCGATGAGGCAGAAGACGAGCCATCGCTCGCGTATCGTATTGGCGCCGAGGCTGCGGGCTTCGGCTTCGTCAAGCGACAGGATGTTGAGCCGGAAGCGGAGCATCCACAGGAAGCAGCTTCCGAGGATGAGGCCGGGTGCTGCCACCAGCGTGCGTTCCCATGTGGCTGTCGCAAAGGATCCCATCAACCAGTAGACAATGGCGGGAAGGGACGTGTTGGGATCGGCGATGAATTGCAGCAGCGAGACGACCGCCGAGAACATCGAGCTGATGACCAGCCCCGACAGGATCACCGTTACCGTTTCGGAGCGGCCGTTGATGCGCGACAGCAACCCCACCAGGATGACGGCCGCCATGCCGCAGAGGAACACCATGGCGATCAGCGGAAATCCCCAGATGCCGAGCATGATCGCCAGCGCGCCGCCGAAGGCGGCACCCTGGGAAATGCCCAGTATGTCTGGCGAAACCAGGGGATTTCGAAACACGCCCTGAAGGCCGGCGCCCGAGATGGCAAGCCCGGCACCGGCAAGTGCGGCAAGCACGACGCGCGGTGCGCGCACCAGCAGCACGATGCGTTCGTCGATCCCGGCAAGCTCCCGCGACGGGTCGCTGATCCCTTGCCAGATCAGTTCCAGCGCGCGTCCAGCCGGTACGGAGAACCGTCCGACGCAGAGGCTGACGGTGAAGGCGATCACCAGCAGCGCCAGCAGCAAGGCGAAGACCAGTGTCTGCCTGGCGAGGTGAATCCGGCGGGCAGCCGGCGCCGTCTCCTCCTGCGTTATCGTCGCCATGACGTCACTTTGCCTCGAACTGCGCGTAGTCGGCGGCAGCACCCTGTTCCTTCAGCCAAAGGATATTGTCGATATCGCTATCTGCCAGGTCGTAGTTGTAAAGGGTCTTGTAGGCCGTCTTCATTTCCGTGCGCAGGTCGTATTTGAAGATCTCGGGATGGAGCAGGTTGGCCGTCCACATCCAGGACAACGGCGATTCCTGGCTCGGCGGATCCCAGCGATAGCCGCCGAGCGGCATCTTGTAGACCCGCTTGGATTTGGCGGCATTGGTGAGAGACAGGATCGGATCATTATAGACCCAGTCGATGTTCAGCTTCGCCTCGAAAGCATTGAGGAAGATGACGTCGGGGTTCCACGCTGCGATCTGTTCCTTGTTCACCGAGACCGTGCCGTTGAGTTCGCCCGAGGCGTTTCTGCCGCCCGCAAGCTGGATGGACCAGGCATTGTAATTGCCCTTGGTGCCGGAGGCGCTGATATCGGAGAGCGCGCGGCCGAGGTAGAGAACGCTCGGCTTCTTGTCGTCGGGGATCGCTGTCGCCTTGGCCTGGATATCCTTCTGGACGCGATCGCGCCATTCCACCAGTTCGCCGATCCGCTCCGGCTTGCCGATCGCCTTCGCGGCCATGGTCATATAATCGCGGGTCAGCTCTTCCGTGCCGTAAAGGATCAGCATCGTGGTGAGCCCGGCATTGGTGATGGGCGCGACGATGTCGGCGCCACGATCACCCCACTGAATGACGAGATCGGGATTGGAGGCGGTGAGCGCCTCGACATTCGGCACGAAATTCGGCGCCGTCACGTCCGACGGAATATCCTTCGCCTCGGGGAAGATCTTTCCGAGAATCCCTTCAACCACGGCGCTCTTTGCCGTCGGGTTCATACCAATGAGCTTCCGGGTGCTGCCATCCAGCGCGATGACGGTGGAAGCCATCGGGATGACGATCGAGACGACACGTTCGGCAGCCTTTGCCAGCCGCACCTCGCGGTTCCCCTGATCCTTGAAGACGATCTCTTCGGCAAAAGCTGCCGACGCAAACAGCACGGCGGCAAGTGCAGCCGCCATGCGGCGGCGCAAAGCAGTTGTGATAAAAAGCGAAAGCGGAACCATGGTGTCTCCCCGTATGACGATGAGCGCCATTCCTATTCCGCGTAATTATTCTTGTCTACAAATCTCCACTTTAATTAGCGACATGACTACTTCATCAGCCCAGCGGACCGGAGGGCATCTTCAATGACCTTCTGAATGCCGCCTCGGTCGCGGCCTGCGCCGAATGGGTCTGCGGCGTTTTCCTGTTGCGCAGGAGAGGGTTTTGCGTCGCGCCGCATTTCAAATGAGGGGACCAGACCCCAGGACCTGGCAGTTTCGACGGTCGATGAAATTCCGACGTCTAGCATGAAGGGGCCGCTTGCCCCGTAGCCGGTGCCGATATCGAGGGGCGTGCCGTGATCCATCCCGGCAATTGTATAGAGCTCGATGACTTCGACACCGTGAGCATCGGTCCAGACCTTTCGCTGATGTCGCCCGATATCTTCGACGCGCCCCGGCGATGCGTCGACGCCGTGGATATTTTTCCATTGCTCCACGATCGCGTTCGCATTGGATGGCACGACGGTT
Organism: Rhizobium sophorae; assembly: GCF_013087515.1. Lineage (GTDB taxonomy): Bacteria > Pseudomonadota > Alphaproteobacteria > Rhizobiales > Rhizobiaceae > Rhizobium > Rhizobium sophorae. The sequence continues at coordinate 319,490 of NZ_JABFCN010000009.1, read as the reverse complement.
CTGTCTGCCGTTCCCTGCCAGAGTGATAATGTCGGCCACGGGCCTTTGTGCCCTGAAGCGTTTCTCAACCGGAGTTCAAGCTCTTTGCCGGTCGGGCCGCCGTGACCGCGCATTCGGTCGAACGCCTCGGGAATGGTCGCGGCACTTGCATATGGCAGGCCCGCGATGATCGCGCCGCCCGCAAAAACCTCGGGATAAGTGGCGAGCATGGCGGCGGCCATGGCGCCGCCCGCCGAAAGCCCGGTCACGAACACGCGCCTGCCGTCGATATCATGTTCCGCAACGACCTCTGCGATCATCTGGCGAATAGAAAAGACCTCGCCGTGATCCCGGCTTATGTCTTCCGGGTTAAACCAATTGAAGCAGAGGTTTGGATTGTTTGCCCGTCGTTGTTCGGGAAGCAGCAGCGCGAAGCCGTAGTCCTCGGCCAATCGCGACCACCCGGATCCGATATCATACCCGGCGGCTGTCTGGGTGCAGCCGTGCAGGACGACGACCAGGGCCATGTTTTTCCCGCGCTTTGACGGCAAATAGGCGTAGCCCCCCAAGGCGCCCGGGTTTGAGCCGAACGCGTCCAATGCGACGAGATCGGGGTTGTCCTGCCTGGGTTGGGGGCGAAGCGTTCCTCGCAGCGCAGCAAGGCGTGCAAGGGTGTCTGACATAGATCTCATGAAAAGTCTCCGCCAATCAGCAGCCGGGATGGCGGTGATGCTTAACCAAACGTCTCAGCCTACGAAAAGTTGCTGCACTGCACAATATCTTTTAGCGCCGCGAACGCCCGCGCGATCCTTCTCGTGACCTTGGCGCGAGGAACTTCGGCCCGGATCTGGAGTTGACGTTGTCGATAGACAGCATTGGCGCTGCGACCCAACGAGGCATTTAGATGTCGAACAAATCCAACTTCTTCTCTTCCTTTGCAACCGCCGTCGCCGACCTCTCCGGAAAGCCGTTCACCTTCGTGGCGGCCTTGGCGCTCGTGCTTGTCTGGGCGGTTTCCGGCCCGTTTTTCGGCTATTCTGAAACTTGGCAGCTCGTGATCAATACCACTACGACCATCATCACCTTTCTGATGGTGTTTGTGTTGCAGAACAGCCAGAACCGAGACGGAAAGGCTCTGCAAGCCAAGCTTGACGAACTCATCCTGACGAGCCAGGCAGCCAACAAATTTGTTGGTATCGAAAAGCTGGAGGAGGGCGAACTCAGGGAAATGAGCAAAGCCCTTGCCGAAAAGGCTGAGTGCGTCGAGGAAAAAGCGGATGAGAAATCCGCCGCAGAGGCAGCATCCGCCTAATTCGCACCCTCCGAGATTTGGCCGTGGTGTTGCTGGCGCATTCCCTCGATTGCGTCGGCGTCTTTCTTCTCAGCCGCAATCCAGTGGTTTCCTGCCTTGCTTGATCGGATCAATTCATCGAGCTTGGTATGAAGTGCCAGCATGTCCCGATTTTGGGAGTGCTGCACCAGCAGCAAAATAAAAAATATAATAAGTGTCCCGACCATATTGGTCAGCAGAAACCACTGCCGTGGGAAGGAAAAGCTAAGACCCACTGCCGCCCAAATGGCTGCGAACGCGATCAGCGTGACAGGGACCACACGATGGCCTGCCCATAAGACGGCCAACTCAGAGATCTGTCGAAAGCGCCAGCGCATACGGCTCTCCACAGCGCGTAAAAACGAGGATGGAGCGGCTTCCATCACCTGGGTTTAATAAATAGGGCGCCGCAAACGACATAAAACCCGCGCTTCCGCGGGTCTTATTCTGACGACTAGCCATTTTCGTGCGGAGATGACGACGAGGCGGTCAATTCAATTTGACCGATGGCTCCCGACCCCAGACCCGCAGTTTGCCAAGCGCCTTGACGAAGGCGCTGACATCTTTCGCCGCTCCGAGCGCAATCACGCCCTCATCCAGGGAATCGGCAATTCCGGCCTTCTGCATCAGCGGCAGCGCTGTTTCCACATAGCCGATGAACTTGCAGTGCACGAAGGCATCCGCCACGAAATCGCGGGCCGTTGCCTCCTTCAGCAGATCGCCGGTTCCCTCGGCCGAAGGGAGGAGGGCGACGGCGTCGTAAAGCACCGAAGGCCCACCGTCGATCATCTGATGCGCCTCGATCCAATTGCCGTCCGAGAGCGTCACACCGCCGATCTTTGGCGCGATCACTTCAAACGCTGCCTTCTGCTCGGTGATCTCGGCAAGCAGCGCCTTGAAGATCGCGGCATCGGTGCCGTCGCTGACAAGAATGCCGAGTTTGCGTCCTTCGAACCGTTTCGGACCGCGCTCTATGATGCTGAGCGCCGGCGACGGCTCGAGATCTTGCCGCGTCGGCATAGCGGCATCGGCAGGCTTCGGCATCGATTTAAAGCCTAGGGCGTGGCCAACCTTGCTGGCCAGCGTCTCATCGATGTTCATCAGATGCGAGACCATCCGCTCGCGAATGACCGGCGTTTCGACTTTGCTCAGTTCGAAGATCAGCGCCGCGGCGATATGGCGTTGCTCCGGCGGAGTCTGGCTGATGAAGAATTGTCGAGCCTGGCTGTAATGATCGGCAAAGCTCTCCGGCCGCAGCCGGACCTTCGGCCCCTGTTCTTCGGCCGGGAAGTGGCGATAGCCCTGAACCGGCGATTCCCGTGGCCCTTGATTCCAGGAGTTCGGCTGGTAATTGACGCGCCCGACGGGATTACGCATCGCCATATGGCCATCCTGCTGGAAATTGTGGAAGGGACACTTCGGTGCGTTGATCGGCAGATGCGTGAAATTCGGGCCGCCCAGACGTTTCAGCTGCGTGTCGAGATAGGAGAAGTTCCGTCCCTGCAGCAGCGGGTCGTTGCTGAAGTCGATGCCGGGGGGCACGTTCTGCGTCATGAAGGCGACCTGCTCTGTCTCTGCGAAAAAGTTTTCGGGCATTCGGTCGAGCACGAGACGGCCGATCGGTTTGACCGGAAGGATCTCCTCTGGAATGATCTTCGTCGGATCGAGGATGTCGAAGTCGAACGTGTCGGCGAAGTCCTGGTCGAAAAGCTGCACGCAAAGTTCCCATTCCGGAAAGTTTCCCGACTGGATCGCCTGCCAGAGATCGCGGCGATGGAAATCCGGATCGGCACCATTGATCTTGACCGCCTCGTTCCAGGCGACCGATTGCAGGCCGAGTTTCGGCTTCCAGTGAAATTTGACGAAGGTCGATTCATCCGCTGCGTTGACGAAGCGGAAGGTATGAACGCCGAAACCCTCCATGAAACGGAACGATCGCGGAATGGCGCGGTCCGACATCACCCACATGATCATGTGCATGCTTTCGGGCGTCAGGGTGATGAAGTCCCAGAAATTGTCATGCGCCGACTGGGCCTGCGGAAATTGCCTGTCGGGCTCCGGCTTGACGGAATGGATGACGTCGGGAAACTTGATCGCGTCCTGAATGAAGAAAACCGGGATGTTATTGCCGACCAGGTCCCAATTGCCCTGCTGGGTGTAGATCTTCACTGCGAAACCACGCACGTCGCGCGCCAGATCGAAGGAACCCTTGCTGCCGGCAACTGTCGAGAACCGCACGAAGGCCGGCGTCTTTTCGCCGGGCCGCTGGAAAAGATCGGCCCGGGTATAGGCGGCCATCGATTCATATGTTTCGAAGTAGCCATGGGCGCCGTAACCGCGCGCATGCACGACCCGCTCCGGGATGCGCTCGTGATCGAAATGAAAGATTTTCTCGCGGAAATGGAAGTCATCGATGAGGGCGGGGCCGCGCGCGCCGATGCGAAGCGTATTCTGATCGTCGGAAACGGGGCCGCCTTGCGCTGTAGTCAGCACCGGCATCCCGTCTTCGGCGAACTGATGAAGCTCACCACCTGCTCCGCGGTGCAGCTTCTGATCATGGATCGTTGCATTGTCGGAGGGCGAGGTTTTGGATGTGTTCTTGGCCATCTATATTCTCCGGAAAGGGTTTGACCTAACCGAAGCTCCACAACGGCCACATGTTCCGCTCGATGCGAAATAAACCACCGCTGAGGAAGAAGCCGCTTCACGGCGGCCGATACGATACGCGGCCGGGACCCCATATAAAAATGGGACGCGGGCCTTTCGACACCGCGTCCCCGTTTCATCCGTCCTCAGGTTCTAGAGGTAACGATGAGATCTTCCTCTTCGTCGCGTTGCGATCCGCCAAAAGCTGCGGCCGCAGCAGCGATGAAGGCCCCGATCAGAAGTGACAACGAGCCAAGCAAGGCCGTCGTCGAGGCCGCCTTGCGTGCCTCATCGGTGGCTTTCTGGGCGGCGACCTTGGCGTCTTCTATGCGCTTTAGCACCGTATCAACGCGGGTGCGGGCATCGGCCTCGGAAAGACCGGTGCGAGCAGAGACGATGGTGGCAAGATAAGCCTTGTCGTCATCCGGGATCTGGCCGGCGGCGGCACCGTTGAGGAGGATGCGGGAGATCTCGGCCGTTGCAGTAGCATCATCGGATGTTGCCCCTGTACGGGCCCGTTCAGGACGCAGCAAAGCGTCGGTAAAATAGGCGGTAGGCAGATCCGCGGTCGATGCCGCCGATGACGCCGCCGTACCTGCGGCGGTGGCCGCCGAACCCACGGCTTGTGCGCCAGCACCGGCAAGCGAGGTCAGCGACGAGGCGAGAAATCCGGCGACGAAGATCGTCGCCAGCGCCCAGCTGATGAAGCCATGCGCGGTGTCGCGGAAGAACACCTCATCAGTGTGGACGGCCGCCCACTTCGCGCGCAGCCGGCCGGTGATATAGCCGCCGAGCCCGGAGGAGAGCCATTGCACGACAACCAGCCAGATCGCTGCCGTCACTCCGACCGTGCCGAGCGAACTGCTTTGCCCCGACCAGGGCGACACCATCGTCAACCCAACCCCGGATCCAAGCAGCAAAAGAATGAGGGTCACTCCGATGGCAGCAGCGGCGCCTCCGAAGATGGGCCCCCATGTCATGGCGGATTTGGAGGATTCGACCGGAGTAGCAATCTCTCCGGAACCTGTCATTGAAACCGACATCATCTCTTCCTATCGCATAAAGAGAGCGAGAAGGATGATGATCGGCAGTGGAACACCAAGCAGCCAAAGCAGAATACCGCGACCCATGAAAGACCTCCTGTCAGAAACTGACGTTACGTGGTTGATGCCACTCAACTTTGCTCCACGATCTTTGTTCCCGCCGGCGTGGTCATCGACGATCTTCATGCGGAGTTTATAAAGATCGACGAAAATCCTGCGCGCTCGGAGCTAACGCCAGCGGGGAGCGCGCCTATATCTTGAGGTTGAAGGGTGATCAGGGAGGAGAGAGCAGAGGCTCTCATCACTCCCAGCGTAAACTGGAGAAGCATTGATGAACAGATTTCGGGCATTTGTAGCAGCCGGAGCAATCAGTCTTGCAGCCGCCATGACCTCGGCATGCTCGACGCCGCCGAATTCATATGGCTCGGCATCGGGATATCAACCGGGAGATTCAATGAACCCGGCCTGCGCCGATGGCTTCCGACCCGGCGATGGCCGCTCGTGCAGCTATTAAAGCTGGCCGTCTCTTTGCCCGTACAAGAAGCGGGATCGTGAGGAGCGTCGGGCGAGCGCTCCATAAGCGGTCATTTCCGTTTGATGACAGCCCCGACGGCAGCGCCGATCGTGACATCGAACGTGATGCCGATCGCGGTGTCATCGAACAGCATCGGGCCGACTGCGCCGCCTATTCCGATTCCTATCGCCATACTGAGAGCCATAGCCGTGACCCTAGCTGGGTGCTGTGGCGATAGATGTGTTACGATTGCAATCGACGGTAGCTCTGGCTCACCTTGTCCATATCTCCAACCGACCGCGCCGGGAGGAGTGTCGTTCCCAGGCGCGCCGGCCGGTTCTATTGACTGTCAACCCACCCTCATTACCGTTTTTTCCGGAGGTCACCCGGCAGAGCGTCAATGAGTTGATGCACTTTTCCGGTGGCGAATGCGATGTCCTCGCGCGGCAGATGGACTGTTATCTCAATCTCTTCCCACCTGCCGCCATGGTCTTTTGCGAACCTGACGGCGGCTTCCAAAGAGGTGAATGGCACAGCCGGCGCGTTGGCGGTCCAGAACTGCACACTGCAGTCCGCCGCACTGTAATCTAAAAATGCCTTTTCGGGATCTAGCGCCATGACGTTTGCTGTACACCGCCGGCAGTTTTTTGGCCAGCGCTTGCCTACCGGTCGTAAAAAGCGCGTTGTCCGCGATGCTCAACGCGAAAAACCTTTGGGAGCATTCAAAAGCGAAGATGGAAAGTGGGAAGTAAGCGCCTGCTTTCGGAATTATCAACGAAACGGGCGCTTGACTTGAAAAATGGCTCCCCGGGCCGGATTCGAACCGGCGACCTGTCGATTAACAGTCGAATGCTCTACCGCTGAGCTACCAGGGATCACTGCTTGGCGCGGTGTGAGTGGGCTAATACAAATGCTTTCCCGATTTGCCAAGCGGTTTTTTCAAAAAAATGAAATGAACTTGTATTTGGGATGCCTGCGCCCATCTCTGGGGAATGACAAATGTGAATGATCGTGAGGAGACGAGAGGCGGCGGGAAGCGCAAGGCACGGGCAGTGCGCTTTGGCATCGATCATGCAAGCGGCAGGCTTGTGCTCGGCTCTTTCAGCATCGGCATGCCGCGCTCGCGCATCGCACGGATGGGGCTCGGCATGGCCCTCATTTTCTGCGGCTTGTTGGGTTTCCTGCCCATCCTCGGCTTCTGGATGCTGCCGCTCGGCTTCCTCGTGCTCTCGCACGATCTGCCGTTCGCGCGCCGGCTTCGGCGCCGGCTGGCGGTCTGGTGGCACAGGCGGCGAAAACCGGCTGGTTGATGGTCGCCCCAGTGAAGGGGCCCGTGGAACAGTGGAGCGCTTTTTGCATTCGTGGTTTATGAACTGCAACTGCCCCACAATGGCTCAGGTGAGGAAATGAAGCTATTTTTTGTGGTTGTCCTGTCAGCGGCGAGCATCCTCTCCGGCGCGCCCGCCGAGGCCCAGGGTGTCGACAGCGGCGGTTTCGACGCCCGTGGCATCTGCCGCCGGCCCGAAGGCTGCGTGGTCGATCATGGCCAAGGCGGTTATAGCGAACCTCGTAACTATCGCAATTTCAATGGCCGCAACGAGCGCAATAGGGACAATGACCGCGACCGGAACGATCGCCGTTATCGTTCTCAGAACAGAAGCGACAATTTCGATCCGAGAGCCAGTCGCATTGCCGCAGGCCCTGTGATGGAGTTGGGCGTGCCGCTTGTGCGAATTCAAGTTTAATTGGCTCTGAGTTCGCTTTCCTCGAAAACCCCGCCATGATCCGGATCGAGGCTGGTCGCCATCAACAGGCTGCAGGCGGCAAGGAGGAGGATGAGCTTCGCTGCGTAAGACGCCATGGAGACCGGTTGTGGATGGCCCGGTGATACGCGAGACGGCGCTATGTAGTACTGGTAATAGAAGTATGGATCATCCGTTTCCAGCAGGTTCTGGTGGACGTGCGGCGGAATATCCGCATGTTTCACCGGCGGAGAACCGGGGAATTTTACATGGAGATCCCGGGTTTCGGCGTCGTATGCTGCACGCACGCGCTTCGATTTGAGGGCAGCCCAATCCATCGCAAGCTCCTATACCCTCCCGAGAGCAATTGAGTCCCGGACGGTGATCGAAGTCAAGTCAAGAATTTGTTTCGAATGCCATCATTGGCAGGAAATGGATCATCGTCACGGCCCTGGAAATTCCAGCCCGCGCCCGCCCAGTTTCGGGATGGAAAAATGGTCGTTTCGGCAGCTGCGGAATAGCGTTTTTCCGAAATGCCCTCTTGCGATTTCCTTACGATCATTCTAAACGCTCGCCACGGCTCAGATAACGAGCGCGTGAGGCCTCGTGGCGGAGTGGTGACGCAGAGGACTGCAAATCCTTGTACCCCGGTTCAATTCCGGGCGAGGCCTCCAACATCTTCCACATGACGCAATCTATGTGAAAAGCTGCTGGCTCAGCGGTGCGGCATTGGCGTTTGCGATGCTACCAGACCCGCAGGCTGGGCGAAAAATCGAACTGTAACGGATTGATTCCGTGAGGCGGTAGAGCGCCTTCAGGCCGCCTTTGCGGATTTCGCCTGATATTGCGGATCGCTCAATCATGCCCGTTGTCGATGCCGGGACCGGCGCCGAGCAGCCGCCGCATGCCTTGCGGTGAAATGCGGGTGAAGCTGCGAATGTCGCCGCTGATGTATTGATCAGCAGCAGTCGGGCATCGGGGTTGTAATGAAGCGCTTCTATGTCGCGCGATCGGATCAAGAAGGTTTGCATGCGCACACCCATAGCGGAAGGTGAGGCTCCGCAACAATGGTTGACGTAACGTTAATGCGCGTATGGTTGTCGAGGACTGGATTTCAAAAGAAACCAACGCATGTCAGCCAGCGCCGGCATGATTGCCGCAAACGCCATGCACCGAGCGCGTTTCGGCGCTTTATCGCTTCCAAGTCGTTTCGCCGTCCAGCAGCCCGCAGCAGAATATGCCGACGAGCGCTGCGACGATGAAGAAATCGAACAGCGTGAAATACTCGAAAATCGCAGACATGGCCTGCTCCTCCTATTTCCTCCACTGCAGATCATAACATGAAGGGGCAGAAGATTCCACGCTGGAGTTGCAGCGTCCATCCTGCCCTGTGGCGCGGAAGAGGCGCCTGCTGGATTCTTTTCGCCGGCGCTTGCCAAGCCTTGAAAGCATCCGTGGCGGGGATTAAGAGACGAGGGACAGGAACCGCTTTTCAAGAGCGAGAGGACATGATGGATTTCGAAGCAGCGCGCGTAAAGATGGTCGATACCCAGGTTCGCACGACGGACGTTACCTCGCATTCCGTGCTGACGGCGTTTCTCACGGTGCCGCGTGAGGCTTTCGTGCCGGAGAAGGTGAAGCTGCTGGCTTACATCGACAACGACGTCGAGATCTCCGCAGCCGCACCGGGAAAGCCGGCCCGCTTCCTGATGGAAGCGTCGCCCCTCGCCAAGCTGCTCCAGTTGGCCGCGATCACCAAAGACGACTTCGTGCTCGAGGTCGGCTGCGGTACGGGTTACACCTCGGCGCTGCTGTCGATCATTGCCGGTTCCGTCATTGCGCTCGAATGCGACGAGGCGCTGGCCGCTGAGGCGAAGGCGCAGCTTGCCGGCTACGCCAAGGTTGAGGTCGTGACCGGCCCGCTCGAACAGGGCTACGCTGCCGGCGCTCCCTATGATCTGATCTTCATCAACGGCGCAGTCGAAGAGGTTCCGGCGTCCCTTCTTGGTCAATTGCGCGATGGTGGTCGTCTGATCACTGTCGAAGGTTACGGCAATGCCGCCCGCGCCAAGGTCTTTGTCGCCGAGCGCGGCGCTGTTTCGGAAAATGTCTTCTTCAATGCTTCGGTCAAGCCGCTGCCGGGTTTCGCCAAGGCGCGCGAATTCGTTTTCTGAGATCGTTCTCGTCGACGAAATTCAGCGACGGGCGCCATCGGCGCCCGTTTTTTTTGAGGGCCGCAGGAGAGCCTTCACAAATATGAATTATCCTGACGCCGCCACGTCGCAAACATCGGGTAACAAAACTGTGCATGGCCGCATTCATTTGATTCGCGATGATTTTTTTCCCGCTTGGGGTATTCTAAGGTCGTGGTGATTCGGGTGAATGCTCCACACCATCCGGTCGTTGTTTTGGGATAACGGGGATAGAAATGGCTCAGCCAAGCGTAGCGCGTGAACCGTCCATGGAAGAAATTCTGGCCTCCATCCGCCAGATCATCGAAAGCAATGAGCCAGGCGCCGGCAAGGCGATTTCCGCATCCCTGCCGCCGATCTACGGCGCCGACGAGGATGACAACGGCTCCGAAATTCATCTGACGGTCGACGATACCTATGCCGGCGTGGAATTCCCCGAACCGGTCATGCGCTCCTCCGATCCTCGCTTCGTCGCCGCCAATTCGGCCGGCACAGCTCCCGAAGCAGAAGTTCCGGCCCGCGCTCTGTCGCTTGCCGATGTTGCCGCCCGCGTGCGCGCCGCCTCCGAGCGCAGCGCCGTGCAGGCCGGTCAGGCACTGCGTGAAATTCCGAGCGGCTTCCGTCAGCCCGAACCGCAGCCGGCCGTGATGCCGGAGCCGCCGCGCGCCGCGGCACCGCAGCCGCAGCCGCAAGCACATCAGGCACAGCCCGTTTTCCCAGCCGCAACACCCGTTCAGCATGTTGCAATCCAGCAGCCGGCCGAGCCGGTCCTTATGGAAACGGCCGAGGTGGTCGCCGAGCCGGCGCCTATCGAAACGGCGCCGCCGGCTTTTGAACCCGCTCAGTCCTCGACCGAGCGTTTCTTGCCGAGCGTTATGGACGAGGTCCAGCCGACGCTGCTTTCGGAGGATGCCGGCCTGCAGATCAGCCGCTCCTTCGAGGAGCTCGCAGCCGCGATCGACGGTGCCGAGCGCCGCTCGCTCGACGAGATCGCAGAGGACATGCTTCGCCCGATGCTGCGCGAATGGCTTGATGATAATCTGCCGACACTGGTCGAGCGGTTGGTGCGCGAGGAAATCGAGCGCGTGGCGCGCGGCCCGCGCCGCTGATCGGATTGCTTTTTCCTGAAAAGCCGCTCCGGTCTCCGGGGCGGCTTTTTTATTGACTTGGCCGTGACCATCCTATTTACAAACGCCACCCTCGAACCTCGAAATTGGTCAGAAAATGCTCGACAAGACCTATGATTCCGCTGCCGTCGAACCGAAAATCGCCGCGATATGGGATGAGGCGGACGCTTTCCGCGCCGGCGCGAACGCCAGGCCCGGAGCCGAGACCTTCACCATCGTGATCCCGCCGCCGAATGTCACGGGTTCGCTGCACATGGGCCACGCGCTGAACAATACGCTGCAGGACATCCTGGTCCGCTTCGAGCGCATGCGCGGCAAGGACGTGCTCTGGCAGCCGGGCATGGACCACGCCGGCATAGCTACGCAGATGGTCGTCGAGCGCAAGCTGATGGAACAGCAGCTGCCGGGCCGCCGCGACATGGGCCGCGAAGCCTTTATCGACAAGGTCTGGGAATGGAAGGCTGAATCAGGCGGCCTGATCTTCAACCAGCTGAAGCGCCTGGGGGCGTCATGCGACTGGTCGCGTGAACGTTTCACCATGGACGAAGGCCTCTCAAAGGCCGTGCTCGAGGTTTTCGTCACGCTCTACAAGGAAGGGCTGATCTACAAGGACAAGCGTCTGGTCAATTGGGATCCGAAGTTGCTGACGGCGATTTCCGATATCGAAGTCGAGCAGCACGAGGTCAAGGGCAATCTCTGGCACCTGCGCTATCCGCTGGAAAAGGGCGTAACCTACCAATACCCGATCGCATTCGATGAGGAAGGCAAGCCGACCGAATTCGAGACGCGCGATTATGTGGTCGTCGCAACGACACGACCGGAGACCATGCTGGGCGATACCGGTGTTGCCGTCAATCCGAAGGACGAACGCTATCAGGGCATTGTCGGCAAGCATGTCATTCTGCCGATCGTCGGCCGCAGAATTCCGATCGTTGCTGACGATTATGCCGATCCGGCTGCCGGCACCGGCGCGGTGAAGATAACGCCCGCGCACGATTTCAACGACTTCGACGTCGGCAAGCGCGCAGGTCTTCGCGTCATCAATATTATGAACGGCGACGGCACGATCACCATCAAGGACAATGAGGACTTTCTTGAAGGTCTCGACAATCCGGCGGCGCTGCACGGCGCCTGGGACCGCCTGGAAGGCCAGGACCGCTTCTATGCGCGCAAGGTCATCGTCGAGATTTTCGAAGAGGCGGGCCTCGTCGACAAGATCGAGCCGCACAAGCACATGGTCCCGCACGGCGACCGCGGCGGCGTGCCGATCGAACCGCGGCTGACCGAACAGTGGTATGTGGATGCGAAGACGCTCGCCGAACCGGCGATCGCCTCGGTCCGCGAAGGTCGCACCAGGATGGTGCCGAAGAGCTGGGACAAGACCTATTACGAATGGATGGAAAACATCCAGCCCTGGTGTATCTCCCGTCAGCTCTGGTGGGGTCACCAGATCCCCGCCTGGTACGGCCCGGACGGCCAGGTCTTCGTCGAAAAGACCGAGGAAGAGGCGCTGCAGGCGGCGATCCAGCATTACCTTTCGCACGAGGGGCCGATGAAGGCCTATGTCGAGGACCTGCTTGAAAACTTCAAGCCGGGCGAGATCCTGACGCGTGACGAGGACGTGCTCGACACCTGGTTCTCCTCAGCACTTTGGCCCTTCTCGACGCTCGGCTGGCCGGAGCAGACACCGGAACTGGCGCGTTATTACCCGACCAACGTTCTGGTCACCGGCTTCGATATCATCTTCTTCTGGGTTGCCCGCATGATGATGATGGGCCTGCACTTCATGAAGGACGAGGACGGCGTACCGGTCGAGCCCTTCCAGACCGTCTATGTCCACGCGCTGGTGCGCGACAAGAATGGGCAGAAGATGTCGAAGTCAAAGGGCAACGTCATCGATCCCTTGGAACTGATCGACGAATACGGCGCCGACGCGCTGCGGTTCACCCTGGCGATCATGGCGGCGCAGGGCCGCGACGTGAAGCTCGATCCTGCCCGCATCGCCGGCTACCGCAATTTCGGCACCAAGCTCTGGAACGCCACACGCTTCGCCGAGATGAACGGCGCGAAGAGCGATCCGCATTTCGTGCCGGAGGCCGCCGAGCTCACTATCAACCGTTGGATCCTGACGGAACTTGCCCGTACGGAACGTGACGTTACGGAAGCCCTCGAAGCCTTCCGCTTCAACGATGCTGCCGGCGCGCTCTACCGCTTCGTCTGGAACGAGGTCTGCGACTGGTATCTCGAACTGTTGAAGCCAGTCTTCAATGGTGAGGACGAGGGCGCCAAGGCCGAAGCCCAGGCCTGCAGCGCTTATATTCTCGAAGAGATCTACAAGCTGCTGCATCCCTTCATGCCCTTCATGACCGAAGAGCTTTGGGCCCATACGGCAGGCGAAGGCAAAGAGCGCGACACATTGGTCTGCCACGCCGATTGGCCGGCGCCGTCCTACGCCGATGATGGGGCCGCCGACGAGATCAACTGGCTGATCGACCTGGTTTCCGGCATCCGCTCGGTGCGCGCTGAAATGAATGTGCCGCCATCGGCGACAGCTCCGCTCGTCGTCGTAAAGGCCAACAACCTGACGCGTGAACGGCTGTTCCGCCACGACGCCGCCATCAAGCGCCTTGCGCGCGTTGAGGCGATCTCGCTGGCTGACGATGCCCCCAAGGGTGCCGCTCAGATCGTCATCGCCGAGGCCACCATCTGCCTGCCGCTCGGCAATCTCATCGACCTTTCGGCCGAAAAGGCTCGTTTGGAAAAAGCGATTGCCAAGATGGAGGGCGAGATCTCCCGCATCGACGGCAAGCTCTCCAACGAGAAGTTCGTCGCCAACGCCAATCCCGAAGTGGTCGAGGCCGAGCGCGACCGTCTCGAGGAGCTGAAGGGTCAGATTGCAAGCCTGAGGATCGCTCTTTCCAGGGTGAGCGAAGCCGGATAAGTTTCACCGACCCATTTGGTAAGTTATTTCAAAGACGCGCCCTCTGCCGGCGCGTCTTTTTATCGTTCTGGGCGCAAGCGATTCGGTCCTGAAAGCGGCGGTTTCAGGCGCTGAACCTGTGGATTGTGGCTGTGCGGGCAGCCAGTTGGCGAAAACCGCGACTGTTGTCGGATTGATACAGCTTCCGCAATGTTTGGAATGAAAACCCAAAAGCCCATCCGAAACCCGACAACTCTGGAATAAAATTCTATTAACCAGGTTTTTTGACGTGTCCGTCAATTTCTTTACGTAAGTTAGCCGCTGCAATGGCTGGGAGCGCTACCGTGGGGCGCGTTGCCATGTCGAGCAAACACTTACTAGAGTGGCGTGACATCAATTGCTGGAGTGGGGGAGACACAATGGCATCGCGTAGGTTTTCCAAGGGCGTAACGTCGCTCGTTCTCTTTTCGTCGCTTGCATCGCCGTCCTTCGCCGGCGGCCTGGAGCGTGGCGGCTATAACATCGATCAGCTGTTCGATACGTCGCCTTTCTCATTTCAGTCGGGCGTTACCTACGTCACGCCGCAGCGCAAGCTGAAGGATGTCCGTGACACGGATACGTCGACATCTCCAGGCGGTGGCAATCTGAACAGCCGTCCAAATACCGCTGACGATACCTCAAATTACACCATCCCCTATATTGGCTTTAAGGCTGGTTTTGGCGATGCAATTGACTGTCTGGTCGACTATTCAGAGCCCTTCGGCGGGCATACCGACCCCGGTCTGAACTGGGCCGGCGCCAACAATAACATTGAGACAGAGATCAAAACCCGCAACTATGGCGGCACCTGCTCCTATCGTTTTGATGTCGGTCCTGGGCAGCTTCGCTTCATCGGCGGCGCTTTCTATCAGGAAGTCGAAGGCTTCAAGGAACGTCTGGTTTCAACCGTTCCGCTTCTGGTCGGTACCGGCAACGGCGTCGGCCGCCTCGATCTCGAAGATAGTGGCTGGGGCTGGCGCGCCGGTCTCGCCTACGAGATTCCGGAATATGCAATGCGAGCGAGCCTCGTCTATAACAGCCGCGTAAAATACGACAATCTGACCGGTACGGTGGATCTGACGCAGGTGACCGCACCATTCGCACCGCTGAATGGCGCTCCTTATGGAAGGGTCACGGATGTCTTCGGCTCTGCCGAAGCGCCGGATTCGCTTGAGCTTAAGTTGCAAAGCGGTATCGCTCCGGATTGGCTGGCCTTCGGGTCGGTCAAGTGGACGAATTGGAGTGTCCTGCAGTCCGTGCCTTTCTGCCCGAAGTCGACCAAGGGCTTAGTCGCCTGTACCTCCGGCGGCGCGACGGAACTGACCTCGCTCGACCTTCTTTATCAGGACGGTTGGACCATCACCGGTGGTGTCGGCCACAAGTTTAACGAACAGTGGGCAGGTGCGGTCAGCCTCACCTGGGACCGCGGCACCAGCCAGGGTTATGGCGCGCAGACCGATAGCTGGACGCTGGGACTCGGTGCAGCCTTCACGCCGACCGAACATATCGAATGGCGCTTCGCCGGTGCCGTGGGCGTGTTGACGAGCGGTTCGTCCGGCGTCGTGACCCAGAACGGCGTCACGTTTGGAGATGATGTCTCCTATTCCTTTGGCAACGATATGGTCGCCGCGCTGTCGACGAGCCTAAAGGTCAAGTTCTAATTCTCCCATTTGAAGAATTGAGGAGCCCGGCACTGCCGGGCTCTTCTTTATTCACGCCCGTTAATCATACCATTTCCCGATCCCGTTTTGTGACGATTCAGCAACACATTTTTACGACGTTTGGCGTATGGTGGTGGCGGGGCGAATTTGTCCATTTCCCGCCACAAAGAGGGCGCAGCGATATTTGCGGGCGAGGTGATGGCAGGCATACGGTGCGTGTAAATAGTAGCATGGGTCGATTTTTTTCCGGGTACATCAGGTCGTACGGCGCGATTGGCGACAATCGTTTGATTGCGGTCGTTTCGCTTTCCGAACAAGGCTGTTCCGGCCGCCGATCCGGTCTCGCGATGAAGTCGCCGATCCGTTCATTGTTGCTGTTTTCGACCCGCTCGGATGAGCAGCCCGGTTTTGCCGGAGCTGTCGATACCGGTTTCGTCACATTTGCTGTTTACGAATACGATAGAGGCGGGAAGGCGGATGCCGCACCTGCCGAAAGAGTGCCACGGAGATTGCAGTCGGGCCATGCCGGGAGCCGGGTGGTTCTGAAGGATGTGCTGAGAATACCGCCTTTGAGAAAAGGCCAGTGGGCTGGATGCGACGCGGGCAAAGGAGCCATGGAGCTCGCCGCGGGATCGCTCGCCTCGAAGGAATACATCCGCGGGATGCACGGTATGAGCGCCGTTGCCGCCTGCCTGGGATGAATGAAAGAAATCGGTTGAAATGGTGACGTCCGAGTTCAAACTGTTCAAATTCATGTTGATGGGCATGTCGATAGCCGTAGCGCTGGCGCTGTCCGGTCCATGCCGCGCATTCGACATCAAGGGTGGCGTCAGCAAGGAATCCGGACCTTTCGACCTCTTCAAGTTCGGCTTCAAGGCCTATAAGAACGGCCAGAAGGAAGAGGCGGTCGAAGCCTATAAATACGCCGCCGAAAAAGGGCACACCGGCTCGCGCTGGGCGCTCGCCAACATGTATGCCGATGGCGACGGTGTCACGCAGGATGATTTCGAAGCCTTCAAGATCTATAGCGAGATCGCCCAGCAGGGCGTTGAGCCCGGTTCGGAAGATACGGGCTTCTTCGTCAACGCGCTGCTCTCGCTCGCCAGTTACTACAGGCACGGCATTGCCGGTAGTCCGGTCAGGATCGACCTCAGCCAGGCACGCCAGCTTTATTTTCAGGTGGCCTCCACCTTTGGCGTTCCCGAGGCGCAGTTCCAGCTGGCGCAGATGATGCTGGCCGGCGAGGGCGGCAATGCCAGCCCGCAGCAGGCGAAGAAATGGCTGAACCAGGCCCGCAAAAGTGGCCATCCCGGTGCCATGGCGGTGTTCGGCAATATTCTGTTCGACGAAGGCCAGACGGCCCGGGGTCTGGCGCTGATGACGGCAGCACTCGACCGCTGCAAGCCCAAGGACTGCGGCTGGATGGAAGCGCTGCAGGAACAGGCCTTCTCGGTTGCCAACGAGGCCGACCGCCGCACGGCGGTATCGCTGTCGCACACCATCGCGAGCGGTTCCGACGATTAAGCGGCCACGTCTAATCGGAGGCGTGAAGTTGCAGGCGGAAAGCCTCAGCCCGCGAAATCGAAGTAGGCGATGACAGGCACATGGTCGGACGGCTTTTCCCAGGCCCGCACATGTTTTTCGATCGCAGCCGACGTCATCCGGTCGGCAGCTTCCGGCGACAGCAGCAGATGGTCGATGCGGATGCCGTTGTTCTTCGGCCAGGCGCCGGCCTGATAATCCCAGAAGGAATAGAACTGCGTCGCATCCGTCGTCGCGCGCACCGCATCCGTCAGGCCGAGATTTTCGAGCCTGCGAAACGCCTCCCGCGTCTGCGGCAGAAACAGTGCATCACTTTCCCAGACCTTGGGATCGAAGCAGTCGTGCGGTTCCGGAATGACATTGTAATCGCCGGCAAGAACCAGCATCTCCTCATAGGCCAGCCGTTCGGCCGCGAACGTCCGCAGACGCTCCATCCAGGCGAGCTTGTAGGGATATTTTTCCGTTTCGACAGGATTGCCGTTCGGCAGGTAGATGCAGCACACGCGCAGGATTCGCGTGTCGGGCAGGGTGAACGTCGCTTCGAGGAAACGCGCTTGTTCGTCCAGCGGATCGCCGGGCAGGCCGCGGTTCACTTCGAAAGGTGAACTCTTGGAGAGGATCGCGACGCCATTGAAGCCCTTCTGCCCGTGCGTCTCGACATGATAGCCGAGCGCCTCGATCTCCAGCCGCGGGAAACCTTCGTCGACGGTCTTGATCTCCTGCAGGCAGACGATATCCGGATCGGAATCTTTCAGCCACTGCGTGAGATTGTCGATGCGCGCCTTGACGCCATTGATGTTCCAGGTCGCGATCTTCATGGCTCTCCCGTTCCCATTATTGCATCTCGCCCGGACGTGTTTCGAAGCGCGACGCGCTTCTTTTATCGCGGTCTTTTACCGGCCGACAAGACGATAAACCGGCCGAGAACAATTCTTCGGCCGGTTCGATGGGGAAATGCGGTGCGCCTGGATGTTCAGATCGAGAAACTGGTGCCGCAGCCGCAGCTTGCCACCGCATTCGGGTTCTTGATCTGGAAGGACTGGCCAAGCAGATTGTCGACGAAGTCGATCTCCGAGCCCGCCATATAGACAAGGGAAAGGCTGTCGATCAGCACCTTGGCATCGTTCTTTTCGACGATGATGTCGTCGTCGTCAGCGCTGTCGGCAAGATCGAACTTGTAGGAAAAGCCCGAACAGCCGCCGCCTTCGACGGAAACGCGCAAGGCGCTCTTGCCGGCTTCGGCGCCGACGATCGCAGCGATACGCTTTGCTGCGGCATCTGAAAGGGTTACACTTGTATCCGTCATGTTTCCTCCTGCCGGGGTCAAGATCCGGAGAGAATGGGTTTTGGCACTTGAATGTTCAAATGCCTGATATCAAAGAAACTTACCATGATATTCGCGAAAAGGCGATGATGCGCCGAAGCGATTAGGAAAGTGCCTCTTTGCCGTTTCATCGGGCTATAGGTATGAAGAGCGTTAAGCGGCGTCAATGGGCAGATGCGGCAACATGCAGGATGACGGTGAATAATGACGATCGATACGCGTGCTTTGGGTTTCGGCAGCAGTGAGAGGGCGGTCTATGCGGCCGACCCCTGGACGACGCGCGGGCGGCTCTATCAGGAGGACGGAAGCCCGACGCGCTCCGATTTCCAGCGCGACCGCGACCGCATCGTCCACACCACCGCCTTCCGCCGGTTGAAGCACAAGACCCAGGTCTTCATCGCCCAGGACGGCGATCATTACCGCACCCGGCTGACGCATACGATCGAGGTGGCGCAGATCGCCCGCGCTCTTGCCCGCGCCCTGAAGCTCGACGAGGATCTGGCCGAGGGGGTGGCGCTTGTCCACGATTTCGGCCACACGCCGTTCGGTCATACCGGCGAGGACGCGCTGCACGAGGTGCTGCTGCCCTATGGCGGCTTTGATCACAATGCACAATCGCTCCGCATCGTGACCAAGCTGGAGCGGCGTTATGCCGAATTCGACGGCATCAACCTGACATGGGAAAGCCTCGAGGGTCTCGTCAAGCATAATGGTCCGCTGCTGACACCTGATGGCGTGGGCACTCGCGGCCCGGTTCCGCAGCCGATCCTCGATTATTGCGAACTGCACGATCTCGAGCTTGCAACCTATGCCAGCCTGGAGGCCCAGGTCGCGGCGATCGCCGACGACATCGCCTATAACACCCACGATATCGACGATGGCCTGCGCTCCGGCTACCTGACTTTCGACATGCTGGAGGATATCCCGTTTCTTGCCGGGCTGATGGCCGAGGTGAGGGGGCGCTACCCGCATCTGGAGCCGAGCCGCTTCACCCATGAGATCATGCGCCGCCAGATTACCCGCATGGTCGAAGACGTGATTGGCGTGGCACAGCAGCGCCTGTCGCTCCTCCGCCCTGAGAGTGCGGCCGACATCCGCGCTGCCGACCAGGTTATTGCCACCTTTTCCGAGGGAATGGCCGAGACCGACAGGCAGATCAAGGCCATGCTCTTCAAACGCATCTACCGCAATCCCGATATCATGCGCATCCGCGCCGGTGCTGCCCAGATCGTCACAGATCTGTTTGCCGCCTACATGGCCAGTCCCAAGGAGATGCAGAGCCATTACTGGGTCGATCATATCGCCGGCCTGTCCGATGCGCCGAAGGCCCGTCATGTCGGCGATTATCTCGCCGGCATGACCGACACCTATGCGATCAGCGCCCACAGGCGGTTGTTTGACCACACTCCGGATTTGCGATAGGCAGCGGTCGCCCACGCCGAGGGCCGATTTGAGCCTTTGGCACAGCCTATGCATGGAAGAGTGCGATGAACCTTTTTACCGACTTCGAAGCCAGGATCAAAACCGCCCTTGAACAGATCGATCTGGTCAGGGAAAAGCGATCCGAGCTCGATTTCGGCCGCATCGCCGTCGAGCCGCCGCGTGACGCGAGCCATGGCGATGTCGCCACCAATGCCGCAATGGTGCTGGCAAAACCGCTCGGGACAAATCCGCGCGCGCTGGCCGACGTCATCATCGCCAAGCTCAAGGAGGATGCCGACGTCGCCGATGTCTCGGTCGCCGGTCCCGGCTTCATCAACATCCGTCTCGCCGTCGGCTACTGGCAGCGGCTGCTCGCCTCGATGATCGGCGCCGGCACCGATTACGGCCGCTCGACGCTCGGCGAGGGCAAGAAGGTCAACGTTGAATACGTCTCGGCCAATCCGACCGGCCCGATGCATGTCGGCCATTGCCGTGGCGCCGTCGTCGGCGACGCGCTTGCCAACCTGCTCGCTTTTGCCGGTTACGGCGTCGAGAAGGAATATTACATCAACGATGCCGGCTCGCAGATCGATGTGCTCGCCCGGTCCGTCTTTCTGCGCTATCGCGAAGCGCTCGGCGAAAAGATCGGCGAAATCCCCTCGGGTCTCTACCCAGGCGACTATCTAGTGCCCGTTGGCCAGTCGCTTGCCGCCGATTACGGCGTGCGGCTGCACAACATGCCGGAAGAGCAGTGGATGCCGATCGTCAAGGACCGCACCATCGACGCGATGATGGTGATGATCCGCGAAGATCTCGCGGCGCTGAACGTCCATCATGACGTCTTCTTCTCCGAACGCACCCTGCATGCCAATGGCGCGGCCGCGATCCGCACGGCGATCAACGACCTGACCTTCAAGGGCTTTGTCTACAAGGGCACGCTGCCGCCGCCGAAGGGCCAGCTTGCCGAGGACTGGGAGGATCGCGAACAGACGCTGTTCCGCTCGACCGAAGTGGGCGACGATATGGACCGGCCGCTGATCAAGTCGGACGGCTCCTACACCTATTTCGCCGCTGACGTCGCATACTTCAAGAACAAGTTCGATCGCGGCTTTAATGAGATGATCTATGTGCTCGGCGCCGATCATGGCGGCTACGTCAAGCGCCTGGAAGCGGTTGCACGCGGTGTTTCGGACGGTAAGGCGAAGCTGACGGTGCTGCTCTGCCAGCTCGTCAAGCTGTATCGCAACGGCGAGCCGGTGAAGATGTCGAAGCGCTCGGGCGATTTCGTCACGCTTCGGGATGTCGTCGAGGAAGTCGGCCGTGATTCGGTCCGGTTCATGATGCTTTACCGCAAGAATTCCGAGCCGCTCGACTTCGATTTCGCCAAAGTGACGGAACAGTCGAAAGATAATCCTGTTTTTTACGTGCAGTATGCGCATGCTCGCTGCATGTCGGTCTTCCGGCAGGCGAGGGAGGCTTTTCCCGACCTGGATGTCTCCGACGAGAAACTTGCGAAAACCGTTGCAGGCATTGGCGATCCGGCCGAATTGCTGCTTGTCGCCAAGCTCGCTGAATTCCCGCGTATCGTCGAGGCGGCGGCCCAGTCGCAGGAGCCGCATCGTATCGCTTTTTACCTCTATGACCTCGCCAGTTCCTTCCACGCGCATTGGAACAAAGGTAAAGATCAGCCGGAATTACGATTTGTTAATGATAAAAACCGAGAATCAAGTATTGCCAGACTTGGGCTGGTGTACGCCGTCGCGTCGGTTTTGAAGTCGGGACTTGCCATTACAGGCACTGCCGCACCGGACGAAATGCGATAACGTCACCATTTCCCCACAATGCGCTGGCATTTGAGCGTTGGCGTTTGCGAGTGGGAATAGGCATGGCTGATAAACAACTTGCGTATGATACGCGCGGAAAAGACGATCTGTTTGCAGACGACGATCCGTTGGCTGAACTGGCCCGTATCGTCGGCTTCGAGCCGCGTGTTGCTGCGAATACGGTGACGGAGACCGCACGCCGCGAGCCAGCCCTCGATCTCGAGGATGAGCTTGGGCGCGAGTTCGACCGCTACGATTCGCCACGTCCGCTTGCAGAGCTCGACCGGCCCGCCGAGCCGATCTCTGATGGCATGCCTGAAGATTACGTCGAGCCTGTTCTCGACGCTTCTCCTGCTGACGAACCTGCGGAAGTTCCGGAGCCGGTTTCGGTTTCCGGCGCCACCATTGAGGCTGAAGCAGCAGCTTTGCCCGCCGCAGGGAATGGGGACGCATCTGCCGCCGACTGGGCGGAGCAGCTTTCTCCCGAGCCCGAAGCATCGGTGCAATCGGCCTTCGGCGGTGCGCGCGACCTGATCGAGGAGCTTGAACTGTCGATCGGCGCAGCACCGGTCTCTTCATTGGCGCAGCCCACCAAGGCGCCGCAATGGTCGGCTGCCAGCATCAGGCTGCCGCTTGCCAATTTCCATGCACCGAAGCGCGAGGAACCGGTTGTTTTGCCGGAGCCTGTGGCCGAAGCTGTCGCCGCACCGGTTGCTGAAGCGCCATCCGCCGATCTTCCTGTGGTCGAGCCTCAACCTGTCATCGAGCCGCCGGCGCTTGTCGCCGCTGTCGAGCCTTCCGAGGAATTCGAATCCGCTTCTCCGTCACTTGGCTTTCCCGCCGAGCTCGATCGCCATGATGAGGTGATTGCGCCGGAAGAGACCGCCGAGGCCGAAGAATTCGTCGAAGTCGAGGAAGAGTTGGAGGATTTCGGGTCCGACGCCGGTTTCGATCTCGCCGCCGCCGTCGAAGGCGAGATCCAGGCCGATGCCGCGCTGACCGAGGTTGTGCCGGATGTTCCGCACACCGCCGGTACATTCGATCTCGATGATCTGCTCGCCGACGTCTCGCGTTATCCGGTGCCGCAACGTGCCAATCCGACTCCCGTCTCGCCGCAACCCGCAACGATCGAGGCGCCCGTTCCGGCTGCCCCCTTGGCCGCCGCGCCTGCCCAACCCGAGGTGATTGCGCCCGCACCGCTCGCCGCAGTACTCGTCCGGTCTGCTCCGGTCGAGCCGGCCCCGGTCTATGCTGCCGAAGCCGCAAGACCGGAAGCGCCGCAGCTTGCCGAGGTCGTTACGCCTCAGCCTGCCGCAACGGCATATTCGCCGACGCCGCAGCCGGCACCGGAAGCCGACGACCCCTTCGACGGCCATGATTTCGAGCTGGATCTTGCCGGCATCGAGTTGGAACTCACCGATCTCGATTTCTCCGAGCCATCCGAGCCTGCACCGCAGCCTGAGCCGCCAGCCGCTGCTCCCCAGCACGCCGCTGCCGTCGCTCCTCGGCCCGGTCCGGTTTTTGCTCCTGAGCCGCCGGCTCCTGCTTTTGAGCAGGCTGCTGCCGCTCCTGCACGGACCGCACCGGCCTTCGTTCCCGAGCCGCAGGCTCAAGCTCCGGCTTTCAACCGGACGCCTGTTTCAGACTCGACCGAAGACCTGCCGTTCGATCCGGCGATGATCTCCGATCCGGAGGATCGTCCCGAGACCGTCGACGACATGCACGTGCCGGCGCTGCCGCCCGTCGAGCAGCCCGCGCCGGTCGCGAAATCTGCGGATTTCGATTTCGATCTCGACGCCGAGATCGCCAGCTTCTTTGAACCGGCCAAACCGCGGCAAACCCCGACGCCGGTCCGGGATACGGCCGCCGCTGCTGCAAAGCCGGTCAAGCCCACCATCGCCGATGGTCTCGATGATTTCGAACGGGCGCTGGAGGAAGATTTCCGCCGCAGCGTGCGCGAGCCCGTCGAGCGCCGCGAGACCTCCGAGGTCCGCATCGAATCGGCGAGCCAGGCCGCCGATTTCAGCCGCGCCCGGTCGATGCGCCGGCTGCTTGCCGGGGCCGTCGTGCTCGTGGTCTTCGCCGGCGTCGGTTATGGCGTCTATTCCTCCGTCTGGAACGGCGAGGGGCTCGGCATTGTCGCATCCGGCGAGCCGCGCGTGATCGTGGCCGACAAGGAGCCGGTCAAGGTCGTTCCGGAAAATCCTGGCGGTAAGACCGTGCCGAACCAGGATAAGGCTGTCTACGACCGCGTTGCGGGTTCTGCCGAAGAGCCGAAGCAGAAAGCGCTCGTTTCTTCCGATGAGGCGCCGGTCGATGTGGTCCAGCGCACGCTGACACCGGAAGCGCTCCCCGAGGATGACGAGAACGCCAGCGTCGACGATCAGGTCACGCCGACTGCGGTCGGTGAGACGGAGGATCCGCGTCTGCTGCCAACCCAGGACAACGCCGACAACGCTTCGGCAACCGATACTGACAAGACGCCGTCCGTTTCGCCGCGCAAGGTTCGCACGATGATCGTCAAGCCTGACGGTACGTTGGTTGCCCGCGAAGAACCGGCGCCTGCCGACGAGCCGACGCCGTCTGCCCAGGCGACACAGTCTGCCCAGGCGACGCCGCCGGCTCTGCCGCCGTTGACGGCCCAAACGACGCCATCGACCGCGCCGGTGCCGCCAGTCGGTGGAACGGCCGCAAGCTTCCCGGCAAGCGCCGAGGTTGCTTCCGCCAATGCGCGTTCTGCAGCCCCTGTCGAAACCGCGCCGGTACAGCCGCCGCTCGCCGGCAGTGCCGACGCGCAGGCTGCAAACCCGGCTCCGGTCGCTTCGCCGGTCCGCCCGGTCAAGACCTCGGCGATTGCCGATACCGCTCCCATTCCGACCGCCCGTCCGGCCGACCAGCCCGTCAACGTCGTCGGCACCGTCACCGAGAAGGGCAATGTCCGCCCGCCTGACCAGCAGCCGAAGACGACGGAGGTCGCGGCCGCAGCACCAGCCGCCGCAAAGCCGCAGCAGGCCGCATCCACCGGCGGCTACGGCATCCAGATCGCCTCGCTCCCTTCGGAAGATGAGGCGACCAAATCCTATGCCAATCTGTCGAAGAAATTCGCCAGCGTGCTTGGCGGCCGCAGCCATGAGATCCGCCGAGCCGATATCGCCGGCAAGGGCACTTTCTACCGTGTTCGCATTCCGGCCGGTTCCAAGGACGAGGCCGCAGCACTCTGCGAACAGTATCGCGCGGCCGGTGGAAGCTGCCTGATCTCCAGGTAGGATTGCGTCTTTGAATATAAGAGCGGCGGGCCGGATCGGTCCGCCGCTCTTTTTTGTGCATCGCGCCCGACCTTGCTCGCATTTGGCCGGCGGCCGTCTATGATTCGAATATGACCGAATCAAAAGCGATGATCCTTGGCTGCAGCGGCCTTTCCCTCACATCCGAAGAGAAAGCCTTTTACCGGGACGAGCGGCCCTGGGGCTTCATCCTCTTCGGGCGCAACATCTCCGAAGCACGGCAGATCGCCGATCTCGTCGCCGAACTGCGCGATAGCGTCGGCTGGCATGCGCCGGTGCTGATCGACCAGGAGGGCGGCCGCGTCCAGCGCATCCGCCCACCCGTTCTGGCGCGTTATCCTTCCGGCCAGGCGCTCGGCGATCTCTATCGCCGCGATCGCGCGCTCGGCCTGCGCGCCGCCTGGCTGATGTCGCGGCTGCACGCCTTCGACCTTTCGAGCCTCGGCATCGATGTCGATTGCCTGCCGGTGCTCGATGTGCCCGTCGAGGGCAGCAGCAACGTCATCGGTGACCGCGCCTATGGCGGCGATCCCGAAACCGTCATCGCGATGGGAAGAGCGGCTGCCGCAGGGCTGAAGGCTGGCGGCCTGTTGCCTGTGATGAAGCATATGCCCGGCCACGGCCGCGGCTTTGCCGATTCACATCTGGAGCTGCCTGTCGTCACCGTCTCGCGCGATGAGCTGGAACTCCATGATTTCCCGCCCTTTGTGGCGATGAAGGACGAGTTGATGGCCATGACCTGTCACGTCGTTTTCGCCGCCATCGACCCGGACAATCCGGCGACGACCTCGCGCAAGGTGATCGACGGCATCATCCGCGAACACATCGGCTTTAACGGTCTGCTGCTCTCCGACGACAGCTCGATGAACGCTCTTTCCGGCACGATCGGTGAACGCGCGGCGAATATCATTGCAGGCGGATGCGATATCGTGCTGCATTGCAACGGCAATATGGACGAGATGCTAGATGTCGTGGCAAATGTTCCGCCGCTCGCCGGCATATCGCTTGCCCGCGCAAAAGCGGTGGAAGCAGGCTTCCCGGCGCCGCATACTGCAGATGAGGCGGAATTGAGGGCGGAATTCGAGGCGATGTTTGCGACGATCTGATCGTAAGGGGGCAGCTAGGTGAACACGGTCAAGGGCACGGAACGTCCGCAGGCGGCGACGCCGATGGACAAGCTGTGGCAGGATAACGGTGCCGAGCGCGCCAGCCACGAGCCGGCGCTAGTAATTGACGTCGCCGGCTTCGAAGGCCCGCTCGACCTGCTGCTCTATCTCGCCCGCAACCAGAAGGTCGACCTGTCGCGCATTTCGGTGCTGGCGCTCGCCGAGCAATATCTGCTGTTCATCGAAAGCGCCCGGCGTATCCGCATCGAGCTTGCCGCCGATTATCTCGTCATGGCAGCCTGGCTTGCCTATCTCAAGTCGAAGCTGCTCATTCCCCAGCAGGTCAAGGATGACGGCCCTTCCGGCGAGGAGCTGGCGGCAACACTCGCCTTCCGCCTGAAACGTCTCGAAGCCATGCGGCAGGCTGCAGACGGCCTCGTCAATCGCAATCGCCTTGGCCGCGATATCTTCGTGCGCGGCGCTCCGGAGCATATCCCCGATCGCCAGCAATCCGCTTATGCGGCGAGCCTCTACGATCTCCTGACCGCCTATGCCGCGCTACGCCAGCGCCATGCCGTCACCCAGGTGACGATCGAGCGGCGCACGGTCTGGTCGCTAACGGATGCCCGTGAGCTGCTGACCCAGATGATCGGCGAGATCGCTGACTGGACGGCGATGGAACATTATCTGCTGCGTTATCTCGCCGCGCCCGAAGAGCGCGTCACGGCAATCGCCAGCGCCTTTGCCGCCTCGCTGGAGCTGGTGCGCGAAGGCAAGCTCGAAATCCGCCAGGACGGCGCCTTTCAGCCGATCTACATGCGCCGCGGTCCGAAGCATGCCACGCTGCAGGTGGTCGAACAGGAGCGGCCGGTTTGATCGATCTCAAGGGCGAAGAGGATTTCGAAGGCAATTTCGAAGACAGGAGCCGCGACCTGCAGGCCGAGATCGAGGCCGAGCGCATCGCTGAGGCGCTGGTCTTCGCCTCGTCGCAGCCGGTCTCCGAAGGCTTCCTCGCCGAGCGCCTGCCTGAGAAGACCGACGTGCGTGCCATCATGCTGCGGCTGAAGGAGAACTATGCGCCGCGCGGCGTCAATCTCGTGCAGGTCGAAGGTGCCTGGGCCTTCCGCACCGCCGCCGACCTGTCCTTCGTCATTCGCCGTGATGACAATGAGGTGAAGAAGCTCTCGCGCGCCGCGCTGGAAGTGCTGGCGATCATTGCCTATCACCAGCCGGTGACACGAGCCGAAATCGAAGATATCCGCGGCGTCCAGACCTCGCGTGGCACGCTCGACGTGCTGATGGAAGCTGGCTGGGTGCGGTTTCGCGGCCGCCGGCGCACGCCGGGCCGGCCGGTGACATTGGGCACGACGCGCGATTTCCTCGACCATTTCGGTCTCGAAGAGCTGCGTGACCTGCCCGGTCTCGAAGAGTTGAAGGGAGCGGGCTTGCTGTCGGGCCGCATTCCGGCGAATTTCAACATTCCCTCGCCGTTGATGAACGACGAACTGACCGAGGACGAAGACCCGATCACCCAGATGGACCTCGAGGAACTGGGGTTGTTGGCGCCGCGCGGCACCCCCGAAGATTGACGGGCTTGCGTCTTGCTTTTGCCATGCATGGCGAAAACAATGGTGGCCACCACTTTTCGATGGGTCAATGACTTGTCACAAAGGGCGATACCGTGACATTAAGCGCAGTTCAAAGGGCTTGATGTTGGAAACGGTGTCGGAAATCCTTACATCGTGGGAACATAGAAACAGGGAGTTAGCGTAATGGGTTCTTTTAGCATGTGGCACTGGTTGATCGTTCTGGTCATCGTGCTGTTGTTGTTCGGTCGCGGCAAGATCCCGGAACTGATGGGCGACGTTGCCAAGGGCATCAAGAGCTTCAAGAAGGGCATGACGGACGAAGACGCGCCGGATACGGCAAAGACCGTCGATCACAAGGCCGACGAAACGAAGTAACCAAGTCCGGGAAAAAGCGCCGCCCCCGCGCTTCCCGTCCAGGAGCCTTGCATGTTCGATATTGGCTGGACCGAGCTTTTGGTCATCGCGGTCGTACTGATCGTGGTCGTCGGTCCCAAGGATTTGCCGCCGATGCTGCGCGCTTTCGGCAAGATGACGCAGCGCGCCCGCAAGGTGGCGGGTGAATTTCGTGCGCAGTTCGATGAAGCATTACGCGAAGCCGAGCTTGACGATGTCCGCCAGACGATCAGCGACGCCCAGAAGCTCAACCCGGTCAACAGCCTGCGCGAGGCGATGAACCCGCTCCGCCAGATGGGCAACGAGATCAAGGCGGACCTGCAGAAGGCGACCACGGTCACGGAGAACAAGACCGAGGTGCCGGCCGATGCTGTCGCAGCCCCGACGCCATCGATGAGCCTGCCGGAAACGCCGCCATTGGTAGCGACACCGGCACCGTCGGAGCCCGTCGCAGCTGCGATTGCGCAGGCCGATACGGTTGCCGCCAAGCCGAAGGTCGTGCGCAAGCCGCGCGCCAAGCCTGCCGACAAGGTCGATGCTGCGGCCGCCGTTGCCGTGTCTGTGGAAAAACCGAAACGTATGACGGCAGTCAGGAAACCTGCAACGCCGACGAAGACTGCGCAGACAAAGAAGGACGAGGCATGAGCGGTGACATCGAAGACAAGCCGCAGCCGTTGATCGAGCACCTGATGGAGCTGCGTACGCGGCTGATGTGGTCGATCGGCGCGTTTTTCGTCGCCTTCATCGCATGCTTCTTTTTCGCCAAGGATCTCTTCAATTATCTGGTCATCCCATACAAGACAGCGGTCGTGTGGGCGCATCTCGACGTCGAGAAGGCCCAGCTCATCTACACCGCGCCGCAGGAATTCTTCTTCACCCAGGTCAAGGTGGCGATGTTCGGCGGCCTTGTGGTCGCGTTCCCGATCATCGCCGCCCAGGTCTACAAGTTCGTGGCGCCCGGCCTCTACAAGAACGAGCGTCAGGCTTTCCTGCCGTTCCTGGTCGCCTCTCCGGTTCTGTTCCTGATGGGCGGCGCGCTCGTCTATTTCTTCTTCACGCCGATGGTCATGTGGTTCTTCCTGTCGATGCAGCAGGCGCCGGGTCATGACGAGATAGCAATCTCGCTGATGCCGAAGGTCTCGGAATATCTGAGCCTGATCATGACGCTGGTCTTCTCCTTCGGCCTCGTCTTCCAGCTGCCTGTCATTACCACGCTGCTCGCCCGTGTCGGTCTTCTGACGTCGCAATGGCTCGCCGAAAAGCGCAAGTTTGCCATCGTCCTCGCCTTCGTCGTCGCCGCCGTGCTGACGCCGCCGGACCCGATGTCCCAGATCGGCCTTGCGATACCGACGATCCTTCTCTACGAGATTTCCATCTATGCGGCGCGACTCGTGGAGCGCCAGCGTGCCCGGCAGGCGGTCGAAAAGGAAACCGGATCCGCAGACGTTGCCAAGACGGATAGCGTCTGAGCGGCGATCCCGGAAATCCCTTCATGAACGCCGTCGACTGCGTAATCCTTAAATCGGAATCGGTTTAAGGAATTAGGCAGAAATTCAAAGTGTTGCGGTGTCCTTTGCGCGTCTGAAAGGACAGGGCGGCGCTGTAACATCCGGTCGAGGCCCGATCAGGCTTTGGCCGGGCCACCTCTGTTGCAAAGACCTGGAACGACGATGCTCGATATCAAATGGATCCGTGAGAATCCCGAAGCGCTCGATGCCGCCCTAGCCAAGCGCGGTGCCGAGCCTCTTGCCCAAAGTCTCGTTGCCCTCGATGAAAAGCGCCGCTCCGCCGTGCAGAAGGCGCAGGACATGCTGTCCCGTCGTAACCTCGCCTCAAAGGAGATTGGCGCGGCGATGGCCCAGAAGAATAGCGAGCTGGCCGAGAAGCTGAAGGCGGAGGTCTCTGAACTCAAGACCCTGCTGCCGGCGATCGAGGAAGAGGACCGGCAACTGACTGCCGAACTCAACGACGCGCTTTCGCGCATCCCGAACATCCCCTTCGACGACGTCCCGGTCGGCAAGGACGAGCATGACAATGTCGTCACCCGCACCGTCGGCGAAAAGCCGCGCTGGAACCACGCACCGAAGGAGCACTTCGAAATCGGCGAAGCGCTCGGCTATATGGATTTCGAGCGCGCCGCCAAGCTCTCCGGCTCGCGCTTCACGGTTCTGACCGGTCCGCTCGCCAAGCTCGAGCGCGCGCTCGGCCAGTTCATGATCGATCTCCACACCAGTGAGCACGGCTATACCGAAGTCAGCTCGCCGCTGATGGTGCGCGACGAGGCCGTCTATGGCACCGCCCAGCTGCCGAAATTCGCCGAGGATCTCTTCAGGACGACGGACGGCCGCTGGTTGATCCCGACGGCCGAAGTGACGCTGACCAATCTGGTGCGCGAGGAAATCCTCGATCAGGAAAAGCTGCCGCTCCGCTTTACCGCGCTGACGCCGTCCTTCCGTTCGGAAGCAGGCTCCGCCGGCCGCGATACGCGCGGCATGCTGCGCCAGCATCAGTTCTGGAAATGCGAGCTTGTCTCGATCACCGATGCCGAGAGCGCCGTTGCCGAGCATGAACGCATGACCGCCTGCGCCGAGGAAGTGCTGAAGCGCCTCGGCCTGTATTTCCGCACCATAACGCTTTGCACCGGCGACATGGGCTTCGGCTCGCGCAAAACTTACGATCTCGAAGTCTGGCTGCCGGGACAGAATGCCTTCCGTGAAATCTCTTCCTGCTCGGTCTGCGGCGATTTTCAGGGCCGGCGAATGAATGCGCGCTACCGCGGCAAGGACGATAAGAGCAACAGGTTCGTCCATACGCTGAACGGTTCTGGCACGGCCGTCGGCCGCTGCCTGATTGCTGTCCTTGAAAATTATCTGAACGAGGACGGTTCCGTCACGATTCCGGACGTTTTGCTGCCTTATATGGGCGGATTGACCAAGATCGAACGGGCGGCCTGAGGCGATGCGCATCCTGCTTACGAATGACGACGGCATTCACGCCGAAGGCCTTGCCGCGCTGGAGCGGATCGCGCGCACGCTGTCTGACGATGTCTGGATCGTCGCGCCCGAGACCGACCAGAGCGGCCTTGCCCATTCGCTGAGCCTCTCCGAACCTCTGCGGCTGCGCAAGATTTCCGAAAAGCATTTCGCCCTGCGCGGCACGCCGACCGATTGCGTCATCATGGGCATCAGGCAGGTGATGGACATCAAGCCGGATCTGGTCCTGTCCGGCGTCAATTCAGGCTCGAACGTTGCCGACGACGTGACCTATTCCGGCACGATCGCCGGCGCCATCGAAGGCACGATGCAGGGCGTGCGCTCGTTTGCGCTGAGCCAGGCCTATCTCTATGAGGACGGCGCGCGCATCGTGCCCTGGGAGGTCTGCGAGACGCATGCGCCGGCTCTTCTGGAAAAGCTGATGGTCCTGGACCTGCCGGAGGGTACGTTCCTCAATCTCAACTTCCCGAACTGCCGTCCCGACGAAGTCAATGGCGCCGAGGTGACGATGCAGGGCAAGCTCGCCTTCAATCTGCAGGTCGACGCCCGCTCCGACGGCCGGGGCTTTCCCTACTACTGGCTGAAGTTTGGCGAACGCGCCGGCGCCTTCGTCGAAGGCACCGATATTCACGCCCTGAAGCATAACAAGATTTCGGTAACGCCTTTGAAACTGGATCTGACCGATTATTCCGTGACGGACCGCGTGGCGCGGGCCTTGGGATACGGAGCACAAGTTTGACGGCAAGACTGGCGGAGAAGGAGGGCTTTGCTGCGCTCGTCCTCAGATTGCGTGCCGAAGGCATCTCCGACCTCGATCTGCTGACGGCGGTCGAGCAGACGCAGCGCTCCCTGTTTGTGCCGCCGCAATTTGCCGACGACGCCTATTCGAGCCGGACGATACCGATCGAATGCGGTTCCTTTCTCGAAGGCATCGATTTTGCCGTCCGCATCCTGCATCACCTGAAGCTCAAGCCCGGCCAGCGCGTCCTGGAGATCGGCACCGGAAGCGGCTTTACCGCCGCCGTCATGGGCCGCATGGCCGAGCGTGTGCTGTCCATCGACCGCTACAAGACGCTGACATCAGCCGCGCAGCGGCGCATGGAATCGCTTGGTCTGCGCAGCGTCATCATTCGCCATGCCGACGGCAGTGCCGGCATGCAGGGTGAGGGCACCTTCGACCGCATCCTGGTGACGGCGGCCTTCAACGCGATGCCGCGCTTTTATACCGACCAGCTCGTTTCCGGCGGCTCGATGATCGCGCCGCTCATGATTTCGGAGAACGAGTGTCGCATGGTGCGGCTGACAAAAACCGGCAGCCGTTTCGAACGCGAGGAACTGTTCGAAGCTCCCTATCTGCCGATCGTTCCGCGCCTTGCCTCGCTGCTTTAGACGTGGATAGTGTCGGGCCGATCGGCCTGATATCTGACAATCAGAAAAAGAGCATGAAGTCGTGCGGAAAGCCGCTCAGGCTCTTTTGGCATCCTGCGCGGCACACTGCGATTTTTCACCCGTAAAGCTATGGTTATCAACTTCTCAAAAATATTGCACTGATTCCAGCATCTTAACCGCGTGGTAATACTAACGCGTTTTAATAGACTCACAAATGGTTGCGTTCTCAGTGGGTCGAGTCATGCGTTTCAGTCTTTCGCCAAAGTTCGGAAAGTCGGCCGGTAATCTTCTGGTTGTTGGCCTGCTGGCAAGTGCCGCAACGGGCTGCAGTTCCGATGTGACACGGTTTGGCGGCTTGTTTTCCTCCTCCGGGCAGGACCAGATCACCACAAGTTCCATTCCGCGCAGGAATATGAACGGTTCTCAGGGCGATCCGGTGCCCCGCGCCGATCTTAGCAGTTCGGCCGTTGCCAGCCAGTCCGGCTACGGTGGCGGCAATGACGCGCTGAACCAGCCTTATCCCGCCCGTCAGGGTTACGATCCGACCCGGACGTCGAGCTCGAGCGCACGTCTCGCTTCCGCGCCGGTTTCGGTGCAGCGTTCCGAACTGGCCGCGCCGACGGCGGCGGCACCGTCCCGGCAGCGGGAAAAGGAAGTTGCGCTCGCCCAGCCCTTCCCAGCTGCGCCGCAGGCCGAAAGGCCTCGATTGGTGGCGCCAACTGCGCCGAAGGTGACGCCTGATACGCTGACGACAGGCACGACGCCGAAGGTTTCAGGCTGGTCCGCGACCAACGCTCCGTCGGTGACGCTGCGTCCGGGTGAAAGCATCGCCACGCTCTCCAGGCGTTTCGGCGTACCGGAAAAGGAAATCCTGCGCGTCAATGCTCTGAAGACGGCATCTGCCGCCCAGCCCGGCCAGGCGATCCTGATCCCGACATTCAACGGCGGCAATGCCGCCAAGGCGGCATCGCAGGCGGCTGACCTTTCCAAGCCCGGCAAGATGCCGGCGCCGAAGGCGCCTGAGCAGAACGTCGCCGTCGTTCCGGGCGCCAATTCCGCTCGCGACAAGACGCTGGCGAGTGGCGATGTCACCGGCAAACTTCCC
Organism: Rhizobium sophorae; assembly: GCF_013087515.1. Taxonomy (GTDB): domain Bacteria; phylum Pseudomonadota; class Alphaproteobacteria; order Rhizobiales; family Rhizobiaceae; genus Rhizobium; species Rhizobium sophorae. The sequence continues at coordinate 286,327 of NZ_JABFCN010000009.1, read as the reverse complement.
GCCGGCGCCGGCAAGGATCCGAAGGCGCCTGCTGGCACCTATGTCGTCAAGCAAGGCGATTCCCTGGCGAAGATTGCCAAGGCGACCGGTAGCAATGTCGACGACCTCAAGGCCGCCAACAATCTTTCGGCCAGCTCGCTCCGCATCGGTCAGGCTCTGAAGATCCCGAACGGCACCGCCGACAATATTAAGACCGCCTCGATCCCGGCCGAGAAGGTCGATCCGAAGCCGACCCAGCCGGCGGCTGCCCAGCAGACGGCTTCCGCTCAGCCCGCGCCTTATAAGGCACCGGCCGCCACTCAGACCGTCGACGATGTCGAGAAGAAGTCGGACGTCAGCTCCGACGCGCCGGAATCGACCGGCATCGGCAAATACCGCTGGCCGGTGCGCGGCCAGGTCATTGCTTCATACGGCGCCAACGTCAACGGCAACCGCAATGACGGCATCGACATCTCGGTACCGCAGGGCACGCCGATCAAGGCTGCCGAAAACGGCGTCGTCATCTATGCCGGCAACGGCCTGAAGGAACTCGGCAACACGGTTCTCGTCCGTCACGACGACGGCACCGTTACCGTCTACGGCAATGCCGACACGCTGAGCGTCACCCGCGGCCAGAAGATCCAGCGTGGCCAGACCGTCGCCGTCTCCGGCATGAGCGGCGACGTCAAGCAGCCGCAGGTCCATTTCGAAGTGCGCAAGGATGCGTCCCCAGTCAACCCGATGACTTTCCTGGAATAGGTACAGCGTGCCAGGAAACGCAAAAGCCCGGCCACCAGCCGGGCTTTTGTCATTTAATGCATGTCGCCCAAAAGTGTGCAGCGGTTTTGGGATAACGACATGCATAAATCAAAGACTAGGCCCGGTCGATGTGAACCCGCATGCGTCCGGCCAGGTCCTGAATATACTGCCAGGCGACGCGGCCGGAGCGTGCGCCGCGCGTCGTTGCCCATTCCAGCGCTTCGGCATGCATCTTGTCGCGTTCGAGCCCGAGCTTGAAGTGATCGGCATAGCCGTCGATCATGCCGAGATAGTCCTCCTGGCTGCATTTGTGGAAGCCGAGCCAGAGGCCGAAGCGGTCGGAAAGTGAAACCTTCTCCTCGACCGCCTCCGACGGATTGATCGCCGTCGACTGCTCGTTTTCCATCATGTGGCGCGGCAGGAGATGGCGCCGGTTGGAGGTGGCGTAGAAGAGCACATTGTCCGGCCGCCCTTCGACGCCGCCGTCGAGTGCCGCCTTCAGCGACTTGTAGGCGGTATCGTCGTGATCAAAGGAGAGATCGTCGCAGAAGACGATCACGCGGTACGGCGTGTCCTTCAAGAGGTCGAGCAGATTGGGAAGGCTGGCGATATCCTCACGATGGACTTCGACCAGTTTCAGCGAGGCGCTGTTTTCGCGCCTGACATCCTCGTGCACGGCCTTGACCAGTGAGGATTTGCCCATGCCGCGCGCGCCCCAGAGCAGCACATTGTTGGCGGCATACCCCTCGGCAAAACGCACCGTATTCTCATGCAGGATGTCGCGCACGTGATCGACGCCGCGGATGAGCGTCAACGCCACCCGGTTCGGCCTCTTGACCGGCTGCAGATGCTGGCGCAATGGCGCCCAGACGAAACAGTCGGCAGCATCCCAGTCGTTGAGGGCGGGTGCCGGTCCGGCGAGACGCTCGACGGCGTCTGCGAGCCGTTTCAGCTCGGCAAGCAGGGCTGTGTTGATTTCCTCGGTCATCGGTGGCCTCCTGATTTCTCGCTGCGGCAATCCGCTTTGATCTTTCGATGTCGCTAATGCATTCGCCCGGAAGTGTGGAGCGGTTCCGGGATAACGACATGCTTGAAAACAAAAGAGCTAAAGCGCGTCACATCAATCAAGTTCGATGCGACGCGCTTTAGCATGGCGTTTTGACGGCGGAAAGGTTATGAGGCAGCGGAATCGGTACTGTTTCCGGCTGTTTCTGTTGCATTCATCGAAGCGGTAACTATAGTCCGGCAACCTGAAAAGAGAGGCGGAGTTCCGCCGCCCAAGCCTGAGGAGTTTAGCATGTTCATCACCCCGGCATTCGCCCAGAGCGCGACCGATACCGCAACGGGATTCGGCGGCTCCGGTTTCGAAATGATCATCCTGTTCGTGCCGCTGATGGTCGTCTGGTACTTCCTGCTGATCCGTCCGCAGCGCGCACAGGCAAAAAAGCGTGAGGAAACCCTGAAGGCGATCCGTCGCGGCGACCAGGTCGTCACCGGCGGCGGTCTCGTCGGCAAGGTCACCAAGGTGATCGACGAAAAGGAAGTCGAAGTCGAGATCGCTGACGGCGTGCGCGTGCGCATCGTCCGCAGCGGCATCTCCGAAATTCGCGTCAAGGGTGAACCGGTCAAGGCCGACGCGGCGTAACAAGCGATAACGGCAGGACCGCCGGATCGGAAGATCGTCGAGAGAATGTTGCATTTTTCCCGTTGGAAAACACTTCTGATTTGGCTGGTTGCGTTTGCGGCCATCGTCATGGCTGCGCCCAATCTGCTGACTGAGGCGCAGCGATCCTCCCTGCCGGATTGGCTGCGGCACGACCGCGTGGTGCTTGGTCTCGACCTGCAGGGCGGCTCGCATATCGTTCTGAAGGTCGAGCGTTCCGATGTCGTCAGGGACCGCCTGGAAGAGGTGGTCGCGAATGTACGAAACGCGCTGCGCGGCGCCGGCATCCGCTATACCGGGCTGACCGGCAATGACCAGACCGTCACCGTCCGGATCACCGATGCGGCCCAGACACAGGCGGCGGTCGATCTCCTGAAGCCTTTGACGACGGCCGGCGGACATTCAGGACCTGAGGTCACGCTGCAACAAGGCGACCAGGGGCAGCTCTCGCTGCAGATTTCCGACGCCGGCATTACCGCTGATGTCGCTTCCGCCCGGACCCGCTCGCTCGATATCGTTGGCCGCCGCATCGCCGGATTCGGCTATGATAATTTCCTCGTTCGCCCCGATGGCGCCGACCGGATCGTCGTACAGGTGCTGGGATCGGTCGATGCTGAGCGGCTGAAGAACATCCTCAACCAGCCGGCCAAGCTTTCCTTTCATCTGATCGACGAAAGCATGTCGGGGCAGGAGGCGTTGAACGGCCGCTGGCCGGCGACATCGCAGGTGCTCTATTCGCTCGACGATCCGCCGGTGCCGTACCTCGTCGACCGCACGGCTTTCATCACCGGCAGCAACATGGTCGATATCGAGCCTGTCGTCGATCAACAGACGCAGGATACCTCGATTGCCTATCGTCTCGATGCGGAAGGCACGCAGCGGCTGGCGCAGGCGACGGGGCAGAATATCGGCAAGCACCTTGCCATCGTCTTCGACGACCAGGTGATGTCGTCACCGATCATCGATGCGGCAATCACCGGCGGCCAGGGCAGGATTTCTGCAAACTTCTCCGAGGATGGCGTCCGCGACCTTGCGATCATGCTGCGCGCCGGCGCCTTGCCGGCGACGCTGACCAGCGTTGAGGAACGCAGCGTCAGCCCGAGATTCGGCGCCGATTCCATCTTCAACGGTCTTGTTGCCGGCCTCGTCGCCGTCGTATTGGTCGCGGCATTGATGATCGCACTCTATCGCATCCTCGGCCTCATCGCCGTCGCATCGCTCTTCCTCAATCTGATCCTTATCGTCGCGGTGCTCAGCCTTGCCGGCGCGACGCTGACCTTGCCGGGGATTGCCGGCATCGTGCTGATCGTCGGCATGGCGGTCGACTCGAACGTTCTGATCTATGAGCGTATCCGCGAAGAGGAAAAAACCACCCATTCCTTTGCAGAGGCCGCCGGTCGCGGTTTCTCGCGCGCATTCGCCACGATCGTCGATGCCAATGTGACGATCTTCATTGCCGCCATCATCCTCTTCTTCCTCGGCAGCGAATCCATCCGCGGTTTCGCGGTGACGCTTGCGGTCGGCATCCTGACGACCGTTTTCACGGCTTTCACGCTGACACGCTCGATTGTTGCCGTCTGGTTGAGAAGGCGCCATCCCCGGCATCTGCCGAAGAGCGTGGTGACCCATCTTTTTGAACACGCCAATATCCGCTTCATGGGGATCCGCCGTTATGTCTTTACGGCGTCGGCGGTGATCTCGCTGATCGCCATGGCCGCCTTTGCCACCGTCGGCCTGCATCTCGGCATTGATTTCACCGGCGGCTCGCTCATCGAGGTGACGGCAAAGCAGGGCAATGCCGACATTGCCGATCTCCACTCGCGCCTCAATGATCTCAATCTCGGTGAGATCAGCGTCGAGCGCACGGGCGGGCCGGCGAACGCGCGGATCCGCATCGCTTCCCAGGGCGGCGGCGAGAACGCCGAGCAGTCTGCGGCGACGCTGGTGCGCGGCGAGCTCCAGGATGATTATGATTTCCGCCGCGTCGAGGTCGTCGGCCCTGCCATCTCGGGCGAATTGACGATGATGGCGACCCTCGGCGTGCTTGCAGCACTTGCGGCGATCCTGATCTACATCTGGATCCGCTTCGAATGGCAATTCGCGGTCGGCGCCATCGTTGCAACGCTGCACGACGTCATCATCATGCTCGGTCTCTTCGTCCTCACCGGCATCGAGTTCAACCTGACGAGCATCGCCGCCGTGCTGACTATCGTCGGTTATTCCCTGAACGATACGGTCGTGGTCTACGACCGAATGCGCGAAAATCTCAAGCGATACAAGAAGATGCCGCTGCCGATCCTGATCGATGCGTCGATCAATCAGACGCTGTCGCGCACCGTTCTGACCGCGGCGACGACGTTGATCGCCTTGCTGGCGCTCTTTCTCTTCGGCGGTGAAGTCATCCGTTCCTTCACCTTTGCGATGCTCTTCGGCGTCGCTCTCGGCACCTTCTCTTCGATCTATATCGCCGCTCCTGTCTTGATCGTCTTTCGGCTGCGGCCGGAGGCGCCCGACGGGGAAGAGAGCAACAAGACGGATGCTGGTGTAAAATCCGGCACGGTGGTTTGAAAACATGGCAAAAGGCATAGAAATCCGCGCCGCGCATTTCCCCGGGCGCGCTCCGATCGATGCATACGGCAATTGCGGCTTTCGTTTTGCCGACATGTCGCATCGCGGCTCGATCCTTTGCCTGCCCTCCGGCATTCATGGCTGGGACATGGACATGTCGAAACCGCTGTCGCCTGAAAATTTTCGCCGGGTGCTGGATGAGGCCGCCGATATCGAGGTTCTGCTCGTCGGCACAGGAACCGAGCTTCGCCGTCTGCCCGAGGAATTGAGGCTCGCGCTGAAGTCGCGCGGCATCTCCTCCGATCCGATGAGCACCGGGGCTGCAGTGCGCACCTTCAATATCATGCTCGCTGAGCAGCGCGCCGTCGCCGCGGCATTGATTGCGGTCTGACGATGACTGAAGCGCATATTGCGACCAACCAGGACATCTGCCTGGCGATGCTGCGTGACAGCGATCGCGACCGCTATCTCGCCTGTCTGCTGTCGCCGGAGGAAAAGCGCGGCGCGCTCGCAGCTCTTTACGCCTTCAATGCCGAGCTTGCCCGCATCCGCGATCTCGTCCACGAGCCGTTGCCCGGTGAGGTGCGGCTGCAATATTGGCACGATCTTCTGGAAGGCAGCGCACACGGCTCGACGGCGGCCAATCCCGTCGCCGCAGCCCTGCTGATCGCGATCGAAACGCACCGCCTGCCGCGCAAGACGCTGATCGACATGATCGAGGCCCGTACGTTCGATCTCTATGACGATCCGATGGAGACACGTCTTTCGCTTGAAGGCTATGCCGGCGAAACGGCATCGGCGCTGATTCAGCTCGCAAGCCTGGTGCTTTCGCCGGAAGAAGCCGCACGCTCGGCCGACGCTGCCGGCCATGCCGGGGTCGCCCAGGCGGTCGCCGGGCTGTTGCTGCTGATGCCGCTGCATCGCCGCCGCGGCCAGATCTATATTCCGCTGCAGATCCTTTCCGCCACCGGTCTCGACCGCGATGCCTTCCTCGCCGGCGAAGACAGGCCGCGCATCTCTGCCGCCATCGAGGCCTTCGCCGGCCTCGGTCGCGAACATCTGGCAAAGGCGAGGGCGGCGGGCCCGATTGCGCCGACCGTCTTTCCAGCCTTCCTGCCGGCGACGCTTGCAGAATCGGTGCTCATCAAGGCGCAGAAACGCGGCGCCTTGCTGCTCGACCGGCCGCTGCAGCCGCCGCAGTGGCGTCGCCAGTTGCGAATGGGACTGGCTGCCGTACGCCGAAAAATCTGATCTCGGTCAAATTCGCGCAAGTCTCGCGCGTTACAAGGCTTCCACCGCTACCCTTTGAACGGAGACTCGGCGTGGGCATTATCGTCTGGTGCGTCCTTTTCGCGATCGTCATTTTCTTTGCTTTCGTGGCAACGCGGATGGCCGCACAGAACAAGGAAGATGGCCTGCATGACACGGGCCTCGCCATCATCGAGTTCGGCCGTGCCTTTCCGAACGAGGCGATCCGTCAGCTGCAGGCGACGGCAAACGGCCAGGCCGTCTTTGTGCGCCTGCACGACAACAAGGCCGGCTTCATGCGCAACATGTCGCGCCATTTCTCCTGCCACGTGATCGAGCCGGGTCGGGTGCGAGTAGTCGGCTCTGAAACGGGCAGGGGGCTGGTGATCGACTTCCTCGATGCACCCCATCACAACGGCGATTTCGAATTCGCTTCCGCCAAGGAAGCCTCGGAGGTTTCGCTCTGGCTGCTCGGCAATTATATCGCCGAGCCGGATAAGGACCTGCCGCCTGGCAATATTTCGGCGGCGAACAAGCAGTAATGTATGTCGCCCAAAGTGTGCAGCGGTTTTGGGGAGGACGACATGCATAAAAGCAAAGACGTCAAGCGGTCGCATGAGCCGGGGTCGATGCGACGCGCTTGAAAACGCCGGTCAGGCGCTTTCGGCAAGCGTCGATTCTTGACCGAGCCAGGCCGCGCAGTCGGCAAGCGCGCGTCGCGCGATCAGCTGCCGCTTCATGATCGTCTTGTCCTTGCCGCGGAAGCGCTTGACGCCTTCAGGCTTGACGATCGAACCCGGCTGGAGCTCCGGAAATAGCCCGAAATTGATGTTCATCGGCTGGAACGATCGTTTGCCTGGCTCCTCGTCGGTGACGAGGTGCCCACCGGTAATATGCCCGAGCAGCGAGCCGAGCGCCGTCGTCGCCGGCGGTAGCGAAATCGCCTCACCCTTGCGTTCGGCGGCGGCGAAACGCCCGGCCATCAGCCCGACGCTGGCGCTTTCCACATAACCCTCGCAGCCGGTGATCTGTCCGGCAAAGCGCAGGCCGGGCCGCGATTTCAGCGTCAGCGACGGGTCGAGCAGGGTGGGGGAGTTGATATAGGTGTTGCGGTGCAGACCGCCGAGACGGGCAAATTCGGCATTTTCCAGACCCGGGATCATCCGGAAGATTTCCGCCTGCGCGCCATATTTCAGCTTCGTCTGGAAGCCGACCATATTATAGAGCGTGCCGAGTGCATTGTCCTGCCGCAGCTGCACGACGGCATAGGCCTTGACCGTCGGATTATGCGCGTTCGTCAGCCCCATCGGCTTCATCGGCCCGTGGCGCAGGGTCTCGCGGCCGCGTTCGGCCATCACCTCGATCGGCAGGCAGCCGTCGAAATAAGGCGTGCCCTCCCATTCCTTGAAGCCGACCGTGTCGCCCGCGATCAGCGCGTCGACGAAGGCATTGTACTGCGCCTCGTCCATCGGGCAGTTGATGTAATCCTTGCCGGTGCCGCCGGGCCCGACCTTGTCGTAGCGCGACTGATACCAGCAGATATCCATGTCGATGCTCTCGCGATAGACGATCGGCGCGATAGCGTCGAAGAAGGCGAGCGAATCCTCGCCGGTTTCCGTCTGGATGGCGCTCGCGAGCGACGGTGCCGTCAGCGGTCCGGTGGCGACGATGGCTAGATCCCAATCCTTTGGCGGCAGGCCGGTGATCTCTTCACGCACGACGGTGATGAGCGGGTGGTCATGGACCGCTTTGGTCACCGCCTCGGAGAAGCCGTCGCGATCGACGGCGAGCGCGCCACCGGCCGGTACCTGGCACCGGTCGGCAGCGGCCATGATCAGCGAGCCCGCCATGCGCATCTCGGCATGGATGACGCCGACGGCATTGCTGGTCGCATCATCGGACCGGAAGGAGTTGGAGCAGACGAGTTCGGCAAGACTGTCGGTCTTGTGCGCATCCGTGCCGCGCACTCCGCGCATTTCATGCAGGATGACCGGAACGCCGGAACTGGCGATCTGCCAGGCGGCTTCCGAACCGGCAAGCCCGCCGCCGACGACGTGGATGGGGGAATAGGAAGAGATCGTGTTCATTCCGGGCTGATATCATGTCGGCAGGTGCGATCCAACACCCTGGAATCAAAAACGGCGCCCTGGAGCGCCGTCTTGGAAGCATCGTACTCGCTATTAGCGGAACGAGCGGGATGCGATATTCCGGATGTCGTAGCGGCTAACGCCGATGTCGGACAGGGTCTGGTTCGAAAGGCCGCCGAGTTCATTGAGCGTACGACGGTAGCTGAGCCAGCTTCTTGCAATGCGGATCGGGTTCATTGTCTTCTTCCTATGTCCGCGGGACGGCGGGATCGCCTGTCTCTCTGCGGTTGATGTTTATATAGGCGAGAACTGTCCGATTGTGCAGTGCAAATAAAAGGCGTCTGCCATGCAATTGTGCACTATGATGCTCTTCAATTAAGCAGCGGATATTTTTTGAGCGGGCTAACCAAGCGGAAAAACATGCAATCGCCGCGGCCACACGTGAAGACAAAATAAAACGCCCGCTGTAGGTACAGCGGGCGTTTCGATCGAGAACAATCGTGCTTGGGAGGAGCAGCGATCGCCTTGAATTAGCGGGAAGAAGCCTCACGGGCAACGCGATGGATGTCCGAACGGTCGATGCCGAGATCGTGCAATTCGCGGTTGGTCATGCGGCCGAGTTCCGTGACGGTCTGACGATACTTACGCCAGTTGTTGAAAGAGCGAGAGAAGTTCATGTTAAGCCCCTTTCCGAGGGTTTCATCCGCCAGCAGCCACCGATCGGCGCTGACCTCTATTTCATGACCGGAATATATGTTGCGACGCGAAAGACTAAAACAGCCAAGTTTTCAGATCACCTATGCGAAGTATGCAATGCTTAAGAGGTATTTGACGCAAACTTACCGCTTTTTGGTCAACGAATAGGCAGAATCACTTTTGCGAAAGCAGTTTGGTTTTGAGGAACGAAGGGGTGCCGCTGCAGACAAACGCTGCTTGCTCCGATGGTTCCGCCCGTCCATCCGCTGTAAAGAGGCGTTCCGTTTCGGATCGGAAGCCGCCCATCTCTCGCAGGGTTGGTGGGCGCTGTGACGACAATGCGGCATTGATGGCGCCACGCGACGAGAATCCTCTCACTGCCAAGGCTTTAATGTAGCTTTGGCTAAGTGAAAACGCCCGCCGGGGGAGGATCCGGCGGGCGTGTTATGGTGACTGACAACTGGGAGGAGGAGTGTTGCCAGTCTATCGCAGCGCGCTGGGAGGAGGAGTGCGCGGCTGCGAATCTCGTCACGGACAACGCATCCGCGGGCGTTCGGCTGACGCCGGGCCGGGGCGCCATCCCCGTGCCTCGATGTGTTGATCAATAGTATGACTAATGCGTATTGTGCAGTGCAATAAATTCATGGGGGATATGCAAAGATCGCATACCTCGCCGTCCATAGGCTTATATTAGCGCTTCTGACGTTAGCGGCCGGTTAACACTCGATACTATTTAGACCAATGAGGAACTTGTATATTTGTCGCAGGAGCGTTTGCGGACACCCGTGCTGCGTCTATAACGGCGTGAGCCCGCAGCGCTGCAGTCGGCGTTACGGAAATCGAGGGGTTGAGCATGTATCGTGGCAGATTGGAGCGGGATCTCTCGCTCTGGGTGGGCAAGGGCCTGCTCGGGCAGGAAACGGCAGGCGCGCTTCTCGCCGAATATGACAGCCGCCCGGCAAGCTTCAGCCTCGGCAGGGTGCTGATGGCGCTGGCGGCGGTGCTGCTTGCAGCTGCCATCCTGCTGGTCGTCGCCTCCAACTGGGAGGCCATCCCGCGCCTGGTGCGCGTGGGGGGCATCCTTGCCCTGATCTGGGTGGTGCATATTGCCGCCGCCCGGATGCTTGCCCGCGGTGCGACAGCCGCCGCAGGCGGCTTGCTGGTCATCGGCGCGATGAGTTTCGGCGGCGCCATCTCGCTGGTCGGGCAGATGTATCACCTCTCCGGCGACGAGCAGACGGTGATGTATCTGTGGTTCGCGATTGCGACGATCTCGGCGATCCTGTTCCGTTCGGGCGCCGTGGCCGTTGTCGCCGGCTTCCTCTCCTGGGCGTCGTTTGCCGTCTATCTTGAGAATTACGATACGCATTGGATAGGGTTCGATCCCTGGATGGCGCCCGTCATGGCGGTGATCGTCATCGGGTTGGTGCGCTATACCGGCGCCGAGCGGGCCCGCCACCTGGCCTATCTGCTGCTGATCGGCTGGCTTGCCTGGCTCTATACTCTTTATGAGGAGATCGCCGTGGCGCTTGCCTTTGCGATCGGCGGCATGGCGGCCTTCGTCCTGACGGCGTTGCCGCTCCGGCCTATTGCCTCCTTGGTCAGAAGCGCAGGTGCGGCTCCTGCCTTCTACAGCTTCCTCGTCGCCGTAATCGGCTTCCTGCTGCTGCATATCGAGATCGAGGACGGCTGGGGGCTGGTGGTGCTCGGAGTGGCGACGCTTGCCGCTTCCGTGCTGGCAATCGTCCTGCGTGGCAGGGATAATGGCGCGGTGCGATATCTCGCCTACGCAACCTTTGCCGCGGAGATGCTCTATCTCGCCTCCGTCACCGTCGGCTCGATCCTCGGCACGTCGAGCCTCTTCCTCTTCTCCGGCCTCGTGGTGGCACTTGTCGCCTGGATGGTCATCCGTCTTGAACGGCGTTTTTCGGCGAATGCACAGGGGGAGCGGGCATGAACTCGTTCATGGCAAAACTGCAATCCGGCAGGGGCTACCTGCTTTCGGCCATTATCGTCGCCGGTCTGCAGACCCTTATCCTCGGCACGATCATCCAGAGCCGGGCGTCGATCCTCAGCGATGGCGCTGAGGTGCTGCTGAAGACGGCGCCCGTCGATCCGCGCGATTTCCTGCGCGGCGACTATGTCGTCTTGAGCTACGACATTTCCTCGGTGCCGGTGCAGACGGTTTCCGGCGGCATTCCGGCCGAGGCCGGCGAGCGGGTGCTATGGGTCCGGTTGAAGAAGCAGGAGGACGGTTTCTGGACGGTGACCGAATCGTCCTTTCACGAACTGCCTCCGCAGCCGGAGACCGTGATCCTGCGCAGCCAGCCATTTTATAGTGGCGGCCTTGCCGCCGGCGACAGCATGCGTGTCGAATACGGCATTGAGCGCTACTACGTTCCTGAAGGCGAGGGCAAGCCGATCGAGGAGGCCCGCAATGACGGCAACGTCGCCATCGCAGTGCGTATCTCCCCTGATGGAAGCGCACAGATCCGCAGCCTTCTGGTTGACGGCAAGCCCGTTTACGACGAGCCGCTTTACTGATCCGACGGCACTTCGCAGGAGCGCGGCTCCAGGGCAGCAAGTCCCCTGTCATTTGCCGTTCATTTTTCCTTTGCCTCGACCAAATCGGGTGATATAGAGACGCCGCGCTCCGGAAGGCCTCATGCGCAGGCATAGGCATGCGGTTTTGTGAACGCGGGTATGGTGAAATTGGTAGACACGCCAGATTTAGGTTCTGGTGCCGCAAGGCGTGGGAGTTCAAGTCTCTCTACCCGCACCAAGCTGTTTGCAGGCGGGAGACTGAAATCGGTTGGCCTAGGGCAGCCGAAAGTTGTCCCGAATACCCGGACGCGAGTGCCGTTCCCCTTTTGGGCGGAATGATACAGGAATTGGGAAAAGCCACGCGCGGCAGGATCGCCGGCGTCGTGCTCATCGAAACGAACGGCGTCTGGGCACGGCCGCCACGAAATGAAGGTAGGAAGACATGCAGGTTATCGAAACGCTCGCTGAAGGGCTGAAGCGCGAAATCAAGGTCGTTATCCCGGCCAAGGACATGCAAGACAAGATGAATGAGCGTCTTGCCGATGTGAAGGACAAGGTTCGCATCAACGGTTTCCGTCCGGGCAAGGTACCCGCTGCTCACCTGAAGAAGGTCTACGGCAAGTCGATCATGGCCGACCTCGTCAACGAGATCGTCCGCGAGCAGCCGGCCGCCATCCTGTCCAGCCGCGGCGAGAAGTCGGCCACGCAGCCGGAAATCGCCATGACGGAAGACAAGGACGAAGCCGACAAGATCCTCGCTGCCGAGCAGGATTTCGAATTCACGCTCTCCTATGAAGTTCTGCCGCCGATCGAACTGAAGTCGGTCAAAGGCATCAAGGTCACGCGCGAAGTCATCGACATCTCGGACGACGAAGTCAACGAGCAGGTCCTGAAGGTCGCCGAAAGCGCCCGCGCCTACGAGACCAAGACCGGCAAGGCCGCGAACGGCGACCGCATCACCATGGATTATGTCGGCAAGGTTGACGGCGAAGCCTTCGAAGGCGGCACCGACCAGGGCGCCGAGCTGGTGCTCGGTTCCGGCCGCTTCATTCCGGGCTTCGAAGACCAGCTCGTCGGCGCCAAGGCCGGCGACGAGAAAACCATCACCGTGACCTTCCCGGCCGACTACCCGGCCAAGAACCTCGCCGGCAAGGAAGCGACCTTTGACGTCACCGTCAAGGAGGTCGCCGCACCTGCCGATGTCGAGATCAACGACGAACTCGCCTCCAAGCTCGGAATCGAATCCGCTGATCGTCTCAAGGAAATCGTCCGTGGCCAGATCGAATCGCAGTACGGTTCGCTGACCCGCCAGAAGCTGAAGCGTCAGATCCTCGACCAACTCGACGAGATGTACAAGTTCGAGACCCCGAATTCGCTCGTCGAAGCCGAATATAACGGCATCTGGAGCCAGGTGAACAACGACCTCGCCCAGTCCGGCAAGACCTTCGAGGACGAAGACACGACCGAGGAAAAGGCTCGCGAGGAATACAAGACGCTCGCCGAGCGCCGCGTTCGCCTCGGTCTCGTTCTCTCCGAAATCGGCGAAAAGGCCGGCGTCGAAGTCAGCGAAGACGAGATGCAGCGTGCCATCTACGATCAGTTGCGACAGTATCCGGGCCAGGAAAAGCAGATCCTCGAATTCTTCCGCAGCCAGCCGGGTGCCGCCGCTTCGATCCGTGCACCAATCTTCGAAGAGAAGGTCATCGATCACCTGCTGACCGAAATCGACGTCACCGACAAGAAGGTGACGAAGGAAGAGCTGCTTGCCGAGGAAGAAGGCGAAGCGAAGACCGAGGCCAAGAAGGCCGCACCGAAGAAGAAGGCTGCCGCCAAGGCCGAAGCAGCTGACGCAGGTGAAGGCGAAGAAGCCGCACCGAAGAAGAAGGCTGCTCCGAAAAAGAAGGCAGCTGACGAAAGCGCCGAATAATCGCTTTTCAGTTCAGAAGTTTTGAAGGCCTCGCCATCGTGCGGGGCCTTTTCCATTATCCCGGTCAGTTCATTCTCGCTGACTCTCCACTATCGCGTTGCGTTCAACCGCAACAACAAAGAGTTGCATTGAAGTATAATTCGATGCAGATTTCGCGCATGGTGGGAGGACCTGAAAATGACTTCAAAACATGACATGAAGAAGCTCGTGGAAGAAATCTATACGGTGCGTGACCGCGGCGACATCGAGGGCACGTTGGCGCTGATCGGCGAGGATTGCACCTTCCGCATGGTCGGCAATACACGGCTGGCGCCTTTTTCGACTGAATCGAGCGGGCATGCTTTTCGCCAAGCGATAACGCAGCTTATCACAGTGTGGGATCTATCGAATGTCAGGACGGCCGGCATCTATGTGGACGAAGATGAGCAGATGGTCTTTGCCCACCGCGAAGGCGAGGTCAGGCACATCCCATCGGGCGTGAGCTTCCATACGGAATTCGTCGACCAGATCCATTTCCGAGATGGGAAACCGGTTAAGATCGTCGAATTCGTCGACACGCTGCAAGTGGCCGAGACGACCAAGATGATCCAAGTCTCTTAAACGGCCGCCAAGGTCGGAGCCTTCAAAGCGCGTTGGCAAACTTGATTCATGCGAGGCGCTTTAGCGCCATGCATTGGCTTGGAGTTTGATGCCGCCCATGTGTTCGGGCGTTAGCAGCCGTTCAAGAATTACTGCTCAATGCGCTGTCAGTTGCGCGACTTTCCTGACATGGCTCACGGCTGCGGCGCCGCCGGCGGTCTGTGTGAAGAGGTGGAGCGTTTCCTCTTCGTCGTCGGCGACCGGCGTCAGAGCCTGGTCCATATAGGTCTTCGACTTCGCGTCCCTTGAAATCAAGAACGCCGAAATCGTCAGGCCAATGATCGTGCCGGCGAGCGAAGCATGTTTGCGGAAGGTTTCCCAGGCAAAGCGCGGCCAGAAGACCAGCGGATTCTCGCGCGGCAGGTCCGGGCGACGCTCCGACGGCGTCTTCAGGCGCAGCAGGCCGCTTTGCAGCGGATGCACGTTTTCCAGCGGCACGGTGGTGGCGAAGGAGACGAGAACCTTGACGAGCCTTGCGAGCGGTACCCCGGTCGCCACGGCGCGGCGCAGCAGCGTCTTCATGTGTTTGGGCGAATAATAGAGGGCCCAGGCCTCGTGGTAGATGTCTTCCCATTCCTGCTTGCTCATTTTGGGATGCGCGGTGCAGACGTGCTCGACATCATAGATGTTGAGATCGGCATCCATCTCGATGCCCTTCTTCCACAGGACCTGATGGTCCTCGGAGCCGGGCAGCGGCGTCAGGATGAAGAATTCGATGACGTCGAGCGGCAGCTCGTCCTGGATGATTGCGATGTCGCGGCGGATCGATTCCGGCGTATCGGCAGGGAAGCCCAGGATATAACCGGCAAGCGTCATGATGCCCTGTGCCTTCCAGGCGAGCAGCATCTTGCGATATTCGGTGATCTTGTTCTGGTTCTTCTTGGCGGCGGTCAGATTGTCCGGATTGACGTTTTCGAGGCCGATGAAGACGCGGGTGACGCCGGCGCGCCGGGATTTCTCGATGAAATTAGGGATCTTGTGGCAGAGCGTATCGACCTGGATCATCAGGCCCAGCGGAATGCCGTCCCGCTCCTTGAGTTCGATCAACCGGTCGAAGATCGCTTCCCAATCCTTGTTGCGGGCGAAATTGTCGTCGGTGATGAAGAATTTGTGGATGCCCTGGGCCCAGTTCATCCGCACCAGCTTTTCGACGTCGTCGGCCGAACGGAAGCGTGACTTGCGTCCCTGCACGTTGATGATGGTGCAGAACGAGCACTGATAGGGACAGCCACGCCCGGCATCGAAGCTGGTGCTGAGCCCGAGCGTGCGCTGGATATTGTCCTTCGGCAGGAAGGGAACCGGCGTGCCGCCGATGCCGGGAAGGTCGTTCATGAAATTATAGAGCGGCTTCAGCTCGCCGGCGGCGGCATCGCGCAGCACCATGTCGAGCCGGCCCTCGGCCTCGCCGGCAAACATTGAGATGCCCATGTCGCGGCAGGCGTCGAGCCCGACCGCCTTGCCGTCCAGCATCGACAGGCAGCCGGAAACATGGAAGCCGCCGATCGAAACCGGCAGCCCGGCATCGCGGAAGGGACGGGCGATATCAAGGGCGCGCGGATATTGGTTGGTCTGGACGCCGACGAGCGCGATCATGCCGAAATTGTCGTGACGCTTGAACTGCGCCAGCAGTCCGGCGACATCGATTCGCGTGTTGGTCTCGTCGATCACGGTGATGTCGATCGCCGTATCGTCTCCGAGCACCTTGCGCTCGGCGCATTCGGCGGCAATGCCGTAGAGCGCCGCCAGCGAATTGGAGGGGATCATCGCCCGCCACCAGCGGATGACGTAGCCGTCATCGTCATAATGCGACGGCTTGATCAGGATCAGCTGAAAACGTCTGCGCGGAGCTTCCAAGACATGGGACAAGAGTATCTATCTTTCTTTAGAAGCTTTTGCCCGAGGGCAAAATGGCGTTGAAGGCATATATCAGGCACGGCATATCAATGCCATTTATGAGGGTTCAAACTAAGGCGTAAAAACACGGCACGTCGCGCAAACGCTTCGCGCAACTTATCATTCCTCAATATACTACCCGAGATCGAGCAGCAATGCGCGGTGGTCGGAGATCTCGGGTGCGTCGACCACTTCGAATTTGGCAACATTCACCCCCGGTGTAACTAGCATGTAGTCGGCAAAGCGGCCCTGCTTCAAATAGTAGGAGGTTCGCGTGTCTACAAGGCCGTTTCCGGTGACGAGATCGGAAAGCCCGAGCCTGGCGAGAATCGCAAAGGTCGCGCTGTCAGGCAGCACGTTGAAATCGCCGCAGACGACGAGCCCTTCGTCGCCGGGCCAGACGCGCTCAATGAGCTTTACCAGTGCTACGGCCTGGTCGTCGCGCGCCGGGGTGTCGCCCTTGCCTGCGGGATCGCGCAGGCCATGCATGTGGGCGATGGTCAAGGTAGAAGTGTGCTCATGGCTGAAGAGACGGATGCAATGGGCGTTTCGCTGCCGCGGATGTTCGCCCCAGCCATCAGCGGAAAAACGGCCATGCACGAAGTCCAGCCCTTGGGCGATGACGGAATGCGTTTTGCGCACGAAAGTCGCCAGCCCGAATTCGGCGACGATGGCGGTATCGCCGTCGAAGAGTTCGCCTCTCGATGTCGGGCAGAAGAAGCCATCGTGGCCGGGGCAGGGCGGTGCTGATCTCGGTAAAGAGATTGAAGCGCTGCGGCAACTCGACATCACCATCCCGATAGATCGACCAGCCTGAGCGGGTGCCGGGTGCGCGCAAAACCTCCTGCAGGCACAGCACATCCGGATCTGCCTCGGTGACGTGGTAATCAAGGCCTCGTGCAGCCTACCGCCCCATGCGTTCAATGAAATGATGCGCAACACGATACGGCTCCGTTTTGGCGGCCGGACTTAGAGCGGTTCAGCTTTTTAGCGGAAGCGCAGAACCGCTCTATCCTTTTGTTTTTACGCAATTCCGGACGGAAAACCGCTTCACACTTTTCTTGGAATTGCTCTAGACGGCAGTTCCCTCGACGATGCGACGGACTTTAGAGCTCCGACTTGATGTCGCCCATCCGGTTCCAGGCATCGAGGCCGGCGATCTTGTAGGCTTCGGCGAGCGTCGGATAGTTGAAGGTGTTCTCGACGAAATATTCGACGGTCCCTTTGAGATTAAGCACGGCCTGGCCAATATGCACCAGTTCGGTGGCGCCTTCGCCGACGATATGCACGCCGAGCAGGCGTCGCGTCTTCAGCGAGAAGATCAGCTTCAGAAGCCCGGTGTCGAGGCCCATGATGTGACCGCGCGAGGTTTCGCGGAAGCGGGCGATGCCGCATTCATAGGGAATGCCACGCTCCTTCATCTCTTCTTCGGTCAGGCCGCAGGTCGAAATCTCCGGCACGGCATAGATGCCGTAGGGGAAATATTTCGGCGGTTCCTTGGCGACCGCGCCGATTGCGACGCGGGCGGCGATGCGGCCCTGTTCCATCGAGGTAGAGGCAAGGCTCGGAAAGCCGACGACGTCGCCGGCAGCATAGACGTTGGCAACCGATGTCTGGAACGTTTCCGGATTGACCTTGAGACGGCCGCGGCTGTCGGCTTCGAGGCCGATGGCGGGAAGGTTCAGCGTGTCGGTCGCGCCCATGCGGCCGGCGGCGAACAGCACCATGTCGGTCGTCAGGCGCCGGCCACTGTCGAGCGTCAGCTCGACCTTGCCGTTTTCAAGCGTCTCCACCTTGTCGGCCTTCTGGCCGAGCAGCAGCTTCATGTTGCGGTCGCGCAGCTGGTAGGTAAAATCCTCGATGATTTCCTTGTCGATGAAGTCGAGCATCGTCGCCTTCGGGTCGATGACGGTGACGGCGGTGTCGAGCGCGCTGAAGATCGTCGCATATTCGATGCCGATGACGCCGGCGCCGATGACGACCATCGATCGCGGCAAGTCCTGTATGTCGAGCAGTTCGTCGCTGTCGAGAACGGTCTTGCCGTCGAAGGGGATGTAATCGGGGCGGAACGGCTTTGTGCCGACGGCAAGCAGCACGCTGGCGCCGGTGACCTGCGTGGTCTCGCCGTCATCCTTGATCACTTGCAGCGTCGACGCATCGATGAAACTCGCCTTGCCGCGAATATGCTGTACGCGGTTGCGGGCGAACTGGTGCTCCAGCACCTCGACCTCATGGTCGAGGGTGATCAGCAGGCGACGACGCAGGTCTTCGGCGCTAATCTCCTGCTTGACGCGGTAGGCCCGCCCGTAAAAGCCGCGTTCACGCCAGCCGGAAAGGTTGAGCGCAGTCTCGCGCAGCGTCTTCGAGGGAATTGTGCCGGTGTGGACCGACACGCCGCCGACGCGTTTGCCCTGCTCGATGACGAGCACTTTCTTGCCGAGTTTCGCAGCCTGGATCGCGCCGCGGCGCCCTGCGGGACCGCTACCCACCACAACGAGATCGTACTGAAACATCATCAAGCCCCGGATTGGAAAGGAATCATTTTGCAACGCAAAATGTCGCTCGTCCATCGTTAGCCGGTCAATGTTACAGATTGTTTTACGGCGGCCTGATTGGTCCTGACGGGTGCTTTTTCGGGCAAGTGAGCCCTTCGGGAAACAGCTTTACACCATGGGTCGTAGCTGACCGGCAGGCAGCGCTTGCCATGCTCGACGGCGCGACGGCATTTCATGCGCGGGTGATGTAGTCCGCGGAAATATCGCTCACTTTGGTGACGCCGAGCAACGCCATATTGCTATGCAATTCCGTCTTTAGAATATCGGCCGCCTTAAGCACGCCCGGTAGACCCGCGACGGCTGCGGCATAAAGGAACGGCCTGCCCACGAACACGAAACAGGCCCCGAGCGCGAGGGCCTTCATGATATCAGTTCCACGCCTGAAACCGCCATCGACCATGACGGCAACGCTGTCTCCAACACGGGACGCAATCTCCGGAAGGACCTGAAGGGGAGATGCGGTACCATCGAGCTGGCGGCCGCCATGGTTGGAGACGATCACTCCATCCGCTCCGGTGTCGACAGCCCGGGCCGCGTCGTCAGGATGCATGATCCCCTTGACCACGAGTTTGCCGGACCACCTGTTGCGTATCCGCTCCAGATGGTTCCAGTTGAGGTGGTCGCGCCTGCCGAAGTCGCGCGTCACATTCGAGGAGATGATCGGCGCGCCTCTTGTGGCATAGGAATTTTCAAAATGCGGAATGCCGTGCCGGACGATCGTGCGCAGGAATGTGCCGGTGGTCCAGCGCGGGTGCGAGATGCCCTGCCATGCCAGGCGGAGACCGGGACGCAGAGGCGTCGAAAATCCGGCCCTTACATTGTTTTCACGATTTGGCAGCGTGGCTGTGTCCACGGTCAGCAGAAGTGTCTGCAAACCGGCCGCGCCGACGCGATCGATGAGAGCGTCGATACGGTCGGGTTCGCCGGGCAGATAGGCCTGAAACCATGCTTGCGGCGAAACCGCAGCGATCTCTTCCAAAGGGATAAGCGATGAACCGCTTATGATCATCGGGATTCCCGATTGATCCGCTCCTTGCGCCAGCACAATGTCACCTCGATAGGCCATCAGCGCGCTGATACCCATCGGCGCGATGCCGAATGGTGCGGCATGGGTCTTGCCGAAGAGGCTCGTCTGGGTGCTGCGTTTCGAGACGTCCCGAAGGACACGAGGCCGGAAGGCATAGCCCTGGAAAGCCTCTGCGTTAAGCCGTAGCGACGCATTCGTCTCGGTTGCGCCTGCGATATAACCGAACAGGGGCTTTGGCAGATGTCGCCGCGCCTTTATTTCAAAGTCATCGAGGCAGAGCACGTCGCGGCAGAGCCGGGTCGATCGATCGGTGTTGCCGCTGCGGATCGTCATGGAGCTTCATCTTCTCGGTATTTCGGGCGGGCATTGTCCAGGCTTTGGTGGTGCAGGACTGCATACAATCCCGCACCACCGACTGCTGTCAACTCCAGCATTCCTCAGTCTTCTCGCGGGATGGACCGGGGCATGATCGACGCGCCGGGGCTCTGCATCTCGTCGGCGACCGGCCGCAGTGTTTGTTCAGATCAGCTTCAGCCCTTTCAGACTGACATGGCCATCCTTGCCGATGATGACGTGGTCGTGGACGGTGATATCGAGCGCCTTGGCCGCATCGATGATCACCTTCGTCATGTCGATGTCGGCGCGCGATGGCGTGGGATCGCCGGAGGGGTGGTTGTGCATCAACCTATTCAATCAGAAAAAGTCTTGTTTTCCAATATGTTGCCATATCATCGAGATGAGATGGTGCCGGTATCTGGTATCTGTAACGTGCGCCAAATCGTGGTAATCCCGTTACAATCCGGGCAATACTTCAGGAGCCCAGATTCGCATGCTGTTGCACGAATTCCGCACGGTCAAGCTCCGCCTTTAGGCGAGCGCAGATCAGAACCAGGGCTGACCCGACCTTTGACGGATACCATGCAGGCGGCGTCTACCATCAATTCAAGGTCAACCCTGCTCATTCAGTCCACTTCAATCCTCCGTCTTATCGAAGGGTGCAATTGGCATGCGTCTACAGGAAACCAGGTTTGAGCGATCCCAGCGCTCCAGCTCCTCAGTTGGATAGAGGATCGCTTTGCCGATTTTAATGAATGACGGCCCGATCCTCTTCGATCGCCAGTTGCGCAACGTGCCCTCGCTAACTTGATTTCGATAGCGTTCGACAACTTCTTCCAGAGTTAAATAAACAGAAATAGACACAAATTCTCCAAGGCTTCGATCATTGTGCAACGGGCTGTTGCACAAAGGCCTGCGGTCACATGAATTGATGAGCAGAATTGATTCCGCTGCGTTTGGCATCGACGACTTAGAAGGTCGCCGGCCGATGTGCGGTAAGACAAGCTGAACATCGAAAGGATCGCTGTGGCACGAGTTTTTACGCGTGAAGAGTTTTATGAATTGGTCTGGTCGAAGCCGCTGACGCATCTAGCGAAGGAGTTCGCGATCTCTGATGTCGCGCTTCATAAGATTTGTAGGAAGCATGACATCCCTAATCCGCCTCTTGGCTGGTGGGCAAAGAAGGCTGCCGGGAAGAAGGTGAAGCAAACGCCGCTGCCGAAAGCCAAGGCAGGGAGTGCCCATGGGATCACAATTGCCAATGCGGATCTGAGCCGCGAAGCCGCCGCACTTGCGGGCGTGCGCGAACAGGCACGTATCCTTGCGTCTGAAGGTGATGATAGCCAGGCAGCCCCGCCGCACCCGATCATCGAGCGGACGCTCGCGGGCCTCAGAAAAGCGAAGCCATCCGATATCGGTATCGTTGTTGCTGACGTGCCTGGGCTCATCAAGTGTGAGGTGGCATCGTTGTCGATCGACCGCCTTGCGATCGCGCTGCCGCGGATTATCCGGGCAGCATCACTCCAGGGCTTTGAGCTCGTCGCAGGCGAGGGCTTGGCGAAGTTCAAATCCAAAACTGAGACTGTCGGCTTCTCAATCGCAGAATCGATCAGGCGAGAAAAGCATGTTCTGACGGATGCTGAGCGAGCCAAGGAGGAGGCTTGGGAACGAAAAAGGGATCGTGCGGCACGGCATAACTCTTGGGATGACCTATTCTCCGACAGGCCTCGCTTTCCGGAATGGGACCATCATCCGACCGGCCAGCTCTCGTTTGAGTTCGAGCAGGTGTATGTTTTCCGGGGGGCCGCGCCGCGCCGCAGTTTCCGCGACGCCAAGGTTCAGCGGCTGGAGAATATGGCCAGCGACATCGCTGTAGGGCTTGCAGTGCTTGCTGCGGCGAAAACTGAAGAACGGCTCAGGCGGGAGGTAGAGCAGCGGAGGATTGAGGAGGAGCGTCGTCGCCGCGAACTAGCTGCGCGCGTCAAACACATTCAGGATCGCCGCACCACCGGACTGAGCGCGCTTCTCTCCGAACTTGATGAACTGGACCGACTACGTCGTCTCATCGCCATGCTCACGGAAGAGGTTTCGGCCGAACCGAGCCCCAGATTGTCGGCGTTTCTGGCTTGGACCACAGAGCACTTGGCGCAGCGCGAGGCTCGCTTGTCTCCGCGGGCGATCGAGGATCGCTTCGAGGCGGAGCGCCTATTTGGTGACGATGACGATCACGGCTTCACGCCCTCGCGGCGGTAGGCTGGCGAGAGTGAGGAAGTCTCGATAGGTTATTGATGGCGCGGCAGGCGAGGTCCGATGCTTTTGGCCGCAGGCGGGTCGTCTGGCGCTTTGTCGCGCTGCGGGAACGGCAGAGTTCGACGCAACGCGTGATATCGCCTCTCGATTTCTTCCTGCCGGGTCGGTGGAAGATCGGCCATGACTTCGTCGATCGTGCGAGGCATGCGGGTTGCTTTCGTTGAAGTGCCGAGAGGTGGATACGAATTAGCCCGGCGATTTCTTGGGATCGGCAGCACGCGGATAAGTCCGCTCTTCTTGAAATTGACCGTCGACCTTCTGGATCTTGACCGATCCTCCATCCTTGCCGACAGCCTTCTCGAGGGCGCCGCCTTTGGTCGCATCAGATTTGGTGTCGAAGCTCGCCGCAGGACGACTCGCGCCATCTTTGGTCAAATCCCAGCGATCTTTCTTCTCGTTATGCGTAAGCGTCAATTTCGGCAGCTTGGCCATTTCCTCCTCCAGGTTCGTTGTGTCTTGGTGGTTTGAATATTGCGCGTTTATGCCTACCATTGATGGGTCGAAAATACGAATTCTCGAACTTGTCTCGCGGTTTGGACTCGTGCTATTTTAGCCCACTAATGGTAGGTCAAAAGAACGAAAAGATAAACCAACTTCATCGCCTGCTCCCTGAGGGGCTGGTGGTTGACACCGCTTGGCTGGAAAAACACGGCTACCGTCGGCAGTGGCGCGAAAAGTATGTGGCGCAGGGCTGGCTCGAAGGTGTCGTTCGTGGCGTCTATCAGCGGCCAACCGGTAACGCTGATCAGGCGATAGCCTGGCAGCGCGTGATCATCTCGCTCCAACGACTTCTGGATAAATCCGTGCACGTCGGTGGCCGCAGTGCCCTCGAGCTACAAGGCCTGACGCACTACCTCCGCTTTTCGGGCAAGCCAGAAATCCATCTGTATGCCTATGGCAGTCTGCCTGGCTGGGTAGAGCGGATACCGACCGACGCTCAGTTCGTCGAACATAAGGCAGACAAGCTCTTTGATGCCGAGGCACCTGGAAGGATGCGCCTGGCATGGGGACACTGGGGGTGGGAGCTTGATGTCTCCGCGCCGGAGCGAGCATTTTGCGAGCTTCTCGACCTGCTCCCATCCCGGGAGACCTTCCATCAAGCGGACGTCCTAATGGAGTCGGTTCGCACTCTAAGCCCGAAGCGGGTTCAGGCCGTGCTGGAAGCGTGCCGCAGCGTGAAGGTGAAGCGGCTGTTCCTCTGGTTCGCCGAGCGGCACGCCCATCCATGGTTCGGCCGGCTCGATCTCAAACGTATCGACCTCGGTCGTGGCAAGCGCCAGATCGTGGTCGGCGGTCGGCTGGACAGCAAGTATCAGATCACTGTGCCGGAGACACTCGATGCCGGCGTCTGAAGCCTATCGCGCGCAAGTCAGCCTCCTCGTTCGAGTTCTCCCGCTCGTTGCAGAGGAGAACGTCTTTGCATTGAAGGGTGGCACGGCCATCAATCTTTTCGTTAGAGACCTTCCACGTCTGTCGGTCGATATCGATCTGACTTATCTGCCGGTCGAAGATCGCGCGACTTCTCTCGCCAATATCGATGCCGCCATACGACGGATTGCTGCCCGAATAGCCGAGAATGTACCGCGCAGCCGCACCCAGGCCGTGCCGCTGCACAGCGAAGGCGCTGCAACAAAGGTGCTGGTTACCTCCGACGGTGTGCAGATCAAGATCGAGGTGACGCCTGTCATTCGTGGCTGCGTCTATTCTCCCGAGACACGGGCGGTTTGCGACCGGGTCGAAGAGCTCTTCGGATATGCCGAGGTGCCCGTTGTGTCCTTCCCGGACCTCTACGCCGGCAAGATCGTCGCCGCCTTGGATCGGCAGCATCCGCGAGATTTGTTCGATGTCAGGGATCTGCTCGCGAATGAGGGAATATCCGATGAGCTGCGGCGTGCCTTCATCGTCTACATCCTGAGCCACAACAGGCCGATGGGCGAGGTCTTGGCGCCGACGCGCAAGGACTTGCGCCACGAGTTTGATGCGGGGTTTGCCGGCATGACGGAAGAGCCCGTGACCCTGGAGGCGCTGTACGATGCTCGTGAAGCTCTAATCGCCGAGGTCGTTGGCAAGATGCCTGCCGAGCACCGGCGCTTTCTTCTCTCCTTCAAGGCCGGCGAGCCAGAGTGGGACTTGCTAGGCGTGCCTGGAGCCGCGGACTTGCCGGCGGTGCGCTGGAAGGTCGACAACTTGGCCAAACTTTCGGAGGGCCGGCGCGAAAAGCTGTTGTCTGATCTCAGGCGGGTGCTCACGACATGAGGCACGGTGGACGCGTGAGGAACGCCGAAGTGAAAAGGAACAAGACGACGACGATCTGTAAGCTATGGTCCGCAGTAGTTGGCTCTCGGGCTGCGGCACTGACAACGTGGATTGCCAGAACGTCGGCGCTTCAAAACACAGCCGAGCTGAGAGGCTAGACCATGGTCCGTCTCTTCGTCGGCGTTACGGACAAGGCCTGGTTCGATCAGTTGAGCGCCTCTGTTCCACATGACGAAGTCAATTTCTGGCAACCCAGCGGGACGACGCAGTTTCGGGCGCTTCAGCCCGGCGAACTATTCCTCTTCAAGCTGCATTCGCCAAACAACTTCATCGTTGGCGGCGGCATCTTCGGTCACGCGTCAATCGCGCCGCTGTCTCTGGCCTGGGAAGCCTTTGGCCTTAAGAATGGCGTTTCCAGTCGCTCTGAAATGCGGGCGCGAATTGCGAGCTATCGCCGCGATCCGATTGCCCTGGACGATCGACAGGATCCCGTCATCGGTTGTCGGATACTGACCCAGCCGTTCTTTTGGCCGAAAGAGCTCTGGCTGCCTGTTCCGGAGAGCTGGTCGCCAAACATCGTGACCGGTAAGGGATTCAACGCGGAGGAAGGGGATGGGCAATATCTATGGTCCGCAGTCACAGATCGATTGAACTCGGTTCCTGAGATTCGCAATACAGAGCCGGTCATGGCTGAGCGCTTCGGCAATCCGACGCTGATCAAGCCGAGATTAGGGCAGGGCGCGTTTCGCCTGACGATCACCGATAACTATGAACGCCGTTGCGCTGTCTCGGGTGAAAAGACCCTGCCGATTTTGGATGCCGCCCACATCCATGCTTTTGAGGCTGGCGGAGAGCACGCAGCTTCGAACGGTTTGCTCCTTCGCACTGACATCCATCGGCTTTTCGACCTCGGATATGTGACGGTCTCACCGGATGGCCGGTTCGAGGTCAGTGGTCGTCTGAAAGCTGATTTCGATAACGGTCGGCACTACTATGATCTTCACGGAACGCCCATTCGCCCTCCCAAGAACCGACATGCTGCGCCGTCAGCCGACGCCCTGTCGTGGCATCGAGAGCACAGGTATCTGGGATGAACGCTTCTCTCGTAACCGGGCTTTTGCTGCCGACTGGACGACGCCATGAGTGAAGCTCCGATAGATGCGCGCATTCGATTGGCAGCCGTCGAGCACATCCAACGTGCGAGCGCTGGTGGGGTAATCACGGCAGACGACCTACGGGCGGGATTCCTTGTAGACGGGCAGCGCGTTCCGCTGATCAACCCCCAGCGCGGAATATTCAAGCCGGCGTCCATGAAGTATTTGCTCAGTGTGCGGACCGTCTATCCGCGAACTGGCGCGCGTGTCTGGTATGACGATCAACGCAAGGTTCATGCACAAATTGAACGTGGCGATGAGCTCATTGACTATGCGTTCATGGGTACGGACGCAGGTGCTGCTGACAATCGGTGGCTGCGCGAAGCACGAGATGGTCAGATTCCTATCCTCTACTTCCTTGGTGTGGCGCCTCAGCGCTACACATTCATCTGGCCTACTTATGTCGCCGAATGGTCAGCAACGGATTTGAAGGTACGCCTTGCCTTCGGCGCTCCAGCCACAACGAACAAGGATTGGTCCATTCCAGATGCACCGGAGCGACGATACGGTTTGCGGCTGGTCCGACAGCGTCTTCATCAAGCCACGTTCCGTGAGGCAATTCTAAGCGCCTACGGCAATAAGTGTGCAATTACCGGATTGCCGGAAGCACGACTGCTCGACGCTGCCCACATTATGCCAGACAAAGACGAAGAACTCGGACAACCGATCGTCCAAAACGGCCTTCCGCTTTCGAAAATTCATCATGCGGCATTTGATGCCAATTTGATTGGCATCGATGCAGATTACCGGATCCACGTGAGCGACGCGCTGCTATCGATAAATGACGGTCCGATGTTCGAATATGGGCTTAAAGCCATGGCAGGGCAGCTCATCAAGCTGCCGACCCGTGGTCAGGACTATCCCGACAAAGGCCGTCTTGAGGAAAGGTTTGCGCAGTTTCGGATTTAGTAGAGCTCAATTCACATCGCTCTCTCCGACGGGCGGTAGGATACGGCGCGATGCGGTCTACGGACGACACACCACATAACCACGCACACCCATCTCAGTGCAGGCGGAAAAATAGCTCATCAACAACCAGTAGAGCTGAACGAAGTGTGGTGTTGGCGGTGCTCCGTGCGAAGCGGCCGCAAGCACCTCTTCGACCTGCGCACGGCTCAACGATGATGTCACGATGAAGACGCGTTGAAGCACGTCCGGTGCGGATCTCACGGCATCAAGTTTCGCGGCGATCTCATCAGGCGATCCGCCCCGGATCATTCTGGCGATCTCAGTTTGCACGCCATTGTTGCGATATCGGCCGTTCCAACTCGCAAGTTTGTTGGGTAGCATACTCGCCGGCAAACTCATGCGACCCAGGTTCTTGATGGCCTGGCCCACGGAATCGTGGAACGCCGACGCACTCAGTGACTGGTTGCCATGCTTGGCATGATAGAAGCTGATCATCGTCGGGCTCGTGGCCGTACTCACTCCAATGAAATCCGCCCATTCATCGCCTAAGTCGTCGCAAAGTAAGACATCATCATTCGCTACCGCATCGACGACTGAGCGAAAGACGGAGTTCGGAGCGAAGGCGACTTGCTCAGCCGCGAATGCGCCCTTTTCGCTGTCGGCGGTTGCAAGCGAAGCCTCAACCTGCAGATGCGCGAGAAACGCTTCGCCGCCTCCAGCAAGCGCCTCATCTCGAAAGAGCGAGCCGTCGATATACGCAAGAGCCAAGTCGCTGAAGAGCACCGTGAAGAGATTCTCGCGATCTATGTACCGCGCGAGTGGCATTGCATTAGGATCTTCTCCTAGGGGAAGGTCTCGGCGTTCTACCGATATGCCGACGAGCGCCGGCAGCTCGAGTCCACGCAGGGTAATTCGAGTGTTGCCTATGCGCAGCGTGGCGACCTGTGCATCGCCACCGTCGAGCCGAACCTGGTGAACTCCGCTTTCGGTTACAATCGGAAGCGGCTGATCCAATGCGGCAAGCACCGCCTCGGCTTCCGTATGTAACAGTGCCTCCGCAGCGTCATTGCCCGTGCGGACCAAGCGGACACCATCATCGGCACTGAAGAGGACGTCGGAGAGGCCTATGATGTCGATACCGATGAAGGTTGGTCGGACGTCGGGTGGGATTGCGGTGAGCTCCAAGGGACGGGCGAAGTTGCGAATAAAGCCCGAGACGGCGCCGTCCTCAAGCTCAAGCAGCGTCGAGATCTCGGCCACCCAGGCAACTGCGGCTTCGACGTCGGCCCGATCCGAGCGCACCGCGATGCGACCGGTGGTCGGCGTCGCCGAATAGACACCATCAGGCCGCCGTACACTGTAGCCCTGCGGGATGAAACGGCTGGCACTGCTCGTCGCGACCGCATTTTCTAGATCGCGTGCCTCCAATGTTTTTGAGCGCAGCGCCAGAGGTGAGATCGACATGTTGCGTAACCGAAGCTTCTCAAAAACTGCATCGTGCCGTGCGATTGCGCGCTCGACGCGCTCGCTCGCAATCTTTCCAAGGAACGCGCCTTTGAATGACGAGGTGAGATCCAACCCCGACTTGAATACGGCTATGTGTAAACTGTGTTCGACGATCAGCAGATAGCCGAACACGCGCTCGGCCACGCCGGCTTCAGGGGCAAGAAAGGAAGGGGGGCGCTCATAAGAGAAGCAGATCGTGGAATACCGCGCCTCGCCGAGCCGCGTACGAACGATGCGAAACAGATTCTGCGAAGGGTGACGCGTCTGTGCACGCAAGCTGCGGAAAAGCTGATCAATGGCCTCGTTAGAGAGAGGCCGTTTGCGCTGATAGTAATAGCCCGAGCGGCCGATCTCAAGATTTTCGATCATAACTGGATCTCTGCGGAAGGTAGCGCCAAGTCAGTACTAACGGTCTTACAAGTAGTGGGGACGTTGACCGGCTTGTAAACTGTCACCATCCGCTCAACTACCGACTAGTGGAGTATGCTCGCCCCTCGATCTTGCGTGGTTTCGCGTGTGACAAATAATATCCCCCAGCTTGGCTTGATAGATTCGGAAATAGCAATCTGTAGTTAAAAAACGCAAGAAAGCAGAGCAAATTTGCTAAATCATCTCGCAAAAAGCTGTAACACCAACTACCTATAGTTTAATACCGAAATGTCAAAGAAGAGGGGCATATGGAATTTGCGCCGGGCGATACGGTTCAGCTGAAATTGGGCGGCCCGATCATGACCGTCGAGCAGATTGGCGAGCATTGGTCGGTGGAGGGCACCGCGGTTTGGTGCGTCTGGTTTGAAAAGGTCGGCAACAAGCAGGTCGCCTCGCGGGAGACATTTGCTGCTATTGCACTCGATAAAACGGAGCGACCTGGTTTCGCGACGTCTCAGGTTACGCGAGGCTGATTGATGATCCGGGGGGCATTCATCGGCATCGATCGGCATGCGGATCCCTTCATCGGTGATTTGACGGGAGCCGCGCGCGACGCCACCGCTTTGTGGGCGGTCCTATCGGACAGCATCGCCGACCTTGACGCCCCCCTCATCACGGACGATGCGGCGACAGTGGTTGCCATGCGCGAAGTTCTCGACGCGACGCTCGGCGCTGCGGATGAAGACGATGTGGTGATCCTCGGGTTCGCCGGACACGGCACGCAGGACCACCGTCTGGTTTTGCATGATACGAGCGTAGCCGATCTGCCGAACACGACGCTCGGCATGGACGAGCTGGCTCAGCGTTTTCGAGAAACCAGAGCGCGTGCGGTTATTCTCTTGCTGGATTGCTGCTTCAGTGGCGGTGCTCCGGCGCGCGTGATCGACGCCGGCCTGGTCCCCCGCGATGCTGTTGCTTTCCCGCTCGTCGACGTGGCAGGGCAGGGACGTATCCTGTTCGCCGCATCTTCCGCCGATCAAGAGGCGCTCGAGGATCCCCAATCGCGGCACGGGCTCTTCACCAAGGCCGTCATTGACGTTTTGCTGGAGGCAGGCGCCCCTCTCGGGGTGCTTGAGCTTGTCGACCGTGTTACTCGCCTCGTCACGGCGAACGCTGGGCGATTTGGCTACATTCAATCACCGACCATGTTCGGCCAGACCGAAGGCGATCTCGTCCTGCCTCCTGGCCAGATTGGTGCCCGCTATCGCGAAGCCTTTCCGGAACGCGTCAATTTTCAGACCACGGGCGATATTCGCGAGCTGGCGGCGGCGGGCATACCACAAGAAGTAGTCGATGCGTGGCACGAGCGCTTCCCGCAAGGACTCAACGATCTTCAGATCAGCGCTGTCAACGAAAACGGCGTGCTCGGCGGCAACTCGCTCATGGTGGTCGCGCCGACCAGCGCAGGGAAGACCTTCATCGGTGAGCTGGCGGCGCTCAAGGCCATTGCAGATGGCCGCAAGGCCGTGTTCCTGCTGCCGTACAAGGCGCTCGTAAACGAGAAGTTCGAGGACTTCTCGGCCCTTTACGGCGATCGTCTGGGGCTCCGGATCGCGCGATGCTCCGGTGACTGGCAGGATCAGGTCGGCACAGTCCTGCGCGGCAAATACGACATCGCGTTTTTCACTTACGAAAAGTTCCTCAGCATGTCGGTTGCTTCCGCGTACATGCTCAATCAAATCGGACTGGTAGTGCTCGACGAGGCCCAGTTCATCACTGAGCCAGGTCGCGGCATGGTTGTCGAACTGTTGCTCACCAACCTCGTGAGTGCGCGCCAGCGAGGTGTTGCTCCTCAGCTCATCACATTGAGCGCGGTTATCGGTCACGCCAACCATTTTGATCGCTGGCTAGGTTGCGACCTTCTGCAAACCGTCCATCGGCCGGTCCCGCTGGTGGAGGGCGTGCTTGACCGAACTGGTGCACTTACGCGCTTAGGGCCTAATGGTCCTGAAACCGTTCAGTTTCTTGATCGCTTCGCTATCCGCCAACGCGGGCAACAGCAATCATCGCAGGACGTTATTGTGCCGCTGGTGCGCCATCTCATTAATGCTGGCGAGAAGGTGATCATTTTCCGCAACGCGCGCGGTCCGGCGAGCGGTTGCGCAAACTATCTTGCTGCGGAACTCGGTCTTCCGGCGGCGCAAGACGTAATCGACGCACTGCCCGAAGGCGACCTTTCTCAAATGTCGGAGAGTCTTCGTCGATCGCTCGAGGGTGGCATTGCGTTTCACAATGGCGACCTCACTCGCGATGAGCGAGTCGCCGTGGAGCGCGGGTTTCGCCGAGCGGACGGCCAGATCAGGGCACTCGTCGCGACCAGCACGGTTGCAGCGGGTGTGAACACGCCAGCATCTACAGTCATCATCGCCGAGACGGATTTCCCCGGCCGAGAACGGCAGCCCTACACGGTTGCTCAATACAAAAACATGGCAGGTCGGGCCGGGCGTCTGGGGTTTGAGGCTGAAGGGAAGGCCATCCTGCTTGCCGATACTCCCATGGAGCGCAATCAACTCTTCCGTCAATACGTCCAGGGTCAGCCCGAGGTCATCCGGTCATCGTTCAACCCGAACCAGCCGGGAACCTGGGTGATCCGTTTGCTCACGCAGGTCAGGGATGTTCCGCGCGGGGCCGTCGTCGACCTGATTGCGAATACATATGGTGGTTATCTCGCCGCCCTCCAGAATCCAGCATGGCGAGATCGTATGGTCCCTACGCTGGAGCGCTTGTTAGACCGCATGATTGCGGATGGCCTGATCGACGAAGACGGCGACAATCTCCGCCTGACCATGCTTGGACGAGCCTGCGGCGAGTCGCCCCTCACGCTCGAGTCGGCGATGCGTCTGGTTGAGCTCTTGCGTCGCGTTGATCCGGCCGATGCGACGCTCGAAGCACTCCTTGTTCTTGTCGAATGCCTGCCGGAGCGCGACGAGGATTACACACCGCAAACCCGCAATGGTGAGCCGCGCTGGCAGCAGGCTGCCTTTGCTCGCTTTGGACATGGTGTGGGCCGTGCGTTGCAGTATCGTGCCGAAAGCGATGTCGCGTTCTACGCCCGATGCAAGCGCGCGCTCATCGTAAGCGACTGGATTGCTGGTGAACCGACCAACGATATTGAGGCCAGCTACTCGTCCAATGCCTTCGTCAGGGTAGGGCACGGCGACATTCGCGGCTACGCGGATGGCTCTCGCTTCCTATTGGAGTCCGCGCTGCGCATAGCCGCGATCGTGCTGGAACGGGCCGAGGATCAGGAGGCGGCCGCTCGATTGCTCACGCGGCTTGATCTCGGCCTTCCAGCCGAAGCGTTGCCGCTGAGCGCGCTAGGCTTTCCGCTGACACGAGGGGAAATTCTTGCACTATTTCGAGCCGGTCATTTGAACCGAGAGGCCATCGCCGCCTTAACCGCCGACGCTGTCTTCGCAATCATTGGCCGCCGTGGACGTGAGCTGCATGAGGCGATGCAGCCCGTCCTACTAGAGGGAACCTAGGTGGCTTGGAGTCTTGTAAGCACATGTCTGAATTTGAAGAGTGCTAGCGAGAAAAGGGCGGCACGATGAAGCAGTTGGGGGGAGCCGTTGGCGTGATGGGAATGGCAGGACCGAGCGGCGCGGGTGAAATGATAGTACACTCGCTTCGAAAACGAAGGCTCAATGGCGAGCTTTACCAGCGTGACCCGAAGGTAGAATCGCTCATCGCCGAACTGGCGACTTTGCCGCGTGATGAGTTGATTGCCAGGGCTGCAGTCACGAAGCGCTCCGACCCAGCCTACGTCCCAAGCGAATGTCTCGTCTATTTCATCCGCGCGAGCCGTCGCGACAACAATGAGGCGTGGTTCGAGCGTCTCTACCGGATCCTGATTGAACGGGTACTGCGCAGCCTGCCTGGCGCGGAAAGCTCCGACGGCAAGACCGAGTCGCTGACCCGTGGGGCCGTGCGCGACAAGGTGTTCAGCCGGTTTGTCGAGCTTCTTTCAACAGATCGCGCCACCTACGTTGACAAGCTAGATTATTTCGAGGTGCGCTTCGACGGCGCGGTCGCCAGCTTGCGGCGTGATGCGCAGGAACAGGCCTGGCGCGACGAGAACCGCTCCAGACCCCTCGAATATGACGAGGAGAGTGGAGAGCTGTCGCCCGAGGTGGAGGCTGCGGCGGGGGCCTACGACCCCTTCGCTGCATCGGATTTTGACAATGCGGCTTACCGGTTGCGCCTTGATGCAGCGATTGAGGCTTTACCATCAGAACAAAGCAGGATCATTCACATGCTGAGACAAGGCTTCCCTATCGACTCGAAGGAGGCGGACGTCATGACCATCGCTAAGGCCTTGGGTCGCTCCGAAAAGACCATCCGAACCTACCGTGATAAGGCCTTCGCCGCCCTGCGAACGGCCATGGCCGACGGAGACGAGCAGTGAGTCCCGCCGGCGAACGTCCATCCCGGGAGTCGGTGCTCGACGCGTTCGCGGTTGAGAGCGAGGCTGGCCGGCCGACCTTGGAGCGCTATCTGCGGCTTTACCCAGAATATGCTGGAGAACTCATCGACCTCTCGCGCGAACTTAGCCGCCAATCTTATGAAGACGACGCCCCCCTTTCTGCTGCCGATCAGGCGTTGGTTGATGCCGCTTGGTCGCAGCATGCGAAGGCCGTGCCGGCGGCAACAGTCGACCCTTTCGCGGCGCTGACGGTCGATGACTGGCGCACCATCGCCCAGGTTTTGGACGTGCCCCGGCAGGTCGTGACTGCGTTGCGCGAACGGCGAGTTTCTCTCGTCAGTATCCCGCGACGCTTCCTGGCGATGTTGGCTGAGGCGATGCGCAGCTCTATCGCGCAGTTGGAGTCATCTTGGGAGCCAGCTCCGCGGGTCGTCGCGCGCAGTTACAAGGCCGATAATAAGCCGACGGTCAGTGAGCAGGTTACCTTCGAGCAGGTGCTGATCGAAGCTGGCGTTCCGGCCGAGAAGCGCGCCAGCTTGCTGGCGGAGGCGGATTGACATGGATGGCGTGGAACTCGCCAGGCAAGTCGCCGCCGAGCTTCACGCTCGCCTCGTTGCGTCCGGCGCCGATCCTTGGTCGCCTTATGACTTTGCTGTCGCTGAAGCCAAGCGGCGTGGGATCGACGTCGAGCCGACGGCGGCGGGGGCGGCTGTACTCAACGGTGGTCGCGCGACCTTTGTCGCCGCCGACGATCTGATCCTCCACGAGAATATCGGGTCTCGGTTTGAGCAGGCCTTCCTCGTTGCGCACGAGCTTGGCCATGTCGAGCTCGGCGACGATCTTGATGGCGAAGCGGCGCCGACAATTGATCCGGTCCGCACTGCGGAGCCGTCGCCGGTCGGGATCGATCGGGTGATCGACTATGGGCGCAGGCAGCGTCGCGAGGTCCAGATGGATCTTTTCGCGCGCGAACTGCTGCTCCCTCGCAACGTCGTGCGAACGCTTCATGTCAATGAAGGACTTTCCGCTTCTGAGATCGCTGTAAAACTCGGCGCGCCGTTCGAGGTCGTGGCGCAGCAGTTGTTCGATGCCTTGCTGTTGCCGCCGGTGCCGCCAACGTCGGTGGAAACGCATGTCGAAAGGCCGCTGAATTCTCTGCAAGCCGCGGCGGCAGCACATCGAGGGGAAGCCTATCTGCTCGAAGCGGGTCCCGGCACCGGCAAGACCCAGACGTTGATTGCGCGCGTCGAAGGCCTTCTGGAGGAGAATATCGATCCGAGGCGTATCTTGCTGCTGACCTTCTCGAACAAAGCGGCGGGCGAGATGGCGGAGCGGATCGCGCGCAAGCAGCCCGATGCAGCCGCCGCGATGTGGATCGGGACGTTCCATGCCTTCGGCCTCGATATCATCCGTCGCTTCTATGCGGAGCTTGGCCTGCCAAAAGACCCTCGGATGATGGATCGGACCGAAGCGGTCGAACTCCTTGAGGAGGAGTTCCCGCGGCTAAGGCTCGCGCACTACCGCAACCTTTACGATCCGACCCAGATTATCGCCGACATGTTGGCCGCCGTCTCGCGGGCGAAGGACGAAGTGGTCAACGCCGAGACCTACGCCGAACTCGCCGACGCCATGCTGGCGAAGGCGGCTGATCCAGAGGCGCGTCAAGCGG
Organism: Rhizobium sophorae; assembly: GCF_013087515.1. GTDB lineage: Bacteria > Pseudomonadota > Alphaproteobacteria > Rhizobiales > Rhizobiaceae > Rhizobium > Rhizobium sophorae. Next base: position 251,747 of record NZ_JABFCN010000009.1, on the reverse strand, counting down.
CAGAACGCGCCGGCGAGGTGGCCCGTGTCTACTCGGCCTATGAACAGCTCAAGCGCAACGCGCATTGCATTGATTTTGGCGACCTTGTCGCTTTGCCGGTGCAACTGCTCGAAAAGGACGCGGCCATCTGCGCGGCACTGCAGGCGCAGTATGATCATATCCTGGTGGATGAGTATCAGGACGTGAACCGTAGCAGCGTGCGTTTGCTGAGCGCGCTGCGGCCAGATGGCCGAAATCTTTGGATGGTCGGGGACGCCAAGCAGTCAATCTACCGTTTTCGCGGCGCCTCATCTTTCAATATGGCTCGGTTCGGCAAGGAAGACTTTTCCGGTGGCACGCGTGGTCGATTGAAGCGGAATTATCGTTCGGTGCCGGAGGTTGTCGCCAGCTTCTCCAGTTTTTCGATCACGATGCGCGCGGGTGACGCGGAGAGCGGCCTTGAGGCGGAGCGCGCCGCCAACGGTCATAGGCCGGAGTTGCGCACGGTGCAGCGCGCCGAACAGCAGCAGGTCGCTTTGGCCGATGCAATCGAGGAGCTCCGGTGCGAGGGCTACGCCTATCGCGACCAGGCGGTCCTATGCACCGGCAACGAGAAACTGTCGACGATCGGGCAGGACCTGGAACGGCTCGGCGTGCCCGTCCTGTTTCTGGGCAGTCTGTTTGAGCGGAGTGAGGTCAAGGATCTCCTGGCTCTCCTCTCGATCCTTGTCGATCGACGCGCCATGGGTTTGGTGCGGATCGCCTGCTGGCCCGACTTCACTATGCCCTTCGCAGATGTGGCTGCTATCTTCGACCATTTGCGGGCGTCCGAGCAAGCGCCGGGCGACTGGCTTCAACATGGGTATGCGATCCCTGGCGTCAGCGATGCCGGCCGCCAGGCGCTTGCCAAGCTTGCGGCTGTGCTCGGCGGGTTCGACCAAATGGCCTCGCCTTGGACTGTGCTTGCGACGTTACTGCTTGATCGCACCCGCATTGCCGCGCGCCTTGGCGCATCCGAGCATCTTGCCGACAGAACGCGCGGCATCGCGATTTGGCAGTTCCTCAACTTCCTGCGAGTTCAGCCGATGGGCCACGGACTGCCGATCGCGCGCGTGCTCGATCGTGTGCGCCGGCTCGTGCGGCTCGGCGACGACCGCGACCTGCGTCAACTTCCGGCTGCCGCCCAGCATCTCGACGCGGTGCGGCTGATGACCATCCATGGTGCCAAGGGCCTGGAATTCGGTGGCGTCCACATTCCTGGGCTCAACAGCGACACTATCCCGCGCACGCCGCCGGCGCCGCCCTGTCCGGCGCCCGACGGAATGATCGCGGGGACGGAGGGCAGTGCGCTGGAGGCGTTTCGCGCGGGTCAGGCCGAGGAGCAAGAGTGCCTATTCTATGTGGCGCAGTCGCGCGCCCGCGACCGCCTGATTCTCTATGCTCCGACCGAGAAGAGCAACGGTCACAACCGACCGCTGTCGCAATTCCTCGACCGTCTCGGGGTCACCTTGATGCGCCGCTCGGTCGTGCCGGTGCGCTCGCTTCCCATGGCGGTGGAAGCTCAGGATATCGATTTGGTTGTCGACGGCGGGTTGCGGTTCGGGGCGCCGCAGATCGCTCTTTATGAGTCCTGCCCGCGCCGCTTCTTCTATACGCATGTCCTGCAGGTTGGCGGTCGCCGTACCGCGACCGCGTTCATGCACCTGCACGAGGCGGTTCGCGTGGTGGTGGGAGCCGTGATCGCGTCGGATATCCTCATGACCGAACGCGACCTAGAGGATCACACCGACGCGGCGCTTGCCGATCGGGGTCTGGGCGACCATGGCTATCGCGCGGAATTTCGCGATCTGGCCCTTGCGATGCTGCGCTTCTTCCTATCGAACCGCGCTGGCGCGGCAGTCGAGACGCCCGTTGCGCTTAGCCTCAAATTCGGCGGCGAGGAGATCGTGGTTCGGCCGGATGAGGTGCTGGTGCGGCCGGACGGCGTTCGTGCCGTACGTCACATTCGCACGGGCCATATGCGGCCGGCCGAGAGCGAGGATGTCGGGGCGGCGGCCCTGATGCTGGCGGTCCAGCAGGCCTTGCCCGGCGCTGTCGCGGAGCTTGTCCATCTTTCCGACGGCGAGACGCATACTATCGCGTTGTCGGATCGGAAGTTGAAGGGGCGCAAGGACAAGCTCATTGAGTTTCTCGGCGACATCCGGGCGGGGCGGTTTCCGGCCGAGGTTTCGTCGCGCACCTGCCCGAACTGTCCGGCCTTCTTCATCTGCGGCCAGACCCCGGATGGCCCCCTGAAAAAAAAGTTCGCCTGACCTTACCGGTCGGCCGACCTCGCTCCGATTGGACCCTTAGAGCCGCGGCGTCGCCTCGGCCGAACCTAAGGACCCAATCTTATGAACACCGAAGAACTTCTTGATTACGACGATCTCGGCGACGCCCTGCGCGAAGGCCGGGCGTTGCGTCCGGCGCGGGGGTATCGCTTTCTCCTCGCGCAGGGCGATCTCAACTTCCAGCCTCGCGTGGTGAGCGATCCCGTGCCGCTCGGCCGCCAGTTGCTGGAGGTAGCGGCACTCGACCCGCGGGACGGTTACAGCCTCGTCGCGATCCTGCCCTCGGGCGATTTCGAGGATGTGAGGCTCAACGAGCCGTTCGACCTGCGTGAGCGCGGCGCCGAGCGCTTCATCGCCTTCCAGACCGACCGCGACTTCAAACTGACCCTCAACGACGACGAGCTGCGCTGGGGCAAGCCCGTCATCAGCGGCACGGTGCTTTATGGCCTCGCCAAGCCCGGCGAGGGGGAGGCCGTCTTCCTCGAGGTTCCCGGCGGTGAAGATCGCCTGATCGAGCATGGCGAGCTGATCGATCTGGCCCAGCCAGGCATCGAGCGGTTCATCACCGCGCCGCTGACGTTCGAGATCATCGTCAATTCGCGGCCGCGCACGGTGAACGCCCGCACGGTCACGTTCGAGCAGATTGTCCAACTCGCCTTCCCGGGCCAGCACGAACCCAACGTCGTCTTCTCGATGACTTACCGGCACGCGGCATCGACGCCGCACGCTGGTGAGCTCGGTGCTGGCGGCTCTGTTGATGTCAAGAAGAAAGGCACGGTGTTTAATGTCACGCGCACTGTTCAGTCGTAATCCGGACCTCAAGCGGCTGCTGGACGAAGGTTACTTTGTCCAGCAGCGGGGCGGGTATCTCGTCATGCGCGAGGTGCCCTATGTCGACGCGCGCCGGGAGGTGCGCATCGGCGCCCTTATCTCCAGCCTCACGCTCGCCGGAGATCACACGCGTACGCCCGACACCCATGTCGTCCATTGGGACGGCGACTTCCCCTGCCACGCCGATGGCTCGCGCATCCAGGGCATTTCGCATGCCGCTGGCGCCTTCGATCTCGGCCACGGCCTGAAAGCGACGCACAGATTCTCTAGCAAGCCGGATGGGGGGTACACCGACTACCATCACAAGATGACTAGCTACGCGAACATCATCGCGGGTCCGGCCGCAGTGCTGAAACCCGGCACGACGGCTCGCACTTTCCGCGAGCCGGAACAAGAGGAAGATAGCGTCTTCAACTACGTTGAGACCGCTTCCGATCGCATCGGGATAGGTGTCCTGACCGAGCGGCTCATCAACGAGCGGGTCGCCATCATTGGGGGCGGGGGCACGGGCGGCTACATTCTGGACTTCGTCGCCAAGACGCCGGTCCGCGAAATCCGCCTCTTCGACAGTGACGAGTTCCTGACCCATAACGCATTTCGCGCGCCGGGTGCTCCGAGCCTGGAGGAACTGCGAGAGGCGCCCAAGAAGGTCGAATACTTCAAGGGCATCTACAGCCGGATGCACCGGAACATCGTGGCGCACGACGTCGCGCTGGGCGCCGACAACATCCACCTCCTTGACGGCGTCACTTTCGCATTCCTGTCCCTCGATGCGGGTGACGCGAAGCGGTTGATCGTGGAGAAGCTCGAGGCGATCGGTGCCGCGTTCGTCGATGTTGGCATGGGCCTTGAGCTCGACGATGGTTCGCTCGGCGGCATCCTGCGGGTGACTGCCAGCACGCCGGAGAAGCGAGATCACGCCCGGCAGCGTATCTCATTCGGCGGCGGCGGTGCCAAGGACATCTACGCGTCCAATATTCAGGTCGCGGATCTCAACGCCCTGAATGCCATCCTCGCGGTCGTGAAGTGGAAGAAGATCCGCGGGTTCTATCGCGATCTCGAGCGCGAGCATCACTGCACTTACACCACGGATGGCAACATGCTGATCAACGGGGACTTAGCGTAATGCGGCACAAGCGACTCTATCATCGTTTCGTCGAACACATCCCCGAGCGCCTGGAGCCAGGCGTTCTCTATGTGTCGACGGAATATGCAACATCGGCCCACAGTTGCTGCTGCGGTTGCGGGGAGGAGGTCGTCACGCCCTTCACGCCGACGGACTGGAAAATGACGTTTGACGGCGAGACCATCTCGCTTCGTCCGTCGATTGGCAATTGGACCTTGAAGTGCCGATCACATTATGTGATCGACTGCGGTAAGGTGATTGAAGCCGGTCCTTGGAGTGACGAGCAGGTCGAAGCCGAGCGGCGGCGTGATCGCGCCGCGAAAGCGCATTTCTACGGGCAGACGCCAAAGGTCGAGCCTTCTGTTCAGCCTGCTTCTATCAAGGTGGCACCAGGCTTCTGGCGGCGGGTCTGGGACTGGATATCCGGCAGATCGTGACGGTTAAGCCCGACGATAACATGTCGTCGGGCTTAACGTGCTTCTAGTTCGAGTTTGGCCTTACAAGCGGCACAAAGGCAAAACCGAACCAGAGCTCACCGGGACGGATGCGGTTGTTGCCGAAGGCTATCTGATCAATCGCCATACTGAGTTCCGCGCCAAAGAATTCGCGGTCCGGGCCGGCTAGACAGTGCCAACTCCCCGAGGTTTGCGGGAATGGCGACCTCATTGGGAAAATTCCATAAGCTGCTGATTTATATTAGCAATTATGGAAATTTTTTGGCGGCGTTATTTTTGAGGAAAACTGGTAATTTATCATCCCACTCAGATCAGTGGCTGTCTTCTCTAAGTTATTGAAAATAATTCGTTTCCGTGATTGTGCGGTACTATGCGTGATCCACAATGCCCGTGGGGTATTGAGCGGGATAGTTGTGGACCATTCCTGTCTGCGTGCTAAGATGTTGATCTGCATTGAGTAAACGGCGGAATCACGAGGGGTGGTGCCGGACACTGGGATCGGTTGATTGCGCCCGAGCGTGACCATCACGTCTGATCACCCCTGTGCTCAGCGAGTCCCTTGGATGCACGGCACTGCACCTTATTCTTTTCATCCCATGCATCAAGCTCGTCGAGCGGGTAGAGCACGGCCTTGCCAATTTTGACGAAGGACGGGCCAAGACGCATCGCGCGCCAGTTTCGAAGCGTCCCAACCGAAATACCGCCCCGGTAGCGTTCAGCCACTTCGTCAGGCGTAAGAAATTTGCTGTCTGCCACTACCGCCTCCCTCGGCAGCACGACCAAGGCCGTGTCGCCGCGTCTTGCGTTGATCATCGCGGTAGTCTGTCGAGGTTCGCTTCGGGTCTGTGTTTCACGCGCCCGGGGCCCGGTGCCTCACGCTTCCGCATGGACATACATGCTGCGCAATCCAGCGCGGCGAAAGACGTCAGAGGCAGGTGTCGTAGAAACGGATACCGTAGAGGCCACATAGGCGGGGTTAACTGCGCTGCCTCTCGTTGGAGGTGCTAATTTAGAAGCACGAGGCCATGCATGGCGGGCGGCAGCAGGCCCGGGAGGCTCTTAGTGGGCGCGTTAGGTAGCGTTTTCGCGCCTTTGCACTGTGCGCCGACGAGCTAACCGGCTGCTCGCAGCACCGAGCAAGCTAGCATGGAAGCCAGCGCCACTGCTGTCATCAACATTTAGCTGCTGAGCTTCTCTAACAGTATGGCAAACTCGACTTGCTCGCGACCGCTTAGCCGCGCGAGCCGCTCACCGTAGCACCGGGCCAGACTGGCGCGAGCTTGCGTGACGATCTGAAACCCCAACGCTGTGAGCATATTCCATTTCTGAACTATCCTTATCCGAACTACAATACCAGCGGCAACCGATCGAGGTGCGAATATGGTAGCCCCCAAGCGGGGGGCCAGCACATTCGTGAACGGCCAACTCGCGTGGTGGGCGATGCCGGGGACCGCGAGGACCGCGCCGCGGACATGTTCGGCGTCGTTCGTGCGGAACGCTCCCCACGCTCGACCGTGACCTTCGGGCCGTCCACGTGTGAGTAGGTATTATAAAAATTTCCCAAGGAAATTGTCTTGAGCGCTGCAATGATTCTGAAATTATGCAGCGCGCTGAGCCTTACTTGATGATTGGACATCATCACTGATTGCGGATGTATTCCAGGAGAACCCGCATGGCCGCGCTCGTGTGCCGCCGGCTCGGATAATACAGATACCAACTCGGCAGCTTTTGCTGCCAATCGCTGAGCAATTCGACAACTCTACCCTGTGCGACGTCATCGCGAACATAATCCTCGAACAGGTGAGCGACTCCAGACCCCGCAAGGGCGGCTTGGAGCTCTTGATGCGCCGAACTCAATGTCAAACGACCTTTCGGGGTGATTTCCAACTCGTCGCCGTCCTTTTCGAATTTCCATGTCGCCATGGTACCGCCGGGAAAACGGCGGCGAATACAGGCGTGCTGCAAGAGATCGCGCGGTGACTCGGGCCGACCGCGTCTGCGGAGATAATCGGGCGAGGCCACGATCGCATATCGCAGGGCGGGACCTAGCGGCATGGCGATCATGTCTTGAGCGAGTTGGTTCCCGAAGCGCACGCCGGCGTCGAAACCGTGTTCCACGATATCGATGATCGCGGCGTCGCTGACGATCTCGACGTTGATGTCGGGATAAATCTTCATGAATTCGAAGGCCAGAGGGCACAGAACGTGGTCGGCCGCCGGGCCCGGTGCATTGATCCGAACGGTGCCGAATGGGCGTTCGCGAAGCTGATTGAGGTCGTCAATCGCTGTTCTGATGTCGTGGAGAGCGGGCCTTAGCCGCTCGAGAAGCTGCTCGCCCGCTTCCGTCGGCGCGACGCTGCGCGTCGTTCGATTCAGCAGCCGGATGCCCAGCGCTTCCTCGAGCACGCTGATCGATTGGCTGATGGCGGACGACGAAACGCCCCTGCCGAGCGCGGCGGCTCTAAAGCCGCCGCAGCGCACGACGTCGTCAAAGATCTCTAAGCTGTCTAGGCGTAGCGGTCGCATTGCAAAGTCCTGCTTAATAGGCTGATCCATTTTCGTTAGCTTATCCGCGCGCCCCGGCTGTGTCATCCTTGGAGAACATAAGCGAGGCGGCACCACGGATAATCGCGGCCCTTGCTGCCGACGCTCAAATCAAGCGCAGCACCTGCGAGCCGATATATCAACGGGATCAAAACTATGGGTGAAATCACACTGAATCGCAGGAAGATCATGCTGACAGCCGCGTCGGCCGTGACGGGGCTGATCTTGCCGACCGGCATGGCCATTGCGCAGGCTGCTCCCGCTGTGTCGTCCCCAGCCCAAAGTGGAAATGCCGGCCATTACCGCTTTCGCGTCGGCGACATCTCAGCGACCGTGTTGAGCGACGGCTTGATCGGCGGCCCTCCACGGGTCTACGCCAGCGATGCGCCGGAGGCAGAACTACAGGAGGTTCTGAGGCGCACCTTCCTGCCGACCGACCGCCTGACGCTCAATCTCAACACGCTTCTTATTGAGACTAACGGCAGGCGGATCCTCCTCGAAGCCGGAGCCGGGCAGACCATGGGACCGCAAGGCGGTCGCATCTTCGACAATCTGGCCGCCATCGGTTTGCGGCCCGAGGACATCGACGTCGTAGTGGTCTCCCACACGCATCCGGATCATGTGGGCAACCTTCGAACCGCGGACGGCGGCAAGGCTTTCCCACGCGCGACAATCTTTGCGCCACGGGCAGACTGGAACTTCTTCGTCCGTAACGATCCCGACCTTTCCTATATGCCGGTGCCAGAGGATTTCCGTCGCAATTTCGCAGCGGCCATCAAGCGGAGCGTCGAACCGGTCACCAACGGGATCGAGTTATATGAAGCCGGCGCGGAGATCGTACCCGGGCTGACCACGCTTCCGGCATTCGGCCATACCCCCGGCATGGCAAACTTCTTTGTTCAATCGGGGGGCGATCAGCTCCTGCTGACCGCCGATCTCGCCTACCACCCGATCGTCAATGTCGATCGGCCATGGACGCCTGGGCCGGATCGCGACAAGGACACCGCACTCGCATCCCGCCGCCGCATCTTCGACATGGCGGCGGCAGACCGGCTTCTCGTTCTCGGCTTTCACTATCCATTCCCGGGTCTCGGTCGCATACTCAAGACAGACACGGCCTATGCCTGGGTCCCGGTCAATTGGCAGTTCTAATCCGGTGAGCAACGGAGGCCCCGCAATGACGACATCAAGGCGCGCACTTCTTTCGGGTTTTCTCGCCATGCCGCTCGTGCCGCTATCCGAAGCGGTCGCTTTCGGACAGGAGGCGCCGTCGCTGCCGCTGACACGCGCCTGCGCCGACGGAGACGAGCCGACACCCGCCCGCGAGGCCGGCCCGTTCTTCAAGCCGAACTCACCCCTGAAGCAGGTTTTATATCTGGAGGCGCCCCGCGGCGAACGCATCACCGTGGCCGGCTACGTCCTCGATGATCGCTGTCGCCCCACGTCGCGTAGCCTCGTTGAAATCTGGCAGGCGGACGAAAACGGCGAGTACGATCGTTCGGGCTTCCGCCTGCGTGGGCACCAGTTCGCCGATGAACAAGGCCGGTGGTGGTTCAACACCGTGGTGCCAGCGCTTTATCCGGGACGCACGCGCCACTTTCATTTCCGGGTTCAGCGTCCGGGCGGAGTTGTCCTGACAACGCAGCTGTTTTTCCCAGGCGAGCCGGGCAATGCGCGCGACCGGATCTTCGACGAAACGCTGCTCATGACCATTAGCCCCGCAGGCGACGGTCAGTTCGCACGATTCGACTTTGTGGTCTGAACCACGGGTATGTCAGCCATCCAAACTCGCCGCGCCATCGGCTCCTCGCGGGTCGGAGCGGTTATCGCACGTCGCTTAGCGGCAGTGAGCTAGCCGTCGTGCGCGCAAACGCGATCTCATGCCACTGGGCGGCGTCTTCGAGAGCCGTCGATCCGCGTCGAAGGTCTGTTCTAGGTGGTTCGGTCACCCAGCCCGCTATGCGCAGAGGTCCGTGCCTAAGGCAAGCTTTCAATAAAGGAGACTATTGCATGAGCGAACGGCAGAATTCCGGCTTCAGCCGGCGCGGCTTCATCGGTACGCTAGGCACGGGAGCCACCATACTGGCTGCAACACCGTTCATTTCCGGTGCGGCCAACGCCCAAGGCCAATCGAGCGTGCCGGAGACGGCTGCCGCCAAATCCGCACGAACACGAACGATTCCGAGAACGCAGCAGACGCTCACCACACTCGGTCTTGGCACCTTCCTGACCTTTGACGCCCGCCCGGGTGACGACCGCAGGCGCCTTGGCGAGGTCTTTCGGCGCTACGTCGCGGGCGGTGGTCGGGTCATCGACACGTCGCCCCTCTACGGATCGGCGGAAGTTTCTGTTGGCGCGTTCCTTGCGGGCACCCCGGAGGCATCCGAAATTTTTGTCGCCAACAAAATCTGGTCGACCGGCGAATATCTCGGCGACGAGAGTCATGCTGTGGCAAGTTTCGAGCAGTCGAGGCTGCGCATCTGGCGCGACACGATCGACCTCATGCAATGCCACAGCATCGTCAACGCACCTGTGGTCCTGCCCCTCATGCAGGCCTGGAAGAAGGAAGGTCGCATTCGCTACGTCGGCGTGACTCACCATGAATCCGGACTGCAGGATCATCTCGTCGAACTCGTGGAGCGTGGCGGTGTTGATTTCGTTCAGACCAACTATTCGATCTTCAACCGCAGCGCCGAGCGCCGCCTGCTACCGGCCGCCGCCGACCGCGGGGTCGGCGTCCTCATAAACCTTCCGCTCGAAAAGGCGCGCCTGATGAAGGTGGTGGAAGGTTGCCCGCTGCCGGACTTCGCTCGGGAATTCGAAGCCGCGACCTGGGCGCAGTTTTTCCTGAAGTGGGTTATGGCCCATCCAGCCGTCACGACAGTGCTATGTGGTACTTCGAATCCGGAGCATGCCGAGGACAATGTCCAGGCCATGTACGGGCCTCTACCAGACGAGGCGATGCGCCGGCGCATGGTGCAGCACATGGAGACGATCCCGGGCTTCGCCGATATCGGACGGATGCCCTGGTATCCTGACAAGGATGCCCAGTATCAGGGGCTGATCCGGGCGGCACAAGCGACAGCTCGTGCTCGTATCGGCCAATGATCTTCGAATTCGAAGGCAGATCCTCTCACGAACTGTTCGTAAAATGCGATCTTTCATGAAGGACAGGTGTGACGGCGCGCCGTTCTGATGATGCTTAAACAGCAACGCGGAACTCGGCTATGCCATTTCCGCGCGTTCGAAAGGAGCGGGTAGTCGCCCCAAAGTACCCGCTCTACAACGACTTCAGTGCAAGCGGTGGCGGGAGCATCGACGTGATTGAACTCGATCTCGCCACTCTGGAAGGCGTGCCCGCCTGTTTAGATGCGCTGGTTGCCGGCGGCCGAACCTCTGACGTTGTCATCAACAACGCCAGCGTCGGAGCTGTTCCGGTTGTCAGATCAACTGGAGATGTTGACGATGCGGGCATTCGGGGGTGTCACGCAGGATCGGCACGCGGTTTGCCGGCCTGCCCCCTCGGGCGATCAGGGGCGCGTGAACGTACCGTTTCCCAGTGCCCAGCTCGATCATCGGTCCAGTGACGTGCGAGATTTCGGAAGCGATGAGGCTGGCGATCGCCTGCCGTGGCGCGACTGAGGCCATGCGCAGAGGGTTCTTGAGCCACGCGTGGAAGAAGCCGATCAGCGCCCGATTAGGTTGACGTCGTCAACCACCATCTATAGTTGATTGACGACGTCAACCTATCGGATCCAATTATGTTTACAATTTTGATCACCGGCGGGCACAGCGGTATCGGCTTGGAGTGCATCAGGCAAATGGCCGCACAGGGAATCGACCTCGTGCTGGTTGGCAGAAATCCCACGCACCTCGAACAGGCTGCATCATCGATCCGCGCGGGCGCGCGCGTGAAGATCGCCATCGTCGAAATGGACGTCTCGTCTCTCGTGTCGGTTCGAAACGGGGCCGCGCAGTGCCGCCAAATGATCGCGAGCGGCTCGATCAGTCGACTACAGGCAATCCTGTGCAATGCCGGGGCGACGTTCCGCGGCGACCCCACCTATACCGAAGACGGCTATGAACTGACTTTCGCCACCAATTATCTCGGCCATTTCCTGCTGGTCCAGCTGCTACTCGATTGCCTCGAAGAGGACGGCCGCGTGGTGTTCACCGCCAGCGGGACGCACGATCCCGATACGGCCGACGGCAAGTTCATCGGCCGCGCGGCAAAGCCGGACGCATTCGCTTTGGCAAAGACTGGCCTGGACGGAAGCAAACCGCTCCCCGGAGGCACGCGCTATACGACCTCAAAGCTCTGCACCGTGCTGCATGCCTATGAGCTCGACCGGCGGCTGAAAGCTGCGGGTCTCGATATCTCGTCCATCGCCTACGACCCGGGCGCCATCGCTGAAACCGGGTTGCTCAGGGATCTGCCAGGACCGGCTCGGGCGATGATCGGATCGCCGCCGGTCCGTTGGCTGATGAGGCGGATGGGTTTGACCCTCGGCGATCTGGTCCAGTCTGGGCACGCGCTTGCCGATCTCGCCATCGGGGAAAATTTTGGGACGGGGCGCTATTACCAATGGAAGGACGGTGTCCTCAGAGAGAGACGTTCAGCCGCGATGTCGTACGACGAGGAACTGGCTCAGGCGCTATGGCGCGATTCGAAGAAGCTGGCGGGCGTCAGCCCGGACGAAGAACCCGACCGCCTGAAATGAGCACTCATGACACACTCATTCAGGCCGCGGCCAGCTTGCTCGATGAAGGCGGCGAACAGGCTGTCACCCTGCGGGCCGTCGGCCATGCGGTCGGCGTTTCGCACAATGCCCCCTACAAGCATTTCCGAAGCCGCGACGCCCTGCTGGCCGCCGTCGCTGCGGCGGACCTTGGGACGCTGACAACAAACTTCGCGGGAATACGTGGGTCCGGCCAATCGCCCAAGGTCAAGCTGTTGACCTCCATCGGCGTTCTGATCGCGTTCAGCCGCGAGCGACCCTCTCGGTACCGGCTGGTCTTCGGCGCGCCGACGCTCGCGCGGGAACATCCCGAGTTGCAGGGGCGGAGCATGGCCTGTCTCGCTGAAATCATGGCGTTAGTCGACGAATGCAAAGGCGCGAACGTGCTGCCCAACGCGCCTACCAGAAGCCTTGCAAGCTTGTTGCTGGCCGCCATGCATGGCCTCGTGCTTCTGGAAGCCCAGGGTCAGCTTCGCGCGGAGAAAGGGTTGCCGACGGTCGAGGAGAATGTGGAGCTGATGGTCAGCTTGTTCTCGCGGTGATGCCTAAGCACGCCCCCCTTTTTGATCCAAGCGGAGATGTTGTTGGCGCGGTCATGCTCGCTTCTCACGGCGCTCGACCGTGCCCCGACAGCGGCGGGCGGGAAGGGGAGGTAGCCTTGCGCATATGCAGCTTCGCTCGCTGAGGGCAGAGCACAGGCGGGATACGATTGGCGCGCAAGGAACCCAGATGGTTAGAGCGTCCGGTTCTGACCGCCGCGAATGGCTATATCAATCAGACAAATCCTCAGCCTCGATTATGGCAACGCAGTTCTCAAGCACCGCCGTGACCGTGGATGCCTCCAGATACGCACGCGACATCTGGAGCAGTTGCGTCCGAAAGACGGGTAGGCGGGCGATGGTGTCGTCCTCCTCGAAGATCTGGCGCGTCCCGCCTGTCACCGCCGCGACCCAGGTCAGCACCACGTCGTCGAGATCCGCGAACTTGCCGCCTTGAGCGGCGAACAGCATAGCGCGGACAGCACGATGTAACCGCGCGATCATGCCGCTACCGAGGTCCTTCATATCGAGTTCGGTCGAGGCATGGTACAAGGCGCGCGACGCTTCCGGATTACCTGTCTTGGCATCGATGTAAGAGTTGACGAAGGCGTCGCTGCACGCCGCCAGCGGCATCGCCCGATGCGCCTGGCACGCCCGCTCGACGGCGTCACTCGCCTTGTCGAGATGCCGGCCGACCAGCGCGTAGAGCAGCGCCTCCTTGCCCGGGAAATACTGGTAGAGCGTTCCGATCGAGACGCCTGCCTTCTTGGCAATGCGGTTCGTCGTCAGCGCGCTTGATCCACCGTGCAGAAGAAGCTGAATGGTCGCTTCTAATACGGCCTCCACTGTGGCCTGCGACCGCGCCTGAGTTGGCTGTTTCCGGGACATTAGCCGATCTGATTTGAGCACCGTCATAATGCGAGTAACCAATGCGAGCTTTAGCCCGTATATTCGAGGGATATCGTTGATCGAGAGGAAAAGTCATGACAGACAGTAAAGACCAGGATGTCGGTTGGTCCCGTCCGGTGGCCCGCGAGAGCGCGCTTGAAGTTGCAAAGGATTATGTCAGGTTCATCGAGATCGGCGATCGCGAGGGCATTGCTAATAGCCTCGCCGATGACGTGGTGCAGATGTTCCCCATCTCGTCGGAAGCGACCGGCGATCCGCAGGGAATTTTTTCCGGCAAAGAGGAGGTCGTCGATTATACCTACGGTCTGTTCAGGAAATTCACCGGGCTTCGCTGGCCCGATCCGGAATGGACGGAGTCGGCGGATGGGAAGCGCGCATTCCTCGAAGGCCGCGGCGAGGCGACTGTTACCCAGTCCGGCGAGCGGTACAGCAACGTCTATATCACCCGCTTTGACGTCAAGGACGGCCTGATCGTACGGATTGCCGAATATGCCAACGCCACGCTGTACGTGTCCCTCGGCATCGAACCCTCGCCAACCGAGATCAAAGCCGTAGAGCGCGTCCAAAAGGTTGGATCTGCCATCCTGTGACACAAGAACGTCTCGATCAGCGATGAAACGGTCGGCGTCATGACACGGATTGCCCGCGGGCGATCTGATCAGGCAGCCCTGTCGCGCGGCCATGAATCGACGAACAGCTTGCTGAGCGGCGGGGGGCGTCTGCAAATCACCCTTCGCCATGGCGCGCCGGCCCCCCAGCGGGCAACTAGTTGTGATCTCATGTCTGTCACCGGTCATTAGACCGTCGGTCCCATGGCCAGGGCTGCTGGCCGTCGGGCGACAACGGCAACTGGAGTAAGCGTTGGGCTGGCGTGCGTCGCGGCTTGCGGTGACGAATGCGGTAGACGGCTGCCGGAGGAATGTTCGCAAAGGTATGGCCAATGAAATTCGCCTTCAGGCCCAAACGATCGAGCAGAGACCTTGAGATCGGGCACCGCGGGCCATAGGTGAACTGATAGAACGCCCCATCGGCGCGTAGGTGCGCAAACGCACCATCCAGAATTGAGAGGACTTTTCGAGGGGGCATCGAGAGTAGCGGAAGGCCGCTGATGACCGCCCCGGCCCGCACGCCGTTGAACAGAACGACATCGTGCAGCTTGGCCGCATCCATCCTGAAGATCTTTGCACGTGGAAAGTACAAATTCAGCTTTGCGGCGAAATCTGATCCGTATTCGATGAGCGCCAGGTTCTCTTCGGTTATGCCCTTAGCGATCAGAGCGCGTGTGAACGCACCCGTCCCAGGGCCGAGCTCGATAACCGGGCCCATCTCCGGCGAGACCTCCGATACCATCAGAGCCGACAGCGCGCGCCCGGAGGGGATGACTGCGGCGACACGGAGGGGCTCGGACAGCCAGGCACGAAAGAAGTGGACGGCGTCGGCCGTTTTGCTTGTCATGAGCGGCTCTCCCTTGGGGCTGTTCGCCACCGGTACCGAGCGGCCACTCGCCATGTCAGCGCGAGCAGCGCCTCTGTTACGAGGAGGAAGACGAGCATCTTGATCGCCAAGGTAGATGCGGTCATTCCAGGCGCTAGCAGCACGGCAATGTAGCCGGCCGCGATGAACAGGCCATTCCAGAAGGTGATGCCTACCACGGTGCCGCTCGCAAATCGCCGGAAGTCCGCGTGAATGAGTCCGGCGACCACGGGCGCGATCAGGCGCACGGTCGGAATGAGTTGGGAGATAAAGATCAGGGTGCGCTCCCGCGCCCGGAATGATGCGAGAGTTTTATCGATGCGTGCTGATGACAGGCCCAGGAACCTGCCAATCCGATATAGCAGCCGGATGGACCTGTTCTGTCCCAACGCGCGAACGAGCAAGTAGAGGGCAAGCGCGCCGCAAAAGCTTCCGATCGTCGTAACGATGATGGCGACCGGGATGGACCAGGCGCCCTCGACAGCAGCAATGCCGATTGCGATCAGGACGCCGTAGGACGGCAAAGCAGGAATGAATCGCTCCGCCAGTCCGATCGCGAACAGGCCGAACACTCCATATGTCGCTATCCAGTCGATGAGGCTTCCAAGCGGGTCCAAGGCGTCAAACCTCTCCGGTAACAGCTGGCGCACCCTGGCGGATGATAACTGACAGTGCCTTCGGCTCGCAGAATCCCCTCAGCGTCTGGGCCGCGTTCCGGAGCCGAGCCGCGAGACGTCTCTCCCAATGGTGTTCGGACGCGGTATGATCGGTGATCCAATTCTTCGCCATTTTGGGTCCTTCGGTTCCGTGAAATGCTCTTCCGGCTGCGGCCACCGAAGGCCGCTTGTTAGCGTTCGCCTTCGGTGGCCTGAGGTCGTCATTGCTTCGGGGGGAAGAGTGGCGACCTCTCGGACCCGCGGGAGTGGGGCGGCTTCCGTGATCCGATTTCAGTTCGTTTTGGCTGGAGCCGGGTTAGAAGCAGATTGGTCGTACTTGACGGGGTGCGCTGCCTGCGCATCCCCCTGCTGGGGAACTGCCACGTTCGCTCATGCTCCCGAAGGTCATGCCCCCCGTTCTCAACCCAGGCCGCCATTCGCGAAGACGTTTTGACCGTCGATCCATGCGCCGTCCTGAGAGCAGAGTAGCGCGATGACGTTTGCAATGTCCTCCGGCTGGCCCAGACGTCGGAGAGGCGTCGCTTCAGGGATGCCTCG
Organism: Rhizobium sophorae; assembly: GCF_013087515.1. Taxonomy (GTDB): domain Bacteria; phylum Pseudomonadota; class Alphaproteobacteria; order Rhizobiales; family Rhizobiaceae; genus Rhizobium; species Rhizobium sophorae. The sequence goes on along the minus strand of NZ_JABFCN010000009.1, from coordinate 235,608 downwards.
CAGTGCTTCCTCGCCATGCTGGCGCAGCAGCTGGGTGTCGACCGCTCCTGGTGACACGGCGTTGACAGAAATATTGCGGCCCGCCAGCTCCTTTGCGAGGACGCTCGAGTAAATTTCCTGCGCCGCCTTGGTGGCCGCGTAGGCTCCCGTATATGCCGGCTTCTGGAGAATGATGCTCGAGCTCAAACTGACGATCCTGCCACCGTCACGGATGCGTCGCGCCGCCTCGCGCAGAACATTGAAACTTCCCGTCATATTGGTTGCTATCATTCGATTGAAAGCATCGTCGGTCATCTGGGCAAAGGGACCGACATTCATGATCCCGGCATTGTTGACCACCACGTCCACGCCGCCATAAGCCTCTTCATTGGCGTCGAAAAGGGCCTTGACAGCAGCCGAATCCGCGACGTCCGCCTGGCGCGCCATTGCACGCCCCCCAGCCGTCCTGATGTCGGCTACGACTTGATCGGCCAGATCGCGATTGGTGAGGTAGTTCACCGTAACGGCATAGGCGTCTCGCGCCAGACGGCGGGCAGTGGCAGCGCCGATGCCACGCGACGAGCCGGTGATGACGGCAGCCCGGCCGGCGCCGGGAACGGTTCCAGGGTTGGCCGCGGAAGTTTGGGCCGAAGCCGTTCCACTGAGAGCAAGCGCGGCCGGTGCGGCAGCTGCAAGCGCCATGAAGGTTCGCCGGGAGTTGTCAGTATCGGACATCGGGAATGTCTCCTTTTCGAGAATTGCGTAAGCTCGCGGATACGGCCGAGGCCGGTTAGTCGTGACTGCCCCAAAAGCTAAAGAGCGATGTGCTTGGTTGCTCCGGGAGCAGCATCCCAGGGCCGGAGCCACTGTGTATTTCAGCGGCATTCGTTCCGTTCACAGTGATAGACACTGCTTCCGCTAGAGTTTGCTCTCATTGAACATCTATTGACCGCGCTGCTGTTTCTGTCATGTTGAGTGCACTCCTCGCTTGGCTGGCACTTTCAAGCTAGATGGAGTGTCCGATGATCAGAATGCCTGAACCATCAAGAAACTTGCCTATTCCTACAGATGGCCATACGCTATCGCGAGAAGGCCGTGTTTTGCCCGGGCCTCACAACCAGCCGGAGGCTCGAGTGTCGTCATCGCTTCTTGCGGCGGTCACCGCCTATATCGAAGAACAAGGGGGCGGGCAGGGCCTGTTTCCGACGCCGATAGAAGGCTTCAACATCGTCCGGTCTTCCCAAGCGATGATGCCGATGCGGGCGCTCTACCGGCCGTCACTCTGTGTCGTGCTGCAGGGCGCAAAGGAAATCCACTTCGGAGAAGACAGGCTGGACTACGGTGCGATGGAATGCCTGGTGGTGAGCGTCGAGCTTCCGGCGAAGGGCCGGATCGCTGAGGCAAGTCCTGAGGCGCCTTATGTCGGTGTCACCGTCGATTTCGACGTCGCCACAATGCGCGAGGTTCTGGAGCAGCTGGAGACCCCGCCGGTTCCGGCATCAGATCCCGGACCCTGCGTTTTCGTGGGCAAGGTCGACGAACCGTTGGCAGACTGCCTCCTGCGTCTGATCCGAATGGCGAAGACACCGAAGGCAATCCCGATCCTTTATCCATCAGTGATGCGTGAGATCTGCTACTGGTTGCTGAGCGGGCCGCATGGCGCCGAACTCTGCAAGCTGGCGCTCCCGGAATCGAATATCGAGCGCGTGGTCAAGGCGATATCCACGCTGCATGTGAATTTCGCGCAGACGCTGCGGGTCGAACAATTGGCAGAGATTGCCCGGATGAGCCCGTCGTCCTTCCACCAGCACTTTAAGGCGCTGACCTCGATGTCGCCGCTTCAGTTCCAGAAACAACTGCGCCTTCTCGAGGCAAGACGACTGATGGTGGCGGAGGCTGCAAACGTGGCGGAGGCAGCCTACCAGGTTGGTTACGAAAGCGCTTCGCAATTCAGCCGCGAATATTCCCGCACGTTTGGGGCCGCGCCAAAGCAGGACGTCATGAACCAGCAGCGCCTGCATAGCAAATACGCCAGCCGGAAAGTGCAAACCGCGTAATTTGTATTCATGTGTTCAAGGGTCGCTCTTTTGCAGTTTCTGCTGCTGGAGCGACTTTCATGGTATCAGCCGCATGGGACGGACTCCATGAACGCCTGGCCGGCGACGAGCCAGGGCTTGCCAAGCTCCGACGAAGTGGTGACTTGAATCTTTCCCTCAAAAATTAATGGCGTACAGCTCTTCGCTACCCTCTAGCAAGGGGGGAGGGAGTTCAACAACTAAACGCCAGGGACCCGGGTCGACTCTTACACTTCACGGATGATTCCTTGAATTGACTGAACCACCATCTTTTTACTAAATTGGAGGATTAGGCAAGGAATTTGTGCTTTTTGGCATTCGTCATCGAGCCACAAGCGGTTAGCCTCACCCCGGAATGAGCGGATCGGAAAGGAGATCGCGCTCCTCGCCGGTTTACCTCTGGAGCACTCGGGACCCTTTAAAGTTGTGGGGGGGGTACGAACCTCTGCCTCGATCGCCCGCCTCATGCCAAAAAAGCAGGGCGGGTAGCCTCTGCTCGGTCCGGCAATCCTCCCGAGCCGCCTGTAATGAGGGCGTGCAACCTCCTTGATGAGATTATGGCGTAAGCTTCGGCGCGCCTTCGATAGGGACGCACAATAAATCCGGGGGGCACGATACTCGTCGAACTCGTTTGCTGGTCGCAGTGGACCACGGAGCCTTCATGCTTGAATTGCAGTGGAAACAGGACGGCCTGACCGGGGTGATTGTGCGCATACGCGCTTGTTTCACCCTTGCAGGATTGCTGACGCTTGCGGCTTGCGACGATCCGCAGAACGCGCAATCTCAGACAATGGTCGTCCCACCGCCGCCCGTAGTCACGGTCGTCGCCATTCGCCGCGACGAGGTGCCGATCTTTGCCGAGATGCCAGGACGCACATCCGCTTTTCAGACTGCCGAAGTCCGGCCGCAGATCGGCGGCTTGATCCAGGAGCGGATGTTCACCGAAGGTGAGGAGATCAAGGCGGGCCAGCAGCTCTATCAGATTGATCCTGCACCCTATCAAGCGAGCCTTAACAGTGCCGAAGCTGCCCTGGCTCGTGCCGAGGCGGCAGTTGCCCTCGCCGAAAGCAATGCCAACCGCGCCAGGAACCTCACCCGCACCAGGGTCATGAGCGAGCGGGACCTGGACACGGCGGAAGCAACGTTGCGCCAGGCGAATGCGGATGTACGCTCAGCCGAAGCCTCGGTCGAGGCCGCACGGATCAACGTGGCCTACACACGCGTCCTCTCGCCCATCGACGGTCGTACCGGCCGCTCCTCGGTGACCGCCGGGGCGCTCGTCACCGCCAACCAAACCGCGGCACTGCTCACCATTATTCGGCTGGATCCGATCTATGTCGATCTGACGCAGCCGAGCGCGCGCCTGCTGCAACAGCAGCGGGCGATCGCGAGCGGCGCGTTAAGGCGCGACACAGCCGACCAAGCGCCGGCCCGGCTGCTTCTCGAGGACGGCTCCGAATATCCTCGTCCCGGCGAACTGCAGTTCTCTGAGGTAATCGTCGACCGGGGCACCGGCTCGATCACGTTGCGCGCCATCTTCCCCAACCCCGAGGGGACTCTGATGCCCGGCATGTTCGTCCGCGCCCGGGTCGAGGAAGGGGTTACCGACCGGGCTCTATTGGTGCCCCAGCAGGCCGTCATGCGCACGCCGCGCGGAGAGGCTTCGGCCTTTGTCGTGAACGCGCAGGGCGTGGTGGAAGCACGTATCCTCACGACCGAGCGCGCCATAGGCACTAACTGGCTCGTCACCGACGGTATCCAGCAGGGTGAACGCGTCATCGTGGAAGGCGTCCAGCGGGTGCGTCCGGGAGGCACTGTCAAAGCGACCGAGACGACAATGCAGGCACTCAACGAGCGAAACGATAACGCAAACCAGGCCGCGCGCCCGCGCGTCGGCGGCTGATAGGTAGACTCCCATGGCCCGTTTTTTCATTGATCGCCCGGTCTTCGCCTGGGTGATCGCAATTGCGATCGTGCTGTTCGGTGTTTTATCGTTGCGCACGCTGCCGGTCTCCCAATATCCGGCAATCGCCCCACCGGCGATCTCGATCAATGTGAGCTATCCCGGCGCCTCCGCTGAGACGGTGCAGGATACGGTTGTCCAGGTCATCGAGCAGCAGCTCAATGGGATCGACAACCTGCTCTACTTCACCGCCAATAGCAGCAAGGATGGCAGCGCCACCATCACACTGACCTTTGCGCAAGGCACCAATCCGGACACGGCGCAGGTTCAGGTGCAGAACAAGCTGTCGCTGGCTATGCCCCGCCTGCCGCAGATCGTACAGCAGCAGGGAGTTCGCGTCGCGAAATCAGCTGGCAACTTCCTGTTGGTCGTCGGTCTGGTGTCGACCGATGGAAGCATGGACCGGACCGACATCTCGGATTTCATCGTCTCCTCGCTGCAGGATCCGTTGAGCCGTACCGCGGGCGTCGGCGACTTTCAGGTGTTCGGCTCCCAGTACGCCATGCGCATCTGGCTCGACCCGGCGAAGCTGGTGAACTTCAGCATGACGCCGTCCGATGTGTCGGCTGCGATCCGGGCCCAGAACGTGCAGGTCGCCAGCGGCGAGCTCGGCGCGGAACCCGCAGTTCCGGACCAACAGATGAACGCGACTGTCGTCGGTCCGTCCTATCTGCAAACGCCTGAGGAGTTCGGCGCCATCCTGCTGCGTGTACAGGCCGACGGCTCCCAGGTGAGGCTGCACGACGTGGCACGGGTCGAGATCGGCAGCGAGAACTATTCAAGCCTTAGCTATTACAATGGACAGCCAGCGGCTGGGATCGGCATCAGACTGGCGAGCGGTGCGAATGCCCTCGACGCCGCAGCCGCAGTACGCGCGACGATCGCCCGCCTGCAGCCCTCCTTTCCTGCCGGTCTCGAAGCCGTCTACCCTCTGGACACGACGCCGTTCGTGCGCCTGTCGATCGAGAGTGTGATCTATACGCTGATCGAGGCGGTCGTGCTCGTCTTCCTGGTGATGTTCCTGTTCCTGCAGAACTTCCGGGCGACGTTGATTCCAACCATCGCGGTGCCGGTGGTGCTGCTCGGCACCTTTGCGGTGCTGCAGGTGGCAGGGTTCAGCATCAACACGCTAACGATGTTCGGGATGGTGCTGGCGATCGGCCTCCTGGTCGATGACGCCATCGTGGTGGTCGAGAATGTCGAGCGTGTGATGACCGAGGAGCATCTCTCGCCGATCGATGCGACCCGCAAGTCCATGGACCAGATCACCGGAGCGCTCGTCGGCATAGGCCTCGTGCTATCCGCGGTGTTCCTGCCCATGGCCTTTTTCGGCGGCTCCACCGGCGTCATCTATCGCCAGTTCTCCATCACCGTCGCGACCGCCATGGGTCTTTCGGTGCTCGTCGCGATCATCTTCACCCCAGCGCTTTGCGCCACAATTCTGAAGCCGCACAAACCAGGCCAGGGCCAGCGGGGCTTCTTCGGCTGGTTCAACCGTGGTTTTGACCGGGCCACTCGTGGCTACGCAAGCGGCGTCCGGCACGCGCTCAGGCGGCCGCTGCGAATGATGATGTTGTTCACGGCCCTGTTAGTCATACTCGCGGTAATGTTCGCGCGCTTGCCGAGCGCCTTCCTGCCCGACGAGGACCAGGGCACTGCGTACGTTCAGGTCGTGTCGCCCCCAGGGGCGACCACCGCGCGCACGCAACGCACGCTCGATGAAATTTCCCGCTATCTTCGTGAGGAGGAGAGCGGCGTCGTCGCTTCGACGTTCGCCATCAACGGGTTCAGCTTCACCGGCCGAGGTCAGAGCGCGGGCATGGCCTTCCTCAGCCTGCGCAACTGGTCGGATCGCCCCGGCTCTCAAAATAGCGTGCAGGCGCTGACGCGGCGTATCATGGCCCGCTTTGCCAACTACCCCGATGCGATGGTCTTCGCCTTCGCACCACCGGCGATCAGCGAGCTGGGCAACGCCACTGGCTTCAACTTTCAGCTTCTCGATCGCGGCGGTCTCGGACACGAGGCCCTCATGGGGGCTCGCGGTCAGCTTCTGGGCCTGGCGGCGCAAAGCCCCGTGCTTACGGGCGTGCGACCGAACGGGCAAAACGACGAAGCCCAGTTCCGCTTGGTGATCGACTGGGAACGCGCCAGCGCCCTCGGCCTTTCGGTTTCCGACATCATCAGCACGCTCTCCACCGCCTGGGGGGCAACATACGTGAACGACTTCATGGATCGGGGCCGCGTGAAGCGAGTCTACATGCAGGGCGACGCCTCCGCCCGAATGCTGCCGGGTGACCTCGATCGCTGGTTCATTCGCAATGCCAGCGGACAGCTGGTGTCCTTTTCCGCTTTCGGCCATGCCGAATGGAGTTACGGTTCGCCGAGGCTCGAACGGTTCAACGGGGTCGCCTCGGTGGAGATCGCCGGCGCGGCGGCACCCGGATATACCAGCGGCCAGGCGATGGCCGAGATGGAGCGGCTAGCCGCGCAGCTCCCTGCCGGATTCGGCTTCGACTGGAGCGGCATCTCCTACGAGGAGCGGCTGTCGGGCGCTCAGGCTCCTACGCTTTATGCGCTATCGCTGCTGATCGTCTTCCTTTGCCTCGCGGCGCTCTACGAAAGCTGGTCGATCCCAGCGGCGGTGATGCTCATCGTGCCGCTTGGCATCTTGGGTGCGGTGGCGGCGATGCTCGGCCGCGGGCTGTCGAACGATGTTTATTTCCAGGTGGGCCTGCTTACCACCGTCGGCCTAGCCGCAAAGAATGCCATCTTGATCGTCGAATTTGCCAAGGACGGCTTCGATCGCGGGCAAAGCTTGGCCGAGGCGGCGCTCGAGGCCGCTCGCCAGCGCCTGAGGCCGATCATCATGACTTCGCTCGCGTTCGGTCTTGGCGTGGTGCCGCTCGTTATTGCCAGTGGCGCAGGGTCAGGCGGGCAGAATGCGATCGGTACGGGGGTACTCGGCGGGGTGCTGAGCGGTACGCTCTTTGCCATCATCTTCGTACCAGTCTTCTTCGTTATTGTGCTCAAGCTGTTCCGAACGAAGAGAAAGGGTGAGGCTGAGGAGACGGCACCTGCGCCGCATCCTCTCCCGACACCCGGGGAGTAAACGTGATGCTCTGCCCCGGTGATATGGAAGGTCGCATCCTCGCATCGTCACCGCGCAATGCCGCTCGTATCCTCCCCGCCGAGCTACGCCGCCGGCCTCGGCCGTGCAAGACGCCAAACGAACGTCCATCGCCAGTTCCGTTTGACCGCGGGTTTGAAGGAAGGGCGCTCCAGAACGGAAGTTGGCTTAAGGCCGGTTTCCTGCCTTCGATATCCAACTCTTCACCCAACCGCGGCAGGTTTCGACTGAACCAAAAAGCTCCCTGCTGATCTGGAGGATCAGGCAGGAAATTTGCGCCTTTTGGCATTCGTCATCGTGCGGTGGGCGCGTAGCTTGCGGGGCGCAATGCTTGGCAACTGTCCGGGCCGTTTCAATCCTTCATTCGAGGAGAAACGCTGAATCATTGGGGATAGCCATCGAAGTCTCGAACGATACGAACCTCTCACGTCGATCATCCGCTCCGAGTCATCAGAAAGGGAAACTATAATGCTGAAACCGGTAAGGGCGGTCCGTTCGATGCCCTGTATAGCATCAGCACATGTCCGTTTCCTTTGCGCGAATGGAGCGCGTCTCCAATCGGTTTAAGGCCAGTTGCGCATCGTGCCGCTCAGGCCGTTCTTCTCCTTTCAATTCAACAACAAAGGACTGCGGGCCCACGCCCTGAACGTGTCCTGGGAGTCTCACTGATGGCATGGTCGTACGGTTACTTTACTGATCTGAACTATTCCCATGGCTACTATCCAGAAATGAACCCAACCATGCTGCGCCTGGCCTGTCTTTGCCAGGCGGTAGAGCCGCAGCTGAGCGAGGAGCCGATCTATCTTGAACTGGGTTTTGGACAAGGGGTTTCCATCAATATGCATGCGGCGGGATCTGTCGGATCGTATTGGGGAACAGACTTCAACCCCACGCAAACGGTGGAAGCTCGCAAGCTAGCTGCGGCATCTGGCGCCAGCCTTCATCTGTTCGACGACTCCTTCGAAGAACTCGCCAGCCGGAACGATCTTCCCGACTTCGATGTCATCGCGCTTCACGGCATCTGGAGCTGGATATCCGAAACGAACCGAAAGATTATAACGGATATCATCAGGCGGAAGCTCCGCCCCGGCGGGATTGCCTATATAAGCTATAACTGCCTGCCAGGCTGGGCGCCGATCATTCCGATCCGCGAGTTGATGTCCCTCTATCAGGAGTATGGTGAAGGGAAAATCTCGGGACCCGTTGGAATGATTGAAGGGGCTTTGCAGTTTTTAGGAGATGTCGCAAAGGCTGGTTCAATCTATTTCAACGAAAACCCGATCGCCGGACATCATCTCAAACATTTGATGAAGCAGGGACCCAATTATCTTGCCCATGAATATTTGAACGCAGACTGGCATCTTGGGCATTTTTCCGACATGGCCCGCAGCCTTGACGACGCCAAACTTACATATGTCGGATCAGCACGCCTGCTCGACGGCATGGACGCCCTCCAGTTCACCGACGAAGGTCGCAAGCTCGTCTCGCAGATCGGCCATCCGATCATGCGCGAGACGGTGCGCGACTATTTGCTGAACAGGCGTTTCCGAAGTGACATTTTCGTCAAGGGCGCCCGAAAACTGTCGGGCCCGGAACATCGAGATGCCTGGCACTCGCTGGCCTTCGTGCTGTCGACGCCAATAGTTGATATCCCGAAAAAGATCCCGCTCAGCAGAGGGGAAGTGGAGCTGCCGGCAGACAAATATGATCCGATCCTCGAGGCTCTTTGTGAAGACAAATACAGGCCGAAAGGCGTCGATGAACTTCTGCAACATTCGAAGCTGCGCGGGTTTCTACCTCAAGACGTTGTTGAAGCTTTGACGGTTCTCACGGGCGCGGGTTTTACGGCCCCAGTTCGAGATCCCTCCAAAAAGGTACAGGAGCAATGCAAGGCGTTGAACCGACATATCCTGGAACGGGCGCGCATCAGCATGGATCTCCATCATATGGTGTCGCCGGTGACGGGAGGTGGGATCGCTATACCCCATATCGCACAACTGTTTATCCTCGGCCTGAGGGAGGGTAAAACCGATGCGGATTCCCTGGCCAACCACGTGTGGGAGTTCCTCGACAGTATCGGCGAACGACTCGTCAGAGACGGCCAGAGCATTGAATCGAGGGACGCGAACCTGAAAGAACTCAGAGGGTCTGCAGTCAAATTCCTAAGATCCAGCCGACCGCTGTTGGAAGCCCTGCAGATCATCGATCCATCTGAAATCGGCGGACCGCCCATCGAGGACTTATGAATGATTGGGAGCGGAGCCCGATTGACCTTCAGGAGGCGTCGCTCCGCTCGAATCGCTGCATCGGCTTCATCTATCTCGAGCCGGTGTCTTTGCGGTTTAACAGCGACAGTACGGACCCAAAGGTTTCCGGACGATTGCGAGAATATTCCGGATGATAGCGCATGGAGCATGCAGCATGGGCGCTGTAGCATCGACGCAAAACCGTGCTCGCAGTTACAGCAACGAAAGGGCAGCATCATGCTTAAGAGGATTGGTCGCACAACGTTTGGAACCGTGATTGGATTTTTGGCACTCACGGGGCTCGTGTCCGCCCACCATGGCGTCACTGGTAGATATGACGCTTCTGCGCCGATCATTTTACACGGAACGGTGACTGCGGCCACGTTTAGTCCGCCTCATCCTGTTTTCACTGTGAGAGGAGAGGCCAATGAATTTCCTGCGCGCGGTCTCGGCAGACCGGAGGAATATTTCGGGCCGCCCAGGACCCGTGCGGAGGACGTTGGCGTGGAACGCGACGTCGAGCTTTCTCCCGTGCGCCTGTTTTACGATCTCGCTGACAGATTACGTGTCGGGGATCGGGTCACCATCGTTGCCCTTCGCAATTGCCTGTCTCCCCACCAGCTACGCAGCACCTGGGTGCGGTTATCGGACGGCGAGGTCGTATCTTACACCGGGGACTGGGCGCGAGGAGTAGATGGATGCAACTGAGTGCAGCGTTTCGCTGGATCGAGGCGTTACCGCTCGTTCGGATGATCGTGACTGTTCCCGGTCTCTATCCGGCTATCTCGGCGCTGCACATCTTCGGTATCGCCCTGCTCGTGGGCTGCATTGTCACCGTCGATCTTCGCCTTCTTGGCGTTGTCAGCGCAAAGCTGGACGAGGCGCTTCCAGGCCTGGTCCGGGTGGCGCTGGCCGGGTTCGCTGTCGCCGCGACCACGGGAGTGCTCCTCGTTTCGGTGCGGATTGGAAACTATGCGTTCAATCCGGCTTTTTTGGCAAAGATGGCCCTCTTGTTGATCGCTGGAACGAACGCGCTGGTTCTGCGCCTGGGTACGGGTTCGGCCGACGTGCGGGGTGGACTGGGAACATCCCATGGTCGTCTCGCGGCCGGGCTGTCTCTCGCCCTTTGGACCAGCGCGGTGTTTTCAGGCCGTTGGATTGCCTTCATATGAAGAGGCCGGAAAGCCGAGGCCTGACGGATTTTGCGGTCTGCCAATCGATGTTGGTTTCCGGCGTGGCGGACATCCCTGCGGCAGGCCGCGCGACGTCCGACTGTGCCATATCTCCAAGCAATGCGCCGATCACAACTGCTAGAGGGCGGAAAACCCGCGGTCTTGCGCCATGATTCGTTATGCTGAACATATCGAGGACGTCCTCGCGGCATGGCTTGAGCAGCGGTTCGAGGGTGGAGCAGCACTTGTTGCGATCACATTGACCGAAGGCGGTGGTGTCAGGGCCCCAGGCGCGGTGATGACGGTCTCGCGAACGGGCCAACGCGTTGGCTACATTTCCGGCGGCTGTCTCGATGCCGACGTTGCAAGGCATGCTCTTGACGCATTCTCAGACGGTAAGGCCAGAAAACTGCGTTATGGTTCAGGCTCTCCATTTCTGGATCTGCCGCTTCCTTGCGGTGGGGCGGTCGAAGTATTGATCGTTCCAAATGCCGATCCCATGGTTGTGCGCCGCTGCGCCGATTTGCTTGCCGCCCGCATTCCCCAGCGCCTCGGCTTTCGTGAGTGCGGCGAGATCGTGCTCGCTCCAACCGGGGAGGTCGATCATATCTTCACCTATCTGCCGAAGCTGCGGATCCGGATAGCCGGACGTAGCGCCGATGCGATCGCGTTGCACAGGGTCGCTACCGCGGCCGGTCTGCCGGTTCTTCTTCAGATGCCGGAGCAAGATTTTGGCAATGCTGATCCAGCGCTCGATCTCTCAAGGGCATTGCGCATGCAGATACCAACGTCGTTGCCAGTTCTTGACGACGATCCCTGGACGGCGGTTATTCTGTCGCTCCATGACGCCGACTGGGAGGATCCTTTACTCGTTCAGGCATTGCAAGGCCCGGCGTTCTTCATCGGCGCCGTCGGCAGCCGCAAGACGCATGAACGGCGATGCAATCGCCTGCGCGCGCTCGGATGCGGTGAGCAACAGATCCGGCGCATTAGGGCGCCTGTCGGGTTAGTCGCTTCAATGCGCGATGCCTCATCCCTTGCTGTCTCAATTTTGGCGGAGATTCTCGGTTGCTGGAAGCAGGTTTCGATCGACCCTTTTCAGACACGGCCATAATTCTCCTCGCCGCCGGCAAGTCGAGCCGCTTCGAGGCCGGTGACAAGCTTATGGCGATGTACCGGGGAGCTCCAATTTTAGAGCGGAGCGCGCGACTGTTAAAAGGCGAAGCCGTCGCTATACGCATCGCGGTCGTTGGAGAACGGTAGCGCGCCCGCACCGAGACTTTGCAGGCGATGGGCTGGTCGGTAGCTGTCTGCCGAACGAAAGTGCCGGCGCTGGCCGCCTCGATCTCCGAAGGCATCCGTTGCGCAAGCAATTACCCCGTAGGTGCTGCGCTGATCCTCCTTGCGGATATGCCTGAGGTATCAGAGCGCCACCTGCTCGCCCTGCGTCAGGCGATCACAGGCGACCGGGCAGCAGTCTTCTCCAGGAAGGGCGAGATCCTTATGCCCCCGGCGGCCTTTAGGCGTGATTTATTTGATCGGCTCACGGAATTGCGTGGAGATGAAGGAGCACGCGGGCTCTTTAGCATGCTGCCCGGAGCGGGCACGATATCGATCAATCCTTGCGAATCGATCGATATCGACACGGTCGCCGATCTCGAGGCGGCAGGGGTCCAGCGAGGGGGCTGACTGACCGGGAGTAGCCTCAGGAGACATTGCCGGAACAAGTCTGTCGCAGTTCACAAGACCAGTGAAGTTACGATCGGACCGTAAGGATGTCAGATTATTGACATGGTCACGACCTTGATTTCTCGCCACCACAAGAACTGCGAAGCAGGCAGATTCTTCGACGTGGCCGGGTGACGCAGCCAAGGCAAGACATGCCTGCACGCCATCGCTAGTTGACGTTCGCTTCCGAAATGCTGAGAAGAGCGATCTTTCCGTCAAGTAGTTGAAAATTCATTTCGCCCGTTCCGGTGAAACCGTTCCCGGCGACTTTGACCGCGATGCGATAACCTCGGAAGAACACTGCCCATGTTGTAATTGTCAGTTGCGATTGGACACCCACGTTGTCATTTCGATCCCACGCCGCCAGCTCTGCCCGACCTTGATATTTCTGATCGCCGTCGCTCAGGATTGCATCTGACGTGAAACATTCCAGGACACCGGCTGAATCTCCGGCGTTCGTGCGCAGAACGAAGTTCCGGATGACGTTCGGCAAATCGGCGGGGATGTTTTTTGACATTTCGATTGTATCATCCGTCTGCAAGGTTTCATTTCCCCTGTGATCTGAAGTTCGTCGGGTGGAGCAGATCGGAGAGCCCGAAGCGCTTCAGGAGCCGTTCGCGCATTACAGTGGCCACAGCGTTGACTGGGGCATCGCCAAAATCGCTGAAGTCCACCTCGGATCTGTAAGGTCGTGATCCATGCGGGAGATCGACGATCCTAAGAGCTTCGTCGGCGACGGCCTGCACGTCTGCGGTCACATCGTCGGGGAAAAGCGCCCTTGTCGACTGCTCGTTTCCGGCAATGGCATCCTCGTAAAGCGCGAGATACTTCTTCTGGACTGTCTCGTCCGCCGGAAATTCGGCATGCGGAAAGTGGGCCGTGCCTTCAACGAATGGGCCAGGCATCAAAATTGAGGTCTCGATGCCAAATCTGGCGACCTCGTAGGAGATGCTGTCTGCGAACGAGTCCATCGCGGCTTTCGCCGCTGTATACGGAGCAAGGAACGGCGGAACGACACGGGATGTGCCGCTGCCAATCCAAAGGAGAAGACCCGAGCCCTGTTCGCGCATCACCGGCAATACGCGACGGTTCACCCGCAGGGCTCCGACCGTATTCGTGTTCAGGCTTGCCAGGATCTGCTCCGGGGTAAAGGCTTCAGTGATGCCGAAGTAAAGATGCGCCGCGTTGTGCACGAGGACGTCAATACGGCCTTCGTTCGCCGTAACGGTCTGGACTGCCTGCTCGATGGAGGCGTCGGAGTTCACATCGAGTTCCAGCGGCCGCAGATTAACCTCATGGTCGCTCGCGAATGCGAGGGCCTCTTCAGCCTTGTCCCTGTTGCGACCCTCAACGAAGCGCATGGTGGCGTAGACGGTGTGCCCTGCCTGAGCAAGACTTCTTGCTACGAGCCGGCCCATGCCAGTGCCGGCTCCCGTGATAATGACGACCTTGGTCATGGTCTTCTCCGTGTGTTGCCTTCGATGTGCTGGCTCAACTAGGCCGCAACGATGCTCCGGATCTTCTTCTCCACCGTCTGAACAACCCATCCTGCGATCGAGCCGATTGCGGTAGCGCTTCCAAGCTTCGCGATTGAAGAAAGCTCCGGCTCAAGATGGGCGGCGAAGAAGGTAATCAGGCCGATGAAATAGCCGAGCAGATTGCTGAGGACCGGAAGGCCGCGTGTGGAGATGACGGTAAGCGCCACGCACAACACGACCACGGGAAACGCCACGCTGCCAAGGGTCGGTGCGAGCAACGGCACCGCCAGTACGGCAGCCGCGCCGACGCACAGCCCGAGTACCGTGCAGACCCAGCTCTGGAAGCCCTCGGCGGCAGAGGGACGGCGTGTAAAATAGGCAACCCAGCCCATGAACATCGCCCAAGGCGGAAGTGTCAGGAGCAGACTTGTCTGGGCCGCCGTCGCGGCTGTCAGTGCCGCTGTGACGGTCAGTATGATATAAATCCCGGTACCTGTGTTGCGGCCTTGTGCGGTTGACGCGGTCGAGTTGGTTTCATGTGACATCTCTTGATCTCCTCAATCTTTCTGATTGTCGATGTAGGACTGCCTGGGATCGGTTCAGCACATGCCGCCGTTTGCCCGCAGCGTCTGACCATTCACCCAGGCACCTTCCGGCCCTGCCAAAAACGAAACCACGCGGGCGATATCCTCGGGCTGGCCGAGCCGCTCGAGCGGGTTCATCTTGGCCATCCGGTCGATGAGTTCCGGGCTCTTGCCCTCGAGGAAGAGGTCCGTGGCGGTCGGCCCCGGCGCAACGGCATTCACCCTGATTCCTCGGCCACGCATTTCCTGCGCGAGCACCTGCGTCAGCCCTTCCACCGCAGCCTTGGTCGCGATGTAGACGCCATAGGAGGGAAGACGCATGCCGATGACGCTGCTGGACAGGTTGATGATGCGCCCGCCCTCGCGCAGTTGCCTGCCGGCCTGGCGAGCGACATTGAACGTGCCTTTAAGATTGATCGCGACGGTCTGGTCGAAGGTATCGTCGGCAAATTCGACGATCGGCGCCAGCCGCATTATGCCGGCGTTGTTCACGGCGACATCGATGCCGCCGAAAGACCGCTCGGCTGTGTCGAACATCGCCGCAACCGCCGCAGGGTCGGAAATATCTGCCTGAGCCGTGATCGCTTCGCCGCCTGCCGCTGCGATCCTGTCCACAACCTCCTGCGCGGCTTCCGCGCCACGCGCATAGTTCACGACGACTTTGAAGCCGTCACCCGCGAGACGCTGCGCAATGACAGCACCTATCCCGCGCGAAGAGCCCGTAACCAGGGCCACCTTGTTCGTTTCGCTCATGACTTCTGCCTTTCCTGATATACCGCACCGCGGCTGACGGGAAATTTAGCGGTTTCCGCCCAATAAAAATAATGCATACTCGTCATCCCAATAATGACTAAAAGTATGTGTCATGAGCTTCGATAGCCGGCTGCTAAGTGGAATAGGGGTCGTGGTCGCCGTGGTTGAGGCCGGTAGCTTTGCGCGAGCCGGTGAGGCGATGGGGCTGACCCAGCCCGCGGTGAGCCGCGCCGTTGCGCGTTTGGAAGAGCGCGTGGGCATCCGCATCTTCAATCGGACCGCCCGGGCGATTTCGCTGACCGACGAAGGGCGCCGTTTCTACGAAGCCGTGGCGCCGTTGCTTGCGGGCATCGGAGAAGCGGCTGTGAGCGCGGGCAAGAGCAAGGCAATCGTGCGTGGACGATTGCGCGTGAACGTCGACGGAACCTTCGGACATTATGTTCTTGCGCCGCGGCTAGGGGAGTTTCTGGATCACTATCCCGAACTCTCCGTCGAGATCAGCGTCCGGGATGCCATGGGCGATCTTGTCGCCGAGGGCGTTGACGTCGCCGTCCGGTTCGGGGCGCCCGAGCCGTCTTCGCTCAAGGCTCGCCTGTTGCTGGAGACGCACGTCCTGACATGCGCTTCTCCGGCCTACGTCGCCAGGCACGGCGCGCCGGCGCATCCCGAACAGCTCGCCCAGGACCATCAGTGCCTGCTGATCCGCGACCCCACGACGGGCCGTCCGTTCGAATGGGAATTCCAACGCGGGAAGGAGGTCGTCCCGCTTGCCGCATCCGGCCGTCTGATGGTCAACGATACCGGCTCGCTGCTCGGCGCGTGCCTGGGTGGTACCGGCGTTGCCCAGCTGCTGGAAATCTATGCCAGGGACTTTATTGCCCAGAACAGGCTGGTCCAGTTACTGCCGGACTGGGGAGACGAAACGTTCCCGCTCTATGCGTTTCACCACAGCTCGAACCTGGTTTCGGCCAAGGTGCGGGCCTTTCTGGATTTCGTCCGGGGCCTGGCGTCATAGTCGGATATGGATCAGGTGCGCTGGCCGGGAGTCGCTTGGGCAAGGAGGTGGCAGCGGCCGCCGGTAGGATCTTGAGTTGCGAGATGTCCCCGATCCCGTTTTCGTTCGTCCAAGCCCCGATCAGAGCTAGCCAAATGCGGCTGTGACAGCCGGAAGCAAAACGCGAGTTCGCTAACGGCGTTCATTGCTCGCCATGATTGATCGTTAGTCTATAGAGACAACATGATTGTGCATCAACTCATCCGCCCGAATGTCACGTTGCCAAGCTGCTCAAGGGTGGCCCACAATCTCGTCCCAGCTTGCTGGTCGTCGGCTTTCTCAGGAATCCCGGCCCAGCCCGGCAAACCACCTAACCCCAGAAACCCGTTGGGGCCGTAATATCCGCCAGCCACCGCTTGCGGCGATGTTGCCGCATATAGGGTCGGCAGAGCGCCTTGAGCAGGCGGCTGGAACAGGAAAGGCAGGTATCTATGATTGCGCCCCTCCAGGCTGTCGAAGCCGGGGCCGTCCGGGACCAGGTTGGTGCGGGCGATGCCGGGATGGGAAGCCATGGCCGAGATACCCCAGCCTTCCGCCGCGCTGCGCCTCTGCATCTCAAAGGCAAGCATGAGGATGGCGAGCTTGGAGTTGTCGTAAGCCGCCCCATAGTCATAGTCGCGACCGAGTGGCAGATCGGCGGGGTTGATTGTGCCCATGAACGCGCGACTGCTGGACACCCAGACGACGCGCGGGGAATTCCCTTGGCTCAGCAGTGGCAACAGCCGGGCGGTCAACGCAAAATGACCAAGCGCGTTCGTGGCGAACACTCGTTCGAACCCGTTGGCGCTCATTTCCCGGTTTTTCCGCCCCATGACGCCTGCATTGTTGACGAGGATGTCCAAATTTTTCCGGGAAGCGCGCATCCGATCAGCAAAGCTGGCAACCGAAAGGAGGTCCGAAAGATCGAGCGGCTCGAAACGGATCAAAGCGCTGGGGACGGCGACCTTGATGCGTCGGACGGCTTCCTCTCCACGTTCCTGCTTCCGGGACGCGATGGTTACGTCCGCCCCGGCGCGTGCGAGTTGAAGGGCGTCATGATAGCCCAAACCACTTCGGTCGCCCTCGGGATAGCCGTTGCCGCCCGTGACGAGCGCCGAGCGTCCTTGCAGCGAGGGGATGTCGGCTGCCGTCCAATCGGGGATGCTCGGTAGTCCCTGCTGACGCGGGGACAAGGGTGGCATGTTTGCCCTGACCGCAATTGCGCCGCCCACGGCCGCGACACCAGCTCCCACTGTACTGTATCGCATAAACGAACGGCGCGACAATCCTGATGATCTGGTCTTGATCGTCCCGTTCTCTCCCGATGAGTCTGTCATTTCAGGATACGCTCCCAGAGGTGAATTTTCGGGCGTTTAGGCGATGTCAGCTGTGCGAAGGGCCGCTGCGATGCGCTTATTTGCGATCAGCATCGCGATGCCGGTCAGAACGCTGGCGACCGGGACTGTCAGCAGACCAAGTCCTAGGCCATTGGGAACTTGCGCCACTGTTGCCGCATCGCTGATTATGCCGACGATCAGAGGGCCCAGCGCAGGCCCCAGGAGCCCGGAGCCGATCATCGCGAGGCTTGTCGCCATCGCCTCCTTGCCCTTGCCTGCCACCAAATGGGCAGCGCCGAAGCACCAGGGCAGAAGAAAAGCGAACGACAACATGCCGGGGACGAAAAGGAGGATGGAAAGCCACCCGACCGGCGCGAGCAACGCAGCGGTCGTCGTCAGGCTTGCGATGATGAACAGGATTGCGGGCGGCCCGAGCAACCTGCCGGTGCGGGAGCGCACGGCGCGGTCAAACAGGCGCCCACCTATCAGTGTTCCGCAAATCCCCATCAGGCCTTGCAGCAGTCCGAACGCGAGCCCGGCTTCGCTGGCGCTGAAGTCGTGGGTGCGGATCAGGAAAGGAACCGCGAAAGCGTAGAACGGTGCTGCGGCGAAACCGAGTGCGATCGAGCCCATAAACAACCAACGAAATGACGGGGACGAAAGCAGTTGCAAGCTCGACCGCAGGAAGGGTTCGCTCGTGGCGGCCGAGCGCTTGAGCGGTGAGGTCGGACCGACGACGAGGAGGGCCAGCAAACCGATCAGTACGCCCATGGCGCCGGCCCCGACCAGCGCTGTACGCCAGCCGAGCGTATCGCCGATAGCGCCGCCGGCGCCGAAACCGACCATAGTGCCGAGTGGAATGCCCATCGAGAAAATGCCGAGCGCCAGCCCGCGGTGCGCGGGTGGGATCTTCCGGGCAATGATCGCGTGGCTGCAGGGCGTTCCGCCGGCCTCGCCGAAAGCGACACCGAAGCGGGTAAAGGCGAGGAACAGGAAGCTCATGGCGAGGCCGCCGAGCAATGTCATCGCGCTCCAGAGCAAGATGCATGAAACGAGGGCGGAACGGGGCGATCCTCGGTCGGCGGCACGGGCGAGGGGCATCGACAGCAACGTGTAGCACACCGCAAAGGCGAGGCCCGTGAGCAAGCCCACATCGGTGTCGCTCAGATCGAGTTCTTCCTTGATTGACTCGGCCAGGACGAAGGGAAGCATCCGGTCGATCTGGGACGTGGCGCTGACAAGAAATAGCGTAATAAGCAGCATTGTGGCCCGCCGACCCTCAACGTATTCATCCCCGCTCGCAGTAGATATGGTGGGCAGATCAGCGTGCTTATCTATTGACGAAGCGGCCGTTTCTGTCATGCTTGGTGCTTCCCTGGCTGTGAGTGACGTCATCAAGCTAGAGGAAGTCTTCCATGACCAGAATGCCGAATACCTCAATAAACTTGCCTATTCCTACAGGCGGCGATATGTTGCCGGCTGAAGGGCGAGTGCTGCGCTGGCCTCGAAACCAACCGGAGGTTCGCGTGTCGTCATCGCTGCTTGACGGGATCACCGCATACATCGAAAGCCAGGGCGGCGGTGAAGGCCTATTTCCGACGCAGATAGAGAACGTCAACATCATCCGTTCCTACCAGCAGCGGATGCCTATGCGGCAGATCTATCGTCCGTCGCTCTGCGTGGTGGCTCAGGGCGCAAAGGAAATTCTCTTCGGCGAAGAGACGCTTCGCTATGGCGCCATGGAATGCCTGGTCGTCAGCATGGAAATGCCGGCCAGCGGGCGGGTTGTCGAGGCAAGTGAGCAGACACCCTATATCGGTGTTACCATCGATCTCGACGTGAACATGCTGCGCGAGGTGTTGGAGCAGTTGGAGACGCCACCGGTTTCGCCTGCCACGCCCGGTCCATCCGTGTTCGTCGGAAAGGTTGACGAACCTTTGGCGGAATGCGTGCTGCGCCTGATCCGGATGTCCCAGACACCGAAGGCAATTCCGATCCTCTACCCATCTGTCATGCGGGAGATCTGCTATTGGCTTCTGACCGGCCCGCACGGCGCCGAGCTCTGCAGCCTGGCCGTGCCGGAATCGAATTTCATGCGGGTTGCCAAGGCCATCTATTTCCTGCGCGCAAATTTCGCCCAGACGCTGCGTGTAGAACAAATGGCAGAGGTGGCGCGCATGAGTCCGTCATCGTTTCACCAGCATTTCAAGCAGCTCACCTCGGTGACACCGCTTCAGTTCCAGAAGCAGTTGCGCCTCCTCGAGTCGCGACGCCTGATGGTCGCGGACGCTGCAAGCGTCGAGGAAGCCGCCTACAAGGTCGGCTACGAAAGCGCTTCGCAGTTCAGCCGCGAATATTCTCGGATGTTCGGCGTTGCCCCAAAGCAGGACGCGCTGAACCACCAGCGCATGTATAGCCAGTACGCCAGCCGCAAGGCGCGAACAGCCTAGACACCGTTTGCAGCAGGTCGCTCCTTGCCGCCTCGGTTCGGAGCGGCCGTCCTGATATGAAGGAATGCCATTGTGAGTGGCGCGGATATGCCTCGGGCCGTCAGATGCCGACCGGCGGCGTCACATCAGGTTTTCCTGCATTGCCTGATAAACGGTCCTCACGATTGGCCGAAAACCAACACTGCGAGCGAGCGAGACATCCATGTGCAGGCGCCAGGGATTGCCGAGCGGCGCTGAGGACGGTTCCATTGTGCCGCCGACCAGGGCGACGAGCTCGTAGATCGAGGTCGGCGCCTCATCAGCGATATTGACGATGCGCCCATCCATCGTGCCGGTCAGGGCGAGGTTCATGGCGGTGGCGATGTCGAGATGATGTATGAGGCTCATCCTCTGGGCAGGATGCATTTTGAAGTTTGTGACCAATCGCGGCAACTCTTCGAGATGTCCGTCCTTATCGCCATAAACGAAGCCGAACCGCTGGATCGCCCAGTTTAGCCCGCTTTCACGTAGCGCGTTCTCGGCGGCGAGCTTGCTGGCCGGATAGGCTTGTTGCGGGTTGGCCGCATCGTCCTCACGGCCAGGGCGCGGGCTGTCCGCGTCATAAACATTGGACGTGCTTGCCATGATGAAACGTGCCTCGGGCGCACGCGCCTTTGCCGCGGCGATAAGGTTGCGCGTGCCTTCGAGGTTGCTCTTCCAGATAAGATCGGTGTCGGAGGTGCGGAAAACCGCAGCAAGATGGATGATCGCCGAAACGCCCTCCACCGCCCGCATGACGGACGCGGGATCGAGTAGGTCCGCTTCTGCCGCGCTGACGCCGGGGGGCGCCTGCTTCGCGCCGCGCATCAGGACACGGCAATTCACCGCTGCGTCGACAAGGCGCGGAAGAAGGCGGGCTCCGACGAGCCCTGTTGCGCCGGTTACCAAGACTGTCATGACGCTGTTCCTTTCTGTAGCAGGTTTTCGAGACGCTCCGTTGCGGTCTGAAGAACCCGGACCGCGACCGCGACGTCGGCCTCGTCGATGCCGTCGAACGCGACCGAGCGGATGAATGAGAGATCGGGCAGCTCGCCCCACAACTTGGCGCCGGTGGCGGTAATGCGTAGAAGCTTCTGGCGCTGATCAACCCGGTCGGGCTCTTGCTCCACGAGACCCTTGCGCACGAGGGTCGCGACGATGCCGGTCATTGTGGCGCGTTCGATCGTAAGCAACCGCACGAGATCACGTTGCATGGTCGGTCCGGCAGTTGCGAGCTGGTAGAGCACGTACCACTGCACGGATCCGAGATCGTAAGGACGCAGGGCAGAGTCCATGACCGCCCGTCCGGCAAAGTAGCATCGCTTTGTCCAGGCTCCGATACGGTCGCGACCTGTATCTTTCCGCTCCCGATCCACCAACGCAGGCTCCAATCTTGCTAGCTACCTAGCAAATATGTGAGGTACCAAATAAATGTCAAGGGGGATCCGCTTTGCTTAGATCACTGGCGGGAGGAGAGGAGGCAGCATTGGCAGATCGAACGAAGGCCAGTTTCCTCGCCTCTTCACGAACTGCTGAGCGAGCTGGGATGACCCATCCTCGCTTTGCTCAACTGTAGGATCAGGCAGGAAATTTGAGCTTCTGGGCATTCGGCGCCGCGCCGCGAGCGTGTAGTTTCAAGGGCGCAATGTCAGTTGTCCGGATGGTTCCAAGACCGAGCTCCTTTTGAGGAGAGCCGCTGGATCATTGGCATCCACAGCGTCTGGCGCGCGACGACTCTCTTGTCGATGTCCGCCTCAAACCGTAAAAAGGAAGCATGGAATGGTGAAATCACTAGTGGGCCCGTTGCTGGCCGCAGTGCTCTCGGCAGGAATGACAGGTCTCCCGGCTGGAGAGGCTTTCGCACAGACGTATTCGCCGGATCAGATTGTCGGCGTCTGGGAATCCGATGACGGCAACCTCAAACTCGAGATGTTTGACGCCGGAGGAAGCTATGCGGCCCGGGTCCTCCACGGAAAGCTTTTGATGGAGGCTGACGGCAAGACCTTCAAGAAGGATACCCTCAATCCGGATCCGAAGCTCAGAAGCCGTTCGCTGGAACGAGCCGTCCTTGTGACCAACCTCAAGTGGGATCCAGCTGACGATCGCTGGGAAGGCGGAAATTTCTACAGCGGAGCGACCGGTCGGACCCATTCAGCACAAGCAACGCTCGTGAGCGGAAAACTGGAGCTTCGCGCCTATATGGGCACCGCCCTTCTCGGTCGGACCATGGTGCTTCGCCGCGCGCAATGAAACCGGGCGAAGGTACCAGGGGGACAGCCATGCCTTTGAAGAGGAGCGCGCAATGGGTGTGCGATCTAACACAATCACCATAGCGGGCAGTTCCCCGACCATAGCTCGGCAACTCGCCAGGCAGAGCGGAGCCTCTCATGGTGCTGCATTGCGCTGGAGCGCTCGGCTGCTCGTGGCCGCGAGTTGGATCAGCGGCGCCATCTTCGCCACCTATATCATCGCCTTCTTCGGAGGAACGGCCTTG
This sequence comes from Rhizobium sophorae, assembly GCF_013087515.1. Lineage (GTDB taxonomy): Bacteria > Pseudomonadota > Alphaproteobacteria > Rhizobiales > Rhizobiaceae > Rhizobium > Rhizobium sophorae. Next base: position 213,171 of record NZ_JABFCN010000009.1, on the reverse strand, counting down.
AGCGGTGCCGGTGAGCAATGGAACGAATCCCTTCCCGACTTGTACGATGGCCGCGCGTTGCTTCCCACGGCAGCCATCGGTGCACATTTCATGGCTGGGGGCGTGCTCCTGTTGCTCGGGCCTGTTCAGCTGATAGGGAGCGTGCGCCGCAGCGTTCCCGCCCTCCATCGCTGGTTGGGCCGAACCTACGTCTTTTGCGCCGGCGTGGCCGGGCTGGGTGGGCTTGGCTTCATACTAGGAAGAGGCACGATCGGTGGGCCACTGATGGATACGGGCTTTGGCATCTACGGCGCGTTGATGGTGCTCTGCGCCGCGATGGCCTATGCCCGAGCCCGGGCCGGCAGTTTCGATCAGCACCGTGCCTGGGCGATCAGGCTTTTCGCGCTGACGGTCGGCTCCTGGCTGTACCGGATGGAATATGGCGCCTGGTTCCTATTGAGCGGCGGTGTCGGAATCGGACCCGGCTTTACCGGTTGGTTCGACGCGATCATGATCTTCTTTTTCTATGTCCCCAATCTCATCGTCGCCGAACTGTTTATCCGGGTGTGCCGCCAGAATCGCGGACGGGTTATTCACTTTGGAGCAGCAACGGTGCTCCTGGCTGCAAGCGTCTTCATTCTCTTCGCGACGTGGAACTTCACCGTCCGCAGTTGGGGCCCGAGGATGATCAGCGGCGTCACGGAAGCGTGGCTTTAGGCATCCATCAGGCGATATCGCAGTTGCAGATGATCGGCCTCGTGCGAATCCTAAGCACGGCCGAAGCTGGGCGATGGCTTGCCTCCGACATCCCGTCATGAACCGCACCAATGCAGGATCAGACATGATTTTTGCGGGTTCCGGCATGGAGGTCTGCCGTGCCCCGGGCATGCTGGCAATGAAGAAGAAAGGCGGGCTTGGAAACCATCATTAGTCGAAGGCTCCGCCCAGCGTTAGAGAAGGCAGAACGATTGATGTCAAAGTGGACATTCCGGAACATTCCATCACAGCGCGGCCGCTCAGCGGTCGTCACCGGCACCGGTGGGCTGGGTTTCGAGACCGCGCTCGCCCTGGCGGGCGCGGGCGGGAGTGTCGTGATAGCCGGGCGCAATCCCGATAAGGGCGCTAAAGCGGTCGAGGCGATCAGAGAAACTGTCCCTGGCGCGCAGGTGCGGTTCGGCAAGGCGGATTTCGCAAATCTTGCTTCGATCGCGGAATTTGCCGCCCAGCTCGTACAGGAGCAAGATAGCGTCGAGCTCTTGGTGAACAACGCGGGCGTCATGAGAACGCCGGAGCGTCGCGAGACCAGCGACGGCTTCGAGCTCCAGTTGGGCACGAATTATCTCGGTCATTTCGCTCTTACCGCCCATCTGCTGCCGCTCCTGAAGAGGGCGAAAAAGCCGCGCGTCGTGACCCTGGGCAGTGTGGCAGCACGGTGGGGAGCGATTAACTTCGACGACCTGCAAGCCGAGCGTGGTTACAAGCCGATGCAGGTCTACAGCCAGTCGAAGCTTGCCTGCATCATGTTCGCCTTCGAGTTGAGCCGACGCAGCGAGGCGGCCGGATGGGGCGTGCAGAGTCTGGCGGCGCATCCCGGTATCTCACGCACCGACCTCATTCCGAACGGACCCGGCTGGTCGAGCTTACCTGGTTTCGCGCGACGCTATCTATGGTTTCTCTACCAGCCTGCATGGCAGGGCGCCTTGCCCACGCTCTTTGCTGCGACAGATCCGGAAGCGCGGAACGGCGGCTATTACGGCCCTGACAGGCTGGCTGGGACGCGGGGCTATCCGGCCGCGGAGAAACCTCCTTTCCAGGCACTGGACACAGCCGCCGCAGCTCGCCTCTGGGAGACCTCGCTGGAACTGACCAACGTGAACATAGATGTAGCACGCCCGCAGGCTTTGATCGCGCCAACATAGGCGCACCAAGTTCGGCATCCACTCCCGTCAGATACTCCTCGCATGCGGAACGAATGTAGAAATAGGCACGTTTTTTGCCGGTTCGGGCATGGTAGCTTGGAGCCGTAGCCATTCTATTGAGGAACGTGAAAAGCGAGCGCGTTGAGACAACCCTTCCGAGACGTCTCGCTGAAGTTTCGAGAAGGCGTGGACCTCATAAATGACCAAATGGACGACAAGTAACATTCCACCGCAACACGGCCGTACAGCGGTCGTCACGGGCACTGGAGGATTGGGCTACGAAGACGCCCTGGCCTTGGCTCGAGCCGGTGCAAGTGTCGTGATCGCCGGGCGGAACCCGCGCAAGGGCGCTGAAGCTGTGGCAGCGATCAAGCAAGCTGTTCCAGGCGGACAAGTGCGGTTCGGGGAGGTGGATCTTGCCAACCTCGCTTCTATCGCGGCGTTCACCGAGCAACTCGCGCAGGAGCAGGACAGCCTCGATCTCCTGATCAACAATGCCGGCGTTATGACGCCGCCGACGCGTCGCGAGACCGCCGACGGCTTCGAGCTGCAGTTCGGCACCAACTATCTCGGCCATTTCGCTCTTACCCGGCATTTGCTGCCGCTGCTGAAGGAGGGCCGGAATTCGCGGGTCGTGACCCTCGGCAGCATTGCGGCGCGGCAAGGCGCGATCAACTTCAACGACCTGCAAGCCGAGCGCGGCTACAAACCGGGGCCGGTCTACAGCCAGTCTAAGCTCGCTTGCATAATGTTTGCGTTTGAGCTGAGCCGGCGCAGCAAAGCGGCCGGATGGGGCGTCGAGAGCCTTGCGGCACATCCCGGCGTCTCGCGCACTGATCTGCTTCCGAACGGAGCGGGGAAGACGAGCGCAGCCGGGATGGCGCGCCGCTTCTTGCCATTTCTGTTTCAGCCCGTGTGGCAGGGCGCACTGCCCACGCTTTATGCAGCGACCGATCCGGCAGCGCGCGACGGCGCCTACTACGGACCTGACAGGCTGGGAGGGACGCGTGGCTATCCGACCGAGGAGAAGCCTCCCAAGCAGGCGCTCGATACCGCCGTTGCCGCCCGTCTGTGGGAGACATCCTTGCAGCTCACGAACGTTACCCTCGCGTGAGACCTTTGGGATGGGCACCTCTTTGAAGCCTGCCGCCAATACCGACGAAGCCGGCCCGGTCACACCCGAACCGCTGAACTGACGGGGTGCCCAAATGAGCCGCCGTCCGTACGAAAGTCTGCATATTGGCTCCAGAGCGCGGGTTCGCCCCAGCGATGCGCCGCTGATCGGCGTCGTCGACCGCGACGAGCCGCGGCCATGAGGAACGCGCTTCGACAACTGCGATACCTGTCAGTCGCCGCGCAAGTAGGGAGCTTCAGGCGCGCAGCGGAAATGTGCGATGTCGATCAATCAAGTGTCAGCCGCGCGCTGAAGCAACTGGAAGATGACCTCGGCGTGTCATTGTTCGAGCGGGCACGCAGTGGGGTGCGGCTGACCCCGGCGGGGCGGCACTTCTTGGCTGATGTCTCGCCCGTGATCGAGCAGCTTGAATCCGCAAGACGCTCTGCCCGCACAACGCGGGCGGCTGAGTCAGGCTTGTTACGCATTGGCATACTGACCTCGCTGGCAGGCGGATTTCTGCGAGAACTCGTTCAAAGCTATGCGGAACGCCATCCCTGCGTGATCATTGACGTTCGTGACGGCGGCCGACTGGAGCATCTCGCAGCGGTGAGGACCGGTCGATTGGATGCCGCCATCGTTACAGGTTCGGGAGCGATACCTGGCTGTGAGACACGGGAGCTGTGGCGCGAGCGCGTCCATGTCGCATTGCCGGAAAGCCATCCGCTGGCTGAAAAACACAAGCTCGATTGGCCCGACCTCAAAGAGGAGCACTTCCTCGTGAGCCGTGGAGAACCGGGGCCCGAGGTTCATCACTATATTGTTCGGCGATCCGCCGATTACAGCAACTACCCCTATATCGAAGAGAAGGCGGCGCTGCAGGACACGCTTATGAACCTCGTCAGCCTTGGCCAAGGCATCACCCTGGTCTCGGCGGCATGGGCCGCTGTCAAGGTGCCGGGGTTGGTGCTACGGCCGTTGACCGCTCGCGCCGACATCGTACCGTTCAGCGCAGTCTGGTTGTACGAAAACGACAATCCGGCGTTTCACAAGTTCCTTCAGACAGGGGAGCAACTTGCAAGCTCAACAGCGCGTCGGCGAGAACATACATAGTTTCGACGAGTCGGCTCGCTTTCTGATATTCAAGTCTTACACTGGTGTCGGACGGCCATGCCAACCTCTCGTCGCGGAGACGATGCAAGGTCTTGCGCAACGGCCGTGATTGCAGGGTCTGCCTGTTCGCTCAGGACGAGCGGCGCGCCTTCGCAAAACCTCGATCGGTGGCGATAAAGCGTTGCACCATTGGCGCGATCAGCTTTGCCGGGTCGGCCACCGCCTGGCCGGTCTCACGTGACAGTATTTCGGCATAGGCGATAAGATCGCGGTGTAACGATGGCGGCAGTTCCACTGTCACCTTGACCGGCTTGTCATCCGTAATCGGGCCGAGCTTCAGCTTTGTCATCAGGAGGCTCCGTAGCGTTCGAGCACCAAATCTCGCGTGACGATCACGCGGACGGGAAAGCCCGGGCGGATGGTGAGCGTCGGGGCGATGTTGAGCTGGCGCCGGACGATCTGCTGGCCGGCGTCGTTGATCGTGTCTTGCCCGCCGTCACGGATTGCCTGGATCAGACGGTCGTCATTGTCCACGGCGAGTTCTGCACCGACGCTGAGCAGCGTCGAGAGGCCCGCCGCCTTGGCTAGATCCCACCAATGGTAGTCGACGCCGTCCTGAAGCCCGGCGAACCCTTCCGCGTCCGCGCCTGGTTGACGCTCGAGCACGATTGAGCGACCGTTCGGGAAGATCAGCCGGTTCCAAACTAGAAGCACGCGGCTCTGCCCGAACTGGACGTTGTTGTCGTACTGGCCGATTACCCGCGTGCCCTGAGGCACGAGCAGGATGCGCCCCGTCGGGCTGTCATAGATATTTTCAGTCACGTGAGCTGTGATCTGGCCGGGGAGATCCGAACGGATGCCGGTGATCAGAGCCGCCGAGATAACGGCGCCTGCCTGGAGGATGTTCGGCGATGCGGGCGCGGCGACGCGGTCCGGCGCGACGGTGCGCCGATCGGCGGCGGCGTTGAGGAAGGCGTTTTGCCGATCCTGCGCCGTCGGCGTCGTTGGCGGCGGGGCCAGCCCGAGACTGGTTAGATCGGGCGTCGGTAGCACACCGGGCGTTGCCTGGGACGGTGTCATCGTCGCCGTCCGGGTTTCGGTGGCGGCGAACAAACGCGCCGTGCGTGCCGATTCAAGCTCCTGAATGCGCCGCTGCTCTTCCGGACTGGGGCCGGGGCTCGGGGTGGCCATGCCGGGTGTCGGCACGGGTTGGCCGCGATTCTGTGCGCCAAGGATGGGGCGACCAAGGTCGCCCGGAAGCGGCGGGCCAAGCTGAGGCACGCCGCTATAGTCGCGCGGCAAACCGGCGATGCCATCGGCTGTCGAGCGGTTCTCGGTCGAATAGAGTTCCTCGTTCGGCCGACCGCCATCGCGGGTCTGTAGGGCATAGATGAGCGCACCGCCGATCCCGACACTCGCGACCAGGCCGAGACCCGCCAGCACCTTGCGCGACACTCGGGTGACGCGCGGCGGTTCGGTGCGCAGCCGCATCGGCGCGGGACCGACGGGCTCGCCTGTCAACGGCCGAGCCTCCTCGTCCGGCCCTTCCTCTTTCCGGGGCTCCGTCTCGCTCACGACGCTGGCCTCCCATCGCTGCGCACGATGCGGACGCGCTTCTGGCGGTCGCCGGAGCCGAACCGCAACTCGGCGGCGGCGAAGAGCCGATCGACGATCATGTGATGGCCGCGCACCCGGTAGTTCACCAGCTCCGAGGTGTTGCCCTCCGGGCCGACCACGAATAGTGGCGGCATTTCTCCCTGGCCAATACCGCGTGGGAATTCGATGAAGACCTGGCGGCCGTCGTCGAAGGCGCGCAGCGGCCGCCACGGCGCGCGGTCGCCGTTGATCGCGTAGCGGAAGTTGACGTTGGCGAGGTCGACGCCGGATGCGACCGGCTGCGCGGCCTCAGCCTGTTGGTTCTGGCGGCGCAGCGCGATGAGCTGGTCCTGCGGGTACTGCCAGGAGACCGAGGCCATGTAGGTCCGCTCGGTCGACCGCAGCTCCATGTGATAGGTGCGCAGGTTGGTGTTGATGACGAGGTTGGTCATCAAATCCGGCCGGGTCGGCTTCACCAGGATATGGATCTGAAGCGTCGGCCCGGCGCCGCTCTGTGTGTCGCCGATGATCCAGCGCACCGTGTCGCCAGCGGCGACGGGACCCGAGCCAACGAGCTGCTCGCCCGGCTGCAACGCGATGTCCGTGATCTGCCCGACGGCGGTGTAGACTTGGTAGAGTGCGCCCTGAGTGAAGGGGTAGACCTGCATCGAGTTGATGAAGCCGTTGCGCACGGGCTGGATGCGCGCGGCGGCGTTGGCCTGGTTGACGCGCGCCATCGGGTCGGTCGGCTCGGGTGTCGATCGGGACGGTTCGACGCGTTGCATCTGGCCAGGCAGCGGAAGCGGTCGCGGAATCTCGACCACGGTGACTGGCGCCGGTGGGTCGACGGTCTGCACGGCGGGCGCGGCAGCATCGTAGGAGATTCCCGGCGGCGGCGTGCTGGTGGCGCAGCCGGCAAGCGCGGACGTCGCCAGCAGCAGGAGCGGCAGTGCGCCTCGGCGCAAAGCCGGAGCTGAGGAATTGTGTGAAGCCGGGTTTCCGGCTTTACGGAAAGACGGCTTCATTGCTCAAGCTCCCGTGACCAGTTGATGGCGTTGACGTAGATGCCGAGCGGGTTCGCCCTGAGCCGATCGGCGTTGCGCGGGACCTGCACGACGATTGTCAGGATCGCGGTCCAGCGCTCGGTCGTGGCGAGTTGGCCGTTCTCGTAGCGGCGCTCGACCCAAGCGACGCGGAAACTGTCTGGAGACGCGCGGATGACGCTCGAGACTTCAACGGCGATCTGCTGGCGGCCGACCTTGGTGAACGGGTCGTTTGCCCGCGCATAGTCGTTGAGCGCCGCCGCGCCGCGGTCGGTTGTGAAGTCGTAGGCGCGCAGCCAGTTCTGCCGCACGATGATGGCGTCGGCCGGAATCGAGCGGACCTGCTCGATGAACCCCGCCAGGTGGAAGGCGATCTGCGGATCGGTCGGGCGATAGTCGGCGACGGCAGGCGCCACGGCTTGGGCCTGGCCGAGCCGGTCGACCTGCACCACCCAGGGGACGATCGTGCCGCGCGCCGATTGCCAGACCAGCGCGGTGGCGAAGGCGGCCGAGAGAACTAGCGAGCCGAAGGCCATCAGCCGCCAGTTCTTCGCCTGGACGCGCGACGCGCCGATCCGTTCGTCCCAGACCTGCGCGGCGCGTTGATAGGGCGTCTCAGGCTCGGGGGATTTTCCATAGTGGGTGGAGAGTCGTTTAAACATCAGCGGTCGCCTTCGGAGAGATTGACAGAGGAGCCGCCGCCATGGGCGTCACCGGAGCGCACGGCATGGGCGGTCGCCTGGACGGCGTGGGTCATGCGTTGGGAGCGGCGCATGCGCTGCGCCCATGCGGGCGGTCCGCCCGCGGCTGCCCGAGCGGCCGAGCCGCCGCCATCGCCGGCTGCGTCGCCACCGACCGATCCCATCGTCGAGGAGCCGCCAGTGGCTTCGAACGCGGCCTTGGCGCCGGCATTGAAGCTGGAGCGCATGCTCTCTGCGGCGCGTGAGGCGGCACGGCGCAGCGGCGAAACAGCCGCGCCACCGCCGGCGCGGGCAACACCGCCGAGACCTGACGCGATGCCGCTGGCGCCTGACTGGCCGGCTGCGCCGAGGCTGTACGCAGTGGACGCGCCACCCGCCATCGCGGCGCCGCCCCGGGCCGCGGCTGCTGCGCCTCCGGCAAGTGCCGCACCGCCGGAGGCGACGGCGCCGACCGCGCCGGCTCCCGCGGCGATCATGCCGCCGGCCGCGAGACCTGTACCAACCGCCGCGCCGGCGCTGAGCTGTGGGCCGCCGGAGACGATGCCGCTGGCGATGCCAGGGCCAAAGATGCCGAGGCCGAGGAGCGACAGCGCGGCCAGGACGATGGCCATGGCTTCGTCGATCGAAGGCGTGGCGCCGCCGAAGCCGGCGGTGAATTCGGAAAACAGTGTCGAGCCGATGCCGATGATGACGGCGAGCACCAACACCTTGATGCCGGACGAGATGACGTTGCCGAGCACACGTTCGGCCATGAAGGCGGACTTGCCGAACAGGCCGAACGGAATGAGGACGAAGCCCGCGAGCGTCGTCAGCTTGAATTCGATCAGCGTGACGAAGAGCTGGATGGCGAGGATGAAGAAGGCGAGCAGCACCAGCGCCCAGGCGAGGAACATGCAGGCGATCTGGATAAAGTTCTCGAAGAACGACCAGTAACCCATCAGGCCCGAGATCGATTCCAGGAGCGGCCGCCCGGCATCGAGACCGGTCTGGGCCACCTTGCCGGGCCGCAGCAGGTCGGCGGTCGTGAAGCCGGTGCCACTGGCCTTCAGGCCCAAACCCGCGAAGCTCTCGAAGACGATCCGCGCGAGGTTATTCCAGTTGCCGATGATGTAAGCGAACACGCCGACGAACAGCGTCTTCTTCACGAGTCGGGCGGCGAAGATGTCGTCGTCGCCGCCCCAGGACCAGAAGAGCGCCGCCAGCGTCACATCGATCACGATCAGCGTCGTGGCGATGAACGCGACTTCACCGCTGAGCAGCCCGAAGCCGGAATCGATGTAGCGGGTGAAGACTTCAAGGAAGTGGTCAATGACGCCGGTGTTGCCCATGACGCTACCGCGTCTCGGCCGGCGGAGAGACCGGCGCCGGATGGGCCGGCATGGCCGGGTCCGCTTGCGGATGGGGAGCCGGCGCCGCTTCTGGCAGCCGCTCTGCCGGTCGAGCGCCCGGCGCAAGGAAGCGGTTGCGGTTCTCCGCCCAGGCACGCAGGCAGGCCGCGTCGCGCGGGCCGGCCTCTCCGAGGGCCTGGCAGCGGAACAGCTCGTCGCGTAAGGGGTCGGACGGGGCCGTGCCCGGTCGTGACGAAGCCCAGCTCTCCGCCGACTCCTCATCCCGGCTGAACTCGATCGCCGTCGCGGTGACGGCCACCGCGACGAATACCACCGCGCCAAGTCGGGCGAGGATCTTGCCGTCCATGGCCGCGCCCCCTCAGTTGCCACTGTTCGGGAACATGCGGGCGTTGCCCGCCTGATAGCCGGAGCCCGGCGTAAGGAAGCGGCGGCGCTGCTCGCGACCCTGTTCGGCGGCCGCAGCTTGTTCGGCCGATTGGAGCGCCTGCGCACGACCGTTGGCGGCCACCACGGCGGTCAGGTCTGCGAGTTGCTGCGCCTGCAGCGCGAGGAGCTGATTACCGGCTTGCGTCGCCTGCAGCGCGCCGGTCGCCCCTTGGCTGCGTCCGATCAGTGACGACATCTCGGACCGGTTGGTGTCGATATTGCCGACGACACCGGCCTGCACGCGCATGGCGTCTTGCAAGCCGCCGACGGTATTCTGCCAGCGTTCCCGGGCTCCGGCGACGAGCTGCCGATCGGACGCCGACATCGAGGCGTTGCCGTAGGTGGTCTGGAATGCCTGATCGATGTTCTGGACATCGTAGGCGATGCGCTGCGCCTGTTGCAGGAGCTGCTGGGTCCGCTGCACGGACTGCTGTAGCTGCTGGAGCGAGGAATAGGGAAGGCTTGCGAGATTGCGGGCCTGGTTGATCAGCATCGTGGCTTCGTTCTGAAGCTGGGTGATCTGCTGATTGACCTGCTGAAGGGTGCGGGCCGCCGTCAGGACGTTCTGCGCGTAATTTGTGGGATCATAGACGATGCGTCCGAACTGTGCGTGTGCGGGAGCCGCCAGGAACGGGGTCGTGGCAACGGAAGCGGTGAGCAGCGCGGCGGCAAGGCGCACGCCGCGCGAACGACGCGGGGTCATGAGGACGTCTCCATGTTGTTGAGGTTGGGGATGAGATCGGCGGCCCAGCCGAGGCCGCGCTGGCGCAGCCATGCCGCCAGGAAGTCCTCGCGCCCGTGCGCTGCGACCGTCTGCGCGATCGCAGCCTGATCGGTCTTTGAAGATGTTGCACAGAGGGCGAGCGCCACATCCGACAGGCCGAGCTCGAACAAGCGATTACCGCGGCGCGACTGGCAGTAATAGTCGCGCTTGGGCATGGCCCGGGCGAGGATCTCGATCTGCCGGTCGTTCAACCCAAAGCGGCGATATATCGCCGTGATCTGCGGCTCGATCGCGCGTTCGTTCGGCAGCAGGATGCGGGTCTGGCAGCTCTCGATGATGGCCGGCGCGATTGCCGAGCCGTCAATGTCTGAAAGCGACTGGGTGGCGAAGATGACGCTGGCGTTCTTCTTGCGCAGCGTCTTCAGCCATTCACGAATCTGGCCGGCGAAGCCCTCGTCATCGAGGGCCAGCCAGCCTTCATCGACGATCAGCAGCGTCGGCCGGCCGTCGAGACGATCCTCGATGCGATGGAAGAGATAGGCGAGCACGGCGGCCGCGGCGCCAGTCCCGATCAGTCCTTCGGTCTCGAACGCCTGAACCGAGGCTTCGCCGAGATGCTCGGCTTCGGCGTCGAGCAGCCGGCCATAGGGGCCGCCGACGCAGAACGGCCGCAGCGCCTGCTTAAGGTCGTTTGACTGCAGCAGGACCGACAGGCCCGTCAGCGTGCGCTCGCCGATCGGCGCGGAGGCGAGCGACGAGAGCGCCGACCAGAGATGCTCCTTGACCTCGGGCGTAATCGAAACGCTCTCGCGTCCCAAGATGGCGGCGAGCCAGTCCGCCGCCCAGGCGCGTTCCGCGACATCGTCAATGCGTGCCAGCGGCTGCAGCGACACGCTGTCGTCGGCACCTTCGGTGAGTCCACCGCTGAGATCGTGCCAATCGCCACGCATGGCGAGCGCCGCGGCCCGGATCGACCCACCGAAATCGAACGCAAAGACCTGGGAGCGCGCATAGCGGCGGAACTGCAGCGCCATCAGCGCCAGCAGCACGGATTTGCCGGCGCCGGTCGGGCCGACGATCAGTGTGTGACCGACGTCGCCGACGTGGATGGAAAGCCGGAACGGGGTCGAGCCTTCGGTCTTGCCGAACAGCAGTGGGGGTGCTGCGAAGTGCTCGTCCCGTTCCGGTCCCGCCCATACCGCCGACAGCGGGATCATGTGGGCGAGATTGAGCGTGTTGATGGGTGGTTGCCGGACATTGGCGTACACATGGCCGGGCAGCGACCCGAGCCAGGCGTCCACCGCGTTGATCGTCTCGGGCATGGCGGTGAAGTCGCGGCCTTGGATGACCTTCTCGACGAGGCGGAGCTTCTCGGCCGCGATTCGTGGATCCTCGTCCCAGACAGTGATCGTCGCCGTCACATAGGCTTGGCCGGCATAGTCCGCGCCGAGCTCCTGCAACGCCATGTCGGCGTCGGCGGCCTTGTTCGCCGCGTCGGTGTCGACCAGCACTGACGCCTCATTAGTCATCACCTCCTTGAGGATGGCGGCGATCGACTTGCGCTTGGCGAACCATTGCCGCCGGATCTTGGTCAGCAGCTTGGTCGCGTCGGTCTTGTCGAGGAGAACGGCGCGCGTCGACCAACGATAGGGAAAAGCCAGGCGGTTCAACTCGTCGAGGATCCCGGGCGTGGTCGCGGTGGGGAAGCCGACGATGGTGAGGATGCGGACATGTGCGTCACCGAGCCGGGGTTCGAGCCCGCCGGTGAGCGGCTGATCGGCGAGCAGTGCGTCGAGATACATGGGTGTCTCGGGCACCCGGACCCGATGCCGCTTCGTCGAGACCGTCGAATGCAGATGGGTCAGGGTCTCGCCGTCATCGAGCCAGGCGCATTCAGGCATGAAGGCGTCGATGAGCTGGAGGATGCGATCGGTGCGGTCGGCAAAACCCCGCAGGACCTCGCGTGCATCGACGCCGGCATGGTCGCGGCCCTCGTAGAGCCAGGTTTCGGCGCGCGCGGCGTCCTCGGCTGGAGGCAGATAGAGGAAGGTCAGGAAGTAGCTCGACTCGAAATGCGCGCCGGCTTCCTCGAAGTCGGCCTTGCGTTCGGCGTCGACCAGCGCGGAGGCGCTGTCGGCGAACATGCTGTCGGGATAGGTGGCGGCGCCGTGCCGCTGCGCCTCGACGAAGATCGCCCAGCCGGAGCCGAGGCGGCGGAAGGCATTGTTCAGCCGTCCCGCGACCGCGATCAGCTCGGCCGGCACGGCGCTGTCGAGATCGGGGCCGCGAAACCGGGCGGTGCGCTGCAGGCTACCATCCTTGTTGAGGACGACGCCTTCGCCGACCAGCGCGACCCAGGGGAGGAAGTCGGCGAGCCGGGTGTTGCGGTTGCGATATTCGGCAAGGTTCATCATGGCCGCGCGCCCCTCAAACCGACAGATGACTGGGGATGCGCAGATGCCTGCGCACGACGTCGATGAACTGCGGATCGCGTTTGGCGGCCCAGACGGCGGCGAAGTGACCGATCGCCCAAAGACCGAGGCCGACCAGCCAGAGGCGCAGGCCGAGGCCAAGCGCTGCCGCCAGCGTCCCGTTCAGGATAGCGATCGAGCGCGGCGCGCCGCCGAGCAGAATATGCTCGGTCAGCGCGCGATGGACCGGCACCGAAAAACCCGGCACTTCGCCTGCCGTCTCCGCGGACGTCGCCATCAGACCAGCGCTCCGCCGCCGAACGAGAAGAAGGACAGGAAGAAGCTGGACGCGGCGAAGGCGATCGACAGGCCGAAGACGATCTGGATCAGACGCCGGAAGCCGCCGGAGGTGTCGCCGAAGGCGAGCGTGAGGCCAGTCACGATGATGATGATCACCGCGACGATCTTGGCGACAGGGCCTTCGATGGATTCGAGGATGGACTGCAGCGGCGCTTCCCACGGCATGGACGAACCGGACGCGTGGGCGGCGGGCGCGAGCGCCAAGGTGAGGAAGGTGAGGGAGGCCGCCGTCGCGATATGACGGCGGATACGCATGGTATGCTGGATCATGACGGATCTCCTGTGAGGTGCTGGCTGGCGGGTATGACGCGGTAGTCGCCGTCGGGGCCGAGCCCTTCGACGCGAGCGAGTTCGGCGAGCCGGCGCGAGGCGCCGCGGCCGGAGAGCACGGCGACCAGATCGATCGTCTCGGCGATCAGGGCGCGCGGAACGGTGAGGACGGCTTCCTGGATGAGCTGCTCGAGGCGGCGGAGCGCGCCGATGGCGGTGCCGGCATGAATGGTCCCGATGCCACCCGGATGGCCGGTGCCCCAGGCCTTGAGCAGATCGAGCGCCTCAGCGCCGCGCACCTCGCCAATCGGGATACGATCAGGGCGCAGACGCAGCGAGGATCGGACGAGATCTGACAGCGTGACCACGCCGTCCTTCGTCCGCATGGCAACGAGGTTCGGGGCGGCGCATTGCAGTTCGCGCGTGTCCTCGATCAGCACCACGCGGTCGGACGTCTTTGACACCTCGGCAAGCAGCGCGTTCGTGAGCGTGGTCTTGCCGGTCGAGGTGCCGCCGGCGACCAGGATATTGCGGCGCTCGGCGACGGCGACCCGCAGCGCTTCAGCCTGGTCGTCCGCCATGATGCCGGCCGCGACATAGTTGTCGAGCGTGAACACAGCGACCGCAGGCTTGCGGATCGCGAAGGCCGGCGCGGCGACGACGGGGGGCAGAAGGCCCTCGAACCGCTCTCCCGTTTCCGGCAACTCGGCAGAGACGCGGGGGCTGCTTGGATGAACCTCGGCGCCGACATGGTGCGCGACGAGGCGAACGATGCGTTCGCCGTCGGCCGGCGACAGCCGTTCACCCGTGTCGGAGAGTCCCTCGGACAGGCGGTCGATCCAGAGCCGCCCATCAGGGTTGAGCATCACCTCGACGATCGCGGGATCTTCCAGGAATTGGGCGATCGCCGGCCCGAGGGCCGTGCGCAGCATGCGCGCGCCGCGAAGGATTGCCTCCGATTTCTGGTGAGTGGCCGCCACGTCGTCCCCGTTCTCGTGCGGGCCCGCGAAGTGCGGCCCTGGATCGGGGATAAGTAGAAGAGGCAGAAATCAGGGCATGACAACAACCGAAATGTGGTCGTCGTACTGTGGCGTACAAAGACAGGGAGATGGCGGGCCGCATAGCTCACTATGGCGGTGTGATGCTGGAGACAGCTGGGCGATCCTGGATGATTTAGTCTTGGTCAGATGAAATAATCTTGCAGGCCATCTGGGCCGCAGATGCGTTGCTTCAAAATGTGTGACTGAGCACGAGTGATCTTGTGCTCAGTCCTGTTGCGCTTGGCATTTCTTCGCGATCCGGAAGGACGAGGTTACTCGGCGAAGCGCCGGTTCAAAGCTTGGCAAGTATAGCCGGCAAATCCGCCGATCCCGGTCGCGATGGCCAGATGCATGAAGGAGGCGACGGCAAGATCGAGTTCGGCCGCGAAGTAGGTCACCATGCCGAGGAACCATGCCAGCATGTTGCCTACGATACTGTGGGTGCGCAGGCCGACGATGAGGATCGCGACGAGGAACACAACGGCAGGCAGCGCCATATGGTCGAGCAAAGGGAAGAGGGCGCCGGTCATGATATGTGAGACCGCGCCGACCGCAATACCGAGCCAGAGGCATAGCATCGCCGCCGAGCTATTCCTCACGGATGTTGGGCGGGTGAACCACGCGATGAATCCGATGAACATCACCCAGACTTCGAGGTTGAGCGCTGCGCTGAGCCACGCGGCGAAGGCCGCTACGACGGAGGCGATGACTGTCCAGAGGATGAATTTCCTGCGGTGCAGGCGGTGATTGGCCTGCGGCAGCCTTTGCGCTTCTTGAAATTGTGCACTGCTCATTGTGATGTTTCCTTTCATAAGTCTCCAGAACCCGGTCGAGACGAGGGGTGTGCGAGTCGAGCTATGCTTCGGGGTATCGATCCGACCCCGCGAACACACCGACGCCTATGCCGGGTTTAGATGCGCGTAGATTTCCGCATACGCGCCCCGCTGCTCCGCCATGCGCAGAGCCTTGACCCGCTCGACCAGGATCTCGCCGTTGGACGACGCTGGCTCCCCGAGAAGTTTGATGACTTCGGCGATATAGTCCGCGAGCGGCATGGCGGCGGGATCGCTCGCCTGCTGAGGACCCGCGAGTTCAGTCTGAACGTATGGCGGCGGAAGCTCGATGACCTCGATCGGCTTATGCCGCAGCTGGTGGCGCAGGGACTGTAGCCACGAATGGAGGAAGGCCTTGCTCGCGCAATAGGTGGGGTAGTTGGAGCGGGGTATGAAGGCGAGGCCTGAAGTGGTGGTTATAATGGTCGACGCCCGCTGCCTCGCGAGTGTCGGCAGCAGGGCCGCCGTTAGCCGCAGGACACCCACAATGTTGGTCTCGATGATCGAGAGCGATGTGTCGATGTCGATTTCATCGCCATCCAAGGCCTCGAGACGGGAAATGCCTGCGTTGTTCACGAGAACGTCGAGGTCGGGAAAAAGCGACTGAGTCTTTTCGGCTAGGCAGGCAATCGCCGCCGGATCCTGCACATCTACCTGCAGGCCATGCATCCCGGGATGCGCTGCGGTAATCTCGTCGATGAGCGCCTGGCGACGTCCAGCGATGATGACCCGGTTGCCGAGTTGATGGAACGCCTCGGCGAGCCCTCGGCCGATGCCGCTCGTCCCGCCGGTGATGAGAATTGTGTGGCCCGTCAAATGCATGGCTTGATGCTCCTGTTAATGGCGTATTGGGAAGATCGGTTCAGCCGAGCACGCGGGCTTGAGCGTGTCCTCGCACCATTGGCGGAAACTTGTCTGCGTTGAGTTGTCCGGCGTCCTCGACACTGCCAGGTCGAGGCCCTGATCCTTGGCCCAGGCCATGTCCATCATGCCCTGCGCCATCGCGTTGGACATGCCGAACTGCACGAAGCGCGCCTTGTAGGCGTCTAAGCTGATCTGCTGGTAGCTGACTGCCTTGCCGAGCACATCGGAGATGATCTCGGCCATGTCGTTGAACGAAATGTCCTTGGGTCCGAGGACGGGCACCTCGCTCTGGCCTGTCCAACTCTCATCGAGCAGCCAGCGTGCCGCGACCGCTGCGATGTCACGTGTGGCGACGCTGGGAAGCTTGAGACCGCCCGAGATCGGCAGGAAGAACTTGCCCTGATCCCTGATCGCTGCCGCCTGACGGGCTATGTTGTCCATGAAGGACGGCATGGCCAAGCCGCGGAATGCGACGCCCGTACTGGCAATCAAGTCATCCATCGCCATCGAGCCGGTGACAAAGCCCGCCTGGTCTGCGACCGGCGAACCGCGCCCGAGCGCCGTGATCGAAACAACGCGCTTGATATGGTGCTCCTTCAAAACCGCTGCCGCGGGACGGGTGAAATCGACATAGGCCGCCTTGACGGAAACGGCCTTCGGGTCGGGAGGCACGAGCCAGAATACCGCGTCGGCGCCGCTGAACGCTTCATTGACGACGCCAGGATCCCCGTGAGAGCCTTTGACGACCTCGACGCTATCTCGCACATCTTCGGCCAACTGTGATGGATCTCGCACAATCACTCGGATTGGCGCGCTCGACATGAGAAGATGTTGAATGACTTGACGGCCAATATTGCCAGTGGGGGCAGTTATAACGATCATGTTTTACTCCAGTGTTTGAAGGCGCAAGTTCGGCCGACGCGTCTCGCACCGGCTGACCAGCAAATGTGCCTCGCCAGCATTTACGTTCGGCCTCGAAATTACGCCGTTGCATTAGGACGGTCTATGCTGCATAATCCTCATTATCTTCGCAATCGTCCGAGATAGCCATGGATCCACTTTCAGACGTCCTTTCTCTGCTCAAGCCACATGCCTACGTCTCATCGGGCTTCGACGCTGGCGGCGACTGGGCTGTCCAGTTCGGCGACCAGCACAAGCTCATCAAATGTTATGCGGTCGTGTCCGGTGACTGCTGGCTCACCGTCGACGGCGTTGCCGACCCGGTGCGCCTGGTGGCTGGGGATTGCTTCGTGCTGCCGACTGGTCGCCCCTTCCGGCTTGGCAGCAGCATCGATGGCGGCGCGGTTGGGGCCGGGGAGATATTCCCGGCCGCGCGAAGGGGTGGTGTCGTCACGCTCAATGGCGGCGGCGGATTGTTTCTTGTCGGAAGCCGCTTCGGCGTGAGAGGCAATCAGGCCGATATGCTGCTGGGCATGCTTCCGCCGATCGTGCACATCCACGAACAGCCAGAGCAGGCAGCCCTGCGCTGGTCTGTCGAGCAAATGATGAAGGAACTGCGAGAAGAGCAGCCTGGCAACGCCCTGGTCGCGCAGCATTTGGCCCATATGATGCTGGTGCAGGCACTACGTGTGCATCTGGACACGGGCGGCGGAGACCGAGTCGGCTGGTTCTTCTCTCTGGCGGATAAACAGCTTGGTGCCGCGATCAAGGCAATCCATGCCGAACCCGCTTACCAATGGACCCTTCAAGAGCTTGGTACGATCGCCGGCATGTCGCGCTCGACTTTCGCGCTCAGGTTCAAGGAGCGCGTCGGGGAGCCGCCGATGCAGTACGTGGCGCGATGGCGGATGCTGCTTGCCTGCGAGAGGCTGGAAAATTCAAGCGATCCCGTCGCGACGGTTGCCGCTTGGCTCGGCTATGAGTCGGAAAGCGCGTTCAGCACGGCCTTCAAACGCGTCATGGGCTGCTCGCCCCGTCAATATGGGCGCTGGCGGAAGGTTGAGCCTGAGACAAGGTCTGTTGCCGCAAGCTTGCTGTCCCATGAGCGGCGCCCGGATACCGATAATGAGAGCCGTCGCATTCAGCACAAGATTGCTGTGGCGGCAGCGGGTGGACGACTTGCGTTGGATCAAAGACCTGCAGGATCCGCCAACAGCTAGGACTGCACGGACACGTCCGAATTGCTGCGCGCGTTTCCGTCGAGGAAGGGCAGGCGTGACGTTGGCTGCCCAGTCAATGCCAGGATCGCGTTCGCGACCGCCGGTGCAATTGGCGCTACCCCCGGCTCCCCCATACCGGTCGGTCGGCCCGTGGAGGGGATAACGTGGGTTTCGACGACCGGCATCTCGTTCATACGCACAACCAGGTATCGATCGAAATTGGTTTCCTGAACGATACCGTCCTTTAGCGTGATGGCGCCATACAGGGCAGCAGACAGACCGAAGCCGATGCTCCCCTCCATTTGCGCTGCGATCTGGTCGTGCGCGATTGCGATACCACAATCGACGACAGCAACAACGCGGCGGACGATGGGCCGGTCGTCGACCAATCGCACCTCGGCGACATGGCCAACGATCGTGCCGAAGGCTTCGTGAATGGCGAGACCCCGTGACCACCCGGTTTCGACGGCCGTGCCCCAGCCTGCCTTCAGGCAAAGCTCGTCAAGAACTGCCAGCCGTCGCCTATCCCCCACCTTCTCATAGAACACACGTCGGTATCCTGCCGGGTCGAGGCCGGCCCGCCGGGCAAGTTGATCGACGATATGCTCCATCACCAGCGCGGTATAGGAATGACCGACCGAGCGCCATAAGCCGACGACGACCGGAAAAGTTGGGGTGAAGATCTTGCCATCGACGGTCGAAGCGGTCGAGAAATAGGGCGAGTGGGTGATCCCTTCGGTTGCCAGAGAGTTCGGCCCAACGGGAAGAAGCGATTGGCAGACGCTGTGGATGCGCCAGCGCGTCGGAAACCCGTCCGGACCCAATTGAACCCACACACGGTGATGCGACATCGGCCGGAAATAGCCGGATGCTATCTCGTCCTCGCGGCTCCACATCAGCTTGACAGGGCGGCCATCGGTCCGCTTGGCGATCCGCACACATTCGACGAGATAGTCGGAGCTCAGAACGCCGCGGCGGCCGAACGACCCGCCGGCAGG
Source organism: Rhizobium sophorae (assembly GCF_013087515.1). Lineage (GTDB taxonomy): Bacteria > Pseudomonadota > Alphaproteobacteria > Rhizobiales > Rhizobiaceae > Rhizobium > Rhizobium sophorae. The sequence continues at coordinate 194,311 of NZ_JABFCN010000009.1, read as the reverse complement.
CACCACTTCGATGTCGACCTTGCCGGGAATGGTGCGGGCGGCAAACGCCGCATAGACCTGGTCAACCGTCGCCAGATGCGCGCCCGATGTGATCGAGACGTCCCAGCCGTTCACCTGGGCAACACAGTCGAGTGTCTCCATCGGCGCATGCGCGAGATAGGGAAAGTCGAAGGCGAAATCCGCGACATCACCATCGAACGGGACCTCAGGATCGTCGCCCTTGGAATCGAACTCGGCCGGTTCCACATCGCTGCGTCCTGCCGCGATATCGTGATAGTAGCGGACGAGTTCGTGCGTGGAGCGCGTTTCGGCTTCGCTGTCGTCCCATTCAATGCGAAGCGCATCGCGCCCCTTCCATGCGGCAAAAGTCGTGTCGGCGACCACGGCAACGCCGGTTTCGATCGCGAAGACATCGACGACGCCCTTCACCTTGCGCGCGTCGGATGCATCGAACCGCGCCAGCGTGCCGCCGAAGCGGGGGCTATGCGCGACCATCGCGACCAGCATGTCCGGGCGTTGGATGTCCTGCGTGTAGACCTGGGCGCCCGTGCTCTTCGAAAGGCTATCCTTGCGCCGCACCTTGTCGGTGCCGATCAGCCGATAGTCCGCCGGCTGTTTAAGCATGGGCGACTCCGGCGGCGGCTGGCGCGAAGCGTCGGCGAGGAGTTCCGGGAAGGTGGCAGTGCGGCGAGAGTCGAGGTGAGATACAATGCCGTCGCGGACATCGATTGAGCCGCTCGGAACGCCCCACCGGAGAGCGGCCGCGGCCACGAACATAGTACGTGCCGCGGCACCGGCATTGCGCATCAGGTCCCAATTGGATGCAATGCCGTTTGACGCTCCTGTCATCTGCGGGCCGTAGGCGCGAAAATTGCTGCGCGAATCGACGACGCGCACTTTGTCCCAATCCGCGTCGAGCTCCTCGGCGACGATCGCGGCGAGACCGGCATGGATGCCCTGACCCAGTTCCTGCTGCCTGCTAACGATCGTTACCCAACCGTCCTCAGTAATACGGATGAAGGGTCCAAAGGCGCTGGGCTCGGGATCGCCGCCGCCGCCTTGCAGGATTGCGCCGGCGACCTGCATCGGGTTGGCTGCGATGTAGCCGACGACCAGTGCGCCGCCGATCAGCGATCCACCCAGGATTAACCGGCGGCGCGTCATCCGGAAGCGCGATTTCTGTTCGGGCAAATCCGTCATGGGTATCCTCTTGTCGGGGGTGCGCGGCCTGCTCATGGCGGGCAGGCTGCACCGGTTTCCAGCCAGGCTTTGATCAGCGCGCCGAACTCCGCCTGAGTGCCGGGCACAGGCCGCCGGTTTGCGCCCGGATGCCATGCCCAGCCGACCAGTTCGTCCTCTGTCATGTGGTGGAGTAGTTCTTGTCGTGTCATGTGCGAGCGTGCGGGATCCAGAAGTTGCCTGCAGAGATCGCCGAGCGTCTTGCCCTGCCAGGCCATCTCGATTGGAGCGAGCTTCCAATTGATATTGCCCGGCACACCGGACGCCACGAAATTTTCAGCCTGGTGGCAGGTGCTGCAGCGCAGCGTCGACGCGCCACCACCATCAACGCCGCGCGTCACCCAAGGCGTGTGGGCCCGCATGCCATCCGTCTGCGTCGGCCGATCTGTTCGCGGATGACAGTTCATGCAGCGCGGGTGCTGTATCACGCGACCCGCTTCCTCGAACAGCGCGACCGACCGCGCCCGTGGATCGGCGATCGTATCGAAGTCCGCCGCAAGGCGCAGGCGCTCGATCTCGACAGGCTGCAGCTTGGCCGCGAGGATCTGTGTCTGCGGCATGGTCCGGGGGTATAGCGCGTAGGCAAGGCCGCCCGCACCCACCACCACGATCAGCCCAAGTAACGATAAGACGCCAACCTTAAGTCGGCGACGCCAGTTCCCGAAGGTGGTTGCCTCGGAACTCATGTCGGTATACCCAACTTCGACGCCGCGTCGTGGATTGCGGCACGTATCCGGTTATAGGTCGCGCATCGACAGAGGTTGCCGCTCATGGCTAGATCGATATCGCGGTCGGTTGGTTTCTCGATGGTGCGAAGCAACGCGATCGCGCTCATCACCTGCCCGGATTGACAGAAGCCACATTGTGGGACGTCGTGCGCAACCCAGGCATTCTGGATTGCTCTCACGTCGGCGCCTTCTACACCCTCGATCGTGGTGATTCGCGCGGACGAAGCCACCTCCAGCGGGAGCGTACAGGAACGCATCGGCTCGCCATCGACATGCACCGTGCATGCGCCGCATTGCGCAGCACCGCAGCCATACTTCGTGCCGGTCAGCTTTAACGTATCGCGAAGCACCCAGAGGAGGGGAGTCTCCCCGTCATCTTCGACGTGGTGAACCTGGCCATTGACGGAGATCGCATACGGCATGAACAACTCTCGGGATTTGCTATTTCACCTGAGAGGCTATTCTGTTCCGGCTCAGACGAACACGCGCGATCCTTCAAATAAATTGCTCATTCCTACAAATGCGTGATTGGCCGCCTTTACGGGACGCAAAGTGGACGGCCTACCTGGGACGCAGGGGCTAGTGAGAAGAAGAGCGAGGAATTGCCGAACCCTTCAATTCGATAAAGTTGGGGAGAGTCGCTTTTAATCGAAAGCCTTCTGCCGTAGCGTGGACAAGAGGCGGGTGGTCGGCGCATGTCCCACGATGTCGTAATCCAGCAGCAAGGTAATGCGCGTTATAGGTCAAGCAGCATCAAGCGGTGGGAACGCCACCGAGACAAGATGATCATGGCCTGCAGGTAAGGCGGCGCAGAGATTGAAACGGGCCCCCCACATAGCTGCGATGTAGCGCGGCTATGTGGGCTGGGCCAATCCACCGCGAGGCCCGAAGAAGGTCAGGCTTCCAGTGCTTCCTTAACTCGGTCTGGCGTGAACGGATAGTGCCGAAGTCGCACACCCCCGGTGAGGCGCGCGACAGCGTTGGCGATTGCCGGACCCGTGGGAGGGAGGCCAGCCTGACCAATGCCGCCAAACGAACTCCCGGGCGTCGGCACCACGGCGACCTCGATCTCAGGCGCCTCGGACATGCGGATCACTCGATACGTGTCGAAATTTGACTCCTGAACCTCGCCATTGACGACGTTGATTTGCTCAAAGAGGGCATGGCCGGTACCGTTGGTGATTCCGGTCATCATCATGGCCTCGATATGGAGGGGCTGGATCGCCACGCCGGGATCGATCGCGCACCAGACCTTGTGCACCCGGATTTCGCCAGTGTCGCGGTTGAGAGAAACCTCGGCGACCTGGGCGCAATGCGAGCCGAAGGCATCGGAGTAGGCCAGGCCGAGCCCCCGACCGTCCCGGGTGCGATCCCACTCAGCCATCCGGGTAACGGTCTCGATCACCTTTCGCGCGCGCGGCTGGTCCTTGAGAAGTTCCAGCCGCAACGCGGCGGGATCGATGCCCCTGGCGGCTGCAATCTCGTCGATGACACATTCGATCGCAAACCTCGTATAGCCGACCCCCACCGCGAACCAGAATCCGATGGCGAGACCCTTGTCTTGCCGCAGGTATTCGATCTGGTGGGCCGGCACTGCGTAATTGAATTTTGCGCCCTCGGTCACGACGTCGTCGTGACCGCCTGCCTCCGCGAAGACGGGCGGCAATGTGCGTGCAAAGATCGAGTCCGCTACGATGCGATGCCGCCAGCCGACGATGTTCCCCTCGGCATCGAGTCCGACCTTAACGTGCTGTGCCTCGAGTGGCCGGAACGTGTCGTGCCGGACGTCATCTTCCCGGCTCCAAATGACCTTAACCGGCCGGCCCTCCACGGCCTTGGCCAGCGACACCGCATCGATGATGAAGTCCGCCTCCGCCTTGCGTCCGAACCCGCCGCCGAGCAGGGTTGTGTTGACCTTGACCTTGTCGGGCGTAGTGCCCACCACCTTTGCCGCGAAACCCTGTGTGCCCGTCGGACCCTGGGTCGGCGCCCAGATCTCCACCCTGTCGCCGGTGACAAGCGCCGTGGCGTTCATCGGCTCCATGGTCGCGTGGGCGACATGGTCGCTCATGTAGTCGACTTCGATTACCCTCGCGGCCCCGGCAATTGCAGCCTCGGCGTCACCATTGGTGTGTGCAGGAACACCTTGCTGGCCAAGGTCGCGGCCGACGGCGCGATACTCGTCGATCAGCCGCTGGCTTGTGTAATTTCTGACCCGTGATGTGGTGCTCCAGGTCACCTTGAGCAGATCTTTCGCACGCTTCGTAGCTTCGACCGTTTCGCCGATAATGCCGACGCCGTAGGGCAGCGGGACGATCTGGGTGATGCCGGGCACGTTTCGCGCTTCGGCGTCGTCGATGGTCTCAGGCCGTTCGTCCTGAACCGGCGCCCGCAGAACCGCTCCAAAGAGCATGTTCGGAAGCTGGACGTCGATACCGAAGACGGCGGTTCCATTGACCTTGGAGGGCACGTCGATGCGCCGGATTGTCCTGCTTCCGATATAGCGCCACCTGTCGCTTGGCTTTAGATCAGCCTCAGTCGCCTGCGGCATTGGATCCGGAAGCACTGCCCTGACAGCGATCTCACCGTAGTCGAGCGAGCGGCCCGAGGGTGGATGCACGACCCTGTGGGGCTCGGTCTCGAGCTCCTTCACTGGCACGTTCAGCATGCCAGCCGCACCTGCAAGAAGGACCAAGCGGGTCTGGGCGCCGGTTAGCCGGAGCAGTGCATTGTAGCCGCGCGTAGACTCGCTACCACCGGTGAGTTGTATCCCGTAGAAACCGGGATTACCGTAGGTCTCGGCATCGGAGGGCGCCTGCACGACCCGCACACGGTTCCAATCGGCATCTAGCTCCTCGGCGACGAGGAGCGGCAGTGTCGTTGTGATGCCTTGGCCCATCTCGACCGCAGGTGAGATGATGCTGACGGTGCCGTCCGCCGCGATCGTGACCCAGGCGTTAGGACGGAAGTCACCTTGGGCGGAGGGGGCCATGTCTGCACCGTATGCAAGGCCGGGCGATCTCCCGAACGCGACTGCGATGCCTAAGCCACCGACAGTGACGAGGAAGCTGCGGCGCGACAGTGCGCGGCTCTGAGGCTGCAAGATGTGGGTCATGGCTCAGCCCTCCTGTGCGGCGCGTTGGATCGCGCTGATGATGCGGACGTAGGTCCCGCAACGACAAATGTTGCCGTCCATGTGAGCGATGATCTGCTCGCGAGTGGGGGCGGGAGTGTGTTCGAGGAGTGCTGCCGCCTGCATGATCTGGCCGGACTGACAGTATCCGCATTGCGGCACCTGCTCGGAGATCCAAGCCTTCTGCAGTGGATGGCTTGCGTCCGGCGACAGACCTTCAATGGTGGTCACTTCTCGGCCCGCAACGTCTTCCAGGAAGGTCTGGCATGAGCGTGTCGGTTCTCCGTCGATATGGACAGTGCACGCGCCGCATTGCGCAATCCCACAGCCGAATTTGGTGCCGGTGAGCTTCAGATGCTCGCGGATCACCCAAAGGAGCGGCGTATCGGGTTCGGCGGCGACATCAACCGCTCGCCCGTTGATCGTGAAGGTCGTCATAAATGCTTCTCCTCAATCTGGTGATTGGCTCTCGAGGTAATTGATGATTGCAGCCCGTTGTGCGCCATCGGGGATGCTGACGGTCATCCGTGTCCCGCGGATCATTTGGCGCGGCGCGGCGAGAAAGGTCTCGAGTGACTGGGGATCCCAGGTGATCCCGGAAGATTGCATGGCCTGGGAATAGTTCGCGCCTTCGACGGTGCCGGCAGTCCGGCCGATAACGCCAAGGAGTGGGGGTCCCATTTTGGTTTGTCCCGGCTCGATGTTGTGGCAGGCGGCGCAACGCTGCCGGAACAAGCGCTCTCCATCTGCCTCCTGAGCGGCGGCTGAAGACGCAGAGAACAGCCCGATAGGCAAAAGAATTGTAAACAGAGCGCCCGCCGGTCCTTTGATCCGATCTGCTGCCGGCGCGGGTATGGAATGGATCGTGGTGCAAATCATTGTATCGCCTCCATAGTCAGGCGATACGATAGTTATGCCTGTAGAAACGATCTATGCTCGGAAATCCGTGATATCTTTTTGATCGTCCGAACTTGATGTTTGATATCCTGATGGATGCGCTCACTACTGTAGCCGTGTTGGCAACACGTTTCCGCCGATATGCAGGACGTCTCGGCGACTGTTTCGCCAATGTTAACGCACGGTGCGGTCTCTCCCGCCAGACCGAGTTTGCGTGCTCGCCATCACTATTCTGGCAGTTGAGGCCGTTGTCCTAGACGGACACATTGTCCTTGCGAGCGTGTTCGCCGACTCCTCCGCGAGCCACACGCGTAGCCGTGGTTGCATCGCGCTGAAGAGGCTCGCAACGCAGGCCCAGTGCCCGGCTAGCCGCACGAGATGTCGTCAATCCTTCGCGTTTCCTGATTGTAGGAGACGTTCATTCTTGTCCAACCCAGATCTGAAGTTCGTGCGCACGCTGAACAGGACAGACGCCACGTCGCATTGGCTGGCTTTTCCGGAAGCGCATCGACGCTCTGACCGATGAAGCGTTGGAATTCCGACGCACGGCACTGGTCGCCGTAGTAAAATTTGCGCGAGCCATTTGGGGACTCCGCGATCCAGATACCCGGCTCACGCGGATGATTTCGGACTGTCGAGTTTTCAGGAGCCCAATACGTGAATGGCGGCCGCGGATCGGCAACCATCACGACATTCGGCGTGGCAAGCGGAGAAGCCGCAACCGGAGCCACCTCTGCGGACGTGCAACTGATCATGGCGGGCATGAACGTGACTGCCATGCCGAGGAAATAGAGCGATGACCGGATACGCATAACGAACCTCAACAGCAGGTATTCGTGTTGTGGTAGATCCGCAACGCGGCATCAACAAGGCTCGGTCTGATTGCGCTAGTCAGCGTCGCGCGACGGATCGACGTCCTCCGAGATCTCCTGCCTGAGCTTCGGCCCGGTCGCGAGTCGACGACCCAGAGCCGCGATGAACACCTCGTATCGTTCGCCGGCCTTGGCTCGAGCGGCCTGAGCGGCAGGCTCGGGCAAGGCCGGCGTCGTGGTCAGCCAGAAGCGGACGAAGATGGCCAGCGTCTCGACGGCGATACCGACGTCGCGCTCCATGCGGGTCATACGTCGGTCAATCTGGTCGAGGCGCTTGGTGATCGCTGCCTCCTGGCGTTCAGCCGCGTCGGGCGACAGGAAGGAAGCGATGCCGGCCTCGGCGACGAGCGAGAGTGAGTGACCACGCCTGGCCGCGTGGGCGGAGAGCGCCTTCATGACGTCGGGCTCAAGATAGACGGAGAGCCGCTGCTTCTTCGGGGATTTCGTCATCGCGGCACTCCTAAAGCTCGATGCCGTCGCCCGGGTCGAGCGAAGCCTGGCGGGCGACCTGCCGCATTTTCTGGTTTATCCGGCTGAGGCGCGCGGCGTCGTCATCCGCGTCGTCCGCCGGGTCGATCTCGAACTCGTTCTCGATCGGCGCCACTTTGGCGATCGGCTGCACGTGGCTCAGCTCGGGCTGGCGGCGGCGCTCGGAATCGGTCGTGTCCTCCTCATCTGGGTCGATCCCCGCCGTGACCGTCAGGATTTCTGGCGACGGCGGCAACGCCAGCTTGCTCCAGTCATCGGACGAGGCCCCATCCGGCTTGGTGATCTTTGGAGGCGGCAGCACTCGGTCCTGGAAGCGGCGATCCTCGTAATACCTCGCCTTCTTCGCCCGGATCGGCGGCGTGCCTGCGACCATGACGATCTCGTCGGAGGGCGGAAGCTGCATGATCTCGCCGGGCGTGAGCAACTGTCTGGCGGTTTCCGACCGCGACACCATCATGTGGCCGAGCCAGGGCGAAAGCCGATGGCCGGCATAGTTCTTCATCGCCCGCATCTCGGTCGCGGTGCCGAGCGCGTCCGACACGCGCTTGGCGGTTCGCTCGTCGTTGGTCGCAAAGCTGACCCGGACATGGCAGTTGTCGAGGATCGAATTGTTAGGCCCATAGGCCCTCTCGATTTGGTTCAGCGACTGGGCGATCAGGAAGCTTTTGAGGCCGTAGCCCGCCATAAACGCCAGCGCGGACTCGAAGAAGTCGAGCCGTCCGAGCGCCGGAAACTCGTCCAGCATGAGCAGCAGGCGGTGTCGGCCGCCCTTTGCCTGCAGGTCCTCCGTGAGGCGACGGCCGACCTGATTGAGGATCAGGCGGATCAGCGGCTTTGTCCGGTTGATGTCCGAGGGCGGAACCACGAGGTAAAGCGTCGATGGCCGCTTGCCGCCGACGACATCTGCGATGCGCCAGTCGCAGCGTCGGGTCACCTCGGCGACGACGGGATCGCGGTAGAGGCCGAGGAACGACATCGCAGTCGAAAGCACGCCGCTGCGTTCGTTGTCCGATTTGTTCAGCAGCTCGCGTGCGGCGCTGGCGATGACGGGATGCGGACCCGCTTCGCCGAGATGCGCTGTCTTCATCATCGCCGCCAACGTCGACTCGATCGGCCGCTTTGGATCGGAGAGGAAGGCGGCGACGCCGGCGAGGGTCTTGTCGGCCTCGGCATAGAGGACATGGAGGATCGCGCCGACCAGCAGCGCGTGACTGGTCTTTTCCCAGTGATTGCGCTTTTCGAGGCTGCCTTCCGGGTCAACTAGGATGTCGGCGATGTTCTGAACGTCGCGGACCTCCCACTCGCCACGGCGCACCTCGAGCAGCGGGTTATAGGCGGCTGACTTCGGGTTGGTCGGATCGAACAGCAGGACGCGGCCATGCTTTGAGCGGAAGCCCGCCGTCAGCGTCCAGTTCTCGCCCTTGATATCGTGGACGATCGCCGAGCCCGGCCAGGTCAGCAGCGACGGCACGACCAGGCCCACGCCCTTGCCGGAGCGGGTCGGGGCGAAGCACAGCACATGCTCGGGGCCGTCATGGCGCAGATAGTCGCGATCGAGCTTGCCGAGCACCACGCCATCGGGACCGAGCAGGCCGGCGGCCTTCACCTCGTCATCCCGCGCCCAGCGTGCCGAGCCATAGGTCTCGACGTTATTCGCTTCACGTGCCCGCCAGACCGACATGCCGATGGCAACGGCGATCGAGATAAAACCGCCCGACGCTGCGATATAGGCGCCCTCGACGAAGATCGGCGGCGCATAGGCATCGTAGAAGTACCACCACCAGAAGAAGGCCGGCGGATAATAGATCGGCCAGCCGGCCAGCTCGAACCAAGGGAGGCCGAGCTGCGGCTGGAAGCCGAGACGGTAGGCCGTCCACTGCGTCGCCGTCCAAGTCGTCATCAGGACGATCAAGCCGACAGTGAGGATCTGACCCCAGAGGATTTTGGTCGCCGACATGGCGGGCACTCCTTTCTTGATTGGGCTACATGCCGAGCCCGCGGTTGCGGCCGAAGCTCCAGTCGACACCGCCGGCGCCGCGCGACACGCCGGAGACGTGCTGACCGAGCTGGCGTTCGAGGGATGGCGACCAGGGCACGAGCTGGAAGCCGAGGCCGTCGTCGATCATGGCGAAGCGGCCCGACGCGAGCGCGAAGCGCTGGCGATAGGTGCCCGCCACATACTCGCCCGTTCCGGCCTTCGAGAATTGTCGGCCGGTCTCGGCCGCGAGCTTTTCGCCAAGGGCCTCCACCTCGCGCTGCCGCAGCGTGTCAATCAGCCCCGGCGAGAAACTGACGCCGCGCGTTTGCCGCTTGGCGAGGCCCTGGCCGACGAGATGCTCGGCCCGTCTGTCCATTGCCTGGCGAACCTCCGCGCCGAAGCCGCCGCCGCCGAGCGCAACGGGATCGCGGGCGATCGCCTGCCGGTCGAGCCAGGTCGCGCCGGTCGCGGTGACCTGGGCAGAGATGTCCAGATCCGAGCGGACGGCAAGCGCGACGCGCCGCTTCCCCCGCGCGTCGTCGAACTTGCGCAGTTCAACGATCGCGCCCGGTGCGCCGTCGCCCGCGGCCTCGAGGTCGGGTAGCTTGATGTGGTGGGTGCGGCCATCGACCCCGTCGACGACGGCATAGGCCGTGCCCTTGAGTTCGTCGTCGAGACCTCGCGTCACCAGCCGGCCGACAACGGGGTCGTTCAGGCTTTCGCCGGCCAGGACATAGGTCGCCGCGCCGCGCTCGATGCCGCGGTCGGTCAGCGCACGGTACATGCGCTTGATGATATCGCCGCGCTCGCCGAGCTCGCGCAGCGTCGCCTCGGCCTTCTCCGAGATCGTCCATTGGCCGGGGCCGATCTCGTCGGCAAGGCCAAGGCCTTGGAGCTTGCGCAGCCGCCCGACCTTCAGGGCGTGGAATTCATCCGGTTGCCGGTCGGGATGCGGGGCGAGATCAACGACGCCGGTCCTGTAGGCGTCGCGCGCGAGCTGGCGATCGAGATTGGTCCAGCGCTCGGACTCGATCTGGCGCTCGATGGTGCGACGGATTTCCAGATCGGTGCGCGGCCCCAGCTCCTGCGTGATGAGATCGCGTGCCCGGTCGCGCATGCCCTCCTTGATGTAGTCACGCGAGATGACGAGATTCTCGCCGTCGTCGCGGACGCCGCGCATGATCAAATGCACATGCGGATGCTCGGTGTTCCAGTGATCGACGGCGACCCAGTCGAGCCTTGTGCCGAGATCCTTCTCCATCTGCCCGACCAGCTCGCGGGTGAACTCTTTGAGGTCGGCCATCTCCACCGCGTCGTCGGGCGACACGATGAACCGGAAATGGTGGCGGTCGTCCTCGCACCGCTCCGCGAACGCCTTGGGATCGGCGTCATCCCCGTCTGGACCGAACAGCCGGGCCTTCTCTCCATCCCGGGTCACGCCTTCGCGGCGGAGGTAATTGAGGTGGGTGGCGAGCGGCGCGTTGCGTCCGCCCTGACGCACGACCCGCGCCTTGACGACGGCGCCCCGCGAGCGGGCGGTCAGCAGGCGGTTGGCCTGCACAGCCGCGCGCTGGCCGCGGCCGAAGCGCGAGCGGTTGCCCGGCCCGATCCTTCCTTGCCGGGATACCGCGCCGCCGGCCTTCTGCGCGGCGGCGAGCGCCTGCGCGATGAAGGGTCTGACTTGTTGCGCGCGCGTCGAGCGGATGCGGCCCGGCCGGATGCGGAAATCGTCCTCGGTGCTCATGGGCGTGGCCCCGCACATCGCGCAAAGCCGAGGAAATCGTTGGGCAAGCGCCGCGCGCGCAGGCTGCGCCGATCAGGCGCACCTCGCGCAAAGGCGCCATAACCCCTTGAAAAACTACAACCGCACAAGGCCGCACATCGCGGCCCTTTATCCTGCCATCGTGCGGTTGTGGTGACTGCTTTTCCCACTTCTGACGCCAATTCTACGCCAGAGCCCGACAATGCCGCAGAGAGTGCGAAGCCCATCATCGCGGCCCCGCACTATCGGAACGCATCACGAAAAGGCCGTCCGATCGCAGTGCAGGTTGTGCCGGATCGGCCGCGGACTCTGCCGCAGATGGTGTAGCCGGATCGGCGTCCGCATGCTGCTGATCTGCACGCGGCCTGCTATCGACCTGCACGATGAAGAGCGGCGCACGGGTCCAGGCGAGCGGATCGGCGGTCGCTACCGTGATGGGGGCAGCAAGATCGCCGCCACCGATGATCGGTGCGAGAGCGGCGACATAGGCGCGCGTTTCGGCCGGCAATGTGCGACCCGTCGTGCGATATTCCTCATAGCGCCCGGGACCAGCATTGTAGGCCGCCAGAAAGCCGGGCGAACCGTAGCGATCGTGCATCTCGCGCAGATACGCAGCGCCCGCCATGATGTTGTCGCGTGGGTCGTAGGGATCGCCGCCGAGACCATGTCGAGCGCGCAAATCGCGCCACGTCGCTGGCATGATCTGCATCAGGCCTATCGCGCCCTCGGGCGAGATCGCGCGCACATCACCGCGGCTTTCGACGCGCATGACGGCTCGAATCCACGCCTCCGGAATGCCGAACCGGCGCGCTGCGTCGGTGATATGACCAGCATAGGGATCGCTAGGTGATGCGCGCTCCACCGATGCGTCTTGTGCGGCGGCCGGAACGGTCGACGACAGGCCGGTGAACAGGCCGGAAAGGAGAAGGAAGACTGTGTGCCGGACGGTGGGAAACCGTCCGACAACAGCGCGATGGCGGTGGACCGGCATCGCTCAGTCCCGCTCGCCGCGCTTGGGCGGGCGGTTCCAGTGCAGGCCCCAGGCGGACTTGTCGTCGGCCGACTGGAACAGATTAGCGCGGATCGGCTGCGGGAAGCATGGATCGTCGAGCTGCAGCGCGACGTACTCTCCGGCCTTCTCACCGGTGCGCTTCCAACCCGCGCCGAGTTCGGCTCGGGGTTCGTTGTTCATACTGTCGAAGATATGGACGCGAAAATCCGGCGCATTCTCGGCATCGGACGGCTCGGCCGGAATGATGATGATGTCCTGCTGCAGCAGGAGTGTTTCCAAGTGGCCGATGAAGCCACCATCGTCGCGGGTGAATTGACCGATCAGAGACATGATTTCCTCCTTCAGATTGCGGTGAGGTTGGGCATGGGCTCGCCGTCACCGCGTCGGCGCGCGCCAGACGAAGCGGCCATCGCCGTCCTCGTCGGTGTAGAGAGGGATGGCCCGGCCGATCACGGCGGAGGCCGGCAGCGGTCCGAAGTAGCGGCCGTCGAGGCTGTCGCGGACTTCCCAGTTCATCAGGAACAGCTCGCCCTCGGCGACGACGCGGCAGCCCTGCCAGACGGGCAGCGGATTGCCGTGGCGGTCGCGATCCAGCGCCTCGCCGAGTGGCACGGCGTCGACGGTGATCGCGAGGCCCGTCCTGCAAACCCGCTGGCCAGGAAGCGCCACGACGCGCTTCATCAGCGGCACGCCGCGCGGCAGATAACCGCCCTCAGCAAGGAAGCTCGCGAGCGGCTCGGGCGCATTCACGGCGACCAGATCGGTGACGTCCTGCGACCGGTCCGGCTCGATGGAGTAGAGGCCAATGGGCGTGCTGGCCGACGCGTTCCAGATCAGCTTCGGCGCGAAGGAAACGAGCGACAGAATGCCCAGCAACGACACGGCGGCCGTCGTGGTGATGGCGTAGCCGAGCCGGCTCATGCGCCAATCTCCCGGCGGAGAAGGAAGGCGCGATGGCGCTGCATCGTGTAGCTGCGCGGCGTCTCGCCGGCCGTCAGGCGGTTATGGACGTGCCGCCAGTGATCGGGCGAGACATCAACTGGATCGATGCCGATGGCCTCGACCGCGTCGATGAGTTGGAGGATGCGCTCCACTTTCGGCCAGCCATCGACCCGTAGCAGGATGTCGCCGCCAGGCGTTACGGCCGGGAGCGTCTGGCAGGGTTCGCCGGAAGCGACCGCGCGCAGAATGTCGAGCCGGGAGAGCACGGTGCCGTGCTCGTTCGCGGCCCAGCGCACCAGCGCGAAGGTCACGCCGGGAGGGAAAAAGAGGATGCGGCGGCGTCGGTCGAGGACCTGTTCGCGGACCTCGCGGCCGAAGCGGATCCAGTGTTCGATCTGCTTCTCGATCCAGACCAGTTCGACCTGGGTGAGATCTTCCGGCGGCGCATGAAGGGCGCGGCCGGGGCGCGCGGATGCGGCGGCAAGGCCGGTCATTGAGCGTCTCCTTGGGCTGGTGGAAATTCGCGCTCGAACAGCGCGCGGAGCATGTCGGCGACCGTCTGGCCGCGCTGGAAGGCCGCGATCTTGATCCGGCCGCGCATGTCGGCGGTGACGTCGATGGTCAGCCTGGCCGAGAAGTCGTCGGCGCTTTGAGGTTGCCGGGCCTGGCGATCGGGGGCCTTGATCCAACTCTCCGGATCGCCTGGTCGGGATGCGAAGCCGCGGTTGGGGGATCGTTCGCTCATGCGCCGAGCCTCGCCACCTCGGCCGCGAACGCGGCGATCTCGCGCGCACCTGGACTATCCTCGTCCTGCTCAGCAGCGATCCGGCCGGTCTGCACGACATCGGCGAAGACGATGCGCTGACCGATGGTGGTGGCGAGCAAAGACGGGTCGTGGTCGGCGAGCGTCTCGGCGGTTTCGCGGGCGAGCACCGTGCGCGCCGCGCAGCGGTTCAGCACGAAGCGCGCGGCAAGGTCGGGACGGTAGATGCGCGCCTCGCCGAGCAGCGCCAGCATCTCGGCCGACGCCCAGCCGTCGAACGGCGACGGCTGCACTGGGATCAGCACGAGATCGGCGGCGAGCAGCGCCGAGCGCATGAGGCTGGCGACGCGTGGCGGCCCATCGATGACGACATGGTCGGCGTCACGGGCCAGCTCGGGCGCTTCGCGATGCAGGGTGTCGCGCGCCAGGCCGACGACGCCGAAGAGCCGCTGCAATCCCTCCCGGCTGCGTTGCTGCGACCAGTCCAGCGCCGAGCCCTGTGGGTCGGCGTCGATCAACGTGACGCGCTGCCCATGTCGAGCCCATTCGCCAGCGAGATGCAGCGCCAGCGTCGTCTTGCCGACGCCGCCCTTCTGGTTGAGGAGAGCGACGATCATGACGGTCTCCCGGGAAAAGGGGACTCGTCCACACGGCGCGAGAAAGCGGGTTCCGTTAGAAAGATTCCGAAGGAATCTAGGTTAGATAAGTTACGGGGCCTGCAAGCGGCTGATTCAGCATGATGAATAGGCGATTCCGGTCCCCGATAGCACGAGAGTCCGGTCCCCGATGGCACGACAGTGCCGGTCCCTGATAGCACGAGACTATTCACAGCTTATCCCCAGGGCGAGTTGACGAGCGGCGACGGCGGCGCGGGATGCCGAGCGCGTCGGGATCGGTGGGTACGAAGGACAGGATTTCCGGACCGCCGAGGCATTGCTCGATGGTGAGCCGGTAGCCCGGCAGCGGCTGGCGGCGGACGATGTCGCGCAGGTCGTAGGCGAAGTGCTTGAGCGGTGAGAGACTGCCGGATTTCGCGTGGAGGTGCGGGAAGTCGAAGCTCCAGCCGAACTCTTGTTTGCCGCCGTGCTTGCGCACCAGGCGGTAGAGCCAGCGCTCCAGGCCGCCCGTGAGACCGAAATAGTTTCGGTCAATTGTCAGCACGAGCGCGTCGTCCAGGACGGCGCCATAGAACCAGTCGGGGAGGATCAGCTCGAGACCGAGCGGACGTCCTCGATGGTCGGCGCGCTCCTTCCATTCGTTGATCCAAGAGAAGCGGTGCATCCGCCGTTCGGTCGGCTGGCGGATCGAGGTCGCGACCGTGGTCGATTGCAATCGGTCGAGTGCCGCCTTCAGGCGGTCGTAATCGCGCAGCGATGCGCCGCGGCCGATGAAGTTCAAGATTTCATAGGGGGTAGTCGCCATCAGGCGCGACGGGCGTAGGCCGACGTCGCGGGCTTCGACGATCTGCGAAGCCGCCCAGATCAGGACGTCCGCGTCCCAGATCGTCGCCATGCCGTGCTCGGGCACGGCTTCGACGCGGATCTTCACCGAGCCCGCTTTAAAGTCGATCGGCGCGAGGCGCTTCGACTTGGCGAGCGAGAAGAACGGATAGGCCATGAGGTCCTGCGCGTCGCGGGGCGCGAGATCGCCGGGCAACGCCCGAAACAGATCGAGCTGCGCGCGGTCATCGTGATGGGTGTGGCGGGACAGCATGGCCGGCCGCCTCAGCGCGCGAAGCGGCCGCCGGCGGTGGCGGAGGATGCGGCGGCCTGGCGCTTGGCTGGGAGCACCGTGCCGCCACGGGGATCGGAGGTCGAGGTGACGAGACCCCGGTCCGCCCAGCTCTGCAGGTCCTCGACGGAATAGACGACGCGACCACCGAGTTTGCGGTAGGTAGGCCCGGTTCCGTAGGTCCGGTGCTTCTCTAGGGTACGCTCGGAAAGGCCAAGGAAGCGGGCCGCTTCCTGCGTCCTCAGATAGCGCGGCGGTATATTGGCGGCTTTTTCGGCCATGATCGAACCTCCGTGGTCTCGCGGGTGGCCGCTACGAACAAGCGGCGGGTTGCGAGCACGGTGGCGTGGTGACGGCGCCTCGGGCAGGAACGAAGTTAGGGGACTATTTTTGATACCTACTGCAGATCAGCGGCGGCGCGGGCGGCGGAGCAGCGTGCGGTAGCCGCCGCGCACGTAGGACAGGCCGTCCCGCGCAAGCCGGGCGATCGTTATCCGGACCGGGTTTTCATCCCACGTCGCGGCATCAGGTTTGAGGTTGGGAAAGATCTGCTCGGCGATCCTTCGATAGCTCGCGCTCGCGAAACGCGCGTCGAGGACGCGGAGCATCAGACGTGCCCGATGACGGCGCTGCGGTGTGAGGCGTGGATCGGTCGGCACACGCTTGCCGAACATTGCATGCCAGAGGCGTTCGACAGCTGTCAGCCGGTCGGGCGTCAATTCATCGAACATGACGAATGCGCCGAGGGGGCAGGCGTCATCGACGTCGACCAGGGCCACGTCGTGGGGTTCGCCCCGCAGCACCAGCCGGATCAGGCGAGCATCATGTTCAATGATGGCGTGGGTGCGCAGATCCTCAACACTGAGGCGGAGATCTCCCGCCGGGTTCGGTCCGGCGGTAAACGGGAGTGTCGCCGGATCGGTTTGCGGGGTCCAGAAGATCGGCTGGACGAGCGCGGAGTTGCGAGGGTCGGCGACGAAATCGCAACCCCCATTGTTCGGCAAACTTGCGCGCAATGTCCTCGGTTAGCCGGCCGGTGGACACCAATTCCTGATAGGATTTTCTGTAATCGGGATTACGACGCAGGAACTCCCAGGCGAGATCGCCGGGCGTCAACTTGTCGATATAGTCATAGGCGGCTTCAGACCGCCAACTTTCATCTTCGGACATCTCCACCGTCTCCGCGCAAGGTCCACAACGCGAGTTATGCAGTGGATACGATTCCCGGTTGAATGAAGCGCGGGAAGAACGAAGTGGCCGCAACGTGATGCGATTTGCGCATCACCTCAGTGCAGGCGGCCTTGGAGAAGCTGGCAGAAGCCGCTTGTCGTCATCCATTTGGCGCGGTCGAGATGGCTGGTGTAGACGTGCAGGGCGCGCTCCGGTTCGGCCTTGGCGTCGAGGCCGAAGAGAACTTCGACGACTTCGCGCCAGTCGGCGCTCGCCGCGTCGGCATCGAGCAGCCGGGCGTAGAGCTTCAGATGCGCCTCGTCATAGGCGGTCAAAGCCGCCCCGGTGGGCGGCTGATCAAGAAAGTCGTCTTTGGTCACAACATCCCCCGATGATGAGATGTATCCAAACTGGAGGAGATTGTTAACGATGATTTCATCGGAATGATGACGCAAGGCCCTGACGCGGGAAGACGTGGCAACGCCGCGACCTGTCGAACGTCAGGTTTCCTTGTTCGTATCAACGAGCAGCACTCCCTTGCCCTGATCGGAGTTCAGGAAGACGATGCCGGCGCGTTCGAAAGCCCGTCTCACCTCATCGCGCGTGCTCTCGAAGACCTCGAGCCCACTGAGGGATTCGAGGCGCTTGAGTGCGGTCAATGAGACCCGGGCCTTGTCAGCGAGCGTCTCCTGTGTCCAACCCAGCAACGCGCGTGCGGCCCGAAACTGTCGGGCGGTGATCATGCATGATCACCTCCCACACGGACCTACGCGTACGCCAAAACTACGGCTATAATAGTCGTTCTTGGCTTGGTTTTCTAGTCGGAAGTGGCTGTTAAGGCTTTCTGCGACCGTGAAAGGCGACAACTGATTCGGTCGCCGCCAAGCCGAAGGCCCCGGCCTGTTTGGCCGGGGCCTTGCGCGGGCCTCAGTCGCCGCGCCGCCCGTTGGGGCGGGACCAGATGAGCGAGAAGCTCTCGTCCTCGTCGTCGAAGAGGTTGGCGTAGATCGGGGCGTTGAAGCTCGGATCGTCCAGCTTGAGGCCCAGATAGTCGCGGCCCTCATTGGAGCGCTTGGACCAGGCGGCGCCGATCTCGGCGCGGCCGACCAGGACCCGGTGGCTGGGGGCGTTCTCGCCGGTGGCGCGCTGGTCGGGGACGATGCGCACGTTCTTGGCCTGGACGCTGAGGGTTGTGATTTCGCCGGTGAACTCGTTCGAGCCGGTCTTCTTGAAGGTTCCGATGGTCGCCATTGTAAGTCTCCGTTTTCCGTTCCCGAGCCCGCACCATTGCGGCCTCGATGGCGATCGGCAGGCCGGAGGCGATCGACGGCACACCCCGAAGGGGCCTGACAGCTAAGGAGGGCTTTCTTGTCTCGCGAGGAATGGCGGCAAAGCCGGCAGGGGAAGAAAGTTTGACGCGGCTGTTGCGTCTAGGCGATCGAGGCGCAGCCGGCCTTCGGCCAGATCAGGCCATTGAAGAGGCCGTTTGGAGCGGTCGAGGCACGGTCAGAGAACGGAGAAAATGGCGGCCGTCCCGCGCCAGCAAATCGGCGTCGCTGCAACGCTCACCGGCTTCGTCCCCTCCCGGCAGGCCAACGCTGCTGCATCCTGGCCCTTTCGCCGCCAATAGGAGAGATCGCCGCTCCGAATGTTCGGCGCGCCGCCGAGACATGATACCGCTCAAGCAGGCTCCAATGACGACCGCTTTGTCAGGCCGAGCGTCGATGCATGCCACAACGGTCCATCGCTCCGACATGGGACGAGGGGACGACCGCTCACCGCTGCGCTGACCCTCCTGACGGCGATGATGAAGATCAGGCCCGCGCAAGATCCCGGTCGGACGGGCTCAGGGCTGCCGCCATTCCCGCGACCCGCACGAAGGCGGTGATGCCGACCGCGATCGCACCAATGACGGAAAAGGTGATTTGCCATCCGTCGGACGGCATGAGGTGCTTCACAATGCCATGCGTGGCGTGGAATCCAGCAATCGCCGCCGGCGCAACGAAGGCAATGGCCACAAGTAACTTCACCCACATCGGGCGGACGAAGGTGATTAGCAGTTGACCGGTGGCCAGCGTGAAGGCGGCGGCGACGGCCCCGACCAGGATTGCGCCGGGGATGCCGCCGCCGGTGCCGTGCGCTCAGGCCCCTGCGGTCACGCCGACGAGCGCCGGCAGCGCGAAGACGGCCAGCGTGAACAGCAGTCAGCAAAGCAGGCCGATCGCTGCGAGGGATGCAAGTATTGCGAGGAAGATCATGGTGGTGGCCTCAGTGAGAAAAGTCTGACGGTCGCGTCTTCCACCACCACCACGGCGCGCTCGAACTATAGTTGAAAATCGACCGCGCCGGGAGCGGAAATCGCGTGCGACTTCCGCGCGGCGGCGCCGGTTCGCCCCGGTCAGGGGGCGAAGGGATCGATCTCATGGACGATCGCGGCCGTGTCGCCGTCGTACTCGCTGGCGAGTGTCACCGAGAGGGTGCCGTCGCCGGCTTGGAAGATGATGATGGCGGCCATCAGTGTGGTGGCGAGGCTGAAGGCGAAGGCGTGCGCGTCGTTGAGGGACATCGATCCGGCTCCTGTTTGAGCGGAGGACCATCCCCCGCTGACAGGCGCCCGATGTGTCGGACTGAGCGCTGCAATCACGGCGCAGGCGAAGCCGAAGCGGCGGCATGCTCGCATAGCCGACCCTTTACGGGTTGATGGCGTCAGGCGATCAGTCGGACCAAGGATCAGCGCAGATAAGCGGGGAGGTGCTCAGCGATGGGAGCCAGCGCGGTCCACGACATTAGGCGGGCTGAACATGCTGTTCCAGGAACTCCATGACGCGGTGCGATTGATTCGGCAGGAAGTGATAGCCGTCGTCGATAAAGCAAATCTCAGCGTGCGGCGCGTCTCGGCCCAGCCTGACCCGGGTATCCTGAGAGTCCAGCAGAACATCCCGCCCACCGATGATCGTGAGGATCGGCATGTTAAGCCGACGAAGCTGTTCGTCTGTCAGTTGCGGGATCTTCACCACGCGCGGCTTGATCGCTCGGCCGACGGTCTCCATGAGGTCAGCCATGGGCCGCACGTCGGTCGGTAACTCCTCTGGCGCGGGACCAAAAACCATCTCCCGGATTCTGCGCTTCCCCCAAGAGCCGAGAAGCAGGAACGGCACTGCCTTGAGCAGGAAATTCTTCTGCCGCCCGATGCCGGCTGGGCAGATCAATCCAAGCGCCTGCACCGCCGAGGGTCTACTGCTCGCGTAGTCGAGCGCGAGCCAACCGCCCAGCGACGTACCGACAACGCCGGCGGTTTGTATATTCAAGCCTCTTAGGACGTCATCGAGCCACAGAGCGTGAGTATCCCCCGCAAGGTCTGGTCTCACCCGCGGGCTCAGCCCAGCTTCTCCGATCATATCGACCGCAAAGAGCCGGAACTTGGTTGACCACAGCGTCACATCTGGCATCCAGGCCGCGGAATTGGCCTGCGAACCGTGGAGCAGCACCACCGGCGCAGCGTCCTCCTGTCCGCATGCCACGACGAATGTCGGGCCTTCGCGTGTCGGGACGTATATTTCGGATTTCGGCACCGGCCATTGGTCGAGGACCTGCCTGTACTGCGCCATGACTTGCTCGGCGGCCGCGCCGCTTCGAAAGACTACATCGTTCATCGGCTCGATCCAAGCTGCAGTTGCAACATCTCCAACAACCTGGCCGCATCGGATGGACTGCCGATCACAACGACCTTCATGCTCGTGGCCAGCGGGTCGAATGCAGTGTTGATGTGCAATGGCGGCGTCTTGGCGTCGCCCGTCATAGCGGCGGCGTTAAGGAACATTGCCATCCGCTCGGCACTCTCTGGCGTGATGCGGGGGATGTCGACGATGCAGGTTGTGCGCACGTCATTCGATGCACTCGTGTAGCCGCTCACCACACCGGAAAACTCCACAAGTTTGGCCCGCTCGATACGGTACGCCTTTCCAATCCGCGTCGCGGGCAAGCGTCCGTCATGGATGTAGCGGAGCACGGTCTTGGGGTGCAGCTTCAGTTGCTCCGCTGCTTGTTCGACGGTGACAAGAATATCAGACATACCACATTGCCCCTGAAAGCGCCGTTAATATGGTATAATAGGGAGCATCCAGGATCAATATGTAGCTTCGTGGCTGCGCAGAAATTGAGAGCAGGCAAATGTCCGAAGATGGTGGAAGCCAAATGAAATCGCGCCTGCGCGCCGACTTGGGCAGGGCGATGAAGCTCGGAAAGAAGCGCGAAGTCGCGCTCCTTCGAGAGCTGATCGCCGCGATTGACAATGCGGAGGCCGCGCCTGGCCGCACGGAGCGGACGGCGCTTGTGCGCCATGATTTCCGCAGCGGGTCAGCGGAAATCGAAAGGCTGGTCCTGGCCAAAGAGCAGGTCCGCGACCTTTTATTGAGAGAGATCGAAGCGCGCGAGCAGGCGTCCGCAGAATTCGGTCGCCTGGGAGAAGCCGAGCGCGCGGACGCGCTGCGCGCCGTAGCCCTGTTGGCAAAGCGCTATGTCGAAGACTAGATGCAAAAACCCACCTGCCTCTGTCAGCTCCACAGCGTCAACGCTCTCCGCGAACGCCAGAGTAGACTCCGATGACCCGTTGTGCGGTCGACGTTGTTCGCAAGGCGGCGCTCACGCGCCGCCGAACTTCCAGACCGGGATGCCGAGCTTCTTGGCCTTGTCGGCGAGGTTGTCGTTGATGCCGGTGCCGGGGAAGTGCATCACGCCCTTGGGCAGGATTTCAAGCATCTCGTCGTTGCGCTTGAAGGGCGCTGCGCGCCCGTGCTTGGTCCAGTCGGGAGCAAAGCCGATCTGCGGCACGTTGCGGTTCGTGGCCCAAAGCGAGGCGATCTTCTCGGCGCCTTTCGGCGACTTGCCGTGCATCAGCACCATGTCCGGGTGCTTTTCGTGCACCTGGTCGAGCTTGGCCCAGATCAGGCGGTGATCGTCGAAGTCGAGCCCGCCGGTGACGAGGATCTTCGGACCAGGGGGAAGAAGGATCGTCTGCTCAGCGCGCCGCTTCGCTGCCAGGAAGTCGCGGCTGTCGATCATCGCCGAGGTTAGATTGCGGTGATTGACCCTTGATCCGCTGCGCGGAAGCCAGGTCTTGCCGACGTGGCGTTCGTAATGTTCGGCTGCTTGGTCGCGCATCAGTTCGAAGGCGTTCTGACGTTCGATCAGGGTCTGGCCCTCGGCGATGTGGCGCTCGAGTTCGACCGCTTTCACCTCGCTGCCGTCCTGTTCACGCTGCCCGCGGCGTTGCGCCTGCTCGTTGTCGTCCAGTTCGCGCGCGATCCGGTCGGTGGCGCGGTGGAAGACGTTGACCGTCGACCAGAGGAGATCGTCGAGGTCGGGTTCGAGGCGAGTGTCCTCCAGCGTCCCGATCAGAGCGTCGAAGATGTCGGCGATGGCGCCCGCAACTGCACTGCCGTCGGGGAGAAGTCGTTGGTCGGGTTCATCCTCGAAAGGACGGTAGCCGTGGAGCTGAAGCTCGGTGAGGACATGGTCGGTCGGTGATGAGGCGTGATGCGGTTCGAAGTCGTCGTGCTGGCTCATGGGATGCTCCGTCGGTTGGACCGCGACCGTCGCGGCCTTCATGGCGACGAAGCCGGCGGGCGGGCCAGCCCTGCACCCGGAGCGCAGCGCAGGGCCGGAGCGTCAGCGGAGGATGGCGAAGGCCGGCGATTTTGCCTCGCGATGGAAAGGCGCGGCACGCGCCGCCGGAAAATCGTCGGCCGCAGCCATTGCCGGGCGGGCCCGTTTGCTGGCCGATCGCCCTCTCGAAGGCCGAGGCGCGGTCCCCCTCCGAGGGTTGGTGCATCCGCGCGAGCATGACGACGCACCGCCCTTGTCGTTCTCGCGTGCCGGGCTATGCCGACAGCGCCATGAACCTTGCGACGTCCTGGGGTGCAATCTGCATCCGCGACTGCTGACGGAGATGCTCGATGCCCAGGGTGCGGAGATCCTCGTTGAAGTCGCCGAGCGCCGGCGAAATGACGATCGCCTCGATCCCGACGACGTTGGCCCGTTCGATCAGGCTGTCACGCGCACCGTCGCCGGCCGGATCATTGTCGCGCACGATGTAGAGCCGTCGCAGCGTATCGGGGAACAGGATGGCGGCGAGATGTGCTGCCGAGAGCGCCGCCAGCATCGGCATGTCGGGAAGGACCTGTCTGAGTGACAGGACAGTCTCGATGCCTTCGCCGGCCGCCATGACCTCACCGCCAATGCCGAAGCGCACCGCGTTGCCGAGCAAGTCGCCCATCGCTCGCCTCGGCGTGTCAATCGGTGCCTTGTCCCGCGATCGGGGATCGAGCCAAGTTCGGTGCACGCCCGTGATCTTGCCGTCAAGATCCGTGACGGCGGCGATCATCGCCGGCCATGTCTCGGTCGGCGAATGCTCGTCGGGCCGATAATAACAGTGTGGATGGAAGCGAAGGTTTCCGGTTCCGCGTAAATCCGTAATGCCGCGTTTCCGTAAATACGCTTGCACGACTGTGCCCGTAATCGGCTGCGACATTCCGATGAGACGTCGCGCTGCTTCGAGTGAACCGCTCGGTGCAGGGCGTCGGTGCTCCGGAAGTCGTGGCTCCGGCTCGGGTGGTGGCATGCTGAGGAAGATGCGCGCCTCGTCGGCCACGTCCTTGAAGTCGACCAAGCCACAGCTTTTCCGGATGACGTCGAGGAGATCGCCATGCTCGCCGGTGGCGGCGTCGGTCCATTTGCCGGCGGCGCCTTTGCCGCTGTCGCCGCCCTTCAGCCGCACGAACATCGATCGGCCAGGCGTGTTGCGCGCATCGCCAACAAGCCAGTAGCGGCCTTCGCGGTGGCCGTTGGAGAGATAGTGTCGGCACACGGCCTCGGCCTGAGCCGCCAGCCGTCGCGCGAGATCTGTGGCGGGTTGCATCGCGGTCTCCGAGACGAAAATGGGCCCGCCGTTGCCGACGGGCGCCCTTGGATGGACGTGTTGCTCCTTCGGCTATTCAGCCGCGATCACATGCATGTCGATCTCGGCCAGCTCATCTTCGATCCGCCAATCGATTTCTGCCATGGCCGTTTCGCCGCCGTCTTCCGCCGTGTCTTCGACGTCACCATCGGCGGACTGGCCGGTATCGACGGACGACGCGTCGTCGACAGCGGTGACAAGGTGGCCGGGCGTGCGCAGCGGCTCCGGCAACCAACCGGACCCGGCGAGCAGTTCCTGCGCCTTTTCGGCCATGTCGCCCTTCTTGAGGTGCTCGATGCGATCGCCAGCACGGGTGCCCTTCGCCTCGCGCACCGACGCGAGAATGCGCGCCTTGGTGACGCGACCGAGATAGGTGTCGATCGTCGGCTCCCATCCGGCCGCCACCATGTCGAGATCGACGGCCTGGGCGAGCAGATCAGCATGCGCGAGCGCACGAGGCCGACGATTGTAGGCCTCGTAGATCGCGTTGACCGACAGCGACACGCAATGCGCAAACAGGGAGTGGCGGCTGTCGCCGTCGAACGCCTGCAGCGCCTCCCACAGCTCCCCGGGCTCCTTGGGAAGCGCCGCCACCCACGCCTGATGGCGGCCGTCGACTGCCGAGGCCAGGCTGCTGTCATTGAGACCTGGCGCCTGTGCGCCGAAACTGACGCTTTTCAGGTCGAACTCCAGGCAGGTATCCGAGCCATAGTGATAGAAGGCCCGAAGGGTGAGCGCATGGAGCGCGGCGAGGAAGGCGACATCGGGCCGCTCGCCGAGCGCATGGCGCAGAGCCAGCGTGCGTTGGGCGGTCAGCTCGGTCATCAAGCGGTCAGGGATCGGCTTCAGGCCATCGTCTTCCTCGGGCTCTGCCGTGGTTTCGCTGTCCGCGATCATGTGATCGTCGTCATTCTCTGCGCGTGCAGACATGGTGCTCACGCCGTCGGCGATCTCGGGACCGACTTTTCGTTCGATCGGTTGTTCGTCCTCGGGGCGGACATAGCCGCGCTCGACCCGTAGGTTGCCCGATCCATCGATGCTGACGAAAGCGCCGGCCCGCGCGATTTCCTCGGAATCGAAGACCATCGGCCGATCGTCGAGCGCGCTAATCGCGGTCTCGATCTCCCCGAGCCGCTCGTCCACCTCGTCGGGCAGATCCTCGGCATCGGCATAGGTTTCCTCCAGTCCATCCAACTCGGCTTGCAGGGCGTCGCGGGTGGCTTGTTCTTCTTCGGTGAGAGTGGGCTGCTCGCCACGGAGGTGACGCAGGCCGTAGGTGTGGCCGTAGGGGAAGTCCGGCGCGACATCGATCCACTTCCAGCCCTCGGCGGAGATCGCCTCGGACTGGTCGCGCAGTTTCTCGGCCACCAGCATGTCGAGAAGGCCGACATCCTGCAGCCAACCGCCGTCGTCGCCCTGGAACAGGTCGTGCATGATTACGCCGCCAGCTTCGGCGTAGGCTTCCAGCCCGACAAACTGTGCACGCTTGTCGGCCGCGCGGACCGCGCCCTCGGTGAGCATCCGGCGGATGAGATGCGGTTCCTTGCTGTAGGCCTGCGCAAGGCGCTCGAAGACCTGTTCCTGCCGCTCATGATCGCCGTTGACGGTGAACGCCATCAACTGATCGAGGGTCATGCCGTCGGCGGCATAGACGTCGAGGAGCCTGGGCGAGATCGACGCCAGACGCAGGCGCTGCTTCACGACCGAGACCGAGACGAACTGGTTGGCGGCGATCTCCTCTTCGGACATGCCCTTCTCGCGGAAGGTCAGGAAGGCGCGGAACTGGTCCAGCGGATGCAGCGGCGCCCGCTGGATGTTTTCGGCCAGCGAATCCTCCTCGGCCATGCCGCCCTCGCGGACGACGCAGGGGACTGGCGCGTTCTTGGCAAGGCGCTTCTGCTTCACCAACAGTTCAAGCGCGCGATAGCGGCGCCCGCCGGCCGGGATCTCGAACATGCCGGTCTCGTTGCCGTCCGCATCGCGCACGGGCCGCACGGTGATGCTCTGGAGGAGAGTTCGCCGGGCGATGTCCTCCGCCAGCTCCTCGATCGACACACCGGCCTTGATCCGCCGGACGTTCGCCTGGGAGATGACGAGCTGGTTGAAGGGGATGTCGCGCGACGACGACAGGGTGATTTTCTTCGCAGCAGTAGCCATGGGAATGTACTCCGCGACGGGCGCCGAGAGACTCTCTCTCAGCCCTAAACCCGTCACGAAGCGAAGCGCCGCCCTCTTCCTCTAAAGGGGGCAGCGCCACGGAGCGGAATTGGGGACACGCGGAAGCGCAAAGCCGGAGACACGGAAAACCGCATCTCCGGCTTTGCGGAAATCAGGCCGCTCGATCGAGCAGCTTCTTGGCCTTGCCTTCCATGTCGAGGCGGGCGTCCTGATGCGGCTTGTCGCGCGCGACCGCAGTGATGCCCTGCACGAAATCGAAGATGCTCTCGGGCGGACGGCCTTCCTCTGCCAGGACCGTGTCGATGATCTTGCCGGTCTCGGCCTTGGAGAAACCGCGTCGACGCAGGAAGTCGGTGCGGTCCTCGTCGCTGCGCGCCACGATCCGCTCGCGCGCCGCCTTGATGCCGTTGACGAAAGGCAGGGGTGAGGAGTTGGCAAAGTTCGCCAGCGCTGGCGCCGCCTCATGGGCGAAACGGTTGGCGGCATATTTGCTGTGGCGGATGGTGATCTCCTCGAAATCCTCCACGCCCCAGAGATTTCGATTCTGGCAGACCGCACGGAGATAGAAGCTCGCCATGCCCAGCGTCTTGGCGCCAACTTCCGAATTCCAGCAGTAGAAGCCGCGGAAATATAAGTCGGGCGAGCCGTCTGGAAGGCGCCCGGCCTCGATCGGATTCAGGTCGTCGACCAGGAACAGGAAAACGTCACGGTCGGACGCATAAAGCGTGGTCGTATCCTCGGTGATATCGACGCGCGGATTGTAGATGCCGGTCGACCAGTCTAGCACGCCCGGCACTTTCCAGCGGGTGTCGCCTGTGCCGTTGCCGGCGATGCGTTGCACTGCCTCGACCAATTCGTGGTCGAAGATGCGGCCATAATCCGGACCGGTGACGGCGCGCAGCGCGACCCGGCCGTTATCGGTTTCCAGCGTCTTGATCTGCTCCGCCCGATTGGACGTCAGGCCATATTGCAGGTTGATCGCGGCGAGCGGTGCGGGAAGCTGGCGCAGATAGGCTGCCGGCGCGCCGACCAGGCTGGCCAGTTGGCCGAAGCTCCAATGGGTCGGGGCGATGGGCGTGTCCGTGCCTGGCAGGATCAACGCCAGCCGTTCGGGGTCGCTGCGGTTCGCCTCGACGTGGATCAAGGCGCTTTCCACCACGCGGGTCCGGCTGCGATCGGTGCGATCACGAACGGCCCACGCCAGCTCGGACAGCGACAGGTAGCGCTCGTCTGCGGGCCGGGAAAACCATTCCGACGAGACGCGGCCGATTCGCTCGCCGCGGCCGACATCCACTTTGTAACCGCCGCTGGTGTCGCGGCGGGCCTCTAGAACTGAAAGCTGGGTCATGGGACCAATCTCCATGACGGGCGCCGGAGACCTCTTCTCCAGCCCTCAACCCGTCACGGCAAAGCCGGTCCGTCCTCTTCCTCTCAAAGGGGCGTTGCGGGGCCTCCCGCAGAAGGGGTCGACCGAGACGCAAGGCTCGGGCGCAGGGGAAGGCTTTCCCCTTTCGGTAATCAGCGAGAGTCTGCAAGATTGCTGCGGGCATTTGCGCTACAACTGTAGAAATACAGAAGTGATTTCGGGGGCGGAGATGAGTGCGCGTTGGACGATTGAAGATTCCGAGTGTTCGGGGGATGTCTGAGGATCGTGCGGATTTCGCCGATCACATGCGGCAGCGGCGATGGATGGGCACATGAGGGGCGTCGAATTCCCGATGCCATCGGCAGCGTCGCGTAAGATTTCCGGGGAAGAGGCCAGGTCGTTGATCGAAGCGCAACTGGCCGCTCATGATGACGGCGTTCTTGCCGTCCTTGCGCGATATCGGTTGGCGGATGCCTTGGCTGCCTGGCACGGGACCATTCGCGCGGTCGAGGAGTTCATCAACCTTCCCCGGTTCGGCATCGACGATCCGCGTGTGAGGGCGCGGCTTTGTTCGATCCCTCTCGACGATCGGCTGCTGTCCAATGTGGAGTCCGCCTTCAGGGCCGTTCGGGAGATATTATCCCCGCGCTTCGAAGCCGGCGTCGTCAGCCGCTACCTCCAAACGATGCTGCAGACTGCGGCCATCGCCAGCGCGTTCAAAATGCACGGACAGACATTCGGACCCGGCATTACGCTCAACAGCGTGGGCGCGGCCGTCGATTATTTCCAATCGCGCCGCCGGCACATGGTCACTTTGCTCTACACCATGCCCCTTGTCTGCAAGGGAACAGACCTTCTCGTGCCGCTCGACACGCTGAATGTCCTTCTGCCCCAGGTCGAGCATAGCTGCATCACGATTACCGGGCTCCACCTGAAGCTGGCCCAATTGGAGATTCTCGACGACTTCATCTTGGAGGTTGACGGGATCGGAGCGATGGCCAGCCACGGGTTCGACACGCTCGATGAGAATTTCCTGGAGCCGGAACGGGCGTCCATCCATGTGATGGCCGAGCTTCGCCGAGACCAGATTGTGTTGCCTCCGATGGAGGCGCTCGATCCGAAGAAGATTTTTTCAGCGGCCGAGCTGCGAAATTCGGTGAGGCTGATCGGCGCGACCTACGCGGCCTTCGGGCTGAACGATTCCGATTTCTCGACGATGGCGCTGTTGATGATCGCCTTCGCGCGACAAGCCCGCGACGACTATTTCGTCGAGATCGGGAAGGCGAAATTTCAGGCGATGCTTCGGGCGCAGTCGGTTCTCGACGCGGACGAACTTGAACGCCTGCTGGTGAACGTGCCCTCTGACTACGCCACCAACAGCAACGCCTATGAGCCGTTTATCGACGCGGGCGATATGGTGATCTCGAACGTCAACCTGCTGTCGCGCTTCCTGTATGCCTTCAAGAACGTCCACCTGGGCAGCCGCCGCCGCTTCCAAATCCATGCCGGCTTCATCTTCGAGGACATGGTGAAGCGCGACCTGTCGGCCATGGGTTTTCAGGTGACTGACGTGAAGCGCATCAACCGCAAGGAGTTCGACGTCGTCACTATCCACGGCGGCGTGATCTATAACTTCCAATGCAAGAACAACTGGATTGACCTGGCGAAGGTCGAGTCAAACCGGGCCCTGTTCGTCCGCTACAATCGGTCTCTGACCAACTACTATCGGCGCGCGCTTCAAAAAGAGCGCAAGCGTGAAGGTTTGCTCAAGGACAAACTGGGTCTCGATAAGGTGGAGCATTACCTGATCAGCCGCTTTCCGGTGATCGGGTCCGACGCCCGGGTCATCAACTACAATCAGATTGACCGATTGAATGCGGTCGTTGGGGGCGCCGCTTGAAGTCCGATCCAGCCAAGGTCATTCATCTCCTGTCGGAATTCACCGGGCCGGATCTCACCCATACGCTCGGGCGGATCGAGGGGGCCGTGCGGGGGATATCGGCCGACGACTGCGACGCCTTCCTTGAAGGGGCCGGCGCTGGTCGCGAAGTGCTTGCCGCGGCCGCCGAGATGAAGCGCCTGGCAGGTCAGATCAATGTGACGATCCACGCTCTGGGCATCCTACTGTGCTTGCCGCACATTCTGGAGCCAGGCGAGAAAGTCGAATATGTCTCGCTCGGCGCGGGCAACACAGGTCGGGAATTCGATCTGGAGACAAACCTGCGGGTGGCGGAGTTCAAGTTCATCCGCTGGCGCGGCGGCGCGGAATCGATCCGACAAAACTCCGTCTTCAAGGACTATGTCCTGCTGGCGGAGCATCCAACGCCCAAGCGGAAATACCTGTACTTGCTAGGCACCGAGCATGCTCTGAAATTCCTCCACGGCGGTCGGGCGCTATCCAGCGTGCTAAGCCGGAACGACAAACTGCAGAAGATGTTCTCCGAGCGTTTCGACGGCCAATTTCGGAAGGTTCGCGAGTATTATGCTGTTCATGGGGATGCGGTGCAGATCGAGGATGTCTCGGCATGGCTTTCGGAACTGGCGGAGGTGCTGATCACCGAGCCCATCCCTGACGATCTCATCGAGTAACTGCCGCCACGTCCAAGCTCGATGAAATGCGCTCGAAGCGCACATCGCGGTCAATTCATCTTCTCTACGCGCCTCGAAAGTCTTTAAGGCGCTGAATGCATGGAATTTTGATAGTCGATACTGTAGTAGCAGAACGGACATCAATGACGTTTTGCGTGTATTGCATTTTATTGAAGACGGGAGGGGAAGTAAGTGGCGAAGACGATAGACGAGGCGCACCGGAAGACGTCGAAGAAACCATACAACGAGCGATCGGATCTCGAGAAACTTCAATCGCAATGGAACAAACTTTCTGGGCTTCATCTGAGGGATGAACCGTCCGCTGCGATCGTGCGCTGCGCGACCGCTGCTGAAATCGCCGCGAACTACGCCATCAGAACGGAATGGGCTCGTCAGACCGAGTTCGACGCGGCGATCGTCGACCAATTTTTGCGATGGGCCAACGGTCTCCAGCTCAAAGTCTCGCGCTTGTTTGTGCCAATTTACTTCGCTCGTCCCGAGAAGAGTAAAACCGGGAAGGCGCTCATCAAATCTGCTGATCGGATCAATTCCGTGCGGAACGCTGTCGTACACCAGGGGGCGTTCAGTAATGCAGAAGAGGCCGAGGCGGCGATTTCTGAAGCGAAGACGTTCATCAACCTGATCGTGGGCCTTTCCATTCCTGGCTTCGATATCGCTGCCAAGGCGACTAGCAAGTAGCGCACGGGCTTTGGGGGGACGAATGAGCGCTTTGATCTCAATGGTAGAGTTGTGGGACGTCGACGTCACCGTCGGCCTGACCACCCATACAAAGCATCGGCACGTTCCCAGCCCGGTAACACCGCTCTTCCAGGCGCCCGGAGCCGCGCCGACTCTGACCTTCGGACCGATCGCGCTGGCCGCGGCCGTCGCCAGAACGGCGACGACGCGCCCAGCGCGACCGCGACTGCTCGCTGGTCTCCAGAAAAGCGCGCTCGCCCATTTGGAATGCCTGATCTCGAACGGGTCGTCGTTCGAGCTGACACCGGACTTTGCGGACTTGGCCGACACCGAGAGAACGCTGTTCACTGCGCGCTGTGGAGCCGGGATAACGGATCTCTATATGAACGCCTTGGGGTATGTCTGGCGCGCCAACGCAGCTTGCCTGTCAAAGGCGCTCAACCCGCATGCGGATTTTCTTTATGATGGCGGGAATGTCGATGGGCACGGCGTGGTTTTGGCCGAGGCGCACGGTTCGTTCGCCGCGAACGCGACCGCAAAGACCATCGCTTCTCAGGCGAAGCGAAAATATGCTCGACAGGTGAAGCCCTACGTCAACACGGGGTCGCCGTTTGGCCATGTC
Source organism: Rhizobium sophorae (assembly GCF_013087515.1). GTDB lineage: Bacteria > Pseudomonadota > Alphaproteobacteria > Rhizobiales > Rhizobiaceae > Rhizobium > Rhizobium sophorae. Next base: position 163,186 of record NZ_JABFCN010000009.1, on the reverse strand, counting down.
GTCCACGGCTACTCCGTCGCCTTTGGCTCGAAGCCGGGAACGACTGGCGCATTCCTGAGTGTGGCCGAGACACGGATTTCGAAGCCCAAGAAAAAGTCTCCGCCGGCGCCCCCTGGCCAATCGCCCGTCAGCAGCGGGGTTTCTACGCCGATCGCGCTGGCGACGCACCGCTCGAACTTCTTTCTCATGGGTGCGAGCCAGGTCGTCGATTGGATTGACTGGATCGGCGCGCCGGGTGAGTTGCCGGTGGATTCTGGACCAGTGGCTTTTGTTCGGTTGCCCTATGCCGGGCGTTGGTATCTCGGAAGCGCCTTTTCGATCTGGCCGGCTTTACTCCCCCACTGGTTGCACGACGGACTCTGGGACGATCCGATGTGGCGGCACCACGCTGTTCGCGAGGTGATCGCCCGGGGTTTCCCGGGTGAGTCGGTTGGCTGGTTCGTCATGGAGGAGACGGCCTGTACGGCGTTCCTCAACGGTCTCACTGGTATGATCCGGAGCGGCGGCGGCGGCGGTCGTCCAGAGCGGCTCGACCTGCCCACCTTCGGCCACGTCGGTTTCGGTGTTGGCGAGGGTGGCCGCGGCCGGCGCGTCGATGGCTCCGAGTATAGTTACGCGCTGTTTCGCGACGGCCTTGCGTTGCTGGGCGACCCTTTCCGTTCACGCAAACTCGAGATGAGACGGTGGTCGCCCAAACAGGGATTCGAGGGCTAGCTGCATTGCACACGATTCGATGGTCGCTACACGATAAGGCAGCGCGAAAGGGAAAAACGGGGGGAGCAGGATTAATCGAGGGTCGGAATGGCGCCGCTGGGAGCCACACATCCATGCGCCCGGCACAGTGATGAACAATCAGTTCACCGGCCCAACGGCATGGGAAGACTATCTATCTGCGCTTGAGGTTGCCGATCCCGTCATCGAGGCGATCGCCGTTACCGATTACTCGGCCATAGTGTAAGGCTTTCCCCATGATGTCGGATGATAGGCTAGGACTGTATCGGCGGATGTTGTCGCTGTTCGGCAAGGTTCGAATGGGCTTGGCCGATATTGAACTCAACCGAAAGAGATGCGGGTATTGATTTCGGCATAGGCTGGCGGCGTTTGGCCGTCGCCACGCTGTTCCCGCAGTTTTCCGACACCGTCCGCGATCGCTTCGACGTCAACCTCGAACAGATGCGGCATGACATCTACGAGTTTGGGCAACTCGAAAATGCGACGCTCCTCAAGGTAACGCAGCGCAAGTTCCCGTGCTGGTCCACTGGCCCAAACGACCGTTGCGGCGGACCGGCTGAAATGGAACTCGCGCGCAATGCCGTTGATCCAGAGCCACGGATCTAGCCGTTCGACCGTCCCCTCGGCGATCCGCCACATCGGAAGATAGTCGCGGGAGAAGATCACCTCGGAGCCGTCTTGCAGGGTCCAGTAGCCATACGGCAGCCAGAGCCGAGATGGCACGAAATCAGCGAGCGGAATCCGGGGCACCGCCACCTCGAAATCGGCGCGCACGCCCATGCCAGTGTCGAACAACAGATAGGTTGGCCGGCCGGCCTGACGAAGATAGGCCGGCTCGTTTGCCCCATAGGCTTTGTCCCTGACAATCGTTCCCGGCTTGCCACGGCCAGGCGGACCAAACACGCGCTGGCGCCAGATCGCAGAACGAAGGCTCAAGTGATTGTCGATAGACCAGTGCTGGAGCAGCCGCGCCTTGGAAATCGCATACTGAACATCGGGGTCGGGGAGTCCCAAAGCGTCAGCCAGATCGAGGACGACGCGGAATGCGTCGTCGGCTTCAAAGGGTGCAGTTGATGTGTCTGAACGGGGACTGCTCGAAAGCTCGCGCCAATCGCGATAGCCGAGTACGTGCGCAAGCGCTTCATGGGCTGCTGAGAGCTGCAGGTCAGGCGACATGCGGACAAGGTTTTTCGCGGCCTGTTTTGGCCGCGCGAGGTCGGGAAATTGGATTCGCATAGAACCACTCCAGCGGTGCTTATGAGAAGGTGTGTCCACTAGGCCCGCGCACCTGGAAGAGGTTCGGAGAGGGTGATTGAAACTTCCTGCCCTGGGGCTTCGCCATTGTGGACGGCATGGCCGGATCAGCCAGCTACCAAGCTAAGCGATTCGGACAGGAGAGCAAGCTGAAAGGTTTTGATGCTACTGGTATTGTCAGCGCCCGAAGGGAATGCGCTGGGGAGGTATGATGGAAACGGTCGACTGCCAGACGCCAGAGGAGTTACAGAAATTCTTCGATGCTTTAGCTCCCGGTGTCTTGTTTCGTGGTCAAACCAGGGAATACCTTCGCGCCGATGGCGGTCCCGATATTCGCACGAGCTTTGATCGGCACGGCTGTATTCCCTCGCGTATGCTGAAATGGTGGCACTATTCACGCGCCATCCTGTCCACCTACGTCAAAGGGTTCGACGGCCTCACCGATCTGGCGACGGATCAGGCCATCTTGCAGCACTATGGTTGGCGATCTTTCTTTCTGGATGCGACTGAGGACCCGGCCGTGGCCTGTTGGTTTGCCGCCAACAGCTATCGAAGCGAGCCTTGCGGTGAAATGATCGAGGATTGCTTCGAAGACCCGCTTTTCGTGGCTCGGCAACGAGCCTGGTATGAACCGGCAGACGATCGCGGCTGTATCTATGTGCTCAGTCGCAAGGCGTTGCGCGCGCGCGACCTTCAAACGGTCGATCTGGTTGAGATTGCGACCGCCTCCGGGCGTCATCGCTGCTTGGCGCAGTCCGCGTTCATGGTGGGGCCTTTGAACGGACCCTTGCCCGATGATTGCATCGTGACTCGGGTTTTCGCCCCGTCGTCAGTCTTCCGGGACTATGCTGCACAATCGCCTGAACTGACATGCGAGGCGCTATTTCCTGGCCCGACCGTGGACCCGGTCATGGCGGCGCTGCTGTCGATCCCTTGGGTAAAGCGGGAGGTCGATAGCGATGGAATTGGCATCGACTTCTTTGACCGCGGCCTTCCGCTCCCCGAATATGAGATGAAGGACATTCGCCGCACGGGGCAGACGACAGCCTATTATCGGCGGTTCTGGTTGGCCGATGCGGCGAAGCCCGAGACGCTATTGGCCGAGACGACTTTCTACCTGACGGAAGAAACGCTCTTCCATGGCACGGCGTCGGGCGACCTGATCTTCCCGAATCTGACCCGTGTCCTGCGCGAGCGCACAAGCGTCGCGTTGGAAATCGACGGATTAGTCCGGCATCCTTACGCCGCCAACTCAGGCCAGTATGGCAAAGGCGTCTATCTGGAGGCGCATGAGGACGGAACGATGTTTCTCACGGAACTGGCGGTCGATCACTTCGGCGTCCGTCCCGGTGGGTTTGGCATCACCCGAGGCTGCTATTTTCGAGTTGATGACGAGTTCCGTTGGCATCGCATCGATCATCCGGAGCAATGCGACTGCGGCAGGGAAGCGCACCACGCCCACCACCTGGTCTTCGCCGAGCATTTCGAACATGCTCTGAAAGAACGGGAATTCACTCAAATCCGCGAAAGGGTTTTTGCCGCTGCGGACGTGGATGCCACGTCGGACCCACTGGCGCTTGAGTGGATGGATTGAGGTGAGAGAATACGTCGGATCAGGCCATCTGGTTGGCTAGGAAGGATGGCTATCCATTTTGAACGTGGCACATCGCTTTTTGGTCACGACGCCAATAGTGCGTGCGCTGGGAGCGCAAAGATAAAGGGGTCGAAAGCCGGCTTCGATCTTCTGGATCTGCGCGCGCGGTTCCTCAGCGAACAGGCTTTTTCATCGCCGAATGCAAAACGGCGGATGTTCGCTCAACGGATTTTCTACTATGACTAGAGTGTTATGTTCGCTGGTATATCGGTAGCGACTCTGATCAGTCGTCAGAAGTAACAAGAAAAGCATACATCTGAAATGTAGCGTATTGGGCGGGGGCGCAAATGAAGTTCGAACTCGATAACTCTTTCGACGACAATGTCGCGCTGTTTAAAGCGGAGGCGGAAAAGCTCGATTCCGAATGTGCGAAGATTCTCTTCGACAATCTGGGACTTCTTGAGAAAGGCGGCGATGCAGCGCCGAGCCGCGCAACGATCGGCGAGTTTCATAAAGCCGTTTTGACCGCGCTAGACGCACTAGCGAAGCCCCCGGAGGGTGATAGGTCGTGACCCGCTATTTTCTCGGTGCTCTGACCATCGAGGGCTTTCGCGGGATCAATAACGACGGCGACCCGCTTGTGCTCAAATTTAAACCCGACGCCGTCAACTCGCTGCACGCGCCGAACGGTGTCGGGAAGAGTTCAATCTTTGAAGCCATTCACTATGCCATTTACGGCACAGTTCCGCGTCTAAAGGCGATGCAGGACGCCGAACAAGGCGACAGCTATATCGTCAACAAATTTCATCCCGGCCAGCAAGCGACGATCGACCTAACGTTCGTGAGCGACGACGGGACAGCGGATGTCACGATCAAAGTGACGCGTGCGGCCAACGGCGCGCGTCTGGTGACATCACCGAGCGGCCAGGCGGATCCCCTGCAATTCCTCGCGAGTCTGCAGGAGGATTTCGTCCTCGTCGACTACGGCCGGTTCGCCAAGTTGGTCGACATTTCGGCGTTGGATCGGGGGCGGTCTTTCGCGTCGCTCGTGGGGCTGAGCCGTTATTCCCGGCTCCGCCAAGCGCTCGACGGTGCGAAGAGGACGCAGAACATCAACAGCGATCTCGGCCTTTCTACTCTTGACGCCGAGGTGACAACCGGCGCGCGGGCGCTGAGCGGCGTTGAAAGACGCGTCATCGCCGCTCATGACGAAGTGGCGGGGGCAGGCGGAGCCGACATCGACAAGCTCGCTGATTTGAAGACCGCAGTCACTGCCGCATTATCCGGTATCACTTTGCTCAAGCCATTCGTGGACGAGGGGTCGGTCATGGACCTCGATTTCGACGCCGCAGAGAAGGCGATCGAGAAAGAGGAAGGTGGAGAAGCGCGCAAGACGCTCGATGCGCTGACGGGCGCGGTGGCGTCGCTGTCGGTGATCGCTGTCGTGGATGCCGATGGTAGCGACGTCGATCGGCTGATCGATCTCGCGAAGAAACGGGATGACGCAGTGCGTGCCGTCGGCGCTGAGGCACTGCATGCTCTATTGCGGGATGCGCTGACGGTCGTCACGGGAACTGACTGGCACGATCCAAATCAGTGCCCCGTCTGTGAGGCAAAGAGCGATGCGCCGCTGAAGCCCAGGTTGGAGGGCAAGATCGCCCTATATGACACCGCCGCCCAACTCGGCGTCGAACTCGCGAAAGAGGTCTCGACAGCGCCGGGGATTGCAAAGCTTCGCCAGATCGAAGAGGTCCCGGCCATGGCGATCGGCACGAGTGATCGGTTGCATGTGGCCTTAGATTTTGAGGCGAAAAAGGGCGAGGTGGCGACTGCTGATCTGGAGAAGATCAAGGAGCGGCTGTCGGACCTAGAAAAGCTACGGACGCGCGCGCTCGAGCGCGCACAGGAGGAGACGACTACTCTGCAAGCGCAGTTGCCGCCCTCGCTTGTGCAGGTGACCCGTACCCTCAGTTTCGCAAAGCAATTCCGCGATGCGGTCCTCGAATACGAAACCGCGGAGCCGACGCTGAAGGCGAAGCAGGACAGGCTCAAGCTCCTGAACCGCTGGAAGTCATTCATCATCCAGGCTGGCCAAGCCTTTGCCGATGCGGAAGCGACATTGGCGAACGAGCGGATCGGTGAGATCCAGACCTCGTGTCAGGAACTGTTCGGCAAATTCGTGCGCGGTGGGCCGGACGTCAAGCCAACGTTGATACGGGCCCAAAATAGCGAGAATGTGGACCTCACGCTCGCCGACTTCTTCGGTTTGCACGATCTCAGCGCACGGGCGTTGCTCTCGGAGAGTTATCGCAATGCCGTCGCCGCTTCGATTTTCTTGGCGGCCGCGATAAAGCATAGTGGCGTCCCGCGTTTCATGGTGCTCGACGACGTGACATCGAGCTTTGACGCCGGCCATCAGTTCGCGTTGATGGACGGGATGCGCACGCTGTTGCGCTACGGCGCGGTGCCTGATGGTTTGCAGTTCATTATCCTCAGCCACGACACGAGCCTGGAGAAATATTTCGACAAGCTAAACGGCACAACCGACTGGCATCATCAGAAGCTTCAGGGAATGCCGCCGAAGGGCCGGCTCATGGTGTCATCGCAGGAAGCGGACCGGCTCAAGGCCCAGGCACTTCAGTACCTCAACGCGGGACAACTCGATATCGGTGCGCCGTTTTTGCGCCAGTATCTCGAATACAAGCTCGGGCAGATCATATCGAAACTGGAAATCCCGGTTCCTCCCGACTATGCGACACGAGGCGACAAGCGAACGTTGTCCACCTATATCGACGCGATTACCGAAGCTGTGACGCTGTATCAGGCCGCGAACCGATGCGTCTTGGCACCTCAGCAAATCGCCGATCTCCAGAACCATCATGCGCCGTCGATCATCGGCAATTTCGTTAGCCACTACGAGACCGGCGCGGGGACCCCCTTCAATGCTTATGCTTTGCTCGGTGTGCTGCAAAGCATCGACGGTCTAGCGGACTGCTTCACATACGTTGACCCTACAAACGGTCAGAAGAAATATTATCGCCGACTTGATCGAAAATGAGATCAAGTCGGCACGAAGTAGGCGTGCACCAGCTTCGAGTTTTGACCGGCCAGGGAGAAAGATGACTGTGAGTGGACTTGATTTTCGTCAAACGTGGCTATGGCGGCAAGCGTTTCTAAACCCGCGTTCAGATTCTACCACGGACGAACAGGAGTTCTTTAGGACGCAGTACCTATCCATACGGGAAAGGGCTGCCCATCTCGTTTCGCGCATCGCTGTCGATCTGCCAGGGATGACCGTCCATGACGTCAGCCACTTGGACGCCTTATGGGATACGGCGTCGTCCGTTGCTGAGGGGGCGGTAAACGTCAATCCCGCCGAGGCCTTCGTGCTTGGCGCGAGCATTCTTCTGCACGATGCCGCTATGAGCTTGGCGGCTTATCCCGGTGGTTTGGCGGAAGTTAGAGCCACCGTGGCATGGAAGGACGCTGTTGCCCGCCTCGCGTTGGCGTCAGAAGAGGGCGGAGGGGAGAAATTCGACGTTGAGAATCCGCCGAACGATATCTTGCAAAGAATTGTGCCCGATGTTCTTCGCCGGCTGCATGCGGAGCGGGCCGAGGAACTTGCCGAGCAGGCATGGATCGCTGCTGACGGTTCACAGGTCTATCTCGTTGAGGATTCAGAATTGCGTCGGTTCTACGGACCGACGATTGGTCAGATCGCCCATAGTCATTGGTGGTCGGTGCAGAAACTGGAGCAGGAATTCTCCGAGGACTTAGGTGCGCTCGCACATAGGACCCTTAATCGAGTTGATCGGGTAAAGCTCGCCTGTTTGTTGCGCGTCGCCGACGCCTTGCATCTCGACAGCCGCCGCGCCCCCAGATTCCTTCGGGCGATAACAAATCCGAGCGGTATTTCGGCGCTCCACTGGGCGTTTCAGGAACGGTTGGCAAGACCGCATATCGAGCTTGACGCCGTGGTCTTCACAACTGGGCAGCCTTTTGGGCGGGAAGACGCCGAAGCTTGGTGGCTCGCATATGACACCCTGAATTCGGTCGACCGAGAGCTTCGGGACGTCGACCTGCTGCTGCAAGGACGCGGTCGCGAAGTGCTGAAAGCCAGACGTGTCAAAGGCGCAGGATCGCCGGAGATGCTAGCGCGTACAGTTCAGACGCGTGGCTGGCGCCCAGTCGATGCACGGCTTCAGGTGTCGGATGTTCCACGTATCGTAGAAAACCTTGGCGGTTCTAAGCTCTATGGCAACGACCCGACTGTTGCTCTCCGTGAGCTGATACAAAACGCCGCCGACGCTGTTCAGGCGAGGCGAAAATTTCAAAAACGACCTGCGGATTGGGGCCTGATTACAGTCGGCCTGTTGTCGGACGCCGACAAGGTGTGGCTGGTCGTCGAGGATACCGGCATCGGCATGTCCGAGCAGGTGATGACCGGGCCACTCCTCGATTTTGGAACATCTTTCTGGCGATCGCCCCAGGCCATGGAGGAATTCCCTGGCCTTATGGCGGCTGGCATGCAGGCCATTGGTCGGTTCGGAATCGGCTTTTTCTCAGTTTTTATGCTCGGTCCAGTGGTCCGGGTCTACTCACGACGCTGCGACAAGGGGCAAGAGACCGGCCGGCTATTGGAGTTTCGCGGGGGAACGAGCGCGCGGCCCATTCTCTCTCCTGCACCTAAGGAGCCGGTCCCGATTGATGGGGGAACGCGCGTTGAGGTGCTGCTGAAGATCCATCCGTATCAGCCAGGTGGGCTCCTCCACATCAATTCTTACACCAAGCGAACGATGTCTCTCGCGACACTCGTAGGCGCGGTCGCTCCGAACCTCGATGTGGCGATTGCGACGTTGGTGAAAGAAGGCGCGGAGCCGGTAGCCCGCCCGGGCGATTGGCTTGAGATCAGCGATTTCGATCTAGTGCGCCGACTAAATCCCACCGCCGATCATTCTGAAGCTGACACTCCCAAAGCAGACAGGGCGCTTATGCAGCCGATCGAAGGAGATAACGATCAAGTCTATGGTCGAGCCTTCATATCTCCCTCGCGATATTCGTATTCGCCAGATGGTGGCTGGGTGACCATCTCTGGGCTTCGTGCCGGAAGGCTTCACAATGTGGAAGGGATACTGCTGGGGGAGGCCATGACCGCGGCACGGGATGCCGCCCAGCCGATCGCTACAAAGGAGGCTCTGGCGTATTGGGCGTCCAAGCAAGCTGAGTTGATCACGGCCTTCGTGAAGGATGAGGAGCGCCAAGCCCGCTCTGCAGAGGTGGTGCTCGAATGCGGAGGTGAGCTTGGAGGCCTTAAGTTCTTGAAGTGGGGAACGGACTGGCTGTCGACCAGCGAGTTTGAAGAGCGACTTCGATCATCGTCTGAAATCGCCATTAGCTTTAACGGCGAGTTCGACTACGACGAGGACCAAGATGAGGTCCACCCGAAGGAGTTTCGAGAGGGCTTTAAAGGTTCTGATGACGTCGCGGTGGTGCTCAAGCATGACGGTGGAATCTTAAGAGCGGGCAATAACAACTGGCCGAAGTCCATTACCGCACAGCCGAAATGGAGTGACTCCAATATAGCTGAGTATACGAGAAATCTCATCAGGCATGCCTGGGGAGATGATCTTCAAGAGGATGACGAAGATCGTGTAGTCGGCAAGGTTCACTTTACCGATATCATCCGAGGTGTAACCGTTTTTCGAGCCTCCCCCCAAACTGATGATCCATTCCCATGAAATGCTCATCCGCCGGCCGCCGTGGGTTTAAGGGCAGACGGCCCGGCCGGAGCCCACGTCAGTTTTGCCTGCTCGTCCGACCGAGCTTTTTCGTAGGTCGCTCGATCTTCGGGCCGCAGTGTGTCCGACGACAGGAGGTTCCTGCAATCTGGTTCGCATTCCATCGCACTGCACAGCCGACCTAAGATTGCCCGCTCTTCCAACGACGATGTTGCTCTCGGAGCGCTGCCTCGATGGTGGCAAGCTGGCGGTCGTAATCCAGTTCACCGGTGCTTTTGGCGGCCACCTCGGCGGAAGCGGTGACCAGGCGCCACGCAGCATATTCGTGAAACGGGTTGAGCCCGATGACGTTGCCAAGGGTGAGATCGCTGGGCGCCGGGGCCGACAAGAGCTTGGCGAACGCTGAGATGGCAGTGTTCATCTCCCAATCGGAAACGAACAGCACCAAAGCGCACAGCGCGAGCAACGCGACCGGCGGTCCTTTCCACCGATAGTATTCCGGCTGAGTCTTGCCGAAATCGACGCTGCTGTTCGCGGCGACGAAAACGCAAAGCGAGATGGCAGCTTCGTAGTAGGGCTGGAGCACGGTGACGTTGAACACTTCACGCCCGTGGTTTTTCCGGGCGAGCTCGGTCGCCTGCTGCCATATTTTATCGTCCGAACGTATCTCCTTCAGCAGCTCAAACAGATGAAAATGATCTTCCGTGAATTGATTCTTCGCGGCGGCCTTCCAATCGAAGGCCGGCATCTCCGCTTGGGCTGGGTGGAACTGCCAGCGCCGGTAGTGGGGATGGCGCTGAAGCGCGTGTGCCCAGGAAATCGCCTCTAGCGGCATCGATACTGTGAAGCGGGTCGCGGATTTAAGATCGAAAAACCACTGCCGCATGTCGCGGATACGACGTTGGTCAAAAATGCCCTGTTCGATGCCTTTGCAGACGAGGAGCCGCACGGCTCGCGTTTCCGCGCTTTTTTCCGATCCAAAGTCGAGAAGGCTGACTTGGGGCGAACGAGTCTCTTCGTCCCCGTAGAATTCACAGAAGGGATGGTGGGCGTCGCCGCCACTCGGATCGACAAACCGGAAGTGGGCCTGCCGGAGAACCGCCTTGGACGCGCGCGACTTTGCGGGCCGCACTACACCTGCACCGAATTTGCCGCAGGATGAGCATTGCACGTCCGCGCGGATCGCATCGCTGAAGATACTGAGAAGTTCGGCCCCATCGCGGTCCGGCGTCGGCTGTGTGCCGGTCATCAGGATCGCGAGCTGGTCGACATCGAGTTCGCGCGCGAACCTCACGGAAAATGCAGTTGCTGGCATTTGCTCCCCCAAGCGTATTAATCGTCATGCGTCGGCCGAACAATCGAACGACACGGCAATGCACTAATTATCAGTACTGCTGTTTGAATCAGCATCAGTGATGATCTCGAGCATTCCTTCTGCCGCCATCAAATCTATTGCAAGATTGAGCGCCGTGTTTTCGGCGTCGGTAAACGTTGCTGAAATATGCCGGGCGCTAAGATCAACGCTCAGTTCCTCGACGAGGCGGACAATCATGTAAATGTGCAGGGCATAGGATCGTCTTGCGAGCCCTTCGTCGGTTTCCGGAAAATAGCGGGTCATGTTTGTCGGCCCGGGCAGGCTGTCCATTTCGCCATCCCATGCTGTCGCGCTCTGGACGATGTCATGCCTGGACACATGCGCGGCTGCGGAAAGCCCGCCATAGAGACGGCCAAGCGATTGTTCGAGAGCTGCGACGTTTGGAGCGCCGTTGGGCTTTCGCCGTTTTGCACCAACCGCTTTGAGCTGGGCGAGGATCTCGAGTTCCTGGCGCAGCAGCGCGTGGGCCTGTAGATAGCGCGCCTCGGCAATTGCGCTCTCACAGGGCTCAAGGCCGATGATGAAGGCGGCGAACAGCGCGTCTCGCTCGAAGCTGGTCTGATCGCCCTCAACGACGGCGCCATTGATACGCAAAATGCCGTTTGCAAGTACGCCGGTCGCCAGCATGTGGGCGTCGATCAGCCGTCCGTATGCGGCCATCGACTTGGCCTTGGCTTGATCTCCGAAAACCTTCTGGACGGCGTAGAGGGTGGCAGCCGGCTCGATCAGCAGTTCCTTGTGGCGTTCGATGGCGTCCTCGTCGAGTGTCTTAGCCATCGGCGCTCAACGCCCTGATTTCGGCGAGAAAGGCCGTCCCGATATTCCGTACGTCAATCGGCGTCGTGCTCATTCGGCCGCCGATGGTTCGGTTTCAGGCTGCGGTGCGAGGATGTCGGTGGCTTCCCAATCCTCGCCATCGACGACGGTCACGAATTCTCGGTCCCAGACACCCCAGCGGACCGGCAACGGATGCGTAGCGAGAGGATTGTGGACATAGGTCAGCGGCCTGGTTCCGCGGGACAGATTGCCCAGGCTGACGCGAGACCACAGAACGCCGGAGACATCGGCAAAAGCCGGATCGAGAAAGGCGGTGCGCGGGATCGGCCCGCCCTGACGCGCGATCTCCGGCGCGGCGTGAAAACCTTGATCCACCACTTCGTCCGTCTCGCGATCGATGGTGATGTAGGCGTCGCCGATCGGGAACAGGGAGGTCATAATCAGCGGTGGGCGCTCGGACACATAAACCCCAAACCGGCTCGCGCTGATCGCAATGATGCGAATGTCATTCTCGCCGATCACACCCTCTCGCAGGTAGTGCCGAACTCTTCGGAATTTGGTCCAGAAGGCGCTCGTGGTGCGAAGTTGCGCCTGACGGATTGGGGCGGCGCTGAGGCCACCGCCCTCGTTCATTGGCACAGGCCGGATAATCTGATCAGGGCCAGGGTCACCTTCGTCTGGCGCGATGGCTTCGATCCAGATTCGGCCTTCGTCCGTTAGAACGCAAAGGTCGGGTTGACCGCCCTCGCGCAAGCGTTCTGAAACCGGCAGCAGGCTGCGGCCAGCGTCGAGGAGGGTGCAGCCAAGATACATTTCCCAGAAACGGCCGTCGACGTCGCGCGCAAAGCCATGGCGGAAATCCGGATCGGCATACGGCTCGTAGCGCTCCCACATTCTCTCGATGAGTTCGTGCAATTCCCTCTCGACTGGATGGTCAGCCGTTCTGAGGTTGACGAAGCCACGATCAAGGTTTGGTCCATCGAAGTCGAAAATGCGGGTCACGATCGCCTCTTTTTTTGAGTTTTACGCAACGCCTCTGCTGACGCGTTCGTGTTCGGCGATCAGAAACGTCAGGTAGCTGCGGATGAGGTTGCAATAAAGACGCGCCTCGTCGATCCCGAGAGCGAGGCCCTCTTTAAGATCTACGCCATGTCGCACCCCGCCGCCGGTGGGCGACGACAGGTATCCATGCAGCGTCATCATCCAGTTCAGGATTTGCTCTTGGTGCCCTCGGCCGCGCTTTCGCAACTCGGGGATGATCTTGTTGAAGTAGTGGCCCTGGATGCTTCCATCGGCAACGTCGAGGCCCCTAAAGGCGGTGGCAATGGTTTCCAGCAGCCAGAGCACTTCCTGGACCGACTGACGGCCGTTGCCCTCGCTCAGGGATCGCTGGGAAGCGTCGAGGGACTCGTGGATGAGGGCCCGCGCCTGGACATCGAGGGACGGGGGCGCGTCGGGAACGATGATCGGAATGTGGACGCGCGTGGCGACTAGCATCGGAGGATTGAGCTGATAGCCGGCGTTGGCGTCGGCGAGGATGCGATTGATCCTCCCGGCATCCGGTATCACCATCGTCGGATTGCGAGCCCAAAGTTCCTGGCATGCGTCCCAGAACGCTTCGATGAAGACCGGAGCGTTCTCACCGGCGCGCGCCATGTCTCGGTCGAGATCTTCGGAGGCGAACCGCTCGTTGGTGCTCGGCCAATACTCGGCGCTGGCGGCCGCACAGAACCGCGCCTTGAAATGCTCCAGAATGGCCTTCCGAAGCCCTTGTCCGCTGATGCGGTTGATCAGGTCGCGAAAGCCTTCTTGTACGGCAGGCTCTATCGCGCTGGGACTGTCGAACCGCCAGTTGCCGTCGAACTGAAGCATCAGGGCCGGGCTCTGGCCGCTTTTCGCACGCGGGAGGGAGCGCGCGCGGGACTGCTCGATGACATCACGTCGCCCAGGCTGTGAAGCTTGAGGGGCGGATGCGACGGCAGCTTCACGGTGAGTTCAAGCTTGCCGCCGATCGCTTCGACGTAGCTGCGCAACGTCGACAGATACATATCGGCCTGCTTTTCGATCTTCGAGACCGAGGGCTGTTTGATGTTCAAGGCACCGGCGACATCTTCCTGCGCCTTCCCCGCGATCTGCCGCAGCTCGCGCAGACCCTCGACCTCCTGCCGAAGCTCCTGGTAGCGGGCCTCGACCTGCTCCTGCCGGTCGCGGGGCAGCGAAGCGATGACGTCCGTGATGCTGCGTCCCATCGGGCTATCCCTTCTTTACGGATTTCAGGTTTTCCAGATGGTCGGAAAACCGCTTGTCCGCCTTTGCGATAAGCTGCTTGTAAAAGCGCTTCTGACTTCCGCCCGACTTGTCTCCGGCTACAAGCAGGATTGCGTTTCGCGCTGGGTCGAAGGCAAAGGCGGTTCGCCACTCGCCATCGGCTGCTGAAAAGCGCATTTCCTTCATGTTGGAATGCTTCGAGCCCTTCAGCGTGTCGACGTAAGGTCGACCAAGTTGCGGCCCGCATTCGGCCAGCAGCTTTGCGAGGGCAAGCATTTCGATCTGCACCTCGTTCGCGAAAGCCTGAAACTCCGCCTCGAAGGCATCATGCAGTCTGACGTCCCAATCCATATAGCTTCCAGGCTATGTTAAGTCAATGGTGGACCGACATCAGTTGCCGCCCTCCGGCGCTCCGGCTTGGCGCAGCATATCACCAATGGGCTGAGAGCCGACGCGGCAGCGAGCAATGACGCGGTCGAATGAGATCACGCGCCTGCTGCGGCCGCGCTCCGTCGTACATGTCACCTCACGGTGAAGCGCAATGCGTTCGAGCGCGACCTTTCCTTGAGCCCCGCGGTCTTCGTGAAGCTCGGGGGCGTTGAAGTCGGCGAGCCTGACCTCGATCCAGGCGTTGGGGTCGGCCGTCTTGCCCACGCAAAGGCTGTCACCATCACCGACATAGCGAACCGTGCCAGAGAGCTGCACGCCAGCTTGGGCTGGCAGAGGCGCTTTGCACGGGTCCGCATAGGCGGGGACGACCTGGCAAAGGAAAACAAGCACGCCGGAGAGAAGGAGAGGCCGGAAGCTCATGCCGCCGCCTTCATGCGCTTCTTCGCAAGCATGGCGCGGACGAATTTGTCCCATTTCGCCATGCCTGCACGTTTCTCTACCATGTAGTTCCAGCGGTCGTAGTGCTTTGAGCTGACGTCCTGCAAGGCATGGTTCTGTAGGCGGTCGCGGATCTCTTTCGGCACACCTGCCTTGCCGGCGAGTGTTTTGAAGGTTCGACGCAGATCGCGGTTCGTCACGTAGGGAATCACGCCACGATCCCGCTGGCGCCACATGAACGAATAGAGCGTGCCATGGCTGACGGGCTTGGAGGGATCCTTGGCCGAAGGGAAGAACCAGCCGTACTCGTTGACGTTGATTGACGAGATTAGCTCTGCGGCCAAATCCGGGACCGGAACGGCATGGGGCTGGTCGTTCTTGGTCTTGGACCAGTCGATAATCTTCTCCTTAGCGTCCCATTGATCGATGTGAAGGTTCGCGATCTCCTCGACCCGCTGACCGGTCAGCATGAGGATTCGGACCGCACGGGTATACGGAGGATGGACAGGTGTATCGGGGCACTCGAGCCAGCGATAGAGCTGGACCCACTCGTCCTCATCGAGCCAGCGCGTGCCCTGGACCTTGGGCTCGGTCGGAATGCCTGCTGCTGGATTGAACGGGATGCGGAAGCGACGAGCGGATTGCTGGCGATAATCGTTGTCGGACTTCATGCCCCAGCTAAACGCGGCGTGGATATAGGATCGGACGTGATCGGCCATCGACTTGGCGCCGCGGTCATAGATCGGGCGGATCAGTTCGATGATTTCCTCGGACTCGATCTCACGGGCGAGACGGTTGCGCCCGAGCGTATCGGCAATCTTGTTCAGGCCCTTTTCGGTTTCCTTCCAGGAGGGTTTGTTCGCGGCCTTGAGCGACGCTACATAGCCCTCGAAAAGATCGGCGACGGTGCCGGGGCGCGTATCGGTCGCGATCTTGATGCTTCGACCCTTCTGGATCACGTCCGCATAGTCGCGTTTGAAAATCTCGCGGGCCTGGCCAAGTGTCATTGACGGGTAGGCGCCGAGCTTCTTCTTGGTTCGCTTCCCGTCGCGCCACTGCTGGGCCATCCAGTCCGCTGTCACGCGCTTCGGCATTGGCTTCAGGACGAGGACGAGACGGCCTGTGCCGCGCCCTTCGCCGTCGGCGAGATTTTCTTGCTTCTGACCCATCTCGACCCGCTTCAGCGCATGTCGGATGGCGGTGTCGGTCAGGCTTGGCATTGCACTTCCTCCTCTTCCGCAACTGGGATCGGTCGAGGAGAAACGGGGATCGTTTGCTGGGAGCGGAAAGCCGTATTCTACCCCTTCAACCGCCCCCAATTTGCCATAACCGCCCCCTGTACGCAACCTACAAAAAGCGGCTAAACTACTGGTGTTTCAGCGGTATTGAGCGTGATCGAGCGGGATCGAAAGGGGGTAGTGGGGTGGTTGTGCACGAGGATCATGGCGGTTGCCGAAAGCTCAAGTGCGCGTTTGACCACCTCGCGCGGATAGACCGGCGTATGGTCGACCGTGCCGCGGCCCTGCACCTCGTCGGCGATCAGCACATTGCGCTTGTCGAGGAAGAGGATGCGGAACTGCTCGCGGGTCTCGTGCGCCATGGCGGCATGGCAATACTGGATAACCGAAGACCACGAGGACAGGACCTGTTTGCTCCTGAGTTCGCTCTTCAGCGTCCGGTGAGCGACAGTCGAGATCAGCTTCAAGTCGAGCGCCACGGCCTCGCCGACGCCTTTTACCTCGGTCAGCAGCGCCTGAGGCGCACCGAAGACGCCCGAAAGCGAGCCGAACCGTTCGATCAGCGCCTTGGCGATCGGCTTGGTGTCGCGCCGCGGGATCAGGCGGAAAAGTAAGAGCTCGAGGATTTCGTAGTCGGCAAGCGCGGTGTCGCCGAGCTCGCGGAAGCGGTCACGCAACCGCTCGCGATGGCCGTGATAATGCTCTTGGCCAACAAGCGAGGCGGGCAGGGCGGTCCCGGCATTCGTTACCGACGGTTTTTGGGGCTGTCCTGCAAAGAACGAACGTTCGTCGGCGGCAATGGGCTCTTGCGTCTCGAAAGGCAGTTCGTCGTCGGAAGATGTCGAAACAGGCCCCTTCGCCATCGGACCGTTACCCGTTGTGCGACGGCAGACCGGGGCGGTCAAGCCCACCCGGCGACAGCGTGAAAATCTCGCAGCCGTCGGAGGTGACGCCGACCGTATGTTCGTACTGGGCTGAGAGCGAGCGGTCGCGGGTGACCGCCGTCCATCCGTCGGCCAGCACCTTCACATGCGGTCGGCCGAGGTTGATCATCGGCTCGATGGTGAAGATCATGCCTTCGCGCAGCTCCGGCCCTTCATTGGCGCGGCCGTAATGCAGGATGTTCGGCGAATCGTGGAACAACCGGCCGACACCATGGCCGCAGAAATCGCGCACCACTGAACAGCGCTCGGCTTCGGCATAGGTCTGGATCGCCTCGCCGATCGCGCCGGTGCGGGCGCCGGGCCTGACGGCGGCAATGCCGCGCATCAGCGATTCATACGTGACCTCGAGCAGCCGCTCGGCAGCACGCTTGACGACGCCGACGGGATACATCCGGCTGGAATCGCCGTGCCAGCCGTCGAGCACGAAGGTGACGTCGATATTGACGATATCGCCGTCACGCAGCGGCTTGTCGTTCGGAATGCCGTGGCAGACGACGTGGTTGATCGAGGTGCAGGTCGATTTGGTGTAGCCGCGATAGTTCAGCGTCGCCGGATAGGCGCCGTGATCCATGCCGAAATCGAAAACGAACCTGTCGATCTCATCGGTCAGCAGGCCGGGCTTGACGATGTCGGCAAGCGCATCGAGGCAGCGCGCGGTCAGCTGGCACGCCCTGCGCATGCCCTCGAATGCTTGCGCGTCATAAAGCCGGATGGCGCCCGTATTCTTCGGGGGCGCGGTAGAGGCTTCGATATAGTTCACCATTGCAGGGCCTTAGTGGAGAATATTAGAATTGTTCATAATGCAGCTATGCCGGGTTCGTCCATCGCGATCAACCGCCAGGACGAGATTTCTGAACCGATCCGATCCGCTCAACGTGCAGCCATCCACATCCGTTCGACGGACAATCATCGGTCCGGCTGGAATATCCACAATCTTCCCAAAGGGATAGGATTGATTGCATGAAGCCTCCCCGCTACTCACCGGTTGGTGACAGCGGGGAAGGGTCGATCATGCTGAATGAAGCCGTAAATCTTGTAAATTCACCCAGGACCGGCGAGGGGCCGGAACGGCGCGTGCGTGATCGCGGCGCCACCGAGCGCACAATTCTTGCCGCCGCCAAGGGGCTGCTCGCCGAGGAAGGCTTCCAGAATTTCGGCATCAACGCGGTCGCCCGCCGCGCCGGTTGCGACAAGCAGTTGATCTATCGTTACTATGGCGGCCTCGACGGCTTGGTCGAGGCGATCGGCGCCGATCTCGGCACATGGGTGAAGGATCGCATTCCGGAAGACGCCGGCGGCATGTTCCTGCTCACCTATGGCGACCTGATGGAGCGGCTGTCGCTTCTTCTCCTCGACGCCTTGAGAAACGATCCGCTGATGCGCCGCATCCTCGCCTGGGAGATATCGGAAAACACCGAGCAGGTGAGGCGGTTGTCCGAGGCGCGTTCGAAGGCGCTCGCCTTGTGGCTCGAGCGCATGCGCGGCTCGCTGGCGCCGCCGAAGGGCGTGGATGCAACAGCCGTCAACGCCGTCGTCATCGCCGCGATCCAGCACCTTGTGCTCGCCGCCGCAGCCGGCGGGCAGTGCGCCGGCCTGTCGCTGAAAACGCCCAAGGACTGGGAGAAGGCGGCGACGGCGTTGAAGCGCATCGTGCGCGGCGTCTATGGCTGATGCCTGCCTCATCCACAGGGGGCAGGCCTCACGTTAACCTTAACAAATGGTTTACGTTGCGTGGGGGTGGTTAACCCGACAGTGTGGCGGTGAGCAGAGATAGTATGAGTGAGAGTCCCCGAGTGACGCCCATGGGAACCAAGATCGCTAAAGTCGCGCTTCTGGTGACGGCGATGATGTTTTTCGCAGTCTTGGCGCTGGATATCGCAATTCCCGCGCTGGTGCTTTGCATCATGGCATTGTCGACCTGGTTGGTCTCCCTCGATCTGCCCATGGCGCGCAAGCATGGAGGAGAGGCCGCATGAAGTGGTTTCTGATCTTCTGGGCCGGCCCCATCGTCTTTCTGGGCGGATGGTACTGGCTCTCCTATTACGACATGAGTTTCGGCATCTTCATGCTGAGCCGGCAGGTCCATGACCTGACCTTCGAGCTTTATGGCAAGGCGCTCGGCATTCCGCCGGAGACCATCCCGCCGCTCGTTGCCCGCGCGATCGCGTTGGACAGCCTCGTCGTCTTCGCCATTATCGGCCTTCGGAAGCGCAAGTCGATCATCGCCTGGTGGAAGGCGCGTCAGGCGCTGAATTCATCTCCGTCAGACCTTGCCAGCAAGGAAAGCCTGTCGAGCGCGCCCTGAAGGATGAAGCTTGCCGCGGCCGAATCGATCCGTTCGGCCCGCTTGGCGCGCGAGACGTCCATTTCGAGCAGCGTCCGTTCGGCGGCAACCGTCGAAAGCCGCTCATCCCAATAGACGAAGGGCAGCGCCGTCTTCTGCTCCATATTACGCACGAAGGCGCGCGTCGCCTGCACACGCGGACCCGCTGATCCGTCCATATTCATCGGCAGGCCGATGATGAAGCCTGCGACCTTTTCCGATTGTGCGAAGTCCAAGAGCGCCTGGGCATCGATGGTGAACTTGACGCGGCGGATCACTGTGCGCGGCGTGGCGAAACGCCGGCCGAGATCGGACATCGAAAGCCCGATCGTCTTGGTGCCGAGATCGAGGCCGGCAATCGCCTGGCGCGGGGCAAGCATCTCGGCCATTTCCTCGATCGTCAGCACCGTCATCGCCGTTTCATCCCGTCAAAACAAATTGAAGTCGCCGCCGCTTTTCTTTGCGGCCGTATGAGATATGTCCATACCATCCAAACCGGCTTTTACATCACGTAATAAAGGAGAGATTTCATGAAGATCACCTGGCTCGGCCATTCCGCCTTCCGCATCGAGACATCAAAGGCGAGGATCCTGCTCGACCCGTTCCTCAGCTATAACGCCTCCTTTTCCGGCCAGGATATTAAGGAAGTGTCCGCAGGCATCACCCATATCTTGTTGACGCATGGCCATGGCGACCATGTCGGCGATACCGTGGCACTCGCCAAGGAAACCGGCGCCGTCGTTCTCGCCAATGCCGATCTCGCCGCCTGGCTCGGCTCCAAGGGCGTCGACAAGATCGAGATGGGCAATACCGGCGGCACCATCGCACTCGGCAGCTTCTCGGCGACCTTCACCAATGCGCTGCACTCTTCCGCCCAGATCACCGAGGACGGCGTCTCGCATGCGCTCGGCAACGCCAACGGCCTGATGCTGCATTTCGACGACGAAGCCTCGATCCTTGCCATGGGCGATACCGATATCTTCTCCGACATGGCGCTGATCAATGAATTGCACCAGCCTGATATCGGCTTCGTGCCGGTCGGAGACCGCTTCACCATGGGTGGCGCGGTGGCAGCACTTGCCTGCCGGCGCTATTTCAACTTCAAGACCGCGATCCCCTGCCACTACGGTACCTTTCCGATCATCGACCAGACGGCTGAAAAATTCGTTGCCGGCATGGAGGGATCGAAGACGGAAGTGAGGGCGATCAAGCCTTCCGAGAGCCTGTCGATCTGACGAAACCCCGTTGCACACGGCGGACATGGCCTTTATAGCGGGTAGGAAAAATCCTATCCGGAGAATGCCATGTCCGTCGATCTTGCCACTGTGAAGCGCGTCGCCCGCCTTGCCCGTATTGCCGTCTCCGAGGACGAGGCAAATCGCATGGTCGGCGAGCTGAACGGCATCCTTGGCTTCGTCGAGCAACTCTCCGAAGTGAATGTCGATGGCGTCGAGGCGATGACGTCGGTGACCCCGACGGCAATGAAGAAGCGGAGCGATGAGGTGACCGACGGCAACAAGGCAGCCGATATCGTCGCCAATGCGCCCGTCACCGACCACAATTTTTTCCTGGTGCCGAAAGTCGTCGAATAAGGCTTCGAAGCCTCTTTCCGACCCTGTTGCCATTCCAGATCTGAAGCGAAAACACGATGAGCGAACTCACCAGCCTGACCATTGCCGAAGCCCGCCAGAAGCTGCGCGCCAAGGAAATCACCGCGATCGAACTCACCGAAGCCTATATCTCGGCGATCGATGCGGCCAATGGCCGGTTGAACGCCTATATCAAGATCACGCCGGATCTTGCCAGCGTCATGGCGAAGAACTCCGACGCGCGCATCGCCGCCGGCAAGGCGGGCGAACTCGAAGGCATTCCGCTCGGCATCAAGGATCTCTTCGCCACCGTCGGTGTTCACACCCAGGCCTGCAGCCACATTCTCGATGGTTTCGAGCCGCGTTATGAATCGACCGTGACGCAGAACCTCTGGGATGACGGCGCCGTCATGCTCGGCAAGCTGAACATGGATGAGTTCGCCATGGGCTCCTCCAACGAGACCTCGCATTACGGCCCGGTGATCAATCCCTGGCGTGCGTCAGGCTCCAACCAGCAGCTCGTGCCCGGCGGCTCCTCCGGCGGCTCGGCCGCAGCCGTCGCCGCGCATCTTTGCGCCGGCGCCACAGCGACCGATACCGGCGGCTCGATCCGCCAGCCGGCTGCCTTCACCGGCACCGTCGGCATCAAGCCGACCTATGGCCGCTGCTCGCGCTGGGGCACCGTCGCCTTCGCCTCTTCGCTCGACCAGGCAGGCCCGATCGCCCGCGACGTACGCGACGCCGCCATCCTTTTGAAGTCGATGGCAAGCGTCGACGCAAAGGACACGACATCGGTCGATCTGCCGGTGCCGGATTACGAAGCAGCTCTCGGCCAGTCGCTGAAGGGCATGAAGATCGGCATTCCGAACGAATACCGTGTCGACGGCATGCCGGATGAGATCGAGACCCTCTGGCGCCAGGGCATCGCCTGGCTGAAGGATGCCGGCGCCGAGATCGTCGACATCTCGCTGCCGCACACAAAATATGCCCTTCCGGCCTATTACATCGTCGCTCCCGCCGAGGCATCCTCGAACCTCGCGCGTTACGACGGTGTGCGCTACGGCCTGCGCGTCGACGGCAAGGATATCGTCGACATGTATGAGAAGACGCGTGCCGCGGGCTTCGGCAAGGAAGTCAAGCGCCGCATCATGATCGGCACCTATGTGCTGTCGGCCGGTTATTACGATGCCTATTACATCCGCGCCCAGAAGGTGCGCACGCTGATCAAGCGCGATTTCGAACTCGCCTTTGACGCTGGTGTCGATGCCATCCTGACGCCGGCAACGCCGTCGTCGGCCTTCGGCGTTGCCGATGAGAACCTCGCCGCCGATCCGGTGAAGATGTATCTGAACGACATCTTCACGGTGACGGTCAACATGGCAGGCCTGCCCGGCATCGCCGTGCCGGCCGGCCTCGACCATAAGGGCCTGCCGCTCGGCCTGCAGCTGATCGGCAAACCCTTCGATGAGGAAACCCTCTTCAAGACCGCTCATGTCATCGAGCAGGCAGCCGGCCGGTTTACGCCGGCCAAGTGGTGGTAACGGATCTAACGATCCGAAGAATAACGGCTGCCGACCACGAAACGGTCGGCGCCGTCGGCTTTGCCGCATGGGCCGCCAGTGATGCCTTCGAGGACAGCTATCTCGATCCCGATGTAATCGCCAGGGTGCGGCACGAGTTCGCCATCTTTCCTAAGGAAACGAAAGGCGAGATCGTCGTTGCCGAGCGGGGCGGGACGATTCTCGGCTGGGGCGCGCGTGAAAATCAACCGAATTATGTGTCCGACCTCTGGGTGCATCCCGATCATCAGGGCAACGGCGTTGGCCGGGCTCTCCTGCTTCATTTGTGCGAGCTGATGGCCTCAGAGGGACTGGTGACTGCCAGGCTCGACACGCACGCCCGGAACGAGGGCGCAATCCGGCTCTACGAACGCTGCGGCTTCATCATCATCTGGCGCGGCCGCGAATTTTCCAAGAGCATGGGCGTTGAACTTGAAAAGGTGCATCTGGAGAAGCGGTTGCCTGACCGATAGCGGGAACCAGGAGGAGGTCTTATGGCGAACAATGATCTTGCGCAATTAATCGAGGCATTCGATCGCCTCTCTGCCGGCGGTTTCGCCATGGGTGCGGATTGGCAGGCGGTGCACGACATCTGCCAGCGCCACGAAGGCGAACAGCCGTTCGATTGGGGGCACGCCCTTTGCCATCGCATCGAGGGCGATGACTGGAATGCCGACTACTGGTATCGCCGCGCCGGCAAGGCGCGGGGCACGGGCACGATGGCAGACGAGTGGTCGGCGATGCGGACGGAACTCTCTGCAAAGGTTTGAGGCGACACCCCCGATCGCCCCGTTCGAGACGCGATCGGGAGTGCCACTATTACCTGTTGTTCAGCTGAGACCTGACCAACTTCAGCCCTCTTTCGGTGATCCGGTAGGGGTGGCCGCCTGAGGACTTGATTGCCTTCAGCCGCTTCAGCCTGCGGAAGAGATCGAGGTCGACCCCGGGATAGAGCCAGCCGTCGCGAGTGAAGCAACTGACCCCCTCGATCTTCCTGTCGTCGTCGCGGGTAATTTCGATGCGGCCGCCTTGGGCCATGAGATGCAGGATTCGCTGCTCCGTGCGAGAAATGTCCATATGTTGAGATCCGGTATCGCGCCCGGCAGGGCGCACAAAAACGATCTGGCGCTCATTCGAACGTCAGGGCTTCGTTTTTTTCGGGCCCATGCGCGCAAGGAAACTTGCGGGCAGGGCCTTTACCGGGTCTCAGGCAGGCTCAACATAAAACACCTCGATAAGACCTATTATTCAGCCCGGAAAATTCGGTCAAGACGTGTTTGCCTCTCAAAACCAGCCGAAAACCGCGGTTTCGGTCGATCATCCTGTTGGAGCTACTGGTAAAATCCGCGACTCAATGGTCTAGTTGAGGCGTAACGCGGAGGTGTCGTTGATCCACATTCGCAATGCCCGCGACGGTGAAGCGGAGCTATTGAGCGAGATCGGGCTCAGGGCCTGGCAAAAGGCGATGGCGTCGATCGGCGAATCGGACGCGATGATCGACGCAGCGCGCAACGCCTTCCGGAATTTCGTGGAAAACGACTGGCTGACCATCACCGTCGTCGAGCAGAACGGCCAGGTCGCAGGATGGGCAGCGCGCGAGGGATTGGACGAAACCATCTCGGATTTCTGGATCGATCCCGCATTCACCCGCCAGGGTCTCGGCTCGGCCCTTCTCGTCCGCATCGAAAAGGAGATCGCCGATCAGGGCTTCGAGAAGGCGGCGATGCAGACCCATTCCGGCAATAGCGAGGCGATCGGCTTCTTCCAGAAGCACGGCTATAGCATTCATTGGCTTTCGGTTGCCTACAATCCGAAGCTCGACCGTGACGTGCCCTCCGTTGGACTGACGAAACAGCTCGTTTCGGACGGCCAAGGTGAGTATGGGCTGGAATTCTGATGTTTCAAAAATCCTAAAGAAGGAGAGGGCTCCATTGCGGCAAGAAGGCCAGCACAGCAATCAGTGCGCCGTGCAGGATCAGGATCGCCGCCAGGATTGACCGGAACGGCTCCTTTCTCGTCTTGTGCCGCAGCAACTGCTGTGCCGCCACCGCGCCAAGGCTGCCGCCGATCAGCGCCAGCAAGAGAAGCGTGCGCTCGCTGATGCGCCGCTTGCCGTGGCGCGCCGCCTGCTTGTCCCTAAAATAGATCGAGAATACTAAAAGGTTCAGGGCCAGAAACAGTAAGGCCCATTTGATAATATCGATCATCGTCATAGGGGAACCCTACCGCGGCTCCGTTAATGGACGGCAAAACCGCAATGCGCGTCATGGCGAAAGCCTTGCACCGGCACGCCATTTCCTTTACCTCACCAGTGGAAAAGAACAGCCTGCAAAGAGCATCAGATGACCCTTGTCGACGTCCGCACGCCTGATCCGAAACGCTTCATCCCCGGCGCCACCGGCGACTGGGAAGTCATCGTCGGCATGGAAGTCCATGCCCAGGTGCTGTCCAATTCGAAGCTCTTCTCCGGCGCCTCGACGGAATTCGGCAAGCCGCAGAATTCGAACGTCTCGATGGTCGACGCCGCCATGCCCGGCATGCTGCCTGTCATCAACGAGGAATGCGTCAAGCAGGCTGTTCGCACCGGCCTCGGCCTGAAGGCCCAGATCAACAAGCGCTCCCTGTTTGATCGCAAGAACTATTTCTATCCCGACCTGCCGCAGGGCTATCAGATCTCGCAGTTCAAGGATCCGATCGTCGGCGAGGGCAAGATCGTCATTTCTCTCGGGCCGGACCGCCAGGGCCAGTTCGAGGATATCGAGATCGGCATCGAGCGCCTGCACCTGGAGCAGGATGCCGGTAAGTCGATGCATGACCAGCACGCGACCATGTCCTATGTCGATTTAAACCGTTCGGGCGTTGCCCTGATGGAGATCGTCTCCAAGCCCGACATGCGCTCGTCCGACGAGGCCAAGGCCTATATGACCAAACTGCGCTCGATCGTGCGCTATCTTGGCACCTGCGACGGCAACATGGACGAGGGCTCGATGCGCGCCGACGTCAACGTCTCCGTCCGCCGGCCGGGCGAAGATTTCGGCACGCGTTGCGAAATCAAGAACGTCAACTCCATCCGTTTCATCGGTCAGGCGATCGAATACGAAGCCCGTCGCCAGATCGGCATTCTGGAGGACGGTGGCAAGATCGATCAGGAGACCCGCCTGTTCGATCCGAACAAGGGCGAGACGCGGTCGATGCGCTCCAAGGAGGATGCGCATGACTATCGTTATTTCCCCGATCCGGATCTGCTGCCGCTCGAATTCGACGATGCCTTCATCAAGGCGCTCGAAGCCGATCTGCCGGAACTGCCCGACGACAAGAAGGAGCGCTTCGTGCGCGATCTCGGCCTGTCGATCTACGATGCTTCAGTGCTCGTTTCCGAAAAGGCGATTGCCGATTATTTCGAAGCGGTCGCCGCAGGCCGTGACGGCAAGACGGCGGCCAACTGGGTGATCAACGATCTGCTTGGAGCCCTGAACCGCACCGGCAAGGACATCGAGCAGACGCCGGTTTCGCCTGCCCAGCTCGGCGCCATCATCGATCTTATCAAGGCGGGAACCATATCCGGCAAGATCGCCAAGGATCTCTTCGAGATCGTGCTCACCGAGGGCGGCGATCCCGCCGAGATCGTCGAGGCGCGCGGCATGAAGCAGGTGACCGATACCGGCGCGATCGAAAAGGCCGTCGACGAGATCATCGCCGCCAATCCGGACCAGGTCGAAAAGGTCAAGGCGAAGCCGACCATGGCGGCATGGTTCGTCGGCCAGGTGATGAAGGCGACCGGCGGCAAGGCCAATCCGCAGGCTGTTCAGGCCCTCGTCAAGGCGAAGCTCGGCATCGAGGAGTAAGCGGTGTATTTCGTCCGCACTGCCGGCGAGCGCGACCTGGAGAAGGTGCGCGCCCTGCTGGCGGAGAGCTTTCATGCCGTCTATGACGGTCTCCATGGCCGAGCTAAAGTAGATGAACTGGTCGCCCATCTCTTTTCGCCGGCGGCGCTGAAGGCGCGGCTGGTGCGAAAGGATGCCGAATTCCTCGTTGCCGATGACGGCCGTAATATCGGCGGCATGGGTTATGCGGCAATGTCGCAGGCATTGACGAAAACGGTCATGCTGCATCTCCTCTATGTCAGGCCGGCGCTGCAGCACCAGGGTATCGGCCGCGATATCTTCGCCGAGCTCGAAACCTGCTTTCCCGATGCGGAGATCATGCGCCTCGAAGTCGAACCGCAAAACGCTGCAGCGATCGCCTTCTATCTCACGCATGGCTTCAGCGAGATCGGCCGCAATGAGAATAGTGGGGCCGGGCAATCCGGCATTCCTGCGCTGATCTTCGAAAAACCGCTCGAAGGGCATTGAGACCGTGGCGGCCGAGTTATCCGACATTTTCATTCGCCAGGCTCGCAAGGACGACCTGCCTGCGCTCGTGGCTATGTTTGCCGCCGACGCACTCGGCGGTCACGGCGATTCCACGGAACCTGAGGCCTTCCCCGACTACCTCAGGGCCTTCGCCGTCATCGAGGCCTCGCCCGACCAGACGCTTTACGTCGCAGAGCGTGGCGGCGAGGTCGTCGGCACGTTTCAGACGATGGTGACGACTTCGCTCACCGGCCGTGGCTCCTCGGCGATGATTATCGAGGCGGTGCAGACACGCGCCGATATGCGCGGGCAGGGGGTCGGCGGACTGATGATCGAATTCGCCATTGCCGAGGCAAAAGGCCGCGGTATCGGGCGGGTTGCCTTGACCTCGAATGCAATACGCAAGGATGCCCATCGTTTCTACGAAAGGCTGGGCTTCAAGCCCTCGCATCTCGGCTTCAAGATGGTTTTGAAATGACCCGTGACTGTCGCGGAATCGCTGGACAATTCGGCTTGGCGACGGCATAAGCGAGGAAACGAATTCTGGTTTGGCTCGCATCTGGCGGGCACAAGGAAAAGACATGTGGAATCTTCTGGTTCAGACCTTTACCTGGTGGAACGGTCAGACGATGGGCACGCGTTTTGCGACCTGGCGTTTTGGCAAGCGCGTCGGCGAGGATGAATTCGGCAACGTCTACTACGAAGGCGGCATGTCTTCCTACGGTCTGCCGAAGCGCTGGGTGATCTACAAGGGTTATGCCGAAGCCTCCGCCATTCCGCCGGGTTGGCATGGCTGGATGCATCATCGCACCGATGTTCCTCCGTCCAAGGAAAACTACGTCGCCAAGGATTGGCAGAAGCCGCACCGGCCCAACCATACCGGTTCGCCGCAGGCCTATCGTCCGCCGGGCTCCATCGCCGTTCCGGGCGAGCGTCCGCGCGTCACCGGCGATTACGACGCCTGGACGCCGGGCAACTGAGACGGCTCGACCGGGCGATCCCAAGACCCGGCTTTTGGCCACAATTGACCTTTACCCGCAGGTTGGCCGCGCTTGACCGCGGCCGTGAACTGAAAATGTCTGGAGACGGGTACACATGAAGCTCTTCACGCGGAACATGGTGCTGCGTGCCGCCGGATCGCTGCTGGCGCTCTCGGCCCTGCTTCCGCCAGTTGCGGCAAATGCCGCACGCATCGAAAATCCGGTTGCCGTCTTTTCCGGCCTGGACAAGATCACCGGCCGCATCACGACGTTCGACGTCTATGTCAATGAGACGGTACAGTTCGGTGCGCTGCAGGTGACACCGAAGACCTGTTATTCGCGCGACCAGTCGGAAGCACAGAAGATCGACGGTTTCGTCGAGGTCGACGAGATCACCCTCGACCGCAAGATCCGCCGCATCTTCACCGGCTGGATGTTCGCCGCCAGCCCCGGCCTCAACGCCGTCGAGCACCCGATCTATGACGTCTGGCTGAAGGACTGCAAGGCAAACTCGGATGTCCCGGCTCCTGACGGTGCCAAGGCGAAATAGCTGCATCTTCGTTAGGCTGGCATCTCCTATGCGCCTGATCCTCATGTGCTATGCGCAGGATCATCTCGGAGGATCGTCCCGCTCGATCAAACCTCCGTCGGATAATGATCGTCAGAAAGCCAGGTGCGGCGACTCCATCGCCGCAGACAGCATCACGGCATAGTCGGCCTTCGGAACGTCGATAGCTCCGAACGTCTTCAGATGCTCGGTGGTGAACTGCGTGTCGAGCAGGGTGAAGCCTCTTTCCCGCAGCCGGTCGACCAGATGAACGAGGCAGATCTTCGAGGCGTCCGTCCGGCGCGAAAACATGCTTTCGCCGAAGAAGGCCGAGCCGAGTGAGACGCCGTAGAGGCCGCCGACCAGTTCATCGTTCTCCCAAGCTTCGACGGTGTGGGCATGGCCCATGTCGAAGAGCGTCGAATAGAGCGATCTGATCGTCCTGTTGATCCAGGTGCTCGGGCGCCCGGACGTCTCCTCCGCGCAAGCCGCGATGACCTGATCGAAAGCGTGATCGAACCGGATTTCGAAGGGTTTCCTGCGCACTGCCTTGGCAAGGCTCTTCGACACGTGGAAATGGTCGAGCGGCAGCACGCCGCGCAGTTCCGGTTCGACCCAGAAGATCTCCGGGTCATCTGCGGATTCAGCCATCGGGAAGAGGCCGATGGAATAGGCGCGCAGGAGAATGTCAGGGGTTATGCCTGGTGACTTCCTGCGCGATCCTGCCATTCCTGTCCTATGCCGCCGGTGTCTTGGCGAGGTAGTCTTCCAGCCAATGGATGTCGTAGTCGCCGTTGGCGATATCCTGGTTGGAGACAAGATCCTGGAACAGCGGCAACGTCGTATTGATGCCGTCGACGACGAATTCGTCAAGCGCCCGGCGCAGGCGCATCATGCATTCGACGCGGGTACGGCCGTGCACGATCAGCTTGCCGATGAGGCTATCGTAATAGGGCGGGATCTTGTAGCCCTGATAGGCACCGGAATCGATGCGCACGCCGAGGCCGCCCGGCGCGTGGAAATGCGTAATCGTACCGGGTGAGGGCACGAAGGTGCGCGGGTGCTCGGCATTGATGCGGCACTCGATGGCGTGACCGGAAAAATGCACTTCATCCTGCGTCACTGAGAGACCGCCTCCGGAAGCGACGCGGATCTGCTCGTGCACGAGGTCGATGCCGGTAATCGCTTCGGTGATGGGATGCTCCACCTGCAGGCGGGTGTTCATTTCGATGAAATAGAACTCGCCGTTTTCGTAGAGGAATTCGATCGTGCCGGCGCCGCGATATTTCAGTTTCTTCATGGCGTCGGCGCAGACCTGGCCGATCTTCATGCGCTGCTCGACGTTGAGTGCCGGCGAATTCGCCTCTTCCCAGACCTTCTGATGGCGCCGCTGCAGCGAGCAGTCGCGCTCGCCGAGATGGATGGCATTGCCTTCGCCGTCGCCGAACACCTGGATTTCGATGTGGCGCGGCTTGCCGAGATATTTTTCCATGTAGACGGCATCGTTGCCGAAGGCGGCTGCCGCTTCCGTGCGCGCCGTCGACCAGGCCTCGATCAGGTCGGCCTCGCTCTTGGCGACCTTCATGCCGCGTCCGCCGCCGCCGGCCGTCGCCTTGATCAGCACGGGATAGCCGATTTCAGCGGCGGTCTTCAGCGCATCCTCTTCGGTCTTGACTTCGCCGTCCGACCCCGGAACGACGGGAATGCCGAGCTCGAGCGCCGTAGTCTTGGCGGTGATCTTGTCGCCCATGATGCGGATATGGTCGGCCGTCGGCCCAATGAAGGTGATGCCGTGAGCTTCGAGGATATCGGCGAATTTGGCATTCTCCGACAGAAAGCCGTAGCCCGGATGCACGGCGTCAGCGCCGGTGATCTCGCAGGCGGCGACGATCTGGTGGATGTTGAGATAGCTCTCGCGCGAGGAGGGCGGGCCGATGCAGACACTTTCGTCGGCAAGGCGCACATGCATGGCATCGGCGTCGGCGGTGGAATGAACCACCACGCAAGCGATGCCGAGTTCCTTGCAGGCCCGGAGCACGCGAAGGGCGATTTCCCCGCGATTGGCGATGAGGATTTTCGAAATCATGGGCATCGGCCTATTCGATGACGACGAGGGCTTGGCCGTATTCGACGGGATGTCCGTCATCGACGAGGATCTCGGTCACCTTGCCTGACTTCGGCGAGGGGATCTGGTTCATCGTCTTCATCGCTTCGATGATGATCAATGTCTGGCCTTCCTTGACGGTTGCGCCGACTTCGATGAAGGGACGCGCGCCCGGAGCCGGCGCCATGTAAACGGTACCCACCATCGGTGCATTGACGACATTGGCCGGGTTGCGGCTGGGAGCTGCGGTAGGCGCGGCAGCAGCTGCCGCAGCGGTGGCTGCGGGCGCGGCAAAGGCCGGTGCTGCGATCGGCGCCTGGACATATTGCGGCGTGCCGGCACGCGAAACGCGGATGCGCAGGTCGTCTTGCTCGACCTCGATCTCGGTCAGATCCGTTTCGTTGAGAATATTAGCGAGATCGCGGATCAGTGCCTGGTCGATACCCGATTTCTTTTCAGCCATGGTGTTGCCCTGTCTTCTTCTTATGCCGTGATGTTCTTCAGCGCGTGGAGCGCCAGGATGTAGCTGTGAGGCCCGAAGCCGCAGATCACGCCTTTGCATGCCGGCGCGATCATCGACTTATGGCGGAATTCTTCCCGTGCATGCACGTTGGATATGTGGAGCTCGACGACGGGAATGGAAATAGCGCGGATCGCATCATGCAGCGCGACCGATGTATGCGTATAGGCGCCCGCGTTGATGGCAACGCCGGCGGCCTTGTCGTCGGCCTCATGGAACCAGTCGACGAGCGTGCCTTCGTGGTTGCTCTGCCGGAAATCGATATCAAATCCGAGTTCGCGGCCTGCAGCCTTGCAGTCCGCCTCGATGTCCTTGAGCGTCTTGCCGCCATAAATGCCGGGCTCTCGTTTACCCAGCATGTTCAGGTTGGGCCCGTTCAGGACAAAAATCGTTTGCGTCATCGAATGTTCCGTAAAATGTACGACGGCAACCTATAGACTCCGCGAAGGCTGAATGAAAGCCCTTACGGATTGGCAGCGGCAATCGTGCCACATTTGTCCACATGGTTGAAACGCTTCGATTTTGGCGATTTGATGGGCTATCGTTCGGCGGTTGGTTTGCTCAGCAGGCGGTCTTGCCGCAGCTGCGCATGTTCTTGACCTTGGCTTCGAGATCGTCGAGCCCGACGGCGCCGGGCACCAGTTCGTTGCCGATCACATAGGACGGCGTGCCGCTGATGCCGAGACTGGAGGCGAGCTGATAGGTCGCCTGAACGATTCCGTCATTCGGGCTCTTTGCCATCTCGGCGCGGATCTTGTCCTCGCTGACGCCGAGCGAGGCAGCGACCGCGACCGCTGTTTCGTCAGAGGCACGGCCCTCGGTGCCGAGAAGGGCGACGTGGAAATCGGCATATTTCTCCGGTGCGAGCTTGCGGAAGGCGTCGGCCACCTTGTGGGCGGCGACCGAATCCGGCCCGAGGATCGGGAATTCCTTGAGGACGAAACGGACGTTCTTGTCCTTCTTCAGCATCGCCTGCATGTCGGGAAGCGCATGGCGGCAGTAGCTGCAATTATAATCGAAGAATTCGACGACAGTGACATCGCCCTTGGGATTGCCGAGCGTGACGTCGTTCTTCGATTCGAAGATGTCGGTGCTGTTCTCTTCGATCGCCATATTGGCTTTCACCGACCGCTGGGCCTCCTGCTTCTTCTGCAGCGCATCCTGGACTTCGAGCATGATCTCGGGGTTCTCGATCAGGTATTGCTTGATGAATTCGCCGAACTCCTTCTTCTGCTGATCGTCGAGCGCTGCCGCCGGAAGCGGAAGGGCGATCGATGCGGCAAGCGCCAGTGCGGTGAAGGTCTTCGGGAAGAATGCCATGATATCCTCGTCATCGGCGATATGGTCGTCTCTTCATCGAGAAGACCGTCGCCGGGTTAATGGACTTGAATGCGTCGCGTCAAGGTACGGTGCGTTCGGTTCTGCTCAAACCAGAATTTTTCATCCCCGCGCGGCCCTCGCGGGATTGTGATGAGCCGATTAATGCGGCAATTGTCGGGCCGTGATTGCAGAAGCTGAGCGAGAAACGATCTTGTTTTCCATATCGAAACGCAGCGAAGTCGAGCCTTTTCACGCCATGGACGTCCTAGCGGAGGCAACGAAGCGGCGTGCGGCCGGCCATCCGGTGATCTCGATGGCGGTTGGCCAGCCTTCGCATCCGGCACCTGAGGCGGCCCTCGAAGCGGCGCGGGCAGCCCTTGCCGACGGCCGGATCGGTTATACCGATGCGCTGGGGACGGCGCGGCTGAAATCGGCGCTCGCCTGGCACTACAAGGATCGTCATGGCCTGGAGATCGATCCCACGCGCATCGCCATCACCACCGGTTCCTCGGCCGGCTTCAATCTAGCCTTCCTGTCGCTCTTCGATGCCGGTGATGCGGTGGCGATCGCAAGACCCGGTTATCCCGCCTATCGCAATATCCTCGGTGCGCTGGGCCTGAAGGTTCTCGAAGTGCCTGTAACGGCCGAGACCCACTTCACCCTGACGCCGCAAAGCCTCGAAGCGGCGCAGAAGGAAAGCGGCATCACGCTGAAAGGCGTGCTGCTCGCAAGCCCCGCCAACCCGACGGGTACGGTGACCGGCCGCGAGGGACTGAAGGCGCTTTCGGATTACTGCGCGGCCCATTCCATCGTCTTCATCTCCGATGAAATCTACCACGGGCTGACCTTCGCAGGTGAGGAGGCGAGCGCGCTTGAACTGACCGACGAGGCGATCGTCATCAACTCCTTCTCCAAATATTATTGCATGACCGGCTGGCGAATCGGCTGGATGGTACTGCCGGAACGCCTGGTGCGGCCGATCGAGCGGGTGGCGCAGAGCCTCTACATCTCCCCGCCCGAGCTTTCCCAGATCGCCGCCACGGCTGCTCTCAGCGCCGGCGCCGAGCTCGATCGTTACAAGGCCAGTTACGGCGCCAACCGAGATTTGCTGATGCGGCGACTGCCGCAGATCGGGTTTTCCATCGCCTCGCCGATGGACGGCGCCTTCTACGCCTATCTCGACGTCACCCGCTTCACCAATGACAGCATGGGCTTTGCCAAACGCATGCTCGCGGAAATCGACGTCGCCGCCACGCCCGGTCTCGATTTCGATCCGCTGGAGGGAAATCGAAGCTTGCGTCTCTCCTATGCGGGCTCGCAAGCGGAGATCGCCGAGGCGGTGGAGCGAATCGCAGCCTGGCTGAAGTAGCGTCCGCTGCCGGGCACGCGGCGGTGCGCTCGCCAATCCTCAGCTGCGCCGCGAAAACAGCGAAGCAAGCGTCGAAGACGGTTTGTTGTTCAGCCGCGGCACCACCACGAGCTGCTTGATGTCGCCACGTTTATAGGCGGCGAGGAAGCGCTTGTAATCCTTGAAGGAGACGCAGCCGTTCGAATCGCCGTTCTTGCCGAGCATGTAGGTGTGGGCGAGCAGGCCGACACGGTCATAGATGGCGTCCGAACCCTCGACAGGTGTCAGCCGCAGCGCCTCGACGCCGTGGAAAAGGCTCTCCCGCATGGTAAGAACATAGGTGTGCGGCGGCGTCGGTCCGCGCATCTTCTTGTTGGCGAAACGCGGCTTGTCGCGCATCTTGCCGAGCCCGGAATGGGCCTCGAGCCGTTCGCCATTCGGCAGATAGACGGTGCTGTTCTCGATATCGTAGATCGCCACGCCTGCGCGCAGCTTCGGCGAGAAGACCGGCTTGTCGTAGCGCGGCACGGCATCGTCCTCGTCATCCTCGATCGGCGAGTTCGGCTGGGCGTAGGCAAGCACAGGCTCGGCAGAGCGCTCAGAACCCTTGGAGGTCGGTGTCGGTTTGCCAATCAATCCGTCAGGACGCGCCATCGGCAGCGGCACCGAATCTTCGTCCGGCGCCAGCACGAGATCGAAGGGTGGCGCGTCTTCCGCGGCGGCGACAACCACAGGAGCTGGTTCAGATGCGGGAATGGAGGCCGTTTTGACGGGAGGTGCAGCTGGCTCGACCGGAGCCGGCGCGATTTGCCGGGATCCGGCATCGGCAAGAGCAAGCAGGGTCGGGAGTTCGGCCGCAGCGACCGCCTCTTTCGAGGGAACGATGATCCGGTCGCCGTCGTCTTCTTCCGTCTCTGCCGAGGCGAGCTCGACCGCCGCCGCCGCGATCACGTCGTCCTTGCGGAATTTGGCGCTGTCGGAGATCGCTGCCACGACCGGCTGCTCGGCAGCCATGGCGAGCCGATTGTTTTTGGCGAGAACCGCCAGTGCTGTTGCAGCAGCGGCGGTCTTTTCGGCATGGGATTGAATGAGGCTCGCCGTCAGCGGGACCTTCGGCTTTGCATCGAAGGCGGTCAGCCGGTCGGCCTTGCCGACATGGATCAGCCTCTCATGGCGCGGTGAAGGCGCAACCTTTGGCGCAGTGCCGAGCTGTGCCAGGCGATCCGGGGGAGAATAGGGAGCGGCTATCGAGTGCATCGTCGCGAAGGTCGCGATCAGCCAGGTGGAGGTCAAAAATCCGGCGCCGACAACACCGTAAAGGAAACCGCGAGATCTGCGCCAACGGAAAGCAGATCCGCCAAGAGGGGTGACGTCATCGAACGTCCCGACCGCACACGCCATACTACACTCGTCTTTCAAACTCGCTACGCAGGCCGGCGGCACTGACTGACTAAACTTCGCCGGGGGCCGGTACAGGCGCAAATGGGCCGAATTTAGACCACCCGCGACGTCCGACTGTCTCGCAAGGATGACGAATTATGGTTTCTAATTTGTTTACGCGGCGTCGCTCTTTCTTTCGACGTCTCAAAAACAGATGCGTTGGGCCTCAGGCGCGCTCCATCACATAACTCCCCGGCGCTTCCTCGATCGCGTTCAACGCATCGCCGCCGGGTTTGCGCGCCGGGACGCGTCTACCGTCATGCGCCTCGATCCAGGCCTGCCAATGCGGCCACCATGATCCCGGCGTCTCGGTCGCTTGCTCGAGCCAGGTCTCGTACTCTCCCTTGGCGGGGCCACCGGTCCAATATTGATACTTCTTCTTGTCGGGCGGGTTGACGACGCCGGCGATGTGTCCCGAGCCGGTGACGACGAATTCCACCTTGCCGCCGAAGAACTGGCTGCCGAGGAAGACGGACTTGGCAGGTGCGATGTGATCCTCGCGGGTGGCGAGATTGTAAATCGGGATCTTCACGTCCTTCAGCGACACCGGCTTGCCGTCGAGGATCATCTCGTTCTGCGTCAGCGCATTCTTGAGATAGCAGTTGCGCAGATAGAAGGCATGATTTGCCGCCGCCATGCGGGTCGAATCGGCGTTCCAGAACAACAGGTCGAAGGGCAGGGGATCCTGGCCCTTGAGGTAGTTGTTGACGAAATAAGGCCAGATCAGCTCGGAGGCGCGCAGCATGTTGAAGGCCATCGACATCTTCGTGCCGTCGAGATAGCCGGCCGCCTGCATATGCTCTTCGAGTGCTTCAAGCTGCTCCTCGTCGACGAAGACCTTGAGGTCGCCGGCATGGGTGAAGTCGACCTGGGTGGTGAAGAGTGTCGCGGTCTTGATGCGCTTGTTCTTCTCCTTGGCATGCAACGCCAGCGTTGCTGCCAGCAGCGTGCCGCCGACGCAGTAGCCGACGGCGTTGACGTCCTTCTCGCCGGTCGCCTTCTCGATCGTCGCCAGCGCGAAATCGATACCCTCGCGGGCATAGGCCGCCCAGTCCTTGTCGGCGTGGCGCGCATCCGGGTTGACCCAGGAGATGACGAAGACGGTCTGCCCCTGGTCGACGCACCATTTGATGAAGGATTTCTGCGGGTTGAGGTCGAGTATATAGAACTTGTTGATCCAGGGCGGGCAGATCAAAAGCGGCCGCTTCAGCACGGTTTCGGTCGATGACTCGTACTGGATGATCTGGCAGATATCGTTCTGGGCGATCACTTTGCCCGGCGTCAGCGCCATGTCGCGGCCGACGGCGAATTTCGTCATGTCGGTCTGGCGAAGGCGAAGGTCGCCATGTCCGGCAGCGATATCCTCGGCCAGCATCTTCATCCCGCGCACCAGATTGGCGCCGCTGCTCGCAATCGTCTCGCGGTAGAGCTGCGGATTGGTAGCGATGAAGTTGGTCGGCGAAAGCGCTGCCGTGATCTGCTTCACGTAGAAGCCGGCCTTGTGCTTGGTGTGCTCGTCGAGGCCCTCGGTCTCCGACACCATCTTTTCCACCCAGTCGGTCGTGACGAAATAGACCTGGCGGAGAAAATCGAAGAACGGATTCTTCTGCCAGTCCTCGTCCGAAAAGCGCTTGTCCTTGCGGGTGTCCGGCTCGGGTGGCGTGGGATCGCCCTGCATGCGCTGCATCGAGCGCATCCAGATGCCGAAGAACGAGGACATCAGCTGCGTCTGTGCCTCGAAGGTGCGGCGCGGATCGGAAATCCAGTATTCGGTGACCTTGGAAAGCGTCTTGACCATGTCGGTCATCGGATCGGCGGCGCTTTCGGTGATCTCGCCGCGTTCGCGCGGCGCAAGCCAGGCAGACGCTGCTTGTCCGAGATTTTCGAGCGCCCGGGCGAAATTCATCGCCATGGCCTCAGGATCCTTCAACAGATAGGGATCGAGATCGGTCGCGTCGAAGCCGGCCTTGCCGCCATTCTCCTGCTTGCTGTCGGTCACCATTTCCTCCGGCGGCAGCACCACTCTTTTTATCCATTCGTTGTACATCGCGATCGAACGAGAAAACAAGTTCCACCCGCATCGGCTCATGCTATTGCTTTGTGGCTGCGACAAATTTAACAGTCGAAGCAGTCAAAATTGGATTTTGAGGCATGACGAAGAACGGCATTCGGCGCATCGCAACCTTCAACCGCACCGCACTGATCTGCGCCGCGGCGGCGATGGCCCTTGCCGGATGCAATCTGACGGCGGAACAAAAAGCCGCAGCCGCCGCCAAGCGAGCGGCGCCGACCGCCGTCGTCATGCCGGCCACCAAGGGCGAGGCGGCCGAGGGCGGCCTTACAAAATACCCTGACGGCTATCCGAATTTCGGCGCTCCGTTAACGGCCGCCAATGTCCAGATGAGCGACGAACAGGCGGCCGAACTGCAGCATCAGCTGACGGCACTTGCCGCCCGGCGCAAGGCAGGCGCGCTTTCGGAAGCCGAATATCAGGCCAAGGTCGCCGAAATGCGGCGTCTCGCCGCCGAGCACGGCACCGATACGCTGTCTGAAATCTCCAAATAGACCTTGCCTTTCAGGCAATTTGGACGCAAAGCCTTCGGCAAGGATCGGAAGATACAATTTTCCCGATAAAGCGCGTTACGCGGCCTTTCCGTCAAAGATTCGCCGCGTCGCTTGGGTCTGATGAATACGGCGTTGCGATTCTGAAGTTCGTGTCGCAGCCGCCGGGAGACGGAACGAACTTCGACTGCGGCCCGAAATGCCGCCTTTCCATGGGGAATGAGATGGAAGAGTTTCACAAAGTCCGGCGTTTGCCGCCTTATGTTTTCGAACAGGTTAACCGTTTGAAGGCAAGCGCGCGAGCGGGCGGCGCCGATATCATCGATCTCGGCATGGGAAACCCCGACCTTCCCACTCCCCAGTCGATCGTCGACAAGCTGTGCGAGGTCGTGCAGGATCCGCGCACGCACCGCTATTCCTCTTCCAAGGGCATTCCGGGCCTGCGCCGCGCCCAGGCCGCCTATTATGCCCGCCGTTTCGGCGTCAAGCTCAACCCAGATACCCAGGTGGTCGCCACCTTGGGCTCCAAGGAAGGCTTCGCCAACATGGCGCAGGCAATCACCGCGCCCGGCGACGTGATCCTCTGCCCGAACCCCACCTATCCGATCCACGCCTTCGGCTTCCTGATGGCGGGCGGCGTGATCCGTTCCATGTCGGTGGAGCCGGATGCGAGCTTCTTCGAGCCGCTTGAACGCGCCGTCCGGCATTCGATCCCGAAGCCCTTGGCGCTGATCCTCAACTATCCCTCGAACCCGACGGCCTTTGTCGCGACGCTCGACTTCTACAAGGACGTCATCGCCTTTGCCAAAAAGCACGACATCATCGTGCTTTCCGACCTCGCCTATTCGGAAATCTACTTCGACGGCGCCCCGCCACCGTCGGTTCTCGAAGTGCCGGGCGCGATGGACGTGACCGTCGAGTTCACCTCGATGTCGAAAACCTTCTCCATGCCCGGCTGGCGAATGGGCTTTGCCGTCGGCAACGAGCGGCTGATCGCGGCGCTCACCCGCGTCAAGTCCTATCTCGACTACGGCGCCTTCACGCCGATCCAGGTGGCGGCGACGCATGCGCTGAACGGCGATGGTTCCGACATTGCGGAAGTCCGCAACGTCTATAAACGTCGTCGCGACGTCATGGTCGAAAGCTTCGGCAAGGCCGGGTTCGACGTGCCGCCGCCGGCTGCGACGATGTTCGCCTGGGCGAAGATCCCGGAAAAGTTCCGTCACCTCGGTTCGCTGGAATTCTCCAAGCTGCTGGTCGAGAAGGCCGACGTCGCCGTTGCCCCGGGCATCGGCTTCGGCGAAATGGGCGACGACTACGTCCGTCTGGCCCTTGTCGAGAACGAACACCGCATCCGCCAGGCTGCGCGCAACATCAAGAAGTTCATGTCGACGGCAGACGAGACGATGCACAACGTCATCTCGCTGAACGCACACCGCTAATCCAACTCTCCGGCAGCCGCGTCAAGCGGCTGCCGCCACACAGATATTCAGGATCGATCCATGGCAGATGCCCTCAAAATCGGCATTGCGGGCTTGGGCACCGTTGGCGCCTCGCTTGTCCGCATCATCCAGCAGAAGAGCAACGAGCTTGCCGTTACCTGCGGTCGTCCGATCACCATTACGGCCGTCTCGGCACGTGACAAGGCGAGGGACCGCGGCATCGATCTTTCCACTGTTGCCTGGTTCGACCGGCCGGAAGAGCTTGCCGAAAAGGGCGATATCGACGTCTTCGTCGAGCTGATGGGCGGCGCCGAAGGGGTTGCCAACGTCTCGGTCCGCGCCGCACTCCAGCGTGGTCTCCATGTGGTGACAGCCAACAAGGCGCTGCTTGCCTATCACGGCGTCGAACTTGCGACGATCGCCGAGGAAAAGGGGTCGCTGCTGAACTTCGAGGCGGCGGTTGCCGGCGGTATCCCGGTCATCAAGGCGCTTCGTGAATCGCTGACGGGCAATTCCGTCTCGCGCATCTATGGCATCATGAACGGCACCTGCAATTACATCCTGACCAAGATGGAGAAGGAGGGGCTTTCCTTTGCCGAATGCCTCAAGGAAGCGCAGCGGCTGGGTTATGCCGAGGCCGATCCGGCCTTCGATATCGAGGGCAACGATACCGCCCATAAGCTTTCCATCCTGACGACGCTCGCCTTCGGCAATCAGATCGCGGCCGACGACATCTATCTCGAAGGCATCACCAACATCTCGATCGAGGATATCCACGCCGCCGCCGAGCTCGGTTATCGCATCAAGCTCTTAGGCGTTGCCCAGCGCACCGATACAGGCATCGAGCAGCGTGTGCACCCGACCATGGTGCCGGTCGATTCGGTCATTGCCCAGGTCGACGGCGTCACCAATGCGGTGGCAATCGAATCCGACGTGCTCGGCGAACTGCTGATGGTCGGCCCTGGCGCCGGCGGCAACGCCACGGCATCGTCGGTGCTTGGCGATATCGCCGATATCGCCAAGAGCCAGCCGGGCGCCCAGCGCGTACCGGTGCTGGGTCATCCCGCAACGACGCTGGAGCCCTACCGCAAGGCGCGGATGCAGAGCCATGAGGGCGGCTATTTCATCCGCCTGACCGTGCTCGACCGTACCGGCGTCTTTGCCAGCGTCGCAACCCGCATGGCCGAAAACAACATTTCGCTGGAATCGATCGTCCAGCGCTCCAAGCAGCACCTGGCGCCATCGCACCACCAGACGATCATTCTCGTCACCCACGCAACGACGGAAGAGTCGGTGCGCAGGGCAGTCGCCTCGATCAAGTCGGAAGGTTACCTCTTCGGCGAGCCGCAGGTGATTCGCATCGAGCGGCCGAAAGAGGAAGGCTGAGCCTTTTCTCGTCCCGGAGGACCGTTGCGCCGCCCTGTCCCTGCAGGGCGGTTTTTTTGTTATCTATTCAACCTTTCGTTACGGAAGTCTATATTAACAGATACCGAAATATTGATATAACTAAACCTAAGATGGTGAGTCGTCTGGGTGGAGAATTTCATGAGCAAGGACAGCCACGCCGGGAAGGGGTATGGCTACCCTAGCGACGTGCCGCCGAACCATCCTGATTTGCCTGAGGAAATCCTCAAGCCGGCCTACCGTGAAATTCCTCAAGAGATCGCTGATGAGGCTGATGACGAGGAAAACACGGAAGGCCGCAACTGGGCCATTCTGCTGACGCTGTTTTCGTTCCTGCTGGTGCAGTTCGCCGGCATCGCCATGATCATCTGGGCGGTGTTTTGGTAAAAACGGTGTCTGCAAATCCATCGCTATGTTATCTCCGCTGCTCCTGTAGAAAGAGCAGATGAAGTCAGCGGAGTGTGGCATGGCAGATCTCGTCGATCCCGTACAGCGCGCGTTTCTCGGCGTGGAGAAATCCGCGCTCGACAATCGCTGGGTCGCGCGGCTCGACCAGGCCGGGCAGAACCGCGCGCTGGCCATGTCGCAGATCCACGGACTGCCGGATCTGATCGCCCGGGTGCTTGCCGGGCGCGGCGTGACGGTGGACGAGGCGATCGAATTCCTCGATCCGACGATCCGCAGCCTGATGCCCGATCCTCATAAGCTGACCGATTGCGAAAAGGCCGCGACCCGCCTCTTGCGCGCGATCGAGCGCGGCGAGAGCGTCGCGATCTTCGGCGACTACGACGTCGACGGCGCAGCCTCCTCGGCGCTAATGTTTCGTTTTCTCAGCCATTTCGGCGTCAGGGCGAACATCTATATCCCCGACCGCGTCTTCGAAGGTTACGGCCCCAATCCGGCGGCGATCAACCAGTTGATCGACTATGGCGCTCAGCTGATCGTGACCGTCGATTGCGGCTCCACCAGTCATGAGGCGCTGGCCGCCGCTGCGGCGCGCAATATCGATGTCGTCGTCATCGATCACCACCAGGTGACACATGAGCTGCCGCCCTGCCATGCGCTGGTCAACCCGAACCGCGAGGACGATCTGTCGGGGCAGGGGCACCTTTGCGCCGCCGGCGTCGTCTTCATGGTGCTGGTCGCGACGCTCCGGCTGCTGCGCGCGGCCGGCAACAAGCGCATCCTGGCGCTCGATCTGCTGCAATGGCTGGATATCGTCGCACTTGCGACGGTCTGCGATGTCGTGCCGCTGAAGGGCCTCAATCGCGCCTATGTGGTGAAGGGGCTGGTCGCTGCCCGCCACCAGAGCAATGCCGGGCTGGCAGCACTGTTCCGCAAGGCGGGGCTCGCCGGCCCGGTGACACCCTATCATTTCGGCTTCCTGATCGGCCCGCGCATCAATGCCGGCGGGCGGATCGGCGACGCGGCACTCGGAAGCCGCCTGCTGACGCTTGATGACGCCGGAGAGGCTGATGTGATCGCGCAGCGTCTCGACGAGCTCAATCGCGAACGTCAGGCGATGGAGGCGATCATGCTGCAGGAGGCGGAAGCCGAGGCGCTTGCCGAATATGGCGACGGCGAGGGCGCCTCCGTCATCGTTACCGCCCATGAAAAATGGCATCCCGGCATCGTCGGGCTGATCGCGGCGCGGCTGAAGGAAAAATTCAAACGGCCGGCTTTCGCTATCGCCTTCGATCCCTCCGGCCGCGGCACTGGTTCGGGCCGCTCGATCAACGGCTTCGACATGGGCAGGATGGTCCGGGCCGCAGTCGACGAGGGTCTGCTCGTCAAAGGCGGCGGCCACGCCATGGCCGCGGGTCTGACGGTCGAGCGCGCCGATCTCGGCAAGCTGAGGACATTCTTCACGGAGAAGGCAGCAAGAACGGTGGCAGGCCTCGTCGCCAACGAGACGCTGAAAATCGACGGTGCGATCGGCGCAAGCGGCGCCACCCTCGAACTCATCGACCGCCTGGAGGCCGCAGGCCCCTATGGCTCCGGTCACGCGCAGCCGCTCTTTGCCGTGCCGGCGCATCGTCTGCGCGACGCCCGCCTGGTCGGCGAGAAACATGTGAAGGTGACGCTGGAGGCAATGGACGGATCGCGGCTCGACGGCATCGCCTTCCGCGCCGCCGATACGCCGCTAGGCAATCTTCTCATCAATTCACGCGGCGCCAGCCTGCATGTCGCGGGTTCGCTCGGTGCCGACCATTACCAGGGCGCACGCCGCATCCAGCTGCGCGTCTGCGATGCTGCGCCGGCGAAATAGAGCAGTCGCGTAAGAGCGCTGACGATGGGAAGTGTCAAGGGAGAGAAAGTGGTACGCCCTAGGGGAGTCGAACCCCTCTTCCCAGAATGAAAATCTGGTGTCCTAACCGATAGACGAAGGGCGCTTCCTTCGTGGTGGCGCCCTTATAGTCAGCACCTTCGAAGGCCGCAAGCGCCAAGACACGAAAAAATCATCGTTTTCGCCGATTTTTTTGCTCCTGTGGAAAATCGAGGCGCAGGCTACGGCGGAGCGGAGAAAAATCAAGCCGGCAGCTAGGATGGGCAACGTCGCGCGACTCCGAAGGGTTCTCCTTGAGGGCACACATAGGGCCCGGCCAACGTCGATCGAAACGGAAGACAATGGCCTATCACCAGGAGTGGTACGCCCTAGGGGAGTCGAACCCCTCTTTACAGAATGAGAATCTGTCGTCCTAACCGATAGACGAAGGGCGCAGGCAGCATCGTTAAAATAGGAGCGCGCGCCTGCTTCTGCAAGCGGAAGTGTTGGCTTCTATATGGAGAGAAAGTGGTACGCCCTAGGGGAGTCGAACCCCTCTTCCCAGAATGAAAATCTGGTGTCCTAACCGATAGACGAAGGGCGCTTCCTTCGTGGTGGCGCCCTTATAGTCAGGCGTTTTAAATCCCGCAAGCGGCAATTGCGGTTTTCTTTCAAAAAAATGACAGGAAATCCGACTGCATTCGAGACGCCGATTAATGAAGCTGAATCAATAGGCTGCCACTTGTTTCTTTAATGAAACGAGGCGGCGCTGCCGTAACGTAATGTGGAAATCGCGCGGCCGTCAGATCGCTCTTGCCGTCGTTATCGGTGCGCGCTTGCCGCCGCAACCCCAGTTCCAGTCGCGGGTTTTGCCAGTATCGAGGTGAACCGAATCCGTGTGGCAGTAGGTGCCGACGCCGCCGCGGTCCGGCAATGAGCGGATATAGGCGGCGATATCCCATTTCGTCACGCCGTCGATCTGGATGTCGGCGGCCTCGCAGCTCTTGTGCATCGATTCGTCAGCGCCGCCGACGAGGCGGTTGTGTTCTTCGTCGCGATAGCCGGAGGTGACGATGACCGGCCGGCCGAAATGGCTTTCGACCATCTTGATCACCTTCAGCAGGTCGGGCTTGAAGCAGCCGACCTCGACCTTGTCGTTCTGGAGATGTAGCCCGTTCGGCGCGATACGCGTCATGCCGGGCAGGGCCGCCTTGTGCAGCAGGCCCGAGAGGCTGCCGAGCAGGTTCTGCTTTGGCGCGCTGTAGAGCGCGTTCATCGTCGAGGTCGGAATGCTGCCCGTCGCCAACGACGCCGTCTGCACGGGCGCAAGCTGCGTGCTGTTATTCTGCGAGGATTGCTGCGGCAGCACTGGTTCTGCCGGCTGTTGGGGCACGGGCGGCTGGCTGTAGACGCTGCTTCGCGCCGGTGCTGCACCTTCCACCGGCACATAGGCCTGCGGTTGAATGACGGTCGACGTGCTGTTGTTCTGCGGCGCCGGCTGATGATCGGAAAAGATGCTCATCGCCTGCGCGTTGATCCGGGTCGACTGCAGGACGAGCCCGCCGATATTGGCAGGCGCCGCCGTTGCCGAGCCAGCGGGCGGGACGGCTACATTCGGATCCTGTGCCACGACCTGAGGCGCGCCCTGGACGCCGGAGACGTTGACGAGCCGGGGATCGGTATAGACCGCACGCGGGGCAGGGCTTGCAGGGGCTGCCGTGGCCAGCTGCGGTGCTGCGGCTTGCACCGCCGGAACCACTGGATTCGTCGCCGCCGCATCGAGCGCCTTCTTGTCCGACGCGCAGCCGGACAGTGCCAGCACCGAGGTGGCGATCAGCAAAGCGCCCGTCACGGGCATCCGCATCTGCATGTTACACAAGCGACAGTCTCCAGTTGATGCGGAAAATAAGCGAAAAACGCTTCTCTTCCGCTTCGAGTCGCCAGGAGATTGCCTGCGGCGTGGGATCGCGGCAAGCGCCGAGGCGCTGGCCGGACCCGAAATCGAAAAAGCCGCAAGCCTCGCAAAAGCCTTGCGGCGAAAACCCTTACCAGGCGCCGGTATTGCCCATCGAGGCCCAGGGCTCAGT
This sequence comes from Rhizobium sophorae, assembly GCF_013087515.1. Lineage (GTDB taxonomy): Bacteria > Pseudomonadota > Alphaproteobacteria > Rhizobiales > Rhizobiaceae > Rhizobium > Rhizobium sophorae. Next base: position 118,595 of record NZ_JABFCN010000009.1, on the reverse strand, counting down.
GGCCGGAAGCGGGCTGCCCTTCTGCAGGATTTCGATCGAGATGCCGTCGGGCGAGCGCACGAAGGCCATATTCCCGTCACGCGGCGGTCGGTTTATGGTGATGCCGTTGTCCATCAGATTCTGGCAGGTGGCGTAAATATCGTCGACCTCATAAGCGAGGTGGCCGAAATTGCGTCCTCCGCTATAATCTTCCGTGTCCCAGTTGTAGGTAAGCTCGAGGCAGGGAGCCTTTTCGCTGCGCGCACGGTCGAGATCGTCGCGGGCGGCCAGGAAAACCAGGGTAAAGCGGCCCTTCTCGTTTTCGTGGCGACGAATCTCCTCCAGCCCGAACAGCGTGGTGTAAAAGGCAAGCGAGGCGTCCAGGTCTTTGACGCGAACCATTGTATGAAGATAACGCATTCTATTTACTCCTTTATTGGGGCTGGCTTTTTTCGGCGAACCGAGGTCAGCTTCGGGCAAGTCATCTTTATAAAATGTGCAGCTGGGAATAACCGAAAACTAGGACTTGCGCTTATCCGTTACCAAGATGTTAATCTTGATTTCAAGAATCAGTTAACCGTAACAGTGTGACGCGTATTCGAGGGGCTGGCGACAATGGCTGATAGGATTTCATCGAACGAATACTCCGACCTCGACGAGCTATCGGGAGAGCCGGTCGATCTTGTTGAAATCACCGGCGTCGTCAAGTGGTTTGACGTCGCCAAGGGTTTCGGCTTCATCGTGCCTGACAACGGCTTGCAGGATGTTCTTCTGCACGTGACCTGCCTGCGCCGCGACGGTTACCAGACGATCCTCGAGGGAACGCGCATCGTCGCCCTCATCCAGCGCCGTGAGCGCGGCTATCAGGCTTTCAAGATCCTCTCGATGGACCAGTCGACCGCGGTTCATCCCTCGCAGCTGCCGCCGGTGCGCACCCATGTGCAGGTCACCGCGACGAGCGGGCTCGAGCGTGCGCTGGTCAAGTGGTTCAACCGCACCAAGGGCTTCGGCTTCCTGACACGCGGCGAGGGCACCGAAGATATCTTCGTGCATATGGAGACATTGCGCCGCTTCGGCCTGACTGAGCTCCGCCCCGGCCAGGTGGTTCTCGTCCGCTTCGGCGACGGAGAAAAGGGCCTGATGGCCGCTGAAATCCATCCCGACGTTCCGAGCCCGGCAAGCCGGTCTCACTGAACATGCGCGGCTTAATCCTATTTGATGCCATCAGAAGCGCCATCCTGGCGCTTTTTTTCATGGTCGCGCTGCCGGCGTTCGCTGACGAGGGGATGCGGTTCGACAAGGAGCCGCTGCTCATCCAGACCGCTGCCGGCAAGGTGCTGCATTTCACCGTCGAGATCGCCGCGACCCCGGATCAGCGCGCCCACGGCCTGATGTTTCGCAAGACGATGGCCGATGATGCCGGCATGATCTTCGATTTCGACCAGCCGCGGCGCGTCACCATGTGGATGGAAAACACCATCCTGCCGCTCGACATGCTTTTTGCCGACGACACCGGCACGATCCGTCACATCAAGGAAAACGCGACGCCCTATTCGCGCGACATCATCGATTCGACGGTCGCGGTGAAATACGTCGTCGAACTCAACGCCGGCATCGTCGCCAAACTGGGAATCAAGCCCGGCGACAGGATCGTCAGCGCCACGACAACGAAGAAGGCGAAGTGACGGCGCGCGACCACGAGCAGAGGTGCGCCTGTCAAGGAATTCAACAATATCGGGATATTTGAATGGTCGGAGTGGAGAGATTCGAACTCCCGACCCTCTGGTCCCAAACCAGATGCGCTACCAGGCTGCGCTACACTCCGTGCCGTGAATGGCAGGGGAGATACACGGTTCACTTCGCCGTCGCAACCCATAAATCCAGCTCTGGCCGAAGATTCCTCGCCGGACCTGTGGATGCAAGACAGAAAAATCTTGATAGGCCACCAGCCTGCTTGCCAGGGGCACGAGTTCGGTCTGCCTGGCGCAATTGTACGTCAGGACAAGGCTGCCTCAGCCTTGGGCGATCAGGCCGATATATTGGGCGTAGCTGATGACAACGTAGAAGAACGCCGTGATGCTGGCCCCAATCACAATGGCATTGAACTCCGCCGAACGTTTGATCATGAGTGCAAATCCACTGAAAGCGACTGGCCCGTAAAGTAGTGCCGAGGGCTGGCTGCGGCAATCAGGTTGTGATCACAAGGTGAGACAAGCGGAAATATTGCGAAATCCGGCCGACAATCACCTGGTTTGAAAGGAGGCGGTGTCGGCCGTCATGCGAACGGAGTCGGCAGCCGTGTCGCACACCGCCTTTTTTCTTGAAAAAGCGGGGATTCGCGGCTAAGCAAAATTCATCTCTTGGCATTATCGTCAGCGATGAAGCCAAGGCCCGAGAGCGGGCCGGTAACGGGATAGAGACCAGGAAAGGCGGGCGTTGCCCGCATAGTCGGAGACGCTGCAGTCATGTCTGCCAAGATCTATCGTCCAGCCAAGACCGCCATGCAGTCCGGCAAGGCCAAGACCCATCTCTGGGTGCTTGAATTTGATCAGGAGTCGCCGCGCAAGATCGATCCGATCATGGGCTACACCTCCTCGGGCGATATGCGCCAGCAGGTGAAGCTCACCTTCGAAACGCAGGAACTCGCCGAGGCCTACGCCCAGCGCAACGGCATCGAATACCGCGTCATCGCGCCGAAGGATCCGGTCCGCCAGGTCGTCGCCTATCCGGACAATTTTCGCTATACCCGCACGCAACCCTGGACGCATTGAGATTTCTGGTCCAGATATGCCATCCGGTCGCGCTCGTGAGACGCGGCCGCCGGACGGCCCCTTAGCTCAGCTGGATAGAGCACCTGCCTTCTAAGCAGGTTGTCGCAGGTTCGATTCCTGCAGGGGTCGCCATCATTTCAATTGTCCATACCGAGACATGGGTAATAGCTGGTTTCGGCCTCTGTTGCGGACTCATGTTTGGTCCAGGAGCTTGAGACTGACGGAAAGGCGCCCCAAGAGCCATCGTCGCTATTCTCTCCAAAGCAAGTTCGGGGAGCGTGTTCACATTTCGTTCTCGCAGCGCTAGTCTCACCTTCAGTCACCGGCGAGGGGAGGCGTTTATGGATCAAAAGGCCAAGTTCGAGCGATGAAGGCACTTCACCAGGGGGACAGTGCCTTTGTCATCCCGAACCCGTGGGACGCCGGTTCGGCTCGCCTTCTCGCGAGCCTTGGCTTCGAAGCGCTCGCGACCACCAGCGCGGGTTACGCCTTTTCCAAAGGCAAGTTGGATTCATTCGCGAGCCTTGGACGCGATGAGGTTCTTGAGAACGCCGCCGAGATCGTTGGCGCTGCTGATCTTCCTGTCTCTGCTGATCTTGAAGATGGCTTCGGTGCGTCGCCAGAAACCTGTGCGGAAACCATCCGCTTGGCCTGCGAAATCGGACTTGTCGGCGGATCGATCGAAGACGCGACAGGCAATCCTGCTGCCCCGATCTACGAACTATCGCAGGCCGTCGAACGCATCCATGCTGCAGCGGAGGCGGCACGCGATCTGCCTTTCCTTCTAACGGCGCGGGCGGAGAACTATCTTTGGGAGAGACCCGATCTGGACGATACCATCGAACGGCTGCAAGCGTTTTCGGCCGCTGGGGCAGATGTGCTTTACGCCCCCGGCTTGCCTGATATCGAGGCAATCAGAACCGTTTGCGCAGCCGTGGACAAGCCGGTCAACGTGGTCATGGGTTTGAAAGCGCGAAAATACTCTGTTGCCGAACTGTCGAGCGTCGGAGTGCGCCGCGTGAGTGTCGGCGGCTCTTTCGCGCGGGCCGCGCTGGGTGCGTTGATGCGCGCCGCTACGGAGGTCAAAACAGCGGGTACGTTTGGATATGCCGACGACGCGCTCTCTGCTGCAGTGGTTAGCCAACTGATGTCACGGGAGAAGCGCCAGGACAGGCTATGAGCTGGGCAGAAGCGAAAATCGCGGCGGATCTGCACTGCTCGAGCGCTTCCTCAAATTCTTCTCCGGAATCTGCTCGAGCGATCTCAGTGAACGACCGAGAGGTAGCGGATGCCGGCTTCATCCGCCGCTCTGATCAGCGCTTCCCGCGCGGCGTTTGGGGGCGTGGTTCCGCGGATGGCGTCGAGGCATGTCCTCACCGCGACAACATACTCCTCGCCATCATCGCCGGGCCATTCGGAAATGAGCATGGTGGCTGCGTCGCCGAGGGTTCTGACGACGCTGTATTTATCTTGGCCGCTCATGAGGATCCTCAGTGCGGGAAACTGATGCGATGTGTACCGATTCATGACATTTGGTCCTTGCATCATAAACATATTAGTAACTCTGCAAGAAGTGTTCCAACCCGAGCTGCGTCATGATCATCCTCTATGAAATCGGCAAAAGCAGTCGGCAATGCCTTTCCAACCAGAAGCCGGGAACTTGTTTTAAACACATTGCCGTCTTATTGATTCTTCTATCGAAATTGCTTGTCGAGCTTGGTTTGCGCCCTGGCGTCCCAGCTGATCTTTCCTTTCAAAATCGATTTCTGCGCCGTCCGGTAGCAGCCGGAGGGTGATTGTCATGCCGGTTGAGGGGGGATCGTCATGAACGCAGGCAATTCTTTGATCGACACAAGCCTCCCGCCAACACCCATCGTCGCTGCCTGATATGCCTTCGGTCCTTGACCGCGGATGTCAGGGGCGGCATTCCGGCTGGGTTTTCCAGCCATCGAGGAGAATTTCATGAGCAAGACCAATGCAGAGGCACTGTTGCGCAAAGCGCAGCGCCAGGTTGCCAATACCAGCGGCGGTGGCCATCTCGGCGGCACCAACTTCGGTCAGGGCAACGATGCCAAGACCTCGTCCGGAAGCGGCAATCGCCCGGCGGGCAAGGGCCGCCCGCCAGCTGGCGGCAAACGCTGACTATAACGCCGCGCGTCTTTCCGATTTAAGGAACTATGCAGAGGTCGCAGCATCGCGATTGAGGACAGCCCCGCCAAAATGGCGGGGTTTCTGTTTGATAGGCCTCTGAAGGGCTCGGCTCTTTTCAGCGATCCAGGAAGTGATCGAAGTAGACCTTCGGGATAGGATAGGCGTAGACGCCTCTGTCGACGAAGCTGCGTCTATAGAGGCAATTTCTGAGCGCCGCGTTGTAATGCAGGCTTTGCGGATCCGGCGAGCCGCGCCGCCAGGAGCTCGCCTCCGGCACGCAGCGTTGAAGCGCCTTGTCGTATCGAGCCAGGAGGACCGGGTCGGTATCGACCCGAATGCCGCTATAGGATTGATAGTTTGAAGGGGATTCTGCGGCCGAGATACAGCCCAAGCTCAGTGCAAGACCAACGACTGCCATCAATCTCATCGGATTTAATTCTCCATGATCGATTTTTGAAGTAATCGAGCGCGACGTTATTGGTTCCAACGCCTGCGGGCAAGCGGACTCCTTGTTCCCTCCGCATCGGCGCGAGACCTTGCCGGGTGGCTGCCGTCGTAGAAATGGCGGCAGCCATCCGCCGTTGATTAATCCAGGAGATCGGCCGGGACCGTGCCGCCATTTTCCGAAAGCCGCTTCATCAGCGCCTTGTGCAGCCACATGTTCATTTTTGCGGAATCGTTGGTGTCGCCGGTATAGCCGAGTTCAGCGGCAAGTTCCTTGCGCTCGGTCAGGCTCGCATCCATCCCGACGGCTTTCATCAGGTCTACAATAGAGCGGCGCCAATCGAGTTTCTGACCGCTCTTCTTTACAGCCGCATCGAGGATCGGGACGATATCGACTGTGGCTGTGCCTGGCGCGGTGGCCGTGGGGACCGGCTTGCTCTGCGGGGCAGGGGCCGCAGGCGCCGGACTGGGGGCTGCCGACGGTGAGGCAGGCGCTTGCGCCGGCTCTGTCTTCGGCACGCCGGCAGCAACGGGTTCGGCTGCTTTCGCCTCTCCGAAGATTGCATTTTTGATCTTGTCGAAAATACCCATTTTAAACCTCCAGTTCCCTCAGGTGAGAACATGCTGAAACATGGACTTCCCGCTTGATATATCCAGGCGGAAAGGGAGTTATTTTTAGCATGTTCAATCGTTGGTGGAAAAGCCAATGCCCGGGACAGCTGTGGTCCATCATAAGGAACAGCTGCCATAGGATTGCTCGCCGCCGGTTCAAGATTGCTGCGCAATCGGAGGGAATACTTCAGCAGCCTTCCGACTGTCATCAGACATGCCCGCTTTTGGCACAGTCGGTCAGGCAATTCGGAATTCAATAACCGTGAAACATCATTGCACGCCGCCAAACCGACTTGCCGCGCCATGCTGTGAAACATTTGTCATCTCTTTACGTTGCCTTGCCATGGACGTCCTATAGTTGCAGGCGTCCGGTCGATCGAAGGTACGCGCGTTCCTCGATTTTCGGCTGCCGGGCAGATGGTTCGGCGGAATGAAACGGAGGAAAATATGACCCATAACCACAATAGAGTCTCCCTTGCAGTGCTCGCATCTACCTGCGCTCTCCTTGCCATGCCGGCAAGCGATGCGCGTGCAATCGATGTCGGTGTGTCGGTGAATGCAGGCAATGCCGTCAGCGCCGATGCCAATGCTTCCGTCGGCGGCTCGAGCGGCGTCAATGCCAATGCGACCGCCAATGCAGGTGGTGGCCGGGGCATCGATGCCGATGTCAATGCCGGTATCGGCGGTGGCAACGGTCTCGACGCAGACGCCAACGCCAGGATCGGTGGCGGGCGCGGCGTCAATGCCGATCTCAATGCGCGCACCGGCGTTTCCAATGGAATCGATGCCAACGCCACGGCCGCAGTCGGCAGCGGTAATGGCGTCGATGCCAATCTCGCCATCGGCAGGGCAGATGGGGCAGGCAGCAGCGGGAGACCCGCGGCTGAGCGCAGCCTCAGCGCGTCCCAGATCCGCACCCTGGAGGCCTTCCGGGCGAGGCCTGTCAATGAGCAGCGCAAGATGCTCGTCCGTTGCGCCGATATCTCCGGTTCAGGCGGCTCCGATTCCGGACTTGCCGGTCTCTGCAGTCTGCTGCAGGCGACAGCCTCCCGCTAAACGTGAAAAGACCCGCCGAGCCACAGGGTTCGGCGGGTCTTTTCAAAGAATACTTTGATCTAAAGCATGTCTCGCGAAAGTGTCCAGCGGTTTGCGACAAAGAATGCGGAAAACAAAGACCTAAAGCGCGGTACGCGAATCTGAAAGATCGCAACCGCGCTTTAGTGCAGGATCTGGCTGAGGAACAGCTTGGTGCGTTCGTGCTGCGGATTGTCGAAGAACTCGGCCGGCGAATTCTGCTCGACGATCTGGCCCTGGTCCATGAAGATGACGCGGTTGGCCACCTGACGGGCAAAGCCCATTTCGTGCGTGACGCAGAGCATGGTCATGCCTTCCTCGGCAAGGCCAACCATAGTGTCGAGCACTTCTTTGATCATTTCGGGATCGAGTGCGGAGGTCGGCTCGTCGAACAGCATGATCTTCGGGTTCATGCACAGCGACCGGGCGATCGCCACGCGCTGTTGCTGGCCGCCGGAGAGCTGGCCCGGATATTTGTTGGCCTGTTCCGGAATCTTGACCCGCTTCAGGAAGTGCATGGCCACTTCTTCGGCCTGCTTCTTCGGCATTTTTCGGACCCAGATCGGCGCCAGCGTGCAGTTTTCCAGAATCGTCAGATGCGGGAAGAGATTGAAGTGTTGGAACACCATGCCGACTTCACGCCGCACCTCGTCGATCTTCTTCAGATCATTGGTGAGCTCGGTGCCGTCGACGATGATGCGGCCCTTCTGATGCTCTTCCAGGCGGTTGATGCAGCGGATCATCGTCGATTTGCCCGAGCCTGACGGACCGGCAATGACGATGCGCTCGCCGCGCATGACCTTGAGGTTGATGTCGCGCAGCACGTGGAAATCGCCGTACCACTTGTTCATGTTGACGATCTCGACCGCCACTTCCGTTGCGGAAACGGTGAGCTTTTTTGCTGGAGCTTCAGCCATGATTGTTTTCCCTCATTCTTATCGTTTTAGCGTTCTTATCGTTTGTGGCCGGTATCGAGATGGCGTTCCATGAAGCCTGAATAGCGCGACATGCCGAAGCAGAACAGCCAGAAGATGAAGCCCGCGAAGATCAGACCCGTGATCGGCGTGACGGAGCTTGCCCAGTTGGCATCGGAGAAGTTCAGCTTGACGATGCCAAGCAGATCGAACATGCCGATAATGGTGACCAGCGACGTGTCCTTGAACGTTCCGATGAAGGTGTTCACGATGCTCGGGATGACCAGCTTGATGGCCTGCGGCATGATGATCAGTCGGGTCTTCTGCCAATAGCCGAGGCCAAGCGAATCTGCGCCTTCGAATTGTCCCTTCGGGATCGCCTGAAGGCCGCCGCGGATCACTTCCGCCATATAGGCCGACGTGAAGATCGACACGCCGATCAGCGCCCGCAGCAATTTGTCCACGTTCCAGCCTGTGGGAAGGAAGAGCGGCAGCATGACACTTGCCATGAACAGAACGGTGATCAGCGGAACGCCTCGAATGACCTCGATGAAGGTAACGCAGAGCATCCGGATGACAGGCATCTTCGAGCGGCGCCCCAACGCAAGCAGAATGCCGCAGGGTAAGGAGACGGCAATACCGACAAAGGACAGGACGAGCGTCACCATCAACCCGCCCCAGAGTGGAGTCTCCACCACTTCGAGGCCGAAGCCGCCGTGAAGAAGCCAGAAGGCGATGACCGGCAGGACGGCGAACAGAAGAATGGCGTTCAGACCCTTGCGCGGCGCCGACGGGATCAGCATTGGAATTAGCAGCAGAATGAATAGGATCCCGACGATCGCCGGCCTCCAACGCTCACCGAGCGGATAGCGGCCGAATATAAACTGATCGTACTTGGCGCTGATGAAGGCCCAGCATGCACCGCTCCAGCCGTCAGGCTGGATGCCGCCCTGGATCGTCGTCGCGCAGAATGTGCGGTCCGGCCCGGACCACACGGCCTGGATGAACAGCCAGTTGACGAGCTGCGGCACCGCCCATGCAATGAGCGCAAGAGCCAGAATTGTCAGGATCACGTCCTTCGGAGTTGCCAGGAGATTGCGACGTATCCAGGCGACGGCTCCCCTCTCGCCGGGCGGCGGCGGTTCGGCGGCAAGGATGGACGTTCTGACAAACGGTTTATCGGCGACCGACATCTTATCTCTCCACCAGTGCCATCTTGGCATTGAACCAATTCATGAACAGCGACGTGAGAATACTCAAGCTGAGATAGACGATACCCCAGATGCAGACGATCTCGATCGCTTGACCGCTCTGATTGAGGATCGTGCCACCGACGGCAACGAGATCCGAGAAACCGATCGCGATGGCGAGTGAGGAGTTCTTGGTCAGGTTCAGGTACTGGCTCGTCAGCGGCGGAATGATGATGCGCAGCGCCTGCGGCACCACGACAAGTCTCGTCACGCTTGACGGATGCAGCCCCAGCGCTCCGGCTGCTTCGGATTGTCCCTTTGGAACGCCGCGAATGCCGCCGCGAACGATCTCGGCGATGAACGAGGCGGTATAGAAGGACAGAGCGAGAAACAGCGACATGAATTCGGGGCCGACGACGGAGCCGCCCGTCAGGTTGAATTTTCCGGCGACCGGAACGTCGAAGGTGAGCGGAAAGCCGGAGACAACGAAGGCCAGCAATGGCAAGCCGACGATCAGCGCGATCGACGTCCATACGGTGTGGAACGGCTGGCCGGTTGCGGCCTGGCGTTTGTGGGCCCAGCGCGCGATGATGATGGTGGCGACAATCGCAATCAGCAGGGCGATGCCGACCGCTATCATGCCCGTGTCGAAGATCGGCTTCGGGAAGGCCAGTCCTCTGTTGTTGAGGTACATGCTGAACGGCAGACCCACCGACTCGCGCGGCTGCGGCAAAACGGAGAGAACGCCGAGATACCAAAAAAAGATGACGAGCAGCGGCGGAATGTTGCGGAAAACCTCGACATAGACCGTGCAAAGCTTGGCAATTAGCCAATTGCGCGACAGCCGGCCGATCCCGATCAGGAAGCCGATGATGGTCGCCGTGAAGATACCGGTCACCGCCACCAGCAAGGTATTCAGAATACCGACGAGAAGTGCGCGCGCATAAGTCGAGTCACTCGAAAAGGTGATCAGCGACTGGCCGATTTCGAAACCGGCGCGACCGCGAAGAAAGCCGAAACCCGATGCCGTGTTGCTGCGGGCAAGGTTCACGGCAGTGTTGTGGGCCACCCACCATACAAAGCCCACGAGAACAACGATTGTTAGAAGCTGGTAAAATATGCTCCGGTATTTCGGGTCGTACATTGCCGACCGGAAACTCCAGCCGGTGTCATGCAAAGGTGTCCTATCCACAGCCCCATGCGTCATGCCGCGCCAATCCCCTTGTGCCCGTTTTCGGGCTTTCTTTTTACTTTTGGAAGATGGGAGGGCGGCTCGGCCGCCTTCCCGGCATTTCATGCCAAAGCTCGATTAGCGAACCGGCGGTGCGTACTGGATGCCGCCCTTGTTCCACAGAGCATTCAAGCCGCGTTCGATCTTAAGCGGGCTGCCCTGGCCGATGTTGCGCTCGAAGATTTCGCCATAATTGCCGACGCCCTTGATGACGTTGGCGGCCCAATCATTGGTCAGGCCGAGATCGGTACCAATCTTGGTGTCGGTCTCGCTGCCGAGGAAGCGCTTGATATCAGGGTTCGGCGAGTTCTTCATCTCGTCGACATTTGCCTGGGTGATGCCGAACTCTTCGGCATTGATCAGCGCATAAGCCGTCCAGGAAACGATATCGAACCACTGATCATCACCCTGACGGACGGCCGGGCCAAGTGGCTCCTTGGAGATGATCTCAGGAAGGATGACGTGTTCGTCGGGGTTCTTCAGCGTCAGACGCAACGAATAGAGACCGGATTGGTCGGTCGTGTAAACGTCGCAACGCCCGGCGTCGTAGGCCGCGTTGACCTCAGGAAGATTTTCGAAGACGACCGGATTGTACTGCAGATTGTTCGTCTTGAAGTAATCGGCGAGGTTCAATTCCGTGGTCGTGCCCGACTGTACGCAGACTGCGGCGCCGGAGAGTTCGAGAGCCGACTTCACATTCAGGCTCTTGCGAACCATGAAGCCCTGACCGTCATAATAGGTCACGGGACGGAAGTTGAAGCCGAGTGCGGTGTCGCGATTGATTGTCCAAGTGGTGTTACGCGAGAGAACGTCGATTTCACCGGACTGCAGAGCGGTGAAGCGTTCCTTCGCATTTGTCGGCGTGTACTTGACCTTGGTGGGGTCGCCGAACACGGCCGAAGCGACGGCCTTGCAGAAGTCGACGTCGAAGCCGGCCCAATTGCCGGAAGCGTCAGGTGCGGCAAAGCCGGTAAGGCCGGTATTGACGCCGCACTGAACGAAACCCTTTGCCTTGACATCCGTGAGTGTCGTGGCCGAAGCAGCCGAAGCGCCAAGAGCGAAAACTGCTGCGCCGATCGTTGCGGACAGAAGCTTGTTCTTCATTTTTTCCCAACCTTTTCCGTTGTCTTGTATTTTCTTGTGGGAAGTTCCGGCGGAAAAACTCTGCCGCCCCCCATTTTCTCGACACCCTCCCGGCGCGAGTTGTTCTATCACAGTCGCAAATGTCACCAGGGTCAAGTGTCGCGGTCAATAATTGCGGCAAATTTCAGCATTTTGGGAGATTGCGCTGCGTTCGTGGGCACTTGGCTATGAAATAGGCGCCTGATTGCGGAAAAATAACGCGAAAATCGTGGCTTCCACCGCTTCGCTACGTCGCCGGCGATCAACTCCAAGGGGTTGACCTGATATGGCGGGGCGTCCAAAAGTCCGGTTTCGCGTCTCCGTCGCCAAAGGCTATTCCCGACATGAAAGACAAAGACAGCTTGCTGCAGAATGCCGGCATCAACACCCGCCTGACCCATATCGGCAACGATCCTTTCGACTATCACGGCTTCATCAATCCGCCGGTCGTGCATGCCTCGACGGTGCTGTTTCCGAATGCGCGGGCGATGGAGACGCGCACGCAGAAATACACCTACGGAACGCGCGGCACCCCGACGACGGATGCGCTCTGCGAGGCGATCGACGCACTCGAAGGCTCGGCCGGCACGATCCTTGTGCCGTCTGGCCTTGCGGCCGTCACCATTCCGTTTCTGGGTTTCGTCGCTGCCGGCGATCACGCGCTGGTGGTCGATTCGGTCTATGGCCCGACGCGCCATTTCTGCGACACGATGCTGAAGCGCCTCGGCGTCGAGGTGGAATATTACGATCCGACGATCGGCGCCGGCATTGAGGCGTTGTTCCGGCCGAACACCAAGCTCGTCCACACCGAGGCTCCGGGCTCCAATACCTTCGAAATGCAGGATATTCCGGCGATCTCGACGGTTGCGCACCGCCATGGCGCCGTCGTCATGATGGACAATACCTGGGCGACGCCGGTCTATTTCAGGCCGCTCGATTACGGCGTCGATATCTCCATCCACGCATCGACGAAATATCCGTCCGGCCATTCCGACATTCTGCTCGGAACGGTTTCGGCCAATGCCGAGCACTGGGAGAGGCTGAAGGAAGCAAACGGTGTGCTCGGCATCTGCGGCGCACCCGATGATGCCTACCAGATCCTGCGCGGATTGCGCACCATGGCCCTGCGCCTCGAGCGGCATTATGAAAGCGCGCTTCATATCGCAGAATGGCTGGAGGGCAGGGAGGATGTCGCCCGCGTGCTGCATCCGGCCCTGCCGAGTTTCCCCTCGCACCATCTCTGGAAGCGCGATTTCAAAGGCGCCAGCGGCATCTTTTCCTTCGTGCTTGCCGCCGACGGCCCCGAGAAATCAAGAGCAAAGGCGCATGCCTTCCTCGACGCGCTCAGGATTTTCGGTCTCGGCTATTCCTGGGGTGGCTTTGAAAGCCTCGCTTTGCATGCCTATCTCAACGATCGCAAGGTCGCCAAGGCGCCGACGGACGGTCCGGTCATCCGCCTGCAGATCGGCATAGAGGACGTGGCTGACCTCAAGGCCGATATCGAACGGGGTTTTGCCGCGGCAAGCGCGATCTGATCAGACACGCTTCGTCGTCGCTGGCAACTCAACGCAGATCTGCAGCCCGATAGCCGTAGATCCAGTCGAGATCTGCCGCGAGGCTTAGCGGCGGCTTGAGGCCGAGCACGAGATCGCGGCCGATCCGGATCGGCCCTTTCGCATGATAGGCAAACCGGTTGAAGGCGCCGCGCTGGCGAAGCCTCGCAATGCGCGGTGCCCGATGTCTTTCGAACAGCGCCAGCGCTTCCGCCACGGGACGGTTCGAAAGAAATGCGGCCAGTTCATAGGCGTCTTCGATCGCCATCGCCGCTCCTTGGGCGGCAAAAGGCATCATCGCATGCGCGGCATCGCCGATCAGAACCGTCTTTCGGCCGTCCTGCCATGCGCCTGATGTGGTTTCGAACAGCGGCCAGAACGTCAGCTTCCTATTTCTGTCGAGCAGCGAGACGATGGCGGCGTTCCAGCCGGAAAAGCGCGCCCGCAGTTGCGCCCGCTGCTCGGCCGTCGGTTCGCTTTGCCAAGCCTGTGGCGCGATATTGCCGGCGGTAATCGCCACCATGTTGAAGCTGCCGGTCTCCCTCAGCGGATAGCAGACGAGATGCGCCGAACCGCCGAGAAAAGCCGAAACGCTTGCCCGGTCGAGGAAACCGGGCGCCTCCGTTTCGGCAATGGTAAAGCGGTAGGCGATATTGCCGGAAAAGCGCGGCGAGGGGCTGCCCGGAAAGAATTGCCGCAGCTTCGACCAGACGCCGTCGGCGCCGATGACAACATCGGCCGCGCGCTCGAAAGGCGGTAGGATCGAGACCATCCTTACGCCAAGGTGAAGCCGGCAGCGCGGATCGGCCGTAACCGCAGCCAAAAGCGCTTTCTGCAATGTGGTGCGGTGGAGGACGCCATAGGGAGCGCCCCAGCGTTCCCGCGCGAATTTGCCGGCCGGCACCGCCGCGAGCTGGCGAAGCGACCCACCCGATATCAGCCGGATCGCGTCGGGCTCGAGCCAGACCTTTGACAGGCCTTCAAGGATACCGAGTTCGGCAAGGATGCAGGAAGCGTTCGGCGAAACCTGCAATCCGGCGCCGATGTCGGTGAGTTCGCCCGCCTGCTCGAAGATCTCCGAACTGATGCCCCGGCGCGAAAGCGCAAGGGCAGCGGTCAGCCCTGATATCCCGGCGCCGATGATGGCGGCATGTTCGATCGGCATTGCCCGTCCGATCCGGATCTGGACCGACTACGCCGCCTTCACGTGGAAAACGCAACCGGCCGGATTGGTCTGGCTCGGCTTGAGCGCGGAATTGAAGCGATAGAGCGTAGAGCAGTAGGAACAGACCTTCTCGTTGTCGTCGCCCATGTCGATGAAGATATGCGGATGATCGAAGGGAGCCGAAGCGCCGGTGCACATGAATTCCTTGACGCCGACTTCGATAACGCGGTGACCGCCGTCGTTCTGGAAGTGGGGAATGTTGTGGCCGGCCATGTCGCTCTCCGAATGCTTTGAAATGTGCGCGAACCTTATAAGCCTTCGCCGCAAATGTGTAGAGCCAAACCGCCGCGCCAAGCACAGTTTTTAGCCACAGTTTTTGGCTTCACGATGAAATGCCGCTCGACTATGGTCGCGCCAAAAGGGAAGGCCCGATGAACCTGAATACGCCCACATTTTCAAGCTTCACCCATGACGGACTGCAACTCGCCTTCTTCGATGAGGGCGATCCGGCCGGCGTCCCCGTATTGCTGATCCACGGCTTTGCCTCGACCGCCAACGTCAACTGGGTGCATCCGGGCTGGCTGAAGACGCTCGGCGATGCCGGCTACCGGGTGATTGCCATCGACAATCGCGGCCACGGCGCAAGCGACAAGCCGCACGATGCCGAAGCCTATCGTCCCTGGGTCATGGCTGGCGATGCGATCGCCTTGCTCGATCATCTCGGCATCCCGGAAGCCAACGTCATGGGCTATTCGATGGGCGCGCGCATTTCCGTCTTTGCAGCGCTTGCCAATCCGCATCGCGTCCGTTCACTGGTGCTCGGCGGCCTCGGCATCGGCATGACCGACGGCGTCGGCGACTGGGACCCGATCGCCGATGCGCTGCTTGCCCCCTCGCTCGACGAAGTGACGCACGCCCGCGGCCGTATGTTCCGCGCCTTCGCCGAGCAGACGAAGAGCGACCGGGTCGCTCTTGCCGATTGCATCCGCGGCTCGCGCGATCTCGTCGCCCGCTCCGATATGGCCAAGCTCGACATGCCGACGCTGATCGGCGTCGGCACCAAGGATGATATCGCCGGCTCGCCGCAGGAATTGGCGGCGCTGATGCAAAAGGCCGAAGCGCTCGATATTCCGGGCCGCGATCATATGCTTGCCGTCGGCGACAGGGTTTTCAAGCAGGCGGTGCTGGCCTTCTATGCAAGGGTCGCCCATCGCTGACAACATCGTGATGCCGAAAAACCATGCTAAAAAACCATGGCGACGACACCCATTTATGTTATTGGCGTTTTCATCTATATATTGGCATTCCGAAAATGGCATTCCTGTTGGCAGCGAGGAGAGCGGCGATGGTCGCAAAGACTGACATCCGTGCTTTTGACACAGGTCATCCTCTGAAGGTGATGGATCCCATCTGGGACAGCCTGCGCGAGGAAGCCCGGCTCGCCGCCGAACGGGATCCGGTTCTCGCCGCCTTCCTTTATTCTACGGTGATCAACTACCATTCGCTCGAGGAATGCGTCATCCACCGCATCTGCGAACGTCTCGATCACCCCGACATGCAGGCGAACCTGCTTCGCCAGACCTTCGAGGAAATGCTCCTCGACTGGCCTGACTGGAGCTCCATCCTGCGCGTCGATATCCAAGCGATCTACGATCGCGATCCAGCCTGCCTGCGTTTCATGGAGGCGGTGCTTTATTTCAAGGGCTTCCATGCGCTGCAGACCCATCGTCTGGCCCATTGGCTGCTGAACCGCGGCCGGCGTGATTTCGCGCTTTATCTGCAGAGCCGCTCCTCCAGCGTCTTCCAGACCGACATCAATCCGGCCGCCCGGATCGGCAAGGGCATCTTCCTCGATCACGCCACCGGACTCGTCGTCGGCGAGACGGCCGTCATCGGCGACAACGTCTCGATCCTGCACGGCGTCACACTCGGCGGCACCGGCAAGGAGGGCGCCGACCGCCATCCGAAGATCGGCTCCGGCGTCATGATCGGCGCCGGCGCCAAGATCCTCGGCAATATCGAGATCGGCTATTGCTCACGCGTCGCCGCCGGCTCCGTCGTCCTGAAGGCGGTGCCGCCCAAGAAGACGGTGGCGGGCGTGCCGGCCAAGGTCGTCGGCGAGGCCGGTTGTTCCGAGCCGTCGCGCAACATGGACCAAGTGATCGGCGCCGATATCTGAGCGCCCGTTGGAAACTAAGGATAGGAAAAGTCGGCGGGATCCGAGCGGGAGGGCCATCAGCAAACGGCAACCTTGCCTTTACACCGCTGCATTTCCTGTGCAAGAAGCGGCCAATCAAGACCGCTTACGGAGATGACAGAGTGAAGCCAGAAGAAATCAAGAAGCTCGACGCCTATTTCAAGCGCATGTTCAACCCGCAGATGATCGTCAAGGCGCGTCCGCGCAAGGATGATTCTGCGGAAGTCTATCTCGGCGAAGAATTTCTGGGTGTCGTCTATATCGATGACGAGGACGGCGACCGCTCCTACAACTTTTCGATGGCGATCCTTGACGTCGATCTCTGATCGCGTTCGAAAGCTTCAAAAGGACCGAACGGCGCGATCCGTTCGGTCCTTTTTCGTTTTTTCGATTCAAAGAGAGAATTTATTCAAAACTTCCGGTTGCGGCATTCTGATATATTTTAGCAAAATCAGTTAAAGACGTACGTGCCCCGGCTCGCAGGCTTTGTTATGTTATTGTAATGCAACCAGTAGATGTTTTGCAGCGCACAAGACTACTTGACTATTTGTGCATTGCAGCTACCCTGCCGCCACCAACAGCCCAACGGAGGATGGCTAATGTTCAACTTTGACGATGCTAACAAGAAGAGCAAGGAAGCCGTGGACACGGCACTGAGAACCTATTCCGACACGACCAAGGGCTTTCAGGCGATCGCCGCTGAAGCCACTGAATATTCGAAGAAATCCTTTCAGGACGCGGTGACGCATTTCGAGACGCTGGCCGGCGTCAAGAGCTTCGAGGCCGCTTTCGAGCTGCAGACGAACTACGTTAAGGCATATTTTGAAGGTTTTGTCTCCGAGACGACGAAGCTCAGTGAGATGTATGCCGATCTCGCCAAATCAGCCTATAAGCCCTATGAAGCGCCGATCGCCGCTGCCGTCGTCAAGACCGCCAAGTCTGCGCCGTCGGCGACGCCTGCTGCTGCATGAAATGATTTCTAAAGCGCAACCTGCGCTACATATTGAAAAACGAGGACCGGCTACGCATCTGTAGCCGGTCTTTTTGTTTCCACTTTCGCTGCGGCGCCCGCTGGGATCGGCTAAAGCACGTCGCAATCTTTCAGATTCGCCCTTCGCGCTTTAGGTCTTTGTTTTTACGCATGTCGCGCAAAACCGTTGCACGGTTTTGCGCGACATGCTTCGGGGACTTTTTTGGTCTTTCCCGTGCATGCGGGCCATTTCTTGATTGCAGTGTCTGACAGGGGGCTTAAAATCAGCCTATTATGAACTAAGTTAGTGTTTCAGATATTCGGCGGGAAAAGCACCCTCCCATGCTCTGCCGGATTGCTTGAGGAATGAATGACAATGATCGCAAAGCCGATCCGGATGCAGAACGACAGCGAAAGGAACGGGGACAACGCAAATCGAACCTCGGTCATCACACGCACCAAGCCGAAGACCAAGAAGCCCAACCTCTATCGCGTGCTGCTTTTGAATGACGACTACACTCCCATGGAATTCGTCATCCATATTCTGGAGCGTTTTTTTCAGAAGGATCGTGAAAGTGCCACCCGCATCATGCTCCATGTCCATAACCACGGCGTCGGCGAATGCGGAATATTCACATACGAGGTAGCGGAAACGAAGGTCAGCCAGGTGATGGACTTCGCCCGGCAACACCAGCATCCGCTGCAATGCGTCATGGAAAAGAAGTGAGGATCTGAACGTGCCAACATTTTCGCCTAGTTTAGAGAAGGCGCTCCATCAGGCACTGACCTTTGCCAACGAGCGGCACCACGAATATGCGACGCTCGAGCATCTGCTGCTCGCCCTGATCGACGATGCCGATGCGGCCGCGGTCATGGGTGCCTGCAATGTCGATCTCGACGCGTTGCGCAAGACGCTCGTCGAATATGTCGATAACGAACTTTCCAACCTGATCACCGGTTATGACGAGGATTCGAAGCCGACCTCCGGCTTCCAGCGCGTCATCCAGCGTGCCGTCATCCACGTGCAATCGTCCGGCCGCGAGGAGGTGACCGGCGCTAACGTGCTCGTCGCCATTTTCGCCGAGCGCGAAAGCCATGCCGCCTATTTCCTGCAGGAGCAGGAGATGACCCGCTACGATGCCGTCAACTATATCTCCCATGGCATCGGCAAGCGGCCGGGCGCTTCGGATGTGCGTCCCCCGCGCGGCGCCGAGGAGGAAGCCGAAAGCAGTAAGCCGACGGCGCGCGGCGGCGAGGAAGAGGGCGGCCCGAAGAAGCAGCAGGATGCGCTCAAGGCCTATTGCGTCAATCTCAACGAGAAGGCCAAGGGCGGCAAGATCGATCCGCTGATCGGCCGTCACGCCGAGGTCAGCCGCACGATCCAGATCCTGTGCCGCCGTTCGAAGAACAATCCGCTCTATGTCGGTGATCCCGGCGTCGGCAAGACGGCGATCGCCGAAGGCCTTGCCAAGCGCATCGTCGAAGGCAAGGTTCCGGAAGCGCTTGCCGATGCGACGATCTTCTCGCTCGACATGGGCACGCTCCTGGCCGGCACGCGCTACCGCGGCGATTTCGAGGAACGCCTGAAGCAGGTCGTCAAGGAACTGGAGGAATATCCGGGCGCCGTGCTTTTCATCGACGAGATCCACACGGTGATCGGCGCCGGCGCCACCTCGGGCGGCGCAATGGATGCATCGAACCTCCTGAAGCCGGCCCTGTCATCGGGCGCGATTCGCTGCATCGGCTCGACCACCTACAAGGAATACCGCCAGTTCTTCGAGAAGGACCGGGCACTGGTCCGTCGTTTCCAGAAGATCGATGTCAGCGAGCCGTCGATCGATGATGCGATCGAGATCATGAAGGGCCTGAAGCCTTATTTCGAGGAATATCACCACCTGCGTTATTCGAACGACGCCATCAAGTCGGCGGTCGAACTGTCGGCCCGTTACATCTCCGACCGCAAGCTGCCCGACAAGGCGATCGACGTGATCGACGAAACCGGTGCGGCCCAGATGCTGCTGCCGCCGTCGAAGCGCCGCAAGCTGATCACCGAAAAGGAGATCGAGGCGACGGTCGCCACGATGGCGCGCATTCCGCCGAAGACCGTCTCCAAGGACGACGAAGCCGTGCTCGCCAATCTCGAGCAGGAACTGCGTTCGGTGGTCTACGGCCAGGATATCGCGATCGAAGCCCTTTCGACCTCGATCAAGCTGGCGCGTGCCGGTCTTCGCGAGCCGAACAAGCCGATCGGCGCCTATGTCTTCTCCGGTCCGACCGGCGTCGGCAAGACCGAGGTGGCAAAGCAGCTTGCCTCGTCGCTCGGCGTCGAATTGCTGCGCTTCGACATGTCGGAATATATGGAGCGGCATACGGTTTCGCGTCTGCTCGGCGCACCTCCCGGCTATGTCGGCTTCGACCAGGGCGGCCTTTTGACCGATGGCGTCGATCAGCATCCGCATTGCGTGGTCCTGCTCGACGAAATCGAGAAAGCGCATCCCGACATCTACAATATCCTCTTGCAGGTCATGGACCACGGCACGCTGACCGACCATAACGGCAAGAAGATCGACTTCCGCAACGTCATCCTGATCATGACGACCAATGCGGGCGCATCCGAAATGGCCAAGGCGGCGATCGGCTTCGGCTCGTCCAAGCGCACCGGCGAGGACGAAGAGGCGCTGACCCGTCTCTTCACGCCGGAATTCCGCAACCGTCTCGACGCGATCATTCCTTTCGCGGCGTTGCCGACGGCCGTCATCCACAAGGTCGTGCAGAAGTTCATCATGCAGCTGGAGGCCCAGCTTTCCGAAAGGAACGTCACCTTCGACCTGCATGAGGACGCGATCGCCTGGCTGGCGGAAAAGGGTTACGACGAGAAGATGGGCGCCCGCCCGCTTGCTCGCGTCATTCAGGATACGATCAAGAAGCCGCTCGCCAACGAAATCCTCTTCGGCAAGCTGAAGAAGGGCGGCGTCGTCAACGTCACCGTCGGCCCGAAGGAAGACGGCAAACCCGGCATCGTGCTCGAAGCCATTTCGGAAACGGCGCCGATCAAGCCGAAGCCCGAAGCCGAGGTCGTGCATCCCGAAGGCGATGATGGGGATGACGGCGAGCTGAAGACGAAGGCGGCCCGCAAGACCCGCGCCAAAGCGGTGCCGCAGGCCGAGCCTGAGGTCCGCGACGCCCCGAAGAAGGGAAGCGCGGTTCCGAAGGTTCCACGCAAGAAGTAAGATACCGTCACCGAATTGGAAAAGGCCGCGTCACCCGCGGCCTTTTTCGTTTCCGGATCTACATGCGCCCTTTCAGAGTTCGGTGTAGTCGATCTCGAGAAAGTCGGCGACCTCGGGCACCCAGCGGTCGCGCACGAAGGCGACATGCAGTGGATGGACGTTGTAGACGTCATAGCCAGCCTGATCGTCGAACTCCATCGAGAAGCCGAAGGTAAAATCATTCTTTGGACTCGTCTGCCGAAGCTGCTCGAAATTCCGAACGCTCGGGATATTGGCAAGCACCAGCGCGCCAGCGAGGAATGACGTTTCTTCGGCCGAGCCAGCTTCGTGCTTCAGGCGGAATGCTACAGTGTGGCGGATCATGATTTTGTCCATTCAGAGGTGCGAAAGAAATTCAGTCGAGAAGAGCGTCAACGGGAACGATGGGATAGGGGATACCGGTCATGAAGGATATCGCAGCGGATTGACGATATCGATCCCGTCGAAATCTTTCTCGTTATCCGTGACGACAATGCATCCGTTGGCCTCGGCGACAGCCGCGATGATCATGTCGAGGCCGCTGCGTGGTCGGCCTTTGGTCCTTCCATCAGCCATCAGCCGTGCCCAGATCAGACCGGCCTTCTCGTCGAATGCGAGGATACGATCGGCAAATAGGGCCTGCGGACCCTCCGGCCCTGAAAACCATGCCTCCAACTGATCGCGCTTCTTGCCGGCAGGGTTATCGAGAACGCCGCATCGGATCTCGGCGACGGTAAGGGAGGAAATGAAGAGGTCTGTGTCGGTCTGAGCGGCCATCCAGGCCAGCAGGGACTCCGATGGCGCCGGCTTGGTGACAATGCTGAGAATGTTCGTGTCGAGCAGATAGCGCATCAAGGATCGACTTTGCGACCTTCCTCACGAGGGCGCGTGAGGTCGAGATCTGCGCCGACCATGGGAGAGCGGCGGAGCGCTGCCAGGATGCCGCCCCTCTGAGGAGGCTCGCCGGTAATCGATTGACTGACGACCGCACGCAAACGCGAGGCATCCGAGCTAGATACCGGCAGGGCCGACCTTACGTCAGTGCCGCCCTGATCTTTTCGGCATTGCCGGCCAGCACGGCACCGTCCTCCATTTTGCCGGAATGCGGCTTGAGGGCCATGCCCTCATGCCGCGGGATAACGTGGAAATGTAGATGGAACACCGTTTGACCGGCGGCCGGCTCGTTGAACTGGGCGATGAACACGCCATCGGCGTCGAAGACGTCTTTCACCGCATTGGCGATCTTCTGGACGACGATGATCGCATGGGTAAGGGTGGCTGGATCGGCATCCAGAATATTGCGCGACGCCGCCTTCGGAAGGACGAGCACATGGCCCGGCGCCTGCGGCATCACATCCATGAAGGCGATGGTATGCTCATCCTCGTAAACCCGGTGTGAGGGGATTTCGCCGCGGAGGATCTTGGCGAAGATGTTGTTGTCGTCATAAGCGGCCGGGCTGGTCATCACGAAATCTCCTCGTTTTTCACAGCGCCGTGCGTCTTTTCAAACGCGCAAAGGACGCTGTCGCACTTTGAATTGCTGCAAAGTTTTATCCTTAAATCGATTCCGATTTAAGGAATATGCGTCGTTGAGCGGATAGCGCGGCCGGTGCGGTGGCGTCAATCCTCCTGCTGACGTTCGCCCTTGCGGAAAGGGCTGTGCTCGGTCAGCAACTCGCTCATCTGTTCGACATCGGCGCGCTCGCGGGCGAGATAGTCGCCGATCGCCCGGCGAAGGCCGGCATGAGCGACATAATGGGCAGAATGCGTTGTCACCGGCAGGTAACCGCGGGCGAGCTTGTGTTCGCCTTGCGCTC
Source organism: Rhizobium sophorae (assembly GCF_013087515.1). GTDB lineage: Bacteria > Pseudomonadota > Alphaproteobacteria > Rhizobiales > Rhizobiaceae > Rhizobium > Rhizobium sophorae. The sequence goes on along the minus strand of NZ_JABFCN010000009.1, from coordinate 96,157 downwards.
CGGCCTCGACCCTTTTCAGCCCTTTCGACAGAGCGAAGTCGATCGCCTGGTGATAGCAGACCTCGAAATGCAGGAAGGGGTGATCCTCGATGCAGCCCCAGTGACGGCCGTAGAGCGTATCGCCGCCGATGAAGTTGATCGCGCCGGCGATATAGCGCCCGTCGCGCTTGGCCATGACCAGCAGGATGTCGTCGGCCATGCGCTCACCGATCAGCGAATAGAACTTGCGGGTGAGGTAGGGCCGGCCCCACTTGCGGCCGCCGGTATCCATGTAGAATTTGAAGAACTGATCCCAGATGCGTTCCGTCAGGTCGCGGCCGGTCAGCCAGTCTATGCTGATGCCGTTTTCGAGCGCGGCGCGACGCTCCTTGCGCAGCGCCTTGCGTTTGCGCGAGGCCAGCGTTTCCAGAAACGCCTCGTGATCGGCATAGCCGTCATTGATGAAATGGAACTGCTGGTCGGTGCGGTGCAGATAGCCGTCCATCTCGAAGACGCCGATCTCTTCGTCCGGCACGAAGGTGATATGGGCCGAGGAGATGCCGAGCCGGCGCACGACTTCCTTCAGGCTTTCGGCGATGGCGCTCTGGATCGGCAGCCGCTGCAAGCCTTCGGCGACAAGAAGACGCGGGCCTGTCGCCGGCGTGAACGGAATAGAGCACTGAAGTTTGGGGTAATAACGCCCGCCGGCTCGCTCGAAGGCGTCGGCCCAGCCATGGTCGAAGACATATTCGCCCTGGCTGTGGCTCTTGAGATAGCCGGGCAGGGCGCCGACCAGTTCGCCGCGATCGGTTTCGAGCATCAGGTGGTGGCCAAGCCAGCCGGTATGGGCATCGGCCGAGCCGGATTCCTCCAGCGACGATAAAAATGCGTGCGAAACGAAGGGGTTGTAGGCAAGCGTGCCGCAAGTCTTCGATGCCCCGGAAAGCCTGGACCAGCTCTCCGGGGAAATCGCGGTGAAGGAGCGTTCTACGCGAATGGATAGTTCATCAGTCATGGAGCAAATGCGAAGCCTTTGGGGGATGGTCTCGGCTCTGCTTCAGTCTGCGCATGATCTTGGCCAAAAAGCGAGCGTCAAGCAGGCACACGCGGATCGAAGCCTTCGAAGGTCATCTGGTCTGCATTGGCGAATGTGCGTCGGCGCGCCTCTTCGTCACGCACCGTCCAGGTGATGACGGGAATGCCCTTTTCGCGTTGACCTGTGATGAAGGCATTCGGCAGGTCGTCATAATAATAGGAGATGAAATCGAGACCGATCTCCATCGCATCCGCATGCGTCCTGAACTCCTCCGGCGTGTTGCCGTTGGCGGTCAGCCCAAGTGGGTAGGGGGAACCAAGCGCTTTCAGATCGCGCAGCAGCCAATGGTCGAAGCTCATCAGCGCCGCCTTGCCCTCATAACCTTCGAGGACTTCGAGCACGGCTTCGGCGAAACCTTCGTCATCGGCCTCGCGCCCCTTCAGCTCCAGCACCAGCGGCACCTTGCCCTCGACGAGATCGAGGAGATGGCGCAGCGTCGGCACCTTGTCGCGCGTGCCGCCGATGGCGATCAGTCCGAGTTCCCGGGAGGTGCGCTCGCGGATATCGCCGTTGAGATTGCACAGGCGCTGCAGGTCCTCGTCGTGAAAGATGACCGGTACGCCGTCGGAGGCGTAATGCAGATCGCACTCGATCGCAAAGCCGGCTTCGACGGCGCGCGCGAAGGCCGAAAGCGTATTTTCCCAGACGAGTCGGTTGAGGTCGTGATAGCCGCGGTGGGCGACCGGCAGGTCCCTGATCCAGTCTGCATTAGTCATTCTGCGATTTCCATGATAGCATCAATCTCGACGGCGGCGTTCAGCGGCAGGGCGGCCATGCCGACGGCGGCACGCGCATGTTTGCCGGCCTCGCCAAGCACGCCGGCAATCAGGTTCGAAGCGCCGTTGATGACGAGATGCTGCTCGACGAAGTCGGGCGCCGAGGCGACGAAGCCGTTCAGCTTGATGACGCGCCGGATGCGGCCGAGATTGCCGCCAAGTGCCGCCTTCGCCTGGGCAAGGATGTTGATGGCGCAGAGTTCGGCGCCGCGCTGGCCTGTTGCAACGTCGACGGTTTTGCCGAGATGGCCCGAGATAGTGACCTTGCCGCCTTCGAGTGGCAGTTGGCCGGAGATGTAGAGAAGATTGCCGCTGATGACATAGGGAACGTAATTTGCAGCCGGTGCTGCGGCTTCGGGCAGGGTTATCCCCATCTCAGTCAGGCGCGCTGCAATTTCATCGGACATTTTCGTCTCCGCTTTTGTTGTCAATTCTTCAAAAATTATGCATCAAGACTAGAATCTTTAATATGACAGTTTCGAGCCTCGATTTGGCCGAAAGCGTTCTTATAACATCGCGACCGAGTCCAACAGGAGTTAATGAATGTTCCGATCGAGTCTTGTCGCTCTGCTTCTCGCCAGCGTTTCCGCCAATGCATGGGCGGCTGCGCCCGCGGTGAGCGCTGCGATCGCGACCGGCCTCGTCGCCCATCGCGCGGTCTACGATCTGGAACTGAAGGACGCTTCGGACCGCTCCGGCATCGCCGCCATGTACGGTCGCATGGTCTATGAGTTCGACGGCAGCTATTGCCGGGGCTTTACGACTAACTTCCGCTTCGTGACGCAGATCGACACCGGCGATAGCGTGCGTGTCAGCGACCAGCAGACGAAGACATTCGAGAACCTGAAGGACGGCAAGTTCACCTTCGACACCAAATCCTTCACCGACGAACAGCTCGATAAAGAGGTCAACGGCGCGGCGCAGGACCAGCCGGATGGCGTCAAAGTCGATCTCAAGCAGCCAGCGAGCCGCGAGCTGCAGCTTTTAGAAAGCCGTTTTCCCACGGAACATATGCTCGACGTGATCCAGCACGCCAAGGACGGCAAGCGCTTCTTCGAGGCGCGCGTTTTCGACGGTTCGGACGACGGCGACAAGTCGCTGGCGACGACGACGATCGTCGGCAAGCAGCAAACGCCTATCGCCGAGGAAGCCGATGCCGGCAATGCCGGCGCCTTCTCCAAGACGGCCTTCTGGCCGGTAACGATCGCCTATTTCAACGAGAGTGCGAAATCGGATGCTTTGCCGGTCTACCGCATGTCCTTCAAGCTCTATGAGAACGGCATCACCCGCGACCTGACGATGGATTACGGCGATTTCGTCCTGACCGGCAAGCTCGCCAAGCTGGAGCTGCTCGATCGCAAGGCCGAGGTTTGCAAGTAGGCGACGACATCTCGCCTGTCATAAAACTGTATCATAAAGTTCACTATGGTTCGGCGATCAGCGATGACTGAGTCGCCGTCTGACGTCCTGCTTTTCGGGTCGGTGCGATCCTGGCGGCCAAGCCATTGCGATGACGTCTATCTGCTAGACTGCTTTGACCACTACGCATCGCAAGCTTGAAAGCCCGAACCATGGCCGACACCGATCTCGCGACTGTTCAGAATGCCGCCCTGCCGGTTGTGGTCGCCGATCCGGCGGAAATTGCCCGCATTTCCGATAGCATCGATATCACCGACCGGGCCGGCATCTCGGTCTATGGCGACCGCGCCCAGCAGGCGGTCAGCGATTATGCCGACAGGATCCTGCGGGAAGTCCGCAACAAGGACCTCGGCGATGTCGGCCGCTTGCTGACCGACATCATCCACAAATCGAGAAGCCTCGATCCGGCATCGCTGAAGGATAAGGGTTTCCTCAGCCGCATGTTTCTCTCTGCCAAGGCCCGGCTCGAACGCTTCAAGGCAGAGTTCGAAGACGTGGCCGGCCAGATCGACCGGATCGGCCTGGAGCTCGACCGCCATAAGGATACGCTGAGGCGCGACATTGCGCTGCTCGACGACCTGCATGAGGAAACCAGGCAATCGATCATGCGGCTCGAGGCCTATGTTCAGGCCGGCAAGACTTTCGCCGAGCGCTTCCGCAGTGTCGATTTGCCAAAGCTGAAGGCGCAAGCAGAGGCGGCCGCGGCCGGCCCCGGCGGCGGCATGCTGGAGGCGCAGAGCTATCAGGATAGCCTGCAAGCGCTCGACCGGCTGGAAAAGCGGGTGTTCTACCTGCAGCAGGCTCGCCAGCTCGGCATCCAGCAATTGCCGCAGATCCGCATCGTCCAGGCGGGTGACGAGACGCTGATCGAAAACCTGCAGGCGACGTCGGCGCTGACGGTGCCGGCCTGGAAGCAGAAGATGGTGATCCTGCTCGGCCTGACGCGGCAGAAATCGGCGCTCGACCTGCAGAAGGCGGTGACCGACGCCACCAACGACATGATCCGCCAAGCATCGGAAATGATGAAGGATCAGGCTATCGCCATCGAGCAGCAGTCGCAGCGCGGCATCGTCGATATCGACACGCTCGCCAAGGCCAACAAGGATCTGATCGATACCATATCAGGGGTGCTTCAGGTTCAGGAGGAGGGGCGCCGGAAGCGGGCGCTCGCCGAGCAGCAGATGGAGCAGATGACGGTCGAACTCAAGAAGGCTATGACCCAGGCGTGATCGGCAAGATGACGATGCGAGCACTGCTTTCCGGTCTGGCACTTCTTGCCGTTCTGCCCCTTGCCGGCTGCAATCCCTTCGGGCAGGGGCCGGATTTCTCGATCGTATCGGGATCGGAGAACACCGTTCTGCAGCCGATCGTCGAAGAATTCTGCAAGCAGAAGAGCGCCACCTGCACCTTCAAATATGAAGGCACGCTCGATATCGGCCTGGCGCTGCAGAGTGACCAGGGCGTCGTGCAGGATGCGGTCTGGCCGGCCTCCAGCGTGTGGGTCGACATGTTCGACACCAAGCGCCGCGTCAAAAGCCTGACCTCGATCGCTCAGACGCCGGTGGTCTTGGGCGTGCGCAGGTCGAAGGCTGAGCAGCTCGGCTGGATCGGCAAGGACGTCTTCATGAGGGACATTCTCGCTGCGGTCGAGAGCGGATCGCTGAAGTTCCTGATGACCTCGGCGACGCAATCCAATTCGGGCGCCAGCGCCTATCTTGCCATGCTGTCGAGCGCGCTCGGCAACAAGCCGGTGATCGAACCCGGCGATCTCGACGACAGACACGTCCAGGAGAGCGTCCGGTCGCTGCTGTCAGGTGTCGTGCGCTCTTCCGGCTCTTCCGGCTGGCTTGCCGATCTCTATGTCGAATCCGCCGGCAAGGGCACGGTCTATGACGCGATGTGGAATTACGAGGCGGTGCTGAAGGAAACCAACGACAAGCTGGCCGCCCTGTCGCAGGAGCCGCTTTACGCGATCTATCCGGCCGATGGTGTGGCCGTGGCGGATTCGCCGATCGGTTTCGTCGATCATGGCCGAGGGCCTGAAGTGCAGACCTTCTTCAACGATCTGCTCGCCTATCTCAGCTCGGCCCCGGTGCAGCAGCGCATTGCCGATACCGGCCGACGCATTCCGCTGACCGGCGTTGCCGCAAAGCCGGAGCCAGGCTGGAATTTCGATCCCGCCCGATTGGTGACGGCGATCCGCATGCCGGAGGCGAGCGTCATCCGCCAGGCGCTCAACCTTTATCAGGCCGCGCTGCGCAAACCGTCGCTGACCGCGCTCTGCCTTGATTTTTCCGGTTCAATGCAAGGTCACGGCGAGGACCAGCTGCAGAAGGCGATGCGTTTCCTGTTGACGCCCGACGAAGCGAGTAAGGTGCTGGTGCAATGGTCGCCCGCCGATCAGATCATCGTTATTCCCTTCGACGGCAGCGTGCGCAACACTTTCGTGGCGAGTGGAAATCCGCTCGAGCAGGAGGGGCTGCTGAACGAGATTTCCCGGCAGAAGGCCAATGGCGGCACGAACATGTATGCCTGCGCCGCACGGGCTCTGCAGCAGATTGCCCGAACCGACGGGCTCTCGACTTATCTGCCTGCCATCGTCATCATGACCGATGGCAAGTCCGATGATCAAAGCCAGGCCTTCACCAGACAATGGAACGCGATGGAGCCGCATGTGCCGATTTTCGGCATCACATTCGGCGATGCCGACAAGACCCAGCTCGACAGCCTCGCCAAGCTGACCTCGGCGCGCGTGTTCGACGGCGGTTCGGATCTCGCCACCGCTTTCCGCACCGCGCGAGGCTACAATTAGGACAGGCATGCGCAACTGGCTCGGCAATGACGGCAACTGGATCGTGGCGGGACTGGCGGCGGCAATCACCGTGCCGCTCTTGAGCTTTGCCGCCGGCATGCCCTTCTGGATCGCCGCCATCATCGCCCTTCTGGTCTTTGCCGGCCTGGTCATTCTGCTCGCGCCGCGCCGGCTGTTCGAAGGCCTCGATATCAAGAGCATCGGCAGCGGGCGCGTCGCCTTTGCCCGCGACCTGCTGGAGGCCGCCGTGCCCTTTGCTGAGAGGCTGGAGACTGCCGCCGACACGATAAGCGATCGTCAGATGGCAACCGCGGTCCGGCATCTTGCTGAAATCGCCGCCGATGTCTTTCGCAAGGTCGAGGCCAAGCCCGAGAGTGCCAATGCCGTGCGGCGGTTCCTCTCTTATTATCTGCCGCGTGCCGCCGAGGTGGCGGAAGGTTTTGCCGTGATCGAGGCGAAGCGCGTTCCAGACCCCAAGCAGTTGCAGGAGGTGCGCGGCGTGCTGGTGAAGCTCGAAGAGGCTTTCGTCCATTATGCCGACAGCCTGGTCGATGAGGAGCTCGGCACGCTCGACACCGATCTGCGCCTCATCCAGGCATCACTCAAAGAGGATATCGGACGCTGATGGCCCTTTCTCGTCGCGCCTTTGGAGTGGGACTGCTCGGAGCCGGCGTCTTCGGCACCGGCGGTTATTTCGCTGTCCGGGATCGGCCGGAATTGCAGGGCCTGCTCGGCAGCCGCACGACGCTTTTCGGCTTCGTCGGTGGCGAGAAGGAAGCCTTTCTCGCCGATCCCGACGTCGTCAGGGCGCTCGGCGGATACGGATTGACGGTGGACAGCCGCGTCGCCGGTTCCGTCGAGATGGTGCGCGAACCGGCGCTGCTGTCGCAGCATCCGCAATTCCTCTGGCCATCCTCCTCGATCATGGTCGATATCGCCAGGCAGAACGGCATTTCTATTCGCAACGACCGCGTCATGCTGAACACGCCGGTCGTCGTCTATTCCTGGCAGCCCGTCGTCGATGGACTGATGAAAGCGGGATTGGTGACGGTGACGAACGAAGGCCATCATCAGCTCGACCTCAAAGCGCTGCTTGATGCGATCCTGGCCGGATCCGACTGGTCGAAACTCGGCGTCAATTCGCTCTACGGCCGCGCCCGCATCGTCTCGACCGATCCCAACCGCTCCAATTCCGGCTTCATGTTCGCAGGCCTGGTGCTCAGCCTGTTCAGCGGCAATGTCGCGACATCCGGCGACCTTGCTACGTTTGGCGGCAAGGTGCAGGCGATCTTCCGCAACATGGGGTTCAAGTCGCCGTCCTCGGGCAAACTTTTCGACCAGTATCTCGCAGGCGGCCTCGGCGGCGAGCCGATGATCGTCGGTTATGAGAACCAGCTGGTCGAATGGATCCTCGCCGATCCAGCACGCTGGGAGCGCATCAAGGCGAGCGCCGGCGCAAAGCCGGTGGTGCTCTATCCGCGCCCGACCGTCTATTCGGCGCATCCGCTGATCGTCGTCGACGAGAATGCCAACCGACTGATCGAAGCGCTGGTGAGCCCGAAGCTCCAGGGGCTTGCCTGGACGAGGCATGGCTTCCGCGGTCCGCTGGGGACCGCCACCGGCAACGCCGACAGCGCAATCGGCACCCTGCTGCCGGCTGAGGTCGATGCCATCCTGCCGATGCCCGACGCAGGCGTCATGCTGTCGCTGCTGCCGACGCTGGCAAGCTGAGCTACCAGGTTTTTTCGGCATAAGCCTTGCTTTTGCGCCAAATCGAATGTATGGGCACCGGCATTCCACACGTAAGGCATGGGATCGTCCGGGAGAAATCCGGGCTGTTCCGCCCGGTGGCATCCTCGAAGAGGGTGCTGTTCGCCTTGCGGAGGTTCAACCGGAAAAGGAGTAACAAGGCATGGCATTGCCTGATTTTTCTATGCGCCAGCTTCTTGAGGCAGGCGTCCACTTCGGTCACCAGACGCATCGCTGGAACCCGAAGATGAAGCCGTATATCTTCGGCGATCGCAACAACATTCACATCATCGATCTGGCCCAGACCGTTCCGATGCTGTCGCGCGCCCTTCAGGTCGTCAGCGACACCGTTGCCCGCGGCGGCCGCGTTCTCTTCGTCGGCACCAAGCGCCAGGCGTCTGAGATCATTGCCGACAGCGCCAAGCGCTCGGCCCAGTACTACGTCAACTCGCGCTGGCTCGGCGGCATGATGACGAACTGGAAGACGATCTCCAATTCGATCCAGCGCCTGCGCAAGCTCGACGAGATTCTGAACGGCGAAGCCCAGGGCTTCACCAAGAAGGAACGCCTGAACCTCGAGCGCGAACGCGAAAAGCTGGACAAGGCTCTTGGCGGTATCCGCGATATGGGCGGCACGCCCGACCTGATGTTCATCATCGACACCAACAAGGAAAAGATCGCGATCGACGAAGCCAAGCGCCTCGGCATCCCGGTTGTCGCCATCATCGATTCGAACTGCGATCCGGACCTGATCGACTATCCGATCCCGGGTAACGACGACGCATCGCGCGCGATCGCTCTTTATTGCGAGCTGATCTCCCGTGCCGCCATCGACGGCATTGCGCGTCAGCAGGGCTCTTCCGGCCGCGATCTCGGCGCATCCATCGAAGTTCCGGTCGAGCCGGCTCTCGAGGAAGCAGCCGAAGGCTGATGAAAGCGGGCGGATCGAAAACTCCGCCAAAGCTTACAGAGACTGGGAAAGGCCGCTCGCGACTCATCGAAGTTCGGCGGCCTTGCCTGTTTCAAGAGGAGGGCGTCAGGCTCTCCGCCCGATAAGTTTCGTTATGACGCGTCTTCATCACGCTGTCATACATACAGGTACATTTCGTGCCTCAATCCGGTGCCGAGCCGCGCTTTGCGACCCACCGTATGAACCGACAAGAGGAAGCTAATGAGCGAGATTACGGCTGCAATGGTGAAGGAACTGCGCGAAAAGACCGGCGCAGGCATGATGGACTGCAAGAAGGCTCTTGCTGAAACCGCCGGCGACATGGAAGCGGCAATCGACTGGCTGCGCGCCAAGGGCATCGCCAAGGCCGACAAGAAGTCCGGCCGCACCGCTGCCGAAGGCCTCATCGGCGTTTCGAGCCAAGGCACCAAGGCCGTCGTCGTCGAAGTCAATTCCGAAACCGACTTCGTCGCCCGTAACGATGCCTTCCAGGAACTCGTCCGCGGCATCGCCAAGGTCGCTGTTTCGACCGACGGCAGCGTTGACGCCGTTGCCGCTGCGACCTACCCGGCATCCGGCAAGTCCGTGTCCGACACGATCAAGGATGCGATCGCAACGATCGGCGAGAACATGAACCTGCGCCGTTCGACCGCTCTCTCGGTCGAGGACGGCGTCGTCGCCACCTATATCCACAATGCTGTTTCCGACGGCCTCGGCAAGCTCGGCGTTCTCGTCGCGCTGAAGTCGACGGGCGACAAGGACGCCCTGAACGCCATCGGCCGCCAGGTCGCCATGCACATCGCCGCCACCGCGCCGCTGGCGATCCGCCCGGAAGAAGTCGATGCCGCTGTCGCCGAGCGCGAGCGCAACGTGTTCATCGAGCAGTCGCGTGCTTCCGGCAAGCCGGACAATATCATCGAGAAGATGGTCGACGGCCGCATGCGCAAGTTCTTCGAGGAAGTCGCCCTTCTCTCGCAGGCTTTCGTCATCAATCCGGATCTGACGGTCGCTGCCGCCATCAAGGAAGCCGAAAAGGCCGTCGGCGCGCCGATCGAAGTCGCCGGCATGGCCCGCCTGCTGCTCGGCGAAGGCGTCGAGAAGGAAGAGACCGATTTCGCCGCCGAAGTCGCGGCTGCCGTGAAGGGTTGATCTTCCAGTCATAATTGGGAAAACACGAAGGGCATCGCGTGACAACGCGGTGCCCTTCGTGTATCGGGCATTCACGGCAATTTACGAGGAGCCAAGATGTCTTTAGAGCCTGTCTATAAACGCGTTCTACTCAAGGCTTCCGGCGAAGCGCTCATGGGTGGCCAGGGTTTCGGGATCGATGTGACGGTGGCAGACCGCATTGCATCCGACATCGCCGAGGCAAGGCATATGGGCGTGGAAGTCGGCGTCGTCGTCGGTGGCGGCAATATCTTTCGCGGTGTCGCGGTAGCGTCCAAGGGCGGCGACCGGGTCACCGGCGATCATATGGGCATGCTCGGCACCATCATCAATGCGCTGGCGCTGGCGACCTCGCTGCGCAAGCTGAACATCGATACGGTGGTGCTTTCGGCCATCTCCATGCCCGAGATCTGCGAGAGTTTTTCGCAGCGCGCAACCCTCTATCATCTGTCGATGGGACGCGTGGTGATTTTTGCCGGCGGCACCGGCAACCCCTTCTTCACCACCGATTCCGCCGCAGCACTCCGCGCTGCCGAAATGGGTGCGGAAGCGATCTTCAAGGGCACGCAGGTGGACGGCATCTACACCGCCGACCCGAAAAAATATCCCGATGCGACCCGGCTCGACCGGCTGACGCACCAGGAAGTGCTGGACAGGGGGCTGGCGGTGATGGACGTTGCCGCCGTGGCGCTAGCCAGAGAAAATTCCATTCCGATCATCGTCTTCTCGATCCACGAGAAGGGTGGTTTTGCCGAAATCTTGACGGGCGGTGGCCTCAAGACCATCGTCTCCGACAACTGATATAAGCTGCGCCGCGGTTTCGGCGCAGCCCTCGCTAGAACATGATGATTTTAGGCCCGTTTGGCCTGAAAGCTGAATCATGTTCTACATTAAATAGTAAGAGCATGATGGCGCCCGAAAACCGCTGACACTTTTCGGGCATCATGCTCTGGACGGGAGCATCGACATGAGTGAAGGTATCGACATCAAGGAACTGAAACGCCGCATGGACGGCGCGATTTCCGCATTCAAGAGCGACATCGCATCGCTGCGTACCGGCCGTGCTTCGGCCAACATCCTCGACCCGGTGACGATCGAGGCCTATGGTTCGCGGATGCCGCTGAATCAGGTCGCCAACATCACCGTGCCCGAGCCGCGCATGCTGTCGGTTTCCGTCTGGGACAAGTCGATGGTCAGCGCCGTCGAGCGCGGCATCCGCGAATCCAATCTCGGCCTCAACCCGATCGTCGACGGCCAGAACCTGCGTATTCCGCTGCCGGAGCTGAACGAGGAGCGCCGCAAGTCGCTCGTCAAGGTGGCGCACGACTATGCCGAAAAGAGCAAGGTGGCGATTCGCCATGTCCGCCGCGACGGCATGGATGGCCTGAAGAAAGCCGAAAAAGACGGCGTAATCGGCCAGGACGAGAGCCGGGCGCAGTCGGAACGTGTACAGAAGATGACGGACGAGACGATTTCCGAAATCGACCGCTTGCTTGGCGAGAAGGAAAAGGAAATCATGCAGGTCTAGTGGATCTGTGCCTTTGCCTGGAAAGACCGGACGGGAAATGTCGGAATCTGTATTTGTGACTGTGCCAGAGCATGTTGCCATCATCATGGATGGCAATGGCCGTTGGGCCAAGCAGCGTGGCTTGCCGCGCACGATGGGCCATCGCAAGGGCGTCGAGGCGGTGCGCGAGACAGTCCGCGCCGCCGGTGCGGCCGGCATAAAATATCTGACCCTCTTTGCCTTCTCCTCGGAGAACTGGCGCCGGCCAGAAGCCGAGGTCTCCGATCTGCTCGGCCTGCTCAAGGCTTTCATCCGGCGCGACCTCGCCGAGCTCCATCGCCAGAACGTGCGGATCAAGGTGATCGGCGACCGCCACAGCCTGCGCAGCGACATTCTGGGCCTCTTGCTGGAGGCGGAGGAGACGACCAAGGACAACACGTCACTGACGCTCGTCATCGCCTTCAACTACGGTTCGCGCGACGAGATCGCCCGCGCCGTCGTCAGCCTCGCCCGCGATGTCGAGGCCGGCCGCCTGAGGGCGCAGGACATCACCCCGGCACTGATCAACGCCCGTCTCGACACGGCCGGCATTCCCGATCCGGATCTCATTATCCGCACCAGCGGCGAAGAGCGGCTTTCCAACTTCCTCCTCTGGCAGGCCGCCTATTCGGAATTCATTTTCCTTCCGGAATATTGGCCGGATTTCAGCCCCGAGATCTTCCGCTCGGCGCTCGAGACATTCGCCTCTCGTGACCGGCGCTTCGGCGGCCTGTCGTCGCAGGCGGCCGCGGTCGGCACCTGATGCAGAGGGAATTGAAGCTCCGCATCGTTTCAGGAATGATTCTTGCGGCCATCGTTCTTGCCGCCACCTGGTATGGCGGCCTTGCCTTCCGTATCCTGGCGGTCGTGATCGGCCTGCTGATCTATTATGAATGGTCGAAGATCACCGGCATCGCGCGGGATTGGGTCGCCAATGCCGTCGGCTGGATCGGCGAGGCGGCGATTGCCTTCCTGGTGCTTGTCGGCAATTTCGAATTCGCCGCCGGCATGCTGGCCGGCGTCACCGCCGTCGGCATCGCCCTGATCATCCTGCAGGGCACGAGCCGCTGGTTTGCGGCCGGCCTGTTTTATGCCGGCGCCACCGGCCTGGCGCTTGCCGCGATCAGAAGCGATGACCGGCCTGGCCTTTACGCCATGCTCTTCGTCTTTGCCGTCGTCTGGGCAACCGATATCCTTGCCTATTTCGTCGGCAGGGCGCTTGGCGGGCCGAAGCTTGCCCCTTCGATCTCGCCCGGAAAGACTTGGTCAGGTGCAATCGGTGGCGCCGTTTCGGCGGTCGCAGCCGGCGTCGTTCTCGTCCATTTTCTCCTTCCGGGCGCTGAAATCATCGCCGCCTTCGTGGCACTCGTTCTCTCGGTTTGCAGCCAATCGGGCGATCTTTTCGAATCGTTCATCAAGCGGAAATTCGGCGTCAAGGATTCGAGCCGTCTCATTCCGGGCCATGGCGGCGTCATGGACCGTGTCGACGGACTGATTTTCGCCTGCTTTTCGGCGTTCTTGCTTGCTGGGCTTTTTTCCCTGATAAAGGGGGCCGAAATGACGTCGCTCGGCGCGGCATTGTTCGGACTCTGACAACGCGGCAGTCTGACGGAAGGGACTCATGGAAACGATGAGCGGCATATACGCATTTCTGATGGGGAACATCGTTACCTTCATCCTCGTGCTGTCACTGCTCGTCTTCGTGCATGAGATGGGCCATTACCTCGTCGGGCGCTGGAGCGGCATTCGCATCCTTGCCTTTTCCGTCGGCTTCGGTCCGGAGATCTTCGGCTTCACCGACCGCCACGGAACGCGCTGGAAGATTTCGGTGATCCCGCTTGGCGGCTACGTCCGGTTCTTCGGCGACGAGGATGCCTCGAGCAAACCCGACACCGACAAGATCGCCGCCATGTCCGAGGAGGACAAGGCGCGCTCCTTTGCCGGCGCCAAGCTGTGGAAACGCGCTGCAACCGTCGCGGCTGGCCCGATCGCCAATTTTCTGCTGGCGATCGCCATCTTCACCATTCTTTTCTCGGTCTATGGCCGCACGATCGCCGATCCCGTCGTTGCCGAGGTCAAGCCCGACGGCGCTGCCGCTGCCGCCGGCATCCTTCCAGGCGACCTTCTCGTCGCCATCGATGGCGGCAAGGTCGAGACATTCGACGACGTGCGCCGTTATGTCGGCATCCGCCCGAGCCAGAAGATCGTCGTGACGATCGAGCGCGCCGGCCAGAAACTTGATGTGCCGATGGTGCCGCAGCGCGTAGACACGACCGACCAGTTCGGCAACAAGGTCGAGCTCGGCCAGATCGGCATCGTCACCAGCCGGGAGGCCGGCAACTTCCGCCTGAAGACCTATACGCCGCTGCAGTCGCTGCGCGAGGCTGTGATCGAGACCCGCGACATTGTCACCGGCACCTTCAAATATATCGGCAACATCTTCAGCGGAACGATGCGCGCCGATCAATTGGGCGGGCCGATCCGCGTGGCGCAAGCTTCGGGCCAGATGGCGTCGCTTGGAATAGGCGCAGTGTTGCAGCTTGCGGCGGTGCTTTCTGTTTCGATAGGATTGCTTAACCTGATGCCGGTTCCGGTACTTGATGGCGGCCACCTGATGTTCTATGCGGTGGAAGCGGTGAGGGGGAAACCGCTCGGCTCTTCGGCCCAGGAAATTGCATTTCGCATCGGCCTGGCGATGATACTGACATTGATGGTTTTCACGACCTGGAACGACATTGGCTCGTGGATAGGGTAAACGAGCAAGGCGAGGCCAATTACTATTTATTTACGATGTTTCAAGGCTGTAGTGGCGAATGGGTCACGCTTGCAAATGAAGTAAACAGAAATTAACGACCTGCCTTGCTTGTATGTCAAAAGCGGGTAAAACGACACACGTGACCGGAATCGGGTTCTCCTGAAGCCGAGGACGAGGGAAACAAAAGGTAATGGGTGAAATGAAGGCTGGTTCAAAGTTTTTGAACGCAGTATCGGCGGTTGCGCTGTCTGCTGGTGTTGTTGCTTCGGGCGCAGGTGCTGTGACGTTCGTTTCCGCTACGGCCGCTGAGGCCGCGGTCATCCAGCGCATCGATGTGCGCGGCGCAAGCCGTGTCGGCGCGGAAGCCGTTCGGTCGAACCTCACCATCGCTCCCGGAAAGAGTTTTTCGAACAGCGATATCGATGCCTCGGTCAAGCAGCTCTACGGGACGGGTTACTTCTCCGACGTCAAGATCTCGGTTTCCGGAAGCACGCTCGTCGTCAACGTTCAGGAAGCCCAGCTCGTCAATCAGGTCGTTTTCAACGGCAACCGCAAGATCAAGGACGACAAGCTCGCGACCATCGTCCAGACCCACGCCGCAGGCCCCTACAGCGATACTCAGATTCAGGCCGACATCCAGTCGATCAAGGAAGCTTATGCTGCCACCGGCCGCAGCGAAGTCGAAGTCACGACGCAGGTGGTGCCGCTCGGCGAAGGCCGCGTCAACCTTGCCTTCGTTATCAACGAGGGTGACCGCACCAAGATCGATTCGATCAACTTCGTCGGCAACAATGCCTACAGTGCCGGCCGCCTGGCTGCCGTCATCAACACCAAGCGTTCGAACTTCCTGTCGTTCCTGACCCGCAAGGACGTCTACAACGAAGACAAGCTCCACGCCGACGAAGAAGCGCTGCGCCAGTTCTATTACAATCGCGGCTATGCCGACATGCGCATCGTCTCTTCCGATGCCACCTTCGACGACGCGACCAACAAATAC
Organism: Rhizobium sophorae; assembly: GCF_013087515.1. Classification (GTDB taxonomy): domain Bacteria; phylum Pseudomonadota; class Alphaproteobacteria; order Rhizobiales; family Rhizobiaceae; genus Rhizobium; species Rhizobium sophorae. The sequence goes on along the minus strand of NZ_JABFCN010000009.1, from coordinate 80,912 downwards.
ACGCTCACTTTCAACATCGAGGAAGGCCAGCGCTACGACTTCGGACCGGTGACCGTCCAGTCGACCGTCGAAGGTGTCGGCTCAGAGCAGCTGCTGCCGCTGGTGCGCACCCGCGAAGGCCAAGTCTATAACGCCAAGGAAGTGCAGAAGTCGATCGAGGCGATCTCCGATCAGGTGGCGTCTGCCGGTTATCCCTTTGCGCGCGTTACGCCGCGTGGTAACCGCGACCTCAACAACAACACGATCGGTGTCGAATATCTGGTCGACCAGGGCGAGCGCGCCTATGTCGAGCGCATCGAGATCCGCGGCAACAGCCGTACGCGCGACTACGTCATTCGCCGCGAATTCGACATGAGCGAAGGCGACGCCTTCAATCAGCAGATGATCACCAAGGCCAAGCGTCGCCTCGAAGCGCTCGGTTACTTCTCCTCGGTCAACATCTCCACCGCTCCGGGTAGTTCGCCGGACCGCGTCGTGGTGATCGTCGACGTGCAGGATCAGTCGACCGGTTCGTTCGGTGTCGGCGCGGGTTATGCCGCCGGCGGCGACGGCCTGCTGCTCGAAGCCTCGATCGAGGAAAAGAACTTCCTCGGCCGTGGCCAGTACATCCGCATCTCGGCCGGTGGCGGCCAGGAAGGTTCGCGCGCCTACGGCGTCAGCTTCACCGAACCCTATTTCCTCGGCTACCGCCTGGCGGCAGGCTTCGACGTCAACCGCAGCGAAACGTCGAGCAACGACGACTACGACTACGAGGAAACCAGCGTCGTCCTGCGTGTCACTGCGCCGATCACCGAAGATCTGGCGACGACCTTCCGCTATAACTACAAGCAGATGAAGTATGACGGCGATACCGACGACCTTTCGGCGACCTACGCCAATCTGGTCGACGAGAGCCCGTGGACACGCTCTTCCGTCTCTCAGACGCTGACTTACAACACGCTTGACGACACCGTCCTACCGCGTGAAGGCATCTATGCGACGGCGACGCACGAACTTGCCGGCCTCGGCGGCGACTCGCAGTTCTACAAGATCTACGGGAAGGCCCGTTATTACCACTTGCTCGCTGACGATGCCGATATCATCGGCTCGCTCTCCGCTTCGGCTGGTTATGTCGTCCCCTTGGGTGACCATCTGAACGTCTTCGACCAGTTTACGCTGAACAACGGCGATATTCGCGGCTTTGAGAACAAGGGTATCGGCCCGCGCATCCGCGGGGATAATGATGACCCGCTCGGTGGCACGACCTATTTCACGGCGTCTGCAGAAGCGACCTTCCCGATGCCAGGCTTCCCGCGCGACTTTAACCTGCGCGGCGCAGTCTTTGCCGATGCCGGCACGCTGTTCGGCAACGATGTCGAGCTTCTTGGGTCCGACCAGGCCGACGGCACCAGCGCTTCGCTGCGCGCGTCCGTCGGTGTCGGTGTCGTCTGGCAGTCTCCCTTCGGTGCATTGCGTCTGGATTACGCGATCCCGGTCCTCAAGGAAGACTTCGACAAGACGCAGAACTTCAAGTTTGGCATCAACAACCAATTCTGATATCGGCAGTCCGGAACTGTAAGACTCAATTCCGTTCTGGAGCATTGCCGATGGAGCAAAACGTTTTTTTTCTGCCCCATGAAGGTCTGAAGCTCGCTGAGCTGGCAGAGTTTCTTGGGGCGGAACTTGCTAATTCCGACTATGCCGATGTTATCGTCAGGTCCGTTGCCCCCATCAGCCGGGCCCGGGCGGGCGATGTCTGTTATATCCTGTCGCGTCGCAGCCGCGATGAGCTGGTGACATGCGAAGCCTCGGCAGTGATCTGCGACAAGGCGCTTGCCGATCTCGTACCCCCACACATCCCGGTCATCCTGTCGTCCAATCCGCATGCGGCTTTTGCGATGGCGGGCGGCCTGTTTTATCCCGCGGCATTGCACCCGGTCGTCTTTTCCGGTGAAAGCGAGATCGCGCCGAGCGCGGTGATCGATCCGAGCGCCAAGCTCGAGAAGGGTGTGATCGTCGAGCCGATGGCTGTCATCGGGGCGCATGCCGAGATCGGCGAAGGGACGCGCATCGGCGCGCACAGCATCATCGGCCCGAATGTCAAGATTGGCCGGGATTGTTCGATTGCGGCCGGCGCGAGCATTCTCTGCGCGCTGCTCGGCAACGGCGTCATCATCCACAACGGCGCCCGCATCGGCCAGGATGGTTTCGGTTATGCACCAGGCCCGCGCGGCATGATCAAGATCGTCCAGATCGGCCGAGTGATCATCCAGGATAATGTCGAGATCGGCGCCAACACCACGATCGACCGTGGCGCCATGGACGATACGGTGATCGGCGAAGGCACCAAGATCGACAACCAGGTACAGATCGGCCACAACGTTCAGATCGGCCGCCATTGCGCCATCGTCGCGCAGGTCGGCATCGCCGGCAGCACGAAGATCGGTAATGGCGTGCAGATCGGCGGCCAGGTCGGCATCAAGGGGCATGTGACGATCGGCGACGGCGTGCAGATCGCCGCCAAAAGCGGTATCATGACCGATCTTGCCGCCGGCGGACAATATGGCGGTATCCCTGCACGTCCGCTAAAAGAATATTTGAGAGATGCTGCGCAACTGGTGTCGAAGACCAGATCGCACGGGCGGAAACCTGGAGGCAAGCAAAATGACTGAGGAAGCCACGACAACGCTTTCTTCGGCTGACATCATTGAGATCATGAAGCTGCTGCCGCATCGTTACCCGTTTCTGATGGTCGATAAGATCATCGAGATCGACGGTGACAACTCGGCGATCGGCATCAAGAACGTCACGGTGAACGAGCCGCATTTCACCGGCCATTTTCCGGAATCTCCGATTATGCCGGGGGTCCTGCTGATCGAGGGCATGGCTCAGACGGCGGGCGCGATCTGTGCCAAGAAGGAAGGCCAGCCGGGAAATCTCGTCTACTTCATGACCATTGAGAATGCGCGCTTCCGCAAGCCCGTCGTGCCCGGCGACCGCGTCGAGTTCCACGTGAAGAAGCATAAGCAGCGCGGCAATATTTGGAAGTTCCATTGTGACGCCAAAGTCGACGGCGCGCTTGTCGCCGAGGCCGATATCGGCGCGATGATCGTTCGTAAGGATCAGGCATGAGCACTATCGCCGAAAGCGCCCATATTCATCCGATGGCCGTCGTCGAAGACGGGGCGACCATCGGTGAGGGCGTCAAAGTCGGTCCCTTCTGCTATGTCGGCCCGCATGTCGTCCTGCATGCGAATGTCGAGCTCCTAGCGCATGCGGTCGTAACCGGCCGCACAATGATCGGGAAGGGCACGCGCATCTTCCCGATGGCCGTCGTCGGCGGCGATCCGCAGAGTGTGCATCACGGCGGCGAGGAGACGACGCTGACGGTCGGCGCCAATTGCACGATCCGCGAAGGCGTGACGATGAACACCGGCACGGCCGATTTCGGCGGCCAGACGATCGTCGGCGACAACAACCTCTTCCTTGCCAATTCCCATGTCGCGCATGACTGCCGGGTCGGCAATCACGTGATCATGTCGAACAACGTCATGCTCGCCGGCCATGTCGTCATCGAGGATCGCGTCATCCTGGGCGGCGGCTCGGCCGTTCACCAGTTCACCCGCATCGGCCGCCAAGCCTTCGTCGGCGGGCTCTCGGCGGTGAGCTACGACGTCATTCCCTATGGCATGCTGAACGGCAATCCCGGGCTGCTGGGCGGCCTCAACGTCGTCGGCATGACGCGCGCCGGCGTCGACCGCGCCGTCATTCACAGGGTGCGCCGCGCCTACAAGTCGATCTTCGAAGGAACAGGCTCCGTCCGCGAAAACGCCGCCGCCATCCGCGAAGAATATGCCGATTGCGAGCAGGTGCTCCACATCCTCGACTTCATCGCCGCCGACAGCGACCGCGCCTTGTCCTCGCCGACCCGGGGGCAGAAGGGCTAATCCGTGGCTTTTTCCGGCGACACCGCTGCGGGCCGGCTGGCGATCATCGCCGGCGGCGGTCTTCTGCCTTCCTATGTCGCCGAAGCCGCGCGCGCGGCGGGCGAAAATCCCGTTATCGTCGCACTGAAGGACGAAAGCGACCGGCGCTGGGAGGGTTATGACCACGCCGTCATCGCTATCGGCGATTTCGCAGCCCTCGATGGGTTGCTCAACCGTTATGGTATCGGCCGTGTGGTGATGTCGGGCAGCGTGCGCCGCCGGCCGGAATGGCGCGAGGTGCGTCCGACGCTACGCATCCTGATGAAGGTGCCGGCCGCCATCCGCACGCTGCTGTCCGGTGGCGACGACACGGTTCTGCAGATGGTGATCCGGCTGATCGAGGGGAATGGCCGCCGCGTCGTCGGCGCCCATGAAATCGCCCCCGACCTTCTTGCCTCCGTCGGCCCGCTTGGCGCTGCAGCACCCGGCGAGGAGGACCGGCGCGATATCAGCCGCGCCGCCGAGGCCGCCGATATGCTGGGCCGGCTCGATGTGGGGCAGGGTGCCGTCAGCATCGGCGGGCGCGTCGTGGCACTCGAGGGTCTTGAGGGCACGGATGAGATGCTGGACCGTGTCACGGGTCTCAGAGCAGCCGGGCGCATCTCGCCGCGCCGCCGCGGCGCGCTGGTCAAGCTCTGCAAGCCACAGCAGGATATCCGCGCCGACTTGCCGGCGATCGGCGTTTCCACGGTCGTGAATGCAAAGAAAGCCGGCCTTGCCGGCGTCGCTGTCGAGGCCGGCCGCTCGCTGGTGCTCGATCGCGCCGCCGTTATCAAAGCCGCCGATGAGGCTGGGCTTTTCGTCTGCGGCATCGATCGCGGCCTGCCGGCATGGGGGCTCGAATGAACGGCGCGCCGCTGAAGATCGCCGTCATTGCCGGCGAGGTGTCAGGTGACCTGCTCGGTGCCGATCTCGTCGCCGCCCTGAAGCGGATTCATAGCGGACCGGTGGAACTCGTCGGCGTCGGCGGCGAGGGGCTGCAGGCCGAAGGCTTGAGATCCCTGTTCGATTTCTCCGAGCTGTCGATCATGGGTATCACCCAGGTGCTGAGCCGGCTGCCGAAACTCTATACCCTGATCCGCCAGACCACGGCTGACATCATCGCCGCAAGGCCTGATATTCTTCTCATCATCGACAGCCCGGATTTCACCCATCGCGTCGCAAAGCGTGTCCGCACCGCGCTGCCCGATCTGCCTGTTGTCAATTATGTCTGTCCAAGCGTCTGGGCCTGGAAGGAATATCGCGCCACGCGCATGCTCGCCTATGTCGATCATGTGCTCGCCGTCCTGCCCTTCGAGCCTGCAGTGATGCAACGCCTCAATGGCCCGGCGACAACCTATGTCGGGCATCGTCTGGTCGCCGACCCCGCTCTGTTGGAGACACGTCGCCTGCGCGTGGGAAGGCGACCCGGCAACGGTACGATCCTGCTTCTTCCCGGCTCACGCTCCTCCGAGATCCAGAAGCTTCTGCCCTATTTCGAGGTCGCAACGAACGAACTCGTCGCACGCAACGGGCCGACACGCTTCGTTCTGCCGACCGTAACGCACAAGGAGGCGCTTATCCGCGAAATGACGGCGGGGTGGGGGGTAAAGCCGGAGATCGTCGTCGGCGCAGAAGCAAAATGGAAAGCCTTTGCCGAGGCTGATGCGGCCATGGCGGCATCCGGAACCGTTATTCTTGAACTGGCGCTTGCAGATGTTCCCGTCGTCTCCGCCTACAAGGTCGACTGGATCATGCGCATGCTGACAGCGGGCATCAAGACCTGGACCGGCGCGCTGCCAAACCTGATCGCCGATTACGCGGTCGTCCCGGAATATCTGAACGACGTCGTTCGCGGCGCAAGCCTCGCGCGCTGGATGGAAAGGCTGTCGGCCGACACCTATCAGCTGAAGGCGATGAAGGAAGGCTACGATCTCATCTGGCAACGCATGCAGACCGAAAAGCCGCCGGGCGAGCATGCTGCCCGGATCCTTCTCGACGTGCTGAAAAAGAAAAAACCCGGTCGTTTCTGACCGGGTTTTCTTTTGGGTTCTTTCTGAAGCGATCAGCGCTTCGAAACCGGAATATAGTCACGCTTCGATTCGCCGACATAGAGCTGGCGCGGACGGCCGATGCGCTGTTCCGGATCCTCAATCATCTCGTTCCACTGCGCGATCCAGCCGACCGTGCGGGCGAGCGCGAAGAGCACGGTGAACATGGTTGTGGGGAAGCCCAGCGCCTTCAGCGTGATGCCGGAATAGAAGTCGATGTTCGGATAGAGTTTCTTCTCGATGAAATACTCGTCGGTGAGCGCGATGCGCTCCAGCTCCATCGCCACTTCGAGCAACGGATCGTCCTTAATGCCGAGTTCGCCGAGCACTTCATGCGTCGTCTTCTGCATGATCTTGGCGCGCGGATCGTAGTTCTTGTAGACGCGGTGACCGAAGCCCATCAGGCGGAACGGATCGTTCTTGTCCTTGGCGCGGGCGACATATTCCGGAATGCGGTCGACCGTGCCGATTTCCGTCAGCATGTTGAGGGCTGCTTCGTTGGCACCGCCGTGAGCGGGCCCCCAGAGGCAGGCAATGCCGGCGGCGATGCAGGCGAACGGGTTGGCACCCGACGAACCGGCGAGACGGACAGTCGAGGTCGAGGCGTTCTGCTCATGATCGGCATGCAGGATGAAGATGCGGTCCATGGCGCGGGCAAGCACCGGATTGACCACATATTCCTCGCAAGGCACGGCAAAGCACATGCGCAGGAAGTTCGAGGCGTAGTCGAGGTCGTTCTTCGGATAAACGAAGGGCTGGCCGATATGGTATTTGTAGGCCATGGCGGCAAGCGTCGGCATCTTGGCGATCATGCGCAGGCTGGCGACCATGCGCTGGTGCGGATCGGTGATGTCGGTGGAGTCGTGATAGAAGGCCGACAGCGCGCCGACGCAGCCGCACATGACGGCCATCGGATGCGCATCGCGGCGGAAGCCGGTGAAGAAGCGGCTCATCTGCTCGTGCACCATGGTGTGGTGCGTGACGCGGTAATCGAAATCCTTCTTCTGCACGGTGGTCGGCAGTTCGCCGTAAAGCAGGAGATAGCAGACCTCGAGGAAGTCGCCGTGCTCGGCGAGCTGCTCGATCGGATAGCCCCGATGCAGCAGAACACCTTCGTCGCCGTCGATGTAGGTGATTTTCGATTCACAGGATGCGGTCGAGGTAAAACCCGGATCGTACGTGAAGGAAGCCGTGTTCTTGTAGAGGGCACCGATATCGATGACGCTCGGGCCGATCGTCCCGCTTTTGACAGCAAGGTCGACAGACTTGTCACCGATTTTTATTGTAGCGCTTTGATCCGTCATGCTGATCCTCCGAAATGGCGGTGGCGCCATAAAAGCGCCATAGGGGTTAAGCGTCCTCACCGATAGCTATATGATCGCGAAGCTAATGCCAAGTTACCGTGATGGCATTTTGTGCATTGCGGTATCACCTTTTAGGCACTGCAGCGATGAGCCGCATGCATATCGGAAGCCGATGATTCGACTGGTCTTTTGGCGCTCGCGATTTTCCCTCATATTTCAATCGATTATGCTTGCCGGATCTGATCGAAGGTTGCATTCTGGCCGCCTTCGCAGCCGGGCTTGGGCGGTTCATGCAGGAGTTGACGACAGTCGAATTGCGGCCGGAAGCAGGCGAAGGCCTTGCCGGCTCCGCCAATTTTTCACCACCTGTTGTGGCGACGCGACCGAAAACGACACAGTCGGCGACACCCTTGCGCCACCGGCTGCCGGCCGCAGCCTCGCAATTGCTGCGTGCCGGCATGCGCATGCTGGGCGAGGAGGTAGACCATGGCCGCCTGCTGCTGTTCTCGCCGGTCTTCCTCGGCGCCGGGTCAGCCGGCTGGTTTCTCGCGGCATCGGATTTTCCTCTCGTTGCATCACTGCTCTGCCTGTTGGCGCTGACCGTGGCGGTTCTCGTCGCCGGCCGCAGCCGGGCGGCGGTGCGGGCAACGCTGCTGGCGCTTTCGCTCGTGGCCTGCGGCATGGTCGCCGCGCAGTTCGAGAGCCGGCGGGCTTCCACCGTGATCCTCGATTCCGCCGTGACGACGACGGTGACCGGCCGTGTCGAGCGGCGCGAAGGCGACGGTCGCGGGCGGTGGCGCTACATTCTTGCCGTCACCGGCACTGAGGCGCCACAGGTGAAGCGGCCTCCGGGGCGCATAACCGCGATTGCCCGCGGCGCGGACGCGCCTTTCGAGATCGGTGACATTATCACCGGCAGGGCACGGCTGACGCCGCCGGCGGGCCCAGCGCTTCCCGGGCTCAACGACTTCTCCTTCAGTGCCTATTTCGATGGCATCGGCGCCAACGGTTTCTTCTACGGTGCACCGACGAAGGTCGATGCGCAGGCAGGTTCCCAGGTGGCCAGATCGACGACGGAAGCGCTGCTGGAATGGCTCTACCGGCTGCGCAGCGGTATCGGCGACCGCATAAGGTCGATCCTGCCCGGCGACACCGGCGCTTTTGCCGCTGCTCTGGTGACGGACGAGCGGCGTGCCATCTCGGATGCGACCACGGAGGCGCTGCGCCAGTCCGGTCTGGCACATATCATCGCCATCTCCGGTCTTAACATGGCGCTGTCGGCCGGCATCTTCTTCGTCGGCTTGCGGATGCTGCTCAGCCTGTTTCCCGGTGTCGCCGAAGCCTATCCGACGAAGAAGATCGCCGCCGCCGGCGCGCTCATCACCGTCACCGCCTATTTCCTGATCTCCGGCTTTGCGGTCTCTGCCGAACGCGCCTTCATCATGATGGCCATCATGTTGATTGCCGTCTTCTTCGACAGGCCGTCGATCAGCCTTCGCAATGTCGCTCTCTCCGCGCTCGTCATCATTATCATTTCGCCGTCCGAGGTCTTGGGTCCGAGCTTCCAGATGTCTTTTGCCGCGACATTAGCGCTGGTCTCGGGCTATCAGCTGTGGAAGGATCGGCGGGTCCGCGAAAACGCTTTCCTGAAGCTGCCGATGATCAGGCCCTTCGTTACCGTTGCGGGCTTCTTCGGTGGCGTCTTCCTGACCTCGCTGATCGGCGGTTTTTCCACCGCGCTGTTTTCTATCGAGCATTTTTCATCGCCTGACCGCCTACGGCCTGCCGGCAAATCTCGCGACGATGCCGATCATCTCCTTCATCATCATGCCGGCCGGCTTGCTGGCGATGCTGCTCATGCCTTTCGGCTTGGACGTCTTGCCCTGGAAGGTCGTCGGATTCGGCCTCGATCTGGTGATCGCGGTCGCAAAGACGGTGTCCGGTTGGAATGGCAATATCGACGTCGGCCGCTTGCCCGCTTGGTATTTCGCGCTCACCGTGGCAGGCTTTCTGCTGCTGACGCTGCTCCGCACCCGGTTGCGCCATATCGGCACATCGATCATCGCGGTCGCAACGCTCATCCTGCTGCTTCTGCCGGTTTCCCGGCCGCCGGACCTGGTCATTTCGGAGGATGGTAGTCTCGTCGCAATCGTCGAGGCGGCGGCAATGGCTTCCAACCGTCAAAGACCGCCGGATTTCATCTTCGACCAGTAGCAGAGAGCGCTGGTCCTGCCGAAGCATGATCCGCCGAAGATGCTGGACGGTCCTGCTATCCCGCCGGAGGGAGAAGATCGCGGCGTCAGGCTTTCCCGCGATCAGCAGAACGAAGCAAGGACCGCGATGCGGGCCGCCGCAGAGGGCGGTGACGCAAATCGCTTTTCCTGTGTCAAGAAAGCTTGGTGCACATCAAGGCTTGGCAATGGTCATATCGTGGCCGTCATCGACAATGCCGCCTATCTCGGCCCGGCATGCGATGCCGCCGATATCGTCGTGACGTCGGTCCGCCTGCGCCTCAACAGCTGCCGCTCAGGTGCGACGCTCTTCACCGGTGAGACGCTTCGCAGGACCGGTTCCGTCGAGTTGCGCTTCACGCAGGCCGGCCTGGAGGCCGTAACGGCATTCGATGCATTGTCGCGGCCATGGATGCGCCATCGCGCCTATGACTGGCGCAGCAATAGTTTTGCCGAACCCGGCGTGGCCAATATCAGTGATAGCGGCGAATGAGGCCGACGAGTTTGCCCTGAACCTTGACACGGTCCGGCCCGAAAATCCGGGTCTCGTAAGCCGGATTGGCCGCCTCCAGCGCGATCGAGGCGCCCTTGCGGCGGAAGCGCTTCAGTGTCGCTTCTTCGTCGTCGACGAGAGCAACGACGATATCGCCGGGACTTGCGGTGCTGCTGTTGCGAATGATCACGGTGTCGCCGTCGAAGATGCCGGCGTCGATCATCGAATCGCCCTTGACCTCCAGCGCATAATGTTCACCGGAGCCGAGCATGTCGGCCGGAACGACGATGTCGTGGGTGTTGTTCTGGATCGCCGAGATCGGAACACCGGCAGCGATTCGGCCCATGACCGGCACGGAGACCGAATTGCCATTGTCGGCGACGGGCTTTGCGGGAGCAGGAGCGGCGACCGGCTGTGGCTTGCCGAGGCTGCCCTCGATCACGCTCGGCGAAAAGCCGCGCCGGGGCTGGATGCTGGGGCTGTAGGCCTCCGGAAGCTTGATGACCTCGAGCGCGCGGGCGCGGTTCGGTAGGCGGCGAATGAAGCCTCGTTCCTCGAGCGCTGTAATCAAGCGATGAATCCCGGACTTCGAGGCGAGGTCCAGGGCATCCTTCATCTCGTCGAAAGATGGCGGAACGCCGGATTCCTTCATGCGCTCATGAATAAAAAGGAGAAGCTCCTGTTGTTTGCGCGTGAGCATCGACGTTGTGACCTCGTGATTGAAACAAATCCAGAACAGACACTATATGTTCCATATGTGTTCCGCAAGTAGCTAAATTTCCGTAAAACTTGGCGCCAACTCGTTGAGATTTTTATTTTCATTCGCCGGATTGGGACACAAGGCTTGTATTGAAGGTGGCGCTGCACATCTCTTGACCTTTCCAGGAGGGACATGATGAACGAGCATTCCGCCAAACCGCACCCGCTGGATCATGTCGTGCTGCCGGTCGTCAATATCGATCTGGCGCGCGAAAGGCTCGGTAAGCTCGGCTTCACCGTTGCCGCCGATGCGCGCCACCCCTTCGGAACGGAGAATGCCTGCGTCTTTTTTGCCGATAAGACCTATCTGGAGCCGCTCGGGGTTGCGAGCGTCGAGGAGAGCGAGGCATCGGCGCGGCAAGGCAATGTCTTCACTGCCCGCAACCAGGCCTTCCGCTTCCGCTGCGGCGAGGAGGGGCTTTCGGGACTGGCCTTCGGCAGCAAGGATGGCGGCATCGATCATCAAAACTTCGTCGGCAACGGATCGAGCGTCGGCGAGATGCTGCAGTTCACCCGGCCAATGACGATGCCGGACGGTTCCGAGACGATCGCCGGCTTCAAGCTGGCTTTTGCCGGCGACCTGCGCGCGCCTGATCTCCTGCTTTTCAGCGTCGAGCGCGTCAATCCGCTGCCGGCCGACCGCACCGAGCTTGAAACACATGCCAATGGCGTCACCGGGATAGTCGAGATCGCGCTTTGCACGCCGGAACCGGCCGCCTTCGCTGCCTTCGTCAGCCTTGTCGTGGCGCAATCGGCAGTCGAGAAAACCGGTTTCGGCGTCAATATCGCGGCATCGAATGCCAAAATCAGCCTGATGACGCCAGAAGGGCTGGAGGCCTGTTTCGACATTGGCGGCTCATCCGCCGATCGGGGTTTGCGCGGCCGGGCAATCCTCTTTACTGTCGCCGATCTTGCCGTGACAGAAGCGCATTTGGCTGCTAACGGGGTGACATACACGCGCAAGAACAATCGCATTGTGGTGAAGCCCGCGCCCGGGCAGGGCACGCTCTTCGCCTTCGAGGAAACACGATGAGCACTGATACGAATTCCGAAGTCAGGGTCGGCGAAGGCCAAGGCCAGGTCACCTTTTCCAATGCCGGCCGCCTGTCGCTGATTGCCGGTCCCTGCCAGATGGAGAGCCGCGACCACGCCTTCATGATTGCCGGCACGCTGAAGGAGCTTTGTGGAAAGCTCGGAATCGGCCTCGTCTACAAGAGCTCCTTCGATAAGGCGAACCGGACCTCGCTGTCGGCCGAACGTGGTATCGGGATCGAAAAGGGCATGGAGGTCTTTGCCGACCTCAAGAAGGAATTCGGCTTTCCTGTCTTGACCGACGTCCACACCGCCGAGCAATGCGGGGAGGTGGCGAAGGTCGTCGATGTCCTGCAGATCCCGGCCTTCCTCTGCCGCCAGACCGATCTTCTCATCGCCGCCGCCAGGACCGGCCGCGTCGTCAATGTCAAGAAGGGCCAGTTCCTCGCCCCCTGGGATATGAAGAACGTCCTGAAGAAGCTCAATGCCAGCGGCAATCCGAACGTGCTGCTGTGCGAGCGCGGCGCCTCCTTCGGTTACAATACGCTGGTTTCCGACATGCGCTCACTGCCCATCATGGCGGCGATGGGCGCCCCCGTCATCTTCGATGCGACCCATTCCGTGGCGCAGCCGGGCGGCCAGGGCGAATCCTCCGGCGGTCAACGGGAATTCGTGGAAACGCTGGCGCGCGCAGCGGTGGCTACCGGGATCGCCGGCGTCTTCCTCGAAACCCATCAGGACCCTGACAATGCCCCTTCCGACGGGCCGAACATGGTCTATCTCAAGGACATGCCGCGGCTTCTCGAAAAGCTGCTTGCCTTCGATGCGGTCGCCAAGGCTTGACGTTCAACAGCCTGACATGATCGTGCTATAGGCGAGATCCGAACGCTGGTTCGAAGGCGGGAAATTGCAGCATTGTAATTTGCACGCCTTCGACTAAGACAGGTTTCGAACCGACTTATCACCCACCGAGCAGGAAGAACCCATGACTGCAATCACCGATATCATCGCCCGCGAGATTCTCGATAGCCGTGGCAACCCCACCGTCGAAGTCGATGTCTATCTCGAAGATGGCAGCATGGGCCGCGCGGCCGTTCCCTCGGGTGCCTCGACGGGCGCGCATGAGGCGGTCGAACTGCGCGACGGCGGCAAGCGCTACCTCGGCAAGGGCGTCGAAAAGGCGGTCGAAGCCGCTAACACTGAGATCTTCGACGCGATTGGTGGCATCGACGCCGAAAACCAGATCCAGATCGACAACATCATGATCGAGCTGGACGGCACGCCGAACAAATCACGCCTCGGCGCCAACGCCATTCTCGGCGTGTCACTCGCCGTCGCCAAGGCTGCCGCCCAGGCCTCGGGCCTGCCGCTCTACCGTTATGTCGGCGGCGCTTCCGCCAGCCTGCTGCCGGTGCCGATGATGAACATCATCAATGGCGGCGCCCATGCCGACAACCCGATCGATTTCCAGGAGTTCATGATCCTGCCGGTCGGCGCCGATACGATCGCCGAAGCCGTGCGCATGGGTTCGGAAGTCTTCCATACGCTCCGCAAGGAACTTGCGAGCCAGGGCCACAACACCAATGTCGGCGACGAAGGCGGTTTCGCACCGGGCCTGAAGAGCGCTTCGGAAGCCCTCGACTTCATCATGAAGTCGGTCGAGAAAGCCGGCTACAAGCCGGGCGAGGATATCTACCTCGGCCTCGATTGCGCCTCGACGGAATTCTTCAAGGATGGCAAATACGTTCTCGAAGGGGAAGGCCGCACGCTCGAATCGGGCGCCATGGCCGAATATCTCGCCGAACTCGCTGCCAAGTATCCGATAATCTCGATCGAAGACGGCATGGCTGAAGATGATTGGGACGGCTGGAAGACGCTGACCGACCTGACCGGCAAGAAGACCCAGCTCGTCGGCGACGATCTCTTCGTCACCAACTCCGCCCGTCTTCGCGATGGCATCCGCATGGGCGTTGCCAACTCGATCCTCGTCAAGGTCAACCAGATCGGCTCGCTGACGGAAACCCTCGATGCCGTAAACACCGCGCATAAGGCAGCCTATACCGCCGTCATGTCCCACCGCTCCGGCGAGACGGAAGATTCGACCATTGCCGATCTCGCGGTCGCCACCAACTGCGGCCAGATCAAGACCGGCTCGCTGTCGCGTTCCGACCGTCTTGCCAAGTACAACCAGCTGATCCGCATCGAAGAAGGCCTCGGCCCCCAGGCCCAGTATGCCGGCCGCTCGATCATTCGCGGCTGATCGGATCTGATGTTCAATGGTTTGACCCGCGCCTTCCCGGCGCGGGTTTTTTGTTGCCCTGTTTTTAGAGTCAACGAACGGTTAATCTCTGCGCGTTAGATTGAATGAATTGGTAATGCGTTCAAGAGCATGCGTGTATGTGGACAAAGCATCATAAGAAGAGAAAGATCGGTCGCTTCGTCATTCCGGCCATGACGGTCGCCTTCCTCTCCTATTTCGGTTATCATTGCATCCATGGCGATTACGGCCTGCGCGCGACGGAGATGTTCGAGCGTCAGCGTATCGCCCGTGAAAAAGAGCTTGCGGTCTTGAAGGCGAAGCGCGAACATCTGGAAAATCAGGTCGCGCTCCTGAGTGATGGTTCGCTCGACAAGGATATGCTGGACGAAAAAGCGCGCTATCAGCTCAACATGTCGCGCGCGGACGAGATAGTCGTATTCAACCATTATTCCAATTAACCGGAAACAGGTTAATTAGAATTTTCGTAGTTATTCCAACAATTTAGCGCCGAATACGAGCCATGCAATTATGGCATTGCTGTGGTCATATTTCTTCCCTATGGTACGCGCCACCAAGAAACGACAAACCCATAGGGAGGGTTGAATGGCGCCGCGAAAGACCGCGACCGTTTCCAGCCGCAAAACTGCAGCAAAACCGGCAGCCAAAGCATCGAATGGAGGCCCGGTAGCCGACTTCGATCGCGATGAAGAGCTCAAGGCCTATCGCGAAATGCTGCTGATCCGCCGCTTCGAGGAGAAGGCCGGCCAGCTTTACGGCATGGGCTTCATCGGCGGCTTTTGTCACCTCTACATCGGTCAGGAAGCTGTCGTCGTCGGCATGCAGATGGCGCAGAAGGAAGGCGATCAGGTCATCACCGCCTATCGCGACCACGGCCACATGCTGGCAACCGGCATGGAAGCGCGGGGCGTCATGGCGGAACTGACCGGGCGCCGCAGCGGCTATTCCCACGGCAAGGGCGGCTCGATGCACATGTTCTCGAAAGAGAAGCATTTCTACGGCGGTCACGGCATCGTCGGCGCCCAGGTCTCGCTCGGAACGGGTCTTGCCTTCGCAAACCGCTACCGCGGCAATGACAATGTCTCCATCGCCTATTTCGGCGACGGCGCTGCCAACCAGGGCCAGGTCTACGAGAGCTTCAACATGGCTGCTCTCTGGAAGCTGCCGATCGTCTATATCGTCGAGAACAACCGTTACGCCATGGGCACCTCGACCGCCCGCGCCACGGCTCAGTCGAACTACTCGCTTCGCGGATCCGGCTTCGGCATCCCGGGCATTCAGGTCGACGGCATGGACGTTCGCGCCGTCAAGGCGGCGGCCGATGAGGCGCTCGAACATTGCCGCTCCGGCAAGGGTCCGATCATCCTCGAAATGCTGACCTATCGCTATCGCGGTCACTCGATGTCCGACCCGGCGAAGTATCGCTCCAAGGAGGAAGTGCAGAAGATGCGCTCCGAGCAGGATCCGATCGAACAGGTGAAGGCACGCCTCGTCGAAAAGGGCTGGGCTTCCGAAGACGATCTGAAGGCGATCGACAAGGATGTCCGCGACATCGTCGCCGACAGCGCCGACTTCGCCCAGGCCGATCCGGAGCCGGATGCATCCGAGCTCTATACCGACATTCTGCTCTAATCGGGGAGGGAACCCATGCCTATCGATATCCTCATGCCCGCCCTCTCTCCGACCATGGAAGAAGGCACACTGTCCAAATGGCTGAAGCAGGAAGGTGACAAGGTCACCTCGGGCGATGTGATCGCCGAAATCGAAACCGACAAGGCGACGATGGAAGTCGAAGCCGTCGACGAAGGCGTCATCGGCAAGCTGCTCGTCGATGCCGGCACTGAAGGCGTCAAGGTCAACACCAAGATCGCCGTGCTGCTGCAGGACGGCGAATCGGCCTCGGATCTTTCCGCCGCCAAGCCGGCCGCCGCACCAGCTCCGGAAGTTGCCCAGGAAGAGAAGCCGACCAACACCGGTTCTGCCTCCGCGCCGCTTCCGGCCGAGCCGAAGGCCGTCGTTCCGAACGACCCCGAAATTCCGGCCGGCACCGAAATGGTGTCGACGACCGTGCGCGAAGCGCTTCGCGACGCCATGGCCGAGGAAATGCGCGCCGACGAGAATGTCTTCGTCATGGGCGAGGAAGTCGCCGAATATCAGGGTGCCTACAAGGTCACGCAGGGGCTGCTGCAGGAATTCGGCCCCCGCCGCGTCGTCGATACGCCGATCACCGAGCATGGCTTTGCCGGCGTCGGCGTCGGCGCCGCAATGGCCGGCCTTCGCCCGATCGTCGAGTTCATGACCTTCAACTTCGCCATGCAGGCGATCGACCAGATCATCAACTCCGCCGCCAAGACGCTCTATATGTCCGGCGGCCAGATGGGCGCTCCGATCGTCTTCCGCGGCCCAAATGGTGCGGCTGCCCGCGTCGGCGCTCAGCACAGCCAGGATTATGCAGCCTGGTATAGCGCCATTCCCGGCCTGAAGGTCGTCATGCCTTATACGGCATCCGACGCCAAGGGCCTGCTCAAGGCTGCGATCCGCGATCCGAACCCGGTCATCTTCCTCGAAAACGAAATCCTCTACGGCCAGCACTTCGATGTGCCGAAGCTCGATAATTTCGTTCTGCCGATCGGCAAGGCCCGCATCCATCGTCCGGGCAAGGACGTCACCGTGGTCTCCTTCGGCATCGGCATGAGTTATGCGACCAAGGCTGTCGCCGAACTCGAGAAGATCGGCATCGACGTCGAACTGATCGACCTTCGCACCATCCGCCCGATGGACCTGCCGACCGTGATCGAATCGGTGAAGAAGACCGGCCGCCTGGTCACCGTCGAGGAAGGTTATCCGCAGTCCTCCGTCGGCACTGAAATCGCCACCCGCGTCATGCAGCAGGCCTTCGACTATCTCGATGCGCCGATCCTGACGATCGCAGGCAAGGACGTTCCGATGCCTTACGCTGCCAATCTCGAAAAGCTCGCCCTTCCGAACGTCGGCGAAGTGGTCGATGCGGTGAAGGCTGTTTGCTACAAATAAGGGGAGGGTGTTTCGATGCCGATCAATATCACGATGCCCGCCCTCTCTCCGACCATGGAGGAAGGCAATCTTTCCAAATGGCTGGTCAAGGAAGGCGACACGGTCAAGTCTGGCGATGTGATCGCCGAGATCGAGACCGACAAGGCGACGATGGAAGTCGAAGCCGTCGATGAAGGCACGGTCGCCAAGCTCGTCGTTGCCGCCGGCACCGAAGGCGTCAAGGTCAATGCGCTGATCGCGGTTCTCGCCGCCGATGGCGAGGATGTCGCCGCTGCCGCAAGCGGCGCGGGTTCGGCCGCTCCGGCGCCGAAAGCTGACGGTGCAGCGGCGCCGAAGGCCGAAGCTGCACCGGCTCCGGCCCAGTCTACTCCGGCTGCGGCACCTGTCACCGCCGCTGCACCCGCGTCGGTTTCATCTGATGGCAGCCGCGCCTTCTCTTCGCCGCTTGCCCGCAGGCTGGCCAAGGAAGCCGGTATCGACCTTTCGGCAGTCGCAGGCTCCGGCCCGCACGGCCGCGTCGTCAAGAGCGACATCGAAGCCGCCGTTGCCGGCGGCGGCGCTAAGGCCGCAGCCCCGGCAGCTGCTGCTTCCGCTCCGCAAGCCTCCGCAGCTCCGGCTCCGGCCGCCGCTGCCCCGAAGGGCGCGTCCGAAGAAGCCGTGCTCAAGCTATTCGAACCTGGCTCCTACGAGCTCGTGCCGCATGACGGCATGCGCAAGACGATCGCCAGGCGCCTGGTCGAATCCAAGCAGACGATCCCGCATTTCTACGTCAGCGTCGATTGCGAGCTCGATGCGTTGTTGGCGCTGCGCGCCCAGCTGAACGATGCGGCTCCGCGCAAGGACAACGCTCCGGCCTACAAGCTCTCGGTCAACGACATGGTCATCAAGGCCATGGCGCTGTCGCTGCGCGACGTTCCGGATGCCAATGTCTCCTGGACCGACAGCAACATGGTCAAGCACAAGCACGCCGATGTCGGCGTTGCTGTCTCGATCTCCGGCGGCTTGATCACCCCGATCATCCGCAAGGCCGAGGAAAAGACCCTGTCGACGATCTCCAACGAGATGCGCGATCTCGGCAAACGGGCCAAGGACCGCAAGCTGAAGCCTGAGGAATATCAGGGCGGCACCAGCTCGGTCTCCAACATGGGCATGATGGGCGTGAAGAACTTCGCCGCCGTCGTCAACCCGCCGCATGCGACGATCCTCGCGGTCGGCGCCGGCGAACAGCGGGTCGTTGTCAAGAAGGGCGAAATGGCGATTGCCACCGTGATGTCAGTCACGCTCTCGACCGACCATCGCTGCGTCGACGGCGCGCTCGGCGCCGAGCTGCTCCAGGCCTTCAAGGGCTACATCGAGAACCCGATGGGCATGCTTGTCTGATAGCGGCGCGAGGCGGAAATGACCAAGACCGTTCTTTGCTACGGGGACTCGCTGACCTGGGGTTATGACGCCGAGACGATCGGCCGTCATGATTACAAGAATCGCTGGCCGAGCGTGCTTCAGGCAGCGCTCGGCGGTGACGCGCGTATCATCGCCGAAGGCTTGAACGGTCGCACGACCGCTTTCGACGACCATCTCGCCGATTGCGACCGCAACGGTGCGCGCATCCTGCCGACGATCCTCCAGACGCATGCACCGCTCGACCTCGTCATCCTTCTGCTCGGCACCAATGACATGAAGCCGGTCGTGGCAGGCTCGGCCTTTGCCGCATGCCAGGGCATCAGCCGGCTCGTGCGGCTGATCCGCAATCATGCCTGGCCCTTCGAATTCGATGGGCCGGAGATCCTGATCGTGGCGCCGCCGGCGATCCGCGCGACGGGCAATGTGCCCTTCGCCGCATCGTTTCCCGGCGGCATCGAGGAATCGGCAAAGCTTGCAACGCTTTATCGTGATCTTGCCGACGAACTCGGTTGTGGCTTCTTCGACGGCAATTCGGTCGCCAAGACCACACCGATCGACGGCATTCACCTCGATGCGGAGAATACGCGTGCGCTCGGCCGCGGGCTGGAATCGATCGTGCGGATGATGCTGGGGATCTGATCATGACCGCCTTCATCGCGCTGCGGCAGGCCTCACGGCGGGATGCCTCGGAGCTGGCGATTCTGGCGGATATCGCATCGCGCGGTTTTGCCTCCTGGCTCTGGTTTGCCGATGTGGAGAGCGGCGTGAGCGACACGCCGCTGGAGCGGGGCCGGCTGAAGATGAGCGAGGAGGAGGCTGTCGGCGGCTGGCGGGATGCCGTCATTGCTGAGGCCTATGGCGAAGTGGCAGGTGTGGCGATCGGCCATGCGCTGGAGGAGGGCATAGCCGATATCGAGGCGAGCATCCCGGCGACCGAACCGATGCTCGCCTTGCAGAAGACGGTGGTCGGAAGCTGGTTCATCGGCAGTCTCGGCGTTTATCGCCATCTGCGCGGCATCGGCATTGGACGCAGGCTGCTGGACGATCAGATCGACAGGGCCGATCGACGGCCCGTCAGCCTGATCACCGCAAGCGACAACGAAGCGGCTTTGTCGCTTTATGAAAGAAACGGATTCCTGGAGGCTGCGCGCGCCGATGCCGTGCCGCTCTTCGAAAACAGCAAGAGACATGCGTGGGTGCTCATGACCCGCAGCGCAGCGTAACAAAGGCAGGAAACACATGGCTGAATCCTACGACGTCATCATCATCGGTTCGGGTCCCGGCGGCTATGTCGCCGCCATCCGCGCCAGCCAGCTCGGCCTCAAGACTGCGATCGTCGAGCGCGAGCATATGGGCGGCATCTGCCTGAACTGGGGCTGCATACCCACAAAGGCGCTGCTGCGCTCGGCCGAGGTGCTCGACCACGCCAATCACTTCAAGGATTACGGCCTCGTTCTCGAAGGCACGGTCAAGCCGGATGCCAAGGCCGTCGTCGGCCGCTCGCGCGCCGTCTCCGCCCGCCTGAATGCCGGCGTCGGCTTCCTGATGAAGAAGAACAAGATCGACATCATCTGGGGCGAAGCGAAGATCACCAAGCCCGGTGAGATCGTTGTCGGCAAGCCGTCGAAGCCCGTCGTCGAGCCGCAGCATCCGCTGCCGAAGAACGTCAAGAGCGGCGAGGGCACCTATACCGCTAAACACATCATTATCGCCACCGGCGCCCGCCCGCGCGCGCTGCCCGGCATCGAGCCGGATGGCAAGCTGATCTGGACCTATTTCGAGGCGCTGAAGCCGGATGTTCTGCCGAAGTCGTTGATCGTCATGGGCTCGGGCGCGATCGGCATCGAATTCGCCAGCTTCTATCGCTCGATGGGCGTCGACGTGACGGTCGTCGAAGTCATGCCGACCATCATGCCGGTCGAGGATGCCGAGATCACAGCGATCGCCCGCAAGCAGCTTGAAAAGCGCGGCCTCAAGATCTTCACCAGCGCCAAGGTCTCGAAGGTCGACAAGGCCGCCGACAGCGTCACCGCTCACGTCGAGACGGCCGATGGCAAGGTGCAGCAGATCACCGCCGACCGGTTGATTTCGGCCGTCGGCGTTCAGGGCAATATCGAAAACCTCGGCCTGGAGGCGCTCGGCGTCAAGACCGACCGCGGCTGCGTCGTCATCGACGGTTACGGCAAGACCAATGTCGCCGGCATCTATGCGATCGGCGATGTCGCCGGCCCGCCGATGTTGGCGCACAAGGCAGAGCATGAGGGCGTCGTCTGCGTCGAAAAGATC
Organism: Rhizobium sophorae; assembly: GCF_013087515.1. Taxonomy (GTDB): domain Bacteria; phylum Pseudomonadota; class Alphaproteobacteria; order Rhizobiales; family Rhizobiaceae; genus Rhizobium; species Rhizobium sophorae. Next base: position 60,100 of record NZ_JABFCN010000009.1, on the reverse strand, counting down.
GCCGGCTTGCCGAATGTCCATCCGACCGACAAGGGCAAGGTCCCGGGCTGCACCTATTGCAATCCACAGGTCGCCTCCGTCGGCATCACCGAAGCCAAAGCCAAGGAACTGGGCCGCGACATCCGCGTCGGCCGCTTCTCCTTCGCGGCGAACGGCAAGGCGATCGCGCTCGGCGAAGACCAGGGCATGGTGAAGGTGATCTTCGACAAGAAGACCGGCGAGCTCCTCGGCGCCCACATGGTCGGCGCCGAAGTCACCGAGCTCATCCAGGGCTTCGTCGTCGCGATGAACCTCGAAACGACCGAGGAAGAGCTGATGCACACGATCTTCCCGCATCCGACCGTGTCCGAAACGATGAAGGAAGCGGTACTCGATGCTTATGGCCGTGTGCTGAACGCTTGAGAATTTCCGAAGCTGCCCTTTATGTCCGGAGTGGAAAGCCACTCCGCCGGGGTGGAAAAAACGAAAGGAAATCATCATGTCTATGGAGACGCAGGCGTTGCTGGTGTTTTTGCTGATCGGCTTGGTTGCAGGCTTCCTTGCAAGCCTGGTCGTCGGTGGCGGCGGGTTGATAAGATGCCTGCTGAGCGGCATCATCGGCGCCTTCGTCGGCGGTTATCTGTTCAGCGCGCTCGGCATTTCGCTGGGCATTGAAAACGCGCTGGTGGTGCAGATCATCCATGCCACGGTCGGCGCCATTATCGTGGTTCTGATCGCAAGAGCGGTCGCTTAACGGTCAAAAGAGGGCAGGGCATGGAAAGCGTCGGCTGGATTTCGGCAATCATCATCGGCGGGCTTGCGGGCTGGCTCGCCGGCAAGCTGATGGAAGCGCGATACGGAATCTTCCTGAACATCGTGCTCGGCATCGTCGGCTCGGTCGTCGCCAGCGCCATCCTCGCGCAATTTCATGTCGCGGTGGTCGGCGGTCGGCTCGGCTATTTCGTGACGGGTTTCCTCGGCGCCTGCTTGTTGATATTCCTTGCGCGGCTGGTGCGGCGCTAGATCCGATCGATTTGCCGCATAGGGGCGGTAGAAAGCTGAAACTGCAATGGTGACCATCCTCGACACGATCAATCCCGACGCCAAGCGCGTGCGGCATCCGGAGAAGGCGCATCGGCCGGACACGGAAGTCATGCGCAAGCCGGACTGGATTCGCGTCAAGGCGCCGACCTCCAAGGGTTATGCCGAAACGCGCGCGATCGTGAAGGAGCACAAGCTCGTCACCGTCTGCGAGGAGGCCGGCTGCCCGAACATCGGCGAGTGCTGGGACAAGAAGCATGCGACCTTCATGATCATGGGCGAGATCTGTACCCGCGCCTGCGCCTTCTGCAATGTCGCCACCGGCAAGCCGAATGCGCTCGATATGGCGGAACCTGAGAATGTCGCCAAGGCCGTGAAGCAGATGGGCCTCAGCCATGTCGTCATCACTTCGGTCGACCGCGACGATCTGGCAGATGGTGGCGCCGAACATTTCGAAAAGGTGATCTGGGCGATCCGCGCGGCCTCGCCGATGACGACCATCGAGATCCTGACCCCGGACTTCCTGAAGAAGCCTGGTGCGCTGGAGCGCGTCGTTGCTGCAAAGCCCGACGTCTTCAACCACAATATGGAGACCGTGCCCGGCAACTATCTGACGGTTCGTCCCGGCGCCCGTTATTTCCACTCTATCCGGTTGCTCCAGCGGGTGAAGGAACTCGATCCGTCCATGTTCACCAAATCGGGCATCATGGTCGGTCTCGGCGAAGAGCGAAACGAAGTCCTGCAGCTGATGGACGATCTGCGCACCGCCGACGTCGATTTCCTGACGATCGGCCAGTACCTGCAGCCGACCCGCAAGCACCACAAGGTCGAAAGCTTCGTCACCCCCGACGAGTTCAAGTCTTACGAGACCGTCGCCTACAGCAAGGGTTTCCTGATGGTCGCCTCCAGCCCGCTGACACGCTCCTCCCACCATGCCGGCGACGACTTCGCGCGGCTGAGAGCAGCGCGCGAAAGGAAGTTGCTGATCGCAGCCGAATAAGATCCATCACTTGCTTTTTGATTGAACCGCGGCGATTTTCGCCGCGTTTTTATTGGGCGGCCGACGATGAACATCACCTCCGGATTGAAATCGACGCTGATAGAAGCCGACCGTATCCTGGTGATCGGCTGCCCCGGCAGCGGCAAGAGCACGCTCGCAAAGCGGCTCTCGCAAGCGCTCGACCTTGACTACATTTCCATGGACCGTGACTTCTACTGGCTACCGGGCTGGAGAAGGAGGCCGCGCGACGAGGTCGACCGCCTGATCGCCAAGGCCGTGGCGGAAGAACGCTGGATCATGGATGGAACCGGCCTCAGCTCCTTCCATCTTCGCCTGCCGCGCGCAGACGCCGTCATTTGGCTTCGGCTGCCTAGATATGCATGCCTGTACGGCGCCATCTCGAGAGCGTTCCGCTACTTTGGGCGCAACCGCCCAGAACTGCCTGCCGGCTGCCCTGAACGCCTCTCGCTGGACGCGCTTGCCTATATCTGGAATTTCGAGCGGGACGCCGTACCCTTGATCGAAGCGGCGCTTCAGGAACACGCGCTTGCAAATTCCACCGTCATCATAAGATCGCGCAAAGCAGCTAACCGGTTCGCCGCTCTTGGCGCTTAAGATCGTGCCGGCGAAACGCATGTCTGGCTCGAGGGAGTTGCATGATGGATCAGAGAGCAGAGCTGCCGCCGCGTCACCAGATCACCGATCTTAAACAGGCTGCGGAGCATATCCGTACAGCCCGCCGCATCCTCGTGATGGGTTGCTCGGGCGGCGGTAAATCGACGCTGTCGCTGAAGATCGCCAGGCGCTTCGGGCTTTCCTACATTTCGCTCGACCGCGATGTTTTCTGGCTTCCCGGCTGGGTGGTGCGCGACAGGGTCGAGCAGAGAAATATCATCGCCAGCCGGATCCTCGAAGAACGTTGGATCATGGACGGCACGAACCCGTCTTCCTTGGACATCCGGCTGCCGCGCACCGATTTCGTCGTCTGGGTGCGCATGCCACGACTTCTCTGCATCTGGGGCGCAATCAGCCGATGGGTGAAATGGATCGGCCGCACCCGACCGGAAATGGCGCCGGGCTGTATCGAGAAGGTCGATTTGGAATTCCTCCGCTTCATCTGGACCTTCGAGGAGAAATTCGCGCCGCGCCTCGTCGCCGGCATCGCCGAGCACGGCCCCGACGTGCCGGTTCTTCAGCTAAAATCCCGCCGCCAGATGCGCGAGCTTCTTGATCTTCTCGGCCGGCCCGATTAATTGCCGCTTATGCCGCAATTCGAAACGCACCGTCCCGTCCCGCACACGCCCGAGCAGATGTTCGATCTCGTCGCCGATGTCGAGCGCTATCCGGAATTTCTGCCGCTCTGCGAAGCGCTCGCCATTAGGAGCCGCAAGGAGCGCGACGGCAAGATCCTTCTCGTCGCCGACATGACGGTCGGCTATAAGGCGATCCGCGAGACCTTCACGACGCAGGTGCTGCTGAACCGCGCCGAGCACGTCATCGAGGTCAAATACATCGATGGCCCGTTCAAATATCTCGATAATCGCTGGCACTTTGCCGAGATCCCGTCCGGCGGCTGCACCGTCGATTTCTTCATAGACTACGAGTTCAAGAGCCGCATTTTAGGCGCGCTGATGGGCTCGATGTTCGACCGCGCCTTCCGCATGTTCACCGAAGCCTTCGAGACCAGGGCAAACAGGATCTACACGCCGGTCTGATGAGCGAACCCGCGTCAGGCAGCAAGGAGCGAGCGCACCATCTCCAGCGCCGTCCTGATCGTCGCCAGCCGGACCTCGCTGCGGCCGATATCGCCATAGAGCATTTTCCGATGGATGAGCGTGCCGCCGCGCGATTTGGCGGCGAGATGCACGAGGCCGACCGGCTTTTCCGCCGATCCGCCGCCGGGCCCGGCAATGCCGGTGACGGCAATGGCGATCTCGGCGCGTGAGCGGAAGAGGGCGCCATGCACCATCTGTCGCGCCGTTTCCTCGGAGACCGCCCCGAAACGCGAAAGCGTTTCCGTCTGCACGCCGAGTATCTCGATCTTCGCGCCATTCGTATAGGTGACGAAGCCGCGGTCGACGACGGCGGAGGAGCCCGAAATCTCCGTCAGCGCCCCGGCGATCAGCCCGCCGGTGCAGGATTCGGCAGTCGAGACCATCAGCCCTGCGGCCGTAAAGTCACGGATGATCGCCTCCGCCGCCAAAAGGATATCGTCGGGAAAAAGGCTCATCATTTCCTCCCGCGATAGACGACGGTGGCGGTCGCGATCGCCGCGATGCCTTCGCGCCGGCCGACGAAACCGATCGTCTCGTTGGTCGTCGCCTTGACCGAGCAACGCTCGATATCGATGCCGAGATAATCCGACAGTTTCGTCCGCATGGCGTCGCGATGCGGGCCGACCTTCGGCGCTTCGGCGATCAGTGAGACGTCGGCATTCATGATCGTGCCGCCATGCTCGCGCACGATCCGGGCGGCATGCTCGATGAAGATCCGCGAGGCTGCCCCCCTCCATTGCGGGTCGGACGGCGGGAAATGATCGCCGATATCGCCGGCGCCGCAGGTGGCGAGCAGCGCGTCCGTCAGCGCATGCAGCGCGACGTCGGCATCCGAGTGACCTTTCAGCTTCTGGTCGTGCGGAATGAACACGCCGCAGAGTGTTACGCCATCGCCCGCTACGAGCTGGTGCACGTCGTAGCCGTTGCCGGTGCGCACGTCTGGAAGCAGCGAAGCCGACAGCTTGTCGTCGGCCATGGCGATATCGTCCTTGACCGTCAGCTTGACGTTGTCGGCCGTGCCCTCGACGATCGTCACCGGAATGCCCAGCCATTCGGCGATCGAGGCGTCGTCGGTGAAATCGCTTCGTCCGCTTGCTGCCGCCTTCTCATGCGCCTCGAGGATCGTTTCGAAGGCGAAGGATTGCGGCGTCTGCGCCGCGTAGAGATGCTCGCGTGAAACCGTCGCCAGCACTGTGCCGGCATTGTCTGCGCGTTTCAGCGTATCGGTGACCGGGATCGCCGGCAGGACGGCCTGCGCGCCGGCGTCAAGGCTCTCTGCGATGCGATCGAGAAGCGCATGGTCGAAGAACGGGCGCACGGCATCATGGATCAGCACATGGCTGATTTGCTTGTCCTTGAGGTATCTGAGGCCTGCAAGCACGGATTGCTGCCTGGTCGCACCCCCATGCACCGTTTCGATCGGCGTTGCCGAGATGATGTGGCGGAAGGCTCTCGCAAACAGCGCCTCGTCATCGGGATGGATGACGACGACGATCTCAGTTGCCGCTTCCCATGTCATGAAGTTTTCAAGCGTATGCACGATAACCGGCTTGCCGCCGATCATGCGATACTGCTTGGGGCCTTCCTTGGATGATCCCGCGCGCTCGCCGCGGCCGGCGGCCACGATGACAATTCCAGCCGATATCGGTTGCTTAGAAGGCATTTGCAGCATAAATCCCCTAAATTATGCGGAATTGACCGGAGTGCTCTAACGTCTTGCTTTGGCCTTTTCCAGCATCTGCCCGAAAAATATCAATTCGGGTCCCAGCCCCCTTGGCAAGCCAGGGAATAGTGGCTAAAAATAATGCAGTTCTATTGTGTGCCCGAAAGATAATCATTTGATTTCCAAGGACCTCGCAGCGCCTTTCCAAATCGGACCCGTGTCCGTGCGGAACCGCGTTGTGCTAGCGCCGATGTCCGGCGTCACGGATATGCCCTTCCGCGAGCTTGCCTGGCGCTTCGGCGCCGGCCTCGTCGTCACCGAGATGGTGGCGAGCCGCGAACTGGTCAATGACACGGCCGAATCGTGGTCGCGGCTGAGTGCTGCGGGCTTCCGGCCGCATATGGTGCAGCTTGCCGGGCGCGAGGCGCACTGGATGGCGGAGGCGGCCAAGATCGCCGCCGATCATGGCGCCGATATCGTCGACATCAACATGGGTTGCCCGGCAAAGAAGGTGATCGGCGGTTATTCCGGCTCGGCGCTGATGCGCCATCCCGATCACGCGCTAGGCCTCATCGAGGCGACGGTCAAGGCGGTCGACATTCCGGTGACGCTGAAGATGCGTCTCGGCTGGGACGAGAATTCGATCAACGCGCCTGATATCGCCCGCCGCGCCGAGGCGGCCGGCATCCAGCTCGTGACCATTCACGGGCGCACCCGCATGCAATTCTACGAGGGCCGCGCCGATTGGGATGCGATCCGCGCCGTCCGCGAAGTGATCTCCATTCCGCTGATCGCCAATGGCGATGTCGAGACCGCGGGCGACGCGCAGGAAATATTGCGCCGCTCCGGCGCCGATGCCGTGATGATCGGCAGGGGCTGCCAGGGCAGGCCATGGCATGCCGGCGTCATATCGGGGGCGCCCGAGCCGCTAGCGCAGGAGATCGCCGATATCGCCGTCGAGCATTACCGGATGATGCTGGATTTCTATGGCGAGGTGGTGGCGATCCGCCATGCCCGCAAGCACCTTGGCTGGTATCTCCAGCGTTTCGCGCCTGATCTGTCAGGCGCTGAAAAGGCGGAGATCATGACCTCGCGCGACCCGCGCGAGGTGGCCGCGCGCCTTTATGATGCGCTGGCTGCGAATATTGTCGACAGCCGGGAGGCGGCATGATGAAGGATATGACATCTCCGTCCGATCACGCCGGCGGGACCGTCGCCATGGCCGTGCTGAACGCCATCCAGAACCCCGTCGTCATGGTCGACGAATCCGGCTTCGTCGTTTTCGCCAATTGGGAGGCGGAAGCCTTCTTCGGCGCCAGCGCCTCGCATCTGGCGCGTTACCGCATTTCGACCTTCATTCCTTTCGGCAGCCCGCTGCTTGCCCTGATCGACCAGGTGCGCGAGCGCAAGGCGCCGGTCAACGAATATCGCGTCGACCTGAGTTCGCCCCGCCTGGGCCAGGACAAACTCGTCGATCTCTACGTCGCCCCGGTGCTCAGCGAGCCCGGCGCCGTCGTCATCGTCTTTCAGGAACGCTCGATGGCCGACAAGATCGACCGGCAGCTGACGCATCGCGCCGCCGCCCGCTCGGTGACCGGCCTTGCCTCGATGCTGGCGCATGAGATCAAGAATCCGCTCTCCGGCATCCGGGGTGCTGCCCAGCTGCTTGAACAGTCTGCGGTCGACGACGATCGGGCGCTGACCCGGCTGATCTGCGACGAGACCGATCGCATCGTCTCGCTGGTCGACCGCATGGAAGTCTTTTCCGACGAACGCCCTGTCGACCGCATGCCGGTCAATATCCATTCCGTGCTCGATCATGTGAAGGCGGTCGCCAAGGCGGGGTTTGCCCGCAACATTCGGGTCACCGAGAGTTACGACCCGTCGCTGCCGGCCGTCTATGCCAATCGCGACCAGCTCGTCCAGGTCTTCCTCAATCTGGTGAAGAACGCCGCCGAAGCGGTCGGCGATCGGCCGGACGGCGAAATCATGCTGACGACGGCCTATCGCCCCGGCATCCGTCTTTCGGTCGCCGGCACGCGCGAAAAGATTTCGCTGCCGCTGGAATTCTGCGTTCACGACAACGGCCCCGGCGTTCCCCTCGATCTGTTGCCGCATCTCTTCGATCCCTTCATCACCACCAAGCCGAACGGCAGCGGCCTCGGCCTGGCGCTGGTCGCCAAGATCATCGGCGATCACGGCGGCATCATCGAATGCGACAGCCAGAACAGCCGCACGACATTCCGCGTTCTCATGCCGGCGTCGAAGGACGCCTCGCTTGAAGACGCCTCTATAGCAAGCTCGACAGGACCTTCTCGATGACAGCCACGATCCTCGTTGCAGATGATGATGCGGCCATCCGGACCGTGCTTAACCAGGCTTTGAGCCGCGCCGGTTATGACGTTCGCATCACCTCCAACGCCGCTACCCTCTGGCGCTGGATTTCGGCAGGCGAGGGCGATCTGGTCGTCACCGATGTCGTGATGCCCGACGAGAACGCCTTCGATCTGCTGCCACGTATCAAGAAGGCGCGGCCCGACCTGCCGGTCCTCGTCATGAGCGCCCAGAACACCTTCATGACTGCCATCAAGGCCTCGGAAAAGGGCGCCTACGACTATCTGCCGAAGCCCTTCGACCTCACCGAACTGATCGGCATAATCGGCCGGGCGCTCGCCGAGCCGAAGCGCAAGCCCGCCAAACTCGAAGACGACATGCAGGACGGCATGCCGCTCGTCGGCCGGTCGGCGGCGATGCAGGAAATCTACCGCGTGCTCGCCCGCCTGATGCAGACGGACCTGACGCTGATGATCACCGGCGAATCCGGCACCGGCAAGGAACTCGTCGCCCGTGCGCTGCACGACTACGGCAAGCGCCGCAACGGCCCGTTCGTCGCGATCAACATGGCGGCGATCCCGCGCGACCTGATCGAATCCGAACTCTTCGGCCATGAGAAGGGCGCCTTCACCGGCGCGCAGACCCGCTCGACCGGCCGCTTCGAGCAGGCCGAAGGCGGTACGCTCTTCCTCGACGAGATCGGCGACATGCCGATGGACGCCCAGACGCGGCTCTTACGCGTCCTGCAGCAGGGCGAATATACCACCGTCGGCGGCCGCACGCCGATCCGCACCGACGTGCGCATCGTTGCCGCCACCAACAAGGACCTGAAGCAGGCGATCAACCAGGGCCTCTTCCGCGAGGATCTCTATTACCGCCTCAATGTCGTGCCACTGCGGCTGCCGCCGCTGCGAGACCGCGCCGAGGACATTCCCGACCTGGTGCGCCATTTCATCCAGCAGGCGGAAAAGGAAGGTCTTGGCTCCAAGCGTTTCGATCAGGAAGCGCTCGAACTGATGAAGGCCTATGCCTGGCCGGGCAACGTCCGCGAGCTGGAAAACCTCATCCGCCGTCTAATGGCGCTCTATCCGCAGGATGTGATCACCCGCGAGATCATCGACGCGGAACTGCGTTCCGACGTGCCCGACAGCCCGATCGACAAGGGGCCGATGCGCAGCGGCTCGATGACGATCGCGCAAGCCGTCGAAGAGAACATGCGCAGCTACTTCGCAGGCTTCGGGGACAATCTGCCGCCGCCCGGCCTCTATGATCGCGTGCTGACCGAAATGGAATATCCGCTGATCCTCGCCGCACTGACGGCGACGCGCGGCAACCAGATCAAGGCGGCCGATCTTCTCGGTCTCAACCGCAACACCTTGCGCAAGAAGATCAGGGAACTTGGCGTCTCGGTCTACAGGAGTTCCCGCACCGCCTGAGCCTGCTCGGGGCGCGATTAAAAGAAGGCGGCGGGCCCTCATGTTGCCCACCGCCCACCCCTCCCGGCGTCCGCCGCCACGGTCGGGAGGAGAGGTGAGCCTATCTGAGCCAGGCCACGGTTTGTATCCAAGCAGACAAACAAAGATGCAGTGTCATTCGACGGTCACATAAGCATTTGTGAGGAGTGTTTTACTGCCAGGCAAATGTCATTGAAGTTGCTGCGATCATCGTCGCCGTGCCTGTGGATAAGCTGTGGATATCCGGTGGACGACATGATCAATCAGCGGTCGATAACGTCGCAGATTCCAATCGCATGTTGCCTATCCGTTCCGAATCTCATCATTGTGCCGTTGCTGCCGTCGACCTCCGCCGCAAACGTCGTCGATCGCAGCCACGGGGCGCTCCGACTGATGTCGTGGAGCGCCCTTTTTCTTTACGGTCGGGGGCTGACGGGAACGGCGACATCGTGTTTTATGCCGGTCAACTTGGCGGGCTGAGCCTCGCATGCCGTTGCTCATGCCTAGACAACGCGAATCGACATCCGATCGATCGGGCGGCACCGAACCCGGTGACCGGCCGGCACATCTTCATAACCTGCGGGAGCTGCATGATGGAATATCGACGTTTGGGAAAATCGGGCCTGAAAGTGAGCGAGTTCTCCTTCGGCTCATGGGTGACGTTCGGCAAGCAGGTCAATGGAGGCGACGCCGTCGACCTCATGAAGCTTGCCTACGACAATGGGGTGAACTTCTTCGACAATGCCGAAGGATACGAGAGCGGCAAGTCCGAGATCGTGATGGGCGAGGCGCTCAGCAGGCTTGGCTGGAGCCGTGACAGCTTCGTCGTCTCCAGCAAGGTCTTCTGGGGAGGTGAGAGGCCGACGCAGCGCGGCCTGTCGCGCAAGCATGTGACCGACGCCTGCCATGCAGCGCTCAAGCGGCTTCAGGTCGACTACCTCGACCTCTACTTCTGCCACCGCCCGGATATCGACACGCCGATCGAGGAAACGGTCCGGGCGATGCACGATCTCGTCGCCCAGGGCAAGGTGCTCTATTGGGGCACGTCGGAATGGTCGGCGCAGCAGTTGACGGAAGCCTACGCCGTTGCCCGGGACTTGCGCATCACGCCGCCGACCATGGAGCAGCCGCAGTACAACATCTTCGAACGTCAGAAGGTCGAATCTGACTATCTGCCGCTCTATGACCTGATCGGCCTTGGCACCACGATCTGGTCGCCGCTCGCCTCGGGCGTCCTGACCGGCAAATACAATGACGGTGTGCCGGCCGACAGCCGTATGAACCTGCCAGGCTACGAATGGCTGAAGGAAAAATGGTCCAGCGATGCCGGCCGCGCCCAGCTCAAACAAGTTGGCGAGCTTGCAAAGCTGGCGGACGAGATCGGGATATCGATCACGCATCTCGCCCTTTTGTGGTGCCTTGCCAACCGCAACGTTTCGACCGTCATTCTTGGAGCCTCGCGCGCCAGCCAGCTGCAGGACAATCTCGCGGCCCTCTCACACCGAGAGAAGGTGACTGCCGACGTGCTGGACCGGATCGACACGATCGTCGGAAATAAACCGGAAGGACCACGTCGCTTCTAAGCATGTCGCGCGATAACGACATGCGTAAAAACAAAGACCTAAAGCGCGAGGAGCGATCTAAAGATTGCGACGCGCTTCAGGTGAAACAACTTCCCTCGACGGGTCAGATTAAGGCTCGCCGAGGGAAGCACGGCTTGACAATGTGACGACACGCGTTGCATTTTCGCCACAATGCGTTGCTTAAAGGTCACGCAAGGGTTTTGGACATTCGCTCCCGATCGAGTCGTTGCAGCGCTGGCTTTTTTAAGCCGGCGTTGCTTGGTTTTCGATCGGATGGCGAGGGCGGCAGGTGCCGTCTGAAGAGAGGCCGAATGACGCAGGATGGGGTATCGCCGGCGGCGGCGGGCGAGACGGTGACGACGGTGACCGACCGCCGCGCCCTATTTGCCGTGCCCGGCCTCGTGCTCGCCGGCGGCGCGCTTCTCTGTGCCACGGCCACGCTTTTCGTGCTGCTCGGCCTGACGCCGATCGCCCCGACGTCGCATGTCGTCATCACCTCGGTGATCGTCAATTCCTTCTTTGTCCTGACGCTGCTCGCCTTGATCGGCCGCGAGGTGGCAAGGCTGCTGAAGGCCCGCACCCGCGGCCGTGCGGCAGCCCGCCTGCACATCCGCATCGTCGTGCTCTTTTCGATCGTCGCGATCACGCCGGCGATCCTCGTCGCCATCTTCGCCAGTATCACGCTGAACGCCGGTCTCGACCGCTGGTTTGCCCTGCGCACCCAGTCGATCGTCAGCTCGTCGCGCAATATCGGCCAGGCCTACATGATGGAGAATGCCAGCTACCTGCAGGGGCAGACGGTCTCCATGGCCAACGACCTGGAGCGCAACCGGGCGCTCTACAGCCTCGACAGGACGGGCTTTGCCGATCTGATGACCCGCCAGGCGAGGGGCCGCGGCCTGCTCGGCGCCTTCCTAGTCGAGCGCGACGGCTCGGTGATCGTCCAGGCCGATATCTCCACCGAAAAGCCGCTGCCCGCCATTCCGCAGGACGCGCTGGAAAAGGCGGCGGCCGGCCAGCCGACGCTGATCCCGCCCGGCGTCACCAATCTCGTCGGCGCCATCATCAAGCTCGATGCCATCCAGGGCACCTTCCTCTATACGGTGCGCGCCGTCGATCCCAAGGTCATGGGCGCCATGCGCATGATGGAGGAGAACGCTACCGAATACCGCTCGATGGAGGCCAATCGCTTCTCGCTGCAGGTCGCCTTCGCCGTTCTCTATATCGGCTTCGCGCTGATCGTGCTCCTGGCGGCGATCTGGACTGCGATCGCCGTCGCCGACCGAATCGTCCGGCCGATCCGGCTGCTGATCACGGCGGCCGACAGCGTTGCATCGGGCAATATGGATATCGTCGTGCCGGTGCACGCGGTCGACGGCGACGTCGCCAATCTCTCGCGCACCTTCAACAAGATGATTTCGGAAATCCGCACCCAGCGCGATGAGATCCTCGAAGCCAAGGACGAGGTCGACGACCGCCGCCGTTTCATCGAAGCGGTGCTGTCGGGCGTCACCGCCGCCGTCATCGGCGTCGAGCAGGACCGCCGCATCGCCATCGTCAACAGCTCAGCCGAGACGCTGATGTCGCTGTCAGCCGACGAAATGCTCGGAAAGCAGCTGGTCGATATCGCGCCGGAGGTCGATCACGTGCTGACCGAAGCGGCGGTGCGCTATCGCGGCGATTTCCGCAAGCAGATCGCGTTGGTGCGTGGCGGCACTGTGAGGACGCTGAGCGTGCAGGTCACCCGCGAGGAAGTGCGCGACATGAGCGAATCCTACGTGATCACGCTCGACGACATCACCGATCTCGTCATCGCCCAGCGCTCGACCGCCTGGGGCGACGTGGCAAGGCGCATCGCCCATGAGATCAAGAACCCGCTGACGCCGATCCAGCTTTCCGCTGAGCGTATCCAGCGGCGTTACGGCAAGCAGATCGACCCGAACGACCGGACCGTCTTCGACCAATGCACCGATACGATCATCCGCCAGGTCGGCGATATCGGCCGCATGGTCGACGAATTCTCCGCCTTTGCCCGCATGCCGAAGCCGACCAAGGAGCCGAGCGACCTGCGCGATATCCTGCGCGACGCGATCTTCCTGCGCGAGATGGGCAATCATCATGTCAGCTTTGCTCAGGATTTCGGCGAGCAGCCGCTGGAGGGCCTGTTTGATAGCCGCATGCTCGGCCAGGCCTTCGGAAATCTCATCAAGAATGCCGTCGAATCGATTGAGGCCGTTCCGAGCGACGAGCGGGACGAACGCAAGATTCTCGTCCGCGCCGTACTCGATACCGGCCGCGACCGCTTCACCGTCGACGTGATCGACAATGGCCGCGGCCTGCCGGTGGAGAACCGCCACAGCATTCTGGAACCCTATATGACGATGCGCGAGAAGGGCACCGGCCTCGGCCTCGCCATCGTCAAGAAAATCATCGAGGAACATGGCGGGCAGCTCGAGCTGCATGATGCGCCCGCCGATTTTGACCGGGGAAGAGGGGCTATGATCCGCGTGCATCTGCCACGCCTTGATCCAACGCCTGCTGCTCCCGCATCTAATGACAAGGAAAGCGTTTATGGCCTCTGATATTCTCGTCGTCGACGATGAGCACGATATTCGCGAGATCGTTTCCGGCATTCTCTCGGACGAGGGACACGAGACGCGCACGGCCCATGACAGCGACAGCGCACTGGCGGCGATTTCCGATCGTGTGCCGCGGCTGATCTTCCTCGATATCTGGATGCAGGGCAGCAAGCTCGATGGTCTGTCGCTGCTCGACGAGATCAAGACCCGCCATCCGGAATTGCCCGTCGTGATGATCTCCGGCCATGGCAACATCGAGACCGCCGTCTCGGCGATCAAGCGCGGCGCCTTCGATTTCATTGAGAAGCCCTTCAAGGCCGACCGGCTGATCCTGATCGCCGAACGCGCGCTGGAGAATTCCAAGCTGAAGCGCGAGGTCTCAGATCTGAAGCGCCGCACCGGCGACGCGCTGGAGCTGATCGGCACCTCGGTCGCCGTTTCGCAGCTGCGCCAGACGATCGAGAAGATTGCGCCGACCAACAGCCGCATCATGATCCTCGGCGCCTCCGGCTCCGGCAAGGAGCTGGTGGCGCGGATGATCCACAAGAAGTCGGCCCGCGCCAACGGCCCCTTCGTTGCGATCAACGCCGCCAACATCACGCCCGAACGCATGGAAGTGGCGCTGTTCGGCACCGAGGGCACACCCGGCCAAGCGCGCAAGATCGGCGCGCTCGAGGAAGCTCATCGCGGCATCCTCTATCTCGACGAAGTCGGCGAAATGCCGCGCGAGACGCAGAACAAGATCCTGCGCGTGCTGGTCGATCAGCAGTTCGAGCGGGTCGGCGGTTCCAAGCGCGTCAAGGTCGATGTCCGCATCATCTCCTCGACCGCCTATAATCTCGAAAGCCGCATCGCCGAAGGATGGTTCCGCGAGGATCTCTACCATCGCCTTGCCGTCGTGCCGGTGCGTGTGCCCGCACTGGCCGAACGGCGCGAGGACATTCCCTTCCTCGTCGATCAGCTGATGCGCCAGATATCGGAGCAGGCCGGCATCCGTCCGCGCCGCATCGGCGACGACGCCATGGCGGTGCTGCAGGCGCATGACTGGCCCGGCAACATCCGCCAGCTGCGCAACAATATCGAGCGGCTGATGATCCTTGCCCGCACCGACGGCCCCGATGCGCCGATCACGGCCGACATGCTGCCAACCGATCTTGGCGACATGCTGCCGAAGGTGTCCGCCAAGAACGACTATCACATCATGACGCTGCCGCTGCGCGAAGCCCGCGAGATGTTCGAGAAGGATTATCTGATCGCCCAGATCAACCGCTTCGGCGGCAATATCTCGCGCACCGCGGAATTCGTCGGCATGGAGCGTTCGGCGCTACACCGCAAGCTGAAGTCGCTCGGCGTCTGATCGTTTCCGGCGCGACCGATGCCGCGCCGCGTCCCATATTGCTTCCCGGAAGACCAGGTTTCCCATGCCGAGAATTGCCTATGTGAATGGCCGTTACGTCAAGCATTCCGATGCCAGCGTGCATATCGAGGATCGCGGCTACCAGTTTGCCGATGGCGTCTACGAGGTCTGCGAAGTGCGCCACGACTATATCGTCGACCTCACGCGCCATCTGAACCGTCTCGACCGATCGCTTAGTGAGTTGCGCATCGCCTGGCCGATGGGCCGGGCGGCACTGACGCAGGTCATTCGCGAGACGCTGCGCCGCAACCATGTCCGCAACGGGCTTTTTTACATGCAGGTGACGCGCGGCGTCGCCCGCCGCGATCATGTCTTTCCGGCCGAGGGTACGCCGCCCTCTCTGGTGATCACCGCCAAGAGCACCGATGCCAGGATCATCGCCGCCAAGAACGCCAACGGCATCAAGGCGATCACCCTTGTCGACAATCGCTGGGACCGCGTCGACATCAAGTCCGTCGGCCTGCTGCCGAATGCCATGGCCCGCCAGCAGGCCAAGGAGGCCGGCGCCCAGGAAGCGATCTATGTCGATGGCGACGGCATGGTGAAGGAAGGGGCGGCGACCAATGTCTGGATCGTCGATCCGGACGGAACGCTGGTGACGCCACCGGCCGAACACGGCATTCTGCGCGGCATTACCCGCACCACTCTGATGGATGTCGGAGCCAAGCTGGGGTTGAGTATCGCGGAGCGGAATTTCTCCGTTTCGGAGATGCTCGCAGCCCGCGAGGTCTTCCTCACTGCAGCCACAAGCATTTGTTTTCCGGTCGTTTCCGTCGATGGCCAGCCCATTGCCAACGGCCATCCGGGCAGCGTTTCGCAGAAAGTCCGCGAGGCCTTTTTCGACGTTGCGGAAAAGATTGCGATTTGATACCAAGATTTGCTGGACAGGTGGAATGAGGATGCCACCGGTCTTCGCATGGTGAGGTTGATTGATATTCTACCGGCCAGATCAGGTCGGCAATAAAGAAAGAAGCGGCGCGATGGCGGAACGTTCTCAGAATCTTCAGGACTTATTTCTCAATACTGTTCGCAAGCAAAAGATTTCCCTGACAATCTTTCTGATCAACGGCGTGAAACTCACGGGCGTTGTTACGTCTTTTGACAATTTCTGTGTTCTTCTTCGCCGTGACGGCCATTCGCAGCTCGTGTATAAGCATGCGATCTCGACGATCATGCCGGGCCAACCCATGCAGATGTTCGAGAGCGAAGAAGCAGCGTCCTAACAGGATCAGCCGTCATTTCGACACGCGATACCAAGAACGATTCGATCATCCCTGAAGCCGCCAAGCACAGGGACGACATGCGCGCGACTGTCGTCGTGCCGGTTCTGAAATCGCGCAGTCGCGGCGGCCAAAGCGAATCGGCCTCGACCCGCACGCCGGAAAGCCGGCTCGAAGAGGCGACCGGCCTTGCCCAGGCGATCGACCTCGATGTCGTCAATGGCCAGATCGTCCCGGTCAATGACCCGAGACCGGCCACACTGCTCGGCACCGGCAAGATCGAGGAGATCAAGGCGCTGCTCGACGAGCGCGATTCCGGTCTTGTCATCGTCGATCATCCGCTGACGCCGGTGCAGCAACGCAACCTCGAAAAGGAATGGAACGCCAAGGTCATCGACCGGACGGGCCTCATCCTCGAAATCTTCGGCCGCCGCGCCTCCACCAAGGAAGGCACGCTGCAGGTCGATCTCGCCCATCTGAATTATCAGAAGGGCCGCCTGGTCCGAAGCTGGACCCACCTTGAACGCCAGCGCGGCGGCGGCGGCTTCATGGGCGGCCCCGGCGAAACCCAGATCGAAGCCGACCGGCGGATGCTGCAGGACCGCATCATCAAGCTCGAACGCGAGCTGGAGCAGGTCGTGCGCACCCGCCAGCTCCACCGCGCCAAGCGCCGCAAGGTGCCGCACCCGATCGTGGCGCTGGTCGGTTATACCAATGCCGGCAAGTCGACGCTGTTCAACCGCATCACCGGCGCCGGCGTGCTGGCCGAAGACATGCTCTTTGCGACGCTCGACCCGACGCTTCGGCGCATGAAACTGCCGCACGGCCGCACCGTCATCCTGTCCGACACCGTCGGCTTCATCTCCGACCTGCCGACCCATCTGGTCGCCGCCTTCCGGGCGACGCTGGAAGAGGTGCTGGAAGCCGATCTCATCCTGCATGTCCGCGACATGTCCGATGCCGACAACCAGGCGCAGAGCTCCGACGTGATGCGCATCCTGAACGATCTCGGCATCGACGAGGCCGAAGCCGAAAAACGCCTGATCGAGGTCTGGAACAAGATCGACCGGCTGGAGCCCGAGGTGCACGACACCATGGTGCAGAAATCGGCCGGCGCCAGCAACGTGGTGGCGGTTTCCGCTGTCAGCGGCGAGGGCGTTGACACGCTGATGGAAGAGATCAGCCGCAGACTGTCAGGCGTGATGACCGTTGCAACGATCCGCCTTCCGGTCGACAAGCTGGCGCTGCTACCCTGGCTTTACGATCACGCGATCGTCGACAGCCGCGAAGATAATGAGGACGGCACGATCACGCTCGATCTGCGCCTGTCCGAAACCGAGGCAACCGAACTGGAACGCCGCATCGGCAACGGACAGAAATCTTCAAAGGAAGATTGGGAGCGGTAAGGCATTCCCTTCTCCCCGCCGGGGAAAAGGGAGATGTGGCAACGTTCCGCTTACTCAACCCCCGATGTCACAGCCCGCTCGATCGCCTTCGCCGCCTGCCAGATTTCCTCCATCCGCTCCAGCGTCGCGTCTTCCAGCGTCTCGCCTTCTGCTTCAAGAACCTGTTCTATATGGCTGAAGCGACGACGGAATTTCGTATTCGTTCCCCGCACTGCTTGCTCCGGATCCGCCTTCACATGCCGCCCGATATTGACGACGGCGAAGATCAGGTCTCCGAGTTCGTCGCTGACCTTTGCCTGATCGCCTTCCCTGAGTGCCGCCCGCAATTCACCGATTTCCTCCTCGATCTTGTCGAGGATCGGCTCTGGCGCTGACCAGTCGAAGCCGACCTTGGCGGCGCGTTCCTGCAACTTCAAGGCTTCCGTCAAGGCCGGGAAGCTGCGCTGCACGGAACCGAGGAAGCCACTGTTGAAGTCCTCGGTGATGCCGCGCCGTGACCGCCGCTCAGCGCGCTCGCGTTTCTCCGCCTGCTTGATCTCGTCCCATTGTCTCTTGACCGCGTCTGGCGTATCCGCCGCCGAGCGGGCAAAGACGTGCGGGTGGCGGCGGATCATCTTGGTGGTGATGGCGTTGACCACGTCGCCGAAGGAAAATTCGCCGGCCTCCTCGGCCATGCGGGCGTGAAAGACCACCTGCAACAGCAGGTCGCCCAGTTCGTCGCAGAGGTCGTCCATATCGCCGCGCTCGATCGCATCGGAGACCTCATAGGCCTCCTCGATCGTATAGGGCTTGATCGTCTCGAAGTTCTGTTCGATGTCCCAGGGGCAGCCGGTTTCGGGATGGCGTAGCGCCGCCATGATCTCGATCAGCCGCGAAATGTCTTTGGAAGGTTGCATGTTGCCTCGGTTCAGCAGGCTTCAGTTGAGAGGCCCTCAGTTCAATGGCCCTCAGTTCAATGGCCCTCAGTTCAATGGAATGTCGTTGACGCTCTTCGACGACTGGTAGCTGGTCGACAGCGCGTCGTAGCGCGCCTTGATGCGGGCGGTCTGCGTCTTCAGCGCGGTCTTCAGCTGAGCCTCTTCGGTCTCGACGAGATCGGCGATGGCAAAGCTGTTCCAGAAGGCGTTTTGCCTGCGGTAGCCGCCGGGTTCAAGCCCGAAGACCTCCTTCAGGATTTTCAGGTCGTGCGGAATGGCGAAGGCGTCGCGGGAATCCTCGTGGCTGAAAAAATAGTAGAAATTGTCGAATCCCGCCCAGGTGATCGCCGACATGCACATCGTGCAGGGTTCGTGCGTCGACAGGAAGATCAGATCCTTGGTCGACGGCTTGTCGCCCAGCTCGTAGAAACGCTTCAGCGTATGCACCTCGCCGTGCCAGAGCGGATTCTCCAGCTCGTTATTTGTCTCGGCGACGACAAGCGAAAGATCGGATTTCCTTAAGATCGCCGCACCGAACACCTTGTTGCCAAGCGAAACGCCACGCTCGGTCAGCGGCAGGATATCGTCTTCCATGACCTGAAGCAGGCGGGAGGCAATGGTCTTATCAGGCATGAAGGCCCTCCAGTTTTCCTCAGTCTATCGCCTTGGCGGCGCGAGTGAAATGCGTGAAGCATCGGTGGACGTCTTTTGTCACAGGCTTTATACTGCACTGCAGCAAGCGGGCTGAGAATATGCGGCTTTTTGGCAGCACGGGTGACTTTTCTCAAATCACTGACGGCACGAGCAAAAGAATACCTGCTTGCTTGGGCTTTCGAATTTCTGTTCCTTCAATCCCTTGTCGATCAAGGGCATATTCCGGCAACTTCGAAGTGGATTGATGATGCCTCCCAAGACTGAACAGCTTTCGGTATTTCCCGCCTTCTTTCGCGTGGAAGGCCAGAAGACGGCTGTCTTCGGCAATGGCGACGAAGCTTTCGCCAAGGTGCGGCTGCTGCTGAACACAAAGGCCCGGATTGTCGCCTATGCCGACCGGCCGGAAGCCGATTACCACGCCTTCCTGATTGCCAACCGTATCGAGACCGTGCGCGCTGCCTTCTCCGCCGAACAGGTCGAGGGTTCAGCGCTCGTCTTCGCCGCAACCGGCAATGAAGCCGACGACCGCAGCATCGTCGACGCTGCGCGTGCCGCCAGAATTCCGGCCAATGCCGTCGATCAGCCCGATTACTGCGATTTCTTCACGCCGGCGCTGGTCAACCGCGCGCCCGTCGCCGTTGCGATCGGCACCGAAGGGGCGGGGCCGGTTCTGGCGCAGATGATCCGCGCGCAGATCGACCAGCTTCTTTCGCCCTCGCTCGGCCGCCTTGCCGGGCTGGCGACGAGCTACCGCAAGGCCGTCGAACAACTGATTCCCAGAGGCGTCTCCCGCCGGGTCTTCTGGCGCCGTTTCTTTTCCGGTGCCGTTGCCGATGCGGTCGCCAACGGCAACCTGCCGCAGGCTCGTCATGCCGCCGACCGGCTGCTGCATGCGATGGACAAGGTCGCCGGCCATGTCTGGCTGGTCGGCGCCGGTCCGGGTGCCGAGGATCTGCTGACGTTGCGCGCCCAGCGCGTAATGATGGAAGCCGATGTCATCGTCTATGATGCGCTGGTGCCGCAGGCGATCGTCGATATGGGCCGCCGTGATGCCGAACGGCTTTCCGTCGGCAAGCGCAAGGGCTGCCACTCGAAGTCCCAGGAAGAGATCAACGACCTGCTGGTCGATCTCGGCCGTCAGGGCAAGCGCGTCGTCCGCCTGAAATCCGGCGATCCCCTGGTCTATGGCCGGGCAGGGGAAGAGATGGCGGCACTGCGCGCTGCCGGCGTCACCTATGAGGTCGTGCCTGGCATCACCTCGGCCTTCGCCGCCGCTGCCGATTTCGAGCTGCCGCTGACACTGCGCGGCGTCGCCTCCTCGCTGGTCTTCACCACCGGCCATGATCTTACAGGCGACGTGCTGCCCGATTGGGCAAGCCTTGCCGTTTCCGGCGCGACGATCGCCGTCTATATGGGCCGCACGGTCGCTGCCTCCGTTGCCGAGCGGCTGATGCAGGCGGGCATTCCTGCGGAAACCACCGTCGCCGTCATCGAAAATGCCAGCCGCGCTGAGCGCCGCCTGCTGCATGGCACGCTTGCCGATCTGCCCGATCTGCAGCACCGCGACGAGTTGACCGGGCCTGTCATGGTCATCATCGGCGATGCGGTCGCCGGCGCCAATTTCGAACTGTCCGAGCCACTGGTGCGCGCAAACGCCCGGCTCGAGGAACTTGCAAGGAGCTGAATATGGGTGACAAGGTTCTGACCGCCAACCGGCTGACGGACGGCATTGCCGTCTGGCTGGATGCGAACGGCAAGTGGTCCACCTCGCTGCAGGAGGCGCTCGTTGCCCGTCATGCCGAGGCCGTTGCGGCGCTGGAGGCGATCGGCAAGAAATCCTATGCCGACAACGAGGTCGTCGACGTCGCCGTCGTCGACGTTCAGGAAACCAACGGCATTCTCTGGCCGCTTCGCCTTCGCGAGCGCATCCGCGCACAGGGCCCGACCATGGAATATGCCCCGGGCTACGCTCCTGCCGATCCCGAATTCATTGCAGTCTGAGGAAGACGATGTACCGTTACGACGAATTTGACCATGCCTTTGTTACCGAGCGCGTCGAGCAGTTTCGCGATCAGGTCCAGCGCCGCCTTTCCGGCGAGCTCGCCGAGGACGCGTTCAAGCCGCTGCGCCTGATGAACGGCGTCTACCTGCAGCTCCACGCCTACATGCTGCGCATTGCCATTCCCTATGGCACGCTGAGCTCGCGCCAGCTGCGCATGCTCGCCCATATCGCCCGCACCTACGACCGCGGTTATGGCCACTTCACCACGCGCCAGAACCTGCAGTTCAACTGGCCGAAGCTGTCCGACATTCCCGATGCGCTGGCCGACCTTGCCAGCGTTGAAATGCATGCGCTGCAGACCTCGGGCAACTGTATCAGAAACGTCACCGCCGATCACTTTGCCGGTGCTGCCGCTGATGAGGTCGCCGATCCGCGTCCTTACGCCGAAATCCTGCGCCAGTGGTCGTCGGTCCACCCGGAATTCTCCTTCCTCCCGCGTAAGTTCAAGATCGCCGTCACTGGCGCCGAGCGTGACCGCGCCGCAATCCAGGTGCATGATATCGGCTTGCACGTGAAGACGAATGACAAGGGAGAGATCGGCTTTGCCGTCTATGTCGGCGGCGGCCAGGGCCGTACGCCGATGATCGCCAAGCTGATCCGCGACTTCCTGCCCGAGGAAGACCTGCTCTCCTACACCACGGCAATCGTGCGTGTGTACAATCTGCACGGCCGCCGCGACAACAAGTACAAGGCCCGCATCAAGATCCTGGTGCACGAAACCGGCACCGAGGAGCTGACGCGCCAGGTGGAAGCTGAATTCGCCGCGCTGAAGGATACCGAGCTCAAGCTGCCGGAAAAGGACGTGCAGTCGATCGCTGCCTATTTCGCGCCGCCGGCACTGCCCGAACGCGCCGAGGGCTGGGAAAACCTCGCCCGCTGGAAGAAGGCCGATTCCGGTTTCTCCCGCTGGGTCCAGCAGAACGTGCAGCCGCACAAGAACCCCGATTACGGCATGGTGACGATCTCGCTGAAGCCGATCGGCGGCATTCCGGGCGACGCCTCGGATGCACAGATGGATGCGATCGCTGATCTTGCCGAGGAATATGCCTTCGACGAAATCCGCGTCAGCCATGAGCAGAACCTGATCCTGCCGCACGTGGCGCTTGCCGATCTCGAAGCCGTCTATCGCGGCCTCGTCGCCATCAATCTCGCCGAAGCCAATGCCGGCCTGATCACCGATATCATTGCCTGTCCCGGGCTGGACTACTGCGCGCTCGCCAATGCGCGCTCCATTCCGCTGGCGCAGGAAATCTCCCGCCGCTTCGGCAACGCCGAACGCCAGGCCGAGATCGGCGAGCTGAAGATCAAGATCTCCGGTTGCATCAATGCCTGCGGCCATCACCATGTCGGCCATATCGGCCTGCTCGGTGTGGAGAAGAAGGGCGCCGAACTCTACCAGATCACGCTCGGCGGCTCCGGCGACGAACATACCTCGATCGGCGAAATCATCGGCCGCGGCTTCGAGCCGGACCGGGTGACGGACGCGATCGAGACGATCGTCGACACCTATCTCGGCCTGCGCCTCGATCATTCCGAGAACTTCCTCGCCGCTTATCGCCGTGTCGGACCGCAGCCGTTCAAGACTGCGCTCTACGGCTCAGCCGCCGAAGCGGCATAAGGGGGGGATGATGACGAAGATCTGGAGAGAAACCGGTTTTGTCGAAAACGATCCCTGGGTGATCGAAACCGACGAGGTGAAGGCGACCGAGGAGCAGAAGCCGCTGCTCGGTCTCGACGAACTGATCGCCAGGGCCGATGAAAGCAACGATGTCGGCCTCGGCGTACTGATCAAGCCGGCGGACGACGTGCGCCGGCTGGAGCCCTATCTCTATCGCCTCGAAATCGTCGCCGTCGCCTTTCCGGCTTTCAACGACGGCCGCGCCTTCAGCCATGCCTCGCTGCTGCGCCAGCGCCTCGGCTACACCAACGAGCTGCGCGCCGTCGGTGACGTGCTGATCGATCAGGTGCCGCTGATGCTGCGCGTCGGCATCGACAGCTTTTCGGTCAGCAATGCCACGGCATTGAAGCGGCTTTCCGAAAACCGTCTTCCCGCCATTCCCCATCATTATCAGCCGGCGGTGCGTGACGCCGACGCCGGCAAGGGCTATAGTTGGCGCCGTCAGGCGAAGCCGGCCGCATAAGCGGCGGGGCCCGCCCTTTTACGATGGCGGAACAGTAGCATGAAGACATTCGAAGTGGCGGTGATCGGTGGAGGTCTCGCCGGCATGATCGCCGCAATCGCGCTTGCGCGCGGCGGTCGCAACGTGGCGCTGGTGGCACCCCTCGCTCCGAAAGAGGATCGACGCACCACGGCGCTGATGGATCAGTCTATCCGCTTCCTCGACCGCCTGGCGCTCTGGGCAAAGCTCCGCTCCGCAACCGCCCCTCTCACCAGCATGCGCATCGTCGACGGCACCGATCGGCTGCTGCGCGCGCCGACCACCACCTTCCGCGCGGCCGAAGTCGGCCTTGATGCCTTCGGCTACAATTTCCCCAACAAGGCGCTGATCGATATCCTCGAAGAGGCCGCAGCCGGCGAGGGCAATATCACCCGCTTTACCGATATGGCCGAATCGCTCGAAATATCGGCTGAAGCCGTCTCGATCACGCTGGCCGGCGGCGAGACGCTGTCGGCCGATTTTGCCGTCGGCGCCGATGGCCGCGGCTCGAAGCTGCGCGAGACATCCGGCATTACCGTGCGCAACTGGTCCTATCCGCAATCGGCCATGGTGCTGAATTTCGCCCATTCGCTGCCGCACCAGAACATCTCGACTGAATTTCACACCAGACACGGCCCCTTCACCCAGGTGCCGCTGCCGGGGAGCCGCTCCAGCCTCGTCTGGGTGCAGGATCCCGCTGAGGCGGCGAGCCGCATGGAATTGCCGCTTACCGAGCTCGGCGCTCTTGTCGAGGCGCGCATGCAATCCATGCTCGGCAAGGTCAGCGTCGAGGAGGGCGTCCAGGTCTGGCCGCTCTCCGGCATGATGGCGCATCGTTTCGGCAAAGGACGCATTGCGCTGATCGGCGAGGCCGCCCATGTCTTCCCGCCGATCGGGGCGCAGGGGCTGAACCTCAGCCTGCGTGATATCATGGCGCTTGCCGATATCCTCTGCGACAGGGCGGAGCTGCCGGTGCCGGCCGATGCCGGCGAAAGCTTCGACCGCAGGCGCCGCGCCGATATCATGACGCGCACGGCCAGTGTCGATATTCTCAACCGCTCGCTGCTTTCGGATTTCCTGCCCGTCCAGATGCTGCGTGCTGCCGGGCTGCATATCCTCTCGGCCATACCGCCGCTGCGCAACATCGTCATGCGCGAGGGCATCGAGCCCGGCCGCGGCTTTCGCGATATTCCGGATGCGCTACGGGAAAAGCTGAAGCGGAAGAAGGCCTGATCGGATCACGATCAGCCAGAGCGAAACGCTCACCACCGAAAACACCGTCGTGATCAGGATCGTCGCCGAGGCGCGCTCCTGCCAGACGCCATATTGCTGGCCGATGACGAAGACGTTGGTCGCCGTCGGCAGGCAGGCGAGCAGCACGGCGGCCTGAATCCAGACCGGCTCGAAACCACCAACCGCCGTCAGCGCAATGAAAACCGCGATCGGATGCAGGATCAGCTTCGCCGGCACGATATAGGAGATCTCGGCCGGGATCCGCTTCAGCGGCCGCAGCGCCAGCGTCACGCCCATGGCAAAGAGCGCGCAGGGCGCTGCCGCCTGGGCGAGATAATCGACCAGGCGCAGAAACGCCAACGGCTGATCGATGTGCAAGGCGGCCACAGCAAAGCCCAGCGCCGTCGACAAAATGAAGGGATGCAGCGCGACCTTGCGCACGATATCGGCGGCGAGCCGACTGGGCGAACGCTTGTCGTCGCCGGCCGCCGCCATCAGCGCCGGCGCCACGATGAAATGCAGCGCGTTCTCGAAGCAGATGATCAGCGCCACCGGCACGGCTGCGCCTTCGCCGAGCGCCAAGAGCGCCAGGCCCGGCCCCATATAGCCGATATTGCCATAGGCGCCGGCAAAGGACTGGATGGTGCAATCGGCAAGCGAATTGCCGTGCACCAGGCGGCCGATGACGAAAAGCAGGATGAAGACCGCATAGGTCGCCGCGATATCGGTGACGATGAAGTCGACGCGCGTGAGCTCCTCGATCGGCGTGCGCGAGACGAGCTTGAAGAAGAGAGCGGGCAGGGCGGCATAGATGATGAAGGTGTTCAGCCAGCCGAGCGCTTCGGCCGGCTGCTTCGTCGCCTTGGCGGCGATGTAACCGATCAGGATCAGGCCGAAGAACGGCAATAGCAGGCTGACGATTTCGGCCAAGAGGTCTTCCGGGGCGCGGGGATGATCGGCGGGTAGGGGATCTGACTTAAGCAATTCCAACGAAACTGTGTAGTGGTTTTTGCGAGCGGAATTGCGCAAAAACAAGAGCAGTTCCAGCAAAAGTGTATAGCGGTTTTGCGTCCGGAATTGCGCAGAAACAAATCGATAGAGCGTGGACTCAATGAGTACACGCTTTATGACCCCAACCCGACAAGCGATCAGTAGTCCCAGAAGGCCGCCACCCAACGAAAGGCGTCGCCGTCGACCGCCACCCGGCCGACGGACGGGAACGGCAGGTGAGTCGCCACCAGCTGCTCGCCGGTCTCCGCCAGTTCGCGCAAAAGACGAACCCGAACGCGCGCCGCCTCCTCGGGGTCATGTTCGAAACCGTTGAACCAGTCGGGATGTTCAAACCCGACCGCGAACACGGCGTCGCCGGCAAACATTAGCCGCTCGCCGCCGGACGTCAGGCGGATCACGCTATGCCCCGGGGTGTGGCCGCCCGTGCGATGGACGACCACGCCCGGCGCCACCTCGTACTCATCATCGAACAGCCTGAGATGGCTGCGATACTCCTTGGCGAACCGCTTGGCGGTAGCGCGAAGCGCGTCCGGGAACCCCGGTGGCATGGAGACCCGGGAGAAATCGGGCGCCTCCCAGAATTTGACCTCGGCCGCCGCCACGTGGATCCGCAGGTCCGGACGCAGCTGGTCCTTCACCCCGTCGACGAGCAATCCGCCAATGTGGTCCATATGCATGTGAGTCAGCACCACGTCGGTCACCGACGCAAGATCGATGCCGGCGGCCTCCAACCGCTTGATCAGCTGCCCGGCGCGCGGCAGGTGCAGGTCCGGGTCGATCCCCAGCCCGGCGTCGAGGAGGATGGTCTGGTCGCCGCTGCGCACCACGACCACGTTCAGCGCCCAGTCGAAAGCATCCGCTGGCAGGAACATGTCTTTCAGCCAGGCCGCTCGGACGGCGGGATCGATGTTGTGTCCCAGCATCGCGGTAGGGAGCGGTAGCACTCCATCGCTGACCACCAGCACCTCAATCTCGCCGACCCGCACCGCGTAGCGCGACGGAACCAATTCGTCGAGCGGAGGTCTGCCGGTGCGTGCGGTGTTTTCCAGGCTCATCTTTGTCTCAAGGTTCATGTTCGTCTCCTTCTGACCGCCGCCTCAAACACGGCATCGACGACGCTACATGGAGGCGTGCTTGCGATCGATTGGTCGAGGGGTAAGGACGAGTGGGGCCGAGGGACAGGACAAGCCATACCACGGCATAGGTGCAGGCCTCGCTTTTTGCTGCCGGCGTGGTGCTGATGGGGGCGGAGTCGATCAGATCAGCGAACGCGGCAAGCCTGCTACCGCCATTTCTCGATGAGAAATCCCGATGGTCTTTGAACGGGATCGGCGTGGGGTATGAGGTACCGACGACATTTTCGTTAGCGTTTCGCTTGAAGCAGCCGAAGTCTGAATGTCGGCATGCTGTCCCTTAGGATAAGCGCCGATGACCTGGAGGTTCGACGTGCAGCCGAGATTCTGATGGCCTGTCCCGGCTGGAAGCACCAGACAGTCTCCGGCCGCCACCGCTATTGCTTGACCGCCGGGACCACCAATCAGCAGCGTGGCGCTACCAAGTGCAATTCCCAGCACTTCATGGGCACCGGAATGGTAGTGCTGCCGCCAAAATAGCCCGCCACCGCAGCGCATCGCGGAGACAACTTCCGACGAAGACGGTGCAGTGGCCGGTCGGTGAAGTTCGTCAGAGCGTGTCGATCAGGCCTCCGTCCACGCGCATCGAAGCTCCAGTCGTTGCGGACGCCAAAGGGGAGGCGAGATAGGTGACGAGATTGGCTATTTCCTCGACGCTCGCGGCGCGTTGGATGATCGAACCGGCGCGGTGCTTCTTGACGAAGTCCGCCGCCACCTCCTCGATCGGTTTCCCCGTCTTCGCACGTTCCTCGGCGAGCATCGCCTCGACGCCTTCCGACAGCGTGGGGCCGGGAAGGACGGAGTTCACGGTGACGCCCGTGCCAGCCATGCGCTTGGCAAGGCCGCGAGCAACCGCGATGTCTGCGGTCTTGCTGACACCGTAGTGGATCATCTCGACCGGAATGTTAAAGCCGGATTCCGACGCGATGAAGATGACGCGGCCCCAATCGAGCTTCTGCATGCCCGGAAGATATGCGCGCGAAAGCCTGACGGCGGACATGACGTTCACCTGCCAGTGTCGGTCCCATACCTCGTCGTCCGCATCGAAGAAGTCTAGCGGCTGGAAGATGCCCGCGTTGTTGATGAGGATGTCCACGTCAGGAACTTGGGCGACAAGAGCGTCACATCCGCCAGCGGTCGCGAGATCCGCTGCCGCCGCGGTCACGCTTCCCTTGGCGCCTTCGCCTTTCAGGCGGTCGGCGGCCTTCGCGGTCTTTTCTTCGGACCGGCCGTTGACCACCACGTCCGCACCCGCCCTCGCGAGCTGGCGGGCGATTGCGTATCCAATGCCTTCAGTGGATCCGGTAACCAGAGCGGTCTTGCCTGTGAGGTCGATCTGCATCTTCTGCTCCTGTGAGGTTGGATGACAGAACGTATGAACTGGCGGCCGGTCTAGCAACAGCCCACGATGCGGATAATCCTTTCGCGAGAGGATGATGTCGGCGGCGGCGTGCTCCCCCGGTATGGCGGGCTGCAATCCGACGGACCGATTTGAAATGGTGCGCCGGGGCGGCGCAAACCAATGAGCTGGCACAACAACATCTGCGGGGCTGCGCTCCAACCTGAAGACGTGGCTCAATTGCAAGATTCCACGTTCACTGGTTGCCCCGATACGATCTTGGGCGCCCTCTCAGACAAACGACTGCGTGCGATTCCTAGCGTATCGTCTAGCCAGGATCGACGGTCACGATCCCTCGTCCGGTATGTTCAAGACCTCTCCGCACGCCTTGCAATGAACGGCGTCGGCGTCATGGCGCTGAAGGCCGCATCGGTGACAGGAATAGGTCACTTTGTGAGGGCGGACCACAGCCTGAGCAAGCCTGACGAATAGGGAAATGCCGACGATCATCGTCACAACGGAAGTGAGCTTGCCCAGCGTTCCCGGAAGCGTGATGTCTCCGAATCCCGTCGTCGTCACCGTCGCGACCGTGAAGTACAGCGCATCGACGAATCCTTCGCTTCCCTCCCTGTTGTAGAAGAAGGACGTATAGACGAACCCGGTTGCCATGAAGAGGAACACAAGGAGGTTGATCACCGCCCGGACGACGTCGAGAAGGTATAAATAGCCAGCCTTGCGCAGCAAGTCCTTGAGCAGCGGACTCGTGCCGATCGCCCAGAACCGCATGATCCGCAGGAAAGCGAAATTGTAGAGCAGGTCCGGCAGCAACAGCGTGGCCAGCACCACGAAGTCGATCCAGGTCATCGGCCGCCGAATCCACTCGCGCAAAGAGAATGCGGCGACCGCCCGGCCGACCATCTCGGCGGCGATCCACACTGCTATCGCATAGTCGATAATCAGATAGGACGGACCGGATCGCAGGTACGGGCCGAGCAGGAAGAAGGCGAGAATGGCGACGTCAATGGCAGCAAATACCAGCCGAAAGGCGACCGCCTGCCTGCCCTCGGCCCTATCGAGCCTTCGCAGTACCTGACGAAGCGAATTTTGCCGAGAGCCGTTGTCGGATTCGAAGCTTTTCATCCAGGGAATGTAGATCCCTGATCGGCGTCCGCAAGTCGCCGAAGAGATCCTTATCGGGGGAATCGTTGTTCTCGTCTGGATAAGATTTGCGCTGCAGGTTGCGCCTCGATCTCAGGCGACGGACCATCCACCGTCCACCAGCAGGTTAGCGCCGGTGATCAGGCTCGCAGCCGGTGATGCAAGGAAGACGACGGCACCCACCACATCATCGGTTTCACCGATCCGGCCGAGTGGAATGTGACCGAGCGTCGCTTCGCGATTGTCGGCATCGGATAGAAAAGGTGCTGTGCCATCGGTGTGAATGAACGTCGGCGATACGGTATTTACGGTGACATTATAGCGTGCCCATTCGGCTGCAAGGCAGCGCGTGAGGTGATTGATTGCCGCCTTGCTCATGCAATAGATTGCCTCGCCGCGCAGTGCCACGGTACCGGCCTGTGAGCTGATGTTGATGATCCGGCCGCCATTGCGCTTGATCATGTGACGGCCCACAGCCTGCGTCATCAGAAAGGTACCCTTGATGTTGACATCGAGTATCTCGTCAAGATCCTTCTCCTCGACGAGTTCCGCGAGATTGCCCGGAGCCACGCCGACATTGTTGACGAGGATGTCGATCCGGCCGAACGTCGCAAGCGCCGCGTCGACGGCATGCGCGATATGGGCCTTATTGGGAATGTCCAATTCAACGGGCAGAACTTTTCGTCCCGTGCCCTCCAGTTCAGCAACCAGGCTCGCCGACGCTGCGACATCGCGGACCCCTAAAACAATATCGGAGCCTGCTGCGGCACAGGCAAGTGCGCAAGCTCGACCGATGCCACGGCTCGCTCCCGTCACCAAAGTCACCTTGCCCTCAAGGCTGAAGTCCGGCGCATTCTTCTGCATCACGATGCCTCCCTCGATGAAGCTCATTTATGGCAGGGTCGGTGGGCGGATGCCAGATGTTCTGCGAGTGCTGAGGAGTGCGACAGTCGAGCTAGGGAAGCCGGCCCCCGCGCTCGACCATTCGTCCGAACTTCAGCAGCAGGCGCTCAAGGTCGGGTTCGTCTACGCGGCGGGCGGCCTCAATCGGCGTCAGCCACACGGAATCTCGCTGCGCCATTTCTGGAAAGCGCTTTCGGCTACGGCGGACTTCCAGTAGGAAGACGGCAACGACCGGTCGCGCTCCACTTCCGTCCTGCATCAGCTTGTCATAGAGGAACTCGCCGAAGGGCTTCTTCTTCGCCCTGCCGATCACGCCAGCTTCCTCCCAGGCCTCACGTTCTGCCACCTTGCGCGGCTTCAGACCTGATATCGGCCATCCCTTCGGGATCATCCAACGTCTCGTCTCCCGCGTCGTGATGAGAAGCACCTGTGGCCCCTTGGGGGTGTTTCGGAAACACAATGCACCATACTGCTGGATCGGCTTCGGATAGACGTCAATCTCATTCATCGTGTCTCCTCATGTTCATCGACGTTCTCGACCGTGCCGGATAGACCGAGGTTCCTTCGCTTAAGGTTCATGGCGTCCTCATGTCAGCGCCAGAAGCGCTTCGTGTCGATGACCTCATCGACTGAGGACTGCGCCATGCCGATCAACGCATTTTTGTCATCGTGGGAAATGACAGAATCTCGAGCAGGGTGGTCGGCCAGTCCATGCTGCTCAAGCACGTCCGGTCCCATAGCCAGATCGTTCAATGCTCCAAGATGGTCCTGCAACTCCTCCATCGCTGCGATAAATTTCCGGTGCCGACGGGCGCCGCGCTTGTCGTCGAACAGCGATCCGAAGAACTCGGCCGCGTAGCGAAGCTTTTTAGCGTCCTTGCGAACCTGGTGACGATGCTCGTCGTCGGTCTCAGCCAGCGCACTGCCATGCTTTTTCAGCTTCTTGCGCATCTTGTCGAGGGCCTTCGCGGCAAACTCCGAAGCCGACGCGTCCTCGGAAGTTGCGCCACCGCCGCCTGCGCGATCGGTGTCACATTGAAGCCACTCGTTGAAATCGAGCATCAGCGCGCGCGCTCTCGCCGATTCCAGAGCCTCGACAGCGTCGCCGTATGCCGTGTTGCGGGCATCCTTGAGCTTGGCCCGAAGGTCGGAGTCCTTCGCCTTCATCAGCAGGACGTCGAGATTACGCGCTTCACCTAGGACGCCAGCGAGCCAGCGAATCTCCCCCTGCAGCCTGCTCGGCTCGTCGCCCGTCAAGAGCGGTTTGAACAGCGAGAACGCAGAGCGGAGACGCCGAAGAGCTACCCGCGCCTGATGAAGGGCTTCGGAATTTCGTCGCTGGAGAAGGATCTCTTCGTTGAGACGGAACTGCCGAAAGCAGGACGCGGCGATCTCTCGAAAGGCGGTAGATGCCTTGATGTTTCGCTCAAGATCGAGGCGCTCTGCCTTGAACATGAATTGCTGCCTGTCCAGTAGTGCCAGACCCCGTTCGGACTTGGACTGAATGCCGAACCGGAAAGGTGCGATCGCGTCGATCTTGCGAATAAATACGAACAGGTCTTTCGGATCGCCGTCCTTCAGTTCGACCTCGATTTCCTGAACAGGCGAGCGCCTGTTGCCAGACGCCACCGCTCCCCGATCGACGACCACCTCCAGCCGAGAGCCGTTCAACTCGATGTTCCAGACGCGGCGCTCAATGAACACGTTAAAAGCGGCTTCCACCTCAAGTTCCGGTCCGAACTCGCTTATGAGAGGGCTCGTATGGTCGAGGACGGGTTCCATCCCTTCAAGGGGGGTCTCCCATTCCGAACGGACAAACAGTGATTTCGCCGGTCCGGATGCCTTCACAGTCTGGACGTGGGAAGCGCCGGTAGAGCGGACACGCAGAGAGAACCCTTTTTCCGACAGCCGACGATCGTCCGTCTCGAAGTAGGTCGAAGACTGCTGCAGTGCCTCGTCAGGCTCCCCGAGAAGATCGGAACCTAAAAGGCTCTCAAGGGCTTCGTTAGAGAGATCGAGCTTGATTTCGCTTTCTGATGGCAAGGCAGGCTCCATTCTGATTGGACGCTCCTCAACGCTTGAGGCCCTGTCATAGTTCGGTTGCGTCACGACGTGATGAAGCAAACTGGACTCTTCAACGTTGCCCAGCTAGCTTGCGCGGGCTTCGAAACCGGAGGCGGACGATGCTCAACGAAAAAGCCCAGACGGAACTTACGAAAACCATGTCTGGTCGCGATGTCGCGCAGGCTGGTGCTCTCTGCTACCGTCGGAACGAAAACGGTGGAGTTGAAGTCCTTTTTGTAGGCAGCCGACGGAACGGTCGATGGGGCATTCCGAAGGGGCACGTCGAAGGTGGTGAGGCCAGCAGCGCCGCGGCGCTGAGAGAGGCGTTCGAGGAGGCCGGGGTCGCAGGCGCCGTGGACAAGGCCGTATTCGGTACGTTTTCTTATCGGAAGGACACGAGTCCCAACCAATACCACGTGGCCGTCCATCTTCTTAAGGTCTGGAGGATCGCGGACAAGTTTCCGGAAAAGGATGCCCGTAAGACACGGTGGTTCCCCTTGGAGACCGCGCTGCGGGAAGCAGCGCAGCCGGGCCTGCGGACGCTGTTGTCGCGGCTTGAGACCGTGGGCGTATGAAGTTCGGTTTCGGCAAATCGCTAGCCCGGCTCCTCAAATCCCAGAAGAAATTCAGCAGGCTGATCGAAAAGGGCCTCAAGGCGCCGCGAAACAAGGCGAAACGCGCGACGCCGACACTCCGTGCCGCGAAACCGACTCTGGTCGAGACGACCGCATTTGGAAGCAATCCCGGCCGCCTGATCATGAAAACCTTCGTGCCGACAGCGCGGCTGCCGAAAAACCCCGCACTTGTGGTCGTGCTTCATGGCTGCCGACAAACACCCGAAAGCCTGGATAGTGCCGCTGGTTTCTCCAAACTCGCAAAAGACCGCGGCTTCGTTCTCCTTTATCCTGAGCAGAGAAGCGCCAATAATTCGCAACGATGCTTCAACTGGTTCCGCCCAAGCGCCGTCGCCAGAGACCGTGGAGAGATGCTGTCCATCAAGCAGATGATCGAACATGCTTGCGAAAGACATCGCATCGATCACTCGAGGATCTTTATCGCAGGACTGTCTGCAGGCGGGGCGATGACGGCCGCGCTCGTTGCCAACTATCCCCCAATGTTCGCAGGCGTCGCGATCATCGCAGGCATGCCCGTCGGATCGGCCCGAGATGCGATATCCGCGTTACGAGCGATGAAGTCGGGCGCGGCGCCGCCGTCCGGCGGCTGGGGGCGACCCGTCACAGAGATCTCTTCCGTGGTCAAGGCGTGGCCCGGAGTAACGATCTGGCAGGGCATGGACGATAGGACTGTGAACCCGGTCAACGCGAGCGCATGCATAGCACAGTGGCTCGAAGTCCAGGGCCTCGATGAAAGCAGCGGACGTGCGGAGGAAAAACCATGGGGCAGATTGCAGTCGTGGCGGGCCACAGACGGTCTTAAGCTGGCCTCCTATTCGGTCAGGAACATGGGGCACGGGCTTCCAATCAAAATGCGGGATGCTACGAAGTCGAGACGATCTGGAGACCCTTACGTCATTGCGGCAGAGATTTCGGCTCCAGCAGAATTGCTGCGACTATGGGGCTTGAAGAGACCTATGCTATAGTCGAAAACGCTGTGGCTAAGCCAAATTTTGTCTATTCCCGTTAACGCAAGGTCATTGACCTGCGGCCCTCTCCCGGCGACCTCATTCGCTATTGCCGTTTCGAACCAAAGCGCCAAATCGGTGAAGTGGCGAGCTCCCTGCGGACTTTTCATCCGAAGCTCAGCCAAGAGGAACGCAGCATGGATGCAAACAGCGGGCTCATCGGGGATAAGGTTGCCGCAAAACGTAGCCAGGAGGACGCAGCCGTCGTTCCGCGCGCGATAGAGAACCACGGCGTCATCGGCGATTTGGCGACGATCGCGCTTGTCGCTACCGACGGCACGATCGATTTTCTATGTTGGCCCGATTTCGACAGTCCGACAATTTTTGCTGCGCTGCTCGACCCGGGAGGTGGTGGCATGTTTCAGATCGCTCCGGAGCTTGCCGACGCCCGCGTGACGCAGCAGTATCTTCCGGATACGAACGTCCTCCTCACACGTTGGATGGGCGACAAGGCAAGCGGCGAACTTACTGATTTCATGTACGTGAAAAACAGCCGTAGCGACGGCTCGAGCATGGTTGTACGGCGCTTTCGTGTGACGCGCGGGAGTTTGAAGTTGCGTATGTCGTGCACTCCTCGGTTCGAATATGCGAGAAGACAGCTCCCGGCGAAGATGGAAGAGGGCGCTGTAATCTGGCGGCAGGCGAACGGCGAGGTTCTACGACTCTTGGCTGGTGTGCCACTCGTCGAGATCGATGGCGGCGTTATCGCCGAGATCACCCTTCAAGCTGGAGAGGGCGTCGATTTCATTCTCGACGACGGTGGCGACAATGCGGAGGAAGCGACCACGGAGGAGATGGAAGATCAGACGGTCGCCTTCTGGCAGAACTGGGCGAGACAGTCGACCTATCGCGGACGCTGGCGCGAAATGGTCAATCGCTCTGCACTGGCGTTGAAGCTCATGACCTCGCGCAAGCACGGGTCGATCGTCGCCGCCGCAACCTTTGGCTTGCCGGAAACCCCCGGTGGCAGCCGCAACTGGGACTATCGCGCCACCTGGATACGCGACGCCTCCTTCACAGTGTATGCATTGATGAGGCTTGGCTATCGCGACGAGGCGATGGCATTCAACGACTGGATCGGCCAGCGGGCGTCGGCATGTGACGCCGGCGGCCGACTGAGGATCATGTATGCGATCGACGGCGGCGAGGTGCCTAATGAGGCCAGCCTCGAGCACCTGCACGGCTATGGCGGTGCGACGCCCGTCCGGGTGGGAAACAACGCTGCAGAACAGTTCCAGCTCGACATCTACGGTGAGCTTCTTGACTCGATCTATCTGAGCAACAAATACGGCCACGCAATCTCTCACGATCACTGGGAGGGGGTTCGAAAGGTTGTGGAGTTTGTCTGCGACCACTGGGAGGATCCTGACGCCGGGATTTGGGAGATGCGCCGCGAGCCACAGGAGTTCCTCCATTCCAGGCTCATGTGTTGGGTGGCGGTCGATCGGGGAATACGTCTCGCGACCAAGCGATCCCTCGCGGCGCCTTTTTCCAAGTGGCATGACGTCAGGAACGACATTTACGAAGACATTTGGAAAAACTTCTGGAACGAGGAGAAGGGGCACTTTGTGCAGACAAAGGGCGGCGACACGCTTGACGCCTCGCTGCTACTCATGCCGCTGGTCAGGTTTGTCAGTGCCACGGACCCGAGGTGGCTGTCGACCTTGACGGCGATCGGCGACCAACTAGCGGACGACGGCGTCGTGCACCGATATCGAAGTAATGACGGCCTTGACGGGGAGGAGGGCGCCTTCTCAGCCTGCTCATTCTGGTATGCAGAGTGTCTCGCACGAGCGGGGGACACCAAGAAGGCTCGCAGGGTCTTCGAGTCGGTTCTGAATTATGCCAACCATCTCGGACTATATGCCGAGGAGTTTGATACCAAGGCGCAGCTCGCTGGCAATTTCCCGCAAGCCTTTACTCATCTCGCTCTCATCAGCGCAGCGTTCTACCTAGATCGCGAGCTCGACGATCGCAATAGCCAGGAATGGCGGCCGTAGAGCCGGCGAATACCGCTCCACGTCCGCGTCCGAGTGGGGGCCGCCTTCAGATGGTAGCAAAGCGTTCGTCAATTCCTCGGACGAAAGTAGGATCGCGCCCGGCCAGCCCCGCCGAATGTACTTCAGCTTAAGTTTTATGCGCTGGCGTTGGCAGTTTGGCTGCCTCGGAACTTTCAATGTCCCCAATCGGTTCGTTCTGTTGTGGAGGAACCGGCCATGTCCAAAAAGAATAATGCCCCATCAAAGCAGCCTGTCAATCGCCCCGACAATAAGGAACCGCCGGAGCCTGACGATCGTAAACACCCGGCCCGTGATACAAGAGAGGCGCCGGTGCCCAACCCAAACGGCGAGCCTGTCGAGAAACTTTAGCGACTGCCAGACCCGTCATTAATTGGCTTTAGGGTCAGCCTCGGTGTTGCTTTGAACAAGCGAGATCCGACCGTTTCGCACGATGACACAAAGACCGATCCTTGGGACCGGCTTGAGCGATAGAGATGGACATTAACTGGGATTACGAGACGAATTTGGACATTCCCGAGCTGAAGTCGGCAAATGCGAGACGAAGACGCACGTCCGTACAAAAGGCGCAACTAAACGCCATCGCTAACATCTGACTTTTTTATGAGAGCAAGTTGCACGGAAGTGTGGGCGCCGCGCTATTTTTGAGGAGCCCAAACACAACCTGCCGCATGGCCGGGAAAATCGGCAACCGGTGGCCTAGCCGATCTGCATCAGGATCGGAAAGGTCTGCTGGAACCAGATCGCAACATTGCTGACCCATCCGAACAGGAAGGCGAAGCCGGTAAGCACAAGGAAGACGCCCATCACCTTTTCTACCGTGCCGAGATGGCGGCGGAAGCGCGACAGGAAGCGCATGAAGGCGCCCGAAAAGCCGGCGGCGATCCAGAAGGGGATGGCAAGGCCGAGCGAATAGATGGCGAGCAGCCCGGCGCCGGAGCCGACCGTCTCGCGCGAGGCGGCAACGCCGAGGATGGCGCCGAGCACCGGGCCGATGCAGGGCGTCCAGCCGAATGCGAAGGCAAGGCCCATAATATAGGCGCCCGTCAGCGTCGCCGGTTTGCCGCTGCCCTGGAAGCGCGCCTCACGCGCCAGCACTCCGATTC
Organism: Rhizobium sophorae; assembly: GCF_013087515.1. Classification (GTDB taxonomy): domain Bacteria; phylum Pseudomonadota; class Alphaproteobacteria; order Rhizobiales; family Rhizobiaceae; genus Rhizobium; species Rhizobium sophorae. The sequence continues at coordinate 23,250 of NZ_JABFCN010000009.1, read as the reverse complement.
GAAAGAGGCCAAGGAAGTTCAATCCCATGACGATGATGATCAGCCCGCCGATCTTCGACAGGAGGTCAAGATGCTGGCGAAGCGCCATGCCGATGCTGGAAGCACCGGCGCCAAGCGCCACGAAGACAGTGGCAAAGCCGAGTGTGAAGAGCAGTGCCGAGAAGAAGACACCGCGCCTGACGTCGGGCGCCACCGCCACCGCACCGCCGCCGCGGAACTGCTCGACGGAGATGCCGGCCATATAGCAGAGATAGGGCGGGACGAGGGGCAGCACGCAGGGCGACAGGAAGGAAAGCGCCCCGGCAATCAGCGCGCTCCACAGGGAAATATCGGCAATCGACACGCATTCTCTCCGGCTGCAATCTGCGTGATGTTCCTATCTTTGCAGGCAAGCGATTGCCAATCACCTTTTTGCGCGCGCAAGAAATCTGTCTTTGCAGGCGAGACGTCTGTCTTGCGCTTGGCAAGAAATGTGCCGACCGCCGGAAAAAGGCAAATTTTTCGGTTGACCGCAATGGGTCGCCTGCCTATGTTCCGCCCACTTCCGGCCGGGGTGGTCACACCCGCGGAGAGGGAGAGCGTAGCTCAGCCGGTAGAGCAACTGACTTTTAATCAGTAGGTCTCGGGTTCGAACCCCGACGCTCTCACCATAATTTGCAAGCAATATCAATACTGTAGTATGTGTAAGGGGCGTCAGTGATTGAGGCCCTTTTACACACTTTACGGCGTATGACGCGGTTTTACGGCACACGATTGGCACATGACACATGGGCATGTAAAACCGCCGGCTGGTGAGGCCGACGGCTGCATACCGTATGGAACACGCCCAGTGCAGGAGCGCTTCGTGCTCAAGGCTGTCCAGCGGCCTCAACCAGAAATTCACTCATCTTTGCTGCCACGTCCTGCTCGCTGACGTCCTGACCAGCCGCTTGAAGATCCGATATAGCTTTCGAGAGAACTCCAGCGTCTCCACCCCCTTTAAAGCGGGCATCAGTGATTTCAGCGCCGTAGCCCGCAACATCATCCCGACCAATGAGGCCCGCAATCCATTGCGCCAAAAGCCTGTCCATGCGAGATTTGAGCTTGATGGACCTCTCGGCGTCTTGGAAGTATTGATCCTCCATCGCCTTTTTGCGGTCACCTAAGTCGGCCATCGTTCTTTCTCCCTGATTTGTGTCGTCTCCGCCTACAGGGTATTTTAGCACATTAAACGCCACACCCATCTGTTTAACGTGATGATTGGCGTTCACGACGAAGTCATCATCTCTTTGGACATCCTGTGTCACGGGATTCTATTCGCACCAGCCGCAAGCCCGAAGCATCGCTTTTCGTCATCATGAACGAGTTGACAAGCGCCGGTATAAATTTCACGGAAAGAGGGGTGGTATTTCGAGAATTCCACCCCGCCAATACGTGCCGGCTGGAACCAACTTCCACTGCGGTCCGTTTTCTTCTCATCGACAAACAGGAGAAATCGACCATGGATTGGAATCGTGTCGAAGGAAACTGGAAGCAGGCGAAAGGCAAGATCAAGGAGCAGTGGGGAAAACTCACTGACGATGATCTCGACCAGATCGCCGGCAAGCGCGACCAGCTGGAAGGCAAGATCCAGGAGCGGTATGGCATCGAAAAGGATCGTATTAAACGCGACATCGATGACTGGACCGGTCGCCAGACTTGGTAATGCCAGACCTGGTAATGACTGAACAAAAACCCGGTGAAAGCCGGGTTTTTGTTGCCGAAGGAGTTAAGCCGGCTGATGACCGTCGGATGTCATGAATATCCGCCAAAAGCCAATAGAAGTGCACCGATCGCGATAACGGCGAGCGCTGGCCAGTTCTGGGATATCCCGAGGAACCTGAGGCCCTGGCGCCGGGGCTCCAGCGTGGTGCCGCCTTGCGGCATTTGATGCGGATTACTCGGTCTTCGACCAAGCACCGAGGTAAAGAGAAAAAGAAGTCCGCCGATGATGACAGCGGCTCCGGTCAGGATTGCCCACATGATGGCCTCCGCTAGCGATGAGGATGTGGGTTAAACCAAATCCGGACCTGATCGTTCCGTGAGCGGCTACTCGCGTGAACAACCGCCGCATCCGAACCAAAAGCGCTCGCGGTGAATTTGACCGCTGAGCAATTCTGGAGATCCTGATGGACAAGACACCGAAGACGGCCATCCGCGGAATGATGTTGTACGTGCTCGCTCTTCTCGTCCTGGGGGTGCTGGCAGGCGCCGCCTACACGATCTATGGCCATCCCGCCGATCCGTCCGAGCGACCGGCGGCCGAGACGATTCAGCAAAAAGCTCCAGCTCCGCAGTGAGATACGTCCTTCCAAGTCATTGATTGTTCGCCCTTCGAGAGGGCGATGACGAGAGAGGGCGCCTGCCACATCCAGCGCCCACCCGGTCAGGTCGTATTGAGAAGCTTGGGCTCCACAGCAAGAGACCCGCAAGTGGCAGCGAATAGGGGCTTTGAAGAGCAAGCCTGAAATCCTGTCGCAAGTCCTTCCAACCAGTATGGAGCTTATATTTATAGGAGAACAACCTACGACAGAGAAAATCGGCATCTGCGCAGGGCCGATTGGATGGAGAGGAAGCAGTGGGCTAGGTCTCTGGGACCCTGAGATATTGCGTTGGAACAATTGAAATAAGGGGGTTTGCGGATGAGCGAACATGCGGTCGTGATATCAGGGGCAGGGCCGACGGGCCTGATGCTGGCAGGCGAGCTGGCCTTGGCAGGCGTCGACGTCGCCATTGTCGAGCGCCGCCCCGACCAGGGGCTTGCCGGTACGCGGGCCGGCGGTCTGAGTGCGCGCACGCTCGAGGTTCTCGATCAGCGCGGCATCGTCGACCGGTTCCTTGCTGAAGGGCAGATAGCCCAGGTCACGGGGTTCGCGGTCACGCGTCTGGATATCAGCGATTTTCCGACCCGGCACAATTACGGGCTGGCGCTGCGGCAGAAGCATATCGAGCGCATTCTGGCCGGCTGGGTCGGCGAGCTGGCGGTGCCGATCTATCGCAGTCTGGAGGTAACGGGTTTCGCGCAGGACGACACCGGCGTCACCATCGAACTCTCCGACGGCGCCTCGCTCCGGGCAGGCTATCTCGTCGGCTGTGACGGCGGCCGCAGTCTGGTTCGCAAGGCTGCCGGCATTGCGTTTGAAGGATGGGATCCGACGACCGGCAACATTCTCGCCGAGGTGGAGATGGAAGAGGAGCCGCCATTGGGCATCCATCGCACGGCGCTTGGCATCTATGCCTTCGGCAGGGAGGAGTATGAAATTGTCGACGGCAAGATCGTCTTTGCCAAGGAAGGTCCGATCGGCGTGATGGTGCCGGAGAAGAATGCGGGCGCGACGACCGAACCGACGCTCGGCGATCTCAGGGAAGCGCTGATTGCCGCCTTCGGAACGGATTACGGACTCCATCGCGTCAACTGGATTTCCCGGTTCACCGACATGTCCAGGCAGGCAACGGTCTACCGCAAGGGTCGGGTACTCCTGGCTGGCGATGCCGCCCACGTGCATTCTCCGGTGGGCGGGCAGGGCCTCAATACGGGCGTGCAGGATGCCGTCAATCTCGGTTGGAAATTGGCGCAGGTGGTGAAAGGCGCGTCGCCTGACGCCTTGCTCGACACCTATCACGCCGAGCGGCATCCGGTTGCGGCGCGCGTGTTGCGCATGACGATGGCGCAGGTCGCATTGCAGCGGACCGACGATCGCACAGAAGCTCTGCGTGAGGTGGTGACGGAGCTGCTTGGCATGGAGGAGCCACGCAAACGGATCGCAGCCGAAATGTCCGGACTGGCGCTCCATTACGAGTTCGGCGAGGGGCATCCGCTGCTCGGCCGCCGCATGCCTGACCTCGACCTCACCACGGCGGATGGTCCTGTGCGCCTCTTTACGCTGCTCCAGGATGCGCGGCCTGTGTTCTTGAACCTCGACGCGCCCGGCAGCTTCCACATCACGCCGTGGTCGGACCGCATCAGGTTGGTCGACGCCGAATATCACGGCGGATGGGAGCTGCCTGCGCTGGGCTTGGTCTCGGCGCCAACCGCAGTCTTGATCCGGCCCGATGGATATGTGGCGTGGGTGGGCGAGGGGACGCAGGATGGTCTGCAAGAGGCTGTGAATAGCTGGTTCGGACCAACTGGCTCAAGGCCGAAAAACGCTGACTAAGCGGCGAGCGAGATTGGATCGCAATCCGATATCGTCGCGGGATCCGGTATCGGTTTGCCGCGGCGTTCCCACGTCCGGCGGCTGATGCCGAAAGCCTCCCAGGGGCGTGCTGTGCTCAAAGAATTGGCGAGATAATCGGCTCTGGAAAGCGCGCCGGCGGCACGGCGCTGCTCCTCTTTTCGGCTTCGGTCCCGCTGCCGCCGCTTTTCCTTTTGAAGTTTTGCTCTCATCCGTTTCGGCACATCGAATGCACCGATGGTGCGGATATCCAGGGCGCTCCGTTCCGCGTAGCTTAAGTGCAGAGCGTGACCGAGCGCGTCGGCGGACAAGTCAGAAAAGCGCACCTTTGTTCGCTCGTAGATCAGTTCCTCTATATCGGCTTTCCCAGCCCAGGGAAGCCATCGCGCCGCCCAGCCGAGGACCACCTCGACAAACTCTTCCTTGAATTCGACAAGGGCGAGGCCGGCGATCACCTCGACGTAAATCAAGGCGTCATCGGCCTCCGGCACGATTTCGCCATGGCGATGCCTGATCAATTTTTCGATCTCGCGCATCCGGCCGCGGAAATGGTTCCAACGGCTGGCCCGCATGCGGCGCTGGACGGCCTTGTAACCGATGAGACAGTCGCCGATCTTGATGGCAGTCACATCCCGCGCCAAGCCCTCCGGCCGATCGGCTTTTGCAGCCCGCTTTTGAGCCGTTTCATCTGGACACATAAGACGAGCCATCGATTTTCCTTTGCCATCTGCCTTGGGAGGCCGAAACGGTTGATTGTAAAGGAAGGCCGAGGGGGTGATCATCCACTTTTTGCGATCGGCGAACATCGTCGCGCAGGAAAGCTTCAATCCTGGGGAAACGCGCCGTAATAGGCCGCGAGCGCATGAATATCGTCGTCGCTCAGACCTGCAGCAGCCCTGGTCATCACACCCGCATAGGCGCCGCCGCCACGATTTCCGCTGCGGAAAAGACCGAGCTGGTTTTCAAGATAGGGTACCGGTTGGCCGGCAAGGCGTGGATAGGCCTCGTTGACGCCGGCAGCATCGTGGCAGGCGGCGCAGCCTGCGATGCCACGCGTCCGGTCACCGCGTTCCGCAAGGACCCTGCCGCGAGCGTCTTTTTCCGAAACCCGGCCCGTTTCAGTGGCTGCGCTCTGGTTGGCGAAATAGTCTGCCAGCTTTTTTCGGTCTTCGCTCGATGTCCGCGAGAGCGCAACCTTCATGATACCGCTTGGACGTTTGCCGGTCGCATAAGCCTCAAGACTGTCACGTATGTAGGTCTCTGACTGGACCGGTGAGACGCGGGATGAGGCTGGTTGCAATGAGCGCGCTAGCCTTCTCCGCCGCCCATGCTTCCCGTCGATGGCGCGCAGCGTGAATGAGCAGGAAGGTTACACCGACCCAAATCGACATGCCGCCAACAAGCATGACGACGAACAGCCGATAGACCGCCGCCGATTCCTCGCCGGCGGGACTAAGCGCGGACTGCTGACCGCTGCAACCCGCAAGAACGAGTGCACTGAAAGAATAAGACATCGCAGGATTGCCGGTCTCCCCTTCCTCCAATGCTCAAGCTCTCCGATATGGAAACGCGTATCTCCGGGGGCAAGTGGGCTGACGTTGTTGGATGGCAACCGGGCGGTATCGCCGATGCCATAAAATACCGTCACAACTGACGACCGAAAATTCCTTCGGTGACACAGCCGGCTCGGTCTTCTTAAAGCCTGTCAGGAGGCGTTGGCGGATCAATCGCGCTTCGTGAAGTGTTTTCAACCAGGCGCGTGCTCCGGCTTCCCTCGTCCATACGATCGCGGGAGAAGAAGACGCGGTTGAGCCGCCGCATGCCATCAGCACCTCTGCAATCAGCGGAAGCCGAAGAAGCTCAAAATCGCGAGCACGATAACGACAGCGCCGACAAGCCAGATCAAATTGTTCATGAGAAACCGTTCTCCTGTTTAAGGGTCGGGCCATTGTGGCCCGATCACTTAACGGTGAGGCAGGGCTTGGAGTTCCCAACCGGTCCAATGCTGTGTGCAACCTTCGGCGCCAAACCAATTTCCGGCTCTATGCCTTTCAATAGCTGCACGAGCGAGCATTGCCGGGTCTGAATCCACCCGCGCATGCCGGGTTTACCGATGTATCCCGCTGATATTGAAAATCCTGGTGATCCTGCCTTGCAGGCGATGTGCAGGAAGACGTGAACGCGGACACACCGATCAGCACTCCCGCTACCAATGGAAAAAATCGGCTCATCTGAACATCTCTTCGCAAGGTTGTCATGGTTGCAATCTACTATGCCCGCACGAGAATATACGAAAACTTCTGGCCCGCCAGATCACGCTCACCTGAGCCAAAACATTCGTATGATTGATCAGTCAATCTATAATCGTGATGCGTCGTGCCTCAACCGATGATCAAATTCACGTAAGTCTAATCTGATCGGGCTATTCTGTCGTTATGGAAGTAGTTGCGTGACGTTAATAGTCAAGTTGATTCGATTTCGACTTGAATTGATTGTGGTTTTTCAGTAAAATTACACCATAAAAAAGTAATATAAATGGGAGGATACTATGTCGTCAACTCGGTTTGATCCGATTCTGCTTCACCGCAAACATTTCATCGATGAGATCAGCTCCCTCGATGAAATCTTCGATTTTCTCGACGAGTGGCCGGAGGACAAACGGGGTTTGGCATATGACACGCTGTTGAAGGCATGCAGAGATACGGCCAACGGGCGTTTCCCGCTGAGCGCTGCACGCGAGAATTTCCGGCGGTTCCTGAAGATGGCTGGCGTGCTTGCGAAGGTCGAGGGTGGCCCCAAATTCGACGGACTGATGAATCATCAAGTTGGTAATGCTTAGTCAGATTATAGGCCTATTGGGGGCCGTCTGCATGGCAGGGGAGGGCGCGCCGTGACATCAGTTGCGGCGCGTTCTGGTTTCGATATCTGCTGATCGGATGATCGCCTATTTCTTCGCCACAAAGCGCGGCGGCAAGCCCTGCCAAGAGGCAGCCGGCTATTTGGTCGGGTTTCGGATTCAACAGATCTTAGTTTACGCCGGCATTGGCCCAGTCGCATCGGAAGACCAGCATGGGTTTCGAGAACCCCTTGAACCGTCGGCGCGTTGCGTGAGCGAAGAGATCGGCAGCGCCATACTCCCGAAAAATATTCTCCGATACCAGGATCTGGTCGCTGGAGGCTGCCGCGCAGAGTCGCGCTGCAAGTTGCACGGTCGAGCCGAAGAGGTCGTTGCTGTCTTCGACCGGCTCGCCGCAGTCCAGTCCGATGCGGATATGAATGGGCTCGGTGTTTCCGCCGTTGTAGCGCTCGAATTCCCGCTGGATCGCCATGGCACATGCGACGGCTGCCGTTGTCGCGGCAAAGGCCGCCATGATGCCGTCGCCGGTGTGCTTCACTTCGCGGCCCGAATTCTGGCTGAGGCATCGGCGCACGATAGCGTCATGGGCGCGGACCATTTCGGTCGCAATGCGGTCGCCGAGGCGCGATGTCATCGCTGTCGAACCGACGATATCGGTAAAGAGGATTGCCCGGTGGCCGGGATCGACGTCGCTGGACGACTGGCCAGGGGCCGGCTCAGGATCGTGAATTCGGCCAAGAAAAGCCTCGACCGCCGACAAGGCGACCTCGACGATCTCGCCGGCGACGAAGCCGTGGGCCTCACGATGCACGCATTGCGCGGTTTCCGCATCCGGCGCATCCACGAGACAAAAGGCGGTCCCGCGCCGCTGATCGAACCAGTAGGTCAGGAACTTGACGCCGTATTTGTCCTGAATATCGAGATCCATACGATGCGCCCGAGCAACGTCGGCGGCTGTCGTTCCTTCAAGAAGGTGCCGGTCCATGAAAATAGGCATCGCACGCTCCTCCCAGATCCGCCGCGTGCAGGAGATGGCATTGTACGACCCGGACGAAACTCCGTCCACCTCCGGGACAATCAACGAATGATTAGAGAGGGTTTTTGCTTCCAGCAAAGCATATGTGTTGCTGTGATCATTATAGAGTATAGAAGGAAAGACTGAGTTTTAATCAGCGGGGCGTGGGATGAAAGCCCGATATTTACCATAATCGGTCGCTTAATGACTGGTCGGGGAGCTGTCGGGATCTTCAAGCGTTCCATGTTCTCAAGCGCGGCGGCTGCCGAACCCGGGGATTGGAGTAACACGTCTGTGACGGGCATGATCGACGAGGGCATGGTGCCGAAAAGTGTGAGCGGCTTTCGGACGACATCATGGTCTAACTATATAATGTAGAACAGGATTCAGATTTTAGGCCGACCCGGCCTGAAATCATCTGTTCTAGGATCAAAAGCGACGCTTCGGCCGGTAGGCGGATTGCCAACGGCACGCAAATTGCATCGTATTCCATAGCTCCACCGAAATTGGGAAAAGCTGTAGCAAAGTGAGACAGACGGCACATTTTCGACCGGTTGGCTTGGCCTCAATGGGGCTCGGCCATTACGCCGTTATTAACTCTGTGTGGGACGCCGCGCGCACGCTCTTGCGCGACTGGCCGGTAGACGACGGCGAAGAGTATTTCGAGGCCGTCAAGTCGTGCCTGGATGCGATTATCGGCGATCTCCCACCAGAACATGTGCGGGCGGCCTTCATCAGGGCAGCACAGGAGGCCGGCATTGCCGTCATAGAAGCGGCGGACTGAATACTCTCCGCGCTTCCCCACCTATCCTCAAAGCCAGATCGTCCTGACGCTTGACTTTTCCTGCCGAAGCTCTAACTTAGAACAAAACAGGAACATTGGAGATGATCATGACGCATACGGAACAGGTGATCGCCAACGCCCTCGCGCTTGTCGAAGCGTCCCGCGCAGCCCGCGAGCGGGATCAACAGCGGCGGGCCGCCTGGCAGAGAAAGGTCGAACTCAGCCGGCCGCTGCCGCCCTTGCCGCGCCCGGTTCAATTGCCGTTGGCGCTGAACTGATGCAGCCGGCAAAAGCCTTGGAACCCCATCGGGCACGCCCCGAACGAGCCGGGATCGATCAAGCTGGGCTCGAGCAAGCCTGGCCGGATCAAGCTTGGCCCGATCAAGCTTGGGAAGTCGAAGCCGTGCTTGCCTGGCATGACGACAATGCCAAGGCAGCGATACGCTCGCTGCTCGATGACTGCAAACATCTCCGCCGGCAATTGGCGCTGGCGGAAAGCGTGATGAGCCGCGGGATGGCCCGCGGATGGGCGCCGCGATATGAGCGTGACGCCCTCTGAAACAGAGGCGATCCAAGCCTGGCAAGAGGCGTCAGCCGCCGGCAGCATTCGTCTCCGGATCGATCGCGGGAAGCCGGCTGCGGGCGATGACGGCCCCGGCCAGTGCGATCGCCACCACGGCGCCGATCCATGTGCCATACAAGCTCTGCCCGAGAATGACGCCGGCAAGGACCGGCGTGACGATGTCGGTGACGGCGACAAGCGACTGCGTTGCTCCCATGACGATGCCCTGGCGTTGCTGCGGCACGTGCACAGAGAGCGCCGCAACGAATGTCGGCCGCGCCAATGCCACGCCCGTGCTGATGCAAAGGACGGCGAAGGCGAGGGTGGCGATGTCGGTAGCAAGGCCAGCCGTGACATAGCCAATCGAGAGAATGGTGAAGACCAGAACGATCAGGCCTCGCTCAGAGAAGGTGCCGCCGAGCCATCTCAGCAGGAAAAGCTGGACCAGGACGTTGATCGCACCGTCGGCGGTCAGGAGGTAACCGAACTCCTTCGGACCGAACGCATGCTCGTTCCAGGTGAAAGTGTCCGCCAGAAAAACGGCGAGCTGCGAACTGAACATCCCGTATGAGAAATAGTGGCAGAGAAGAACGGCGACGAGGACGCGGATGACCGGCGAGGCAAGCAGGGTTCGGAAGGAAACCTTCTCGCCGACCGTCTCGTCCGCTTTGCTGTCGTTGCCGAACCGGCCGCGCGCATCGGCGCCTTTCAGCCAAAGCCCGGTCACCAGCATGCTGGTCGCTGACAGGGCAAGCGCAACCCAGATCGGCGCCGTCAGGGAAATGCCGGCAAGGTATCCGGAGAGGCTCGGTCCGATCATTCCGCCAAGGCCGAGGCCTGCGCTCAGAATGCCGATGGCTTGGCGCCGGGTGGTGGGACTGCTGTTGTCGGCGGCATAGGCGGCCGCGGCCGAAAAGTTGGCTGCGGTCAGGCCGAGCACGATCCGCGCCAGCAGCGCGAAGACGACGCTGTTGGCAAGCGCCAGCAGCAAAAGGCTGATCAACGCTCCGGCCTGGCTGGCGAGCAAAACCCTCTTGCGTCCGTAATGGTCGGAAAGTTGACCCAGCCAGGGAGCGGCAACGAACTGGCTGAGCGCTTCCGCACCGAGGACAAGTCCGAGAACGAGCGGCGACGCGCCGAAATTTCGGAGGTAGAATGGCAGGACCGGCAGGATGGCGCCGCTGCTGGCGGCATCGAGGCTGACGATGATGAAAACCGGCAACATCAGCCGTCAATCAAGTTTCTGCGACGCGGCGCTTGCGGCAGCATCGATCGGACGCAGTTCAGCGCTCATCACATCTCTCTCATTGACGGGTAGGGCGGTGCGACGCAGGCGGTCGCCCAGAGAATCCGCGTCGAGGCGCTTCTCCGGTGCGCCGCGCGATCGGGGCGGGTATTCCCGCGGCCGGGTTCCAGCAGCGCGTCTGTTTTCAGACGCGCCAAGGCGGTGGCGCTTTGAGTTGCCGCTTATGCAGCAAGGCCGACATCTGCGAGATAGGCTTCCAGAGCCCAGGCGTGAGCAGACGCAATGATAGCGCCGACATAACCGTCCGGACGTACGAGCACCCAGTCGCCCGATGTCAGACCGTAAGCATTATGGAAATGCCCGCCTTCATCGATGACATCTCCGCGCTCGCCGATCCTGTGGATATGCAGTCCCGGGCGCGGCGGCACGGCGGCTTGCGCGGCCTCGTAGCCCAGCAGCGTCCAGTGCGGCCCCCTGAACAGTTCGAACAGGCGCGTCGGCTGGCCGGCGACACCTTTGAGCGGCGCATCGGGCGCACGATCGCCCGCAAGCAGGCCGGCGTTCCGCTCCGGCTTTTCCAGCGAGAAGGAGGAGGAGGGATAGCCGATATCGAGTTGATGCACATCGCGGCCGCGCCGCATATCGCCTCGCTTCATGGCGTCGAGAAGATTGGTCGCCAGACCGAGCACGGCGGCGGCGACCGGGCGGCGCTCTTCCTCGTAGCTGTCGAGCAGCGCGTCGGGGGCGCCGGCAGTGACCGCAGCCAGTTTCCATCCGAGATTATAGGCGTCCTGAACGCTGGTATTCAGACCCTGTCCGCCGGTTGGTGGATGCGTATGGGCGGCATCGCCGACCAGGAACACGCGGCCGAGTCGGTAGCGATCGGCAAGCCGGGCGTTCATATGGAAGGCTGACGCCCAGGAGACCGATTGGACCTCGATGTCGTCGCGGCCGGTGCGTTCCTTCACCAGGGCAGTCAAGCCTGCCGCGGAGAGGTCGAGCTCGCCTTCGAGCGGGATGGGCGCCTGGATCTGGAACAGATCCGTTCCCGCGAGCGGGCAAATGGCGATCTGCCGCTGCATGTCGCCATCGCCGAAGCGATGCCATACGTCTCGGTCCAACCCTGTCAGAATGACATCGGCGACCATGGCGCGCACGCCGAGCGTCTTGCCGGGAAAGCCGATATCCAGCGCGTGGCGCACGAAGCTGCGGCCGCCATCGGCGCCGACGAGCCAGCGCACGCGGATGGCCTCTTCACCGGATGTGCCCTTAAGCCGCGCCGTCACGCCGGCCTCATCCTGTTCGAAGCCGATGAGTTCGCATCCGAACTCTGGGCGATGCCCAAGCTCGAGCAGGCGCTCGCGCATCACGCCTTCGGTCAGGAACTGCGGCACCATCAGCGGAAGATGATAGGGTTCGGCCGGCGTCGGCTCCCCACCCACCACGGCGTCGGATTCGCTGACGCTGCCGTCGTCACGATATTCCCGCTGCCGGGGATAGGCGCCGCCGAGCGCGACGATCCGGTCGAGAATGCCGAGATCCTCGAACACCTCCTGGCTCCGCGGCTGAATACCCTTGCCGCGGGAACCGCGGAATGGGTCGTTCAATTTTTCGATCAGGCGGAAGGATACGCCCCGCCGCGCCAGCTCGATTGCCAGCGTCAGGCCGGCAGCCCCGGCGCCTGAAATCAGCACGTCGACTGTGGAATTCTCTGTCATTGGTTTCTCCATATGTGTATTATGCACATAATAGGAGAATCGGCATGACGTCAACAAAGAATGTGCAAAATACACATATAAGCGGAAAACTGCGCGAACTGCATGGGGCTCTGATCGAGATCGTCAGTGTCATGAACCGCCCGCAGCGTGACGAGCAGATGGTCCGCGAGGCGGGCATTTCGCTCGATCGCGCCCTGTTTCCGTTGCTGGTCACGATCGAACGGCTCGGTCCCATCGGCGTGGTCGAACTCGCCGACCGCGCCGGGCGCGACTACACCACCGTCAGCCGCCAGGTCGCCAAGCTCGAAAGTCTCGATCTGGTGGAGCGCCGCGGCAATGCCACCGACCGCCGCGTGCGCGAGGCGGTCATCAGCCCGAAGGGCAAGGCAATGACCGATCGCATCGACGTCGCCCGCGAGCGGATGGGCCGGGCCATTTTCGAGAGCTGGGACGAACACGACTTCAATGAACTCGTGCGCCTCATGCGGAAGTTTGCGGAGGATATCAGTGGCGATATTGGCAATGGCGCGGGTGAGACGCAGGGCGAGGACGGACCGCAGGCGGATTAGCCTCTGAATCACTCCGGAATGTGCCTTTTGAATTCACCGGAACCATTGCGCCGGCGCGTCTGCGATGATCTTGTAGCGTCCTGCAATCGCAACGTTTTCCGGTGATTCCCAATGTTCGATATTCTGTGGCGCGGCCTGGTGATCGGCGCCGGCGCAACCATTCTCATGGACCTCTGGGCGATCCTGCTCACCCAGTTCGGCCAGGCGGCGCCCAACTGGGCTCCGGTCGGCCGTTGGTTCTGGCACCTTCGCCGCGGCAAGGTCTTTCACGAGAGCATTGCCGACGCCGAGCCCTATGCCCATGAACTGGCGCTCGGTTGGATCAGCCATTACGCCGTCGGCATCCTCTATGGGGTGATCTTCGCCGTCATCATGGGCTCGGCCTGGCTGACGGCCCCGACATTTCTTCCCGCCTGGATCTTCGGCATCGTCACCGTCGGGGCAGGGTGGTTCCTGCTGCAGCCGGGCCTCGGCATCGGCTGGGCCGCCTCCAAACATCCGACCCCGAACAAGGTCCGGTGCTTCAACCTTCTCGCCCATACGGTTTTCGCGCTGGGGCTCTACGGGACGGCATTGATCTTGCGCTGAGATCGCGGGCTGCCCCTCACGCTAACCCTCTCCCCGTAAACGGGGCGAGGGGACGTGCCCTGCGAAAAGTTGGCGAGGAACGGAGAGGTCGCGACATCCCCCTTCGCCCCGCAAGCGGGGGTCCGAAGGACGGGTCGAGACCCGTGGCTCGACCCCGGTCGGTGCCGGCAGGCGGATGAGGGTAACCCTTGCCAAAGGGCTCCATGTCTTGGCCCCTCATGCGGCATCCGCCTCAACAGCCTCGCCTTACCGCGCAGCCCAGTTGGCGCCGCGGCGGAAGATGGTCTTCATCTGGGGAACGTCGAATTCCTTGGCCTGATGGCCGAGCGAGGAATAGAAGACGCGGCCCTTGCCGTATTTTCGCTTCCAGACGACAGGCATGACGACGCCGTCGATCCAGTAGGCGTGTTCGCCGGTGAACTTGGTCGTCGCCAGAACCTCGTTCGAGGGGTCGACATGCATGTAATATTGCTCTGACGTATAGGGGAAATCGGCAATACCCTCCATGAGGGGATCGTCTGGGCGGGTGATGTTGACGGTATAATCGATGATGTTGCCGGGATGAGCCACCCACTGGCCGCCGATGATGAACTGGTAGTCGACGGATTCGCGGAAGGCATCGCCCGCGCCGCCGTGATAGCCGGCGATACCGACGCCGCTTTCGATCGCGGTCGCAAGGTTCTTGACCTCTTCCTTCTCGATCTTCGACATCGTCATGATCGGCACGACGAGGCTGAGATCATGGACGGAAGGGTCTGCAAGCGCCTCGGTGCCGTGTTCGAGATAGACCTTGAAGCCGTCTTCCTCGAGCATGGTCTTGATGATTTCGGCGCATTCCTGCGGCTCGTGTCCACTCCAGCCACCCCAGACAATCAGTGCTTCACGCATAGTCTTTCCTCCTGAAATTATTTCGCCAGCCGTCCGTCGACGATGGAATCGGACAGCGGGGCAGGGCGCTCCGTTGCCGTGGTGATCGCGACCGTCCGGCCGGTTGCGGCAGCGGTGTGGAACGCTTCCATGACTTCGAGCACATGCAGCGCCAGATCGCCATTGGCGCGGTGCGGCCGGTTGGAGCGGATCGCATGCGCCATATCGGCGACGCCGAGCGAGCGGTAGTTGCCGTCGGCATAGGGCGCTGTGACCGGCTGGTCCTCGAACGGACCGCCCTTCTTCAGATATTCGACAGGGCCGCCGAACTTGTTGGGATCGGGAACGATCAGCGTGCCGTCGGTGCCGTAGACTTCGAGCGGCACATGCTTGTGGCCGGCGACATCGAAGCTCATGGCGATCTGGACGACGGCGCCGTTGGCAAAGGCCATCATGCCGGTGACATGGGTCGGCACATGCACGGGAATGCGTTCGCCATTGCGCGGTTCGCTGGTGATCAGCCGTTCCGCGCGCGGCGTCGTCGCAAAACCCGCAACTTGAGAAACCGGTCCGAGAAGATTGACGAGATCGGTGATGTAATAGGGCCCCATATCGAGCATCGGCCCGCCGCCGACTTCGTAATAGAAGGCCGGGTTCGGATGCCAGCGCTCATGGCCTGGGCACATGAAGGTTGCCGAGCCGCCGACCGGCTGGCCGATGACGCCTTGGTCTATCAAGGCACGCGCCGTCTGGTGGCCGCCGCCGAGGAAGGTGTCGGGGGCAGCGCCGATGCGGAGATTCCTCGCCTTGGCGGCTTCCGCCAATTTTTTCCCTTCCGCGAAATTAATCCCGAGCGGCTTTTCCGAATAGGTATGCTTGCCGGCCTCAAGCGCCTGCAATGCCACGGCAACATGGGCCTTCGGGATCGTCAAATTGACGATGATCTCGACCTTTGGATCGGCGAAAAGCTCCTCGACGGTCTTGACGGGAACATTGAATTCCGCAGACTTTGCTTCCGCCAGTTCCCGATTGAGATCAGCGACGCCGCGGATCTCAAGGATGGGAAAGGATGCCATCGCCGTGAGATAGGCGCCCGAAATATTGCCGCATCCGATGATGCCGATACCGACCTTGTCCATGAATTCCTCCATTGAGTCTTGATTGTGACGCTCGTCAGAGCGCCGGCCCTGTCGTGCTCCAGGGCGATTCGTAGAGTTCGTAGAGCGCCACCGCCGCCGCACCCTGCGCCCAGAAATCATCGGTCGAATCGTCGAAGACGAGTTCGCTCACCCCGCGCAGCGATGGCGGAATGGCGAGCGCATAGGCATCGCGCAGGCTGTTGAGAAAGGGTTCGCCGAGCGCCAGGCTCGATCCGACCAGAATGACCCGCGGCGGCGCAAACAGCGTGACGATGTTGGCAATGGTCAAACCCACCGCTTCGCCGGCGCGGATCGCAGCACTGATCAGCCGGTCGTCATCGGCCTTGATCAGCGCCTGGGCATGGTTCATGCCGCGGCCGAGACGGATCGCTTCGGCAAAACGCCCGTCGGCCTGCTGTTCGCCGAGGATGGCGCTTTCGCCGGCCTGGCTGAAAAGCCGGACGACGCCGTTCGGTCCCATGCCGAGCACTAGGTCGCCGAGGTTGTGGCTGAGGCCGCCGGCGCCGCGAAACAGGCTGTTGCCGTGCAGGACCCCGAGCCCAAGCGTCTGTTCCAGCGAAATCAGCACCATATCCTCGAGGTCGCGGGCCTTTCCGAACCAGTGATGGCCAAGCGTAATGGCGTGGGCGTCGCTTTCGACAATGGTCGGCGTTGCCAGCCGCGTCGACATTTCGGCGGCGAAATCGACATTGGTGTCGCGAAAGATCGGGCTGCTGCGGATATATCCGGTGCGATGCTCGATGACGCCGGGAAAGCCGAGGCAGACGCTGTCGACATCCTCCAGCGAAAGCCCGGCATCGACGACGCAGCGCCTGACGCCATCCTCGACCAGATCGGCGATGACGCCGATCGGCTGCCGGTCGATGCGGATCGGCAAGGCGAGCTTCGACAGCACGTCGCCGCGGAAATTGGTGACGACGAAGACCATCCTGTTGGCCGCGATCTTTGCGCCGACCACGCGGGCGGCATCGGGATTGAGCTCCAGCATCACGCGCGGCCGTCCGCGCACGGCCTCATTGCGGATATCGCCTTCGTGACGCGGCAAGATCAGGCCGTCGTCGAGCAATGAAGCGGTGATGGCCGAAACGGTCGTGGTGGAGAGTTCGGTACGCTCGCTGATCTCTATCCGCGAGATGGGGCCATGGCGTCGGACGGTATCGAGCACGTTCAAGCGATTGATCGCGCGCATTAATTCGGGATCTGCGGTCTTCATTGGAACTAGCCAGGCGAGCGTTTCGTTGGGACGGAACCCAAATATTTTTAACGGGTTACGAAATAAATAGCGGACAATTCGGCGGTCCTGTCAAGCGCATTTGATAAAAATAGAGGCATTGGGTTGACATTGCGTCAAAGCTCCGTTGAATTAATCCGCATAGGGGAAAAATTGTGAGGATAGGCCCCTGGGAGGAAAAACATGACTTTTAGGTTCAAGAGCGCCGCCTTTCGCGGCAGGCGTATCGCATCCATTGCCGCGGCTGCCGGCATGTTGCTGGCCGGAGCAGGTGCGGCTTCGGCGGCGACAGTCGTCAAATGGCTGCATCTCGAGCTCGACCCGAAATATGTCGCGGCCTGGGAAGACATCGTCAAGAAATACGAAGCCCAGCATCCCGACGTCGATATCCAGATGCAGTTCCTCGAAAACGAGGCCTTCAAGGCCAAGCTTCCGACATTGCTGCAATCCGATGACGTACCGGATTTCTTTTTCAGCTGGGGCGGCGGCGTCTTGAAGCAGCAGTCCGAAACCGGCGCCCTCCAGGATGTGACGCCGGCGCTGGATGCCGATGGCGGCAAATTGCGCGGCGCCTATAGCCCGGCTTCGGTCAGCGGCCTGACATTCGAAGGCAAGACCTGGGCTATCCCCTATAAGGTCGGTCTCGTCAGCTTTTTCTACAATAAGGAGCTCTTTGCCAAGGCCGGCGTGAAGGCCGAGGACATCAAGAACTGGGCTGATTTTCTCGGCACCGTGAAGAAGATCAAGGCGGCAGGCATCGTGCCGATCGCCGGCGGCGGCGGTGAGAAATGGCCGATCCATTTTTACTGGAGCTATCTCGTCATGCGCGAAGGCGGACAGAAGGTCTTCGAAGCGGCAAAGACCGGCCAGGGCGAAGGTTTCCTCGATCCCGCGATCATCAAGGCCGGTGACGATCTCGCCGAACTTGGAAAGCTCGAACCGTTCCAGCCCGGCTATCTCGGCTCGACCTGGCCGCAGGCGCTCGGCGTTTTCGGCGACGGCAAGGCTGCGATCATCCTCGGCTTTGAAAATACCGAGGCCAACCAGCGCAAGAATGCCGGCGACGGCAAGGGTCTCGCACCCGAAAATATCGGCCGTTTTGCCTTCCCGGCGGTTGATGGCGGCGCCGGCAAGCCGACCGATACGCTGGGCGGTCTGAACGGCTGGGCCGTTACCAAGAAGGCATCCAAGGAAGCGCTCGATTTCCTCGCCTTCCTGACCAATGCGGACAATGAGCGGGCGATGGCCAAGGCCGGCATGCTTCTGCCCGTTGCCGTCGGCGCCGGCGATGGCGTCACCAATCCGCTGCTTGCCGAATCGGCAAAACAGCTGGCCGGTTCGACCTGGCATCAGAACTATTTCGACCAGGATCTTGGCGCTGCGGTCGGCCGTGTCGTGAACGACGTGTCGGTGGAAATCGTCTCCGGGCAGATGAATTCCAAGGACGGCGCCCAGATGATCCAGGACGCTTTCGAACTGGAACAATAACCAGCGCCTGCAGACCCTTCCTGGCGCTCCGCTAATCCGGAGCGCCAGCATTTCTGCCGACGAGACGCGAAAGCAGGACCCATGGCCAATATTTCAGTCCCATCGATAACCACGGCCGCAAGGCCGGCAAAAAGAGCCGCAAACAGCAAGAGCTCGGTCGCCCATGACCGGCTGGCGGTGCTGTTGATCTTCCTGCCGCCGGCGCTGCTGCTTTTCACCCTCTTCGTCATCATGCCGATGGGCGAGGCGGCCTGGTACAGCCTCTACAAGTGGAATGGCTACGGCACGCCGACCGAGTTCATCGCGCTGCGCAATTTCCAGGTCCTCTTTCGAAATGCGGCCTTCACCCAGGCGCTGGTCAATAACGGCCTGATCATCGTGATCTCGATCTGCATCCAGGTGCCGCTCGCCATCTGGCTGGCGACCATGTTGGCGCACCGCATTCCGGGTGTCGTCGGCTACCGCCTGATCTTCTTCCTGCCCTATGTGCTGGCGGACGTTGCCGCGGGTCTTATCTGGCGCTTCGTCTATGATGGCGACTATGGCCTGTTTGCCGCTGTTTCCAATTTCTTGGGATTCGCCAACCCTTACGTGCTCGCCGACAAGGACGTGGCGATCTATGCCGTGCTTGGGGTCATCGTCTGGAAATATTTCGGCTTCCACATGATGCTGTTCATCGCCGGCCTGCAATCCGTCGACAAGAGCGTGCTGGAAGCTGCCGAAATCGACGGCGCCACCGGCTGGCAGAAGTTCCGCTACGTCACGCTGCCGCTGCTCGGCTCGACCTTGCGTCTTTCCATCTTCTTTGCCGTCGTCGGCTCGCTGCAGCTCTTCGACATGATCATGCCGCTGACGGGCGGCGGGCCGTCCAACTCCACCCAGACGATGGTCACCTTCCTCTACACCTACGGCGTCATGCGCATGCAGGTCGGCCTCGGCAGCGCCGTCGGCGTCGTGCTCTTCATCATCTGCGTGACGCTGGCCTTCGGTTACAAAAGGATATTCATGCGCCATGACTGATATGAGCTCTTCCATCCGCATGAGCACGTCCACGCGCGTCTATCTCTACGTGTCGCTGAGCCTGATTGCCGCAATCGTGCTTGTGCCGCTGCTGACGACGGCGCTCGGCGGCTTCAAGACGCTGGGCGACCTGCGCACCAATCCCTTCGGCCTGCCGACAGAGTGGCAATGGACGAACTACACCGACATTCTTTTCGGTGAACGCTACTGGCTGCAGATCGGCAATTCGCTGGTGATCGCGTCGCTCACCGTCCTCCTGACGCTGATCGTATCGTCGATGGCGGCTTTCGCCTTCGCCCATGTCCGCTTCTTCGGATCGTCTTTCCTGCTCAATTATTTCCTGCTCGGCTTGATGTTTCCGGCGGCGACCGCGATCCTGCCGCTGTTTATCCGCATCCGCGATCTCGGCCTGCTCGATACCTATTGGGGCGTGGTGCTGCCGCAGGTGGCCTTCGGCCTTGGCATGAGCATCCTGCTGTTTCGAAACTACTTCCGCAATCTTCCGGAAGAATTGTTTCAGGCGGCCTTTGTCGATGGCTGCGGCTATCTCCGCTTCTTCTGGCATATCTCGCTGCCGCTTTCCCGCCCGATCGTCGCCACCGTCAGCATCATCTCCTTCGTCGGCAGCTGGAACAGCTACATCCTGCCGCTGATCATGCTGAACTCGGAATCGAAATATCCCTGGCCGCTCGGCATCATGGTCTATCGCGGCGAGTACGGTACGGAGTGGCAGCTGGTGCTGGCCTTCATCACGCTGACGATCCTTCCCACCATCATCGTCTTTTTCGTCGCCCAGAGACACATCATAGCCGGTCTGACCGCCGGTGCCGTGAAGTCCTGAGCCGAACCGTTGGAGTGCAATTATGGCATCCGTTGAACTTACCGATATTCGCAAGACCTATGGCGCCGTCGACGTCATCCATGGCATTTCGCTTCATATCGAGGATGGGGAATTCGTCGCCCTCGTCGGCCCGTCCGGTTGCGGAAAATCGACGCTGCTGCGGATGATCGCCGGCCTCGAGGAGATCACCGACGGCGAGATCGCCATCGGCGGCAAAGTCGTCAATGCCATGACGCCGCGCGAACGCAACATCGCCATGGTCTTCCAATCCTATGCGCTCTATCCCCACATGACCGTTGCTGAGAACATGGGCTTCAATCTGAAGCTTGCCGGCGTTGCCAAACCCCAGATCGAGGCCCGCGTTGCCGAAGCCGCCCGTATGCTGGATCTCGCCAACCTCCTCGACCGCAAGCCGGCCCAGCTTTCCGGCGGCCAGCGCCAGCGCGTCGCCATGGGCCGCGCCGTGGTGCGCAATCCCGCCGTGTTCCTGTTCGATGAGCCGCTGTCCAATCTCGATGCCAAGCTGCGCGTTCAGATGCGCTCGGAAATCAAGACGCTGCACCAGAAGGTCAGAACGACATCGATCTATGTCACCCATGACCAGATCGAAGCGATGACGCTTGCCGACCGCATCGTCGTGCTCAATCAGGGCAGGGTGGAGCAAGAGGGGACGCCGCTCGAACTCTACAAAAAACCCGCCAATCTCTTCGTCGCCGCCTTCATCGGATCGCCGGCGATGAACATGCTCGAAGGCACGGTCGACGGTGAAAATGGTGGGCCTGCTGCTCGTCTCAGCGACGGCACGGCGATCCGAATAGCGCCCGACCGCAAGGTCAAGGCCGGCCAGGCCGTCACCATCGGCCTGCGCCCTGAACATCTCATTCCCGGTGTTGCCGCCGGCACGCCGCTCGCCGGCCGGACGATGCTGGTGGAACCGACAGGCGCCCAGACCCATGTCGTCTTCGATCTTGCCGGCCAGCAGGTGACCGCCATCGTCGACGGCGAATATCCCGCCCGCTACGGCGCCGTCTTCGAGGCAAGCATCACCAGCGATCAGGTGCATGTGTTTGACCGAGGCACCGGCGTGGCGCTCTAGGCGCAAGAACCGGTGGGGCATACGAATCCTCGGCCGCGGAGATCGCCGAAGCCTGCTCCTCATCCGGTTGCCGCCACCTTTGCCGAGGGTCGAGCCACTGGTCTCGACCCGGTCCTTCGGGCCTCCGCCTGCGGGGAGAAGGGAAATGCCGCGACCACTCCGTTCCTCGCCGAAGACCCGTCACTGGGTCGGTTCGGGCATACAGCTGATGTCGATATGGCCGCCTGGGCGGAATCAGCCGCAATGTGGACCGTCCTAACGTGCCGAACGATTGGCACCCACCGGCTACGGACTGACGCCGCGGGTCCAGCCAGTTTCCGGCACCGTGGAGTTCCTCGTCAGCATTGCGCAATTGCCTTGATTATAGTGAGATGCACAGAGCTTATCTCGTTACGTGAAGGCGCGACAAGAGGTCGCATGCAATGGCACCGAGACGAAGGATGACTTTCGAACTGACCGCTGAAGTTGTCTTGCAGGTCATCCAGCAGCATGAGCCTGGGCTCGCCATCAGCGGCTTCTCTCGACTGGAGGGCGGCAGCACCGAGGTCTACAAGATCGATCTCGCGGGTTCCGATTACGGGTCGCTGGTTCTAAAGATTTATCCGGACGAGCCCGAGTGGGGACCCTCCAAGGAGGCGCTCGTAGCGGGCTGGCTCAAGGATTTGACGCTGCCGGTTCCTACCTGGCTGCGCGTCGATGAATCACGGTCCGTTCTCCCATTACGCTATTCCTTGTTGACTCATCTGCCCGGCCGCTCGCTTCGTCACTGGATGGCCGAGCCTAATATCAAAAGGGTCTATCGCCAGATGGGGGAGCTTCTGAGACGCATTCATGCGGTGCCGATGCCTGCTTATGGCTATGTGCATGGCCAGGGCATCGGCAAACCGACACCCACGAACGCAGATTATATGATCGCCGCGTTTGACGACGTGTTTCGGCGGTTTCGCAACCTTGGCGGCGACCCCGAGCTGGCACGTCCTCTGCAACGATTTGCCCAAGGCAGCTTCGATCTTTTTGACGCAAGCGACGGTGCAGTCCTCGCCCACGACGATCTTCATCAGGGCAATGTGTTAGCGTTGCGTGGCAAGGCTGGCGGACTTGAGTTGAGTGGGCTTGTCGATTTCGGAAACGCACGCGCTGCGGACAAGCTCTTCGACTTGGCCAAGGCGCTTTTCTGCTCTGCACATGAAGACCCGCGCAGCTACCAGCCAATTTTGGAAGGTTACGGCTCGATCGATCACCCGGACACCGAAAGGGCGCTTCGGCTCTACACTCTTTTCCACCGGGTCAGCATGTGGTGCTGGCTAACGAAGATTGGCGTAGACGCTGCAGCCGAGGACGGCCCCGGCGGAATTATCCGCGATTTGCGCGAAATGGTGATCTAGCAAGGCAAGTCCGAAGGAGGCCGCCGATGTCGAAAGTATTCGGGGTTTAAAACGGCTCGATGATGCGAAAGTCCACTATTTCATCGGATATCGTCCTGACACGATAGACATGACGGCCACAGTGGTTGGAGAGCGTGTCGAGATTTCTGTCTTCGACGATGATCATGTTGAGATATCGCGTTTTTGGCAACGAAGACGTCTCTGATGAAGATACTTTGGACGAAATCCTAAATGGGGACGAATGACGGCCGTGGTCCGACAGTAGCCATGGGCTGCGGCTGCTTTGCGCCCTCATGCACGAACCCGCTTCGCGGGAGAGAGTGCGCGGCGAGTTTCGCATGATTATCTGAGGTTCTAGGCAGGCTGTTGGTGTTGCCTGACCATGACGTTCCCTTCAACGAGAGGAACGTTCAATGGCCAGCTTTCAACACGATGCCCCGACCACACCGCTCCGCCAGCGCATGCAGGAAGACATGGTGATGCGAGGGTTGGGATCCCACACTCGGCAGGACTACATCCGTCACGTCCGGCGCTTCGCTACGTTTCTTGGGCGTGCCCCCGACACCGCGACGGTCGAGGACATACGACGTTTCCAGTTGCATCAGCATGACAACGGCGTAGGTCCTGCGA
>NZ_JABFCN010000088.1 GCF_013087515.1 Rhizobium sophorae | reverse complement strand
AGCGTATTCCTCGGCCTGGCTCATGAACAATTCCTGTGCGAGCTCTGGCACAGTCGCGTCGGCCTGTATCCTTTCAAGCAGCATAGGGATATGCGCCAGCCCCTTGGCTGCGGAAACACCAAACTCATTGGCGTAGCCCCGGATTGCGTTGGCGAGTTGGGTGCGGTTGGCGATGAGGCGGGTACGGACGCTGATCAGCATGAGTGCCGCTTGTTCATCAACTGTCTTAACCGGAACAAACCGCATCGTTGGGCGGCTCATTGCCTCGCAGAGCCCTTCGGCATCGGCCGCGTCGTTCTTGTTCCGTTTGACGTAGGGCTTAGCAAGTTGTGGTGCGATCATTTTTACCTCATGCCCGAATGAGGCGAGCAGCCGTGCCCAATGATGCGAACCACCACAGGCCTCGATCGCGACCAAAGTTGGCGGGCAGGTCGTGAAGAAGTCGATCATCTCCTTGCGTCGCATTTTCTCACGCAAGACCGACTTCTCTTCAGCATTCACGCCATGCAGCTGAAAAACATGTTTTGACGTATCCATGCCAATACGAATAATCTTCTCCATGGGCGGCCCCTCCGATTGAGATCT
>NZ_JABFCN010000087.1:0-2500 GCF_013087515.1 Rhizobium sophorae | reverse complement strand
GTAACACCAACTGGAGGACCGAACCCGCATCTGTTGCAATAGATTGGGATGACTTGTGGCTAGGGGTGAAAGGCCAATCAAACTCGGAAATAGCTGGTTCTCCGCGAAATCTATTTAGGTAGAGCGTCGAGCGAATACCCCCGGGGGTAGAGCACTGGATGGGCTATGGGGACTCACCGTCTTACTGATCCTAACCAAACTCCGAATACCGGGGAGTACTACTCGGCAGACACACGGCGGGTGCTAACGTCCGTCGTGAAAAGGGCAACAACCCTAACCTCCAGCTAAGGTCCCCAAGTCATGGCTAAGTGGGAAAGGATGTGAGGATCCCAAAACAACCAGGATGTTGGCTTAGAAGCAGCCATCATTTAAAGAAAGCGTAACAGCTCACTGGTCTAAATAAGGGTCTTTGCGCCGAAAATGTAACGGGGCTGAAGCCATGCACCGAAGCTGAGGATTTGCGAGCAATCGCAAGTGGTAGCGGAGCGTTCCGTAAGCTGATGAAGGGAGACCCGTGAGGGCTCCTGGAGGTATCGGAAGTGCGAATGTTGACATGAGTAACGATAAAGAGGGTGAGAGACCCTCTCGCCGAAAGACCAAGGGTTCCTGCTTAAAGTTAATCTGAGCAGGGTTAGCCGGCCCCTAAGGCGAGGCAGAAATGCGTAGTCGATGGGAACCACGTTAATATTCGTGGGCCTGGTGGTAGTGACGGATTGCACAAGTTGTTCATTCTTATTGGATTGGATGGGCAGCGGAGCGGTTCCAGGAAATAGCTCCACCGTATAGACCGTACCCGAAACCGACACAGGTGGTCAGGTAGAGTATACCAAGGCGCTTGAGAGAACTATGTTGAAGGAACTCGGCAAATTGCACGCGTAACTTCGGAAGAAGCGTGACCCCATGCTAGGCAACTATTATGGGGTGGCACAGACCAGGGGGTAGCGACTGTTTATCAAAAACACAGGGCTCTGCGAAGTCGCAAGACGACGTATAGGGTCTGACGCCTGCCCGGTGCTGGAAGGTTAAGAGGAGAGGTGCAAGCTTTGAATCGAAGCCCCAGTAAACGGCGGCCGTAACTATAACGGTCCTAAGGTAGCGAAATTCCTTGTCGGGTAAGTTCCGACCTGCACGAATGGCGTAACGACTTCCCCGCTGTCTCCAACATAGACTCAGTGAAATTGAATTCCCCGTGAAGATGCGGGGTTCCTGCGGTCAGACGGAAAGACCCCGTGCACCTTTACTATAGCTTTACACTGGCATTCGTGTCGGCATGTGTAGGATAGGTGGTAGGCTTTGAAGCGGGGACGCCAGTTTCCGTGGAGCCATCCTTGAAATACCACCCTTATCGTCATGGATGTCTAACCGCGGCCCGTCATCCGGGTCCGGGACAGTGTATGGTGGGTAGTTTGACTGGGGCGGTCGCCTCCGAAAGAGTAACGGAGGCGCGCGATGGTGGGCTCAGACCGGTCGGAAATCGGTCGTCGAGTGCAATGGCATAAGCCCGCCTGACTGCGAGACTGACAAGTCGAGCAGAGACGAAAGTCGGTCATAGTGATCCGGTGGTCCCGCGTGGAAGGGCCATCGCTCAACGGATAAAAGGTACGCCGGGGATAACAGGCTGATGACCCCCAAGAGTCCATATCGACGGGGTTGTTTGGCACCTCGATGTCGGCTCATCGCATCCTGGGGCTGGAGCAGGTCCCAAGGGTTTGGCTGTTCGCCAATTAAAGCGGTACGTGAGCTGGGTTCAGAACGTCGTGAGACAGTTCGGTCCCTATCTGCCGTGGGTGTAGGAATATTGACAGGATCTGTCCCTAGTACGAGAGGACCGGGATGGACATATCTCTGGTGGACCTGTTGTCCTGCCAAGGGCATAGCAGGGTAGCTATATATGGACGGGATAACCGCTGAAGGCATCTAAGCGGGAAACCCACCTGAAAACGAGTATTCCCTATCAGAGCCGTGGAAGACGACCACGTTGATAGGCCGGGTGTGGAAGTGCGGCAACGCATGAAGCTTACCGGTACTAATAGCTCGATCGGCTTGATCGTTCTCATTGACTATGCTCATCTCAAGGCGACCGCAAAGCGGTCGTCCTGACAAGGCGAAGGCGCCAGCCTTTGCCCGGTCCCGGCGAACACGAAGTGTTCGTCCGGTTGGAGCTCTAAACGTGTTCAAAAACGAAGTCATAGGACTTCACCAGCTTCTCAAAACATATAGTTGCGCTTTGCCGACCTGGTGGTTATGGCGGGGTGGCTGCACCCGTTCCCTTTCCGAACACGGCCGTGAAACGCCCCTGCGCCCATGGTACTTCGTCTTAAGACGCGGGAGAGTAGGTCGCTGCCAGGTCTGCAAAACGCAACTTATATAAATCAATCTTCTCAGAACAAACTACGGCCCAAAGCCGAAACAAACGGCCGCTCACAAAGCGGCCTTTCGTGTTATAATACTCCAGCAAATCCCCAACGATTTGCACTTGGCGCGGGGTGGAGCAGCCCGG
>NZ_JABFCN010000086.1 GCF_013087515.1 Rhizobium sophorae | reverse complement strand
CGGGCTTGCGGCCACGCTTCTGGTAGCCATTGCTCTGGCTGCCATCGCGAATGCCGAACATATGGTCTGTCTGGCCGGTGCGACGAGGACCGCTCCTGCTGCGCTGCTGTTCCCGCCCGGCCTGCAGCTCGGCAACGAGCGACAGCATGTCGTCCAAACGCTTGTTCTCGACGACTTCCGGTCGATGGACCGACCGCAATGTGTCGAAGGTTCTGTAGGGCAGGGCAAAACTCTCGTGCATGATCTCGAGGCGACCGTCCGGATAGTCGCAGACGATGACCTTCTTGCCTGCCAGCGCCTTGGCCTGCTCCGTCGGATCGAGAATGAACAAGACCTTGTCGTAGCGTAACGTCAGGGACTGCGACAGCGTGCGGACCTCCTTCCGGCACATGGCGCCATCGAGATTCTCATGTGCGGCGAGGGGGCGGTGCATGTCCTTCGGATTGCGCGGCGGCTTGCCGAACCGGGCATTGAAGTCCGCCATGAACGCCGGCGCATAGGCGTTGGCCGCGTCGATCGTGTCGATGCCGCGCAGCCGTAGTTCCTTGACCAGGCGATCCTGCAGCGTCTGGTTGGCCCGCTCCACGCGTCCCTTGGCCTGCGGGGTGTTGGCGCAGATGATGTCGATGTTGAGTTCATAAAGAGCCCGCCCGAACTGCGTCAGACCGCTCGTCCGGTCTTTCTTCGAGGCATGGGTCGAACGAAAGACACCGTGCTTGTCGCTGTAAAATGCCAGAGGTTTGCCCCATTGCTGCAGATAGGCCTTCGTCGCATGGAGGTAATCGAAGGTATTCTCCGATCCGGCGAACCGCAGATGCAATAGTTTGCCGGTGGCGTCATCGATGTAGACCAGCAGTGCGCATTTGGGACCGCGGCTCTCGAACCACCAGTGATGCGATCCATCGATCTGAACCAGCTCACCGAAACAATCGCGCCGACCGCGCGGCTGGAAGACCCGCTGCTTGCGCTCGCGTCGCGATACCCAGATGCCGGCCTCGGTCATCCATTGGCGCAACGTCTCCTTGGCTACCGAAATGTGATGCAGTTCAATCAGCTTCTCGCGAGCCAGCGTCGGGCCAAAATCCAGATAGCGTTCGCGGATCAGATCCAGCGCCGCATTGCGAAAATCTTCGCTGTGGCGCCGATTGCTTGGTCGCGACCTCTTCTTCGAAACCAGACCGGCCGCACCGGCCCGGTCATAAGCTTGCAGAAGCCGGTGCACCTGGCTTCGACTGAGGCCGAGCAGCTCCGTTGCCTGGACAACGCTTAGGCGTCGATCATTGATCTTTTGAATGACTTCGAGGCGATGCAATTCTTTCTGCGACATGGTGATCAAACAGGACATCACGACTCCAAACGCTCATGGTCTCCACCAGGCTGAAGGTCGTCATCCTTGCTCCCAACGTTGACGTTGACCAGCGCGTCGAGA
>NZ_JABFCN010000085.1 GCF_013087515.1 Rhizobium sophorae | reverse complement strand
CGCGCGCATCGGCATCACTGCCGTCCTGCACACATGGGGATCGGCCATGACCCATCATCCCCATGTTCACATGATCGTGCCAGGTGGTGGCATCGCGCTCGATGGATCACACTGGATATCGTCACGTCCGGCATTCCTCCTGCCGGTTCGTGTGCTCGGCAAGCTATTCCGGCACTTGTTCCTGACACGGCTGCTCCAATTCCACGATGCCGGGCGGCTCGCCTTCTTCGGTTCGGCTGCGCCTCTGGCTGATCGCCAGGCATTTGTAAAATACCTGTCGCCAGTCCGCAGGAAGCGCTGGATCGTCTATGCCAAGCCGCCCTTTGCGGGGCCGGAAGCAGTGCTTGCCTATCTGTCGCGCTACACGCACCGGGTCGCCATCTCGAACAGTCGCCTGATCGCGTTCGACGAAACGGACGTCACCTTCCGCTACAAGGATTACCGCCGTGACGGCTGCGATCGGCAGCAGGTCATGACGCTCGCGGTCGACGAGTTCATCCGCCGTTTCCTGC
>NZ_JABFCN010000084.1 GCF_013087515.1 Rhizobium sophorae | reverse complement strand
AAGAGCAAAAAGCGTTATGTCCGAGAACAACGTCAACGCGCTTTCGTTCGAGTTCGATCGCTCGAATATGTTTGAGCCGCTTTTGCAGGCTGACCCGTCGTTTCGTGAAAAGTGGGAGACATTCCAGGAGGAATATCGATCTGACGACGAGTTGCCATTTTATTTGGCACTATCAGAGCTTGCTCGTCATCTGATTCAGGATTTGGAAACAGGTAACACGCATCGATTTGACGCGGTCTTTGATGTGGTCGAACGCTGGCACGTCAAGGGCGATCCGTATGTTAAAGAGGCGGCTACAGTAGGTCTACTCGAAGATTTGCAGAATGGTCATTTGCATCGCAAAACTCGCTCTGACGATTTTATTCCATGGCTGCGGCCGGAAACTCTCGGATGGTGGACTAAGGTCCATGAATTCTGGGCTACAGGAAAGCCGATAATTTGAGCCTTTCCTCAGAAGTTGGGTTCCGAGAATGGCAGGTTTTTGATTCACTGGGGCTTTGATTTGGAGGCCTCTCATGTCCCGTCAGCAGTTCGACCTGACTGATTTCGAATGGAGCATCATACAGTCGTTGTTGCCGAACAAGCCGCGCGGCGTTCCTCGTGTCGACGATCGCCGTGTCATCAACGGCATCTTGTGGCGGTTCCGAACCGGCTCGCCATGGGCGGACGTGCCCGAGCGATATGGACCTTATACAACCTGCTACAATCGCTTCGTGCGGTGGCGCAAAGCAGGCGTCTGGGATCATGTCCTGCATGAGGTGGCAAAGGCTTTCGACGGCGACATCGTCATGATCGACAGTTCCTGTGTTCGCGTTCACCAGCATGCGGCCACGGGAAAAAGGGGGATCAAGACGATGGCTGCATGGGACGTTCGCGTGGCGGTTTGACGACGAAGATCCATGCCCTTGTTGATGCCGACGGCCGACCGATTGGCCTTGATCTAACGGCTGGCCAAACCCACGACAGCAGAATGGCCGAGCCAATGCTGAAGGATATTGGCAAAGGTGCAATCATCTTGGCCGACCGCGCATACGACACCAACGCCCTGCGAGCCCTTGCAAAGGAAAAACGTGCCTGGGCCAACATTCCGGCGAAAAGAAATCGCAAAGAGACCTTTCCGTTCAGCGGTTGGGTCTATCGGCAGCGCAATCTGGTGGAGCGGTTCTTCAACAAGCTTAAACAGTTCAGAGGAATCGCAACAAGGTATGACAAAGATCCTAGAAACTTTCTGGC
>NZ_JABFCN010000083.1 GCF_013087515.1 Rhizobium sophorae | reverse complement strand
TCGGATGACTCGACCTCTTTCAAATGATCTTCGTGAGCGTGTTGTTGCTGCCATCGAAGCCGGTGAGAGCTGCCGGTCGGTTGCGGTGCGGTTCGGTATTGCGGTGTCTTCAGCGGTAAAGTGGTCTCAGCGTTATCGTTCGAGCGGATCTGTGGCGCCTGGGAAGATGGGCGGCCACCGCAAGCGGATTCTGGAGCCGCATCGGGCGTTTATCGTGGAGCGGATCAACCAGACGCCGCATGTGTCACTGCACGGGTTGAAGGAAGAGTTGGCCGCGCGAGGGGTGAAGGTATCCCACGATACGGTATGGCAGTTCCTGCGGCGCGAGGGGCTGCGGTTCAAAAAAAACACTGTTCGCCCTTGAGCAGGCGCGCGCTGACGTCGCGCGACGGCGACAGCGCTGGCGATCCTGGCAGGCTGGCCTCGATCCAAGCCGGCTGGTCTTCATCGATGAAACCTGGATCAAGACCAACATGGCGCCGCTTCGAGGCTGGGGACCGAAGGGCAAACGCCTGCGCAGCTTCGCCCCGCACGGACATTGGCGCACCCTGACTTTCCTCGGCGCGTTGCGCTGCGATCGGCTCACCGCACCCTGTGTCTTTGATGGACCGATCAACGGTGAGTGCTTTCGCGCCTATGTCGAGCAGCAACTCGTACCGGTGCTCAAACCCGGCGACATCGTCGTGATGGATAATCTCGGCTCCCACAAGTCGGTCGCCATCCGTCAGATGATCCGCAACGC
>NZ_JABFCN010000082.1 GCF_013087515.1 Rhizobium sophorae | reverse complement strand
AGGTTTCCGAGGCGAAGCGCCTGAAGGCGCTCGAAGAGGAGAACGCCAAGCTGAAGAAGCTGCTCGCCGAGCAGATGCTGGACGCTGCTGCACTCCGCGAGCTTCTTGCAAAAAAATGGTAGGGCCCGCCGCCAAGCGTGAAGCCGTCGCGCATCTGAAGGCCGTCATGGGTCTTTCGGAGCGTCGGGCCTGCCAGATCATATCTGCCGACCGCAAGACGATCCGTTATCGGTCAAGTCGACCGCCGGAGGTCGATCTGCGAGCGAAGCTGCGCGACCTCGCCAACGAGCGGCGGCGTTTTGGCTACCGTCGGCTGTTCATCCTGCTTCGGCGAGATGGAGAGCCGTCCGGCGTCAATCGCATATACCGTCTTTATCGCGAGGAAGGGCTTTCCGTTCGCAAGCGAAAGGCCCGGCGGCGTGCTGTCGGCACGCGTGCACCGATCCTGGTCGAGGCGAAAGCCAATGCCCGCTGGTCGCTGGATTTCGTCCACGACCAGTTTGCCTGCGGCAGACGATTCCGGGTCTTGAATGTCGTTGATGACGTGACGCGCGAATGCCTGGCAGCGATCCCGGACACGTCTATCTCTGGTCGACGTGTTGCTCGAGAACTGACGACGCTGATCGAACGACGCGGCAAGCCCGGAATGATTGTCTCCGACAACGGCACCGAACTAACGTCGAATGCCATTCTCGCCTGGTCGAGGGATCACAAGGTGGAGTGGCACTACATCGCACCGGGAAAGCCTATGCAGAACGGCTATATTGAGTCCTTCAACGGACGGATGCGCGACGAGCTGCTGAACGAAAGCCTGTTCTTCGGTCTCGATCATGCCCGCAGCGCCATCGCCGAATGGGCGGACGATTACAACCATTCCCGGCCGCACTCATCGCTCGGATACAAAACCCCGGCAGACTTTGCCGGGAGCATCGCCGCAACCGGCTCCAACGCTGCGCAAGATGAAGGCTACGCGTTTCCGCCGGTTGCTCCCACCGCGCCAAGTGG
>NZ_JABFCN010000081.1 GCF_013087515.1 Rhizobium sophorae | reverse complement strand
TCACGCAAATGCGCCATGAAGACCTCGGCCGGTGTTTTGTAGCCCAAGCACTTTCTTGGCAGCGAATTCAGGTGATGGGCGAGGTCGACAAGTTGCTTCTGAGCGACGTTGGACAGATCCGTATCGCCAGGCATGAAGCGTCGAATGCGCTTGTTGGTGTTCTCGACAGCGCCTTTCTGCCAAGGCGAATTGGGATCGCAGAACCAGCTCCTGGCGCCGATCCCATCTTCCAAAGCCCTGAAAGCGGAGAACTCCGTGCCGCGATCAAAGGTGAAGCTTCGGCGTGCAAAAGACGGCAATGGTGAGAAGGCATGGATGATCTTGTCCATGATCGGTCGCGAGTGACGGCTGCGGTTCTTGATCATCACCGTATAGCGGCTCTTGCGCTCGACGAGAGAGGTGACGTTGGTCTCTCCGAGTTCACGCCGGAAGATCAGGAGATCGCCCTCCCAATGCCCGAACTGTGATCGATCATCAATAAAATCAGGTCGTTGGGAGATTCTGTAGTCGAGCGGGATTAAGCCGTCACGCGGTTTGCGTGCGCCGCGGCGCCGACGCCTGCGCCGTCGTTCCGGCAGGTGCTGATACAGCCCGAGCGGATAATCTTCCTTGCAATAGATGAAACGATAAATCGTTTCCGGGCAAATGCGCACAGGACTGACGCCATCGGCGAGAAGCCGGCCAGCGATCTGCTCAGGTGACCAATGCGCCTTCAGCCGGTCGATGACGAGATCGCGCAGATGCGGATGGCGTCTGAGTTTGCGCAGCCGTCGTCGGCGCTCCTTGCTCATGTCGTTGGCGATACCGCTGTAATAGCCGCTGTATTCCGGAAATTCGTGATCCTGGAACGTATTGCGTTTAAGCTCGCGATAGATCGTCGAACGATGACGACCGAGTTGGCGGGCAATCTCCGAGACGGAAACCTTGCGTTCTCTAAGATGAAAAAGACGCTTGCGATCAGGCAGGGTGAGCTGCGAATAGCAAAGGGACATGCATATATCTCCAAGGCGAAGCCATTGTTTTTATAAGCATGTCGCACTTGGAAATAGAATGTACCCCCCTACAACAATTGTCAAAGCTGATTAGAGGCGCGACGTCTTCAGCCATTTAGAAATGCGACACTCAGCAT
>NZ_JABFCN010000080.1 GCF_013087515.1 Rhizobium sophorae | reverse complement strand
TGTTGTTGGTTCGGTAGCGGCGGGTTGCGGTGCGGAGCCATTTCGGCTGCGCAGCACCGCATCACGTCGCGGGTTGAGTGTCTGAGCGAATTCGGCCGGTGTCAGCCAGCCAAGGCCTGAATGCGGGCGTTGATCGTTGTAATCGCTACGCCAGTTTGAAAGCGCAGACCGGGCGTGAGCGAGCGACGAGAACAGAGTTTCATTCAAGAACTCGTCTCGCAGCCGCCCGTTGAAGCTTTCGATAAAAGCGTTCTGGATAGGCTTGCCAGGCGCAATGTAATGCCAGTCAACCTTGGTCCGGTCCGCCCATTGCAGGATCGCGTTGCTGGTGAACTCGCTGCCGTTGTCGGAGACGATCATCCTCGGCTTGCCGCGCTCCTCGATAATCCGGTCAAGCTCCCGTGCGACGCGAAGACCGGAAAGTGATGTATCGGCGACGAGCGCCAGGCACTCCCTCGTGCAATCATCGACGACGGTCAGAATCCGCAGCCTGCGCCCATCGGTGAACTGATCCGACACGAAGTCTAGCGACCAACGGTCATTGGCCACCATCGGCACCAGCATCGGCGCTCGCGTGCCTATCGCTCGCTTGCGACCGCCGCGCTTGCGCACCGTCAGTTTCTCCTCCCGATAGAGCCGGAAGAGCCTCTTGTGGTTCACGAGGTGACCCTCCCGCCTCAGCAGCACATGAATGCGTCGATATCCAAAGCGGCGGCGTTCATGCGCCAACGCCTTCATTCGCTCGCGAAGCTCATGATCATCGTCGCGCCTGGTCTCGTAACGAATCGTCATTCGGCAAAAACCAATGGCTTTACACGCCCGCCGTTCGCTCATCTCATGATGGATCATCAGATGCGCGACAGCTTTCCGCTTGGCCGCGGGCGTCACCACTTCTTTCCCAAAAGGTCTTTCAAAGCGGCATTGTCGAGCATGGCATCCGCCAGAAGCCGCTTCAGCTTCGTGTTCTCGTCCTCCAGCGTCTTCAGCCGCTTGGCTTCGGATACCTCCATGCCGCCGAATTTGGCCTTCCATTTATAGATGCTGGCATCGCTGACGCCGTGCTTGCGGCAAAGCTCCGAGACCGGCGTGCCAGCCTCGTGCTCCTTCAGAATGCCGATGATCTGTTCGTCTGTGAAACGATTGCGCTTCATTCCCTG
>NZ_JABFCN010000008.1 GCF_013087515.1 Rhizobium sophorae | reverse complement strand
TCAACCAGGCCGGGAGCAATCCGGTGATTGTACTGACGAAAGCTGACACCGCGGAAGATGCTGGCATGTTCCAGGCCCAAGCCGAGGCGTTGCAGCGTGACCTGCCTGTCATTGCTTTGAATGGGCGCTCCGCGGACTCCGTTTCCCTGTTAAGGCCCTGGTGCGGCATTGGCCAGACGGTTGCTCTGGTGGGATCCTCTGGTGTCGGAAAATCAACGCTGGTGAATACCATGACTGGGCCTGAATCTGACGCAAAGCAAAAAACAGGCACCATCCGCGAATATGACGCGCAGGGCCGACACACAACCACGGCGCGATCTATGCATGCAATTGCAGGCGGCGGCTGGGTCATCGATACACCGGGAATAAGAACGCTTTACGTGAGCGATGTTGCCGACGGCATAGATACCCTCTTTGCTGAAATAACCGAACTGGCGCCGCTTTGCCGCTTTCGCGATTGCACCCATGCCCATGAACCGGGATGCGCGGTTCATGCAGCTGTCGCAAGCGGCGCTCTGGTGGCCGATCGCCTGGAACGCTGGCGGAACGTGCTTGCAGAAAACCGCGACCGAACACCGGTCGTGAGCGGACCCCGCGGCAACAAGATCGTTCGCAAGAAGAAATATTGAAAGTGCTAAACGTTTGCGACGCTGCTCATCGGCGTCAGCCACGATCCACCACCCTGAATTGGCTGGGCTGCGGTGATAGCGTCAGCGCTCAACGAGTTGGATTGCGGTCAAGAAGAAGACCCTGCAAGCGGCCGCTCCCGCTTGTGAGGGATATGTCTTTGAACAACCGCGATATGAGGCGCGGTCGCAATCCTTGCCTCTCATCGATAAGGAGGAACGACATCCTCTTTATCTCGATCGTGATCACGCCTGCATTGTCATGGCGACGATAATTCCCGGAATCGATCGCATGGAATCCATTTTCCACCGCCCAGGCGGCTATCATATCCGCGTTCATCAAGGTCCTGCTTTAGGAGATGCGGACGTGCTGTCTCTAGCTGTCCGGCTCGCGCAAATCGCTTCGCAGTCCTACGGATACCGTAACTGAATCGCTCTAATCCAGCCAAATCCGTCCAAGATTACAGTTCCCGCTCAGGTGTTGCGAGAAAGACTCGGAGCAATCGTTGTCAATCGGTACGACTGAGCCGGGGTCTGCCCGTTTAGTGCTCAGGTAACGAACCAGCGACTCACGTATTTTCTGCGCGACAGCCATCCTAAGCTGCTGCGAAATCTAAGCTTTTGAGGCGCAAGCATATTATGGAACTGTGGCTGTGGATGAGAACATCTGCGAAATGGTGTCGCGTCAGCCTTCCGCAGGAACGCCCCCGGCCGCGATGATGGCCTCGGGCGTGTCGACGTCGATCTGCGCCGCGTCGCCAATCTCAACCTCAATCACCAACAGCCCGGAGGCTTTGATCAAGTCGCGTGCGCCGATGTCGCCCTTCAGCCGCAGAACGGCATCGCTCAGCGACCGCGGCAGGATAACGGGATTTCCGGGCTTGCCCTGCGAGACGGCACGAACGATCGACGCACCCTTGCCACCTTGAAAGACCGTAATCAACCGGTTGAGATCGCTGCTGGTTACACCCGGCATGTCCGCCAGCATGACGAGGACACCGTCAACACCATTCGCCTCGGCAGCGACAAAGCCTATCACCAGGGAGCTTGCCAACCCGGACGCATAGTCCGGATTTGCGACGACGTTCAATTGCAGATCGCAGAGCGCCTTGCGGATGTCGTCCTGGCGATGGCCGACGACCACAGTGACGGATTCGGCATGACTATTGCTCGCAGTCAACGCCGAACGGCGGACGAGCGGCATCCCGTCAAACTCGGCCAGCAGCTTGTGGCCGCCGTTCGGGCCCATGCGCGTCGCCATACCAGCAGCCAGAAGCACGATCGCCACTGTTGGCTTCACCGCGACTTCTCCTCGAAGGTCTGACATGGCATCGGCCGCGTCTGGATCTCCATCAGCGGGCGCCCGGCACCCATTCGAATATATCATCTTCATCGGGACTCTCACCCGCCAGAATGCGCAGGCTGCCGCGCGAGGTCGCAGTCTTTCAGAACATGGCCTTTCGAAAAAATGCCTTCGGCCAATCTCAGCGAATGAGCAAGCACACGCCGGTTAGCGTCGTCGATGGATAACTGACCGAATTTCATCGTGCTCCATCCCCAGGTATCGAAAGAGGGCGTGACCGCAGTGCTTGAATGACTTCGCCCAATATCGCCACGGCGATCTCGGCCGGATTGGAAGCCCCGATATCGAGCCCGATCGGAGCATGAATGGCGGAAAGCGCATCGGGGGTGAAACCTTCCAACGCAAGCCGGTCGGTCCTCGCAGCATGCGTCTTTCTGCTACCGAGCGCGCCGATGTAGAAGCAGCCCGTCCGCAACGCCTCCGCCAGTGGAAGATCATCGATCTTCGGATCGTGGGTGAGTGCAACCAAGGCCGTGTAACGGTCGAGTGGATCGAGCAGAAAAGCATCGGCAGGCCAGTCGGTGGAGACCGGCACACCAGGGAAACGTTCGCTAGTCGCAAAGGCCGTGCGCGGATCGATGATGCGCACATCGAAACCGGCAAGCCCTGCTAACTGCGTCAGATACTGGCCAATGTGCACGGCGCCGATAATCGCGATACGCGGCGAAGGTAAATAGACGTTCAGGAACCCTCTGCCCTCGGTTGCATCGAACGCCATCGAGCGGCCGGAGCGAAAGGCATCTTCGATCAGATCTGCGATCGGCCCGTCAAGCGGATCACCCTCTAGAACGATGCGTTCGGTATGACTGTCAAGATCAGCCAGCAGAATCGCAGCGATCCGTTTGCGGCGCGCAGCGTTTAGACGTTGCAGGCTGGCAAGCTGCATCAGTCGAGCCTTTCGACATAAATGCGGATACGCCCGCCACAGGACAGTCCAAGGCGCCAGGCGGTCTCGTCCGTGACGCCGAACTCTAGCATCTGCGCCGTGCCACCGGCAATCACATCGAGCGCGGCCGTGACGACCGCACCTTCGACACAGCCGCCGGAAACCGAGCCTTCGAAATTGCCATCTGCGTCGACGACCAGATGGCTGCCAACCGGACGTGGAGCCGAGCCCCAGGTTTCGATGACCGTTGCGATGGCAACGGCGCGACTTTCATCTATCCATGTCTCGGCCGTCAATAGCGGATCGTTTGGATGTGATGCAGTTGTCATTCCAGCAAATCTTCTACGCAAGTGTCGTTCAAGCTCGCGAAGACCCGGGCGATATCCGTCTCCCTGACGCTATCGCCGACGTACCAGCTCAGGGTGTCATAAAAGCCGAGGAAGGAGTCATTTGTCTTCGCGAGAAGCGCCGTGGCTTCCGCACTGGAGATCGAAAGTGTGGCGACAAAGAAGTCAACCAGAGCGGCCTCGGCCTTCGGGTGGGCAAATACCAGCGCCGCTGGAGAGTTGGGCAAAAGCACGGGCAGTACTGGACGTTCCGGCCGGCATGGTAAAATGGCCTCCAGAAGGATATCACGTGATGATGCACCCACTTCTATGACGAAAGCCTCCGCATCCAGCACCCATGCGGAGCGGACGGCGTCGAAGTACTGGAAGTCCCGCTCAACGAGGGTAAGGGGTACCATCTTCGCCTCGCCGGGCTCCAGATACAGTTTGCGGAAGGCTTTGAGTTCACGGATCGGCCGTTTTATGCCGGGTTTTACCGGACGAATGTAGAGTTGAACGGTCTCCTTACCCGCGACAGATCCGGAGTTGCGGATAGTAACGCTCGCGGTACAGGCGACGCCCGGAGCGACTTCCTGTATGTCGATCCAGAGATTCTCATAGCTGAAGGTCGTGTAGCTGAGACCGTGCCCGAGGGGAAACGCCGGGGCGATTGCCTTGAGATCGTAGAAGCGATAGCCGACGAAAACACCCTCGCTATATAGATGGCGTCCATGTTCACCGGGATAGGTGTGCCAGCCGGGAATGTCATGCATCCGCACGGGCATGCTGGCAGAGAGTTTGCCGCAGGGGTTCTGCTCGCCAAACAGAACGCGGGCAATCGCTTCGCCGCCGCCCTGCCCGGCGTAGAACGCGGCAAGCACAGCATCGACATCCTGGAGCCACGGCATTTCGACGGTATCCGGCATGGAGAGCACGACGATAACCTTGCAACCGGATGCAGCCAGCGCATGAAGGAGGGCGTCGTGGCTGGCGGCCAGCTTCAGTGTGTCGCGGTCGTTGCCCTCGCCGTGCCGGCTCTTCTCGTTTTCCGCAAACACCACTGTGAAATCGGCAGAAGACGCCGCCTCTACGGTCGCCTCGATCAACGCCTGCATATTGACCTCTGCGGCAGAGGGGAATGGCAGATGCTGCACCTCGAAGTCAGTGCCTGCCCGCGCGGCAATCTGTACGAAGGGGCTGTCGACGCGATAGGGATTGGTCGTGGCCGAACCGGAACCTTGGATCACGGGGACGGTAGCGCCATCACCAACGACGAGGAGCCGGCCGGTGCTATTCGGATCAAGCGGCAACGTCCTGCCTTCGTTGCGCAGCAAGACGATCGATTCCGCTGCAATCTCCCGCGACAGAGCGTGGTGCCGGTCGAGATCGGCGACCGTGTCGCGCCGCTCATGCATCTTGCATTTGCGCACGAACGCCAGAACCTTAGCGCAGGCGGCATCGACCACCTCGGGCGCCACATCACCCGCCTCGATCGCCGCCCGCAGGCGGGCCTTGCGTGGCTGGCTTTCCGGCATGTCGAGATCAGTCCCGGCAGCGAGCGCCGCGCCACGGTCCTTAATCGCGTGCCAATCGGAGACGACCAGCCCGTCATAGCCCCATTCCTCGCGCAACACCGTGCTGAGCAACCAGTGATGTTCTGCTGCCTGGATGCCGTTCAACCGGTTGTAAGCGCTCATCACAGTCCAGGGCGCGCTCTTTCCGATCACCCGTTCGAAGCCCGCCAGATAGATTTCGCGAAGAGCCCGTTCGTCGACATCGGAGCTGGTCGTTGTCCGTTCGATCTCGGAATTGTTGCAGGCAAAATGTTTCAACGAGGCGCCGACGCCATTGTCCTGTAGGCCCGAGATGACGGCTGCGGCAATGTCCCCGCTGATGAGGGGGTCCTCGGAGTAGTATTCATAGGCGCGGCCGGCAAGCGGCGTGCGGCGGATATTAATGCCTGGCCCAAGCAGGAGATGAACGCCAAAACCCTGGCATTCCGCCGCCAGCGCCTCACCCATGCGGTAGGCCAGATCGACGTCCCAGGAACAGCCAAGCAGATTGCCGTTTGGAAAGCAGGTTGCAGGACGTGTCGTGCCGAACATGCCGCCTGATGCATCGGCCTGTTGGCCGACAACCGCCAGAAACGCCTGGAGGCTGTCTTCGTCATTGTCGCCGGCGTCGATCTGGGTTGTGGAGTAGCGAACGCCATGGGCACCATCGGTCATGACAATCGATGGAATACCGAGCCGTGGGATCGATGCGGTCTTCCACAGCCCGCGTCCGCTCAGAAGATCAACCTTTTCGGCAACCGTCATCTGGCCGACAAGCGACTTGATTTCGTCTTCGCTGGGCTGAAACATAGTATTCTCTCGATTTGTAGAAACAGTCGTGGTCTCTTATCAACAGATCTTCTGCAGGAGCTCCATCAGCATCATCCGCTCAGCAAGCGTCAGCGTGCTCAGCGTTTCCTGCGAGATCTGCAGTGCGACCGACAGGTTGCGGGCCACTGTCGCCTCGCCTTCCGGCGTCAGCGTCAGCACCAGCCGGCGCGCGTCGGTGGCGTCGGGTGCGGTGTGCACCAGCCCACGTTTTACAAGACGGTCGACGACGCCCTTGATGGTCGCCATATCCATGGCGGTCTCCCGGCCGAGGTTGCCCTGCGAGCAGGGCTGCAGGTCCTTCAGCCTGACGAGCGCCGCCCACTGGGTGGTGGTCAGCTTTTCCGCCATCAGGCTCGCAAAGATCGCCACGTGCCGCTGGTTGGCCTGGCGCAGGTAGAAGCCGATCTGCTCGCCAAGCGTATACTGTACCTGCTGGCCCTGCGCCTCGGTCGCTGCGGTCTTTTGTCTGCCGGCTTTTTCTTTGAACGGAACGTCCATCGGATCTCTCAAATTTGCCTGTTCCTCGTGATGCCCGGCAATGGCGCTGCCGAATTCACTCTCGCCGTAAATTTAGAATGGCTTCTGTCGTTAGGATTTCAATCTGCTCCGAAAGCCTTGGCGCCAGGATCTCGATGGCCATGGCATGTGCCTTCATGTCGCCGCTTGCCACCGCATCCTTGGCCAGAATGACCCGGTAGCCGGCGTCGACCGCATCGAGAACGCTGGCGTAAACGCAGACGTCGGTCTCGACGCCCGAGAAAATCAGCGTGTCCGTTGCCGATCCTTGCAACCGCTCTAAAAAACCGGCCGAGCCGAAGACCGAGTAGGTTTCCTTATCCACGATAGACCCTGGACCGGCGATCGCCGAAAGCGGCGCCACCAGATCCAGCATGGCGACATCGAGCTCATCCAGCGTTACCGATGACCAGCGACGATAGTAGGTCCTCCAGCGACCCGTGGCATTTTCGGCACTTTGGGGCACCATGAAGCGAGCAAAGACAGTCTCAGCGGGCTGCGCTTTGCTGAGCGCCACCACATTGGGAAGAATGCCGGCAATTGCTGGCGTATGCCACGCCGTTTCCTCAGCGAAGAGGCGCTGCATGTCGATGACCACATGCAGCGCATTCCTGGAGAGTGGCGCCGGTGCTATCATCAGTCGGCCA
Organism: Rhizobium sophorae; assembly: GCF_013087515.1. Classification (GTDB taxonomy): domain Bacteria; phylum Pseudomonadota; class Alphaproteobacteria; order Rhizobiales; family Rhizobiaceae; genus Rhizobium; species Rhizobium sophorae. Next base: position 34,705 of record NZ_JABFCN010000008.1, on the reverse strand, counting down.
CCGGGACGGTGTGTTCCGCGGCCCAAGTTAGGGTGATGGCGTCGCCATCGCTCAGGACCTTGCCATCGCGGTTCTGGGCAAACAGCTTCAGCGGCAGACCGTCTGCCGTCTCCAGCAGATAGGAGAGCACGGGACCTGCGTAGATGACGGTGGTGATGCGCGCCGTCAGGCTGTTGCCATCCGTCGGACCCGATGCGATCGACATCTTCTCCGGGCGCACCGCGAGCGTGACGTTCGAGCCGCTTGATGGCAACGTGCCTGTGGTCCTGACCATCGTTCCATCGGCGAGACGCACGGCGCCGTTCTCCACCGTCCCGGTGAGGAAGTTGGAATCGCCGAGGAATTCGGCGGCAAAGCGCGTCAGCGGCCGTTCGTAGACGGTTTCCGGCTCGCCGATCTGAACAATACGGCCCCTGTCGAGGATCGCAACCTTGTCAGACAGCGTCAACGCCTCCTCCTGGTCGTGGGTGACGAAGATCGTCGTCAGGCCGCTTTCGCGCTGGATGCGCAACAGTTCGACCTGCATTTCCTGGCGAAGGCGGCGATCGAGCGCCGACAGCGGCTCGTCGAGGAGCAGCACGCTCGGCTTGATGACCATGGCGCGGGCCAGGGCGACGCGCTGCTGCTGACCACCCGACAGCTGCTTGGGCATGCGATCGGCAAAGCCAGGCAGATGCACGATCTCAAGAGCGCGATCGACTTCCTTGCGGGCGGACGTACCCTTGATGCCCCGGCGTTCGAGACCGAAGGCGACGTTCTGGGCAATCGTCATGTGCGGGAACAGCGCGTAGGACTGGAACATCATGCCGATGTTACGACCCCAGACCGGGATGTCGGTGACATCGTTGTTGCCGATCGTGACGACGCCTTGGTCGGGCTTGATGAAGCCCGCGATGATGCGCAGCAACGTGGTCTTGCCGGAACCGGATGGGCCGAGAAGGCTGGTGAAGGAGCCTTCGGGGAACTCGGTGGTGATATCGGACAGGACCGGCGTGGTGCCGTAGGTCTTTGCGACGGAATTGACTTTAACGTTTGTCACTTGTGTCTCCGGGCTTGGCGAAGCGCGCAAAAATCAGGATGATCGTCATCGAACCGAGCAGAAGCACCGTCGAGATCGCATTGATTTCAGGGGTAAAGCCCTTGCGGATTGAGGAGTAGATCTGCACCGGCAGCGTGGTGTAGCCGGGCGTTGCGAGGAAGTAGGAAATCACGAACTGGTCGAGCGACACGGCGAAGGCGAAGAGCGCGGCGCCAAGGATGCTCGGATAAAGCAGAGGTAGCGTCACCGAGAAGAAGGCGTGAACCGGTGTCGAACCAAGGCTCATCGCGGCTTCTTCGAGGTCGGCGCGGATTGTCTTGAAGCCCGTGCCGACGACCAGAACAACGTAGGGGATGGCAAGCGCGACGTGGCCGATCAACAGGGCATGCATACCGCGCCCGATACCGGTCCAATAGAAGAAGATCAGCATGGCTGTGCCGGTGATCAGCCAGGGAATGGCAATCGGCGGCAGCAGCATGAGTTGCAGGAGACTTATGCCGCGAAAGGTCCGGCGCGACAGCGCGACGGACGCCATGGTCCCCAAAGCCGTCGCCAGAACCGCGGTGATACTCGCGATCACCAGGCTGTTCAGACCCGCCGTCAGAAGGATGCTGTTGTCCCAGAGCGCGTCGTACCATTGCAGCGAGAAATGGAATGGCAGTTCGTAAAGTGGCGAAGCGTTGAACCCCATCGCCATCATCACGAGAATGGGCGTGTAGAGGAAGATGAGAATGGCGATGAGATAGATTGGACCGAGCGTTTTCATGATCCCTTCCTCAAGCGACCGTTCCACGGCGCAGGACACCGGAGAAGGTGGCGAAAATTGCGAGCACGACTGCCAGCAGCGTAAAGGACAACGATGCGCCCAAAGGCCAGTTGAAGGCCTGGGTGAACTGATCCTCGATCACCGTTCCCATGGTCACGCCGACACGACCGCCCAGAATGCGCGGTTCCATGAATGAACCGATGACCGGAATGAAGATCAAAACGGCGCCGGAGATCAGTCCCGGAGCCGCAAGCGGCATCAAAATCTTGAACAGGATGGTCCACCAGCGCGCGCCGAGGCTTGAAGCAGCCTCAACGATCGCGTCGTCGATGGCCACCAGCGCTATGTAGCAGGTCAGGATCATGTACGGCAGGTAGCCGTGAACAAGACCAACCACCACGGCATAGCGCGTGTAGAGAAAGCCGATGGAACCCGCGTCCGGAGCAATCATATGCAGCAGACTGTCGAGAAAACCGTTTTCGCGAAGCACCATGGTCCACGAAAAGACACGTACGAGACCGTTGGTCCAGAACGGTAAGAGAATGAGGATCAACAACATCTCGCGGGTCTTGCCGAAGGTCGAGCGAACCAAAGCCACGGCCGCCAGGAAACCAAGCACGGCGCAGGACAGCGTCGTCCAGAAGCCGATCAGCAGCGACGTAATGCCGATCCCGACCAGATAGGGTTGATCGATGAACGCGCGGTACTGCTTGAGCGTGAAGACGATCGGGGCTTTGCCCATCGGTGTCGCGGACATGAAGCTGAACACGAACATGGTCAGCAGCGGCAGGAAAACGGCGAGCGTCAGCCACGCATAGGTCGGCAGCAGCAGCGCCGTCGTCGAAACCCATGGCGGGAGCGGGCGCCGGCTGCGCGGACCCGAAGGTCCGCGCTCTGACGCTGATATCAGACGATCATTCAGCATAGAAGGCTTTCACTTCCTGCCAGACATTGTTGAAGGCTTCGCGCCGGTCGTCGGGAATGCCCGAGACAAAGGACGTCGTCTTCAAATATTCGGCCTTGTGTACCAGGCGGGTGAGATCGTCGGCAGGAAGTGCTGAAAGGGCTGCCGAATTCGACGAGGCGGGCGCCCCGATCTTGGTTGCCCATTCGACATAGAATGTCGGATCGATCATCCAGTTGACGAAGGCAAGAGCACCTTCTGGATTCGGAGCCGATGTCGGAACACCGAGACCATCGACCCAACCGACGCCGCCTTCCTTAGGCACTACGAACTGAACCGGAAGTTTGGAAACGCGCTTGGAGCGAACCGAACCGCCCGACCAGAACAGCGACAGGTCGAATTCCTTGGCGGCAAACGACTTGTTCCACTGGTCTTCCGTCGACCACAGCAACTTGACGTTCGGCTTGATCGACTTCAGCGCGGCCGTAACAGCAGCCAGATCCTTGGGATCGTTGATGTCCTGCCCGCTCATCAGTGCGCCGACACCGACGTTGATGATGGCGTCGTCATCCATGGCAACGCGGCCCTTATAGGCCGGATCGGCGAGAACAGCGTAGCTGTCGGGAACCGTCATGCCCTCGCGGATGGCAAGTGAGGTCATGCCCCAGACCCACGGAACGGCATAGCCCTTGCCGTCCTTGCTGAAGTTCGGGTTGGCGCGAAGGGTCTCGTCGACTGTTGAAACGTTTGGAACCTTGCTGAAATCGATCGGCTGCAGCAGGTCTTCGGCAATCGCCTGGGCGCAACGCGCGGCGTTGAGGACAACAAGATCATAAGCACCCGGATTGGTGCGCAGCTTGGTCAACATTTCCGATTCCGAGCTGTAGTAGTCGTGAACGACCGTGATGCCCGTCTTTTCGGTGAAAGCCTTCAGCGACCAGGCTTCGTCGGTGCCGTAGCCCTGCCAGTTGAGGACCGTGATGGATCCGGCCGAAAAGGCTTTGCGCGGCAAGGTGGAGATGCCGACGCCAGCAATCAGCGCTGCGGACATCAACTTCATTGTGTTGCGTCTGGTGAGTTCAGTCATTGTGGCACCCCTCTTGAAGATACACAGTTATGGACCATCATGACCCGCGGTCATCGACCTCAACGGATCGGCTAGCTTGAAAACAACAACGTGCCAAAGCGCGCTTAATCATTTGTATGCATACTAAAAGCAGATGGGCATTGTCCGTGGAGCGCTGACGTCTCGGCGAAATGAAGCGCGCGCTGCGACGCAGCGGCACACCACTTCTGTAAGAATAGCACATCACTTCACTGAGCGGCCGGCATGAATCAATGGACCTCCTGCAAGCTGTTCGTTCAACCCTCTGACTTTAGCATCAGTCTTTTATTTATATGTACACAAACTATCTGTGAGGAATGGAGACCTGTCAAGCGCCGCCTTGCTTTAGGGAGCGCTTGACGATGAAAAATAGACGTCGAGCCGGCGATCTTCCGCGTATTCAGCAATCATGACGCGTATTCCGTCGCCGCCCGACACATAGTTGATGTCCTGCCCGTTGATACGGGCGGCAAGAACATCGCCCAATGCCAAGCCTGGCAACTCGATGAAACCTGCCTCGGAGACCGGAGCAATCGTGCACGCCACCCGCCCGTTGACGAAGACGATGCGCGACAGCGTAGTGTGCAGATCTGTCTTCAGTGCTGCGCGCCCGTTCAATGTCATCACCAGGGTTCCGGACTTGACGACCAGCTCGAGCGTTCCCGACGGCGAGACCATAGGTCCGAGCACCACATCCCGGCCGGCATGGCGCATCGTCCATCCGGTCCACGGATCGAAGTCAACAATCTCACTGGCAGCCATCAGCGGTAGCATGGCGGCCCAGATGTAGAATGGATCGGTATCGCCTTGGTCCATCGCCTCGCCGGTGACGGCATTGTAGTTTTCGGAGGCGATACGATCCGCGCGCCAATTCTTCATGAACAGGTCGTAGCTCTGGCTTGCCAGCTTGCTCGCCGCCGCCACGAAGCCGTAGCGCCGCAGGCCGAGCCAGACCATATAGTTGACGTTCGGCCAGATGCGGCCGCGCCAGTACACGTTGTCGGCGAAGGCCGGATCGTCTCGCGTTGCGTTCGGCAGCACGAAATCACCGCCGAAGGTCGTCTCGTCGCTCAAATGCTCGAGCAAACGCTCCGCCTGCGCCGGCGTCGCGGCGCCGCACAGCAGCGGGTAGAAGCTGGTCGGCGACAGCGAGCGCACGAAACCGCCGCGCCGCTGGCGATTGGCGAAGATGCCGCGGCTCTCGTCCCAGAGCGTCTGCGAGATCAGCGTCCGGTGACGCTCGGCCAGAGCGGTGAATTCGCGGGCATCGTCATGCTTGCCGAGCACGGCGGCCATTTTCGACAGCATTTCGGCGTCGAGAGCAGCCGCACAGTTCAGCCCCAGATCGAAGGTCGAGAGCGTACGGGTGATGGGATCATAGAGCGCCTCGTCATGGGTCGCGGAGTTGTCCATGCCAGTCTCGTTGCGCGCGGCAAAGGCCGTCCCCTTGTAGAGGCCCTCGCCCACATCGGAGGTGCCGCAGGACAGCAAGCCGAAACCGTCCGGATCGCGGTTGTCCTGCCACCAGCGCCGATTGCGCACCAGCGCCTCGTAACTTGCCTGGATCATCGACCGCTCGCCGGTCCGCTGGTAGAGCTGCCAGACGACCAGTGCGCCGAACGGCAGCTGGGTTCGATCGACCCAGGCATCGTTGGAGGTGACGATGCAGGCGATGTTGCCCTGCGGGGTTGCGCCGGCCATCGCGGCCGCCATGTTCTCGCGCGCCAGATCGGCGTCGAACACGCCCGCAAGAAGGGCGGCGAAAATCTGGTCGTTGAACCAGACGGCGAATTTCCCTAGGTTCCAGATCCGGGTGACCGCCGTGTAGGAACGCGCGTTGGTTTCGTCCCAGATGGTGTTCCAGGCGACGACGTCACGCATCGCGTCGAGCGCGCCCTCGAACAGGCCGGTCTGCGCATCGGCAATCGCAGCTGGCGCGCCGGCGGCAAGGCATGTCTGCGCCTTGGCGATCGCCAATTCGGCACTGTCGGCGACGCCTGCGGCATAGGCGCCCTGGCGCATCATCTCTAGATTGAAACGCAGGGCAATCAACGGCGCTTCGCTCCTGCGGGTGGCGGTATAGAAATAACCGTTTTCCTCGAAGTCGGCCCGCAGAGCGTCGATCGTCTCATGGCCGGTGACGTGCACCGGCGCCTCGGCGGTCGCGACCGCCACGAAGCGCGTTCCGACCTTCACCAGCGTGATGTTGCGGCCCGCGTCATGGACCACGACCTCGCCGCCATCTGAGGAGATTGCCAGCGTCAGCCAGAATCGCAGTCCCCACTCGGCCGATACCTTGCCGTTCCAGCTGCCGCGGATGGCGAAGGGGTCTGTCTTCGTCGTAGAAAAGGCGACCGTCGTGCCGCTGAGCTCGGTCTCCAGCTCGATCAGCGAGCCGTCGATGGTGTGACGGCCGAGGCGAACCATATCGCGTCGCGGCTCGATCGCGGAGGTCGTCTTGCTGCGGGTCGAATAGAGAACCGGTGTGATCCGCACGCCGAGCGGCAGGAAGACCATTTCGGCCGGTCGGTTGGACCAGCTGTTCCAGGCACGCGTCAGGGGTATCGTCGAATGTTGTAGCATGGGTCTGTAACTTCCGGTCAGTTTGCCAGCTGGATGAGCTTCGGTGCGGCGGACAAGCCGCTCTTGTCGGCGGCGTCACCGAGATAAGGCGTGTTGATGTAGTAGCGATTTGCGGCCGTGTTGGCGACGCGCAGTTCCAGCGAATGGACGCTCGGAAGCAGCCGCCCCAGAGCAAAGCGGTAGGGGCGCCAGCCTCTTCGATCGATCTGCCGGCCATCGAGCAGCGCGGCGACCACCGTGTGGACCTGGGGCAATTCGAGGACCCATTCGGCCTCATCGCCGATTTCGAGCGCCAGCCGATAAATGCCGGTACCGGAGAAACCGGCAAAACCCTGCGTTTCCCACCCTGCAACCACCGAGATCGGCACGAATCCCGCGTCAGGGCCCGGCGCGAAGCTCCACCCGTCGACAAGCGATATGGCACGAGCCGCGGCAAGCAGCGGCTGGTGCTCGAGATGGCCTTGCACGGTGGTCTTCTGCGTCGTCTCGCCCAGTCGAATGCATTGCACCTCCTGGGGCGCGAGCGCGACTGTCAGGTGGCTGAAGGCGGTTGCCTTTCCCACGTCTCCCGTCGTCGCGGACCAGACCTCGCACGCGAAACCGTCGCCGAAGGAAATCTCACTGACGAGGTGCGATGCGCCATCGTTGAACAGCACGACCCGCCACCAGCCAGCGGCCTCATACCCCACCCATTGCCAGGGTCTGCCCGCAGAATGACAGGCAAGATCTGGACCCGGTGACCGAAGCGACCGCAACAGAGTGGTGATGTCGCCTATGCCGGGCATTCCTTCGAGATGGATCGACGTGCCGACGGCACGCCCCGCTGCGCCATCGCAGACGGTGGAGAGCCGCTCGCCTGAAGACCAGACAGCACCACCCGCCGCCTTGAAGACGGCGAGCGTGTGCAAGGTCTTCGTCGTCTCGAGCACGGTGACGGACGGCAGAACGACAGCATCGAAAACAAGGCCGGACGCGCGCAGGCGGCCGTTCTCGATCGTAGCGGTCGCCAAATCGGCCTCGCTGACGAACATGAAGTCGCAGCCTTCTGCTAAGAGCCCTTCGCACCAGGCGCCGATATGGGTTGCATGGCTGTGGCGCGGCCCTTCTGCGAAGCCTGTATGAAGAGGATAAAGGATCGCAACCGGCGTGCGGGGCGTGGCCCCCTCGATGAAGGTGGAAATCCGCGCCGTCTCCTCGGCAAACAGATCGTGGTAGCTCCACCATGGCTCGAAATTGATGCCCGGCCCGAAATCGAAACGCGGATTGGAAAACGGCGTCGGATCGTTGTCGCGCCCGTCCGTCTGGTAGACGCCGTGCCAGAGGAATTGCCGGGTCCCGAGGCAGTGAAGCCGGATGGCCTGCGCCCGCATCGTCTCCAGGGTCAGTTCCCATTGCCCGGCGGCACGCACGGGTGTTCGCTCGGCGCTGGCATAAGTTTCGACGACGCATCGGCTGCGACCATTCGAACGGGCAACGGAGTCGCCGAGCTTCGGCGCCAGCTGCGCCACGAAATTGTTGGAATCAACGGCCGTCTCGTGCCGGTAGGCATCGATGCCGAAGAAATCCACGGCAAGCGCCACCCTGGGGTCGATGCTGGTAAAACCGCCGTTCAGCGACCACGAACTGACATGCGGCAGGATTTCGTGCCCAGTGAGTACGATCCCCCTGCCCTCGGCCCATCGGCGCAACGTGCCGGAGAAGGCCTCGTTCATCAGGGCCGAATAAGCGGCGTAGAATTGGGCGCGCAGCCGCAGGGTTTCAGGCCCGACGCCACGCACCAGCGCCAGCAGGGCCCTGGTGAAGGTTTCGCCTGTGCCACGCGACACGACGTCCGGCAGCGTCGGCGCATAGAGCAGGCTGTTGCCGAGGTCACCGGAGATCTGGCTCCACTTGTAGAAACCCGCCGCCGGCTGGTCGTAGAACACGAAGCCGACGGGATCGGGCACGAGATCACCAAGCACCTCAACCAGCGGGTCGAGCCCGACCTCGATGAATCGCTCCGCTGCCTCTGGCAGGAGATAATTGATCAACCGCGAGGTCGTCGACCGGGCGCTGACGAACACCGTGAGCATCTGCCCCTCGGCGGGCACACCGTCGAACGCATGGGTGCAGGATATTCCGTCGCTTTCGATGATGGATGTCCGCGCCGTGACATCGACCACCTGATCGAGGCTGTCGATGCCGACCGACGGATGCAGCAGCGCTGCCTCGACGGTCCACTGGCACCACTCGACGATGCTGCCCTCATACTGCCACGCGACGATATCTGGGCCCATTGTCCGGGTGAACGGCGGATGGATACCGCTGATCTCGCCCCGCGCCTCTCCCGTGGACGACCAGAACAGGTGGCGCTCGCGCAGGTCGTCGCGGTCCACGACCGTCCGGCCGCCGGCGTGACCGCTCATCCAGTTGTAATCGTCGTAGATCCCGAGCTTCAGGCCCAGCTTGCCGGCAATCCCAGCCGCAACACGATAGGCATCCAGATAGGCCGGCGACAGGTAGTCATCGCGCGACATTGCGAGACGGGCCTGGATCAGGATCGTGCCGATCCCCTTCTGTTTGAAATCGGCGAGCTGCGCGTGGCAAACATCCTCTGTCGGAATTGAATGCCAGAACCAATAGGCCGACGGGCGAAACGCGGCTGTCGGGTTCTCGAACAAGTCGCGGCGGCCGATATCCTGCCCGGTTCGGATCTGCTCCAACTCGTCTCTCCCTAGTGGCTTGCTGCCGTTACGCGTTGCATGGCTTTGGTCGTTTCCGTCCAGGCCGGCTTGTCGGGGGCGAAGCGCGCTCTCAGATAATCGGCTAGATCCTTAATCTGGCCGTCGTTCAGCGTCTGGCGGAAAGCCGGCATCGACATCACCTCCGGGGCTTGGCGGCCGGTCCTCTGCGCAAGGATTGCCGGCGCCTCGATACCGTTCAGGATTGCCTGGATGATATTGTCAGGGGTCGCCGCATGAAGATTGCTGTTGAGCGCCAACGACGACAGGATCGTGTTTCCAGTGTGGCACGTGGCGCAGGCGCCGTTGAACAGCCGCTCGCCCTTCGGCGATATGCGCGCGGCGGAAGCCTTGGCCGCTTCGCTCGCGGCAAGGGCCGCCTCGCTCTGCGCCTTGCTATCGGCGGGGGGCTCGTTGAGGCTTGCGAGATATGTGGCCATGGCGCGGATATCGCTATCTGGCAGCGGCTGCATGACCTCGACGACATGCGCCATCGGGCCGGCCGCACTGCCGTGATCGCGCGAATGTCCGGTGCGCAGATAGTCGTAGAAGGCATCGGCCGTCCAGCCGACCGGGCCCTTGGCGAACGCATTCAGCGCCGGCGCCTCCCAGCCGTCGGCAAAGCCGCCGGAAAGCCGGGCGCTGCCGCTCTTTTCCGCGCCGAGCACATTGCGGTCCGTGTGGCAGGCCGAACAGTGACCCAGGGTCTCGACGAGATAGGCGCCCCTGTTCCACTGCGCATCGCGGGTCTCGACATATTTGAACGGCTCCGCCTTCAAGAACAGCGCGTTCCAGCCCGCCATCATCGCGCGGATGCTGTAGGGAAATTTGAGCTTCGTCTCCGGCGCCTTTTCGGCGACCGGCGCCTGCGTCATCATGTAGGCGTAGAGCGCCTGAAGATCGGCATCCTCGGCGCCCGCGAACGAGGTGTAGGGATGGGCGGGATAAAGATAATGGCCGTCGCGGCTCACGCCCTCGCGCATGGCCCGCTCGAAGGCCGGGTAGGACCAGGCGCCGATGCCGCTTTGCGCGTCCGGGGTGATGTTGGTGGCATAGACGGCGCCGAACGGCGTGTCGAAGCGCCGTCCGCCTGCAAAGGGTGTGCCGTCATTGCCGACATGACAGACATTGCAGGCGCCGGCCGCCGCCGCCAGCCGGCCGCGCTCGATGGTGGCGGCGCTGTAGACGTTCGCGTCCGGGCGCTGGATGGTGCCGATCGCCGGGCGCCATGGCGAGGCCATGGTGACAATGCCGGACAGAGCCGCGACGGCACCGACGGCCGATAGACCGATGTTCCACCAGTTCCGCTTCTTGAAGGGCGGGGCGGCCGTCGCTTCGTCCGTCTTGCCGTTCAGTGCGGCCAGCACCAGTTCCGGCGTCAGCGGCAGCTCGCGGAAGCGAATACCGGTGGCGTCAAAGACGGCGTTGGCAATGGCCGAGGCGCTGGGAACGGAGGCGGACTCTCCGACGCCGAGCGGCGGTTCGTCCTGCCGCGGCACCATTAACACGTCGATATCAGGCACCTCGGGAAAGGTGATCAGCGGATAGCCACCCCACTCCTTCGACTGCACGGCGGTCGACGAGAATTCGACCTTTTCCTTCAGCACACGGCTGGTGGATTGAATGATATTGCCGTGGATCTGGTGGCGCACGCCATCGGGATTGATCATCATCCCGGAATCCTGCGCGCACGTCACTTTGGTGACCGCGATCTCGCCGGTCTTCTTATTGACCGCGACATCGGCGACCCAAGCGGCCCAGGCGGCGGCTTTGCCCGGAAACGGCCCATGGATGTAGACGGCATAGGCGAACCCTCGCCCGTAGAGCAGGTCGCCCTCGCCGCCGAGCGTACCCCATGTCGTATGCGGTACCCAGTTTGCCCGTTCGGCCAGCGCACGCACTAGATCGACGGCGCGCGGATCGTGGAGGTAGCGAAGCCTGTATTCGACCGGATCGACGCCCGCTGCGGCTGCCAGTTCATCGACATAGCATTCGTGCGCAAACGTGTTGGGCATCGCCGACACGCCGCGGAACCAAGAGGCGCGCGCGATCGGCGGCATGTCGTGCACGGTGACGCGGAGATTCCCGTAGGCATAGGGCGGGATGGCGGTGCGATCGCCCATCTGCACGACGTCGGAGACTGGCGGCACCTTGCCGGTGAGGATCAAGGGAAGGGTCGGCGCCAGATTGGAGGGATAGCGGGTTTCGAAATCATAGGCGGACGGACCGCCTTCCAGATCGAGACCGCCGCGCACGTCCATGATCTGGGCGGCGCCCTTCGGCTCCCAGGCATGCTCCTGTTCGCGCGTCAGCTGGACACGGACAGGCGCCTTAACGGCGCGCGACAGCAGGGCGGCATCCGCAGTGACGTCATCGGCGCAATTGCGTCCGTAGCAGCCGGCGGCTTCCAACCGCTCGACCCGGATCAGCTCTTCGGGCATGTCGAGAAGCAGCGCCAGATCGCGCCGCATCGGGAACGGGTTCTGCGTCCCCGACCAGACCGTCAGCCCGCCTTCGTTGTAGTCGGCCACCGCGCAGGACGGCCCGATAGAGCCGTGCATCTGGTAGGGCCAGACATAGGTGCGGTTCATCGCCTGGGCGCTGCTGGCCAGTGCCATATCGACATTGCCGAGATCGGCAAGCTTGCGCGCAGTCGACGGATTAGCGCGCAGCGCCTTTTCTGGCGCGTTGAGATCCGGCCACTCGGGCGGCGCGCGCCACACGACCTTCAGGCTCTTCGCCGCCTCGATGGCGATTTCCTCGCGGGTCGCGACCACGCCGACGAAATCGCCGATGGCGACGACGCCGACAAGCCCGCGAATATGCGCGACCGATGCCTCGTCGATCGAAATCAGGCTGTTTCCGACATGGTCGCCGTGATCGAAACCGGCATAGGGCGGCCGTATGACGCGGCCATGCAGCATGCCGGACACGCGGACATCATGCACGTAGGTCCAGCGCCCCGTCGCCTTCTCGGGAATATCGACGCGCGGGCGCGACGAACCGACCAGCTTGTAGTCCGAGGCCGGTTTCAAGGCCGCGTGCTTGTCGATCGACAGCCTGGCATGGCTGCCGGCGACGATGTCGCCGAAGCTCAACTGCCAGTTCTCGCCGCCGTCGGCACGGATGATGCCGTCTTCCAGCCTCAGCCGCTCAAGCGGCACGCCGACCTTCTCGGCTGCCTTGGCCAGCAGATGATGGCGGGCGGTGGCGGCGGCCTGCCGCAGCGGCACTGCGGTGATCTGGATCGTTTCGCTGGCGATGGTCGCGCCCTGGTTGGGTGCGGCGGAGGTCGTGCCGAGCACCATGTCCACATGCTCGAACGGCACGCTGAGTTCCTCGGCGACGATTTGCGCCAGGGAAGTGCGGATGCCTGTCCCGAGATCGACGTGGCCGTTGAGCGCGGTCACGCGGCTATCGGCGCCCACCGCGATATAGAGTTCCGCGGCATCGCCGAGCAGTACATCGTTGACGATCAGCAGTGTGTCGGCGGCCGACATATAGGCCGATTTCGGCATTTGGCGGTGGTCGGTCATGGGGAGACCTCCTTCGCGGCTTTTGGCGAGACATCGTCCGGCGTGGATCGGCGCGTCCGCCCGGCCTTGGCATAGGCGATGGCCCGCCTGGCCGCGGCGAGTATTTCCATATGCGTTCCACAACGGCAGAGGTGATGGCGCAGCGCCTCGCGAATCGTGTCCTCGTCGGGATCGGTATTGCGATTGAGCAGGGCTGCGGTGGCGATGATCATGCCGTTCAGGCAATATCCGCATTGAGCCGCGGCCTCGTCGATAAAGGCCGCCTGGACCGGATGCAGATGCTCGGGTGTCCCGAGACCTTCGAGCGTGGTTACGCGACGCGCGCCAACCGCACCGAGCGGCACCGTGCAGGACCGGACGGCACGACCGTCCATGAGAACGGCGCATGCACCGCATTCCCCGAGCCCACAACCGTATTTCGGGCCATTGAGAGAGAGATCGTTTCTGAGGATGTAGAGGAGTGGTGTTTCCGGGCTTGCTTCGACACTCTCGACGGCGTCGTTCACATTCAAACTGAAGCAAACTGGCAGTGTCAAAGCGGGCCCCCCGCACCGGAGAACCAAACACAGACCACGCCATTTTCCATCGGCCGAACCGCTACGCAGCAGACATCGCGCTGACGCCCACAAACCATAACGATGCGACAGTCACCGACTCTTCGCATCTATTGCCCCTTTTATTTTATTAAGAAGCGTATACGCTTTATAGTGACAAATGACAAGTCGGATTCCGCCGTTGCGATTTTGCTAGCATATTCAATTGCCGAGCGAATTTCCGCGCAATTTTGATGAAAATCAAAGCCTCACTATTGCTATTTAGAGTGTATGCGCTAGAATTTTGCCCAGCCTCCAATCATGGGAACAATGCGTCGAAAGACAGCTAAGAAGGGTCGCTATGTCTAACGGAAAAGAAAAGATCGCGATTATCGGCGCCGGCCTCGGTGGCGCCGTCGCGGGTGCGCTACTCCAGCACGCGGGTTTTGACATCAACGTCTATGAACAAGCGCCGAGCTTCTCGCGCCTGGGCGCCGGCATCCATATGGGGCCGAACATCATGAAGATTTTCGAGCGCATCGGCGTCGACAAGAAGGTCATTAGCATCAGCAGCACGCCGAGCCATTGGTTCAGCCGCGACGGCATTACCGGCGAATATACCGCGCGGGTTCCGCTCGAGGGCTACGGCCAGACCTATTGCACTGTTCACCGCGGCGACCTGCAGGCCATTCAGTGCGATGCGCTGCAGCCGGGCACCCTGCATTTCGGCAAGAAGCTGGCTCGCCTCGACGACAGCGGCACCGATGTACTGATCGAATTCGAAGATGGAACCTCAGTGCGCGCCGATATCGTGATCGGCGCCGACGGTATCAATTCGCGCGTTCGCGAAACGCTGCTCGGCGAAGAAAAGCCGAATTACAGCGGCTGGGTCGGCCATCGCGCCCTGATCTCGTCCGACAAGCTGAAGAAATACGACCTGACCTTCGAGGATTGTGTCAAGTGGTGGGGTCCGGACCGTCACATGATGGTCTACTACACGACGGCCCGCCGCGACGAATATTACTATGTCACCGGCGTACCGCATCCGGCCTGGGAATTCGATTCGGCCTTCGTCGACAGCAGCCGCGACGAGATGGCGGCGGCGTTCGAGGGCTATCATCCGATCATCCAGGCGCTGATCGAAAGCACCGATGAGGTGACGAAGTGGCCGCTTTTCAACCGTAACCCACTGCCGCTCTGGAGCAAGGGCCGCCTCGTGCTGCTGGGAGATGCCTGCCATCCGATGAAACCGCATATGGCGCAGGGTGCCGCGATGGCGATCGAAGACGCCGCCATGCTGACCCGCTGCCTACAGGAAACCGGCATCAGCAATTTCCGCACCGCCTTCGGACTGTATGAAACTAATCGCCGCGACCGCGCGACGCGTGTCCAGAGCGTTTCGAACGCCAACACCTTCCTGCTCAAGCAGGAGGATCCTGCGTGGGTCTATGGCTACGACATCTACGCCGAGCCGCTGAAGAGCGAGACCGCAGCATGAGCGGCGGCGCATTGTACGGGGCGAACGTCTTCGCCAATGGTATTCGGCAACACTATCTGCGCTACGGCGGAAGAGGCCCTGCCGTCATCCTGATCCCTGGCATCACCAGCCCGGCGATCACGTGGGGTTTCGTCGCCGAGCGGTTGGCCGAGCGTTACGACGTCTACGTGCTCGACGTGCGCGGCCGCGGCCTGTCATCGACGGGGCCTGACCTTGATTACGGCCTCAACGCGATGGCCGCCGACGTGGTCGGCTTCGCCACAGTGCTCGGGCTTCCTGCCCCCGCCCTACTCGGCCATTCGATGGGCGCGCGCATCGCCATCCGTGCCGCCGTTGCGGCGCCCGAGGCGTTTTCGAGGCTCGCGCTGATCGATCCGCCGGTTTCTGGCCCCGGACGCCGCGCCTACCCGAGCAAGCTGCCTTGGTATGTCGACAGCATCCGCCTAGCGCTGAAGGGCGTCGATGCGGAAGGCATGAAGGCGTTTTGCCCGACATGGACCGACGAACAGCTGAAGCTGCGCGCCGAATGGCTGCACACCTGCTACGAGCCCGCCATCGTCACCGCCTTCGAGGACTTCCACAAGGACGACATCTTCCCGGATCTGCCGAAGCTCAAGCGGCCGGCGATGCTGATGGTGGCCGGCCGTGGAGGTGTGATCGAAAACGTGGACGAGGACGAGGCCCGCTCGCTGTATCCGGCGCTGGAAATCACCCGGGTGCCCAATGCCGGGCACATGATCCCTTGGGATGATTTCGACGGCTTCTTTGCCGCGCTTGGGGATTTTCTCTCCCGTTGATTGGAACGGCGGCGGATCGACTATCCACCGCCGGATGTTTGACACTCGCTTTTGCAACGCAGAGGATTCCATCCGTGCAGAAATATTACCGTATCGGCCAGATCGTTCCGAGCTCCAACACAACGATGGAGACCGAAATTCCCGCCATGTTGACGGCGCGCCAGTCTATCCGCCCCGAGCGCTTCACCTTCCACTCCAGCCGCATGCGGATGAAGAAAGTGGTCAAGGAAGAATTAGCAGCGATGGACGCCGAATCCGACCGATGCGCCGTCGAGCTTTCCGACGCCCGCGTCGATGTGCTGGGATATGCTTGCCTGGTTGCGATTATGGCGATGGGCCTCGGCTATCACCGCCAGTCGGAGAAGCGTCTGATGGGTCGCACTCAGGAAAACAACGCGAACATTCCGGTCGTTACCAGCGCCGGCGCGTTGATCGAGGGGCTGAAGGTGATGAAGGCAAAGAAGATTGCCGTCGTCGCACCCTATATGAAACCGCTGACCGAACTCGTAGTGAATTACATCCGGGAAGAGGGCTTCGAGGTCATGGATTGGCGGGCCCTTGAAATTCCCGATAATCTCGATGTCGCCCGCCACGACCCGGAAAATCTCCCGGCCATTGTCCAGACCCTCGATCTGTCGAACGTCGATGTCATCGTGCTGTCGGCCTGCGTGCAAATGCCGTCGCTGCCGGTGATTGCCAAGGTCGAGGCCATGACCGGGAAGCCGGTTCTGACCGCCGCTGTGGCGACAACTTACTGCATGCTCAAGAAGCTTGGTCTGGAAGCAGTCGTGCCGGGCGCCGGGGCACTTCTGTCCGGCGCATACTGAAGAGAGACCGATCATGCAGAGCGCAGAAAGCAATTATCAGGGCGTCTGGGGCAACCGCATCGGCTTCGGCCAGCGCCCTGCCCTCCTCGTCATCGATTTCCTGAAGGGGTACACCACCGAGGGCTCGCCTCTCTACGCCCCGGGCGTGGTTGACGCGGTCGCGCAGACGCCGGCGCTCATCCAGGCCGCCCGCGACGCCGGCATCCCGGTCATCCATACGCGTATCCTCTATCTTGCGGAAAACTGCGCTGACGGCGGCATGTGGGTGAAGAAATCGCCAGTCATGAGGGGAATGGTCGAAGGCAATGTGCTGGCCGAGTTCTGCGGCGGCGTCGAGCCGGCCAGTGGCGAGCTCGTTATCGTCAAGCAGTATGCCAGCGCTTTCTTCGGCACCAGCCTTGCCTCGCAGCTGCATGCGCAGGGCATCGACACCGTGATCATGGCCGGCTGCTCGACCAGCGGCTGTATCCGCGCCACCGCCGTCGACGCGGTCCAGCATGGATTCCGTGGCATCGTCGTGCGCGAATGCGTCGGAGACCGGCACCCGGATCCGCACAATGCCAACCTCTTCGATATCGACAGCAAATATGGCGATGTCGTTTCGAGGGAGGAGGCAATCGCCGAAATCGCCAAGGTCAAGTCCGACTGTCCGTAACTGGACGAAACACCCAAGCCTTCAAGCAAAGATAAGGGAACGAGCATGGATCAATTCAGCTTCACGGAAATCTGCCTGCATCAGTTGAAGATGTCGGGCGTCCACGAGGGCGAAAAACTCATTGTCCTTACCCAGGGCAACGAGCGCCTCGATTACGCCGACGCGTTCATGGCGGCGGGCATGCGTCTTGGCGCCAAGATGTATCACATGCGTTTGCCGCCGGTGCCGCCGGCGGGTGCATGGGCGGTCGGCCAGACAGGCCTCGCCGCCATGCCGGAAGCCGTAGAGGCCCTGAAGGCCGCCGATATGCTGATCGATTGCATCTTCCTACTCTTCAGCCCGGAACAGATGGCGATTCAGGCGGCCGGCACGCGTATCCTGACCGCCGTAGAACCGCCGGAGATTCTCGCGCGCATGCTGCCGACAAAGGAACTGCGCGAGCGCGTCGAATTTGCCGGAGACCTGCTGTCCAAGGCAAAGGTGATGCGGATCACCTCTGCGCATGGCACAGATGTCACCTACAAGCTCAATACCTATCCCACCGTCACGGAATATGCGTGCACGGACGAGCCTGGCCGCTGGGATCACTGGCCATCCGGCTTCGTCTTTACGGGTGGTGACGATGATGGCGTCGACGGTACGATCGTCGTTGCCCCGGGCGATATTCTGCTGCCGCAGAACATCTACGTCCGCGATCCGATATACTACACCATCGAAAACGGTTGGATCACCGACATTCGCGGGGGCCTCGATGCTGAGCTGGTCAAATCGTACATGGACGGTTTCAACGATCCGCGTGGCATGGGCATGAGCCATGTCGGCTGGGGTCTCAATCAGAACGCCAAGTGGCATCGCATGGTACCGGGCGAATTTCCGGGCGGCATGGGCATGGAGGCCCGCTCGTTCTACGGCAATGTCATGTTCTCGACCGGCCCGAACAATGAACTTGGCGGCCCGAACGACACGGCCTGCCATCTCGATATCCCGATGCGCAATTGCTCGCTGTTTCTCGACGATGAGCCGATGGTTCTGAACGGCGACATCGCCGTCAAGGAAATGAAGCACACCGTCAAATCGTGATCGCAACCAACCTGCTTGGCGTGAAAATGCGCCAAGCGGGTCTAGCCTCGTGTGCCCTGACCGGTGAAACATGCTGTGGCGTTTCCTGCTCGGACACAAGACACCGCAACCGATGGACCTGCTAACATGACTGTCAAGGACCCCGAACACCGACGTGAAGCCGCGGCGTCTGAAACCGACTATGATGTTACCGAGCAGGTGGGTCACCTGCTGCGCAAAGCCTATCAGCGGCATCTTTCAATCTTCCAGGCCAACGCCAGTGACCCGGACCTGACATCCGTCCAATTTGTAACGCTCTGCGCGCTACACGATCTCGGCCCGAGCTCTCAGGTCGAATTGGTGAAGGCCACCTCGGTCGATCAGGCGACGATCCGCGGGATCGTCGAGCGTCTGAAAGCACGTGGATTGATCGATCTGTCCAAAGACAAAGCCGATGCTCGCAAGGTTGTGATTTCTCTCCTGCCGAAGGGTGAGGCGCTGCTTCAGGACATGTATCCTAGAGCGTACCTTATCAGCGAAAAAACCGTCTCTCCCCTCAATCCGGCGGAGAGGGTTGCGCTCTTGTATCTTCTTCGAAAAATTGCGGACGATGAGAGCGGAGATACATCACGGCAATAGTTTCAGGGAGGGTCCTATGCCGGCCCTGGTTTCCAGAGGAAGCGAGCCTGACTCCCCCACGGAAAACTGGCTCATTCCCCTCCCCATGGTCCGCTTCATGGAATTCGGCTTATGTATGCGATATTCGAATGGAGAACGTCCGTACCGCTATGGGCGCCGATCGCCCATCTCCATGATCATGTTTTCGACGAGGGTTGGATCGATAGTGATTTTGCTCATGAAAGCCGCTCCTGCCGGCCCCGCACCAATTGCGACAGGCACACGGCAATGACAAGCGCGCCTCCGAGCTAGATCGTCTTCTTGGCTCGCGGGACAGGCCACTGCCTCAGGCCGGCGAAGAGAACTCGGCCGCAGCCTGAGGCGGATAACTGGCTCGGTGCATTGGAAGATCGATATCATCGGCGCTCGTCGTGATAGCCTCATCGCCAACCACAGCTTGGCTTGTTCGACGTCGCTGAGGCGCAACGCTCTGCCGTCTGCCGCGACTATGGCGTCCATCTCCTCTGCAAGCGCATCGCACTCCGAACGAGCCCGGGATCGACCGCAAATGCGCGCACCCCGTCGCCGATGGTGGTGTCGTTCAGGCAGTCCGTGAGCCGCATGATGGCGGCTTTGCTGGACGCGTAGCCAGAGCCATGGGGAAAGCTGTTGCCCGTTCCGCCACCAACGAGGTTTACAATCCGGCCCCTACCCCGCGCCAACATCGTAGGGGCGGCCGAGCGACAAGCATTGAAAGTGCCTAGCAGATTGATCTCTACGTCCCGCCACCACACAAGAGGGTCACAGTCCCAAAACCAAAGCCCCGAAACGAGCCGTAATTGTTGATCAGAATGTCAACAGGACCCAGTTCGGTCGCCACGCGGGTAAGGGCATTTTCAACAGCGGCAAGGTCAATGATGTCCGTCGAAACGGCGATCGCTTGCCCGCCCTCCCTCGATGAGAGAGACTGTTTCCTCAATCTCCGTTACCGTTCGCGCTAACACAGCGACCTTGGCCCCTTCCGCGATAGCATTGCCTCCGCAGGTTACAATTTTTACGAACCATTTCGCGGACCCGCCACTCTTAGTCTATCCAGAGCTTCAGGTGCCGCTTCCTTGACCGGTCTGCTTGTTTTTTATCTCTTTGCCGCACAAGACTTAAGCATATGAACTTAAAAGCAAATATTTCGACCTAGAACGACAATAATATGTGCGCTTGCCGACAACGGCGCCCGGCGTGATTGCCCCTAAGCTTCAATGTGTCTGCTGGGTGAAGAAAGCAGCACTTAAACCAATGGAGCGGGACATGGAAATATTTGGAACTGGGAACATTAGGGCGCTTCGCCGGACATGGCTTGGCCTCGGCTTTGCTGCACATCTCTTCGCAGTCGCAGTGGGTGCTGTAACCTTCCTGCCATCGTCGGACGCACGGGCTGCGGCGCCCTCCGCCTGCGCCGACCTGCAGGCAAAATACCCGTCGCTGAAGGGTAAGACGCTCGTTAACGCAATCAATCCGCATACGCCGGGATACGAGACGATCGATCCTAACGATCCAACGAAATATATCGGTTTTGACATCGATCTGGGCGAGGCGATCGGTGAATGCCTTGGCTTCAAGCTGGAATATACGCCTGTCACCTTTGCAGCGCTTCTGACAACGCTGCAGGCAGGTCAAGCTGACATCGTCATTTCCGACATCTACGCCACCAAGGATCGCGCCAAGGCCGGCGACTTCATCACCTATCTGAAGGTCTATGACGGCGTTCTCGTCGCCAAGGGCAATCCGAAGAAGATCAACGGCATCAACAAGTCGCTCTGCGGCGCGGTTGCCGCCGAGAACACTGGCTATGTCGAAGTCCCGTTGATCCAGGCACTAGAAGCGGAATGCAAGGCGGCCGGACTGCCGGCGCCAGAAATCCAGCTCTACGACAATAATGCCAATTGCATTCAGGCAATCCTGGCGGGCCGCGCCGACACCTACATCAACGATGTGAACACTGTTGATGGTGCGGTCAAGGCCTATCCCGACAAGCTGGAAAAGGCGACGGCTGTCACCTTGCCGTATTCCGTCGGCATCGCCGTTCCACGCAACAACAATGATTTCCGCGCCGCAGTCATGGCGGCCCTCACCGAAATCCAGAAGTCCGGCCAGCAGGTCGAGATGATGAAGAAATGGAACCTTCCGGAAGCGCAGATGGAAGAGCCGAAGCTGGTGCTCGCCGACTGAGCCTAGCTCCACGAACTGGCCGGGCATTACCAAGCCCGGTCAATGCTCCTCGAAAGCCAAAGCGGGCCAAGATGGATCTATTCTTTCATTATCTCAGTCAACCTTATCTTGTCACCGGTATCGTCTACACCTTGCTGATCACGTGTTACGGGCTCCTCGGCGGTGCCGTCATGGGCGTTGTGCTCGCCGGCATGCAGCTCAGCCGGTTTCGCATGCTGGCCATTGTTGCTCGCGCCTATGCGATCATCTTTCGTGGCACGCCGCTGATTCTGCAGATGATCTTCTGCTATAACGCCTTGCCGTTGATCGGCATCCGGCTAACGGCCGTCGAGGCAGCAAGCCTGGCGCTTGCCTTGAACGAGGCTCCGTTCATTGCCGAAATCATTCGCGCGAACGTAATTGCCGTCGATCGCGGGCAGATCGCGGCAGGCCAGGCTCTCGGCATGCAGCCACTTGCGATCATGCTGCGCATTGTGGTTCCCCAAGCTGTCCGCACCATGGTGCCGGGGCTCGGCAACGAAGCAGTCAGCGCCCTTAAAAATTCTTCGCTCGCCTCGGTGGTGTCGGTGCAGGAGCTAACCCTTCGCAGCACCCAGCTCGCGTCGGCAACCTTCGATTTCTTCTCGATCTTCTTCGCTTCCGGGCTGATGTATTTGGTTCTGACCGGCGCCATTGCTGTTATCCAACTGGTGGTCGAGGCAGCACTCGACCTCGAAAGGCAAAAGGCCGGCAACCGATTCGCGCGGCAGCTGCCTTGGCGCAGGGCAGTGACAGTCGACGAGGCCGCGCCCGATCCTGCACCCTCGGTCGTCGCCGTAGATGCGCCGCTGCCGCCTGCGACGGCGAAAGCCTCGCGGCCACTGGACAAGGAGAAGCGCTGGGCAGCAGTCGCTAGCAGCCGTGCGGCGGTGGAAATCCGCGATCTGCGCAAGAGCTATTCCGGCCGCTCCGTCCTGGACGAGCTGAGCCTTGATGTGCGCGTTGGCGAGGTCGTGGCATTGCTCGGACCGAGCGGCTCCGGCAAGAGCACGCTTCTTCGCTGCATCAATCGCCTGGAAACCTGGGATAGCGGTGTAATCGAGGTTCTGGGGCGCCGGATTGGGACGCGAGCTGATGGTCGTCCGCGCTCTCCGCGCGCGATCGCCAACGAGCGGGCAAGTGTCGGCGTCGGCATGGTGTTCCAGAACTTCAATCTGTTCGGCCACCTGACGGCGAGGGAAAATATTGCCGGTCCGCTGCGCTGGGTGCAAGGTCTCTCTGTCAGCGAAGCAAACCGTCGGGCAAACGAACTTCTTGACCGCGTCGGCCTTTCGCATCGGGCGGATGCTCTGCCGCGCCACATGTCGGGTGGCCAGCAGCAGCGCGTCGCCATTGCCCGGGCACTGGCACCCAATCCCGCCGTGTTGCTCCTCGACGAACCGACCTCGGCGCTCGATCCGGAACTGGTCAGCGAAGTGCTTGAGGTAATCCGCAGGCTGGCGGTCGAGGACGGGCTGACAATGGTAATTTCCACTCATCAGATCGGCTTTGCCCGCGATGTAGCGGACCGGGCGGTCTTCCTCGCCGATGGCGCAATCGTCGAACAGGGTGCTGCAGACGAGATGCTTGTCCGGCCCAAGAACCCGCGCACCGCACAGTTCCTTCAGATCATGGAAGACGAGACCGGACAGACCGCATGACGGTCCATGGCGAGCCTCGCAATCGGAGAACCAGATGAAACACTACACATTGCCAGTTTCGCCTTCCACGGTGCATTGGGGCTATTTCAGCAAAGCGGTAGAGCCTGCACTGGTGCTGAAGTCCGGCGACCGGGCGACGATCGAGACGCTCACCCATCATGCCAATGACGATTACGAGCGGATGATCGAGGGCGACCCCGCTGCGGAAGCGATCTTTCACTGGACGAAGGAACAGAAGACGATCTCGCGTCGCGGTTCCGGCCCGACCGAAGGACCGTTCAAGGTCGGTGCGGGTGAAGGGGTGGGCGTTCATCTGCTGACCGGCCCCATTGCCATCGAGGGCGCTGAACCCGGCGATATCCTGGAAGTGCGCGTTCTCGATGTCAGGCCGCGCCCGAGCTGCAGCGCCTGCTATTCCGGGCGCTGCTTCGGCTCCAACGTGGCGGCGAACTGGGGTTTTCACTATCACGACCTGATCGAGGAGCCGAAACCGCGCGAGGTCGTGACCATCTTCGAGATCGACACAGCCGGCGACCCCTATGCCAAGGCGGTCTACAACTACATCTGGACGCCGCAAACCGATCCGGATGGCGTCGTCCATCCCATCATCGACTATCCCGGCGTGCGCGTCGACCATCGGCTGGTGAAGCGGCGTGAAAACATCCTGCAGAACGTGCGCGTGCCGGCACGGCTGCATTTCGGCACGATGGGCCTGGCACCGGCGGAAGCGGATTTCGTCAGCTCCATCCCGCCCTCCTATACGGGCGGCAATATCGATGACTGGCGCATCGGTCGCGGTGCACGCATGTATTATCCAGTCGCCGTTGACGGCGCCTTTTTCTCAGTCGGCGATCCGCATGCGGCACAGGGCGACAGCGAACTCGGGGGCACGGCGATCGAGACGTCATTGACGGGCGATTTCGAATTCATCCTTCACAAGAAGGACGATCTGGGCGGCACGATCCTCGAAGGCCTGTCACATCCGATGCTGGAGACCGACGAACAATGGTCGGTCTATGGCTTTACCTATGCCAATTATCTCGAAAGCCTCGGTGACAATGCGCAGACTGAGATCGCCCAACATTCCAGCGTCGACCGCGCCATGCGCGATGCCTTTCGCAAGCTTCGTCGGTTCCTGATGACAGCACATAAGCTGAGCGAAGACGAGGCAATTGCGCTGATGTCGGTCGCCGCCGATTTCGGTGTGACGCAGGTGGTCGATGCAAATTGGGGTGTCCACGGATCGATCCGCAAGAACGTGTTCCGATGCTATTGAGACCGGGTCTGGCATTTCCTTCTTCGCGGGTGCAATATAATCAGACCAAGGCGCTGAACGCGCTGCTGCGCACCTCGGATGAAGGGATGAATGTCAGGCAGTTCATAGCCGAATCCTATCCCAGCGATACCCGTGCCCACATGTGGCGCGAGGTGCTGGCGGAGCTTCATCTTCATTCAGTCGCTGTCGACGGAGAGAGCGGCCGATATTCGAGCGCGATCCTGCGGGGCGATCGTGAAAGCGTTATTGTCGCCCGCCTCGTGGCAAGCTCACAGGTTCTGTCTTCGATCCCGCAACGCTCGCGCATGCTAATGGGCATGATCCCGCTAGAGGCAGCTCTGGAGGTCGCCGGCGGCAGCTTTAGCCTGAAAGTCGACAGTGGCGCGCTGGTCGTGGTGCAGATGGACAGGCCATGGGAGATCAGGATTTCGGGCAGTAACCGAATCCTTGTCTTTGGCCTGTCCGACGCGGCCATGCAACGACGCGGTGCGGGCTGGACGCCATTTGCTGAACCCCGTTGTTATTCGCCGAAGGGGCTTGCCTCAGTCTTCATTCGCGCGATGGAAAGTGCTGCTACGGAAATCGACGGCTTTTCGAATGCGGAATGGCAGTCGCTCGAGCAGTTCATCGCCGACCTGTTCGTCACCATGATTGTCGAGGCCGAAGCGACTGATATGCGCTCGACGCCAAGCCTTGCGGCATTGTTCAATCGTATTACGGTGGCGATCGAAAAGCGGCTGCATGACTCGGACCTGTCGTCTGCCAAGGTCGCGCGGGTCGAGGGGATCTCGGAACGCTACCTGCAAAAGCTGTTCGAGCAGAATGGCGAGAGCTTCACCCATTACCTGCGCGAGAGACGCCTGCAGCGCGCCCGCGCGGCGCTGGTCACTTCAGCGGAAATCAGGCTTCCGGTTGCGGATGTCGCCTATAGCTGTGGTTTTGGCGATGCGGCGAACTTCAATCGTGTCTTCAAGGAACGTTTCGGCCTTCCGCCGGGAGCCTTCCGTATCCGTCACCTCGAAAGCCAGATCGACGGGCTCAATGCCGAGCAGCGCGGATGGCCGGTAAAGGCGCTTGCCGCCAAAAAAGCAGCATCGCGGACAAGGGCGGATGATAGCCCAAGACGAGACGAATGGGATCTGCCGACCGGAGGGCGTCCTGCGAGCACGCACCACAAGCTCAGCGTCAATGCCTCGAATGTTCACTGGGGGTATTTCAGCCGGTCCCTTGAGCCGGTTTTGGAGATCAGTTCCGGTGACACGGTCGAGATCGAAACGCTCAGCCAGCACGCATCCGACGCACCCGAGCTGATGATTGCGGGCGATGCCACGGCTGAAGAGGTCTTTCACTGGACAAGTGATCGCAAGTCGGTCGACCGCCGAGGCGCCGGGCCAGTTGACGCCTCGATCTTCGGGCGGGGGGCCGGCGAAGGCTTCGGCGTGCATATCTGCACCGGCCCGATCTATGTGAAGAATGCCGAGCCTGGTGATGTCATCGAGGTCCGTATCGAGGACATGCTGCCGCGACCGAGTCGTGGGCCTGGCCATGAGGGGCGGTATTTCGGCAGTAACGTCGCGGCATGGTGGGGTTATCACTATGGCGAATTGCTGACCGAACCGAAGCCGCGCGAGAATATCACGATCTACGAGGTTTTTCCCCAGGACGGCTACGCTCAGGCGCTCTATTCCTATCCTTGGGCGCCGCAGACGGATCCCTATGGTGTCGTCCACCGGACTTATGATTATCCCGGCGTGCCAGTGAATGCGGCGAGTGTCGATATCCGCCGGGCGACGCGCAGTGACATCCGCATTCCGCTTCGCCCGCATTTCGGCGTCATTGCGCTGGCCCCACGGGAGGTGGATCTCATCGATTCCGTGCCACCGGCCTATTTCGGCGGCAATCTCGACAATTGGCGGCTTGGCAAGGGTGCGAGTGTCTTTCTTCCGGTATCGGTTCACGGCGGGCTTCTGTCCATCGGCGACCCGCATGCCGCCCAGGGTGACGGCGAGCTTTCAGGCACGGCGATCGAATGCTCGATGACTGGACGGGTGAAGATTACGCTGCACAAGAAGGATCCACGCTTCAAAGACCTGACCTATCCTTTGATCGAGACGCCCGGTGAATGGGTACTGACCGGTTTCAGCCACCCTGATTATCTGGCCGAGTTCGGCGCTAAGGGACAGGGAGAGGTCTATGCCAAGTCTTCCCTCGACCTTGCGATGAAAGACGCTTTTCGCAAGGCGCGACGTTTTCTTATGTCAGTTCAAGGGTTCAGTGAAGACGAGGCGATTGCGGTCATGTCGGCTGCCGTCGATTTCGGCGTGACTCAGGTGGTCGATGGAAACTGGGGCGTCCATGCCATCATCCGTAAGGCCATATTCGAAAGCGAACAGGAATAGCGAAATGCAGTTTCACATGATTTCCGGCGGACCGAAGCCGGTCGCGCCCTTCAGCCATGCGGTGGAAACGGATGGCTTCGTCTTCGTCACCGGTCAGATGCCGGATACGCCGGAGTCCCCGGGCGTTTTGCCGGACGGTATAGAAGCCCAGACGCATCACGTCATGGCAAACCTGAAGACGGTCCTCGCCGGGCTTGGCCTGGGGCTCGAGCATGTAGTGATGGCGCGGATTTATCTGACGCGCTTCAAACAGGACTATGAGGCGATGAACGCCACCTATCGCAGCTATTTCCCCGCCGACCGACTGCCGGCGAGGACATGCGTCGGGGTGACCGGCCTCGCCTATGACGCACTGATCGAGGTCGATCTCGTTGCCCGACGCCCGGATTAGGGTCATCTCGTGATGAATGGAGAGCTGTCTTTCTCGGCTAGATCAATCGAAACCGCCACCATCATGCATCCAGGAAAAGCGTGGCGTGCTCTACGAACAAGTCCGGCTACTGGCTACGGCCCGTGGTTGGCGTCCGGATAAAGCACGACGAGCTGAGCGTTTGGGAGACCGTGTTGCACGGCGAAGGCGTTGATCGGCGGCATCAACACATCACGGCCGCCGTGCGCCATCGTCTCGCCGGCGCCGCAATCCCGTTCCTGCGGACGATTTCCAGGCTGAAGCGGCAGCAAGTGCATAGGTCGTCCACGTTTGAAATGTCGGTGAGCGGCACTGCTATCGGATCAAGGGCCGATGTGGGGGATTGGCAAGCCAATCCGATGCCAAATTCCGCAGGGGGTCGGTGATTTCCCAACGCGTTGTGGTGATCCCGGTGGCCTGCCTCAGTGCCCCGCGGATGGCGCCGCGGGGGTCCGGCGTGTTGAGACCCTCATTGAAATCGAAACGCAGGAATTCGCCAACGAGAAAGATGTTCTGAGCTTGGCTCATCTCGGCGACAGATCGCCACGCGACGAGATTGAGAACCCAGCGCGGGGAACTCCCAACCTCGCTGAAATCAGTATGGTCTGGTCTACATGAATTTCCGCTGTCGTCGGGTCGGCCAGTGATATGCGCAGGAAGGAGACTGTCGCCGGAAGGCATTTTGAGCTGCGCATCGGATGGCAGGAAGGGCGGCCGGTCGGCATGGGTCGATAGACTCGCCCGCAGATTGAGATCGACCGTCGTCCCGTATCGATGTTCGAGATCGAAGCTGAGCGTCCGGTTGCTGCCGATGCGTTCGTAAAGCTCTTTCAAAAACGGGCGCGGATCATCGCTGATCGCTCCGTCTCGCCGCACGTCGACCTTGTCCTGCCTGCGTGGCTGGAAGACATGTTCCGGCGTCCCGGAATCGTGTCCCTGGTTGTAGATCGGATAGGTTTGACCGTACTCGTTCAGGTGTAGCCACGCGCCGTTTCTGCGTCCGATCGGACCGCACCCAACGGGCCGAAATGAAATGGAGGGCGGCCGGGAGGAGCTTTGTTGCCGCGCGAGGAATGGCGGCGGCGCCGCCCTGCCTCATCGAGCCCGCGAATGGAGCACGGCTAACAACCGGAAAAAGGACGTGGCAATGGCGCCGCGTCCAGTTGGGCCACAGCTCCGATCCCGGCGCATCGGCTAACCACTACTACTCCGTCTTTACGTCAGGCCGTACCAGGTCCCACGACCCGCTCCATGAAGGGTCAGATGTCCCTGCTCGGTTAACGCCCGAAGGTGATCCTTGACGGTGTTGCGGCTTGCACCTGTGGCCTTGGCCGCGTCCATCACCGTGACGCGCCCGCGCTCACGCGCCAGTTCGAGGATCGCGACTGACAACTCCGGCAGGTCGCCCAGCAGGATGCGTTCACGCTCGATCTTGCGCTCGAGCCGCTGCTTCTGACGCTGCAGGCTCCGCAGGAAAAACTCGACCCATGGATTCCAGTCCTGTTGATCAGTCCGGATCGTGCCCTGTGTTCGACGAAGCGCGAGGTAATAGGCTTCCTTGTTCTGCTCGACAACGCTTTCGAGAGAGCTGTATGGCACGTAGGTATAGCCCGCCCGAAGGAGCAGCAAAGTGGTCAAGGCTCGCGACAGGCGGCCATTGCCGTCCTGGAAAGGATGGATTTCCAGAAAGACCACAACGAAGACAGCGACGATGAGCAGCGGGTGGAACGTCCCGTCCTTCTCTTTGGCCTGTTGCCAGGACACCAGTTCCGACATCCGGCCCGGCGTATCGAAGGGGGATGCCGTCGTGAAGACGACTCCCAGGCTTCGCCCATCTTCGTCGAAGGCTTCGACGTTGTTGGCAAGGGTTTTCCAGTTTCCCCTGTGTCGCTCATCCTTAGTCGAGTGAGCGAGCAGATCTCGATGGAGTTGGCGGATGTGATTTTCGTCAAGCGGGATCGCGTCGAAGGCGGAGAAGATTGTTTCCATCACCTCGGCATAGCCTGCCACCTCTTGTTCGTCTCGGCTGGTGAATGAGCCGATACGGAGGTTTGAGAGCAGCCTTTCGACTTCGCGGTCGCTTAGTCTTGCGCCTTCAATACGGGTCGACGAACCGATGCTTTCGATCGTCGCCACCCGTCGCAAGCTGGAGAGCCGGTCTGGCGCGATCCGACCGAGCGCTCGCCATGCACCTTTGAATTCGTCAATCTCGGCGACCAACGACAGGATCTCAGGCGTGATATGCAATCTCGCTAGATCAATGGCCGTCATCCATTATCCCATCCATTTCCATCCGAATGGGATATGACACAACGGACTCCATTTTTCCATCCATTTTCATCCAATAAGGAAGAACGGTGGAAAAGTCAGAGCGGGCGAGGCCCCGCCTAGTGGGCGGAGTCTCGAGGAATTCAGTCGATTGCCTTCAATGCGACCAACGCACTTTGCAGGCGGCTCTCTATATCGGCGACGCTTTTGGCAGATCGCAGCGATCCGTCACGGACAGCCGGAGATAGCTCACCCGGCGACCGAAGGAATCGACAAGCGCGCACGCAATCATCGCCTCAACGGAGACGAATTTTTCGCGCGGCTTGCCCAGCGTGCGGCCCCGGGCCACCTCCGCCATGTCGATGGCACGCCAGGCGTCGAAGTCGAGGCGCAGTCCCTGGCGCTCCCAGATCAGGGAGAGGACACCGTCCGCAGCGGCAGGATGTGGCAATGGCAGGGCATCGAGATCGGCCAGGACTTTTTCAACCGTATCGAGCGCACAGGCGCGATTCGTGCCAATCGTTCCCTGAGGACCGCGCTTGCTCCAGCCACACACATAAAGGCCGAGAGCCTCCTCTCCCTCGCGACCGATGCGGCCACCCATATTGGCATGGACGCCCCGGGCTGCGTCGTAGGGAACGTTGGCAACCGGTGCGCTTCGTCTGCCGACACTCAGGAAGACAAGGTTCGTTTCGATCGCGACACCCTGCTCCAGTCCCTCGCCCGCTGCGCTCGAACGGAACACAGCGCGGCTGACACGTTCATCACCTTCGAAACATACCGGGTTGAGATGGAAGCGGAAAAGGCAGCGCTTGCTTTTCTCCCATGTGCGGCGGGAGAACGCGTCAAGAAGGCCTATGGCGATTTTTCGTTCCGGGTCGGTGCTGTGAGGAGAGTCAAATGGGTCAGCACCAAGATCGCCCGTTTCCACGCCCGGATCACAGTCTTCCAGGGTCCCGAATTCCTGCAGTTCCTTCGCCGAGAAGCGCGTACCGGCCGGACCGCCCCGCCCCACCAGATGCACTTCGCGAATCCGGCTTTCGGCCAGCACCTCAAGAGCGTGCCCGGCGATATCCGTATGGCGCAGTTCGTCCGGCGTCTTGACAAGGATACGGGCCACGTCGAGGGCGACGTTGCCATGGCCAATGACGACCGCCCGCTCGCCGCCAAAGTCAAAGGTCAAATCCCGACAATCCGGGTGACCATTGTACCATCCGACGAAATCACTGGCCTGATGCGTGCCGGGCAGATTTTCGCCCGGCAGGCCGATCTCACGACCCAGCGCGGCCCCGGTGGCCAGGATAACGGCATGATAGGATCTACGAAGATCGTTGATGCTGATATCGACACCGATGTCTGCCCCGCCGATAAAGCGAAAGCCCGGCATCTGCGCGATCCTCTCGAAGACCGCGGTGACCTGCTTGAGCTTCGGATGATCGGGGGCGACGCCGAACCGAACCAGACCATAGGGCACAGGCAAGCGCTCGAACAGATCGACCTCAATGTCTTTACCGGACCGAAGCAAAGCTTCGGCAGCATAAAAACCACTTGGACCGGCACCCACGACGGCAACATGATAAAGCGACACCGTCATAGGCCCATTGCCTTCTTTCGCTCGTCTGCTCCCGGAAGCGGCGGCAGGCGCGTGTTGACAACAGGCGTCTCGGCAGAGCGGCGCCTGTTGATCTCAATCCATTTCTGCTGATCTGGCGACAGGAGGTAGGACGGTTGGATCGCGCCAACCGGGCATGCAGGGACACAACCGCCACAATCGATGCAATTGTCGGGGTCGATATAGGTCATGTCGTCGTCGATGTGGAAGCATTCGACGGGACAGACCGTCACGCACTCCGTGTAGCGGCATCCGGCCGGTGCAATGGTCGGTAACGACATAATCCTGCGGCGTCATTGCCCAAGATCATCGGAAACGGGATTGGCCCCTCCTGGGAGGTCATCCCGCGAGGGTGAAGATGTCGTGCCGGTTTAGGCTGGCGTGTGTCACTTTCACTCGCACCCAGCCCTCGTTCACGATCGGGTCAGGACGCTCTCCGATGACAAGGGAGGAAAGAGGGCCTGCGAAATTCGCTTCTTTGCATAGACGGCGAACATGGTCATTCCTTTCAGGATGGGGTTGGAAAGCTCAGCGCTGCGCGGGCGCGCAAAGCAGGCTTGGCCGGCATGACGGTCAGTTGTCTGATCGCATCGCCCGAGAGCGTGAAGTGCAAGCGACGTGCGAGTGCGTCGGGCGTGTTAGTCTTGACCTTGCGCCCCGAGGTCGAGACTTGGCTCGCACGATGGCCGTTGATGAAGCAGGATCGTCCTAAGGCATTTTTCCGGGCACTACGTGGCGTCGGAAGCACCTGAGAGAATGATCGTTGACGATGCCGACCGCCTGCATCCACGCGTAGGTGATGGTCGGTCCGACAAACTTGAAGCCGCGCCGCTTCAATTCCTGCGAGATTTTCTCGGACAGCGTTGTACTCGCAACCCAGCTCTCACCGTCACTAAGGACAGGCGCGCCTTCCGTGAAGGACCAGCAGAATGCCGAGAAGTCCTCGCCGCGATCCTGCATGTCGCAGTAGATTTGCGCGCCTTTGATCGTGGCTTCGATTTTGGCCCGTGCGCGCACGATGCCAGGGTCTGCCATCAAGCGCTCAATATCCCTCTCGTCAAAAGCGGCGACTTTGAGCGGATCGAAATCAGCGAAGGCGGCTCGAAAGGCATCACGCTTGCGCAGGATAGTGATCCAGGCAAGCCCTGCCTGGAACCCCTCCAGCATGAGCATTTCCCACAGCATCCGGGGGTCTCGTTGTGGTACTCCCCATTCGGCATCATGATAGTCCCGCATCAGCGGGTCGTCTTGAGCCCAGCTGCAGCGCTCGCAGGATGAAGTTTCAGTCATGGTTAGAGCATCTCTTTCAAGCGCCGCCGACCGATGCCAACTGTTCGTATTGGCAACCCGCGACGGCTTTATCCATCGGCAAGAGTAGACTATCTCCCGGCGTCCGCTCTCGCGCGAACGCCGGGAAGGACCCTCAGACGGTCCGGATAGTCCCGCCATCGATGATAAACTCGGCGCCGTGGATCGCAGCAGCACGGTCGGAGGCAAGGTAGGCGATAAGGTCGGCCACCTCCTCAGGCTCGGCTCCGCGCCCGATCGAGATCCCGCCCAAGGCATCGAGCACAGACTGCCGCGCGTCCTCGATCGTTCCGCCATTGGCGTTGCGAAGCATTTCGAGAAAGTCTCCTGTGGCGTCGGTCATGATCCAGCCGGGCGAGACGGAATTGACCCGCACTCCCTTGGGACCGAGCTCTTTCGAAATTGACTTGCTATAGGTTCTCAGCGCGGCCTTGGCGGCGGCGTAGCCTGTCGTGGATTCGGGCAGCGGCAGGACGGACTGAATTGAGGTGATGTGCACTACAGTGCCCTTGCCCCGCTCAAGCATCTGCGGGATGACCAGGCGATCGAGCCGGACGGTCGCCAGCAGGTTAAGGTTCAGTTCGGCGAGCCAGTGGTCGTCCGTCAGCGCGGCGAAGCCACCCGCCGGCGAAGCCGAGCCTCCGATGATATGGGCAAGGATGTCGATGCCGCCGAGCCGCTCGAGCGCCGCCTTGGCGAATGCTTCACCACCTTCTGCCGTGGTCAGGTCTGCCTGGACATATTCGACGCTCTCGATTGGATCCTTGATCGTGCGGGCGGCCGTGACAACACGGGCTCCGCCGGCGAGGAAGCGCTCGACCGTGGCGCGGCCCAGACCCTTGGTGCCGCCGCTAATGAGTATGCGCTTGCCAGCGAACTCGGTGGGATCTGCCTTGATATTCATACCGTGGTCTCCAAGATCTTGATGGCGTCGTTCGCCAGCGTGAAGCGATAGGTAAAGCGGAGCGGGCTGCCCGGAAAATCGCCATGTGCGGGACCTTCGAGCACGACGATGCCCTGTTCTTCACTGGCAGTATCTGGCTCGAAGATCGCCTTGACCGCGATCGCTTCATCCTTGAGCAGTTTCCGGATCTCAGCCAGGCCCTCGTAACGCTTGCCGTTGTCGATGAAGACCGCGTCATCCAGAAAGGGCTTCATCATGCCGTCGATATCGAGACGGGCGTTTGCCTCGATGTAATGTGCGATTGGCTTAGGTAAGTTCATTGACATGCTCATCTCCTTGAAAGTGATGAGGCCAATTTAGCGCTGGACTTTTCGCCCGATAAGCGAGACAAACCGCCATGGGGTATTGCGATAAACGGAACAATGACTCGCCATTCGCTGGTTGAACTTGAAGCCGTCCTCGCCATCGTTCGATGCGGCTCGTTTCGAGCGGCAGCGCTCGATCTCGGAATATCGACGACAGCAATCAGCAATGCGGTGGGCAAGCTCGAGCGGGAGCTTGACGTGCGATTGTTCAATCGCACCACGCGCAGCGTCTCGCTCACTTACGCGGGGCGCATCTTCGTCGCACAGATCAAACCAGCGCTCGAAGGCATCCAAAAAGCGATGAATACCGCGCGCTCACAGCAGGAGACGCCGTCCGGTATCTTGCGCATCAATGCCTTTGCGACGGCAGCGCGAGAGATCATGGCGCCACTTGTCCTGAACTATCTGCAGCTCTATCCGCAAGTTCACATCGACCTCGTCACCGAGGGGCGGCTTGTTGACGTCGTGGCGGCGGGCTTCGATCTGGGATTGCGCAGTGAAGATCTGGTACCCAGCGACGCCATCGCCATACCGCTGGGTAAGATGCGACGCATGGCGGTTGCCGCATCTCCCGCCTTATTCGAAAACAGGGCAATTCCCCAAGTGCCGCAGGATTTGCTTTCTTACCCCTGCGTTCGCGGGCGGCTTCCCAATGGCGGATTGCTCCGGTGGCGGTTCGAGAAGGGCGGTGAAGAACTGCAGCTCGACGTCGAGGGACCGATCACTCTTGACGAAGCATCGCTGGCGCGGATCGCGGTGGCCAACGGCGTGGGGATCGGCTATTTCATGGAAACCGATATCCGCGAAGACATCGCAGCGGGAAGGCTCGTGCGCATTCTCGAAGACTGGACGCCGCCGCTTGTGCCGCTGTGCCTCTATTATTCCAATCGGCGCAATTCCTCCGCCGCCTTCCAGGCATTTATTGCGCTCGCGCGCGACTATGCGGCCGGACGGCTCACGCAGCCTTGAGCCTGCTGCTGCGCGTAACATCACGGTATTCCCAAATGAGACCGCCGTTGCCTCCGGTGGAGGGCATTTCGCGTTTCTATCAAGACCGTTGAAAACATGACCATTCAATGCGACCAACGTATGTAAGGAAAACGACAGTTTACCTGACATCCTTAAACGCTTCCCAAAAAGCATTACCTTGGCTTGATATTGATGTCCGGTACCCGCGTGCGGTAATCAACTGTCCGAAATCGCTGTGAAGGGAAATCTGATGACGTAGCTCTTGAAGGGATCAGAACTGGCGACCCCCCTTTTTGACCACGCGATAACAACGATTTGTCGGTCTTGCGCTCAGGTAATCTCGCCTCCGTCCAAACATCATTCGTTCAGACGATCAACCAAACGCTTCATGAGATCCATTCGTTCATGAAGAATCGCCACGATGAGGGCGGGCGCATCCTCTCGAGGCAGACAAAAGACGTAGTGGTGTTGGCATCGCGCCATTCGTAACGCCGGATAAAGCGCGCTCATATCCTTGAAAGGACCTTTGCCCTCGGCAAGGTTTGCGATACCTCGCTCCAAACCCGAGACGTAGCGGCGTACCTGGGCAGAACCCCATTGCGCACGTGTATAGCGGATTACCGAACGTAGATCCGATTCCGCCTCCGCGG
>NZ_JABFCN010000079.1 GCF_013087515.1 Rhizobium sophorae | reverse complement strand
GACGTGACAATCGAATGTTTGTGGAAGCCGTCTTGTGGATCGTGCGGACGGGTTCGCCCTGGCGCGATCTGCCGGATGTGTTCGGTGATTGGAACAGCGTGTTTCGCCGCTTCAGCCGCTGGAGCCAGAAGGGTGTCTGGTGGCGTGTCTTCGAAGCCATGTCGGATGACGGTGACTTCGAATACCTGATCGTCGACAGCACTATTATTCGCGCCCACCAGCACGCCTCCGGTGCAAAAAAGGGGCTGAAGATCAGGCCCTTGGCCGTTCTCGCGGCGGCTTGAGCACCAAAATCCATATGGCCGTGCGTGGCCTAGGATGCCCTGTTCGTTTCGTCCTGACCGCCGGCCAGAAAGGCGATGCACCGCAAGCCGACCTCCTGATCGAAGAGCTGCCAGCCGAGGTCGTCATGGGCGATACGGCCTACGACAGCGACCGGCTACGCAAACTCATTGCCGACAAGGGCGCGCTAGCGGTCATCCCGAACAACCCCTCGCGTGCCAAGAAGTATCCGCTCGACAAGGAACTCTATGCTCAGCGCTATCTCGTCGAATGCTGCTTCTCAAAACTCAAGCAGTTTCGACGCATCGCAACACGATATGAGAAAACCGTTCGAAACTACAAA
>NZ_JABFCN010000078.1 GCF_013087515.1 Rhizobium sophorae | reverse complement strand
CGGGCTGTTCCTGGTCCTCGGTGCGGTGGCCGATCTTTGGTACCGCGCCGGCATCGGCAAGGTTGCGGGCAGCCTCGCCTGGCGCCGGCTTTCCGGCCTGCCGCGTTCGGCCTTCGGCACGGCCCTTGCCCATGCCGGGCTCGGCGTCACCGTGCTCGGCATCGTCGCGGTCACGACGTTCGAAAGCGAGCACGTGATCGAGATGAAGCCGGGGCAGGTGACCGAGGCCGGCGGTTACAGCCTGCATTTCGACGGCATGCAGCCGGGGACCGGGCCGAACTATACCGAGGAGCGCGGCCACTTCACCGTCCGGCGCGCCGGTGTCGCGGTTGCCGATACCTGGTCGGCCAAGCGGCTCTACACTGCCCGGCAGATGCCGACGACGGAGGCCGGCATCCTGACCTTCGGGCTCAGCCAGCTCTACGTGTCGCTCGGTGACGCCACCAAGGACGGCGGCATCGTCGTGCGCATCTGGTGGAAGCCGTTCATTCTCTGCATCTGGGGCGGAGCGGTGTTCATGGCCTTCGGCGGCCTGGTCTCGCTCAGCGACCGGCGCCTGCGTGTCGGTGCCCCGCGTCGCAAGGCGAAGCCGGCAGCCCCTGCACTGGAGCCGGCGGAATGATGCGGCGTCTCTTCCTGGCTTTCGCTTTGCTGCTGATGGCGGCCCCCGCCTTTGCCGTCAATCCTGACGAGGTGCTGGCCGATCCGGCGCTCGAAGCGCGCGCCCGCACGCTATCGGCGGAGCTGCGCTGCATGGTCTGCCAGAACCAGTCGATCGACGATTCCAACGCCGATCTGGCCAAGGACTTGCGCCTCTTGGTGCGCGAGCGCATCGCCGATGGCGACAGCG
Source organism: Rhizobium sophorae (assembly GCF_013087515.1). Lineage (GTDB taxonomy): Bacteria > Pseudomonadota > Alphaproteobacteria > Rhizobiales > Rhizobiaceae > Rhizobium > Rhizobium sophorae. The sequence goes on along the minus strand of NZ_JABFCN010000078.1, from coordinate 156 downwards.
ACGAGGCGGTGCTGACCTATATCGTCTCGCGCTACGGCGAGTTCGTGCTGCTGAAGCCGCGTGTCAGCATGAAGACGGCGCTGCTCTGGGGTGCGCCGGTGCTGCTGGTCCTTGCCGGCGGGCTGTCACTGCTGGTCTTTGCGCGCAAGAGGGCGG
>NZ_JABFCN010000077.1 GCF_013087515.1 Rhizobium sophorae | reverse complement strand
AGCACCATAGCGGCCGCCTAGTCGGCATAGCTTAGGGTCTCTCCGTCGCAATTGTCGCGAAGGAGAGGACACATGAACGCAACTGACTATTTGAATCGCAGCGCCCTATACCGGAAGCTGGTCTACGGTCCGTATCGGGAGTTTGCGGGCGTTTACGCCGCCAAAATGTCGAACGAAGGTTTGGGGCGGCAATGCACGTGGCGGTCGCTGAGCCTGTTTCGGGATCTGATGGACTGGCATGTTGGCAATGGACATGCTCCGCAGGATTTGAATGAGGTTCACGCCGACCGCTTTCTTGAGCATCGTTTCAAACACTGGAAGCCCGACTCGGGCGATCGATCGGCGCTCCGCCGCTTGCTTTTGGCGTTACGGGAGAAAGGCTTAATACCAGCCGCGCTTCCGATTCAGCGCAGTGAGCACGAGATGATCGTCGATGTATTCGGGCAATATCTCTCGAATGAGAGAGGGCTCGCCGCCGCGACAGTGGGGAGCCACAAGCTTCTGTCGCTTCGATTTCTCCGGGAGGTGTGTCCTTTCGGCGCAGACGAGTTTGCAGCGCTCACCCCGGAGATCGTTATCGGTTATGTCGAGCGACATGCGCTCGACGGTTCCGCCGACAGTGGCAAAGCCATGTGCGGGGTTGTGCGTGCTTTCCTGCGCTATTTGCATCTGAAGGGCTTCATCTCGACGCCGCTCGCTGACTGTGTGCCGTCCATCCGCCGCTGGCGACTTGCCGGCCTTCCAACCTTCCTGCCGCCCGAGAAAGTCCAGAAGGTTCTCGATGCCTGCGATCGGACGACGGCAATGGGTCGTCGGGACTATGCGGTTCTGATGATCCTCGCCAAGCTCGGTTTGCGCGCCAGCGAAGTGGCCACCCTCAATCTTGACGATATCGACTGGCAGTCGGGCACGATCCTCGTACACGGAAAGGGACGACGACAAGCGACTATGCCGCTGCGTCACGACGTCGGAACAGCGATCGTCGCTTATATCCGGCATGGGCGCCCAGCTTCGGCATGTCGGCGAGTCTTCTTGCGAACACTTGCGCCGCATGTGGGCTTTGCCTCCGGCTGCGCCATCACGATGATCGCGAAGCAGGCACTCGAACGGGCAGGCATTGACGGCTATGCGCATCACGGTGCCCATCTTTTCCGCCACAGCCTTGCGACCGACCTTTTGCGGTCGGGCGCCAGCTTTGCCGAGATCGGTCAACTGCTCCGCCATCGAAGCATCGACAGTACAAGAATCTATGCAAAGCTCGATATTGAGAAGCTGCGGGAACTGAGCCTACCCTGGCCGGGAGGTGTCCAATGAGCCGGCTTCGCACCGCGCTTGAGCGCTACATCGGCATGCGCCAAGGGCTGGGATACAAATATGACGGTCCGGCAAAACGATTGTCGGAGTTCGTCGCTTTCATGGAAGCCCGCGGCGCCGAGACCATCACGGCGGACCTGGCAATGGAGTGGGTCACCTCGATGGGCCGGCAGCCGAGTTGGTCAATCCGACTGGCTGATGTGCGCTGCTTTGCCCAGCACCTCAGTCATTTCGATCCTTTGACGGAAGTGCCACCGAGCGACGCTGTGGCGCCGGCACGGCGGACAAAACCCTACATCTATAGTGAGGTCGAGATTCAGGCACTTCTGGCGGCAGCACTGTCGTTGCCGCCGGCCAACGCCCTGCGGCGCTGGACATATCACTGCCTGTTCGGGCTGATAGCGGTCGCCGGACTGCGCCATTCCGAAGCGCTCAGCCTGCTCCGGGCCGATGTAGATCTCGACCAGGGCGTCCTCACCATCCGAGAGACAAAGTTTGGCAAGTCACGGCTGGTGCCGCTGCATGCCACGACAATTGCTGTCCTTTCAGGCTATGCCGCCCGACGCGATGCACACCTTGGTACGCCGCGTAGTCCCTATTTCTTCGTCGCCGAACAGGGCGGCAGATTGCTGCATCAATACGTGCACCGCGTGTTCTGGCGACTATCTCGGCAAATCGGATTACGGCAGGAGGGGAAACGAGATGGCCCACGGATTCATGATCTTCGTCACCGTTTCGCCGTCCAGACCCTGATCAACTGGCATCGCGCCGGCGAAGATGTGGAACGCGAGCTGCCGGTTCTCTCGACCTTCCTCGGCCATGCGAATGTTCGCGACACCTATTGGTATCTGTCCGCCACGCCGGAACTGATGAACCATGCCGTACGGCGATTGAATAAGCGCTGGGAGGTACGGTCATGAGACGCACGAAAGACCTGGCCGTGCTGATCGAGCGGTGGTTCACAGATCGGCTCATGAAGCATCGAGGTGTAAGTTCTAACACCATCGCCTCCTATCGCGACACCTTCAGGCTCCTGTTTGCGTTCGCACAGACGCGCCTTGGGAGATCCCCATCGGAGTTGACGCTGCGGGATTTGGACGCTCCCTTCATCGGCGCATTCCTGGAGGATCTTGAGACGAAGAGATCCGCCTCGGTGCGGACCCGGAATCTCCGCCTTACAGCCATCCGCTCTTTCTTCCGATATGCGGCGTTCGAGGAGCCGGCACATAGCGCCCACATTCAGCGTGTGCTCGCGATCCCCAGCAAGCGATGTGACAAGCGGCAGCTTCAGTTTCTAACTAGGCCCGAGATTGAAGCGATCCTGGACTGCACGGATCGAAGCACGTGGCTGGGACGCCGCGACTACACTCTGCTGTTACTGGCCGCCCAAACGGGGCTGCGGGTCTCGGAGATCATCGACCTTGACCGAGATTCGGTAATGCTCGGCCGCGGTGCGCATGTGCAATGCATCGGCAAGGGCCGCAAAGAGCGAAGTACGCCGCTCACAAAGGTTGCACAGCAAGCCCTCCGTTATTGGCTCAAGGAACCAGGGAAGCGAGGCTCAACAGCCCTCTTTCCGAATACGCACGGTGGCAGGCTCAGCGCCGACGGCGTGCAGGCACTGCTGAACAAATATGTCGCCAAAGCACGTGAGCACTGCGTCTCCCTTCGCTCAAAGCGGGTGTCGCCCCATGTCTTGCGGCACTCTGCTGCCATGGAGTTGCTGCAGGCGGGCGTCGACTGCTCCGTCATTGCCCTGTGGTTGGGCCATGAAGCGATGGAAACGACGTTGACCTATCTTCATGCGCATCTCGAACTGAAGGAATCTGCACTCGCAAAGCTGAAGCCGTACGAAGGCGCCAAGGCCGAGCGATTTCGACCAAGCGACCGGCTTCTGGAATTCCTGAACACCCTCTGAGCATGAGAACTATGCCGAGTGCCAAACAACGGCGACCCGCCAAACTGGCTCGGAACGC
>NZ_JABFCN010000076.1 GCF_013087515.1 Rhizobium sophorae | reverse complement strand
CGTCATCGCGAGGCGGTGCAGCTCTATGCGGGGCTGGATGCGTTCAAGACGCTGCGCTCCCTGACGGAGACGCTGAGCCGGTCAGGTGTGAAGGAGACGACGCTCGACTATACGCATGACTTCGCCAATCGGCGCGGCATGGAGGATCGCCGGGGGCAGGGCGAGAGTGATGTCGCACCGGTTGCGATCACCAGGGAGGCAGAGCCCATCCCGGACACGACGGTTCCAAAGCCAATGCCAGAACCGCGGCCGCCGACACCGCCCGCAGTGCGCACCATCGCCGATGGCGGCTCTTTGTACCAGGATCGCAGCGACGATAAACGTGACGATGAACGTGATCATGAACGCCGCGTGCTCGTTGCGGCCGTGAAGACCTATGCGATGAGCGTGGAAGAGGTTGGACGATCAAAGGCAATGCCGGCATTCGAACGAGATTGGGAGGCGGCAAAGCAGCTTGCGCCGCAGGTGTTCAAAGACGCGCCGGCGGCCATGGACGTGTTGCGCGGCCGCATCCTGGATGAGAATGCCGATCCAGTCGCGCTCGCCAACCAACTCAGCACTTTGCCCGAGACGTTCGGCGCGCTCGCCGGCAAGACCGGCCTGTTCGGAGACAACGCCGAACGCAAACACGCGCTTTCCCGGATCGATGCGCTGGCCTCGCATGTTCGCCAATCCGCCAAGACCTGGCAACGTCGCCTCGCTGCCGAATGCGGCTC
>NZ_JABFCN010000075.1 GCF_013087515.1 Rhizobium sophorae | reverse complement strand
GCATGCTGATCCGGGTTGAACAAGGCAAGGGACGCAAGGATCGCAATGCCATGCTTTCTCCGCAGCTCCTCGAACTGCTGCGGCTTTGGTGGCGCGAAGGAAAGCGGCGCGGCGTGATGCTGCCTCACGGCTGGCTGTTTCCGGGGCGTAGCCGCACCGATCCGATCTCGGCGCGGCAACTTCATCGCGCGGTTCAGGAAGCTGCCGATGTTGCCGGCATCCACAAGCGCGTCAGCCCGCATACCTTGAGGCACAGCTTTGCCACCCATCTTCTGGAGGATGGCACCGATATCCGTGTCATCCAGGTTCTGCTCGGTCATAGCAAGCTGGAGACGACGGCTCTCTATGCGAAGGTCTCCACCCGAACCATTCACGCGGTCGCTGGACCTCTTGATCGGCTGATGGCGCTGATGGAAGGCAAAATGCCCGACGGCTGAACCATGGGTACCTCGATCGAGGTCGCCGATATCTTCCGTGCTGCAGGGCCGAACTATCGGAAAGTCAATACGGGACATCTCAGCTTGAGCCAGCTCAAGGTTATGTCGGCGGTCGAGCACTGCCGCACAGCGGCACTGGGCGGACATGTCGAGGCCTGCGAGGATTGTGGAGAGTGGCGCATCGGCTACAATTCCTGCCGCAACCGGCACTGCCCGAAGTGCCAGGGCGCCGCTGCACGCACATGGCTTGCCGAACGGGAGGCCGATCTCCTGCCTGTCGGATACTTCCACGTCGTCTTCACATTGCCAACCGAGGTAGCCGCCATTGCCTTCCACAACAAGGCGGTGGTTTACGATCTGCTCTTTAAGGCCGCATCCGAGACGATGCTGACAATCGCTGCCGATCCGAAGCATCTCGGC
>NZ_JABFCN010000074.1 GCF_013087515.1 Rhizobium sophorae | reverse complement strand
GCGAAGCGCAGCTTTTCTTCCATCGCGATCGGAACGATCAGCTCGACAGCAACCGTGACGTTGTCGCCCGGCATCACCATCTCCGTGCCTTCCGGCAGCGTCACAATGCCCGTCACGTCGGTCGTGCGGAAGTAGAACTGCGGACGGTAGTTGGTGAAGAACGGCGTATGACGGCCACCCTCTTCCTTCGTCAGGATGTAGGCTTCAGCCATGAACTTCTTGTGCGGCTTGACAGAGCCGGGCTTCGCCAGGATCTGGCCACGCTCGACGCCGTCACGGTTCACACCGCGGATCAGCGCACCGATATTGTCGCCAGCCTGGCCCTGGTCGAGCAGCTTGCGGAACATTTCAACGCCGGTCACCGTCGTCTTCGAGGTCGGACGAATGCCGACGATCTCGACTTCTTCGCCAACCTTGACAATGCCACGCTCGACGCGGCCGGTCACAACCGTGCCGCGGCCAGAGATCGAGAACACGTCTTCGATCGGCATCAGGAACGGCTGGTCGATCGGACGCTCAGGCGTCGGGATGTAGGCGTCGACAGCAGCCATCAGTTCGCGGATCGCGTCTTCGCCGATCTTCTTGTCCGAATCTTCAAGCGCAGCAAGTGCCGAACCCTTGACGACCGGGATGTCGTCGCCCGGGAAGTCGTAGGACGACAGCAGTTCGCGAACTTCGAGTTCGACCAGTTCGAGAAGCTCGGCGTCGTCAACCTGGTCGACCTTGTTCAGGAACACAACGATTGCCGGAACGCCGACCTGGCGGGCCAGCAGGATGTGTTCGCGCGTCTGCGGCATCGGGCCGTCAGCAGCCGAGCACACCAGGATCGCGCCGTCCATCTGGGCAGCACCGGTGATCATGTTCTTGACGTAGTCGGCGTGGCCGGGGCAGTCGACGTGGGCGTAGTGGCGGGCCGGCGTCTCATATTCAACGTGAGCCGTCGAAATCGTGATGCCACGCGCCTTTTCTTCCGGAGCCGCGTCGATCTGGTCGTACGCCTTGTACTCACCGAAGTACTTCGTGATCGCTGCCGTCAGAGACGTCTTGCCGTGGTCAACGTGG
>NZ_JABFCN010000073.1 GCF_013087515.1 Rhizobium sophorae | reverse complement strand
GCTGCGAGGCTTCCGAAATAGTCATGAAATAGCGGGTTATGTCAGGATGGGTCAGCGTAACGGGGCCGCCATCCTTGATCTGTTGCCTGAAAAGCGGCACGACAGATCCGGAGGAGCCGAGGACGTTTCCGAAGCGGACCATGGAGAAATTCGTTCGCATTCTGTCGCTAGCCGATTCTGCTGCGAGCGCCTGCAGAACCATCTCCGCCAGCCTCTTGCTGGCGCCCATCACATTCGTCGGACGCACGGCTTTGTCTGTACTGATCAGCACGAAATTCGAGACGCCGCATTTACTCGCCGCGCGTGCCGTAACCAGCGTACCCATGACGTTGTTCTTGATGCCTTCCACGGCATTATGTTCGACAAGCGGCACATGCTTGTAAGCGGCGGCATGATAGAGCGTCTGAGGTCGCCAGCTCTGCATGATATGTTCCATGCGATCCTGATCCCGGACGGAACAGAGGATTGGGACGATCTGCAGATTTTCATGTCTGTACAGTTCCGCCAGCTTCCGCAATTCGGCGTCAATATTATAAAGCGCAAACTCGTTCTGATCGAGGAGGATCAGGCTGGAAGGCTCGTTGCGCAGAATCTGGCGGCATAACTCGCCGCCGATCGAGCCACCAGCACCCGTGACCATCACCACCTTGTTGCGCATCGCCTTGTCGAGCAATTCCTGCCGGGGCGCCACCGCTTCTCTTCCCAGCAGATCTTCGATCTCCAGCTCACGAATGTCGGAGACCGCGAGACGTCCCTGGGCCAGGGCGGTGAGATCCGGCAATGTTCGAACATTCACCCTGGCTTTGCGGATGTGCTCCAGAATTTCGTTGCGACGCTGGCGCGATGCAGATGGAAGAGCAAGAAGCACATTATGCACGCCA
>NZ_JABFCN010000072.1 GCF_013087515.1 Rhizobium sophorae | reverse complement strand
GAAGCCGGTCTTGGCGACAAGACTATGCTCGAGCGGGAAAACAGATGGCTTCTCGCCAACCACCTGCCGCCATCGCAACTGCAGCTGATGGAATTGCGCCAGGCGTGGGAGCATCTGGCCAACACGCACCTTGAGAGGGCCGGCCTCGATATCCGTATCGACAACCGTTCGCATCTGGAAGCCGGGATCACGATCGAGCCGACCGAACATGTCGGTGTGCATGCGACTGAGATCAATCGGCAGGGTGGGGCAGTCTCGCGCACCCGCATCTCACCGCAATCGGCCGAGCGAAATGCCGAGACCATCCGGAGGCGCCCGGATGAGATCCTGAAGCTGATTACCAACGAGAAGAGCGTCTTCAACCGCTATGACATTGCCAGGGCTCTGCATCGCTACATCAATGACGATCCGCAGACCTTCCAGAATGCTTTTGCCGCAGTCATGGCGTCGAAGGCTCTGGTCGAGTTGAGGCCCGACAGTTCAAGCGTTCGGGGTCGCGATGGCGAGGCACGCTATTCGACGGTCGAGATGGTGGCGATCGAGGGCGCGATCGCCAGCAATGTCATGGCGATGAAGGCGCGCCAAAACCACGGTGTCTTCAAGCGCAATGTCGATGCTGCGATCGCCGAACAGGACAGATCGATCCAGGCGGGAAATCCTTCACCGGGGCAGGGGCTGTCGGCTGAACAGCGCCATGCGATCGAGCATGTCACGGGTCCAGCTCAGATCGCCGTGGTGATCGGCTTTGCCGGTGCCGGCAAGAGCACGATGCTGGCGGCTGCCCGGCACGCCTGGGAAGCGCAGGGCTATCGTGTTCATGGCGCGGCATTGGCCGGCAAGGCGGCAGAGGGTCTGGAGCAATCGTCCGGGATCGCGAGCCGCACCTTGGCGTCGTGGGAATACAGCTGGCAGGCCGATCGCGGTCGGCTCAATGCTCGTGACGTCTTCGTCATCGACGAGGGCGGCATGGTCGGCAGCCGTCAGCTCGCCCGCTTCGTCGACGAGGTCAAACGGGCCGGCGCCAAGCTCGTCCTGGTCGGTGATCATGAACAGCTTCAGGCGATCGGAGCGGGCGCGCCGTTTCGGGCGATCGCGGAAGCCGTCGGCCATGCGCAGCTTTCGGAAGTTCGACGGCAAAAAGCCGATTGGCAAAAGCAGGCTTCGATTGACTTTGCCTCTCACCGGACCGCTGCCGGGCTGTCGGCCTACGTGGCACGGGGAAGCGTTCATCTGAAGACGGATCGCGCTGAAACCCTGAACGCGATCATTGCCGATTACGTCGCTGACCGATCGGCCAATCCCAACGACACGCGCATTGCGATGGCCCATCGACGCGACGACGTCCGTGCCATCAATGCCGGCATTCGTGCTCGGTTGCAGGATCGCGGTGAACTGGCAAAGGGCAGCAACCCGTCTGGTGATAAAGGTGAGGAACTGAGTTACCAGACCAGCAATGGGAAGCGATCCTTTGCGCGTGGCGATCGCATCGTCTTCCTGGAGAACGATCGCGATCTCGGCGTCAAGAATGGCATGTTGGGCGAGGTGATCGCCGTCGCGCCGGACGCAATACAGGTTC
>NZ_JABFCN010000071.1 GCF_013087515.1 Rhizobium sophorae | reverse complement strand
GGAGGGATCTGCTTGTTCTCGTCAGCCGCTTGGGTCGTCACAGTTGCACTTAATTTGAGTTTCTCGGCCGATAGAATCTCAAATTAAGTGCCAAATGGGAAAACAACGACCGCAATCTCACGGTTAACTGCCAAACGACACCATGGTAACTGCACGGTCGACCGCCTGCTGCAAAATGGCGTTTTCCATGACATCACCTCATTGCACGCGGGGATCGCGGTCGCGTCGCATGCGAGAGGCAGCAATCGCTGACGTTTCGGGAGCCATCAAATCATGCTTCGCCGCAAATGCTGCGAAGAGGCCACGCGCCGTTTCTGCTTCGATCTCGCCACGAAGTGCCGCCTGGCATGCTTTCAGGGCAACCGAATGCGCCGCGTCTCTGAACGATACCGGCCATTCGACCAGGTGTCGGTATGCATCTAGTACGCCGCAGACCTCCGCAGGGAAGCCCATACCGACGAGGATCGTGACCGGTTCTCTAAACATGTCGGGTTTCATCGCTCTCTCCTTCCCAACCCGGAATGTTGACGGGCGCCACCGCAATGGCGCCCCTGACTCACTGGATGAACTTAACGATCAAGCCGCCTTCTGCGCTTCCCGCCCACCACGGTGCTCGATGCGATCATTACCTTGAAGGCAAGCAAGACAAGACTTACTGGGCTTTACTCGCCGACGGCCAATCGTTTGAGGGCTCGTCGATCTGATGATCTGGGATCTCGTCCATCCTATCACGAAGCTGGGCAGATTCCTTCTCGATCATGTAGATCACCGCGGATCTCTCGGCACCTTTAGCGACGAGCTCATCGATCAACGCGTGCAGCCTCGGTTTGACCTCTTTCAAAATGTTTTGGTTGTCACTCATCAATTCCTCCCATTTTTGCTCCGTGTTGGCCGACGCTCCTCCTTGGGTCTTAGCCAAACCGCTTCCCTGCATTCGCGTCTTCTGCCAAAACCAGACTTGCGGGCGGTGACTCACTTTCGTCGCCTCCGACGATTGCGGAAATGTAAGTCAGGGCATTTTTCATTCCGTTCATGGTATAGGGCTTTTCGATTGCACCGAGTGCGCCGGCAAACCCTTCCGGGATCTTCTTGATATTGCCGCTCACGAAGACATAGGGGATGCCCGCAGCTGCTAGTTCGCGACCGACGTCGATCCCGGTCGGGCCATCCATGAGATGGATATCGACGAATGCGAAATCAGGCTTCGACGCGTTGATCTGCTCGCGCGCCTGGATGCTGCTCATGGCGAGGCCTGTAACCTGATGGCCCGCCATCTCCACCTCGCTTTCAAGCTCCATGGCGAGCAGCATTTCGTCTTCGACGATCATAACTTTCAATGTGTATTCTCCTGATGGTCGCCGACAAGCAGCACCACATCGACAACCGTCTTTCGTCCATCCTGTTTACGTTCGATTTCGGCGCCGAGCTGCAAAGCAGACGCCTCGATCAACATGCGTCCGAGCTCGGTGCTTTCAATATCAGGCTCAACTGGTTCGGATGTGTCCTCGACACGGATCAGAAAATGACCGTTGAGGCGTTTGACCAGCACGTGGATGTCGCCGCCGCCGTCCATGAGGCCCCGTCGAACTGCATCGCCGACCACCTCATTGACGATCAGCGACAAAGGCGTGGCTTTGACAGCGGGCACGAGCAACGGCGAAAGATCCAAAGACAGACGGATGTCGTTGCGGCCAGTGGCATCGACAAGATCTGTCACCAATTCCTTTGTGAACTCTGAGATATCGAACTTCGACACGTCGTCGAGCGTGAACAGCTTTCGCTGAACTGTGCTGAGGGCCTCTATTCGGTTGAGGACCGACATGAGTGTCTGCCTTTGCCGATAATCGGTGGTGATGCGTGCCTGCATTTTTACGATGGAAGCCATCGTCAGCAGGTTGTTTTTCACCCGATGGTCCACCTCGTGGACGAGCAGCGTGCGCGCCTCCAGTGCCGCCTTAAGGGTGGCGGTGTTTTTTGCCACCTCCGCCTCCGCCTCATGGCGCGCAGCCGCCAGGTCTGCTTCCCGGCTCTTGACCGTTGTGAAATCGAGCTGGGACGCAAAGAAATAGATGATTGTCCCTGCCTCGTCCCGGACGGGGCTGATGAATACCGCATTCCAAAACGTAGTGCCGTCTTTTCGGTAATTAAGAATATCGACAGCAACGTCGTGGCCGGCCGCGATGCCCTCCCGGATCCTCGCGATCGTTGCTTTGTCAGTCTCTGGACCCTGCAGGAAACGGCAATTGCGCCCGATTATCTCGTCATCTCTGTAGCCCGTGAGCCTTCGGAAGGCTTCGTTGCAGAAGATGATCGGATTGTCGGACTGGTTCGGATCGGTGACGATCATTGGCATCCGGGTCGCCTTGAACGCGGCCGCAAATGGATCCTCGCTTACATGTCCGGCGACGAGACGGTCGCCGGCGTTGCGGGCATCGGTCCGATATTGATCCTTTTCTTGCATGGGGGTCCTGATCGTATTGTCCGCAACAAATGCCGCGGCTGGGGAATTGGTTCCGGTTTTTGTCAGGGCAAAGACGTTATCGTCGCCTCGATCTCGCAAATCACACCGGACGGATCATAGGCGATTGTCGATTTGCCGTTCAGCTCCGCGGCCAACAAGCGTTCGACGAGGCGGGACCCGAAGCCCTTGCGGGTCGGAGGGAGAACCTCCGGTCCGTCCATCTCCCTCCAAACGAGGCGAAGATCTCCGGTCTCTTTAGCGAAGCTCCAGCTGATGGCAATTCTGCCTGTCGCATTGGAGAGTGCACCATATTTGGCAGCATTTGTGCCGAGTTCATGGAGAGCAAGCGAGAGTGACGCAACGACTTTTTGCGGCAGCAAGACCGGATCGCCAGAAACATCAAACCGCTCTGAAGGATATGGAGCGATAGCCTGCTCTACCACAGCCTTGAGATCGGCACTCTGCCAATGCCCCTCTGCCAGAAGGTCGTGGGCATGTGCCATGGCCGAAAGGCGAGCCTCGAAAGCGGTAACCGCACCGCTGGCCTCAGCATCTTTTGCCAGGGTCTGACGGGCAATCGCCATGACCGTCGCAAAGACATTCTTCACCCGGTGGTGCAACTCGCCAATTAGCACTGCCTGAAGCCGATCCGCTTCCTTTTTCGCAGAAATATCGTGAGCGATCTTGGATGCGCCGATGATCCGGCCGGCACTGTCGTAGATTGGCGAGACGCTGAGGAGAACATCGACGAGATGGCCATCTTTGTGACGGCGTCTGGTTTCGTAAGGCTCCACCGTCGATCCGGCCCTGACGCGGCTCAACAGCGTCGGCTCCTCGTCGATCCGATCAGCAGGCACAAGGATCAGTACGGACTGACCGATGATCTCGTCCGCCTTATAACCGTATAGCCTCTCCGCCGAGGCGTTCCAGGACGTGATAGTCATATCGAGATCGATGCCTAGGATGGCATCGTTGGAAGATGCGATGATGGACGCCAGCTGGCGCTCGACCTCCTGCCCTTTTTTGCGTTCGCTGATATCGATCGAGACGACCGCAACCTGGCGAATCCTGCCGCTATCGTCTCGAAGCGGCGAGACGGTATTGTTCACCCAGACGAGACTGCCATCTTTTCGGACATATCGCTTTTCGAGATCGAAGCTCTCGCCGGTCTGTGCAAGCCGCTGGTACAATCGGGTCTGCTCGGGCATATCGTCGGCATAGGTGATGTCGCGGATGTTCTTGCCGAGCAGCTCCTGTTCCTCGTAGCCGACAATCTCGCAAAACCGCTTGTTGACGTGCAGGATCTCGCCATCGAGGCTCGCTTGACCGATCCCTGCCGCCGACTGCGATATTACCGCCCGCAGCCGTTCTTCGCTTGCCTGGAGCGCCCGATCGGCGCGAACCCGGTCCGTCGTCTCGTTCACGATGCAAAAGACCCCGCGAACGGTCTTGTTTTCATCGCGGACCGGGGAATAAGAAATGTCAAAATACACAGTTTCCGGGTAGCCGTGCCGCTCGATATAAAATGGGCGGTCCTTGGCGGCGACCGTCTCGCCTTTGTCCAGGACTTGACGCAGGAGCGGTTCGAGGTCGTCCCATAGCTCGCTCCAGTTTTCTCGTGCCGGGCGACCGAAAGCCTTCGGGTGCCGTTGTCCGATCGACGGTGCATAGGGTGCGTTGTAGAGGGCGACTAAGTCCGGCCCCCAGAACAAAACGATCTGCGCCATGGAAGGCAGCATAATGTCGACAGCGGATCTCAGGCACGGAGGCCAAACCGAAGGCGGGCCAAGCATGGACTGGTCCCAGTCTCCCCGCTCAAGCATTCGAGAGATTTCGTCTTGCCCCGAGAAAATTTCCCCCGTTTCGTTCTGCATCGGCGCCCACTCTAAATCGTTGCGACGTCGCAAACGTTCGTCCCAGTGCTCAATGTATAGCGTGAGATGGTCGCAGCAAGGTCTTTTCGCAATGAAATCAGCTTCTAATCCGACAGACCGCTACCGATTTCAGCTCACCAAAGCAGCAGACTTGACCCTTTCTGGCTGATTTCCCATATGTGCGCCGCGAGAAGGGAACGGGTATGCGCGCATTTTTAGAAACGTCATTCGGTCCGAACGAATTGTCGGTTATCGACCAATCATTCAAAGACTGGCTGGAAACTCACCATTTGACCAAGAACAGCGCAGAGGCTGAGCTTGCCGCTGCGATCATCATAAACCTGTATCGCGAGGGACATGACACCAGGCAGGAATTGGACACTGCCATGTCCCTACATCGCGGTCTTGCCGATCTTGGCGAGTTGGCATCGCGCTCTTGAACCATATCGAACCTGCGGCCCACAATTAGGAAACTAGTCTTAGGCAAACGTCTATGCAGAGAGCCGATAGTAAGTTCATCTCTATAACTCAAACTTTATAGGTTGAGTGCCTCGTCCGGATGCACCGGGCGTCCGGTACCGAGCAGGCGTGAGTTTTCGACGAGGTAGTCGATAAAGCATCTGACGCGCGCCGGAGTGTGTGCGCCGCCAACGAACACCGCATTAATTTCCTCGACCTCTCCAGGATTGAAGTCCTCCAGAAGCGGCACGAGCTGCCCCGATTGAATCGCCTCCTCTACGGTCTGAGTTCCCACGCGCGTAATGCCCACGCCTTCTGCGGCGAGTTGTCCAAGCGTCTCGCCGTTGTTTGCCTCCACGCTGCCTTTGATTGTCAACGGGAAATCGCGACCGTCTTTCCGAAACGGCCAGGTCGGGGCGGCTCGCTTGAAGTTGAAACCGAGGCAATCGTGATCATGCAGGTCCTCCGGCACTTTCGGCGTGCCCCGACGCGCAAGGTATTCGGGAGAAGCGACAATCACTTTGCGCGTTTCGCCGAGCTTTCGCGCAGTCAGAGCCCCGTCTGCAAGCGGCCCAAAACGAATACCCACATCCGCCTGCCCAGCGGCGATATCCACGACGGTGTCAGTCAGGTTGACGTCGAGCATGATGTCGGGATAGCGCCGGATGAATTCGCCAAGGAGCGGAACCAGCGACAGCCTCCCGTACTGTATGGACGTTGTCACCCGCAGGCGCCCGCGCGGAGAACTTCGGTCCGAGATCATCTGCTCGGTTTCCCGCAGGTCCGCAAGGATTCTGCGGGCCGCAGACAGATACGCCGTGCCTTCCGGTGTAATCGTCAGCAACCGCGTGGTTCTCAGCAACAGGCGAACGCCGAGCCTTGCTTCAATGCGATCGACAATCCTGGCGATTGAAGAAGGCGCAAGACCACGGCGGCGGCCCGCCGCGGAAAAACTTCCCGTTTCGGCAACGAGGGTAAACACCTCTAGATCGCCAATTACTTCCACACCGGCCATTTGTGCGTCCTGCGCAAAAGCATTTAACGCAAAATAGGCATACACAAGCCCGGAATAAATGTCCATCTTTGCGTTAGACAGGCCTATGTAACTTCCTGCCCGCGGGCTTCCCCACAGGCGTTTGAATGACGTGGAAAACAGGATGATCTCGCCATTTACCATCCACATATCCGATGAACGAATTTCGGCCATCCGCTCCAAGGTCGCCGCCTACGATTGGGCTCAGCTTCCGGATGCGGGTGGCTGGTCGGCAGGCGTCGGAGTGAACGACCTCAAGCGCCTGGTGGCCTATTGGCTTGATACGTATGACTGGCGCGCGGTCGAGCAACGTCTCAATCGGCTTCCCAATTTCAAGACCGACGTCGAGGGCGAAGGGATACATTTCCTGCACGCCAAGGGCGAGGGTATGAGGCCACCTGTCCTCCTCCTGCATGGATGGCCAGGATCCTACCTCGAATTCGAACGCCTCATCGATCCGCTCGTGGCGGACGGACATGACGTCGTCATTCCGTCCCTGCCCGGATTCGCATTCTCACAGCCGATCACAGGAGTGCTAGGCCCGCGCCGGATCGGCGAGTTAATGCATGTGCTGATGACGAGACTGTTTGGCGACCGTCGATACTTCGTCCAGGGCGGCGACTGGGGTGCGGCGATCGCCAGCTGGATGGCTTACAGTCAACCGGACGCGTTGCTGGGCTTCCACCTCAACATGGTGAGCGTCCTCGCCAAGGGCGTCGAACCGACGACCTTAGAAGAGAAAGACCTGTTCAAGAGACGCGCTGAAATCCTTGACTGGGAGACGGGCTACAACCACGAGCAGGAGACCCGCCCGCAGACGCTCGGGGTGGCGCTCGCCGGCAGTCCGGTCGGCACGGCTGGGTGGATACTGGAAAAGTTTGGCAAGTGGGCTGACCTGGGCAAGACGGCAAACGGTAGTCCGGATATCTGGAGCAAGTTCTCGGAAGACGAACTGCTCACGAATATCATGCTCTACTTAGCACCGTCATCCGTCGTCACATCGACCTGGATTTACCACGGCAAACGACTGGAAGGATCCCAGACCTTTCCCGTAGGTACACGCATCAAGGTCCCGACGGGCGTGGCGGCGTTTCCTGATCCCGTATTCCTGCCCCCACCCCGCTCGTTCGCCGAAAAGTCCTACAATATCGTTCATTGGAGCGAGATGCCGGAGGGTGGCCACTTCGCGGCGCTTGAGCAACCGGAGCTGATGCTTGCCGACCTGCGGGCGTTCATCGCCAAGATTGAAGGCGGCAGGCGTTGAAGGCGATAGATATGACCACGACACGGACCGTAAATACCGAAACCTTGTCTATCGCCTACCATGAGTATGGCGCGGCTGACGGATGGCCGGTGATCCTTTCCCATGGGTTTCCCTACGATGTGCACGCGTTCGATGACGTCGCCCCGACATTGGCGCGGGCTGGCGCGCGGGTCATCGTACCCTACACTCGCGGCTTCGGGCCGACCCGGTTCCTGTCGGACAAGACGCCACGGAGCGGGCAGCAAGCGGCCCGCGGCAGCGATATCGTCGAGCTGATCGAGGCGCTTGGGATTGAACGGCCCATTCTGGGCGGTTTCGACTGGGGCGGAAATGCCTCTTGCGTGGCGGCAGCCCTTTGGCCGGACCGCATCGGCGGCCTCGTCTCCTACGCAGGCTACGACATTATTGATGTCAACGGGCAACAGCACCCAACTACTCATGCATTGGAAAAGGTCTTCTGGTATCAACATCTTTTCCAGACGGAGCGTGGCCGCGAATGCCTGTCGCAATACCGTCGGGATCTCTGCCTGATACTGTGGAGAGAGTGGTCTCCTGGCTGGCAGTTCGATGATGCTACGTTTGCCAGGTCAGCCGATGCGTTCGAAAATCCTGACTTCGTGCACGTCGTGATCAGCTGCTATCGGCACTCCCTCGGCCTTGAGCCCGGCGAAGCTGCATTGCAGGCGTTCGAAGCCCGTCTGGCCCAGAAGCCTCGGATAACCGTGCCCACGATAACCATCGACGGTTCCAATGATCCCCTGAAGCCAGGAGGGACGGCGGACCACGCAAAGATGTTCGCCGGGTTTCACGAGCACCGCGTCGTCGACGCTGGTCACAATGTACCGCAGGAGCGGCCCAGGGATTTCGCGAGCGCTGTCATCAAGGTCCGCGAGCGGATGACTCTGATGCAGATGAGGATACAAAGATGACGAGCACCCTGGCCGATTTGTACCAAGGGTATATCGACTGCCTCAATTCTCAGGACTGGGACAATCTTGGAACCTATGTCGGCACCGAAGTTGCCTATAACGGCGAGATGATCGGGCTTGATGCATATCGACTGGCCCGGGAGAGGGAATTCCGCGAGATCCCCGACCTGCATTTTAAGGTAAGCATTTTGGTCTCCGACCAGAAAACTTTGGCCAGCCGCCTCGAATTTGAGATCAGTCCGAGCGGCGAGTTCCTGGGCCTACCCGTCAATGGCAAGCGCGTGAAGTTTTCCGAAAACGTCTTCTATGAATATGAGGTCGGCAAGATCGCCAGAGTATGGTCAGTGCTCGACAAAGCGGCGATAGAGGTCCAGCTCCCGCGATCCTAATACAGGGCACCGGCGGAGGGCCCCCATGACCTGCTAGGACGATGGCTGCTGTCGCGCGGGAAGGACATCTGTAAATCAGTCCTGACTGGCGAGGAGCAATTCGGCTGCTCCGTTCAAATCCGACACTTCCCCATAAGGCAGCCAGTCTGGATTGCCGGCTTCTCCCCGCCGATTCACCCAGATACCCCGTAGGCCCAGTTCGTGACGAGCTTTCATGTCCCAGTACATATAGGCCTGCGCCTATTCTGTTGTGATGACATAGTCGAAGGGCACGCCGATGCGCGCCACTGTCGTTTTCCAGTTAACAGCGACTCGATCCTAACAAAATCAATACGTTACTGCGGAACTCAATTTGAGACTTGGCAGTTTATCTGAGATTCCTACACAATGTTTGGCAGTTAACCTGAGACTGGTGAGGCGTCAAAATTCACGCGCTCTCGGAAATCGGCAATCCGTTGAAGATCAACCTAGGCACAGGCAGTATGTAGATTTAATAACATTTTCAACAACATTACGGCTTGCGATCTCGATGTCTAACATCTTCGCATCTGCGGTTAAGTTGAGATCCTCGGCCGCCGAATCTCAAATTAACTGCAAACCAAAACAGAAACGGCCGCATTCTCGCCGTTAAGTGCCAACCGACACGTCGATGCGGCGCTGCTTCGATCGCCGCGAGTCTTTCACGCTTTCTCCGCGGAACTCTCTCCGCTTGGCTAGAACTCCTGCGTCGCCTATTTGGGCGCGTCCGGCCCAAATTCATCGATCAGCGCTTCTACGAAACTCTGCACCTTGGCGGTAGGCCGGCGCCCAAAAGGGTAGACCACGTGCATGGGACGAAACGGCCCCTCATGATCGGGTAGAACTTGAACCAGTCGCCCAGCAGAGATTTCTGCGTTCAAGACAGTTTCCGGTCCCAAGGTGATGCCATAGCCAGCGATCGCCGCATGCAACAACGCCTTCCAGTCGTTACTGCGGATTCTGCCGGCAGCCCCTACCTCCTCGGTCTTGCCCCAGCGGGTGAACTGCCAGCGACATGGAATTGAAGAAGGGCCTTCGCCATAAACAAGACAATCGTGTTGCTCTAAATCCGACGGTGTTCGGGGGCTGCCCCGCCGGAGAAGATAGTCGGGAGATGCACAGACAATAAGCCGATAAGGAGTCAGAGGAAGCGCGACCAGCGACGGGTCGTCGACCTCCCCGATCCTGACCATGACCTCGAACCCCTCCTCCAACGGATCGACGAAACGGTCGTTGAGCGTCAGGTCGATTTGCATGCCGGGGTAGCGATCCAGATACCGCGTCACGAATGGCGCCAAACTGTAAGAGCCGAACGTCACCGGAGCATTGACCCGCAGCACGCCTTTTGGTTGGGAACGCATGTCGTGGGCAATGGATTCAGCCGCTTCGACATCCGAAAGCAACTGTTTGCAGCGGTCGTAAAAGGCCCTTCCCACGTCGGTCAAACTTTGCCGCCGGGTGGTGCGGTGAAGCAGGGCCGTCCCAAGCCTGTCTTCCAGGAACACGACATGTTTGGCGACCATCTGGGGCGACATTCCCATGGCTTCTGCGGTTGCGGCAAAAGATCCGAGGTCGGAGGCTTTAACGAAAACAGCCATGCTCGAAAGCCTGTCCAAGATTGCCCCCTTTTGGTTGGGAATGTCTGTGTTGTTGTTTTCCACGCGGAACTGAGCCGGTTTTTCCACCGAGAAGTGAGCCACCTCTGAGTATGGTTTTCTGATCAGGGCTTGGTCAAGGGATTGGCCTTTTCTCCTCTCTTTTGTGCCGCAGCAGCCGAGCTGGCCTT
>NZ_JABFCN010000070.1 GCF_013087515.1 Rhizobium sophorae | reverse complement strand
ATCACAAAACAGCCAAAAACGGAATCCCCTCCGATTCAACTAAATCCGGATACGCTCTAACCGGCGTTCTGCGACGGGTGCCCGATAAAGGCAACTGCCGTGTCACGATGCGGTTCGGGCAGGCAGCCGAGCGCCACGAGCGAAGCCCTGACCGCCTCCTCGATCGGCGTCTGCGGCTCTTTGCCGAGTTCGGCCGTAACCTTGTCATTCCTCATCCGCAGCGGCACCTTCCAGAGATAGCGCATCTCCTTGAGCTCCCGCATGATGGGAACGAAGGGCGCCGCCAGCGGCACGATCCACCAGGGGAAGTTGCCGATCTTCGCCTTACCACCGGCAACGCGCTTGATCGCTTCGGCCATCTGCATGCCGTCCGCATCCCAGAAGCCCTCCATGTGATAGACGGCGAAGGCCGGCAACCGGTCGGCCCGCTCGATGAGCTGGGCGATGGTTTCCGCCATGTCTGGCAGGTAGGCCCATTGATGACCGATGCCGCGCCGACCCGGGTTCCTGATCGTGCCGACCGGCTTGCCTGGAGTCACGAGACCAGACGAAAACCAGCTATTGGCCGTCGTGCCTGGGCCGAAGAAATCCCCCGCCCTGACCATGATGACGCCGGCGCCGCACTGTGACGCCGCCTTCAGCCGCTTCTCCATTTCGACCCGGATCGCCCCCTTCTTCGTTACCGGATGCTGCGGGCTTTCTTCCGTCGGCGCCGGCAGCGCATCGGGACCAAAATTATAGACGTTGCCCGGCAGCACGATGCGCGCACCGACGGCGCGAGCAGCGGCGATGGTATTGCCGAGCATCGGCAGCACCAACGTTTCCCAGTCGCGGTAGCCGGGGGGATTGACGGCATGGACGATCAGGCCGACGCCTTCGGCGGCCCTCAGGACGTCACCGGCATTCATCGCATCGCCCTGCACCCATTCGAAAGCCGGCTCGCTCCTCGACGCCTTGGCGGCATCACGGTTGAGCGCCCGGATGCGCCAGCCGCGCGCAAGCAGCTTGCGGGCAACCGCGCTGCCGATACCGCCAGTCGCGCCAAGAACGAGGGCCATCGTCTTCATTTCACTGCTCATGACAATCATCTCCTTCAATCGGATGAGAGGATCATGCCATCAGAGCCGCATAAACGAAATTGACGAAAGAAATACATCTGCTATACAAAAATATATGGGCGTGGAGCCGAGCTGGGATTTCTACCGCAGTTTCCTGACCGTGCTTCAGCAGGGGTCGCTTTCGGCCGCCGCCCGCGAACTGGGGTTGACGCAGCCGACCATAGGCCGCCATGTCGATGCACTGGAGCTGGCGATCGGCGCCGAACTCTTCACCCGCTCACCGAACGGTCTGCTGCCGACCGACGCCGCACTGGCGCTGAAACCCTATGCCGAAACGCTGGCGGCAACCACCGCCGCCCTTTTGCGCACCGCATCCGGTGAGCGCGAGCGCGTGGCGGGAACGGTCAGGGTCAGCGCCAGCGAGGTCATCGCCGTCGAAGTGCTGCCGGCGATTCTCGGACCGCTGCAGGAGACCTATCCCGAACTGCAGATCGAGCTCTCGGCATCCGATATGATCGAGGACCTGGTGAACCGCGAGGCCGATATTGCCGTGCGCATGGCCGAGCCGCAGCAGGCTGCACTCGTCGTACGCCGCATCGGCGATATCCCGCTCGGCTTTCATGCCCATCGCCGCTATCTCGAGCGACACGGCATTCCGCAAACCCTGGCTGACCTCGCAAACCACCGGCTCATCGGCTTCGACCGACAGACGGCCTATGTCCGCATGGCGATGAAACGCTATGCGGTGCCCGGCATCGAGTTCTCCTACAGAACCGACAGCAATCTTGCCCAGCTTTCGGCGATCCGTGCCGGCGTCGGCATCGGTCTCTGCCAGAACGGACTTGCCCGGGGGAACGTTGACCTTGTCCACGTCCTGCCCGATGCCTTCGCCATACCGCTCGGCACCTGGGTGGCGATGCACGAGAGCCTGAAGACTTCGCCGCGCTGCCGTGTCACCTTCGATGCATTGGTCAGGGGCCTGCAGGACTATCACCAATATTCGGCCAGTGCGTGACCGCCAAATCGGAATCGATTTCCGGAAAGAATCATGCGCAAATTTCGAAAATGGAGCGTCCCTAGCGCATTCTGTCGGACGCGCGCCACTCCAGGCGAGATGTATATGACAACACACAGTCCGGTTGAACTCGTGCCCTGCGATCCGCAATGGCCGCAAGCCTTCCGGCGGATCCGTGACAGGCTTCTGGCCTTGCTACCGCAGGCGCTGTCCATAGATCACATCGGCAGCACGTCGATACCAGGCATGATCGCCAAGCCGATCATCGATATCGACATCGTCCTTCCCGGCCTCGGGCATATCGACGGCGCCACACGCGTGCTCCTGGCCGAAGGCTACGAGCCACGCGGCAACCGCTATGACGATCAGGTCTGGGCGTTCCTATCGAGAAATTTAGAGCCGGCGGAACGGGTCTACCTTTGCCCGACAGGCAACGGCACGCATCGAAACAGGCTGGCTTTCCGGGATTATCTCGTCGCGCATCCACTGGCGGCGGCCGATTATGCCGCACTCAAACGCAGGCTGGCAGCCGAGTTCCGGATGGACGGCGACGGCTATACTGCGCATAAGCGCGAATTCGTCGATGCGACCGTCGCGCGGGCATTGGCGGGAGATGGTTAGCTCCCGATGCCTTGTGACGCCTCGGCCGTGCGATCCTTCCACTGGCCGTCCACCACTTCAGTTTCCGGCCGGTCGCCGCCTTCGGCATATTCCTCATGCCACTTGCCGTTCTCGTCCTGCCAACTGATCTCGGCGGAATCGCCGCCGACCTGCTGTTCGGCCGCGACGATGCGCGCAGCTTCGAGCGCCTCGGCATGGGTCGGGAATGCCTCTGAATAGACACCTCCCAGCCTGTAGGCCCAGCCGCCGTCATGCGGCACGACTTCGTAGACCACCTTGATCATGCATCCGTCTCCTCATCTTCTTGTTGCGCATTCGCACGCTTCCGGAAAGGATCCGGATCATCGCGGCCGCTTGACGAGAATTCGAGGACGCCGCGATCTGCTTTCCGGCCCCGATGACGTTCAGTATTCCATTAAACGCCGAAGACTGCAAATGGCGCTCGACCAGGACTTGCTTGATATGCGAAATCAGTGACTTAGATAGAACGCATGAATCGGGACAGGAGCTGAGGCTTGGGGATCGCGTCACGCTTTAAAGAGGAAAAGTTTCTTGTCGCCGCACTTGCCGTTGCAGCGATCGCCTATTTCTTCGAACATGCGGTGATCGGGATGGGGCGCGGCGTCGCGCTGATTGCCGCCGCTGGCCTGGTCGGCACCATCGTGCTCGCCTCGATCCGCGTTGCCCATCATGCCGAGCTGCTCGCCGTCAAGGTCGGCGATCCCTATGGCACGATGATCCTGACGCTCTCGGCGGTCGCCGTCGAAGTCATCATCCTCGCCATCATGATGAGCGGCGAAAGCTCGCCGACGCTGGTGCGCGACACGATCTATTCGGCCCTGATGCTCGATATCAACGGCATTCTCGGCCTGGCCGCCCTGCTCGGCGGCCTCAAGCACGGCGAACAGCCCTATAACGACAATTCCGGCAAGACCTATGGCGTGATGATCCTCACCGCCATGGGAATCTCGATGATCGTGCCGGAATTCGTGCCCAGCGACAAATGGCACTATTATTCCGCCTTCACCATCGTCGCGATGATCGCGCTCTACGGCCTCTTCCTGCGCATGCAGGTCGGCCAGCACAGCTATTTCTTCAGCTACAGCTATCCGCGCTCCGAACGACAGAAAGAAAGTCCGGACGCGCATGGCGCCGACGAGTTGGCCGCGGTCTCGATCGCCACCATTCTGGTCGGCGTCGTCATCATCGGCCTGCTCGCGGAGTTCATGGCGACCTTCATGACGGAAGGTCTGCGCGACAGCGGCGCGCCGATCGCCGTGACCGCCGTCGTCGTCGCAGCGATTTCGGCCGCCCCGGAGATCCTGACAGCATTAAGGGCGGCACTCAGGAACCGCATGCAGGCGACGGTCAACATCGCCATGGGCGCCTCGCTGTCGACGGTCATCCTGACGGTGCCCGTCATGGAGGCGATCGCGCTCTATACCGGTCAGCCCTTCATCATGGCGATGACCCCGGTGCAGACGGTGATGGTGGCGATCACGCTGATTGCCGCCGCGATCAACCTCAACGACGGCGAGACCAACGCCATCGAGGGCATGACGCATTTCATCCTCTTCGCCACCTTCATCATGCTGACGGCGCTGGGGCTTTGAAGGCTTCGCCTTCCCGACAGGGGAACGGGTAGCAGTGATCCGCACGCGTAACGTCAACTCACAGAGCGGCTTGACAGCCCACCTTTTGAGGAGAGCTTTCGACAGTCATTCCTTCGACTTTTCGAGGAAACGCTGCTTGCGGGTTTTCGGCTTGAAGCGCCGGAAGAAACCCTCGATGGCACGGATGGATTTGGTGACGGACATGAGCCTGTCGATCTGGCTATTTGCGTTGTGGAGCCGTTCCGACAGGACTTCGGCCGCCGTCATCGCGATCTCGATCGGCGGCACCTGTGGAAACCGTCTGGCGAGTGCCGCATAGGGGCTGGCATCCACGCCGCCCATCATCGAGATCGTGCCCATCCGGGCAAAGAGACGCAGGAAGATCTGCTCGAACGTCCAGTCGTGCACGTCGAAGACCTTCCACTTCTCGCTCCTCTTGGCCGAAAAACCGGCAAGCAGGATCTTGCCCGGCAGTTGCAGCTCGGCGAGCCACAGCGCCACCGCAAAGCCACTCGTCGCGATCTTGCCCACCGGATAGAGGTCGACGAGCATTTTCGTCAGATCAAGGTGACGGGTTTCAGCGCCTTCGAAGCGGCCCTCCTCGCTGAAATTTTCCTCCGGGGAGACGCGAATGTTGACGACACCCAAAAAATCGTCGCCGGCAAAGAAGCGCAGAACATCCGCCGCCTCGCGCCGGTGGACGATATTGGCGCCCATCACGCCGCTGCGGGCAAACAGCACTGCATGGCCGGCGAAGGGTTCGTCGAGCACCTTATAAACATTGTTGAAGAAGACGTAGAGTGCCGTCTCCGGCAATTCGTTACGCAGCCGTTTGAAGTCTACGGCTTCACTGTTTGCCACCAGCACGATGTGGGAATAGTGCGACAACAGCGCCTTCCACGCATCCGGCGTCAGAAAATTGAAGCCGCTATCCGGGGCGGCCATGGTCTGCGTGTCGCTGGGGATTGCTTCCATATCGGCTCACATGCACTTTCCAAGGACGATGCGTTCTGCCGTCCCACTAGCTGTTGCTGAAATAAGCGCGTGTCCGCGCCAGCCGCGCCAGCCCGCCGATCCGCTTTCCCAAATGCGAAAGGAACCCCGCGATCCGGCCCGTCATCGATGGCTGCCTGCAGAAGGAAGTCCATGGCGTATTGGCGAGATCCTCGGCATAACGCTTGGCCATCCGGCGATGCACCCACGGCACAGTCGCCTGCCACGGCTTTTTCCGGCCGGTGAAATGGATGATCGCCGGCCGGCCGACGAAAGGCAGGAGGCCGGTCTGCGTGTTCCAGCGCGGATCGAGCACCAGCCAGTCGCCATCGAAAGCGACGTTCAGCGCATCCTGGTCGTTATTCTCGAAAAGATGCGACCGCTCCTCGAAGATCTCCCGTGCCCTGGCAAAAAGCCCCCTCGCCCGGCAGGCCGACCAGTCGAACAGCAGCACGCCGGCATTGAAATAGCGACCGCCCTCGTGCATGCCGATCTTCCGCTGCCGTGCGCCGGCCTTCTCGGGAAAGGCCATGACATAATCGTCTATGGCGGCAAGCGCCTTGCCTTGAAAATCCCTCGTGAAGAGTTCGTCGACGGACGAAACCGCCAGCACATCGGCGTCGAGGTAAAGCAGGCGCTCGATATGATCGGGTATATGCAAATCCATGTAGAGCCGCGCCAGCGTCGCACCCGACCAGCGGCCTCGCGCCTGCAGCGCCGTATCCGGCGTATTATAGGGCAGCACCTTGATTGCCATGCCGTGCAGCCGCGCGAAATTTCCGACCTCGGCGATCTCGTTCGGCTTGAGATCGATACCGAGAAGCAGGAACTCGACAGTGGAACTTGAGAGATTGCGCTTGACGGAAAGCAGGGTGCAGCAGGCGGCCGGCAGCATGTTGACATCCGAACAGACGATCACGGCACTCTGCTGCAAAATCCCGGCCTCCCGAAGCGGCGACTTAAACTGATGCCGGATATCTAGTTGGTTTGATGCCAACCCGCAACCGCAGATCACCCGCCGGACCGTCACTCTGCGTCACGTTTTGAATCGGAATTCAACGACTTGCGAGGCAAAGCGGATTCAGATGAGGAGCATATTGAATCGGAACGTGAACTTAGAGCCGCAGCGCCAATGGATGATCGACGAGCAGCCGGTCGACCGTCGCAAGCTGCAGCCCCTCGACCTTGCATTGCGCCAGCAGCAAGCGATCAAAGGGATCGCGCGTCTCCGGCTCGGGGTCGGCGGCGGTGATGACGTGCTGTATTTCTATCCGCAACAGTATCAGCCCTATCTCCTCAAGAGACCGCGCGATGTCTTCAAGCGGCATGCCAGGATCCAGCTTTCCCAATCGAGCCTTGATCGCCGTTTCCCAGAGACTTGCAACGCTGACGAAGCCCTCAGTCTTGCTATCACCAAGCAGCGTGGCAATCTCCGGGAACCGTTGCCCGACGTCCTTGCGGAGGATCGCGAGAACGATATGGGTATCAAGGAGAAGCCTCATGGCTACGGCAAAGGCTTTAGAAGAAAATCCTCGGGCAGCGGATCATCAAAATCATCCGCAATGAACGGCACGGGATTGGTGATGCCCCGTGCACGAAGATAAGCCTGACCGGCTTCCAGGTTCAAACCGCCGCGTTTTTGATGCGGCACGAGATCGAACACCGGCCGGCCGTTGCGTGTCACGACAATGGTTTCACCTTCCTCGACCTCACGGGCGAGTTCGGTCAGGCGGTTCTTCGCATCACGGATCGAAACGGTCTTCATGAGGGTAAATGTAGCTACATGCAGCTACATCGTCAACGTCGCCGCAAAGAAAAAGGTCCGCCGTCGCCAGCAGACCCTCGATCGATGCTGTATCAATTTACTTGCAGGCGCCGCAGAAGCGCTGGATGCGGCGGCAGGCCTCTTCGAGAAGCTCTTCCGACGTTGCATAGGAGATCCGGAAGTTCGGACCGAGGCCGAAGGCCGAGCCGTGAACAACGGCGACGCCTTCGGATTCCAGCAATTCGGAAACGAAATCCTCATCGGTCTCGATGACCTTACCCGACGGAGCCGTCTTGCCGATCAGGCCGGCGCAGGACGGATAGACATAGAAGGCGCCTTCCGGCACCGGGCAGACAATGCCCTTGGCCTGGTTCAGCATGGAAACGACGAGATCGCGACGGCCTTCGAAGATCTTCTTGTTCGCAGGGATGAAGTCCTGCGTGCCGTTCAGCGCTTCGACAGCCGCCCACTGGGCGATCGATGTCGCACCCGAAGTCTGCTGACCCTGGATCATGTCCATGGCCTTGATGAGCTGGATCGGACCGGCGGCATAGCCGATACGCCAGCCGGTCATCGCATAGGCCTTGGAGACACCGTTCATCGTCAGCGTGCGGTCGTAAAGCTTCGGCTCGACTTCCACAGGCGTGACGAACTTGAAGTCACCATAGGTCAGGTGCTCGTACATGTCGTCGGTCAGCACCCAGACCTGCGGATGCTTCATCAGCACATCCGTCAGCGCCTTCAGCTCGTCCTGTGTATAGGCCGCCCCCGTCGGGTTTGACGGCGAGTTGAAGATGAACCACTTGGTTTTCGGCGTGATCGCCTTTTCGAGATCGGCGGCCTGGAGTTTGAAGTTGTGCTCCTGGGTGGCCGAAACGAAAACCGGTGTGCCGCCGCACAGCGCCACCATCTCAGGATAGGAAACCCAGTAAGGCGCCGGGATAACGACTTCGTCGCCGGGGTTCAGCGTCGCCATGAAGGCGTTGAAAAGGATCTGCTTGCCGCCGGTGCCGACGATCGTCTGCTCCCAGGAATAGTCGAGGCCGTTCTCGCGCTTGAACTTGGCGGCGATCGCCTTGCGCAGTTCCGGGATACCGGAAACCGGCGTGTACTTCGTCTCGCCGCGGTTGATCGCGTCGATGGCGGCCGTCTTGATATTATCGGGCGTATCGAAATCCGGTTCACCCGCGCCAAGGCCAATGACGTCACGTCCTTTTGCTTTCAGCTCGCGCGCTTTCTGGGAGACGGCGATGGTGGCTGAAGGCTTCACACGGGAAAGAGCATCGGCAAGGAAAGCCATGATAACGGTCCTAATGGTTGAAACGGGCAGAAAGCCGGGACCGGAGTTCTGCGGTTAGCTCTATGTCCAATGTATGACGGCATTTCAAGCGGAAAGGCGTCATGGTGGCATGATTCTTATTGATCGGTTCGCCGAGCCGCCCACCCGGCACGCCGTCCCCTTCGGAGAGGCTTGCGTCACGCGGTCGAAGCGCCATGCGAAGATCTTGAATCAATCTCCGAAGTCATCCGGATTTATCCCCTGAAATCAGTGGCATCGTCGAATTCGGCCATTGCCACGAATAAGCCGCAACAAATGCCGCGCCACGCCGCAATTCGGTCGCGAGCGCGCCGAGATCAAAGCCGCATCATCCGGCATCCGAAATTGGTTATTGAGGGTATGCCAATGTTTCTGGAAGATGAGTTTGCCATAGGGCGCATTCGTGCGCGCCGAATTTCCGTTTCAGTCCTTGTTGCCGTCACCGCCTTTGCCGCCTGCATCGCCGCTATACTGGGGCTTGCCTCCGCCGCCCGCGCCGCCGAGACCCCGCAGGCATCCGCCCAGCTCGCAGCGCTTGTCCGGCCGAACGACGTCAATAGCGGCTCGCTGCTCTTTCCGTCGAAAGAGCCGGGCTTCTATGTCGAAGCGCCGCGGCTGAAAACCGATGTCGCCATCGATGTCTCCGGCCCGATCGCCAGGGTGAAGGTGACGCAGCGCTTCCAGAATCCGAGTCAGGGTTGGGTCGAAGGCACCTACGTCTTCCCGCTGCCGGACAATTCCGCCGTCGACGCGCTGAAAATGCAGATCGGCGAACGTTTCATCGAAGGCCAGATCAAGCCGCGCCAGGAAGCCCGCGAGATCTACGAGCAGGCCAAAGCCGAGGGCAAGAAGACGGCGTTGCTCGAGCAGCAGCGGCCGAACATCTTCACCAACCAGGTCGCCAATATCGGTCCCGGCGAAACCATCGTCATCCAGATCGAATACCAGCAGACCATCCACCAGTCGGGTGGCGAGTTCTCGCTGCGCTTCCCGATGGTCGTCGCTCCGCGCTACAATCCGGCGCCGATCGTCCAGACTGTAGAGTTCAACAACGGCGCCGGTTTCGCCACGCCGCGCGACCCGGTGGAAAACCGCGACAAGATCGAAGCCCCCGTTCTCGATCCGCGTGAGAACGCCAGGATCAATCCGGTTTCGCTGACCGTCGACCTCCGGGCCGGTTTCCCGCTCGGCGATATTAAATCGTCTTTCCATGCGGTCGATATCAGCCAGGATGGCGCCCAGGCGAGGACGATCAGCCTGAAGGCGGACACCGTTCCCGCCGATAAGGATTTCGAACTCACCTGGAAGGCCGCTCCCGGCAAGATGCCGAGTGCCGGCCTCTTCCGCGAAGTGATTGATGGCAAGACCTATCTGCTCGCCTTCGTCACCCCACCCACGGCCCCGGATACGGCAACGCCGCCGGCAAAACGCGAGGTGGTCTTCGTCATCGACAATTCCGGCTCCATGTCCGGCCCGCCGATCGAGCAGGCGAGGCAGAGCCTGGCGCTTGCCATCTCCCAGCTGAACCCCGGCGACCGCTTCAACGTCATCCGTTTCGACGATACGATGACGGATTATTTCAAGGGTCTCGTCGCGGCCACCCCTGACAATCGCGAAAAGGCAATCGCCTATGTCCGAGGCCTGACCGCCGACGGCGGCACGGAAATGCTGCCGGCCTTGCAGGCTGCGCTACGCAACCAGGGACCGGTCGCAACCGGGGCGCTGCGCCAGGTCGTGTTCCTGACGGATGGCGCGATCGGCAACGAACAACAACTCTTCCAGGAAATCACCGCAAACCGCGGCGATGCCCGCCTCTTCACCGTCGGCATCGGCTCGGCGCCGAACACCTATTTCATGACAAAGGCTGCCGAGATCGGCCGCGGGACCTTCACGGCGATCGGCTCGACCGACCAGGTGGCAAGCCGTATGGGCGAGCTTTTCGCCAAGCTGCAGAACCCAGCCATGACCGATATCGCAGCAACCTTCCAAGGCATAAAAGCCGAGGATATCACGCCGAACCCGATGCCGGACCTCTACAGCGGCGAGCCCGTCGTGCTGACCGCGCAACTGCCTGACGATAAGCCCGCCGGAAAGCTGCAGATCGTCGGCAAGACTGGCGATCAGCCCTGGCGCGTCGAGATGGATATCGCCAATGCCGCCGACGGCAACGGCATTTCCAAGCTCTGGGCGCGGCGCAAGATCGACGATTTCGAGGCCCGTGCCTATGAACGTCAGGATCCGGCCGCGCTCGACAAGGATATCGAGACCGTGGCGCTCGCCCACCATCTCGTCTCCCGCGTCACCAGCCTGGTTGCCGTGGATGTCACCCCGTCGCGCCCGGCCGATCAGCCACTCGGCTCGGCGAAGCTGCCGCTCAACCTGCCGGATGGTTGGGACTTCGATAAGGTCTTCGGCGAAAACACTGCCCCTCCTGGCGGCGGAGAGCGCCATGGCTCAGCCACGCCGGCAGGAAACGCCGGGCAGGAGCAAGCGGCGGCCGAAACACAGGATCTCGCCGCATCGCCTGAGATCGCAAACATGATGGCCGCAGCCCCTACCGCCAAGGCAGCCACCATGATCGCGCAAAAAAGCACGACCGTGAACCTGCCGCAGACGGCGACGCGTGCCGACGAGCAGATCATCCGCGGGCTGACCATGCTGCTCCTGGCGCTGACGGCGGCAAGCGGACTGGCCGTCTGGCGCCGCCGCCTCAAGCGCATAATCGCGGTCGGAGTCAAGCGCAATGGTCTCTAGGCTCTCCGCAAGCCAGACCGAGGAAGCGGCCGAATTCGAGCCGCTTCCGACCTATCTGGAACTCGCCATGGCCGCCGCCACGGCCCACGACATGCCGAAGCCTCGCCAGCGGAAGGGTTTCTTCCTCTGGCGTCTTTCCTCGATCGAAAAGGCGATCGCCCTTGCCATCGCCGGCCTTGCCTTCTATGGCCTGGCGCTGATCGGCGACGGTTTCCTGTTGAAGGCGAAGGCGGAACTCTCTCAGATCCTGCTGAAACGCGCCTTCGCCGCCGAATTGCGAGGCGAAGAGACAAAACCCTGGCCCTGGGCCGATTTCACCACGGAAGCCAAGGTGCGCGCTCCGCGCCTCGGCAAGGAGGCGATCGTGCTCTCCGGCGCCTCTGGGGAGGCTCTGGCCTTCGGTCCGGCCTGGCTCGTCAACACACCGCAGCCCGGCGAGGAAGGCACCTCTGTCATCGCCGCCCATCGCGACACGCATTTCCGCTGGCTGCAATACATAAGGCCGGGCGATACGATCGAGGTCACTCGCCGCGACGGCAAACTATTGACCTTCAAGGCCGGCGAGGGCCGCATCGCCCCATGGGATGCCAACGGCATCGATCCCTCCTCCGATGGCCACCGCCTGGTGCTGACCACCTGCTGGCCCTTCAACGCCACCGAACGCGGACCTTTGCGCTACATCCTCGAGGCGGAACTGGTCGACGACCAGGCGACGGGCTCGGTTCAGCCGCCGAACACAAAGCCGTTATTGCAGACCGAATGAGGTTGAAGCTCTCCCCTGCCCGCTCCACGTTCAGCCTGGATAGACGACGGGGAAGCAAGATGAAGAGAATGCCCGCCTTCCATTTCGCCGCAGCGCTGGTCCTGTTCGGCGCCGTGTCCGCGGATGCGGCCGACACCATCAACACGCAGGAACTCGCCGTCCGTGTCGAGAAGCTCGCCGACGGCCTCGAACATCCCTGGGCGGTCGAGGTGTTGCCGGATGGCGCTTATCTCGTCACCGAGCGGCCGGGCCGCATGCGTATCGTCCGCGACGGCAAGGTCTCCGACCCGATTGTGGGCGTGCCCAAGGTCAGCGCCCGTGGCCAGGGTGGCCTGATGGACGTGGCGCTCGCGCCGGACTTTGCGACATCTCGCAAACTCTATTTCACCGCCGCCATCGCCAGCAGCCAGGGCTCCGGCACCGAAGCCTTCAGCGCCACGCTTTCCACTGACGAGAAGACACTCGACGCCGTGACGCCTATCTTCACCATGCGGCGCTTCACGTCAGGCAATATCCAGTACGGCTCGCGTATTGCGATTGCCCCTGACGGTACGCTGTTCATCACCGTCGGCGATCGCGGCAACCGCGACCGCTCGCAGAACTGGCAGGACGATGCCGGCTCGATCATCCATATCAATGCCGATGGCAGCATCCCTGCCGACAATCCATTCAGGGACGGGGGCAAGGCGCTGCCGGAAATCTGGTCGAAAGGCCACCGCAATCCGCAGGGCATCACCTTCGACGCCAAGGATGGCAAGCTCTATACCGTCGAACACGGCGCGCGCGGCGGCGACGAGATCAACCAGCCCGAGGCCGGCAAGAATTACGGCTGGCCGATCATTACCTATGGCCGAGACTATTCCGGCGCCGAGATCGGCGAAGGCACCGCCAAGGAGGGGCTGGAACAGCCGCTGCATTATTGGGATCCTTCGATCGCGCCTGGCGCGCTTATCGTCTATCGAGGAGCCATGTTCCCGGAATGGGACGGCAATTTCATCGTCGCGGCGCTAAAGTTCCAGCTGCTCTCGCGCATGCAGCGTGATGACGGCGGCGCCTTCGTTACCGAAGAGCGCCTGTTCAAGGGCGAATACGGCCGCGTCCGCGACGTCGTCGTCGCACCCGACGGAGCGCTGCTGATGGTGACGGACGAGGATAACGGCGCGCTGCTCAGGATCTCGAGAGCCCAAGCTCGTAACGGCTGAGACGTCACAACGCGCCGCGCAGCTCCTTGCGGATGACGAACTTCAGCCCGGACCAGATCTCGTCGACCGCGCAGACTTTGACGTCGACCAGACCGCTTGGGAGCAGAACCTCCCGCAGCACGCCCTCAGTGATGTCGGTCGGCACGCGGGAACTCTTTTTCGGCCAAGAAATCCAGACCATCCCGTCCGGTCTCAGGGCACGGAAAAGCGCAAGCGCGGCCGCCTCCAGCGCCGCCCGTTCTGTCGTAAACAAATGCACATAGTCGAACATACGCTGAGGCGTCTCGGGAAGCGCGCGGACGACCGACGCAAAACCGTCGAAACCATTGATGGCGACGATCGTTTCAGGAATGCCGAGAAGAGCAGCCGCCTGCCCGTGTGCAAGGCCAAGTTTCCTGACGAGCGGCGTGCCGGAATAGCCTGCCGTCCTGGGCGCGGCATCACCGGCCGGCTTCCATTCTTCGCGTCGCATGGCCTCACCTCCGTCGCCAGGCATGAAATCTTCACCCTTGCCTGGAGGAAACGCAACTGCTAACCGCCGGGGCACATCTCCCTTCCCATTGAGGACGACATGACGCGCGTTCAGGCGAACCTTCTCCTATTGCTTGCAGCCGCCATCTGGGGCGGCGGCTTCGTCGCGCAGTCGACGGCGATGAAAGCGATCGGCCCCTTCTGGTTCATTGGGCTGCGGTTTGCCGTCGCCACGCTGGCGGTGCTGCCCTTCGTCCTTTTTGAAGCGCGCAGGGCAAAGGAGAAGACCAGCGCACGCCATGCGAAGCTCTATATCCTAATCGGCCTTGCCCTTTTCGGCGGCGCAGCCACGCAACAGGTCGGCCTGCAGACGACGACGGTTACGAATTCCAGCTTCATCACCGGCCTCTATGTCGTCTTCGTACCGCTGATCGCCGTGTTCTTTCTGCGCCGTGCCCCGCATTGGATCATCTGGCCGGGCGCGCTGATGGCGGTCACCGGCATCTATCTCCTGTCCGGCGGCCACCTCTCGGCGCTGACGCCTGGCGACCTGCTGACCGTCGTCTGCGCCGTCTTCTGGGCGATCCAGATCACCCTTGCCGGCACGACCGTTTCCGAGACCGGAAGGCCGCTTGCGCTCTCCGCCACGCAATTTGCCGTCACCGCGGTCTGTGCGCTGGCCGTTGCCGCAGCCGTCGAACCAGTCAGCCTTTCGGCAATACAGGCCGCGGCGCCGGAGATCCTTTATGTCGGCATCTTTTCCTCGGGCGTGGCTTTCGTGCTGCAGGTGATCGCCCAGCGCTATACGACGCCCTCGCAGGCCGCGATCTTTCTTTCTTCCGAAGCGCTCTTCGGTGCCTCGCTTGCAGCCCTGCTGCTCGGCGAGACGATGCCGGTAACAGGTTATGCAGGTTGCGCGCTCATGTTTATCGCTATGCTTGTGGTCGAGCTCGTGCCGGGATTCGCCCGCCGACGCCTGCCAGCCACGTGAACACGCGTCCAAATATGGGTGGGTCACCCATCGGGAAAAAAATTTATCGGATGCGGGAGACGCGTTCACGTTGCATTTTTGGGAAAATCTGCTCGGAACTTATATTGCAGACGATATAAAACGTTAATCATTCCCTGTCGGCGAAGGAAATTTTGCGTTTTTGCGCAAATTGGATATCGGCGGGGGTGTGCCCCGAACGACACGTTAAAAAACTTTTGCTTGCCAAAATCCTTTAAACGCAGCACTCTCAGCGCGTTCGGGCATTTTGCGAGCATGGGAAGTCCTTAAGTATTTGCGCGCCGGGAACGCTAATATCCCGGTCAGCCGGTTCCGAAAATGGCGGGCGAAAGTCCTGCCTGGAACAGGCCGAGGTAGAGGGGACCTTTTTCTCACATTTCAAGAATTGCCTGCCAACACCTCCCGCAAGGAGGCAATGCTATGATGCTGCCCGTGTGGATGGCGGGCAGAGAGAAAAGGACCTGAGGCATGGCAGAGACTGGCACTGTAAAATTCTTCAATACCGACAAAGGCTTCGGCTTCATCAAGCCGGACCGGGGCGGCGCCGATATCTTCGTTCACATTTCTGCCGTTCAGGCCTCCGGCCTGGCCGGCCTGACGGAAAACCAGAAGGTAAGCTTCGACACGGAGCCGGATCGCCGCGGCAAGGGCCCGAAGGCCGTCAATCTGCAGATTGCGGGCTGAACCCTTAACAAGGCTGGCGAATTCGAGTTGAAGCCCGGCAGCCATGCCGGGTTTTGTCGTTCAGCCTTCGTTCAGCTACAAATCTGTACGACTGCGACCATCGAGAAAGGGGCCGGCGTTCGGTTCCCGGGATTAGGATTTGTGCTTATGAACAGGCTCGCCAAGACCCTTCTGCTGACGGCAACCGCTGCCGCACTCACGCTTTCCACCATCGGTGAAGCCTCGGCCCGTGACCGCCACTGGCGCCATGGCAATCATCACGGCAACAACGATGCGTGGGTTGGCGGCGCCGTCGGCCTTGCCACCGGCCTGATCGTCGGCTCTGCCATCGCCAATGCCAATAACGGTCCGGTTTATGAAGAGCGCCGCTACATCGACCCGGCCTACGAGCCGGATTATTACGAGCCCGCTCCGGTCTATCGCGCCCCGCGCCGCGTCTATGTCGATCAGCCGCAATATTACGCGCCGGTCCGCGCGGCGGTGGAGCCCTGGTCGCCGCAATGGCAGCGTTACTGCTCCTACCGCTACCGCACTTTCGATCCGCGTAGCGGCACTTATATCGGCAATGACGGTCGCAGCCACTTCTGCACCGCCGGCTGAATCGTCGAATATCCTTGATGCAAAGCGCCGCTTTTCAGCGGCGCTTTTGTTTTGCCTGGGTCAACCGGCCTTCTTTTTCCAAGGTAGCGACTCGGCCTCTGCGTCAAAATCGGTCGAGACGCTGACGGTGCGCCACATCCGATCGGCTTCGATACGCGCCGCATCCGCCTTTTCGACATTGTGGACCGCATCGCTGCCGAGCAGCAGCCGGAATGGCGGCTCGTCGAGATCGGCGATGTGGATGATGACCGCAGCCGCTTTGGCAGGATCACCGGGCTGGCGACCATCATATTCACGCTGGAAGCGCACCGTAGCGCCGACCGTCTCCGCATAGTCCTGTCGCCCTTCGGCAAGCACCGTCGAAGAGCCGGCGAAATCGGTCCTGAAGCCGCCGGGCTCGATCACCGTTACCCTGATGCCGAACGGCGCGACCTCTTTCGACAACACCTCGGAAAAGCCCTCGACACCGAATTTCGCCGCCGAATAGGCGCCGCGCCCGGCAGGTCCAATCCGGCCGCCGACGGACGAGAACTGGATGATGTGTCCCGCTCCCTGCCCGCGCATCAGGGCGATGACTGCCTTGGTCATAATGATCGTGCCGAAGAGGTTGGTCTCGATCTGGGCCCGGAAATCGGCAAGGCTGGTATCCTCGATCGAGCCGACATTGCCGTAGCCGGCATTGTTGACAAGCACGTCGATGCGCCCGAACCTCTTCACACCAACCTTGACTGCGGCCGCTGCTGCCGCCTCGTCGGTCACGTCAAGCGCCAGCGTCAGGACCTGATTGCCATACCGCTCGGAAAGTTCGGCAAGCTGGCCGGGATCGCGCGCTGTCGCCACCAGATTGTCGCCGGCGGCCAATACCGCCTCGGCCAGCGCCCGGCCGAGACCGCGCGAACTCCCTGTTATCAACCAGACTCTGAACATCGGAAACCCTCCTTGTTTGGTTCCCGGTTCATCTATGGTCTATTGTATCCGATCGAAAGAAGGTACCCAGACGATCTATACGCACCTTGAGGTAACTGACGTGAGCAGCGACATGTTCGATTTCTGCAGCCGCATGACGGACGAACAGGATGGGCGGGCCCGTGAACTGATCGAACGGGCGGCGGCGAAATGGCCGCTGCGCATCCTGCATGTGCTCTCCGATGCCGGCGCGCCGCTGCGCTTCTCGCGCCTTATGGAGAGGGTCGATGGCATCAGCCAGAAAGTGTTGACGCAGACGCTGCGCACCCTCGAAAGGGATGGCCTCGTCATCCGCACGCTCTATCCCGAAGTGCCGCCGCGCGTCGAATACGAATTGACGCCGCTCGGACGCGATCTCCTCATGCAGGTCGCCGCGCTCTGGCGCTGGATCGTCCAACGCCTGGACGATTTCGATGCGCGCAAAGCCGTCAAGCTGACAGCTACCGCCAACGCTTAAGCCGGAATGCGGATCGTTGCCCTCAGCCCACCGAGCGGACTGTCGCCGAGCGTGACGTTGCCGCCGTGGCTGCGGGCAATGTCGCGGGCGATCGCCAGGCCGAGCCCGGTGCCTGATGCATCGAGGTTACGCGCCGTATCCAGCCGGAAGAACGGCTTGAACACGTCCTCACGGTTCTTTTCGGGAATGCCAGGCCCGTCATCGTCGAAGATGACGGTTAGCCATTTGGCATTGTGCTTGGCCTCGATGTCGAGCCTATCGGCATACCGGCGCGCGTTCGAAGCGAGGTTGGTGACAAGACGCATGAAGGCGTTCGGCCTGACGGAGATGTCGTCGTCGCCTTCGATGGAATAGCTGAATTTTTTACCGTGCAGGGCGAAATCGGATTCCAGCTTTGCGAAGATCTCGCTCAGTTTCAGCTCGCCGACATCCTCTTCGACCTCGCCGCGCGCGAAGGCCATGTAGGCTTCCAGCATGGTCTGCATATCGTTGACGTCGTCGTTCAGCCCATGCAGATCGGGATTGTCGCCGGCCAGCGCCAGTTGCAGCTTGAAGCGGGTGAGGATGGTGCGCAGATCATGGCTGACGCCGGAGAGCATCGCCGTGCGCTGCTCGATCTGTCGTTCGATTCGCTCGCGCATCAGGATGAAGGCAAGGCCGGCGCGCCTGACCTCGTCGGCGCCCCGCGGATAGAAATTATCGGGCTTCTGCCCCTTGCCGAAGCTTTCGGCCGCTCGCGCCAAGGTCAGGATCGGCCGGATCTGCCCGCGCAGGAAGAGGATCGAGATGCCGATCAGCACCAGC
This sequence comes from Rhizobium sophorae, assembly GCF_013087515.1. Lineage (GTDB taxonomy): Bacteria > Pseudomonadota > Alphaproteobacteria > Rhizobiales > Rhizobiaceae > Rhizobium > Rhizobium sophorae. The sequence goes on along the minus strand of NZ_JABFCN010000070.1, from coordinate 358,865 downwards.
GAGGTGCCGACCATCCAGACAATGAAGATATGGGTGTTCGAAGCATAGGTCTGGCTGCGCTTGGTCAGCACCCGCAGGATCTTGTTGTCGAGTTTGATGCGGATCTCGACGAGGTTCGAGTTGCCGACCGTGTCGATCCAGAAAGGCCGATGGATCTCGTCGGTGATCTCGTCGCTGAGGATGCCGTCGAGGATCGAGAAGAACGGCTTGACGCGCGGTGGCGGCAGATCGCCGTCCGGCTCGATCGAAATCTGCAGGCTGAGCTGGTCGCGGGCGATGCGGATGATCTCACTATAATCCGAATTCTGCGGATAGGTCTCGATGATCTCGATGATCGCGGCGATGTCACGGGTGACAGCAAGCGACAGCCGCTCCGTCACCATTTGCCAGTGGCGCTCCATGAAGACGGCGGCGACGACGGATTGCAAGAGCACCATCGGAATGATGATGATCAGCAGCGAACGCGCGTAAAGTCCGGTCGGCAGCCGCCGGCGCAACCAGCGGACGATCGAGCGCCAGCCCGGCGCAGAAGTGCGGTCTTCCCGCCGCAAGCTGTCGATCGTCACCATCAGCGCCGGTCCCGAACCTTGAGTTTAGTCGATGCTCAGCCTGTATCCGATGCCGCGCACGGTCTGCAGCCACACGGGATTGGCGGGATCGTCCTCGATCTTACGCCTCAGCCGGTTGATCTGCACGTCGATCGTCCGCTCGCCGACTTCGGTATCGTTGCCGATCAGTTCATGGCGGGGGATCGTATCGCCGGCGCGCCGCGCAAAGAGCAGCATGATCTCCTGCTCGCGGTCGGTGAGCCGGATCACCTCGCTGGCTTTCTTCAGCTCCTTGCGGGTCAGCGAGAAAGTGTAGGGGCCGAACATCACCTGTTCGATCTTCGGTCCCTCGCCGCCGGCGTTGCGGCGCAGGATGTTGTTGATACGCAGCACCAGTTCGCGCGGGTCGAAGGGCTTGGAAAGATAGTCGTCGGCGCCTGCCTCGAGGCCTTCGATGCGGTTGCCCGATTCGGCCAGCGCCGTCAGCATGATGATCGGGACGTTCTTGATGGCGCGAAGCCCGCGGGTGACGTCGATGCCGGATTCGCCGGGCATCATCACATCCATGATGATCAGGTCGAAATCGAGACCCGTAAGCTTGCGCTGCGCCTCGGCGCCGTCGGCGGCGACGGTGACGCGGAAGCCGTTCTCGGCGAGATAACGATTGAGCAGCGCGCGGATGCGGGAGTCGTCATCAACCACAAGCAAGTGCGCCGCATCGTCGGAAATATCTGTCTTGACCGCCATTCAATCCGCCTTCTGTCTGTCCCGCATGCCGCTAAGGAAAGCTTTTACGCCCTCCCGCACCTCCGCAGAAGCCCCTTCGAATGCCCGCTCAATGCGGCGCGATTGCGGCTCGGCAAGGGCAAGCGCCAGCTCTCGCCCCGATTTCGTCGGATAGAGCTTGCGCTGCCGCCGGTCCTCCGGACCTGCCACCTGGCGAATATAGCCTGAATCGATCAGCTGTTTCAGCACCCTTGCAAGGCTCTGCTTGGTGATCTTCAGCGTTTCGAGAAGATCGGCTACCGTCATGCCGGGATTGCGGTTGACGAAATGCACGACGCGGTGATGCGCCCGGCCAAAGCCGCTCTTCTCGAGGATAGCATCAGGATCGGAAACGAAGTCGCGATAGGCGAAGAAGAACAGCTCGATGATCTCGAAATCGATGATCTCAGTGTCTTCCATCGGCGTGGCCAGCGGCTCTGGCTTGCCTGCTTTCGGGCCGGGCTGTCGTGACAATCGGCATTTCCTTTCTTTTCCGCGCGCTGCTGGAAGCTTTCGCGAAGATATGTCAGCCTCATTGACACAAATTTGCGTCGCTATTAGCTTCCGCCACCTCTGCGGGAGCCCCGTACGGTCCCTCATTTCCCTGGCATTTCCCTGGAAACCAAGGCCCGTCCGGCACTCCGACGCAATACGCGATCTCCCCTTGCGTCTGTGGATAAAACGTAATGGGGACAACAATCAACAGGCATAGCGCGTGAAGCGCCGGATGGGGTTAGGGAGGCTTCAGTTCATTTCGCCCACCCGGACGGCCAAATATGGTTCAACGGCGAGTTCGTCGCCTGGAAAGGCGCCAAGATCCATGAGCTGACCCGGCGAGCGCGCCCGTTGACGATCTCGAAACACTGATGAACGACGACACGAAGGAAGTCTATCCGGCGGCGATGGCCGCCGAATAAGGCCCTCACGCAATCGGTCCGACTACCGCATAGTTCCTTAAATCGGAATCGACTTAAGGATGAAATTATGCAGCAGTCAAAGTGCTACAGCGTCTTTTGCGCGTCTGAAAAGACGCGCGGCGCTGTAGATACAGACCCGTCGGGCCTTTTATCTATGCGCCCGTGCCATGACCAGTCCGGCAAGCGTCGACAGAATGCCGCCGCCGATCAGGCCGCCGATGCCGTCGGCGATCAGGCCGGTCATAGCCGCTTCCCCACCGACCATGCTGAGCAGCATGCCGCCGGCGACACCGCCGATCGCACCGGCGATCGTACGGGCGACGACGTTGATCGCCTGCTGCTTCAAAGCGGCGCTCGCGGCATTGCCGCCGATTGCACCGGCAATCAATTGTGTGATGAGCGGAAGTAGGGCTTCCATGATTTCCTCCTCTGGCGATCTCCCCGATCGCCGATCCACGCCGAACCTTCGGCATATTAGTATTTTATCATATTTTGGAGGAAAGCGTTAAGAAAAATCAACCGATGCGGGATTAAGGCAGGGAGAAGCGCCCCGGAACGAGGCGGTCCGATGTCCGCCTCGCCTCAGTTCCTGTCACTCATTGATAGACGTAGACGATCCGGCGCGTACCGGGATCGACCAGCACCGGCCGATCGTTGATCCTCGTATAGCGGTACTCGTAGTCGGGAATCGTCTGGAAGGTGACATCGCCAGGCACTTCCGCGCCGACGACGACGTCGCCTCCAAGCTGCACCGTCTGGCCCGGATTGGTGTCGATATAGGTGCGGACCGTCTCCGGCGGGGTGATGGTCTCGACCGCTCCGACGGGGCCGAGCAACTCGTCGCCCGGTGCCGGCTGCGGATCGGCCGGAACGACACTTGCGGTGGACTCGTAAGTCACGCTGGGAACGCCGATCTCGGCGCGGTGCTGTTCGACGATGACAGAGCTGCCGCCATGATCGACCTGCAGATAATCGGCATAGACCCAGCCGCGCATGCCGTTGACGTCGACACGGCACCAGCGGCTGCCTTCGATGCAGCCATCAAGCACCGCGGTCGAACCGCGGGTAGCAAGGCCGACCGTCGGATATTGCGGCCCCGGGCCGGCGCGAACATTGAGATCGTTGACCGTCGTGGCCATCATCTCCGCCTGCGCAAGACCACCGCTTGCCAGGAGCACGGCTCCAGCCAACAGAATGTTTCTCTTCAAGGTCATGTGAGCGTCTCCTTGGTTTCGATGGGCTGACAACGCACGGGGTTCCACGATGTTCCCCGGCACTCCGCCCAGCGAAATGCCGCTTGTGGGAGATTTCATCCAAGTGCCTTGAAGAATTGAAGAAAATTCGATTTTTCCGCTCTACGACAATGGCGAAGAGAGGCATAAACTCTTGTTTCAGTCCGTCTTTTTGCCGTGAGGCAGGCCGCAATGGCGGAAGATTCCGGCTATCCTTGCCGTGGTTTCGGACTATACCCGAAGCAACAGAGACACCAAGGAGGCACATATGGGCATGCTCCAGGCCGGCATCATTCCGGTGACACCCTTCCAGCAGAACTGCACGATCTTCTTCGATCCCGATACCAAGGAAGGCGTCGTCGTCGATCCCGGCGGCGACGTGCCGCTCATCCTGCAGGCGATTGCCCAGAACGGCCTGACCATCAAGGAAATCTGGCTGACACACGGCCATCTCGACCATGCGGGCGGTGCCAGTGAATTGAAGGAGGCCCTCGGCATCGACGTGGTCGGCCCGCATCAGGACGATCTGCCGCTGCTGCAACGGATCGAAACGCAGGCTGAAAAATACGGCATATCAGGATTGCGCGACGTCGTACCCGACCGCTGGCTGAAGGACGGCGACAAGATCTCTTTCGGCGCCCATGAATTTGAAGTCTATCACACGCCCGGCCACGCCCCCGGCCACGTCATCTATTTCAACCGTGCGCAGAACTTCGCTCATCTCGGCGACGTGCTTTTCAACGGCTCGATCGGCCGCACCGACCTGCCCGGCGGCAATCATCAGCAGCTTCTCGATTCGATCCGCGACAAGGTATTGCCGCTCGGCGACGACGTAGGCTTCATCTGCGGCCACGGCCCCGGCAGTCGCATCGGCGACGAGCGGCGAAGCAATCCATTCCTGCAGGAGATCAGACCTCGTAGAGGATCCGATGCGGCCACATCAGGCCAAGCCCCGAACAACTAATGCATTCGCCCAAGTGCGCAGCTGTTTTGGGATAACGACTTGCATCACATAAAGACTTGAAGCGTCGCGTGAATCCGAATTCGACGCGACGCGCTTTAAGTGTGAGCTCGCGCTCACATCATCTTTCGGCCGTTCGGCACCGGCTGTTCGATCGCAGCAAGCACGATCGCGCCGTTCTCGTCCTCGAAACCCAGCGTCAGCACTTCCGAGCGGAACGGCCCGATCTGGCGCGGCGGGAAATTGACGACGCCGAGCACCTGCCGGCCGATCAGGTTTTCCGGCGTATAATGCACGGTGATCTGCGCTGAGGATTTTTTAATGCCGATGTCAGGACCGAAATCGATCAGGAGTTTGAACGCCGGCTTGCGCGCCTCCGGAAAGGGACTGGCTTCGATGATCGTGCCGACGCGGATATCGACACGCTCGAAATCGGCGTAGGTGATCTCTTCGGCCATATGGTCTCCGTCAGCCAGCCAGTTCCTCGGCCCGCTTGCGCGCCGCCGCAAGGGCTGCGTCGAACAAGGGCTGCATGCCGTCTTCGGCCATCAGCACGGCGAGCGCCGCCGCCGTGGTGCCGCCGGGAGAGGTCACATTCTCCCGCAGCCGCGAAGCGTCGTCGGGGGACTGGTGCATGAGTTCACCAGCCCCCGCGACTGTTTCCCGCGCAAGACGCATGGCGAGGTCCGCCTGCAGGCCGAGTTTACGGCCTGCCTCCGCCATACATTCGACGAGATAGAATACATAAGCCGGACCGCTGCCCGAAAGCGCCGTCACGGCATCGATATCGGCTTCCGCCGGGACCCATTCGACCGGCCCCGAGACGCGCAGAAGGGAATGGACGCGTTCGTGTTGCGGATCGCTGACCCCTGAATTCGCAAAAGCGCCGGTGACGCCGCGCCCGACCATGGCTGGCGTGTTCGGCATGGCCCGCACCATGGCGGCCTTGCCGAGATGTTTCTCGAGGAAACCGAGCGTCTTGCCGGCCGCGACGGAGACGACGACCGTGTCCGGCCCGACGGCACTCTTCACCGCCGGCAACACCGTCTCCATCACCTGCGGCTTGACCGCGAGGAACAGCACGCTTGCCTTCAAATCCGTAGGAAGCGCGGTCAGATGGGTCGCGCCAGCCTCGTTGATCGTCGAAAGCATGGCCGGCGACGGGCCGGGATCGACAACGATGACGGCTGAGCCCGGAACGCCGCTTTTCAACCAGCCGGAGAGCATCGCTCCGCCCATGTTTCCGGCACCGATAAGAACGACGGGATGTGTCGAGGAAAAAGGGGGCGTCGGCATCTTATGCCTCGCCGACCGTTTCAAACAGCACGGCTTCCATCGCCTTCGTCGCTTCCATGCCGGACCAGACGACGAACTGGAATGCTTGGAAATAGGCTTCGCAGGTATCGAGCGCGCTGGAAAGCAGCACTTCCACCTGGCGATTGGTAGGCTCCGCGCCGCCCGCAAGCAGCAGCGATTGGCGGAAAATGACGACATCTTCCTGGCGCCAGAGGTCGAAATGACCCATCAGCACCTGCCCGTTGATAGCCGAGAGCAGCTTGACCACCTCGTTGACCCTGATATCGGGAACTTTGATATCGAAGGCGCACCCAAGATGCAGCGCCTCGAATTCCTCCATCCAGGAGAAGGAGACGTGGTAGTCCGTCCAGCGGCCCTCGACCGTCATCGCGATCTCGTCCTCGCCGGACCGTTCGAACGACCAGTCGTTGTTGGAGGCAACGTACTCGATCATATCGACCGGGTTCGACTGACGCTCGACTTCCAATTCCATCAGGTTCATGCAGCACCTTCTTGACCGGAACGAATGCGACCTAACTTGGTGTACGAACACAAGAAAGACACACGCAAAATACCGGAACCACCACTCGGATGATCGTTGAACCGCTGCCAGACTTAACGCAGATAACCTGCCCGGAGCTTACCAAGTCGCTTCGAATCATCATTTAAAATCAGTGTATAGCGCCCCTTGCCCCCTGCCAGCCCCCCGAACGGAAAATAGGACCGGCCACTGTGGAAAGGCTCTTCGAAATTCAATTCAGAAGGGAGAATAAGCGACTCTGCGAATTGGCTTTTTTGGCAGTGTCCACAGGTGGAAAACTCACCTGGTTTTTTTACGGAAGATGCGGCGTGTGGCATGAAGGCAACGCCGCATCTGTGTCTTATCGGGACTTAAGCGCCCTCGCCGGCAAGCTTCGCCTCGAGCGCTGCGATGCGGGCGGCAAGCGCCTCGTTCTCGTCGCGTGCCTTGATCGCCATCTCGCGCACGGCCTCGAACTCCTCGCGCTTGACGATGTCCATGCTGTTCAGCCAACGCTCGGCCTGGGCGTTGAAGGCGGTTTCGATCTCCTTGCGGACGCCCTGGGCGGCACCGGCCGCATCGGTCATCAGCTTGGCGAATTCGTCCATGATGCGGTTCGTTCCGGTCGTCATGGCGTTTTTCTCCCTTGGCATGAGGTGAATTCAGCCCTTCAGGGCCTCGAGGATTGAGGTAGGGCTTCGCCATCGACGATGCAAGCGCTTTACACGGGATAAGCTTGCCGGAACCGGCCGGGAACGGGCCATCACGAACAATGGACTTGACCGTCCGGGATCGCAGCGGCATGTTCCGCGCAACTCAACGGGTGGAAAACCTTGCCGACAGCAGCCGATCTCCTTGCCATCATGCCTTTCCCGGATATCGATCCGATCGCCTTTTCGATCGGTCCGCTGGCGATTCACTGGTACGGTCTGGCTTACGTCGCCGGGATCCTGCTCGGCTGGGCCTATGCGCGCCGCATCGCCGCCAATGACAGTCTCTGGCCCGGCAACGTCTCGCCGATATCAAAGACGCAGCTCGACGATTTCATCGTCTGGGCAGCGCTTGGCGTCGTCCTCGGCGGTCGTCTCGGCTATATTTTCTTCTATGATCTCCCCGCCGTCCTGCGCAGTCCCGTCCGTGCGCTGGAGATCTGGAATGGCGGCATGTCCTTCCACGGCGGTCTGACCGGTACGACGATCGCGATGATCCTCTTTGCCCGCCGCAACGCCATCCCGGTCTGGAGCCTGTTCGACATCGTCGCCGCCGTCGTTCCCTTCGGCCTGTTCTTCGGCCGCATCGCCAATTTCATCAATGGCGAACTGTGGGGCCGGTTGACCGACGTGCCTTGGGCCGTGGTCTTCCCGACCGGCGGTCCCTTCGCCCGCCATCCAAGCCAGCTTTACGAAGCCGGCCTCGAAGGCATCGTTCTGCTCCTGGTGCTGGCCGCCTTCGTCTATGGCTTGCGCGCGCTGAAAAGCCCCGGCTTCGTTACAGGCGTCTTCGTCTGCGGTTATGCGCTGTCGCGCATCTTCGTCGAATTCTTCCGCGAGCCTGATGCCCAGCTCGGTTACCTCCTCGGCACGAACTGGCTGACCATGGGCATGGTGCTCTCCTCCCCGATGATCCTGCTTGGCCTCTGGGCGATGCTGCGGGCCCGCCGCCAGGCTGCGCTGCAGCTGTGAGAAACGGCAGGACGCGCGACATGACCACCGCTCTAGGCGAAAAGATCAAGGCGATTATCCAGGCCAACGGCCCGATCAGTGTCACCGATTATTTCTCGCTCTGCCTGGCAGACCCCGAACACGGCTATTATCGCACCCGCGAGCCCTTCGGCCGTTCCGGTGATTTCGTCACCGCGCCCGAGGTCAGCCAGATTTTCGGCGAGATGATCGGCGTCTTCATCGTCCATGCGTGGCAGCGCCACGGCACACCGACGGGCGTCCGCCTTGTCGAGATCGGCCCCGGCCGCGGCACCATGATGGCCGACATGCTGCGCGTCATCTCCCGCATCGCTCCACCGCTTTTCGACGCGATGACCGTGCATCTCGTCGAAACCAGCGAGCGGCTGCGCGACGTCCAGAGTCAGACGCTCGAACCCCACGGCGAGAAGATCACCTGGCACGACGGCTTTGACGAAGTACCGCCCGGCTTCACCCTGATTGCCGCCAACGAACTCTTCGACGCGATCCCGATCCGCCAGTTCGTCCGCATGCCGACGGGGTTCCGTGAGCGCATGGTTGGTATCGACGCCGATGGCGAGCTGACTTTCGCCGCCGGCGTCGCCGGCGTCGATCCCACCTTGCTGCCCGAACCGGTGCAGAACGTGCCGGTCGGCACGCTCTTCGAGATTTCGCCTGCCCGCCAGGCGGTGATGATGGCGATCTGCGAGCGGCTGCGCGCCTTCGGCGGCACGGCGCTTACGATCGACTACGGCCATCTCGTCACCGGCTTCGGCGATACGCTGCAGGCCGTGCGCATGCATGAATTCGACCCCCCGCTCGCCCATCCCGGCGAAGCCGATCTGACGAGCCATGTCGATTTCCAGCAGCTCGCCGAAACGGCGCTTGCGGCCGGCCTCCATCTGAACGGCGCCCTGCATCAGGGTGATTTTCTGACCGGCCTCGGCATCCTCGAGCGCGCAACCGCCCTCGGCCGCGATCGCGAGCCGCAAACCCAGCAGGTCATCCAGGCGGCGGTCGAAAGGCTCGCCGGCGCCGGTGAAGGCCGGATGGGCGAACTCTTCAAGGTGATGGCGGTCTCCTATCCCGCCCTCGATCTCCTGCCCTTTCGTCCAGTGGATTGACAGGGCGCAGGCGGCTGGTTCAACATCCGCCTGAAACAAGAACTTGAAGCGCGCCGCATATGCGATGCGCTTGGGATAATAACAAACCCCTTAAAAACCCCGGAATCACAGATGCAGGACGCGGCCTCTCCCGCACCGATCGAAAGCGCGCTGCTGAACGAAGCGGCGGGCGCCACGATCCGGCACGGTTATTTCACTCGGGCCGGCGGCGTTTCCGAAGGGATGTATCGTGGCCTCAATGTCGGCCTCGGCTCCAGCGACGAACGCGACAAGGTCCTGGAAAACCGCCGTCGCGTCGCCGCCTGGTTCGGCTTGCCGGTCGAGCGGCTGGCAACCGTGCATCAGGTCCATTCCCCCGATGTCGTGACGATCGGCGCCGATTACAACGGCGCCCGCCCCGACGCGGATGCGATGGTAACGCGCACCCCTGGCATTGCGCTTGGCGTGCTAGCCGCCGATTGCGGACCCATCCTGTTTGTCGACCCCGACAATCGCGTCATCGGCGCTGCCCACGCCGGCTGGAAGGGCGCGCTGACAGGCGTGCTCGAAAACACCATCGCCGCCATGGAGGCTCTGGGTGCGGACCGCGCCCGCATCGTCGCTTGCCTTGGCCCCTCGATCAGCCAGGCGAGTTATGAGGTTGGCCCTGAGTTCGTCGAGCGTTTCGTCGCCGAAAACCCGGATGACGAGCGCTTTTTCGTGCCTTCCGCGACACCCGGCCACGCCATGTTCGACCTGCCGGCGCTGACGGTCGACCGGTTGACGAAAGCCGGCGTGCGTGCGGAAAGCCTCGGCCTCTGCACCTATCCGGACAATGAGCGCTTCTTTTCCTACCGCAGGACGACACATCGCAAGGAGCCGGATTACGGCCGCCAGATTTCCGCGATATCAATCAGGGAGACTTGAGCAGAATGGCACTGCATTTCGAAAAGGCCGAATTCGCAAGCCGGCTTGCGCGCCTCACCGAGAAGATGAAGGAAGAAAAGCTCGACGCCTTGTTGCTCTTCGCCCAGGAAAGCATGTACTGGCTGACCGGCTACGACACCTTCGGCTACTGCTTCTTCCAGACGCTGGTCGTCAAGAGCGACGGCACCATGGCGCTGATCACCCGCTCGGCCGATCTTCGCCAAGCCAGGCATACCTCGATCCTCGAGGACATCCATATCTGGGTCGACCGGGTCAATGCCGACCCGACGCTCGACCTGAAGAATCTGCTGGTCGAGATGGACCTTCTCGGCGCCCGCATCGGCATCGAATATGATACGCACGGCATGACCGGCCGCGTCGCCCGGCTGCTCGACGCGCAGCTGACCACCTTCGGCCAGATCGTCGACGCTTCCTATCTCGTCAGCCGCCTTCGCCTGATCAAAAGCCCGACCGAGGTCGCCTATGTCGAGCGCGCCGCCATTCTCGCCGACGATGCGCTCGATGCCGCGATCCGGCTGACAAAACCCGGCGCCGACGAGGCCGATATCCTCGCCGCCATGCAGGGCGCGATCTTTTCCGGCGGCGGCGACTACCCCGCCAACGAGTTCATCATCGGCTCCGGCGCCGACGCCCTGCTTTGCCGCTACAAGGCCGGTCGCCGCAAGCTCGACGCCAACGACCAGCTGACGCTCGAGTGGGCCGGCGCCTATGCGCATTATCATGCCGCCATGATGCGCACGATCGTCATCGGCGAGCCGACGCATCGCCACCGCGAGCTTTACAACGCCTGCCGCGAAACCATCGAGGCGATCGAGACTGTGCTCAAGCCCGGCCAGACCTTCGGCGATGTCTTCGACATGCATGCCAGGATCATCGACGAGCGCGGCCTGGCTCGCCACCGGCTGAATGCCTGCGGTTATTCGCTCGGCGCCCGCTTCTCGCCGTCCTGGATGGAGCATCAGATGTTCCATGTCGGCAATCCGCAGCCGATCGAGCCGAACATGTCGCTCTTCGTGCACATGATCATCGCCGATTCCGATACGGGCACAGCGATGACGCTCGGCCAGACCTATCTGACGACTGCGGACGCGCCGCGCGCGCTATCCCGCCATCCGCTCGATTTCATTGGGCTCTGACCGGTGAGAATCCGGAATTGACAGACGACCGTCCCCACCCGCATACATTCGGGTGGGGCTGATTGCGATTGCGGGAAGGACAGACCAAGGGATGACGCGAGCTGCGATTTTGCCCACGCTCCTGTTCGTCATGGCTCTACTGACAGCCTGCAACACGACCGATGCGCTGACGCCGCAGGTCGATATCGGCAATTCCGCCGGGGGCGCCCTGTCAAGCCCGGTGACGCAGAGCGAAGCCGAGCGTTTGGCGGGCACCCGCCAGCCGCGTTTTTCGGGAAGCTCGCAGCAGGGCGGCTACCATCCAGCCTATGATCAGTCGCAGCGGGCCTATCGACCCGGCACCGGCGCGGCGCCGACGACGATGCAGGAACAGGCAGACGCCCTGTCGAGAAGCGGCTCCTCGCCGGCCGCCTCTGCCCCGATCGACGGACAATCGCTGCCACCGCCGGCGGCCGGTGGTGAGCTTGCCGCACAGCCGGCTCCGCCGGCCGAGGCGCAACAGCCGCAGCAGACCGCCGCCCTCCCTCCCAGGTCCCCCACGGCTCGCGGCAATACCGTGCGCTTCCTACCGATCATCGGAGCGCCGGTGCAGGCCGTGACACCACTCTCGCGCCAGCTCGGCGCCGAGGCGCGGGCGCAAGGCCTTTCCATCAAGAGCTCGACCGATGCGAGCAGCGATTACATCCTCAAAGGCTATCTCTCCGCCTTCAGCGACGACGGCAAGGTCACCGTGGTCTATGTCTGGGACGTCCTCGACAGCAGCGGCGCCCGCCTGCACCGCATCCAGGGTCAGGAAAGCGTGCCGACCGCCGCGGCCGATCCCTGGGCGGGCGTTCCGGCCTCGGTGATGCAGCAGATTGCCTCGAAAACCATCGCGGAATTCTCTTCCTGGCGGCAAACTCAAGACGGTTAGTCACAAACTTTTTGCAAATATGGAAGCTTGTGGCGCCTTTGCCCTTGCATTCACAGGGAAGCTGACTAAAAAGCGCGGCTATCAGCGCGTAACAGGCGGACCAAAATGAAGGTTTTCGCAGGCAATTCGAACCGGCAACTCGCCGAAGCGATCTGCAACTATCTCAATGTTCCCTTGGGGAAAGCCAGTGTTCGAAGGTTTGCCGATCAGGAAATCTTCGTGGAAATTCAGGAGAATGTGCGCGGTGAGGACGTTTTCCTCGTGCAGCCGACCGCCTTTCCCGCCAACGACCATCTGATGGAACTGCTGATCATGATCGACGCCATGCGTCGTTCGTCAGCCCGTCGCATCACAGCCGTCCTTCCCTATTTCGGCTATGCCCGCCAGGACCGCCGTGCCTCCGGCCGCACACCGATCTCCGCCAAGTTGGTTGCAAACCTCATTACCGAAGCCGGCGCTGACCGCGTCATGACGCTCGATCTCCATGCCGGGCAGATCCAGGGCTTCTTCGATATTCCGACCGACAATCTCTTCGCCATGCCCGTGCTGACGCGCGACATCAAGAGCCACTATGACCTCAGCAATGTCGTCGTCGTCTCGCCCGACGTCGGTGGTGTGGTTCGCGCCCGCGCGCTTGCCAAGCGCTTGGACTGTCTCCTGGCCATCGTCGACAAGCGTCGCGAGCGGCCGGGTGAATCCGAAGTCATGAACATCATCGGCGACATCACCGGCAAAGACTGCCTGCTGATCGACGACATCGTCGATTCCGGCGGCACGCTCTGCAACGCGGCCGACGCGATGCTGGCCAAGGGCGCATCCAGCGTCACCGCCTATATCACGCACGGAGTTCTCTCGGGCGGCGCAGTCACCCGCGTCACCTCCTCGAAGCTTCGCGAACTCGTCATCACGGATTCGATCCAGCCGACCACGGCAGTTCTTTCGGCGCACAATATCCGCATCGTGACCACGGCCCCTCTGATCGGCGAAGCCATCAGCCGAACAGCTCAGGAAGAGTCCGTCTCCAGCCTGTTCGATTAAAGAGAGCCGGCATTCGACCGGCACTTTCGATTTTTGCATTAGATGGACCAAGCTATTATTGGGCATGCCCTCCGAGCCGCATGAATTGCTGACCGTCGATTGTGGCGGAGCCACGTTCGCAAGCGGCCGCCCGATCATTGGTTTCGGCGAAGCTTGTGACGTAAGGCGCAAAAAAGCCGGCACAAGGCCGGCTTCCTTTCATTTCGGATACCAATTGATAATGCTCAAGGCTGCTGCGGTGGCGCAGGTGCCGCATCCTGCCCCTGGTCCGGTTCCTGCTCGGTCTCCAGCCCCTGATCCTGATCCGGACCATCCGGCCCCTTGATCTGCTGGCCGTTGACGGCGACTGCACCATCGCGGCTGACACTGATGTCCCAGCGCGAGCGGCCATCTGCATCGGTCTTGGCGAAACCTTTTACCATCATGATGCCGAAGGAGACCTGACTAAGATCGGGATCCGTCTTGGCAAGCTCCTGAACCGCGGCAATCGTCTTGTCGAGATCACGGGCGAGGATCGTCGCCTCCATCGAATAATCCTTCTCGGTGTCGACCCGCCCCTCGATTTTGCCGGTCATGTCGAGGTCGTAGACATCCGATTTGGCACTGACCTTCGGGAACTCGACGACGAGCCGGCCGTCGCGGAAGAACTTCTTCGCCATCTCCTCGCCACTCGTCTCAGGCGCCTCGGCGCTGCTGAAATCCACCGCCATCAAGGCGTCGCCGAAGCTTGCGAAATCCAGATTCGGCATGGCGAGTTGCAACTCGAAGCTGGTCGGCAGGAAAGGCGAATAGCTTGCCGGCATCAAGGGCGTGTCGAGGCTGATGTCCTGGGCATTCATGCCGAAGCCGAAACGCATGGCGTCACTCGGCCCGTCCACGGCCACGTTGTAGTCGAATGCCTTGGCGCCGCCGTTGCCCATCTGGCTGCTGACAGTCAGATTGTTGACCCCGATCGTCTCGCTGAACGAAGCAAGAAGCGGGAAGGCTTGCTTGAGCATTCCCTTTATCTTGTCGCTGTTCTCCGGGCTTAGCTCCTTCTCCTCGAGATGCTCGAGAACGAAAAGGACGATCTCACGGATCTGCTTGGCCGGCAGGCCGTTCACCTTGGCCTCGAAATCGATCGAGTCGGCACGGATCTCAACAGGCGGCATTTGCAGGCCGGAAACCTGTTCGACGAAAGTCGACATCGAGCCGCTGCCCGCAAAATCGATACGCCCGTTGCCGCCTGCGCTGTCCATCGAGCTCAGCTTTTGGTCTATCCCGGCGATGCTGGCATGGACTTCCTCGGTCTCGGACTTGCTGGTGACCTTGATGTCCTTGCCGGTGAAGGTGCCGGAGCGCAGATAGCTGATCGCCGGATCGAAGACGCCGGTGTAGACAACCGAAGCGATGGAGTAGGAAAAATCCGTCGGCTTCTGGTCGGGGCCTTTGAAATGGCCGGAAACGTTGAGGTTGTTGTCACCCTCGATGTTCCAGAGCCCGCTGTCGAGCGGCGTGGCGAACATCGAGAACGGCGTCAGCCCGTTGATCGCGAATGTCGCCGGATCGGCTTTGGCAAACAGCTTCGCCAGATTGTAAATGATCTCGTATCGCGTCCCCGCCGGATTGACGGTGATCAGGCCGCTCTTCGCCAGATCCTCGGGAAGCAGCTTCGTCAGCGTCTCCTTGACCGCATTGGCGCCATCCTGATTTATCTCGACACCTTGGGCCGTGGTGACAAGGCAAAGTGCCAGCAAGCTCGTTGCCGTGACAAGTTTGAGACGCATAGTCCGATTTCTCCTCAGCCGCTTTTTTGAATGCGGGCCATCCAAAGATGCGAAGCGCGCCGATGTCAACCTCAGCTAGGGAAGAGATTGGCAATTTTGCCGTTCATACGGCCACGCATCCGGGGGAAAGGCGAGAACACCGCCCCTCGTATGCGGCATTCGGCTCACCGTTGACGATCGACGCGATGCTCGAATGCAGTCTCGGCTTGTCGAAGCGTATATATCACCGGAAAACGGCCCGAATCCGCAACTTGCGTTTCCGATCGACTTATAATATAGGCCACCGATCCGTGTAGACACCCTTGGAGGCAACGCGGATGAGGTCGGGTCATACCCGCCTCCGGTTCGTCGGAACAAGGCTTTTGCCCACCGCCGAACTCTCCAAATAACCTCGAAAGGAATAGCCATGAGCCAGGAAACTTACGAGCTCAAGGCCGAGGCGCGCGAACGGGTTGGTAAGGGGTCCGCCCGTGAACTTCGCCGCAACGGTTTGATTCCCGCTGTCATCTATGGTGACAAGCAGGCCCCCATTGCCATCGCTCTCAACACCAATGAGGTGACGAAGCGCATTCACGCCGGTGGTTTCATGACCACCGTGGCGACGATCGAAGTCGACGGCAAGAAGCACAAGGTTCTGCCGAAGGACTACCAGCTCGATCCGGTCCGTGACTTCACGATGCATGTCGATTTCCTGCGCGTCTCCGGCAACACCCAGGTGACCGTCGAAATCCCCGTTCACTTCATCAACGACGAGAAGTCCCCGGGCCTCAAGGTCGGCGGTGTTCTGAACATCGTTCGCCATGAAGTCGAAGTTCATTGCCCGGCCGATGCGATCCCTGAGTTCTTCAATATTGACCTCAGCGGCAGGAAGATCGGCGACAGCATCCATATCTCGGAAGTCACCCTGCCGAAGGGTGTCACCCCGGTCATCGACCGCGACTTCACGATCGCGACGATTATCGCTCCGGCTGCCGGCATCGACGAGAGCGCCGCGGAAGGCGAAGCCGAAGCCTGATCGCTTCGACCAATTTGTAAAGCATATGGCCCGCTTTCCCCTGGAAAGCGGGCTTTTCGTTGCCTGGAAAGCCCCCGTTTCAGCAACATTTAACAAATTCGTGAAAGCATGCTCCGTCAGCTGCGAAGAAGCCGCCTCAACGCGCGACAGCAAATATGGCCGGCCTGGGGAGTAGACGGAACCATGAACAATTCCGTTGAGAACAGATTTTTTGCGATAGTTTGTGGAGCACTGCTTGTTTTTGTCGCTCCCCTCTTTGTTCTCTTCCTTTTTCTTTCCTCGGAACGGGCCGACAAGGAAATACGCGACCATATCTCCGTTCTTCTTGTCGCCAATGCCCAGGCGCTGGCCAAACCCCTGTGGGACCTCGATGAGGACAGCGTCACCCAGATCAGCGCGACGGTCGTTTCCCAGGGCGCCATCGTCAAGGTCGAAGTGCGTGACCAGTCAGGCCAGCTCGACGTCAGCCAGTCCACCATTCCGCGCTCCTTCGACGGCAAGCTCGTGCAGGTGTCGCGCGCCATCATCTACAACACCGTCGACGGTCCGAAAAATCTCGGCAGCATCAGCGTCTATTATCCCGCGCTCGGCCTGTTTTCCGGCCTGAAGCAGGAAGAGGTCGTCTTCATCTCGATCTTCATCTTCGCGGTGCTGACCGTTTTCGGCACGGCGCTGATCGGCAACCGCTTCTTCGTCATCCAGCCGCTGATGCGGCTGACGGCGGCAATCGAGGCCACCCGCCAGCTGGGCTCCCGCCATCATGTCGACTGGCAGTCGAACGACGAGATGGGACGGCTTGCCCATAGCTTCAACGAGATGCAGACCAAGCTCGAAAGCGAGGAAAAGGAGCTGAAGCTCGCCCACCGCCGCGCCACCGACATCTACAATCTGACCCCCGCCATGCTCTTCTCGCTCGACGAGGAAGACCGCATCACCGCCGTCAGCGATTATTGGCTGCTTGCCACAGGTTATCATCGCGCCGCCGTCATCGGCCGCAACTTCGCCGATCTCGTCACCCCCGCGACCCGCGACAAATTCGTCAAGCGCCGCCAGGCCGAAAGCGGCATGACCGTCACCGTCAAGTTCGTCTGCCTCGATGGCCGCACCATGGACGTCCTCATCATGGAATCGGAGGCGGGAGCTGGCGCTCAAGACCACCTCTCGCTTTCGGTCATGACCGATGTTACCGAACTCAAGGCCTCCGAGGACCGCAACCACCGCCAGGCAATCACCGATCACCTCACCGGGCTTCTCAATCGCCAGGGCTTCGAAGCCGTCCTCGACAACAAGATCGCCGCCGCCGACGCCGCCGGCCAGGAACTCGCCTGTCTCTTCGTCGATCTCGACCGCTTCAAGTGGATCAACGACAATATGGGCCATGCCGCCGGTGACACGGCGCTGGTCGAACTCGTCGAGCGCCTGAAGACCCATCTTGCCCCCTCCGACGAGGCGGCTCGTCTCGGCGGCGACGAATTTGCCATCCTGCTGCCGGCAAAGGACGCCGAAAACCGCGCCAAGGTGATGTGCGAGCAGATCGCCTCGATCTTCGAAACGCCATTCGCCCCCGACATGCATCTGAGCGCTTCCGTCGGCATCGCCATCTATCCGCATCATGCCGAAACCGCGGCCGAACTGCTGCAAAAATCCGACATGGCGATGTATGCCAAGAAACGCGACGGCAAGAACGGCGCACAGCTCTTCGACAATGCCATGCTCGACCGTGCCCGCAGCCGCGCCGAAATCGAGGCCAATATCGAAGCCGGCCTCGTCGACAACTGGTTCGAGGCCTTCCTGCAGCCGATCGTCACCCTGAACGGCCGCGGCATTGCAGGTTTCGAGGCGCTGATGCGCCTCAACCATCCGCAGAAGGGCCTGATGCCGCCGGCCGAGATCATCAGCGTCGCCGAGGAAACGGCAAAGATCGTCCGCGTCGGCAACGTCATCATGGAAAAGGCGATCGCCAACCTCGCGAAGATTTCCCGCATATCAGGCATGCAGGATACCTATCTCGCCATCAACTTCTCGCCGCTGCAGTTCGAGCCGGCGCTGCCGGCCCGTCTTGCCGCCATCGTCGGCCGCCACGGCATCCGCCCCGAGCGCATCGTCGTCGAGATCACCGAAGCCGTGCTGATGCACGACAACCCACAGATCCGCTTGATCGTCACGGAGCTTCGTCGCTTCGGCTGCCGCATCGCGCTTGACGATTTCGGCACGGGCTATTCGTCGCTGAGCTATCTCAACCGTTTCCCCGTCGACATCATCAAGATCGACCAGTCCTTCACCCGCGCGATCAACGACGGTGACGACGACGTGCGTCAGAAGAGCCGCATGCTGATCGAAGGCATCACCACGCTTTCCCACAAGATGAACTGCACCGTCATTGCCGAGGGCATAGAGACCGAAGAGGAATGCCGCACGCTCCATCAGATGGGGCTTGACTATGGACAGGGCTATCTCTTCCATCGTCCGCAGCACGCAGCCACGCTGATCGACGAACTGACGGCCTCGCAATCGGCCGTCGCACGCGCCTCGTGAACGAAGAACCAAAGGAGATGATACGGATGAAAAAGCTCCTGCTTCTCGCATGCCTGGCGCTGCCCTGCACCGCCCATGCGCAAACGGTGACGTTCACGACCGAGGACTATGCCCCCTTCAACTATCGCGAAGGCAAGGAGATCAAGGGCGCGACCGTCGAGCAGGTCGAAAAGGTGATGGCCGCGATCGGCGTCGACTACACCATCGAGATCATGCCCTGGGCGCGCGCTTTCGGCCTTGCCCGCACGGCGCCGATGACTTGTGTCTTTGCGACCGCCCACAACGGCGCACGCGACCCGTTGTTCAAATGGATCGAGCCGCTGCTCATCGACCGCAACATCCTGATCACCCGCAAGGGCTCGGGCGTCACCGCCAGCAATCTGGACGAGGCGAAGAAGTATACGGTCGGCACGCAGCGCGAGGACTATACCGAGACGATCCTGAAGGAGAAGGGTTTCACCAAGCTCGATGTCGCCAGCGACTTCAATGCGACGCTGCGCAAGCTGCTTGGCGGGCGCATCGACATGATGCCGATCTCCGAACTCTATTACGAAAAGCTGAAGGCCGACCAGCCGGTGGAATTGGTGACCGTGCTCTCCGCCCAGCCAATGGGCATCGCTTGCGAGAAGAACTTTCCGGACGATCTGCTCGCCAGGATGCAGGCTGCTCTCGACAAGCTGATCGCCGATGGCGACCAGAAGCAGATCTTCCTGAAATACGGCATGAACCTGTCGGAATGACTCCGAAGACAACCGCCCTTTCCGCTTGACTTTGCTTTCATTTCGCGGTGGTGAACGGCGGGAAGTTCTAAAGCGCGTCGCGATCTTTCGGATTCGCTTGTCGTGCTTTAGGTCTTTGTTTTTACGCATGTGGTTGTCGCAAAACCGCTGCACCCTTTTGCGCGACATGCTTTAGCGAGGAAAGACAGGCCATGCTGATCATCGCGGGTCTCGGCAATCCCGGCGGCAAATACGCCGGCAACCGCCACAATATCGGCTTCATGGCCGTCGACGCCATCCATCGGCGCCACGGCTTTTCGCCCTGGTCGAAGAAGTTCAGGGCCGAGATCGCCGAGGGCGAGATCGGTGGTGAGAAAGTGCTGCTGATGAAGCCGCAGACCTTCATGAACCTTTCCGGCGAGTCGGTCGGCGAAGCCATGCGTTTCTATAAGCTCCAGCCGGCCGATCTCGTGGCCATCTACGACGAGCTCGACCTTCCTGAGGGCAAGGCGCGGCTGAAGACCGGCGGCGGCCACAACGGCCACAACGGCATCAAGTCGCTCGATGCGCATTGCGGCAGGGAATACCGGCGGCTACGTCTCGGTATCGGCCATCCCGGCATCAAGGAAATGGTGCAGAACCATGTGCTCGGCGATTTCGCCAAGGCCGACAAGGCCTGGCTGGAGCCGCTGCTCGACACGCTCGCCGACAATGCCGACATGCTGGTGCGGAACGAGGATTCGCAGCTCATGAACAAGATCGCACTGGCCCTGGGCGGCACGACCGAAGAGGAAAAACCGCGTAAGGAAGGCAAGAATACCGAAAAGAACTCGGGCGGCCAGTCGCATATCCACCAGGCCCGCAATCGCAATCAACCGAAGCTGCCGGCCAGCGGCCCGATGGCCGATATGCTGAAGAAGATGTTCGGCAACAAGGGGGAGTGAGGCCGGTGCCGGATCAGGACTTTGCCATCCGCCCGGCCGCCGCCGGCGATCTCCCGGGGCTAGTTGTACCCTACCATTATCTGAATCCGACCGATGCCATTCTGGATGGAGCCATCGCCGAGGAACGCTTCTCCGCCATCCTCACCCAACCCGGCATGAGGATCCTTATTGGCTTTGCAGGTGATCTCGCCGTTGCGACCGTCACACTGATCGTCGTGCCGAACCTGACGCGCGGCGGCGCCTCTTATGCACTCATCGAAAACGTCGTGCCCCACGCCGATCACCGGCAGCGCGGTTATGCCGGCGCCGTCATCGGCCATGCGTTGACGCAGGCCTGGAAAGCCGGCTGCTACAAGGTGATGCTGCTTACCGGCTCGAAGAACCCGGCGACGCTGCGCTTCTACGAGAATTGCGGCTTCGCGCAGGACAAGACCGGCTATCAGATCCGCCGGCCCTGAGCCCAAAAAAATGCCTATTCCTCCGGCTCCGTGGTGAACATCAGCGGATAGCCCATGCCCTTGGCGAGGTCGATGCCCTCCTTGGCCTTGGTCTCGGCGATGTCCCTGGCGCAGACCACGACCACGCAGGAACCGAGCTTGTGCGCCGTCATCATCACCCGGTAGCCTGTCTCCTCGCTCATGCGGAAGACGGCCTTCAGGATCATGATGACGAATTCACGCGGGGTATAATCGTCATTGACGAGGATGACCTTGTAAAGCTTCGGCTTGTCCAGCTTCGGCTTCACCTTGGTCTTCGGTTTCAGGGCGATGTCATTGTCACTCATCGGAAAAATCCACCCGTTGATGACATGGGGTTAGTAATCTTCAAAATCAGCTAATCATTGTCGATGACGAATTTTCGACCGTCAGCCGGCGTGGCTCCCGGCCTCAAACAGGCAGGAGCTGGTCGCCGGGTTCGACACCGAGAAGGTCAACTGCGTCTATGCGAACAGCGACCGGTATTCTGGTGAAATCAGCAATACGTCGAAATCTCCGTCGCTTTCAAGAATAGGCCAGCACCGATCCGTCGGCAAGTGAGCGACGCTAAAAGCTCTCTAAGACTTGACCATATTGCTCCTTTATCCCATAGGCACCAGCAAGGAATTCAAGAACAGCAGGTTTTAGCCATGGGCTTCAAATGCGGTATCGTCGGGCTGCCGAATGTCGGCAAATCGACCCTCTTCAACGCGCTCACCAAGACGGCCGCCGCACAGGCGGCGAATTATCCCTTCTGCACCATCGAGCCGAACACCGGCGAAGTCGCCGTTCCCGATCCGCGCATGCGCAAGCTTGCCGACATCGCCAAGTCGAAGGAACTGATCCCGACCCGCATCTCCTTTGTCGATATCGCCGGCCTGGTGCGCGGCGCCTCGAAGGGTGAAGGCCTCGGCAACCAGTTCCTCGCCAATATCCGCGAGGTCGATGCCATCGTCCATGTGCTGCGCTGCTTCGAAGACAGCGACATCACTCATGTCGAGGGCCGCATCAACCCCGTCGCCGATGCCGAGACGATCGAGACCGAGCTGATGCTTGCCGACCTCGAAAGCCTGGAGCGCCGCACCGAGCAGACCCGCAAGCGCGCCACAAGCAAGGACAAGGATTCGGTGGCGATGCTGCCGATCATGGAAGCCTCGCTGAAGCTGCTCAACGACGGCAAGCCGGTTCGCACCCTGCTGTCGACGCTCGATGCGGAGGAAATCGTCATCCTCAAGAGCCTCAATCTTCTGACCTCGCATCCGGTGCTCTACGTCTGCAACGTCGCCGAAGGCGATGCCTCGACCGGCAATGAATTCACCGAGGCCGTTGAGGTGATGGCGAAGGAACAGGGTGCCGAAACCGTCGTCATCTCGGCGGCGATCGAAGCGGAGGTTGCCCAGCTTCCCGAAGAGGAAGCCAAGGAATTCCTCTCTGCCCTCGACCTTGACGAGGCGGGCCTCGACCGGCTGATCCGCGCCGGCTACAAGCTGCTTCACCTCATCACCTATTTTACCGTCGGCCCGAAGGAAACGCGCGCCTGGACGATTGAGCGCGGCACCAAGGCGCCACAGGCCGCCGGCGTCATCCATTCGGATTTCGAGCGCGGCTTCATCCGCGCCAACACCATCGCCTATGACGACTACATCAAATACAACGGCGAAGTCGGCGCCAAGGATGCCGGCAAGGCACGCGACGAAGGCAAGGAATACGTCGTCCAGGACGGCGACGTCATCCATTTCCGCTTCAACACCTAAAGGAGTTCTAGGAAAAGCTGAACCGCTCTAATCGGAAACAGCTGCTATCCCGGCCAATGCTTGTTGCCCAACTGCTCAGCAGATTGGGCGACGTAGCTTTACGGGGTCGCCGCCAAGACGGCAGGCGGCAGTCTTTGCGAAATGGCGGCCGGCAGCGCCCGCAGCACGATGCGGCGCAGCGGCATCCAGCCTGTTCCGATGATGAGCACGATCGCTCCGACGACGATCAGCGTCGTGAAGACATAGGTATCAACAGTCGCACTCCCCTGCCGGAAAATGCCGTAGATCGCAAAACCGAGCGACAGCAGGCCTGACGTGACGAAGGCGCGCCGGTCGATGACAAGGCCGATCAACATCAACACCGCCACACTGATGACAATGATGGGCGTCTTGATCGACACGGTCTGGGCAACATCCAGCAAATTGCCGTCGAATGAAATCAGCAGCCTTACGCTGAAGAGCAGAGCCGGTGCCGCGCCGAGGTGAAGCCAGAAGGCGATATCGGAGCGTGTCGTCCGGCGCAACCGGTCGCCGAGGTCGAAATAGAGCGCCGTTGCAAACAGCCCGAGCGCGCAAACGAGGAAGACCACCGCGAGCAGGAGGGGATGGTTGGAGAAGAATTGCGGATCGCCACTCGCCCATTGCATGAGGCGCAACAGCAGGGTGAGCACCAGCGCAAGGGCCGACATGATGCAGAGCGCCAGCGCCAGCGGCACGCGGTACCGGGCATAATAGAGGCCGAGAATGATCGGGAAGCCGGCGACGAACTGCGTCGCCTCCGCCCCGATATCATTGAAGGCTGATGTTACCGGCTTGAAGAAGAAGGACATCAGCAGGAATGTCCAGCAGAGCAGCGCAATCGTCAGGCTGACGGCCGGCAAAGCGAGCCGCTGACGGCGCACCAGGATTTCCGAAAGCACGATGATTGCAGGCAGCACGGCATAAAGTGCGGCAAGCCCCCAGAGGCCGCCAAGCGCCACCACGACGCCGATGGTGATCAGCACGTCGTGAAAGCCGCGCACGAAGCGTGGCGTCTCGGTATCCGACCAGGCCTGCCCCTCCGCCGCCATTGCCGGCTGCGCCTCAGCGACGCCGACACCGCGCCCGGCGACGACGACCCCGCGCTCCGTCAGGAACGGCAAAAGCCGCCCGCCCGCCTCCGGCGAAATCAGCTCCTGGCGCACGGCCTCGTCGAGTATCGACCTTAGTTCAGTCATGCCGGTTTATCTCCCCGGAATCATTGAGCCCGCGCGGATGCTATTGTAAGCATTGTGCGCTGCATATGGCGGGAGGAGCGAATGTCGGCAGAAAAGCTTTCCTTCGAGGATTTCCAGCCCGGCCGCCGCTTCGCGCTTGGCCCGAAGCTGGTGACCACCGAGGAAATCATTGAGTTCGCAAGCGAATTCGACCCACAACCGATGCATCTCGATGAGGCTGCCGGCCGCGCCAGCATTCTCGGCGGCCTTGCCGCCTCCGGCTGGCATACCTCTTCGATGTTCATGCGCATGATGGCCGACAGTTATGTGCTGCATTCGCTCTGCGAAGGTGCGCCGGGCGTCGATCTGATGGAATGGCGCAAGCCGGTGCTTGCCGGCGACACGCTGTCCGGCCACTCGACCGTGCTTGAAGCCCGGCCGATGCGATCGCGCCCCGGCATGGGCATCGTCAAGTTTCGCCACGAGGTGGAAAACCAGCGCGGCGAACTCGTCTGCATCTCGGAGAATTCGGTCATGTTCGGCATGCGCGCCCGGCCCGCGGACATCGGCATAAACCCGGAGACATCAGCATGAGGATGTCGGAGCTTTACGCGGTTGGCGAGAAGGCCGAGATCGGCAGCTACACTTTTACCGAGGAAAACATCATCCGCTTCGCGACGCGCTACGATCCGCAGCGTTTCCACGTCGACAAGGAAGCTGCCAAAGACACCCTCTTCGGCGATCTCTGCGCCTCGGGCTGGCACACCACCGCCGCCTGGATGCGAACCTTCCTCGCCTTTTGGGAAAGACAGAGCGCCGCACTCGCGCAAAACGGCCTGACGTCGCCGAACCTCGGCCCCTCACCCGGCTTCCAGAAACTGCAATGGCTGCGGCCGGTCTTCGTCGGCGACGTCGTCACCTATTCCGTCGCCTTCCTCTCCAGCCGGGCGCTTGCGTCGCGGCCGGGCTGGCACCTCAACACCATCCTCTGCGAGGGCGTC
The DNA here is from genome assembly GCF_013087515.1 of Rhizobium sophorae. Lineage (GTDB taxonomy): Bacteria > Pseudomonadota > Alphaproteobacteria > Rhizobiales > Rhizobiaceae > Rhizobium > Rhizobium sophorae. Next base: position 334,403 of record NZ_JABFCN010000070.1, on the reverse strand, counting down.
AATCAGAACGGCGAGCCGGTCATCCGGTTCGAAAGCAGCGTCCTCGAATTCGACTGACACAGCCGCAATGGCACCCGGTCAGTGCCCGGAGAATTCGACCAGCGTGTGCACGTCGACGCCGAGCTCTTCCAGCTTCCTGCGGCCGCCAAGATCCGGCAAATCGATGACGAAGCAGGCGCCGACCACTTCCGCGCCAATCTGGCGCAAAAGCTTCGTCGCGCCGACCGCCGTGCCGCCGGTGGCGATCAGGTCGTCGACCAGGATCACCTTCTCGCCGGGCTGGATAGCATCGCGATGCATCTCCATCTCGTCGACGCCATATTCCAGGCTGTAGGCGATGCGCACGGTCTCGTGCGGCAACTTGCCTTTCTTGCGGATCGGTACGAAGCCTGAGGAAAGCTGGTGCGCCACCGCGCCGCCGAGGATGAAACCGCGCGCCTCCATGCCGGCGATCTTGTCGATCTTCGTGCCCGCATAGGGCTGCACGAGTTCGTCGACCGCCCGGCGGAAAGCCCGAGGGTTGCCGAGCAGCGTCGTTATGTCGCGGAAGATGATGCCGGGCTTGGGATAGTCGGGAATGGAGCGGATGCTGGCTGCGAGCTCCGAAGTCGTATTGTTCATGGAAAATCCATATCTGCGAACGCATGAAACTGGCCGGACTTTACCAATTGCCAGGGGCGGAACCAACAAAAAAGGCGGCCCGTAGGCCGCCTTTCGAAATCCGGCGGGGAACCGCTCAGTGTTCCCTATTGGCGTAGATCGAGCGCTTCGTCAGGTAGATCAGCACCGTGAAGATCGCCAGGAAGATCATGACCATGAAGCCGGTGCGCTTGCGCTCATCGAGATGCGGCTCGGCGGCCCACATCAGGAAGGCGGTAACGTCCCTCGAATACTGGTCGACCGTCGCCGGCGCGCCATCGTCATAGGTCACCTGGCCGTCAGAGAGCGGCTTCGGCATGGCAAGGACGGCGGCAGCATTGAAATAAGGGTTATAATGTCCGCCCTGCGGCACCTGGAAACCGGCCGGCGGCTCTTCATAGCCGGTCAGCAGTGCGTGGATATAGTCCGGGCCGCTTTCCTGATATTGCGTGAAAATGTCGAAAACGAACTGCGGAAAGCCGCGCTCGACTGAGCGGGCCTTGGCGATCAGCGAAAAATCGGGCGGAGCCGCGCCATTGTTGGAAGCAGCCGCGGCTTCAGCATTGGGGAAAGGCGATGGGAAGTAATCGGAAGGAACCGCCTTGCGGGTAAACATCTCGCCGCTGGCGTCGGGACCGTCCTGGACTTCGTAATTCGCGGCGAAGGCCTTCACCTGCGCCTCGGAATAGCCGAGCTCGTCGAGCATGCGGAAAGGCACGAGCTTCATCGAATGACAGGCTGCGCAGACTTCCGTGTAGACCTTGAGGCCGCGCTGGAGCTGGCCCTTGTCGTAATGGCCGAACGGACCGGCGAAAGACCATTCCTCCTCCTTCGGATGCTTCAGCGGATAATGCGGCGTCTCACCTTCCGCGTGATGGGCCGGAGCCGCACCGTTGGCGGGCGCCTCCTCGGCCAGAGCCGCGCCGCTGAGACCGGCAACGACAGCGAGCGAGAGAATGCTTGCAACAAGCGTTTTCATGTTTCTGTTCCCTTCCGTCGCGCGCTTACGCATTGGCCGCTGCACTGGCGGCAGCTGTCTTGTTGCGCTTCTCGAGCACCGCTTCGGTGATCGAGTTCGGGATGCGACGCGGCGTTTCCACCAGGCCGAGCACGGGCATGGCAACCAGGAAGAATGCGAAGTAGAGGAGCGTGCAGACCTGAGAGATCCAGACGAAGTCACCTTCTGCCGGCTGCGATCCGAGCCAGCCGAGGATGATCGCGTTGATCACGAACAGCCAGTAGAACAGCTTGTACCAGGGACGGTAGACCGCGGAGCGAACCTTGGAAGTGTCGAGCCAGGGCAGGAAGAACAGCACGATGATCGCACCGAACATCACCAGCACGCCGCCGAGCTTGGAGTCAATCGGGCCGATGTTGAAGGTGATCGAACGCAGCATTGCGTAGAACGGCAGGAAATACCATTCCGGAACGATGTGGGCCGGCGTCTTCAACGGGTCGGCCGGGATATAGTTGTCGGCATGGCCGAGGAAGTTCGGCATGTAGAAGACGAAATAGGCATAGACCAGCAGGAAGATCGATACGCCGAGCGCATCCTTCATGGTCGCATAGGGCGTGAAGCGCACCGTGTCCGTCTTCGTCTTGACCTCGACGCCCGTCGGGTTCGTCTGGCCGACGACGTGCAACGCCCAGATGTGCAGGACGACGACGCCGGCGATCATGAAGGGTAGCAGGTAGTGGAGCGAGAAGAAGCGGTTCAGCGTCGGCTGTTCGACGGCAAAGCCGCCGAGCAGGAACTGCTGGAGCGATTCACCGATCATCGGGAAGGCCGAGAAGAAGCCGGTGATGACGGTCGCGCCCCAGAAGGACATCTGGCCCCAGGGCAGGACGTAGCCCATGAAGCCGGTGGCCATCATCAGGAGGTAGATGACGACGCCGAGGATCCAGAGGATTTCACGCGGCGCCTTGTAGGAACCGTAATAGAGGCCGCGGGCGATATGCAGGTAGACGGCGACGAAGAAGAAGGATGCTCCGTTCGCATGCATGTAGCGCAACAGCCAGCCGTGGTTCACGTCGCGCATGATCTTTTCAACGGAGTTGAATGCAATCGCCGTGTCGGCGGCGTAATGCATGGCGAGCACGACGCCCGTCAGGATCTGCACGACCAGCATGACGGAGAGCATGGCTCCGAAGGTATAGGCATAGTTCAGGTTTCTCGGAACCGGATATGCCACGAAGCTGTCATAGACCATGCGCGGCAGCGGCAGGCGCGCATCGACCCATTTCTCGAAGCCGGTTGATGGTTCGTAGCTGGAATGGCCACTCATGAATCAGTCTCCCCTCAACCGATCTTGATTTTGGTATCGGACACAAATGAAAAGGTCGGGATCGCCAAGTTCTCAGGCGCAGGACCCTTCCGGATGCGGCCGGCCGTATCGTAGACCGAGCCATGGCAGGGACAGAACCAACCATTGTATTCGCCGGCCTGACCGAGCGGGACGCAACCAAGATGAGTGCAGGTACCGACCATGACGATCCAGTTTTCCTTGCCTTCGCCGCCCGAGCGGTCGACGCCCGTTGCCTGAGCCTCGGCAGGAAGGTTTGCATTGCGGGCTGCCGGATCCTTAAGGTCCGACACCGGAACATCGGCTGCGGCCTTTACTTCTTCCGGCGTGCGATTGCGGATGAAGATCGGCTTGCCGCGCCACTTGACTGTCAGCGACATGCCGGGCTCGAGGCTGGCAACGTCGACTTCGATGGAGGCGAGAGCAAGCGTCGAAGCGTCAGGACGCATCTGATCGATGAACGGCCAAGCGACCGCGACGGCGCCGACGGCGCCTGCCATACCAGTGGTGAGATAAAGGAAATCACGGCGAGTGGGTTCGCCCGTGCCCTCGCTTGTCGTTTCGTGTTCGCTCACGGCTAACATCCTCTGCGCAATTTTCGCGGAATTCCGCCCTGCCCCCTCTACCGGCGAATCTCTCCAGACACAATTCGGCCATAGATTCCCCGGCAATCCGGCGCGTTCTATGCTTGATCGCAAATTATGTCCAGCCTTGGCAAGGGGATGAGGGCACAATGTCGCGGGAAATTTCGGATGAATTTTTTAAGGCAAACACGCGCTTGCCATTATGTTGCATTGCAACAAAAATGCCCTCGTGATAGGCGCAGTCCGAGCCATGCCAGTGAGCCGGACCGGAGCGGATGAGAGACACAATTTTTTGCGTATTCAGTGTTCTTACGACGCTTGTTCTCGCCATCGTCTCCCTGCGATACGTCACCGATTTCTATCTGCTATCCTTCTTTTACAGCTTCCAGGTTCATCTGGCGGCAGCCGGCGCGGTGGCCTCGGTGGCTGCCCTTCTCGTCAAGCGGCACTGGTATGGCCTGCTGACCCTCGCGGTATCGGTGGTCCTTGCAGTCCATGGCATCGTGATGATGCGCGAATTCGTCGAGCCGGCCGTCGAGGAGAGCCGCCCGGCCCTGTTCAGGCTGATGTCCTTCAATATCGAGAACGATAATTTCGCAAACGGCCCTGACATCGCCGATATGGTCATCGCCTCAGGCGCCGACGTCGTCAACATCCTGGAGGCCGAGCCGCTGCTGTCGGAACTGCCGCGGTTGTTGAAGATCTATCCCTATTATATCGGCTGCGGTGTCGGCATGGAGCAATGCGATACGCTGGTGCTGTCGAAGCGTCCGCTGATCGAACCCCGCATCCGCAATCTCGGCCTGCTCTGGCGCAACCGGCTGACGATCTCGACGATCGATTTCGATGGCCAGAAGGTCAATTTCCTCGCCGCGCACCTGACCAAGCCTTATTACGACGAGTTCCACGGCCTGGAGGTCTGGGATCTCGCGGAGGTCATCCCTACCCTTTCGGGACCGCTCGTTCTCGCCGGTGATTTCAATACGTCGATTCTCGCGCCCGACGTGCAGTATCTCATGCGCACTCAAGGCTTGGGAACGGCATCGCTGGAGCCCGCGACATGGCCGATCCACGCCGGCGCCTTCGGTATTCCAATCGATCATGTCCTTACCCGGGCGCCGCTGCGGCTGAAATCGGTCCGCCGCATCGAGAACGGCTTCGGATCAAATCATTTTGGCCTGATGGCGGAATTCGTCATCGACCGCTGAGCCGGCATCGTCGTCCGTCGCGAGGAAGCCGCCGGACTGGCGTGCCCAAAGTTCGGCATAGAGCCCGCCGTGACGAAGCAGTGCGTCATGGCTGCCTTCCTCGATGATCCGTCCGAGATCGACGACGATCAGCCGATCGAGCGCGGCGATCGTCGAAAGCCGATGGGCGATCGCAAGCACCGTCTTGCCTTCCATGATCCGATGAAGATTGGACTGGATCGCTTCTTCCACTTCCGAATCAAGCGCCGACGTCGCTTCGTCGAGAACGAGGATCGGCGCGTTCTTCAGCATGACGCGGGCAATGGCGATACGCTGCCGCTGCCCGCCGGAGAGTTTGACGCCGCGCTCGCCGACATGCGCATCGAAACCTTTACGGCCCTGCTGATCCTGCAGACGGGCGATGAAGTCGATGGCTTCGGCTCGCCTGGCCGCCTCGACCAGCGCCTCCTCGCCGGCATCCGGCCGTCCAAACAGGATGTTGTCGCGCACCGAACGATGCAGCAGCGAGGTGTCCTGGCTGACGACACCGATTTGCATCCTGAGGGATTCCTGCGTCACGGCTGATATATCCTGGCCGTCGATGAGAATGCGGCCATCCTGAATATCGTAAAGGCGCAGCAGCAGGTTCATCAGCGTCGATTTCCCGGCGCCCGAACGACCGACGATCCCGACCTTCTCGCCCGGGCGGATGGTCAGCGAGAAATTCTCGACGACCGGCTGATGACCTTCGCCGTAGCGGAAGGAAACATTGTCGAAGCGGATGCCAGGCTGCCGGATCTCCAGGCTTTTGGCATCCGGCCGATCGACGAGTCCCAGAGGCTGCGAGATCAGCTCGGCGGCGTTCTGGATGGTGCCGAGATTGCGCATGATGCCGTTGAACTGCGTCATCAGCCGTCCGAGCAGGAAATTCAGCCTGAGCACCAATGCCAGCGAGAATGCCACGGCACCGGAGCTGACCAGGCCGCGCAGCCAGAGATCGACGCTCAACCCCGCCATCGTCACAATCATCAGGCCGGAGAGCAGCGCCATCGAGGCCCTGACGCCGGTGATGAAACGCGTGAAGCGCAGCACCGTATCCTGATAGATATCGAAGCCCTGCCGCATGTAGCGGTCGCTCTCCTCGTCGCGTGCAAACAGCTTCAACGTCTGCATGTTGCTGTAGGAATCGACCATCCGGCCGTTCAGCATCGATCCGGCTTCCGCCGTTTCGCGGGAATGATGGCGGATCCGCGGGACGAAGTGGCGGGCAAGCAGGCTGAAGGCGCCAAGCCAGAACAGCACGACGGCGGCAAGGGAAAAATCCAGCCGAGCGACGAGCACGAGCGTCGTCACGGCATAGATGCCGACGAACCAGACGCTTTCCATCAGCGAGGTGACTAGATCGCCAGTGGCCTGCCCCGCCGACCAGACCTTGGTCACGATGCGTCCGGAGAAATCGCTCTGGAAAAACGACAGCGACTGTCTGGAGACGTGGAGATAGGATTGCCAGCGTGCGAGATTGTAGAAGCCCGGCGTGATCACCTGCTGGTCGATCAGGGCAATCAGGAAGGCGACGACGAAGCGTACGAGCCCGATGAGGGCGAGCATGCCGAACAATTCGGCGCCATGGGCGGCAAGAAGGCCGCTCCAGCCGGCACCCGGCGTGATGCTGCCGAGGATATCAACGAGCCGCCCGACGAACCAGAAGAGCGCCGCCTCGATCGCCGCCGATGTTCCACCCAGAACGAGCATGGCGATGAACGGCATCCTCGCCTGGCCGATATAGAACCAGATGAATCCGAGCGTCGAGCGCGGCGGCTGGAGATTGGCGCGTGGGCGGAACGGATCGATCCAGGTTTCGAACCGGCGGAGGATGGGGTTCAGCAACATAGAAGCGATATAGGCGGATTAGCCGGACCGGCAAAGGGAATGAAAAGCAGACAGAATGTTATATTTTGGTAATTATCGGTAACATCGGCGGCATACGCATTGAATGCCCCCGAACCGGTCACAATCTGACGTTACGATCGCGCTTTACCGGAGACCACTTCCATGGAAACGAAAATGCTCGATGTGCATGTTCCGCTTCCGCTTGCAGAAAGGCTGGATGCCCTGGCATTCGCTCTGGGGTTGCCGCGCGATGAGATCGTCGCCGAGGCCATTGCCACCTGGATCGATCAGGAGGAGCACCGCCGCCTCGTCGCGCTGCGCACGATCGCCGCCGCCAACACCATGATGGTCGTCGAAACTCACCGCGTGATCGATTGGGCCGACAGCCTTTGAGCGGATAGGACGCAAACGCGCTCAGGCCTTCAGCACCGTCGGCAAGCCGGAAGCCACCCTCAGAATTCAAGAGGCCCTCTCCGCTTTCGCAGGGAGGGCCTCTTTCATCTTATTCCGCAGCCTCTTCGGCTTCGTCGGCGTGATCGGAGAGGAAGCCGCCGGACTGGCGGTTCCAGAGGTCGGCATAGATACCGCCTGCCTCGATCAGTTCGCTGTGCGAGCCGGCCTCAATGATCCGGCCCTTGTCGAGCACGATCAGCCGGTCCATCTCCGTCAGCGTTGACAGCCGGTGGGCGATGGCGATCACCGTCTTACCCTCCATCAAGGCAAAGAGGTTTTCCTGGATCGCCGCCTCGACTTCCGAGTCGAGCGCCGAGGTTGCCTCGTCGAGCACCAGGATCGGCGCGTCCTTCAGGAAGACGCGGGCGATCGCGATGCGCTGACGCTGGCCACCCGAGAGCTTGACGCCGCGTTCGCCGACCTGCGCGTCGAGCCCCGCGCGGCCCTGCATGTCGACGAGGCCTTCGATGAACTCCCAGGCATTGGCGCGTTTGGCGGCCTCGATCACCTCGTCGTCCGTTGCTTCGGGACGACCATAGGCGATGTTGTCGCGGATCGAGCGATGCAACAGCGAGGTGTCCTGCGTCACCACGCCGATCAGCGAACGCAGGCTTTCCTGCGAGACGCCGGCGATGTCCTGCCCGTCGATGGTGATGCGGCCGGCCTCCAGGTCGTAGAAGCGCAGCAACAGGTTCATCAGCGTCGTCTTGCCGGCGCCGGAGCGACCGACCAGGCCGACCTTCTCGCCCGCCTTGATGTCGAGCGACAGGTTGTCGATGACGCCCTTGCTCTTGCCATAGTGGAAGCGGATGCGATCATAGTGGATCGCGCCCTTCTTCGCCGTCAGGGTGGGCGCACCCGGCTTGTCGACGATGTCGTGCTTTTTGCTCATCATCTCCATGCCGTCATAGACCGTGCCGATATTCTCGAACAGCGCCGAGACTTCCCACATGATCCATTGCGACATGCCGTTGACGCGCATGGCAAGACCGATGGCGATGGCGATGGCGCCGACCGAGATCGCTCCGTTCAGCCAGAACCAGATCGACAGGCCCGAGATGACGAAGAGCGCAACGCAATTGTTCACGTAGACGCTGATGTGGAAAAGCGTCACCTTGCGCATCTGCTTGTGCACGGTCTGCAGGAACTCGTCCATGCCCTCCTTCGCATAGACCTCCTCGCGGCCCGCATGCGAAAACAGCTTGACCGTCGCGATATTCGTATAGCTGTCGACCACGCGGCCCGTCATCATCGAACGCGCATCCGCCTGCGCCGCCGCGATCTTGCGAAGCCGCGGCACGAAATAGGCGACGATGCTGATATAGACCGCGAGCCAGACGAGGATCGGGATCATCAGCCGCCAGTCCGCCGCCGCAATCACGATGATCATCGTCAGGAAGTAGGTGACGACATAGACGAAGACGTCGAGGATCTTCATCACCGTTTCGCGTACGGCAAGCGAGGTCTGCATCACCTTGGTGGCGACACGCCCGGCAAACTCGTTGGCGAAGAACGACATGCTGTGGCGCAGCAGGAAGCGGTGCATCTGCCAGCGTGCGATCATCGGATAATTGCCGAGCATCATTTGATGCATGATGAGAGAATCGAGCCCGGCCGTCAGTGGCAGGCCGACCAGCACCAGCGCCGCCATCCAGAAAAGCTTGTGGCCTTCTCTCTCCAGGAATGTGGCGCGATCGGCATTGGTCAGCCAGTCGACGATGTCGCCGAGGAACTGGAAGAGCGCCACTTCGCCGATAGCGATCAGCGCGGTCAGCACGGCCATCAGGCCGAGCCAGGGCGCAGCCGGCTTGCTGTAATGCCAGCAAAAGGCAAAGAGACCTTTCGGCGGGGCGACAGGGTCCTCACTTGGAAAGGGGTTGAGTCGCTGTTCGAACCAGCCAAACATGAAATTGCTCCGAAACGTCAGCATTCCGGCTCCCGGCTTCGCGCCATCCCAGCGCTATGCAAGCACATATGGGAACCGAACGTTCAAGGGGCGAGGCTGAGACAGCCGCACAATGGATCAAAAAAGGAAATTCAGGGAAGAAACCCGCACTATCGGCGGAAAATCGCACCGCTTGGCATCACGGCCGGGAGGCGCACATACAGCAAAATATTCATTCTGGCGCTCCTTGCTGGCGATTGAAGATATGCACCGATAACGCGAAAACGAGGAATTTTCCAGCCCTGTTGTGCCAAAAATTTCATCTCTTCGGGTCAAAGCGCGCCCTGTTGCGCCGAAATCACAGTTGCATTAGGCCTTGAGCGGCGAAAGCGGGAAAACGGCGCATCATGACTTCACTCAGACTGGCACTCTATCAGCCGGATATTCCCGGCAATACCGGCACTATCCTGCGTCTTGCCGCCTGCCTTGGCTTCGCGGTCGATCTAATTGAACCCGCCGGCTTCGACATCTCCGACCGCAACCTGAAACGGGCCGGCATGGACTATATCGCCACAGCCGCCCTCACCCGCCATGTCAGCTGGGACCGCTTCGAGGCGTGGCGTCTGACCACCGGCCGCCGCCTGATCCTCGCCTCGACCAAGGCCGCGGAGCGCTACACCGATTTTGCCTTCCGCCCGGACGATGTCCTGCTCTTCGGCCGCGAAAGCGCCGGCGTGCCGGATCAGGTTCATGAAGCAGCCGATGCACGCATCCTGATCCCGATGGTCGACGGCCAGCGCTCGATCAACGTCGCTGTTTCGGCCGCGATGATCGTCGGCGAGGCGATGCGCCAAACCGTCTGGGCCTGACAAAAGCAGGCGCCGGCGGAGCAAAGCCCGCGGAATTGCCGATCCACTCCAGAATATGTCGCAGAATAGCGTTGTCTATCCGTCAAACCGGCGTATATTTATTAGCCGAGCAATCAAAAATTCAGTATTGGCCTCCACGATTCCAATAAGTTGGAATGACCAAACCGCACTTCTCGATATCTGTGAAAGAAGAATAAAAACAACAAAATGGACTCTATAATCATCATGATCAACCTGTTCGGCGCCGTGGCTCTGCTGCTGTTCGGCCTCGCGCAGGTGAAGGATGGCGTGTCCAGGGCCTTCGGGGCCCGCCTGAGAACAGGTCTGGCGACCGGCACACGCGGCGGTCTTCGTTCTTTCCTGTCAGGCCTTGTCGCGACCATTGCGCTGCAGAGTTCCACGGCAACAGCGCTGATGACGGCCTCCTTCGTCGAGCGTGACCTGATCAAGCCGCGCATGGCGCAGATTGTCCTGCTCGGCGCCAATGTCGGCACCGCGATCACCGCCTGGATCGTGGCAACGGGCATCGAATGGCTCTCTCCACTTCTGATCCTTGCCGGCATCGTGCTTTGCCGCGGTCGTTCCAGCGCCAGTCAGGGCGGCGGCACAGCGCTGATCGGCATCGGGCTGATGCTGTTGTCGCTGCACCTCCTTGGCCTTGCGACGGAACCGATGCGCGCCTCTCCCGCCCTTGCCGCCTTCATCGGCCTGCTGGACAGCGCCCTGCCCGTGGCAATGATCGTCTCGGCAGCACTTGCCTTCGCGTCCTCGTCGAGCCTTGCGGTGGTGGTGCTCATCCTGTCGCTCGCCTCGGCGGGGATGGTCTCCGCCGAACTCGTCATCGTGCTCGTGCTCGGCGCCAATCTCGGCGGCGCAATACCACCAGTCGTCGCGACATTGTCCGGCCCGGTTTCGGCTCGGCGCGTCACCCTCGGCAATCTCGCCGTCCGCGCGCTTGGCTGCCTCATCGCCCTGCCGCTGGCGGGATATGGCGCGGAACTCATCCAAATGCTGCCCTTCGGCCCTGCCAAGCTGCCCGTCGACGCGCATCTTGCCTTCAACCTTCTGCTGGCGGCGCTGGCCTGGCCATTCTCCCGACCGCTCGCCGCCCTGATGGCCCGGCTGGTACCGGATCAGGCCGAGCCCGACGGCGCCCCGAAATATCTGGATGCGCAGGAGCTTTCGACGCCGGTCGTTGCCCTTGCCAGCGCCACTCGTGAAGTGCTCGGCGTCGGTGACCTGATCGAGCGCATGCTGATCCGGGTGTCCGAAGCTTTCGAGCGTAACGACGCATCGAAGCTTGCCGAGATATCCGCCCTCGAAGAGCGCGTCGACCGGCTGCAGCAGGCGGTAAAAGTCTATCTCTCGAAGCTCGGCCGTGAGGGTCTCAGCGACGAGAATGCCCGCCGCTCGATCGTCGTCATCGATTATGCGATCAATCTCGAACATATGGGCGATATCATCGAGAAGGGCTTGCTGGAGCAGGTGGCGAAGAAGATCTCCCTTGGCCTGAACTTTTCCGAGGATGGTCATCAGGAACTGCGCAAGCTGTTCGACCTGACGATTGACAACCTGCGCGTCGCCCAGACGATCTTCGTCACCCGCGATTTCAATCTCGCGCGCCAGATGATGGAGGTAAAGGTCGAGGTACGCCGGATGGAGAAACAGTCTGCCGAGCGCCACCTCGAACGCCTGCGTGACGGCCGCGCCGACAGCCTGCAGACGAGTTCGCTGCATCTCGACATGCTGCGCGACCTGAAGCGCATCAACGCCCACATCGTCTCGGTGGCGCATCCGATCATGGATGAAAACGGCCTGCTGATCGAAAGCCGCGTGCGGGCGACTGCGAAGTGAAGGTCAGTCTGCCGAAGGCAAGCGGCGCATGGTGAATTCGATCTGGTCGCCGTCGAGCTGGCGCCAGCTTTCCACCTCGGTCCAATAAGCGGCTTTCGGATATTCGTCGAACCATTCGCGCGCCTTGGCGCGTGCGTCCATGAGGCCGAGGCAATATGTCTCACGCACGAAATGGTCTTTCTTGCTCGGGGGATTTTCCGCCCGATGTCTCGCTATCCTGCGCTTCAGGCCGTCGAAGGACGGAGGCCCTGGGATTTTTTTCATCAAACTACCTCCTCCGAAAAGGTAATATCGAAATTCTCGATTTGCGAGTCGAATCTTGGAAACGCCGGGTGCTTGCCTTGGCTTGGCGAGATGCGTCACCAACTGCTAATCATGGCGCGCAATGAAGAATGAGCGAGTCGCCTCTAAAGGAGATGTCGACCGTCGGAGGCGTAAATGGAAAGACCGGAACTGCCGATCGGCTTGCCTGACGATATCGAAGACAAGAAGGCTGCCGCCCGCAATTGGTTCGAGGGATTGCGCGATACGATCTGCGCTTCCTTCGAGGCCCTCGAGGACGAATTGGAAGGGCCGCTCTCCGACCAGGAGCCCGGCCGCTTCGCCGCCAAGGACTGGTCACGCGAAAACGGTGCCGGCGGCGGTGGCCGGATGTCGATGATGGAAGGTCGTGTCTTCGAAAAGGTCGGCGTCCATACCTCCACCGTCTACGGCGAATTCACCCCCGATTTCCGCGCCCAGATACCCGGCGCCAAGGACGATCCGCGTTTCTGGGCCTCGGGCATTTCGCTGATCGCCCATCCCGTCAACCCCAACGTTCCGGCCGTGCACATGAACACCCGCATGGTCGTCACCACCAGCCGCTGGTTCGGCGGCGGGGCCGACCTGACGCCGGTGCTGTCGCGTCGTCGCACGCAGGAGGACGAGGACAGTCAGCTCTTTCACAAGGCCATGGAGATCGCCTGCCGCAATCATGCCGTCGCCGATTACGATGCCTACAAGGCCTGGTGCGACGAATATTTCTTCCTGAAACACCGCAACGAGGCCCGCGGCATCGGCGGCATCTTCTACGACTGGCTGCATTCAAGCGAGGAAGTCGGCGGCTGGGACGCCGATTTCGCCTTCACGCGTGATGTCGGCCGGGCCTTCGCCATGGTTTATCCCAAAATCGTCCGCTCCAATTTCAATAAATTGTGGACAGAGGCCGATCGCGACGAACAATTGATCCGCCGGGGCCGCTACGTCGAATTCAATCTGCTGTATGATCGCGGCACGATCTTCGGCCTGAAAACCGGCGGCAACGTTGAATCCATTCTCTCATCGCTGCCCCCCGTCGTGCGCTGGCCATGAGACTGTGATATCTCGTCGATAAATTCGAGTTGATAGACCTTCACGAAAATTCAGTGCGTCCTAACTTTATATGTATGTGCGTAACAATCGGAGGAGGATTGTCATGACGATACAAAGTGGCTCGCCAACGTCTACGGATGTCCAGGAAACATCCCGCACGATCGACACATCCGAGTTTTTGACGCGCATCGCGGAGAAACTGCGGGCCAAGAGCGGCTCGGATCTGCCGCTGTCCTGTTTCATCGAGCAGGTCAAGCTGCAACTGGCCGGCGGAAAGTCGCCTGAACAACTTCAGAACGAAGCCGCAGCCGCCAACAGCAACATGCCCGGCCACCTCTTGGATACCTACAAAGCCTGGGCGATGCCCGACTGACACGGCCTTTACTGGCCGGCATGTCGATGCCGGCCGGAACCTTCCCTCCCCTCGCACATTCATAAATCGCGTAAGATCGCGATCGTCGTTGTGTTTCGAACAGAGGAGAAGACCATGCGACTTTTCGAATGCGGCACTCTCGTTCCGGGCTGCGCCTGGCATACACGGGCAGATAGCGACGCCGAGGTGGTCCGCCGTGCCGTCGAGCACCTGAAAAATGCTCACGGCGAGACCACGATCCGCGAGAACATGGTGGATAATATCAAGGCTCGCATTCGCGACGAGGTGAACGCCGCCTGATTATTGCACGCGTTCCTGCAGCCGGGCGAGCAGCGCCGCCCGGTCGGATACGAAATTTTCCTCCACCCATTGGTTTTCCAGGCCGGCAAGCAGCTCGCCGACGCGCGGGCCGGACGCCACTCCTGCCGAAATCACGTCGCCGCCATTCAGCGGAAACCGAGGCTTCTGCCATTGCACTGCCCTGTCCAGCAGCTTGATGAGCCGCGCCGACCGCGCCATATCGTCGAAATCGCCTTCAGCTTTGCCGCGCGCAACCGCAAGCGCGAGCTTCAGCCGTGTCGTGATGCCGTCGGCGCCGTTGCGGTAAAGCAGCCGTTCGAAGGCCGCCGGTGACATGTCGTCATTAACAGGCGCTGCCATGGTCCAGGCCCTGAGAGTGGCCGCTTCCGCATTCGAGAGCTTGAGCCGGGCGGCAAGCGCCTCCACGCGCGCCGCATCGGGCGGCACGATCGCCGCAAGACGCAGCAGCGGATCGGGCGTCCAGCCGAGCGCCTTTTCGGTGGCGATCAGCGAAGGGATCGCATCGATCCCCCATCGTTCGGTTTCCGGCAGGATTTCCGTCAGCACTGCCACCTGCCGCATCCACAGCAGCGCCCGGCCAGGATCGTCGGCACCAAGCAGCTTTCGCAGTTCAGACCAGACACGTTCTGCCGAAAGCGTCGTCAGTTTCGAACGCGCGAGGGAACATGCCTTCAGTCCCTCGGCATCCGGCCGCCCGGAACCGTAATAGGCAAAGAAGCGGAAGAAACGCAGGATGCGCAGATGATCCTCGGCAATACGCCTTGCGGCATCGCCGATGAAGCGGATGTTGCGCGTCTCGATATCGGCAAGTCCGCCGACGAGATCCACCACCTCGCCGTCGGCATCGGCGTAAAGCGCATTGATCGTCAGATCCCGCCGTTCAGCATCTGCCTTCCAGTCGGCGCTGAAAGCAACCTTGGCATGGCGTCCGTCGGTCTCGACGTCGGTGCGAAGCGTCGTCACCTCGAAGGGCCTGCCGTCGATGACAAGCGTCACCGTGCCGTGCTCGAGGCCGGTTGGCACCGCCTTGATGCCGGCCGCTGCCGCCCGCTCCATCACCGCCTCCGGTCTGAGTGTCGTGGCGATGTCGACATCATTGACCGGCAGGCCCATCAGGCTGTTGCGCACCGCACCGCCAACCACCCGCCCTTCCCCGCCATCGGCGTTGAGAAGCGCTAAGATCCGGCCAAGCGCCGGGTCGCGGAACCATGCTTGCTCGGCGATGCCGGTCATGCATAAAGCCTTTCGTAAAGTGTGCGGACGATGCCGGCGGTGATGCCCCAGATCATTCTGGTTTCATAAGGCACGCGGTAGAAATGCCGGTCGATGCCGTCGATGACACGTCTGTCGCGGGTGTGATTGGCAGGATCCATCAGGAAGGAAAGCGGCACATCGAACACGTCGTCCACCTCGGTCGGGTTCAGCGTCAGCGCAAAGCCCGGCGAGACGACGCCGAGCACCGGCGTAATGCGAAAGCCCGTCGAGGCAAGATAATTCGGCAGCCGCCCCACGGTTTCGACGAAGGAACCGGCCAGGCCGATCTCCTCCTCCGTCTCGCGGATCGCCGCCATTTCCGGAGAGATATCGGCGGGATCGATCGAACCGCCGGGAAAGGCGATCTGGCCGGAATGTTTGCGCAGCGTCGCCGTGCGCTTGGTGAATATCACATGCGCCTCCTCGCCGTCGTCGACGACGGGCACGAGCACGGCGGCGTCGCGCAGCTTCAAGGTCTCGACCTCGGCGACGATATCGGGGTTGAGGATATGATCCCCGTGATCGCGCCAGGCATGATCGACCGGCCCACCATTCTGGTTGAGCGCGCGGCGGCGGAATTCGGCTGCGGAAAACAGCGGATAACGTTGGGTAATCGCATCATTCATCGGGAAAGCGCATCCAGTTCATCGGCCGGCATCATCGCAAAGACCTCTCCGGCAGAGCGGACGGCAAACATCGCCTGTCCCTCGACCTCGAGCGTCTCGCCGAGCGCCACCAGTTCATACATCACCGCACGCGACACCAGCGCCTCCAGCCGCCCGCGCACATGCAGATAGGGTTTCAGTTCGGCATTCTCGCCCGCAATGGCAAAGCGCAGCCGATGCTCTCCTCCCGCCTCCACGACATCGCCGACATTGGTGCGGAAGGTCAGCAGCTGCTGGCCCTGCCGCTCCGTCACGCTCACCTCCACGGCGATGAAAGGCGCGTCGATGACCCTTATCCCGACCTTTTCCACAGGAGTTACCAGATAGGTCTTCTGGTCGTCGTCTTTTCTTAAAACCGTCGAAAACAGCCGCACCAGCGCCGGCCGGCCGATCGGCGTGCCCATGTAGAACCATGTGCCGTCGGCCCGGATTTCCATGTCGATATCGCCGCAGAAAGGCGGATTCCACCGCTCGACCGGCGGTAACCCGCGTTTTTTACCGGAATTTTCCTGAGACGCGCGCGAAATCAGTGCGGCAAGTCCCGCCGCATCCGCCTGTCCGCTGATTTCCTCGGCTGCCATTCTTCCGTCCCGGTTTGTCCTTAACGAAGTAAAGTCACGAGATAGTCATTCGCAACGAACTTGTCAGCCCGTCACATCTCCATAACTCTATCGGGTATGAGGCACATGTATAAGTCTGCCGATTCGCTGCCGAATGATTTCAGCCGTTGGAGATACGCATGGGTATGATGAAGACCGAAGCCAGCCTCGATGAAAAGGCGATCGTCGCCGCCGCCGAAAGGGCGCTCTCCGATATCGCCGCCATCCGTGGGGAAGTCTCGAAAGTGATCTTCGGTCAGGAAAGCGTCGTCGAAAACACCATTCTCGCTGTGCTGTCAGGTGGTCATGCCTTGCTCGTCGGGGTTCCCGGCCTTGCCAAGACCAGACTGGTGACGACGCTCGGCGAGGTGCTCGGCCTTGCCGCCAACCGCATCCAGTTCACGCCGGATCTGATGCCCTCGGATATTCTCGGTTCCGAGGTGATGGACCAGGACGACAGTGGACGGCGCTCCTTCCGTTTCGTCAAGGGCCCGGTCTTTGCCCAACTCCTGATGGCCGACGAGATCAACCGCGCCTCGCCGCGTACCCAGTCGGCCCTTCTGCAATCCATGCAGGAATATCACATCACGATCGCCGGCCAGCGCTACGACCTGCCGGCGCCCTTCCATGTGCTCGCCACCCAGAACCCGCTCGAGCAGGAAGGCACCTATCCCCTGCCCGAAGCCCAGCTCGACCGCTTCCTGCTGCAGGTCGACGTCCACTACCCCGAACTCGCCGCCGAGCGCCAGATCCTGCTCGAGACGACGGGCCTGGGCGAAACCCGGCCGGAAGCCATCATCGATGCCCAGCGGCTGATCGAGATCCAGACCCTGGTGCGCCAGATGCCGGTGAGCGACACGGTCGTTGATGCCATCCTGGCGTTGGTGCGTTCCGCCCGCCCCGGACAAGGCAATGCCTCGACCGACAAGAACGTCGCCTGGGGTCCAGGCCCGCGCGCCGGCCAGGCGATGATGCTCTGCGCGCGTGCCCGCGCACTCTACGAAGGCCGTCTCGCACCCTCTCTGGACGACATCTTCGCGCTCGCCGAACCCATTCTGCAGCACCGCATGGCGCTGACTTTCGCCGCCCGGGCCGAAGGCATGTCGGTGCGCGATGTCATCGCCGGACTGGTCAAGCAGGCAAAGGGATAAGGAAGCCGGACGCGTGGCATCTATCGGACAGATCGTCAATCCGACACCCGGCAGCGATGCCCTTTCCCGCGCCAGGCAGCGGGCCGCCTTGGTGCCGGATTGCCTGGTGGAAGCCAAGCGCATCGCCAACACGGTGATCGCCGGCTGGCATGGCCGTCGCAAGCGTGGCATCGGCGAGAATTTCTGGCAGTTCCGTCCTTATGCCGAGGGCGAAAGCCTGTCGCGCATCGATTGGCGCCGCTCCGCCCGCGACGACCATACCTACGTGCGCGAGCGCGAATGGGAGGCGGCGCACACGATCTGGCTCTGGTGCGACATGTCGCCCTCGATGATGTACAAGTCGAGCTATGGCAGCGTTTCCAAGGAAAGCCGCGCGCTGGTCATCATGCTGGCGCTTGCCGAAATCCTCGCCCGCTCCGGCGAGCGCATCGGCTGCCCCGGCATCATGGAACCCGCTTCCGCCCGTAACGCCGCCGAACGCCTCGCATCCGCGCTCATGCACACGCCGCTGACCGGCGGCCTGCCCGAAACGTCGATGATCCGCGGCTGGAGCGACCTCGTCCTTATCGGCGATTTCCTCGACGATGCGCCGGCAATCATGGAACGGCTCGGCCCGCTTGCCCGCCGCGGCCTGCGCGGGCACGTGGTCGAGATATCAGATCCCGCCGAAGAGATATTTCCCTATAACGGCCGCACCGAATTCACCGATCCGGAGAGCGGCGCCAAGCTTATCTCCGGCCGTGCCGAACATATCCGCGAGGCCTATCGCAGCGCCTACCTCGCCCGCAGGGAGAGCCTCGGCCAGTCGCTGCGCCATCTCGGCTGGACTTTCGCGAGCCACCGCACCGATCATCTTGCGTCGGAGGCGCTGGTCGCAGTGCACATGTATCTGTCCGGCATGCCGGCCAAGGCAACGCATGGAGGGCAGCTATGAACGCCCTTCCCTTCGCTTTCGCCTATCCCGCCATTCTCGGCGCGCTCGTCGCCTTGCCGGTCATCTGGTGGCTGTTGCGGCTGACGCCGCCTCGTCCGAAGACCGAAGTCTTCCCGCCGCTGAAAATCCTCGCCACCGTGCTGAAGCGCGAGGAGACGCCGGCGCAAAGCCCTTGGTGGCTGACGCTGCTGCGCATGCTGCTCGCCGCCGCCATCATCCTTGCGATCGCCGATCCGGTTTTCAATCCACGCACCAGTTCGCTCGCATCCGGTGGCCCGCTCGTGCTCTTCGTCGACAACAGCTGGGCAGCGGCACCCGACTGGGAACGCCGCATCCAGACCGCCGACGCGTTGATAGACGACGCCGAATCCGCCGGCACGCCTGTGTCGATCGCCTTCACCGCCGATCCGACCAACGACGCCGTGCCCGCCACCGCCGCGAGCGCCCGCGACAAGTTGCGCGCCGCCGAGCCGCGACCGCTGGTACCGGACCGCGAACGCGCCTTCCAGGCGCTGCGCGCCGCGCTGAACGGCATCAAGCCCGGCACTCTCGCCTTCCTGACCGACGGCGCCGCCGCCAAGGCTGACGACGCGACGGTGCGCAGGCTCGCCGAACTCCAGCCCGCCGATCTCCGCCTGATCGAGGGTGATGCCGCGCGGACAGTCGCGATTACGGCGGCCAACAATGCGGCTGATGCCATGACCGTCAAGGTCACGCGGCTCAACAGTTCGCAGGCCGCATCGGTAGCGCTGAACGCCGTCGATACTCAGGGCCGCTCGATCGCCAATGGCAGGGTGGATTTCCGCCCCGGCCAGAGCGTCGCGACGAGTTCGATCACCGCCCCCTTCGAGATGCGCAACGATTTCGCGCGCGTCAGCGTCGACAATGGCGCGACGGCGGGCGCCGTCCACCTTCTCGACGACGCATTCAAGCGCCGCCGCGTCGTCCTGCTGTCGGGTGAAGGAGGGGACGAGTTCCAGCCGCTGCTCTCGCCGCTCTATTATATCCAGCGGGCGCTGCAACCCTATGCGGATCTGATCCAACCTGCCGATTCCGATCTTTCGGTCGCAATACCAAAACTTCTCGCCAGCAATCCGTCCATCATCATCATGGCCGATATCGGCCGGCTGCCGGAGGAGACCTACGAGCCTTTGACGCGCTGGATATCGAATGGCGGCATGCTCCTGCGTTTTGCCGGCCCGCGCATGGCGGCAGCCCCCGCGGACGATCCGCTGATCCCTGTCATCCTGCGTCAGGGAGAACGGGCGTTGGGCGGGACCTTGTCCTGGAGCGAGCCGCAGTCGCTTGCCGAATTTCCGAGTTTCGGACCTTTTGCCGGCATAGCGCGTCCGGCCGATGTCGTCGTCAAGCGGCAGGTGCTTGCCGAACCGACGCCCGATCTTGCCGAACGCACCTGGGCGAGCCTGGCTGACGGCACGCCGCTCGTGACGATGAAGCAGATCGCCTCCGGCCAGATCGTCCTGTTTCACGTCACCGCGGAAGCAACCTGGTCCGATCTGCCGATCTCAGGCACTTTCGTCGACATGCTGCGTCACCTCCTGCAGATATCGCGCTCGGGCGGCGTGACACCGGAGGCGCGCGGCAATGCGCGTGCCTCCGAAACCCTGCCGCCATTCCGCATGCTGACGGCCAAGGGCACACTCGTCTCCGAGACGGGATCGGCGCGGCCGCTCATTCCACTGGCCGGAGTCGAACCGACGGCAAATTTCGACAACCCGCCCGGGCTCTACGGTTCGGAGGATGGTTTCACCTCCCTGAACGTGCTGCCCGAGAACGCCGAACTGAAGCCGCTCGACACGACAGGGACCAGTGCCGTGCGCGAAGGCCTGATTGGCGGCGAAAGCTGGTCGGCAAAACCCGCGCTCTTTCTCGCAGCCTTTCTGCTGCTCTTGGCCGATAGCCTGATCGTCCTCTTCATGAATGGCGCGTTCTCGCGATTGCGCCCGGCTGTCCGCACCGCAGCGATGATCGCGGTCGCCGTCGGCGCCGGCTTTCTCATCCAACCCGGCACGCTTCACGCCGACGACTCCCAGCCCGGCGACGACCTCATCCTGCAGAGACTTGATAATACCCACCTCGCCTATGTCGTCACCGGCGAACAGGATGTGGACAATATATCCGAGCGCGGCCTCGAGGGACTGACCCAGTTCCTGACTTTTCGCACGACGCTGGAGCCGGCACCGCCCGTCGGCATCGACCTCACCAAAGACGAGCTCTCCTTCTATCCGATCATCTACTGGCCGGTTTCGGCAACGGCGCCGATGCCGTCGACGGCGGCGATCAGCCGTATCGATGCCTATATGCGCAATGGCGGCACCGTGCTTTTCGATACACGCGATCAGATCAGCGCATTGGACAATGGCGGCAATGTGAGCGCCAACGGTGAGAGGCTGCAGGCAATCCTCGCCAATCTCGACATTCCGCCGCTCGAGCCGGTGCCGTCCGATCACGTGCTGACGAAATCCTTCTATCTCCTGTCGAGCTTTCCCGGTCGTTATGCCGGCAGCCCTCTCTGGATCGAGGCCCGGCAAGGCGGTCAGGGGCCGAGCGAAAAATCGGCGGCGACGGCCGACGGCGTTTCGCCGATCTTGATCACCGGCAATGACTTCGCCGGCGCTTGGGCGATCGACGAGAACGGCGTACCGATACTGCCGACCATACCGTCGGATGAAACGCAGCGCGAATATGCCTACCGTTCCGGCGTCAACATCATGATGTACATGCTGACCGGCAACTACAAGACCGACCAGGTCCATGTTCCCGACCTCCTCGAACGGTTAGGACAATGAGATGACATTCGACTTTTCGCCCTTCCTGCCCTGGTCGGTTCTGGCTGCATTGGCTGTCGTCAGCGCGATCACCGCCGCCTTCGCGATCTGGCGCGGCATTCGCGGCGCCTGGATCAGAACGCTGGCAGCACTCGCCATGCTGACCGCGCTTGCCAACCCTGTGCTGCTGCAGGAGGATCGGGATCAGTTGTCGACCATTGTCCCCGTTCTTGTCGATCGAAGCCAGAGCCAGCAGACGCCCGATCGCGTCAAGATGACCGACGATGCGCTTGCGGCCTTGAAGGGACAGCTTGCCCGCTTCCCCCAGATTGAGCCCCGCTTCGTCGATGTCGAAGGCGACGTCAATTCCGACGTGCCGTCCACGCGCCTGTTCGACGCGCTGTCGGCCAACATTGCCGATGTCCCGCCCGCCCGTATCGGCGGCGCCATCATGCTGACAGACGGTGAAGTCCATGATGTTCCGGGCGCCAATCAGGCGCTCGGTTTCGACGCGCCGATCCATGGCCTCGTAACCGGCAAGGCCAACGAATTCGATCGCCGCATCGAAGTCATCAAGGGGCCGCGCTTCGGCATCGTCAACGAAGAGCAGCAGGTGATCTTGCGCGTCTTCGATGACGGCCCGAGCCCCGGCGGCACGGCCGATGTCACGGTAAAGCTGAATGGTGACGAGATCGCCACCCTGCAGGCAATACCCGGGCAGGATACGCCCTTCTCCTTCAAGGTGCCGGGTGGCGGTAGCAATGTGCTCGAATTCTCGGTCGCAGCACTTCCCGGCGAAGTCACCACTGCCAATAACCGCGCTGTCCACGTCATCGACGGCATCCGCCAGAATCTCCGCGTCCTGCTCGTCTCCGGCGAGCCGCATGCCGGCGAGCGCGCCTGGCGCAACCTGCTGAAATCCGATGCCTCGGTCGATCTCGTCCACTTCACCATCCTGCGTCCGCCGGAAAAGCAGGACGGCACGCCGATCAACGAGCTGTCGCTGATCGCCTTCCCGACACGCGAGCTCTTCGTCGACAAGATCAAGGATTTCGACCTGATCATCTTTGATCGCTACCAGCACCGCGGCGTGCTGCCGCTGCTCTATTACGATTACATCGCGCAATATGTCGACAATGGCGGCGCGCTGCTGATCGCCGCCGGTCCCGAGCATGCCGGCCCCGATTCCATTGCACTGACGCCGCTTTCCTCGGTCCTGCCCGCAACGCCCACCGGAGAGATGATCGAGAAGGCCTTTTATCCCCGCCTCTCCGAGGAAGGCCGCAAACACCCCGTCACGCGCGGCCTGGACGGTTCGGGCGAGGACCCACCGCATTGGGGTCGCTGGTTCCGCAGTGTTGATGTCGACCGGCCGCAGGGCGAGACGATCATGCTCGGCGCCGACAACCATCCGCTACTGGTGCTCAACCGCGCCGGCCAGGGCCGCGTCGCGATGCTGCTTTCCGATCAGGGCTGGCTCTGGGCGCGCGGCTTCGAAGGCGGCGGTCCCAACGTTTCGCTCTATCGCCGTATCGCCCATTGGCTGATGAAGGAGCCGGCGCTCGAGGAAGAAGCGCTGACGGCGCGCGCCTCCGGCCGGACCCTTGAAGTCACCCGCCAGACGATCGGCGACAATCCCGGCAATGCCACCGTGCGTTATCCCTCCGGCAAGACCGAAACCCTGCCGCTCACCCAGTCCGAACCGGGACTCTACAAGGCCGAGAAGAGGATGGACGAAATCGGCCTCTTCGAGATCCGCAACGGCCGGCTGTCGACGCTTGTCCATATCGGCGCCGTCGACGCACCGGAATTCAAGGCGATGATCTCGACGACCGATGTACTGCAGCCGGTCGCCGACAGAAGCAAGGGTCTCGTCGCCCGCGTCTCCAACGCAAATGGCGCGATCTCCGTGCCGCCGATCCTGCCGGTGCGCGGCCAGGTCCGCGTCTCCGACAACGATCGCATGATGATCCGCATGACCAGCGAGACGGTCTTGAAGGGCATCAACACGCTGCCGCTCTTTGCCGGTTTCGCCGGCGTCGGCATCCTGCTGCTCGCCTTCGGCGCCATGTGGTGGCGTGAAGGGCGTTAGAGCCTTTCCTGGTCAGATTGAAGCATTCTGTTGGCTCAAACGGAGTCGGATGGTCGACCGGCCGGCGCGTCATAGTCCAGCTCTACGGCCAAGCCGGCCGGTCGATCAGCCGGCCCGTTTCAGCCAACCCGAAGGGCCGGGCATCTTTCCGCCAGGATCAAAGGCGATCGGCTCGGACGTACCTTGGGGTATGCTCGTCGCCAATCGCCTCTGCCCTGACGAAAACCTGCTCCGGCAGAATGCTTCAATCTGACCAGGAAAGGCTCTCACTCATGCCGGAATTCGAGCTCACCGCCTCGCCCTCGCCGGAGGAACTGGCAGTGATCACCGATGCACTTTCGGCCTTCAACAACGCCGATGTCGGCCCATCGGATCGCCGGTCTCTCGCGGTCCTGATCCGCGATACCGACGGCAAGGTGACAGGCGGTCTTTCAGGCTTCACCGCCTGGGGCTGGCTGTTCACCCAGATGCTCTATATTCCCGATACGTTGCGCGGCACCGGTATCGCCGGCAATATCCTCGCAAAGGCGGAAGAAGAGGCGAGAGCCAGGGGATGCCGCAGCGCCTGGATCGACACGTTCAGCCCGCATGCCCTGCGCGTCTATCTACGTCAGGGTTATGAGATTTTCGGAGAACTTAAGGATTTCCCGGAAGGCCGCACGCGCAGCTTCCTCCGGAAAAGTCTCTAGCGGGCTGTGCAAGATCATTCGCGCCAGGCGATCGTGCCCTTCAGCCGCGCGTGCACGCCCTCGGCGATTGGAACGACGAGCACACGACCGGGATCGACGGGGCCTGGAAAAGAAAGCGCGTTGTAGGCCACCTTCTCGAAGCCGAGCGGGCCGTAATAGGGGGGATCGCCGACGAGGATGACGGCTTCCGAGCCCTTGCGTCTTGCCGCCTCCACCGCAATCCGCACCAGTTCCCGCCCGATGCCTTTGTTCTTGTGGGAGGGGCGGACGGCGAGCGGGCCGAGCAGATGTCCCTTCACCGTGCCGGCCAGCACCGGCGTCATGCGCACGGAGGCGATCGTCTCGCCATTATCGGTGCAGATGAAGGAGAGCGACAGATCATGCGGTCCCTGCTCACGGATGCGCGCGGCAGCGCGCGTGAAGCGGCCCGGACCGAAGGCTTCTTCGTTGATGAGTTCGATGGCGGCGTCATGGGACGCGTCTTCGGTGAGGTAGACGAGATCGTGCTTGTACATGATGACAGAAACCGGATGGACAGATTGATGGGTCTCGAACACGCCTTGGGCGTTCGGGAGCATCAGCGTCGTCGCGGGTTTCTGGAAATGAACATCAAGCAGGGTCCGAAAATCGTGAAAAGGCCGATAGCAGGAAAAATTTCCGTCGTCCAACGCAAAATGCACGACGTGACGCACTGTTCAATCTTTGCCGCCTGTAAAGCCCTGTCATCTGCGATATCTTCCGTTTCAACACGCAATCAAGGAAATGAAGATCATGGGAATGCTGGTGGACGGCGTCTGGCATGACGCCTGGTACGACACGAAGGAGAGCAAGGGCCATTTCAAGCGGCAGCCCTCGCAGTTCCGCAATTGGGTGACATCGGACGGTGAGGCCGGCCCTTCCGGCAGTGGCGGCTTCAAGGCCGAGGCCGGGCGTTACCATCTCTATGTCTCGCTCGCCTGCCCCTGGGCGCACCGCACGCTGATCTTCCGCAAGTTGAAAAAGCTCGAAGAGCTGATCTCGGTTTCGGTCGTCGATCCGCTGATGCTCGAGAACGGCTGGGAGTTCAAGGTCGGCGACGGCGCAACCGGCGACCACCTCTTCGGCGCGTCCGCGCTTTGGCAGATCTACGTCAAAGCCGATCCGCACTATTCCGGCCGTGTCACCGTTCCCGTGCTCTGGGACAAGAAGACCGGCACGATCGTCAACAATGAATCCGCCGAGATCATCCGCATGTTCAACGGTGCCTTCGACGGGCTGACCAGCTCGACAGCCGATTTCTATCCCGAGGACCTTCGCTCCGAAATCGATGCGCTGAACGCCACCGTCTACGACACCGTCAACAACGGCGTCTACAAGGCGGGCTTTGCCACCACCCAGGAAGCCTATGCCGAAAACGTCGGCGCGCTGTTCGAAACACTCGACATGCTCGACGAACGCCTCGGCAAGGGCCGCTACCTCTTCGGCAACCGTCAGACCGAGGCCGACTGGCGCCTGTTCACCACGCTGGTGCGCTTCGACGCCGTCTATGTCGGCCATTTCAAGTGCAACATCCGCCGCATCGCCGACTACCGCAACCTGCCTGACTATCTGCGCGATCTCTACCAGACGGCAGGCGTTGCCGAGACGGTGAACCTCAATCACATCAAGCAGCACTATTACCGCAGCCACAAGACGATCAATCCAACCGGCATCGTTCCCGTCGGCCCAGCACTCGATCTCGACAGTCCCAACGGCCGTGCTACAGCGCCGCGCGTCTTTTCAGACGCGCAAAGGACGCCGTAGCAGTTTGAATGGCTGCCTGAGGTTCACCAGCGGTGGGCGGGCTCCTGCTCGCCGCGAAGCTCGGCGAGACGGCGATGCGTCGCCTTGGTCGTGCCCTCGGGCAGGCTGTCGAGAGAAAAGAAGCCGCTGTCGGATATCTCCCAGTCCGGCGGCCGCGGCGCCGTCTGCTCGACGGTCGCGCGGTAGAAGACGACATGGTCGCGCTTTGTGGTCGTGGTATTGAAATAGACCTGGAACAGCTGCGGCTTGCCGATGATCCTGAGGTTGCCCTCCTCGCGCAATTCCTTGATGAGCGCTTCCTCGACCGTCTCGTTGCGCTCCAGCCCGCCGCCCGGCATGTGCCAGCCGCCGATATAGCTGTGGCGGACGAGAAAGATGCGCCCGTCTGCATCGAAACAGGCAGCCCGCACGCCCACGGTCATGCTGCGGACGAAACTGAAATAGACATGCAGCAGGCGCAACGCCACCCTCATGTAAAGGGGCCGGTTCTCTTTATCCACCATCGCTCCGTTTCAGCTCTTCATCGCGCCGGATGTGTTTGATTTGTCAATAAGCTGGTCTATGTCTGGTAGCATGTTCAAGCTCGCGCATATCTCCGACGTCCACCTCGGGCCGTTGCCCAGTCTTTCCATTCAGGAGCTGTTTTCAAAACGCATCACAGGCTTTGTGAACTGGCATCGAAATCGACGCAAGCACCTTTTCGGCAGCACGTTGGATCTGCTGCTCGACGACATTCGCGCCCGTCAGGCCGATCACGTGGCCGTCACCGGTGACCTCGTCAATCTGGCGAGCGGCATCGAGATTCGCGCCGCCGCTGCATGGCTGCGCGCGCTCGGCGATCCCGCGAACACGTCGGTCGTTCCCGGCAATCATGACGCCTATGTGCCAGGCGCCTATGAGAAGACGATGCGCGCCTGGTACGATTACGTCCGCGGCGATCTGGCCCCGTCGCAATGGCAGGACGACCGCCATATCTTCCCCTATCTGCGCGTCCGCGGCAAAGTCGCTATTGTCGGCTGTTCGACGGCGGTCGCCACTCCGCCCTTCGCCGCCTCTGGCTTTTTCGGCGCGCGACAGGCCCGCGATACCGTCAACATACTGCGTGCGGCTGGCGAAGCCGGTCTCTTCCGCGTCGTCATGATCCATCATCCGCCGATCCGGGGCGCCACGGCCTTCTACAAACGGATGATCGGCATCCGCCGCTTCGCTGCCGTGATTTCGACGGGCGGCGCCGAACTCGTGCTGCACGGCCATACACACCTGAACACGCTGCATTGGCTGCGTGGCCAGATGCAGCCGGTACCGGTCGTCGGCATCGCCTCTGCCTCGCAGGGACCGGGCAGCATCAAGCCGCCCGCCGCCTACAACCTCTTCTCCATCGACGGCTCCCCCGGCGCTTGGGAGCTCAGCGGCGAGCGCTTCAGCCTCAACAAGGCCGGCGACGCAGTGATGCAGGAAAGCGCCGATATTTTCGCGCCTTAACGTCACTTCCGGACTCTTTTTGTGCAGCAGTTGAATCGATCCGCGAGGACATCAAGCCACCGTCGCAACATTTGCCGTGGAGGTTGCTTACCCTCTTGGTATTTTTAGTGGTAAGCGTACAATTCGAGCAACTGCATTGCCTGCGAACGGAGCGCGCCGATGACTTCTTCTTTCCGCCACCTGTCCAGACTTTCGCTCGCCGTTGGCTTTGCCTTCGGCATCGCCACGACCGCTCTCGCGGCCGGCGACAGCAACGATGATACCAATCCGCCGCCGAAGACCCAGACGACCAAGACCTGCACCGGCGGCAAGGTCTGGGACAAGACCAAGAAGGAATGCGTCAACCCTAAGAAGAGCAGCTTCAACGACGACGATCTCTATCAGTTCGCCCGCGAGTTTGCCTATGCCGGCCAGTATGACAACGCCATCACCGTGCTCAATCTCGCTCGCAACCAGAACGACCCGCGCGTCCTGAACTATCTCGGCTACGCCAATCGCAAGGCCGGCCGCATGGAACTCGGAATGTCCTACTACCGCAAGGCGCTGCAGGCGGACGAGAATTATATCCTCGCCCGCTCCTACATGGGCATGGCGCTGGTCGAACAGGGAGACATCCAGGGCGCTCGCGTCCAGCTTGTCGAAATCCGTGATCGTGGCGGCGAAGGCACCTGGGCCTATCGCTCCCTGCTGCAAAGCTTGAACGGCTACAAAACATATTGACGCAAGCTTTGCAGGCCACAATACGAAAATCCCTTGGGAAAGAGGGATGAAGACGACCGGATGCTTGCGAAGTGCAGGAGACTTGTTTCATAAAGCACATGCATCGACGGCGTCGATAAAGTCGGTTTCGTGCCCGACGGCGAACCCTTCGTCCGCGAAACCATTGTGAATGCTTCTTGGATAGACAATGCGTCAGCCCGCAACGACCATCGATCTCCGGCGTGATCTCGTCGGCCTCCTGCCCCGCCTTCGCCGCTTCGCGATCACGCTCGCGGGTGAGGTTGCCGTGGCCGATGAACTCGTTCAGGCCGTCTGTCAGCGCGCCATCGCCAAAGGTCACCAATGGAGCGGCGAAGGCCGGCTGGAAAGCTGGATCTACACGCTTGCCCGCCAGCAATGGACCGACGACAACCGCAAGCGCAAGCCGAAGGCTTCCGTCCGCGGCAACGTCACCGATATTCGCGAGGCCGCGCGCGAACGCTCGGCCGCGGTCGATCCCGACACCATCCATCACATGATTTCCGATATGCCGGATGGCGTTTCCAGCATGTTCCTGCTGGTCGACGTCGAAGGCCACAGCTACCAGCAGGCGGCCGACATCATGGGCATTCCGGTGGCAAACGTCGTTTCGCAGCTCGCTACCGCGAGGCTGCATTTCGCCGGGCTTGCCGGCACCCACCCGATCCACAGGTTCTGAATTTGCTCGATCTTAGGAAATTGCCGCTCGAAGCCCAGCTCACCGCCCTTCTCGACGGCGAAGTCTCGCCCGAACAGCGGCACGAACTGGAGCAGCGTCTGGCAAGCGACGAGAATGCACGCCGGCTGCATGAGAAGCTGCGCCACGGGGCTGATTTCGGCCGCCGCCGCCTCGACGATATCCTGAAGGAGCCGGTGCCGCTCGCCCTCGTCCGCTCGATCAAGAGCACGCAGCCGCCGAAGACGCCGATCGCCCAGCGCGCCACGCGCCCGCAAGTGAAACTGGCGCCGAGCGGTCCGCAGGCTCTGGCCGCTGCCCTGATCCTCTTTGTCGTCGGTTGCGGTATCGGCTATTTCGTCGGCACCGCGCCGGATGCCGACGAGATTGCCAGCACGGCTACCACCAATACGGCACCCGCCAATACCAACGACTGGCTGGGCGACGTCACCGCCTATCAGCGCCTGCTGATCCGCCAGCCCCGTCATCTCGTCGAGGTGCCCGCCTCGCAGGCCGAGGAAATCTCCAGCTGGCTGACGACGGCGATCGGCGTGCCCTTCCGCGTGCCGGATCTGAGCGCCGAAGCCTGGACCTTCCAGGGCGCGCGCGTCATCCTCGGCGACAGCCGCCCTGTCGGACAGCTCGTCTATTCTAATTCCGATGGCGACATCATCTCCATTTGCTTCCGCAAGGACGCGCAGCCGCCGGAGACCGACGACTTCAAGGAAACGATCAAGGACGAGATCGGCCTCGTGACCTGGCACAATGCCGGCACCTCCTATGTGCTTGCCGGCCCCTCCGCCGAAGCAACGCTCGGCCAACTTGCAATGGAGATCGCTACCGCGATCTGATTCCACCTATCGTATGTGGCGAATGGTGAGCGTGCCGCGAAGCTGAAACGGTTTTATGGCAAAATCGACCATCAGCACCAGCCGCCCCCTCATCCGCCTGCCGGCACCTTTTCCTCGAGGGGAGAAGAGACGTGTGGCAACGTCTCGGCTCCTCAAAGCGTCTGTAGTAGGAAGGCATAGCGAAAGGCTTGCTCCCTCTTCTCCGCTCGGGGAGAAGGTGCCCGTAGGGCGGATGAGGGGCCACACGGCGCGCCTTTATTGCTCTTGCTCAGTGACGACGCAACGAAGCCAACCTAATCGTCAGGCCGCACCGACACGGGTCGCGGCCTGATTCTTTCCCGGATCAGGCTTTGCCGGCCTTCACCTCCAGCACGCGGTTGGCTGCCGAGACGATCGCTTCCAGCGACGCCGCGACGATGTTGGTATTGATGCCGGCGCCGAAGAGTTTGCCGCCGGGATAGGAGGTCTCGACATAGGAGATCGCCGCCGCGTTCGAGCCATGCTGGAGCGAATGCTCGGAATAGTCCTCGACCGACATCTCGATGCCGAGATAATGCGACAGCGCATTGATGAAGCCGTCGATCGGACCGTTGCCGCGCCCTTCGATGCGCTTGATCTCCCCATTGTCGGTGATCTCGGCTGCGACGATCCGCTGGCCCTTGCGCTCGGTGTCGGGATAGGTGTGATGGTCGATGAATTTGAGGCGCGCCTCGGGCTGCGTAACGTAACGCTCGATGAAGCGGTCGTAGATGCGCTTTGAGGGAAGTTCTTTTCCCTCTACGTCGGTGATGCGCTGGATGTCCCCGCGAAATTCGACCTGCAGGTTGCGCGGCAGGTTGAGCCCATAATCCTGCTGCAGGATATAGGCGATGCCACCTTTGCCGGACTGCGAATTGATGCGGATGATCGCCTCGTAGGACCGGCCGACGTCGCGCGGATCAATCGGCAGATAGGGCACTTCCCAGACCGGATGGTTGGCGACCTGGGCAGCCTTCATGCCCTTGTTGATCGCATCCTGATGTGAGCCGGAGAAGGCGGTATAGACCAGCTCACCGACATAGGGGTGACGCTCGGCAATCGCCATCTGGTTCGAATATTCGAACACTTCCTTGATGCGCTCGATGTTCGAGCAGTCGATGCCGGGATCAACACCTTGCGTGAACATGTTGAGCGCCATCGTCACCACGTCGACATTGCCGGTGCGCTCGCCATTGCCGAAGAGCGTGCCTTCGACGCGGTCGGCGCCCGCCAGCAGGGCTAGTTCGGCGGCGGCTATACCGGTGCCGCGGTCGTTATGCGGATGCAGCGAGACGATCAGGTTCTCGCGATTGTCGAGGTTGCGGCACATCCATTCGATCTGGTCGGCATAGACGTTCGGCGTCGCCATCTCGACGGTGGACGGAAGGTTGATGATCAGCTTGTTGTCAGGCGTCGGCTTCACCACCTCGATGACGGCATTGCAGATTTCCAGCGCCACTTCGAGTTCGGTGCCGGTGAAGCTCTCGGGCGAATATTCGAAACGGTAGCCGCCGCCTGCCCTGGCCGCCATGTCGGTGATCATCTTGGCGGCATCGACGGCGATCTGCTTGATCCCCTGCACATCCTTGGAGAAAACGACGCGGCGCTGCAACTCGCTGGTCGAGTTATAGAAATGAACGATCGGCCGGTTTGCGCCTTCCAGCGCTTCGAAGGTGCGGGTGATGAGTTCCGGGCGGCACTGCACCAGCACCTGCAGGGAGACGTCGGCGGGCACGTTGCCCTCTTCGACACACCAGCGGGCGAAATCGAAATCGGTCTGCGAAGCCGAGGGGAAACCGATCTCGATTTCCTTGAAGCCCATATCGAGCAGCAGCTGGAACATGCGCGCCTTGCGGTCGTGGCCCATCGGGTCGACAAGCGCCTGATTGCCGTCGCGCAGGTCTACCGAGCACCAGACAGGCGCCTTGGTGATGGTCTTGGTCGGCCAGGTGCGGTCGGGAATGTTTACCTGCGGATAGGGCCGGTATTTCACCGCGGCATCGGGCATGCCCTTGGCGGAAGCGTTTGCGGAGGGTCGGCTGGTGGTGTTGTCCATTGTCTTGTCTCCTCGTCCCGGCATTTGCCCCGCCTCTTAGCCGATCGCATCGGGCTTGGCGATAAACAAATGCGGACCTTCGTCGGTCGTTTAGATCAATTTTGAAAATGAGTCGCGAGGAGCGATGCCGGACGGGCTTTCGGCCGCCGGGCGCTCCTCAAAGGACCCGGCAACCGCGCGTAAGGCCGAGGAGAAGAAGCGAGGTCAGGGCGCGCGTATTGTCACGCAAGGCGATGCGGCCGCGTGCAATCGTGTCAGAAATCTTGGCGCCAGTGGTCTTCATGGCCGCGCTTATAACCTCGGGCAGCGAAACTGGCAAGCCCTCACAGCCCGCTGGCGTTCCCGTCACCTCTGCTGAGCCCGGTCTTTTGACATCTTCACCAGCCACGATAGTGCCAACATCAGCCCGCCGGCGATCAATCCCCAGAAAGCGCCTGAAATGCCGCCGAAGGAAACGCCGGATGCGGTAACGAGGAAGGTGATCGCCGCCGCCTCGCGTGAATCCGGCGCCTGGAAGGCCGACATCGCCGAGGACGAGAAGGCTCCGACCAGCGCCAGCCCCGCCACTGCCTCGATCAGGATGGGAGGCGCCAAGGCGACGAAGGCCGTCACCGCGCCGGCAAGCAGCCCGAGGATGACGTAACCGACGCCGGCGATCAGCGACGCCCAGTAGCGCCGCTTCGGATCGGCATGGGCATCTTGGCCCGCGCACATCGCCGCGGTGATCGCCGCCAGATTGACGGCGTGGCCGCCGAAAGGCGCCGACAGCAGCGAGAAGAAACCGGTGACGGCAAAGAGCGGGCCGGGTTTCGGATCGTAAAAATTGACCTTCAACACCGCGATGCCGGGAATGTTCTGAGAGGCCATGGTCACGATGAAAAGCGGCAGCGCGATCGAGATGAAACCGGCGAGGTTGAACACCGGCGGCACGATTTCCGCCGTCGGCACCAGCGATCGTTCGAGCGAGGCGAAGGCACCGTCGGGAATATCGACGCCGAAGGCAAGCACCAGCACGAAGGCCGCGAGTGCGGCCGGCACCGCCCAGAGCCGTTTGAAGGCGCCGACGACGATCCAGGAAATGACGATCGGCAGTCCGAGCAGCGGATTGAAGCCGATCGCTTTCACCGGCGCAAAGCAGAGACCAATCAACACGCCGGCAAGCATCGCATTGGCGAGCGGCGCCGGAATGGCGGCAACCGCTCGCCCGAGCGGCTTGAACAGCCCGGCGACGACAATCAGCGCAGCACAGATCAGGAATGCCCCGACCGCCGCATTGAAGCCGCCCTCGATCGCCCCGGTGCTTGCCAGCAGCGCCGCACCCGGTGTCGACCAGGCGATACTGATCGGCGATCGCGCCACCGCACTGAGCACGATCGCGCAGACGCCCATGGAGATCGACAATGCCATCAACCCGGACGCCGCCTGTGCATCCGTCGCGCCGACCGCCTCGAGCCCGTGCAACACGACGGCGAAGGAACTGGCGGAGCCGACGAAGGCGGTCAGCAGCCCCATGAACAGGGCCTGGACGGAAAAATCTTTGAGCATGGCGGAACTCTAAGCTGCGGGAATGGCGCATGGAGCATGATGGCCGCAGCACGCGCAAGCCCAGATTCAGCCCTTTCCGTTCAGCGCCCGCGTCGTCCGATCGGCCGGCCTCTCCATGCCGACCAAAACAAAACGCCCTCGCCTGCGATCGGCAGGCAAGGGCGGTTCTTGGCAGCTTTGGCCGAGAAAACTCAGATATCGGCCTGCGAGGTCACGACCCGAGAAACGAGGCCGTAGTCCTTCGCTTCTTCGGCCGACAGCCAGTAGTCGCGATCCGTATCCTTGGCGATCTTGTCGAGCGGCTGGCCGGTGGCCTCCGCCATGATCTTGTTCAGGCGCTCGTTCATCTTGATGATTTCGCGCGCCTGGATCTCGATGTCGGATGCCATCCCGCGCGTGCCGCCGGAGGGCTGGTGCAGCAGGAAGCGGGTGTTCGGCAGGCAGAGGCGCCGTTCCTTCGGAGTGGCGACATAGATCAGCGCGCCGGCCGAGGCGACCCAGCCCGTGCCGATCATCCAGACTTTCGGCTTGATGAACTTGATCATGTCATGGATGGAATCGCCGGATTCGACATGGCCGCCGGGCGAATTGACATAGATGCGGATGTCGTCGTCGCTGGCTGCGGCAAGCGCCACGAGCTGCGAGCAGACTTTCTGCGCCAATTCCTGATTGATCGGTCCGTAGATGAAGATCGAACGCGACTTGAAAAGATTCGCCTCCGTTTCCTTGCCGAGCGGCAGTTCCTTCGTCTTGTCGTCCTGGTCTTCGTCGTTCATTCGAACCTCTTGGAGATGAATTCGGGTTCCTCGCACATAGTGCGACTCAATGCCTAAAACAATGCGGGAAAAACACAAGGCACCGAAGCGATGGAGATATCCTTAAGAAGCCGCGCGCCGTTCTGCAAGCCTTACCGAATTGTAACGGCGAAAGGCTTTGAAAAGCCCAAATCGGTTCCTACCTCAACCTCACGCGGCAAACGCCGCATTCGACAATAGGAGGCAGGACATGTCACCCGAAGAAAGCCAATTGCTGACCGCCCTCTTCGACCGCGTACGCACCGCCGCGGCCACACCGCGCGACCGCGAGGCCGAAGCCCTGATCGACCAGGCGACACGCGAACAGCCCTCCGCCACCTATTATCTGGCCCAGGCCGTCATTGTTCAGGAAAAGGGGCTGGAGGCGGCAGCCAATCACATCAAGGAACTAGAGGAGCATGTCCGCCAGCTGGAAGCCGGCGCGAGCGAACACCGCCAGGCCGAACAGGGCGGCGGCTTCCTGAGCTCGATCTTCGGCAATACGCAGACGCAGCAGCCTGCCCCCGTTCCCGCCAATCCCGGTCCCTGGGGCCAACAGTCTCGCGGCTATGATGACTCTCGCAGCTACGACCGCGATGTCCGCCAACCCCAGCAGCAGCCGACCGGCCCCTGGAGCCAGCAGGCCTATGCGCCGTCGGCCGGCGGCAGCTTCCTGCGCGGCGCGCTCGGCACGGCAGCGGGCGTGGCGGGCGGCATGCTGCTTGCCAATTCGCTGAGCGGCATCTTCGGCAACCACATGTCCTCGCTCGGCTGGGGCTCGCCCTCCGGCGCCAATCCCTTCGGCAATGCCAGCGCGCCGACCGAGGAAACCGTCATCAACAACTATTACGGCAATGACGACACCCGCCAGGCCTCCGACAATGTCGACGACAAGGACAACGACAATATCCAGCAGGCCGATTACGACGACAACGACGACTCGTCCGGCGACGACACGACGGATGTGTGAGATTTAGCGGGCAGAGATGGGCAGCGATTGCCGCACCGTTGCCCGGCCCTTCGCTCTAGGCTCAGGGCGTTCGCCGCTGCAATCGATTCACTGGATCGATTGCTCGGGCTTTGCCCGACCGCGGCTCACCCACGACCGCGGTAGGTGGCAACGCCCTGTTCCGGCAGCCACACGCCTTCCGGCGGCTTGCCCGTCTGCCAGAAGACGTCGATCGGAATCCCGCCGCGTGGATACCAGTAAGCGCCGATCCTGAGCCATCTTGGGTCGAGCAGCTCGACGATGCGCTTGGCGATGTAGATCGAGCAATCCTCGTGGAAGGCGCCGTGATTGCGGAAGGAATGCAGGAAGAGCTT
This sequence comes from Rhizobium sophorae, assembly GCF_013087515.1. Taxonomy (GTDB): domain Bacteria; phylum Pseudomonadota; class Alphaproteobacteria; order Rhizobiales; family Rhizobiaceae; genus Rhizobium; species Rhizobium sophorae. The sequence continues at coordinate 299,257 of NZ_JABFCN010000070.1, read as the reverse complement.
CAGCGACTTCGATTCCACCAGCCATTCGCCCGGAATGTAGTCTATGACGATATGGGCGAAATCCGGTTGCCCGGTCATCGGGCAGAGCGAGGTGAATTCCGGCGCGGTGAAGCGCACGACGTAATCGGTGCCGGCATGGTTGGACGGCACTTTTTCAAGCACCGCCTCCTCCGGCGACTGCGCGGTTTCGGTTTGTTGGCCCAGCATCGACAGGCTGGAAACATCGGTATTCGGCATCATGCCTCCTTGACGACTTTGACGCGGATGCCGTGAGCCTTTTCGCCCTCCGGTTCCACATGAATTGCAATGGTGGCGCCCTCGTGCACCGCCCTGATGGCATCCTCAAGGCGGTCGCATATATCATGCGCCTGCCGAACCGACATCGCGCCGGGCACCACCATGTGGAAATCGATGAAGGTGATGGTGCCCGCCCGCCTCGTTTTCAAGTCATGCACGCCGATCGAGCCCGCCGCGTGGGTGGCGATCGCCTGCTTGATCGCCTCCTCCTCCTGCGGCTCGACCGCCTGGTCCATCAGCCCGCCGATCGATTGCGAGATCACCTTCCAGCCCTGATAGAGAATGTTGACGGCAACGAGAATGGCAAGCACCGGGTCGAAGATCGCATATCCGGTTGCCAGCGCCAGCAGCAGGCCGACGAGCACGCCGACGGAGGTCACGACGTCGGACATGATATGTTGCCCATCCGCCGTCAGCGCCGCCGAGCGATGTCTGCGTCCGGTTCTGATCAGCAACCGCGCCCAGACCGCATTGATGACACCGGCCGCGAAGTTGATCGCAAGGCCGAGCACGGGTGCGTCCAACATGCGCGGCTCGGCGAGATAACCGACAGCCTCGTTGACGATCAGCAGGGCAGCGACGACGATCAGCACGCCCTCGGTGACAGCCGACAGATATTCCGCCTTGTGATGGCCGAAGGGATGGTCGTGATCAGCCGGCTTCTGCGCATAGCGGATGACGAAGAAGGCGATGAAGGCGGCAACGACGTTGACCGACGATTCGAGCCCGTCCGACAGTAGCGCCACCGACCCGGTGACCCACCAGGCCACCATCTTCAGCCCCATGACGCCGAGCGACAGCGGAATCCCCCACATCGCCAGCTTGCGAACCGTAAGATCGCCGTTGTCACTCATATCGTTCCCCTGCGGTTGCGAATGAATTGCAGCTTTCGAGCCGTTGAAACGCAAAACCGCCCACGCGAATGTCGCGCAGGCGGTTCAGTTGATGGTGATATGGGGGAAGAGAGCGGATTTGTCAAAGGGCAATGAGATTCCCCTTCCGCGTGGCTCAAGGAGCAGGCTCGAAGAGAATAGTCTGCGGCCAGCGCAAGAGTGCCGCCTGCCCTGCAGGCGTCAGGGCGTAGACACCCTTCTCCTTGCGTTCGAACCATCCGTAGACGTTGTCGAGCAGGATTCGGCCGGCATTGGGCACCTGAGCCTTCATATCCCGCGGCCGCCCGACCCCACGCTCGATTGCGGCGGCACAGAGCAGCACCTGCTGACGATAGGCGGTCATGATCGGTGCCCGCGTGCTGCCGCCGACGGCGGGATCGCCGTGGCGGCGCTGATGCTCCTTGACGAGGCGCGTGCGCCGCTTGGGATTGGTGCGCGGCATCGGCGAGACGGAACTGACGATGATGCTGACCTCGCCAGCATCGGAGACGCCGAGCATGCCGATGCCGAGCCTGCGGCAGAGATCGCGGTAACGTTTGTCGGTCTCCCGCCCCCGACCCTTGGCAGAGACGCGGGCCGCGATCCAGACCTCATCGCTCATCGCCGCGCGGTCGACCGCCTGGAGAACAAGCTCGAGGTTGAAGGAGAGCTTGAGTTCGCAGACCACCACGACCGGCGGCTCGACATCGCTGAGGCCCACGAGATCGCACCCGCCGACTTCACCCTTCACGACATAACCCGCCGCCTCCAGGAAAGCTTTGACCGGCAGGTAGAGCGACGTCTCCATAGTGAAAACCGCGCCTCAGGCGGCGTTGAGATCGGCAATCTCGCCATATCGTGCAAGCAATCGCGGCGACGACATATCGCCGGTTTCCTCATCGACGATCACGGCATAAGCCGCCACGCCGACGAAACGCTCGGCCATCGCCGAAGCGATCTTTTCCGCGCTGACGGAGTTCGATGCCTGGCGCATTTCACCGGGGACGAGATTGCCGCGGTTCTTGCGGTAAGGGAGAACGATGAACTTTTCAGCATTGGCCACGTCGAATATCCCGATTGATCGTTCCTGAAATGTTCTGATTTGCCTGAAGAAGTCAACCGGCCTTTCGAAAACGGCCTGCCCCTCCCAGCAGTGGGGGAAAGGGCAGGCCGGATAACTCTCGAAATCCTCAGGCAGCCTTCGTCTTCACCTTGCGCGCCAGATGCGCCACGACATTTTCGATCATCCGCATCCCGGCATCGCCGCCGAGCGTCATGATCGACTCCGGATGGAACTGCACCGCGGCGATCGGCTCCTTGGCGTGTTCAATACCCATGATCGTGCCGTCGTCGCTTTCCGCGGTGATGATGAACTCACGCGGCAGCGTCGAGGGATCGGCGAAGATCGAGTGGTAGCGGCCGACCGTCACCTCCTTGGCAAGGCCGGAGAAGACGATGCCCGGTTCCAGCACGCGGATGCGCGAGGGCTTGCCGTGCATCGGCACCGCCAGATGACGCAGTTCCCCGCCATAGGCTTCGGCGAGCGCCTGCAGACCGAGGCAGACGCCGAAGATCGGCAGGTTGCGCGCCCGTGCCTTCTTGATCGTCGCCTTGCAGTCGAAATCCTTCGGTGCTCCGGGTCCGGGCGACAGCACGACGAGGTCGGGGTTCAGCCGGTCGAAGATTTCCTCCGGCACCGGCGTGCGCACGGTCGAAACCGTCGCCCCCGTCTGGCGGAAGTAATTGGCGAGCGTGTGGACGAAGCTGTCTTCGTGATCGACGAGCAGGATGCTGACGCCCTTGCCGACGCTTGCGACGTCGCGCTGGACCCTGCCGGAATTGCCCGTCTTGGCGTCTCGGATGGCGGAAAGCATGGCAGAGGCCTTCAGTTCTGTTTCGGCTTCTTCTTCGTTAGGAATGGAATCGTTGAGCAGCGTCGCACCGGCGCGCACCTCGGCGATACCATCCTTGATGCGTACGGTGCGCAGCGTCAGGCCGGTGTTCATGTCGCCGTTGAAGCCGACCATGCCGATCGCTCCACCATACCATGCGCGTGGGCTCTTTTCATGGCTCTCGATGAAGCGCATCGCCCAGAGCTTCGGGGCGCCGGTGACGGTGACGGCCCAGGCGTGGCTGAGGAACCCGTCGAAGGCGTCCATGTCGTCGCGCAGCCGCCCTTCGATATGGTCGACCGTGTGGATGAGGCGCGAATACATCTCTATCTGACGGCGGCCGATCACCTTGACCGAACCCGGCTCGCAGACACGGCTTTTGTCGTTGCGGTCGACATCCGAGCACATGGTGAGCTCGGACTCGTCCTTCTTGGAATTCAGCAGCTTCAGGATCTGCTCGCTGTCGGCGATCGGGTCGTCGCCGCGCTTGATCGTGCCCGAAATCGGGCAGGTCTCAATGCGACGGCCGGAAACACGCACGAACATTTCGGGCGAGGCGCCGACCAGATATTCCTGATGGCCAAGATTGATGAAGAAGGAATAAGGCGACGGATTGATCGCCTTCAGCCGCTTGGATATGTCGGACGGCTTGCTGTCGCAGCGCTCCATGAATTTCTGCCCGGGCACGACTTCGAAAAGGTCGCCCTTGCGGAAACTTTCCTTCGCCTTGGTGACGAGCTCGGCATATTCACCCGGCCGGTGATCGCTCTTCGGCGGAATGGCATCCGTGTGTTTGAAGGGCTCCGCTGCGATATCCTGCGCCTTGCCCTCGGTCGTCACGCCACCTTTTTCGAAGTCGTAACGGTCGACCCAGGCCTTGGCGGCGTAGTTGTCGACGACGAGGATCTCGTCCGGCAGGTAGAGCACCATGTCGCGCTGGTCGGAGGGTCGCGTCAGCTTTAGATCGATCGCATCGAACTGGAAGGCGATGTCGTATCCGAAGGCGCCATAGAACCCGAGGCTCGCATCCGCCTGCGAATAAAACAGGTCGGTGACGGCGCGCAGCACGGTGAAGACGGTCGGCATCTTCGAACGTTCTTCCTCGGTGAACACCCGGTCCGGCGTCTTGACGGTGAGGTCGAGGCGGCTGGCTGAGGAAGCGCCGAGCACGATGTCGGAGACTGTCTTCAGTCGTTCGGTCACAAAGCCGAGAATCACCTCGCCGCGTTCATTATAGGCCTCGATCCAGACGTCGCGCCCGAAGGAAGAGATGCCGAGCGGCGGATCGACGACGGCGGTATCCCAGCGCGTATAGCGGCCCGGATATTCGTAGTTCGACGAAAACACCGCGCCGCGGCGCTCATCGAGCTTGTCGACATAAGAAGAGACCGCATCGCCGTAGGGGATCGCCCGCCGCTGCCGCGTGACAGTAATGCCGCCCTTGGTCTCGTAGATTTCCGCACCATCATCCCGCAGGATCGTTACCATTGTTCCACTCCGTTATCGGGGCCCGGACGACAGGCGGCCATATACAAAAAAAGCCGCCTCGAAGTTTCGGGCGGCTCACTCGTCGTCTTTGGACACGATTGGTCGAGGCCGCCTTAGCGAACCCACCACCAAACAGCAATGTTCAAGGACTTGATCATGAAAAAATTGTTAGCCTGAGATCAGCCATTGCGCAAGAGGCGAATGCGGGAATGAAAAAGGGCGGCCCGAAAGCCGCCCCTCCCCAGCCTTGAAGGCGTGATCGCGATCAGAAAGTCTTGGTGATCGAGACCTTGAACGTACGGCCCGGCTCCGAATACCACTCCCGCGGCTGGGACGCCGTCGCCGAGCTCAGATTGACCTCGCGCACGGCGAGCGCGTTGTAATGTTCCTGATCAAAGATGTTGTATACGCCTGCCTGCACGCGCAGACCCGGCACCTGTTCAGGCGTCCACCAACCGGTCAGGTCGACGATCGCGTAGCCGGGCGCATCGAAGGTCGTGTCGGCAGTGTTGGTGACGGGCGTATTGAGATGGTCGGTGAGCATGCCCGCCGAAAGCGTCGAAGAAAGATCGAAGCCGAAATTCTCGTTGCTCCAGCCGCCGCCGACGATCGCCTTGAACGGTGCCACCGAGCGTAGGCGCTGAGTGGTTTCTTCATTTCTGCCATATGCATAGGCAAGTGACGCATGCAGATTTATGCCGTTATTGAATGTCTTGGCGGCGCTGGCTTCAATACCGGAGATCGTGGCCGCAGCCACGTTGGTGTAATTAAACTCCGTAAAGCCGGTCGCGTCGACGCTCGTCACCGTCTCGATAAAGTTCTGGTAGCGGGTGTGGAAGGCCGCGACCCGACCGGTAAAATCGCCCGTGTCAAAATTAGCGCCGATTTCGACGCCGCGGCCGATTTCGGGTTCCAGATCGGGATTGCCGAGCTGGGCGTAGCGGCTCGTCGGGTTGTAGAAGCGGCTGTAGAGTTCATCCACGGTGGGTGCGCGGAAGCCGACTGACAGCTGCATGTAGAGCTGCACGTCAGGCGTCAGCTCGTATGTCGCAAGAATCTTCGGTGACAGGCCGGCTTCCGTGCGGTCGTTCAGGTCCCCGAAACGGGTAAGCCCGGTATTGCTTGCGAAACTCCCGCCGGTCGAGGGATTGTAGTTGAACCAGTCAAAGCGGAAGCCGGGTGTCAGCGCGAAGCCGGTATTGCCGATTTCGATCTTGTCTTCGACAACAAGCCCAAGATTCTGGCTGTCGACACTGGGCACTTCCGCCTGATTGTTCAGCGCCGGGCACGTTGTGGGCGTCGGGCAAAGTGCCCAGCTATACTGGCTCCAACTCGAAACGCCGACGTCGAGGCCCACTCGAACGGAGTGGCTGAGACCGGAATATTCGAAATCCTTCGTTGCCGTGCCACTGAAGCCCCAGGTTTCGTTTTCAATCTCGTTGTTACGTCCATAGGCCACATTGGCGGTCGTACGGCCCCTGCTGCCGGCTTCCTTCTTCAAATCCAGCCAATAGAGCGTGGCACGCGCACTGCTGAAGAACGCGTCGGAGGACTGCGCTTCATAATCATAATCGAGCGATACACGATCGCGGTCACGCAGTTCGCGACCGTCATAATTGTTGATCATGAAGTTGCGAGGACTGGTGCCTCCCTGGAGTTGGCGCAGGTCGGTCTTAAGATCGCGGCGGAATCGTTCCGCTGCCAAGCCGATGCGATGGCCGCCTTCCAGCTCCTGGCGCAGTTTGAAGAGCAGGTTGTTCTGATCGAAATCAGCCGGATTCGCCTCGGTGCGAAGAGCACCGTAGCTGTCGTTGTCGCCCATATTGTCGCGTTCATGGCCCTTGCGGTAGCCGCCCTGAAAGAGGATCGACGTGTTGCCGATCTTCTTGGCAGCGGCGGCCGAGCCGGAAATGCTGCGGTCTTCGCTGTCATAGGTCGACTTGACGATAGCACCCCAATCCCGGCCTTCGGGAATAAGATCCTCCGGCTCCAGGGTATTGAGAACGATGGCGCCGCCGAGCATGCCGGAACCGCCCTTGCTCGAATCCGCGCCGCGCACAATATCGAGCGAGGACAGTGAATCGAAATCGAAGGTGTCGCCGCCGCCGTTGGCGTTGGCCGGCGCGAAAGCGCCCTGACGCGAGCTGTTCGAAATATAAGGTATCGGAATGCCGTCGATGGTGGTCAGGATGCGAGCGCCGGAAAGGCCGCGCAGGTTGAAGCCTGCGTCACCACGCGAATAATTCACGCCTGCATCGACGCTGCGGCCGATATCGTCATAATTGGTGACCTGCTTTTCTTCGAGCTGCTTGGCAGTGATCTCGGTGGCAAGCGGCGTGTCGGCAACGCTGCCCGGCGCCACGCGTTTGCCCTTGACGACGATCTTCTGCAGGACAGTGCTGTCCTCAGCTGTGGCTTGCGGCTCGGTTGCCGTAGCGCTTTGCGCGAAAGACTGCGAAACAGGAAGAACAACTGTGGCTGCCGTGCAGACCAATAGAACCGAACGCCAATGCCGGACGATCATAACCTACCCTCTAATGATGATTACCGGGCTGGCTGGTCGTGGCGTGTCGCACGCTCGAGGGGCTGGCTGGGCTTTTGCGGATGAAGACGAAGTAGAATTCTGCCTTCTTTTCGCCGCATAAAAAACATGAGGAGCATTGTCAACATAACTCATCGTTTTATGTTGAATATATCTATCAAGTTTTACCGATCTTCAAGGACGTTGCACAATTGCAACGAAAAACGCCCTCATGCGTTGTCTTTAGCCACGGATAGGAGGAATCGGACGCGTTGAGAAAACTTTCGACATTGGCGATCCTTTGCGCCGCTACCGCCTTTCTTGCCGGCGCCCGCCTGCCCCCGCAAGGCCCGATGCCCGAACCTCGGCCAGATGCCGGACAGGCGACCAGCCCCACCTCCCCCTCCTCGGAAAAGGCGGAACCGCCCGCGCCTGAAGAAGTCCCGGCCCCTCAGCCGAAACCCGATGTCAACGATCCGGAGGCACCGGCATCGGGCCAGCCGCCAGCGCCGCAGGCCGCACCGTCAAAGCCCGGGCCGGCAGAGCCGATGCAAGGTCCGCCGCGGCCGTCGGGCAGCCCCGAAAGCTCGCAGCCGCCGACGGAAGAAGGTAAGCCGCCCGGCGAGCAGACACTTGAAGAGCAACACCTGACGATCGAACCCGAAAGCGATGCCGAGCATGCCGAATGCACGGCCGCACTCCAATCCCTGGGCGTCGTCTTCAAGGACACGCCGCGCATCGACGACGGCAACGGCTGCGGCATCGACAAGCCGATCATCGTCTCTGAAGCCCTGCCCGGCATCAAGCTGAAGCCGGAGGCGACGATCCGCTGCCCAGCGGCACTCGCCCTTGCCCGCTGGATGAAGGACAGCGTCATCCCCGCTGCCTCCGCTGCCCTGCCGGAGCAGGGCCGCATCACCACCGTCAACCAGGCAACGTCCTATATGTGCCGCCTGCGCAACGGCGCCGGAACCGGCAAGATCTCCGAACATGCCCGCGGCAACGCCATCGATATTGCGAGCTTCCATTTCGAAAAGGGCGATGATGTCGCCGTCCGCTCCCGCCGCGAGGATTCGACCCTCACCGGCGCCTTCCAGCGCACCGTTAGCGCCGCCGGCTGCCTCTACTTCACCACCGTCCTCGATCCCGAAAGCGACGCGGCCCACGAAACCCATTTCCATCTCGATATCATCGAGAGAAAGGGCGGTTATCGCTACTGCCACTGATCATTCAGTGGTTGCGATCCTCGCTTGAATCGCACGGCGAAATAACCACATAGAAGCTGCAAAATGGGTGGAGGGGGACTACGGCGAATGAAGATCATAGCGAACATCATCGCGGTTCTCCTGATCGTCGCTGTCGGCTTCATCTTTACCGGTGAATTGCATTGGCTCTTTGCCATCGCGATGCTGTTGCTCGGCACGCTGCAGAGCCTTTTCATCTGGCTGTTTATCGATCCAGACTTTGAAAAGCGCCGGCAGCATCGCCTGGTCGAGCGTTTTGGAAAGCCATCCCCTGATCAGAACAACCCCTCGATATAACCTTGATCATTGAGGAAAATCCGTTCCGCCGACGGCGATTTCGGCAAGCCTGGCATCGTCATGATCTCGCCGGTGATGGCGACGACGAAGCCCGCTCCCGCCGAAAGCCGCACCTCTCGCACGGTGACGATGTGGCCTTCCGGCGCGCCGCGCAGGTTCGGATCGGTGGAGAAGGAATATTGCGTCTTCGCCATGCAGATCGGCAGCTTGCCGTAACCCTGCTCCTCCCATGTCTGCAACTGGTCGCGCACCGCCTTGTCGGCCGTCACCTCGCCGGCGTGATAGATCTTCGAGGCGACGATCTCGATCTTCTCGAACAGCGAAAGATCGTCGCCGTAAAGCGGCTGGAATTTCGCCTGCCCGGATTCGGCCAGTTCCACCACCTTGTGCGCCAGTTCCTCGATGCCGGCCGAACCCAGCGCCCAATGACGGCAGAGGATCGCCTCGGCGCCGAGCCTCGAGACGAATTCCTTGACCGCCGCGATCTCGGCCTCGGTATCCGAGACGAAATGGTTGATCGCCACGACGACGGGCACCCCGAAACGGCGCACATTGGCGACGTGCCGTCCAAGATTGGCGCAGCCCTTCTTCAGCGCCGCGACATCCTCCGTGCCGAGATCGTCCTTCTTCACCCCGCCATTCATCTTCAGCGCCCGGACGGTCGCGACGATCACCGCCGCATCCGGCTTCAGCCCCGCCTTGCGGCACTTGATGTCGAAGAATTTTTCCGCTCCGAGATCGGCGCCGAAGCCTGCTTCCGTCACCACATAGTCGCCGAGCTTCAGCGCCGTCTTCGTCGCCGTTACCGAATTGCAGCCATGGGCGATATTGGCGAAAGGCCCGCCATGCACGAAGGCCGGATTGTTCTCCAGCGTCTGCACCAGATTCGGCTGCATCGCATCTTTCAGCAGCACCGCCATGGCGCCATCGGCCTTCAGGTCGCGCGCATGCACCGGCGTCCTGTCGAAACGATAGCCGATAATGATGTCGCCGAGCCGCCGCTCCAGATCCTTGAGATCGGTGGCAAGGCAGAGGATCGCCATCACCTCGGAGGCGACGGTGATGTCGAACCCGCCCTGGCGCGGGAACCCGTTGGCGACGCCGCCGAGCGAGGAGACCATACTGCGGAGCGCCCGATCGTTCATGTCCATGACCCGCCGCCAGGTAATGCGGCGGATGTCGATATTCTCTTCGTTGCCCCAGTAGATGTGGTTGTCGACCATAGCCGCGAGCAGATTGTGCGCCGATGTGATCGCATGGAAATCGCCGGTGAAATGCAGGTTGATGTCTTCCATCGGCACGACCTGCGCATAACCGCCGCCAGCCGCCCCGCCCTTGACGCCGAAGCAAGGGCCGAGCGAGGCCTCCCGGATGCAGACTACGGCTTTCTTGCCGATCCGGTTCAGCGCGTCGCCGAGCCCGACGGTGGTGGTCGTCTTACCCTCGCCCGCCGGTGTCGGATTGATCGCGGTGACGAGAATCAGTTTGCCGTCCTTCTTGCCCGCCTGCGCGGCGATGAACTCGGCGCTGACCTTCGCCTTGTCGTGACCATAGGGAACGAGCTGCTCGACCGGAATGCCCAGTTTCGCCCCGATTTCGAAGATCGGCTTTTTGGCCGCGGCGCGCGCGATTTCGATATCGGATTTGATTGATGGCATGGATGTTCCCCCGTCCGCCTCCGCGGGAGCGGAGTCGCTGTTTTTCTCCTCATCGAGATAGCGAAATATCGACGGGGTGTGAATAGCGCTGCGCCTTGCGGCCGCCACGCTTACAGCGCCGCGCGTCTTTTCAGACGCACAAAGGACGCTGTAACACTTTGAATCTACGCATCGACCCGAAAATCTGTTTCGATTTTCGGGTCGATGCGCTAGGCGTTTATGTGGCAGTCAACGATTGCGGCTTCTTAGGGTGAAGACATGAAAGCATTGGAAATCTTCGTCGAGCGCATCATCCTGTCGAGCCGCTGGATCCTCGTGGCCTTCTATATCGGCCTGGTGCTGGCGCTCGCCGTCTATGCCGTTTCCTTCGGCTATAAGCTTCTGAAGATTGCCGCCGGCGTCTTCGTACTGGACGAAGCTGGGATGATCCTTGCCATGCTCAGCCTGATCGATGCGGCCCTCGTCGCAAGCCTGATCGTCATGGTGATGATCTCCGGCTACGAGAATTTCGTCAGCCGCTTCGACGAGGTCGACGAGGCCGACAGCGAAGTCTCCTTCCTCGGCAAACTCGATTCAGGCAGCCTCAAGATCAAGGTCGCCTCCTCGATCGTCGCAATCTCCTCGATCCATCTGCTGCAGGTCTTCCTCAACGCCGACCAATATGCGGACGGCAAGATCATGTGGCTGACCTTCATGCATCTCGCCTTCGTCGCCTCCGCCGTCATGCTCGGCTTCCTGGAGAAGCTGATGAGCGTCACGTCGAAAAATGATCTGAAGGATAAGGATTGACGAGCGGCACAGAGGCGCCTTCGGAGGGTGAACAAGCGGCAGCTCGACGCAGAACGCCGAGCTATCCTCTTTCGCGTCCTGAGATCAATTGACCGAAGCAGCAACAGGAACGATTTCTGCCTCAGCCTTTCTCGGGCATCGAAGGCTTTCCTTCGCCTCTGGTCCACAGACATGCACGCCGGGCTCTTCATCATAAGGGATGATACCATTGATGATGCCAAGCTTGAGCGCCTCAGAAGGAAGTATGATACTTCCTCGCTCAGTTGATGTGGCGGGCATCATCGTCTCGTATGTCTCGGCATTGACGCCCATCTCGTCGAAATAAACGAAAAATCTCGTATATTCAGCCGTCGTCGGCCTGACGAGGCCGATCGAGGAATATCCGACAATCCGCGGCGTTCCGCTCATCAGGACAAGAGTACAGCTCGAAAGGCAGTACGCACGGCCGGCAAAGACTTCGCCCTCGGTCGGTCCGCTTTTGGCGATGCTGGTTTCGCAACGCGGATCCAGCTTTGGACAATTCGGCAACTGCGTTCTGCCAACCGAGGTCTCCAAACCTGCAGCACGGATCATACGCCCCATCGCGAAAGCCGCATCCATGTCCCCGCCATTGGACTGAAGGACGATCGGCAGCTTTCTTTCGCCGAGCGTCGTCAACACCGCCTTCAGCCGAGCCGGCGTATCCGGCGTTATGTCTCCATCCGCAGAAATCCACTGCGTGCACTCTTCCTGGCAGTTGCCATTGGACATCAGGAGGAAGTCCATCGGCTGGGTTTTCGGCAGACTCCCGCTTGTGTCTGTGGCCGCATTCTGCGCGGGCGCCTCAGATACCGGCGTCTTAGATCCAGGCGCCTCAGCCGCCACAGGCGCTTTGGCTGCCGGATGGTCGTGACAGACAGCATCGGCCGCTGCATTCGGCGCGCAGAGCGGCATCCCCGGCCATTCATTATAAGCCAGCATGTCCGTTGAAAGTCCCATTCGAAGGGCATCTGCGGGCGCTACGATGTTGATGCTGTCAGGCGTGGCGCTCATCATCAGACCAATCAGATCCTCGCTGACATCCATTTCTTTCAGATAGGCCGTCAAGGCAGCGGTGGCCTTCTTTCCAAGCTTGGTGGAACTGCTTCGCCCCGCCACCTTGCGTCCGACCTCCTTGCGGGAGATCTCCTTTTTCTTGCCGTTCACGATCTTGTATTCGATGCGATAGGAAACTCGCACCTTGTTGTAGACGGTCGTGATCTGGTGGACGCCGATAAAGGCCCATTGCGATGCGACACGCGACGTACCGCCGGCGAACGCCAGCGGACAAGCGGAAAAGCAGTATGCACCGGACGAATAGGTGTAACCGATTGCGCTACCGTCTTTGGCAATAGCGGCTTGGCAGCGCGTATCCCCAACCGGGCAATCTTTGAGCCGCGTGCCGCCGACCGCCGTTTCCAGCCCGGCCTTGCGGATCATCCGGCCCATCGCATAGGCGGCATCGACGTCGCCGCCTTCCGAACGGAAAACGACAGGCAATTTACGGCCGCCGATCTTCTTGAGTATTTTTCTCAGCCGCGCGGGCGTATCGGACGTTATGCGCCCCTCCGCCGATATCCATTCCGGACAGTTTTCCTGGCAGAGAAGACTACGCACAAGGATGAAGCTCATCGGCGGCTGTGCCGCCTTCTTCTCCTCGGCAGCCTGCGAGGTTGCCGCTCCGATCGGCAAGGTCAAAAGGAGAAAAACAAGTAATAATGTGGAAAATAGACACTTCACCAAAAAAGAAATTGCAAAGCGCACGATTAAATTGCCTCAGTTGTACTGAGCATACGCTTAGCAATTGGACCGACTGCCAGCAAGTCGGATTTCGACGCCCGCTGCGGTCCTCTTATCTTTGTTCTCTCATTCGCAATCCGGCTGACATGGCGACCCGCTGCGGCCGTGTTCACGGCAGATCACCCGGCCAACGCAAAGCGCTGCAGGCGGACCGGCCCATCGCCTTTACGCCGGTGCCTGAGGGATCCGTGTTCTGTCCCCGAAATTCTCCAAAGTGATTCTCTCCCTGCCCAGCTGGGCGAGATCTATAGCTAGGCGGCAATGGAGGAACTCAAAGTGATACCGCGACGCTATCTTTGCAAGTCGAAACTCAACCGAAGCGCGAGCTGCTGTGGCTAATTTTTCACAATTTGAATGAATCGGCTTGCGTTAGGTCAATTGGGGCTAGCATCCCGCCGATTTTCTGTATTTGATAGCGGTAACATGGGGCTGCCGGGGGCGTACAAATGTCTTACATGACTACCTCTGAAAGACAGTCATTGCTTTCGGCAGAGCTTGCGACCGCACGGACGCGCAGCCTGTTCGCGCAGGCACTCGGCAGGGTCTCCACAGCCTTCGGATTGTCGCATGCGACGCTGATGCACGCTCCTTCCCCCGAAGACCTCCTCTTGAAACCCCTGCTGATCGAGAGCTCGCTTCCGGCAGCCTATGTCAGGGATTTCGACCGAGCCCACATGATGCGCGGCTGCCCTTTCGGCGTAAGGTTAAGAGCGTCTGCCGTGCCGCCGGCCTGGCACCTCAACGACGCCTCCAATGGTCAGGCTTTCCCCGCCGAACTTCGTGCCCTGATGCTGCGCCATTCCATACCTGCAGGCGTTGCCATGCCGACCATTGCAGCCGACGGCCAGCGTTTGGTCTTCTGGTTCTGCGGCGAGCGCGCCGCACTCGGCCAGAGCGAAATCAACGAGCTGGCAATGATCATTCTCCATGCACTCGATGCATACAATGCAGTCAAGCGCAGCGAGGAATGCGCGCATAACGCGCTGTCGACTCGAGAACTAGAGGTTGTGCGCTGGACTGCCCAGGGCAAGACCTCGATCGAAATCGGTCAGATCCTCACGCTCTCGGATCATACGGTGAACGCCTATATGACGAACGCGATCAAAAAACTCGATTGCGTCAACCGGACCCAGTTGGTAGCTAAGGCAATTCGATTGAAGCTGATCAACTGAGGAATCAGAAGAGAGTCGGCACGTCGTCCCGTGATCTGGGGGAATCGTGCCTCTTCGCTTCGAACAGCCCGTTATTGACAAGACAGAACAATCCCGTGCCCACATCGGCATCACCGATGGGGAAGTCGTCCAGATGCTTGCTGCCTATCGTCTTTTCGGCTTCTGGCGCATCGACATCGAGACAGGACATTTCTTTGCAAGCGAGGATGTCCATGCGATCTTCGGCCTCTCCTACAGCGACGGTCCTGTCAACCTGACAGAGCTGATGTCGCGCATCCACGAGGAGGATCGCAGCCTGATCGCCCAAACCTTCGAAGAGGCGAGCCTTCACGGCCTCGGCTTCCATTTTGTTTATCGTGTCGACAACCGGCTTGGCGGCTACAAGCTGGTGCGCAGCGTCGGCCGCTTCCGAAACGATGAAAGCGGCGGCGGCATCGTCGGCATCACCTATGAATTCGTAGAGAAATTACGCGTCGTCGGCTTCGAGGACAACACGATACCCCGCTGACTCCAGACGTTTTAGCGGTCGAGCACGGAGCGGATCTCGACGAGGTTCGAGCGCACCCTCAGAATATAGAAGCCCATGGTGGCGAGATGGCTCGGCATGATCCAGCCGTCCTCGCGACCGTTCGAGATGATCGCGGGCTGGATGCGCAGTGCGGCCTGGAACTGCCGCGTCGTGCTGCCCCAGATCGCGCCGAGATTGCGTTCCTGCACCACCTGCGAGAAATCCGCCTGGGCGGCGGCAAGGATGGCGTAGTAGGCATAGAGCTGGCCATAGGCGAACCAGAACCGGTCGTCGGCGCGTGTATCGAACCAGCCGCGATTGTGGTTTTCCGAGCGCTCGGCGAGCATGTCGGACGTGCCGCCGAGATCGTTGGCAATGCGGTCGATGAACTGCATCAGATTGTCGGCGCGGCCGTCGAAAATGACATTGCAGAGGGCGAGATCGGTGTTGAACTTGCGCAGGCTGCCGATCGCCGAGCGATAATAGGAAGGCGTCGGCGTCTTTGGCCCGAAGGGATTGAGCCCGAAATACCAGCTGTTTTCGTCGAACTGCAGATTGCCACGCGCGCTCTGCAGGTCGTTGTTGATGCCCGACGTGCCGCGCACGCGCCCAAGCGTATCGACCAGCTCCGCCGAGGTCCGCCGGACCGCCTGATTGACGCCGCGCTGGAACGACGCCTTGTTGTCGAGGAAAGGCGTATGGTCCCAGTCGATGCCGAAGAAGCCCATCTTGTAGAGCAGCATGGAGGAGATCCACGCGTTCTGATTGACATTGAAATCTGTCAGATCGGCCGCGACGTCGACGATCGCCGAGCGCTGGCAGGTCTTGGCAGGCGCAGCATTCGTCCCCTCGGCGACCGGCACTTCCTGCCCGGCGGCAACCTTGCGTTCGGAAAGCCGGTACTGGTCGACGAAGGCGGTGTTGAAATTCGACCAGACCTGTGTCTGCCAGAAGAAATAGCCGTAGAGCCCGACGAGCAGCACCACGAACGCGATGACCGGCAGCCGGATCATCCAGCTCCGGCGCTGATACCAGCCGTGCGCGGCAAGAAAGGGCCAGAAGGCCCAGGCGGAAAACAGGCGGGCCCAGCGGCCGATCGTCTGGCCGATCTGCCTGAAAAAACCGGCTATCCGGTCAAGCATCGTCGTCTCCTATCAGGCGAGGCGAACATCGGGACATTGCTGCCCCGCTGCATCCCACATATGCGCTCGATGGGCCGAGCACAACACGAGCCCTTCGATTTTTCGGAATGAAAGCATTGTGGAAGAGGGGTATTGCCTCGACCGGCGGGTCAGGAGCGCAGGAAAGGCCAGCTGAAACGGAAGGACCTGCGCGCCGTGTCGATCAGAGGCGCTCCCGATGTTTCCGGCGGCGGTTCGGCATAGGTCGGAAACCTTCTGGCGAATTCGAGATCGGCACGGCTCTTGCGCCGCTCCAGATCCTGAGCGACCAGCATGCCCTTCTCGAACAGCCTGATCGGCGCGGCGATATCGGGAAAGAGTTCCGGCTTGATCCTCACCTTCATGCCCGGCCGGTCGGTATCGACCTGCGCCTGGTAGATGATCAGCCGCTCTTCCACGTCGATGAACAGCTTGCGCAACAGCGCATTGCAGGCGGCGATCCGGCCGTTCAGCGAATCGACAAAGGTCTGGAACAGGCCGATGAAACGCTCGCGCCGCTGGCTGTCGTCGCGCATCTCGTGCTCCCCGGCGGAAATCCGCTCGGCCTCCGCCTTCAGCGCCCGCCGCTCCGCCTCCATCTGCTCCCAATGCGCCCTGTTGCCATAGACGCCGATACGGCCTTGCGTGGTCAGCGCCTTGGCATTGAGCTCCTTCATCTTGAGGCGGGCGATATCGATGGAAACGACCAGCCGACGCCTCTGCTCGACGATATCGACAAGGCTGAGTTCGGCCGCCTTGTGCCGGTCGGTGAGCGCGGCGCGCTGGCCGGCGATAAGCCCCGCGAGCGCGTCCGATTTCGTCAAAAGGTCGAGCAGCCGCTCGATGACGGGCGCCTCGCGCACGCGTTCGGTATACATGCGCCACATCCGTTGACGCGACACCCAGCCGGCCATCTTCTCGCGCAGCGTCAGCCCCCGGAAACTGTCGAGATCGGCAGAAACCTCGGCCGTCAGCCGATCGAGGCAAAAGACCAGCTCGGCCAGTTGGGCGTCGAGCGCCGCAGCATCAGCGATATGGGCCTGGAAGCGGGCATTTTGCTCGAGGAAGACCTCGTCGGCCGATCGTGTTTCGTCGCCGCCGAAGGCACCGATCGCGGCCACGCAATAGGCTCCCTCGGCCGCAATCCTTTCGGCAAGGCTGCCTGCGGCTTCATACTGGCTGTCGAATGGCGGGGGTTTGCGCACCAAGCCTCTCCAGGGAATCTCCTGACCCCAAGCTAGTCGCTTGCGGCGCCAAAGAAAACAGGCAGCGTCGCGGGCTTCAGACCGGCTCGGCGATCCAGGCGCCGTTCATCGCGTCGTCCCAGTGCCTGCGGCAGAGCGAGACATATTTCTCGTTGCCGCCGACATCGATCTGCGCGCCTTCGTGCAACACTTCTCCTTTCGCGTCGAGCCGCACAACCATCGTCGCCTTGCGTCCGCAATGGCAGATCGTGCGCACCTCGCGCATTTCGTCGGCGATCGCCAGCAGTTCCTGCGAGGCCGGAAACAGCTTGCCCTGGAAATCGGTTCTTAGCCCGTAGACCATCACAGGGATGCCGAGCCTGTCGACGACGCGAGCCAGCTGCCAGACATGGACAGGCGTCATGAAATGCGCCTCGTCGACGAAGATGCAGGAAATCGGCGCCCCTTCGCCGCTCAGCGTCGCGACCAACAGGAACAAATCCTCATGCGGCTCGAAGGGAATGGCGCTCGCCTCCAAGCCGATCCGCGAGCCGATGACGCCTCGGCCCGCGCGCTCGTCGAAGGCGGCGATCAGCTGCACCGTGCGCATGCCGCGCTCCTGGTAATTGTAGGAGGCCTGCAGCAGCATCGTCGACTTGCCGGCGTTCATCGTCGAGTAGTTGAAATAGAGTTTTGCCATCCGATTTCTCCTTGATCGGCTTATTGAAAGCTCGGAATGGCAAAGAAAAGCCCTGCGTCAGCGATAATCACAGGAATCCAGCCCGAAAACCGCTGAAAGCCCCTAAAACAAGGCATTGCCAAAAAATCCGCGGACGTCGCAATCGCATAGGTCGATACGGCGCAAACGCACGGAGGTCGCTTGTCAAACTCGACTATTGATGGTTGGCTTGGGAACCTAAAGACTGGGAGTCTAAAATGAAAACAACAAGCACGTTCAAACTCGTTACCGCAACTGCCGCCGCCGCCCTCTCCGTTGCGACCGCCGCCTTCGCTGCCGACCCCGACAGCTGCTCCACCGTTCGCTTCTCGGACGTCGGCTGGACGGATATCACCGCCACCACCGCCACCGCATCCGTCGTCTTGAAGAGCATCGGCTATCAGACCGACGTCAAGGTTCTCTCGGTGCCGGTCACTTATACCTCGCTGAAGAACAAGGACATCGATGTCTTCCTCGGCAACTGGATGGAGACGCAGGAGAAGGACGTCCGTCCCTATCTCGACGACAAGTCGGTCGAATCCTTCGGCCCGAACCTCGTCGGCGCCAAGTACACGCTCGCAACCAACGCCAAGGGTGCGGAACTCGGCATCAAGGACTTCAAGGATATCGCCGCTCACAAGGACGATCTCGACGGCAAGATCTACGGCATCGAGCCCGGCAATGACGGCAACCGCCTCATCATGGACATGATCGAGAAGAACGAGTTCGGCCTGAAGGATATGGAAGTCGTCGAATCCTCCGAACAGGGCATGCTCGCCCAGGTCGCCCGCGCCGACAAATCAGGCAAGCCCGTTGTTTTCCTCGGCTGGGAACCCCATCCGATGAACACCAACTTCAAGCTGACCTACCTCTCAGGCGGAGACAAAGTCTTCGGCCCTGACTTCGGCGGCGCCAAGGTCTTCACCAACGTGCGTGCCGGTTATCTCGACGAATGCCCGAATGTCGGCATGATGTTGAAGAACTTGAAGTTCTCCCTCGACATGGAGAACCAGATCATGGGCAAGATCCTCAACGACGGCAAGGAGCCGGAAGCTGCGGCTTCCGAATGGCTGAAGGCGAACCCCGCAGCGCTCGAGCCCTGGCTTGCGGGCGTCAAGACCCGCGACGGCAGCGGCGAAGCCCTCGCGGCCGCCAAGACCGGCCTCGGCCTTTGATGATATGAACGGGGCGGCTCGCCGCCCCGTTTCATTTTGTCCGATTGTTGTTTTTTTGGATAGGCGCCCCCTTGAATTGGATCACCGAATTTAAGATTCCCGTTGGCCCCTGGGCCAAGTCCTTCGTGGATTGGCTGACCTCGAACGGCGAATGGTTCTTCAACCAGATCGCCTTCCTGCTGTCGAGCGCCATAGACGGCCTGCTCTTCGTGCTGCAGAAGCCTCATCCGCTGATCGTCATCGCTGCCATCACCGCCATCGCCTTTTGGCTGCGCCGGTCGATCGCGGTCGCCGTCTTCACCTGTCTCGGGCTGCTGCTGATCGTGAACCAGGACTACTGGAAGGAAACGACGGAGACGCTCGCGCTCGTGCTCGCCGCCACCTTCGTCTGTATGGTGATCGGCATTCCGCTCGGCATTGCCGCCGCCCGCCGCCCTTGGGTCTATGCTGCCATGCGCCCGGTGCTCGATCTCATGCAGACCATACCGACATTCGTCTATCTGATCCCGGCGCTCATCCTGTTCGGCCTCGGCATGGTGCCGGGCCTGATCGCGACCGTCATCTTCGCAATCCCCGCCCCGATCCGGCTGACGCGCCTCGGCATCATCTCGACGCCGCCGTCCCTCGTCGAAGCCGCCGTCGCTTTCGGCGCGACGCCGATACAGGTGCTGCGCAAGATCGAGCTTCCCTTCGCCACGCCGCAGATCATGGCGGGTCTAACCCAGACCATCATGCTGTCTCTGTCGATGGTCGTCATCGCCGCCCTTGTCGGCGCTCCCGGGCTTGGCGTTCCCGTCGTCCGTGCGCTGAACACCGTCAATATCGCCAAGGGCTTCGAGGCGGGCTTCTGCATCGTTATCCTGGCAATCATTCTCGACCGGATGTTCCGCACCGCGGGTGAAGGAGGCGCTGCATGACCGCGGTAAGCTTTAACAATGTCAGCATCGTCTTCGGCGATCGGCCGGAAACCGCGCTTGCTATGGTCGACCAGGGCAAATCGCGCGACGAGATCGGCGCCGCCACCGGTCTGGTGCTCGGTGTGGCCAACGCCTCGCTGACGATCGAGGAAGGCGAGATCCTGGTGCTGATGGGTCTTTCCGGCTCCGGCAAGTCGACGCTGCTGCGCGCCGTCAACGGGCTCGCTCCCGTGGTGCGTGGCGATGTTGCGGTCTCGGCGGCCACCGGCCCCGTCAACCCCTACAGATGCAATGCCAAGGCGCTACGCGAGCTGCGCACCCACACCGTCTCCATGGTGTTCCAGCAATTCGCCCTCCTGCCCTGGCGCACCGTCGCCGACAATGTCGGCTTCGGCCTCGAGCTCGCGGGCATGCCGGAGGCCGAACGCAAGGTCCGCGTCGGCGAGCAGCTTGAACTCGTCAACCTGACGAAATGGGCGGACCGCAAGGTCAACGAACTCTCAGGCGGCATGCAGCAGCGCGTCGGGCTTGCCCGCGCCTTTGCCACCGGCGCCCCGATCCTGCTCATGGACGAGCCTTTCTCGGCGCTCGACCCCCTAATCCGCACCCGCCTGCAGGATGAACTCCTGGAATTCCAGCGGCGGCTGAAGAAGACCATTCTCTTCGTCAGCCACGATCTCGACGAGGCCTTCCGCATCGGCAATCGCATCGCCATCATGGAGAGCGGCCGCATCATCCAGTGCGGGACGCCCCACGATATCGTCAAGAACCCCGCAGACCAGTATGTCGCCGATTTCGTGCAGAACCTCAATCCGATCAACATGCTGACGGCGGCCGACGTCATGCAGCCAGGCCTCGGCCAGACTGCCGCCGGCATGAGCGTCAGCGCCACCGCCCGAGCCGCGACCCCGCTCATCGATATCCTCGATGCCCTTGCCCGCCAGCCGGGCAGTATCGGCATCGTCGAGAACGGCGCAATCGTCGGCACCATCTCGGCTCAGGATATCGTCGCCGGCCTCACCCGCCATCGCCGCAAGCAGGAAGCTTGATGTTTTCCATCCGCTTTGCCACAAAGCGGATATGAAAGATCAGCCTTCCCCCATACGCGAAACCGACGACGATGCCCGCAAGCTCGCCCGCGTGCTGCTGCGCTCCGCACGGCACGCGGCGATTGCCGTTCTCGACCCCGAGACCGGCTTTCCCTTCGCCAGCCGCGTGCTGATCGCCACCGATATCGACGGCACGCCGGTCATCCTGGTTTCGCAGCTGTCGGCCCATACCCGGGCGCTCGCCAAAGACCGGCGCGCCTCGCTCCTGACCGGCGAACCCGGCAAGGGCGATCCCCTTGCCTACCCCCGTCTGACGACCCAGTGCGTGGCAGAACCTATCGAGCGCAGCAATGCATTCTACGAGCGTATACGCACGCGTTTTCTCGCTCGCCACACCAAGGCGAAGCTTTATATCAACTTTCCTGATTTCCTGTTCTTCCGACTCAAGCCGGAACAGGCCAGCCTCAATGGCGGCTTCGGCCGCGCCTACCAGCTCGATGGGAGCGATCTCATAATCCAGTCGGCCGCGAATGAGGAGATTGCCGCCGGGGCAACAGAAGCAGTGCGAGATTTAGTAGAACGTCACCCCGATGTGGAGGAAAGCCTCGCTATCAGGCTACAGGCGCCGGAATCGGGTTCCTGGCGCATTTGTGGTATCGATCCCTCAGGTTTCGACATGATTTCCGGCGATTCTCTGCTGCGATACGAGTTCGAAACCCTCGCTGTGGATGCCGATCACATTTGTTCAAACATATCTAAAATAGCATACTCGATACCTTAAATTTAGGTATATACAATCTTCGAGCCCAGTTGCTAGTTTTTGATGTCAGCCAAAATCCCGGCTGGCGGCCTGCGCCAACACGCTTGATGTACGTTTCGCATTAGGAAGATAACATATGGAAACCTCTGATTTGGCCGATCACACGAACGTGGCGGCAGCTTTATTGTCGGCCATGGCAAACCCGAAGAGATTGCTGATCCTGTGTAGCCTCGTGAAGGGCGAAGTGGCCGTCGGCGTGCTTGCGACACAGGTCGGGCTCAGCCAGTCGGCTCTCTCTCAGCACCTGTCGAAGCTGCGCGCCCAAAAGCTGGTCAAGACCCGCCGGGACGCACAAACCATCTATTATTCGAGCACCTCCGAGCCGGTCATGAAGATCCTGGCAACGCTCGAAGACATCTACCTCGTGCAGAACCGGAACAGATCCGCCGCTTAATGATAGCGCTGACATGAACGTCGGCCGATGCCGTGCTGCAAGGGAATGTTCCCGGAGGCTTGGCAACGATATTTCAGCACGTGAATCTTATGGCACGACCGGCAAATTTGCGATTTGCCGGTCGTGTTTTTGGAATGGCAAGCCGGTCGCGCTGGAACGCCCGCAATTCCAGACGTAAAACTGCCGCGCACTTTTGCCGCAATTGCTTTAACTGCCGACCACGTCGTTGTTGATGCGGCTCAGCACCACCAGCGACGGACGGGCAGGCAAGCTCGACTTGAAGTCCGGCCAGTTGGTGCCTGCATCCTCCATCGAGGTCGCGTCCTCGTTGTCGGCCATCCGCAATTCACCCGGATGCTGGACCGAGAGGAAGACGCTGCTGCCGTCCGGGGTGAAGGTCGGCGAACAGGCTTCCGAACCGACGGGCGCAATATAGAACAGTTTCGGCAACGCACGGCCCGGGCCTTCGGTATCCATCACATAGACGGAATCGGCAATGCCTTCCGGCGGCGGGCCGTCGGTGGTGACCCAGAGGCGCCCGACCGGATCGACGGCGAGATTGTCGGGGTCGGTGAACCAGCCGGCGGAGGTCGTGGCCGGATGGAACATCGCCTGATCCTCGGCCTTGGCAGGATCGCCGCAGAGAATGAAGACATCCCATTTGAAGCTGTCGGCTGCATAATCCGGCTTTTCGGGACCTCCGGGTGCTGCGAGTTCCAGCAGGTGGCCATGCGGGTTGGGGCCGCGCGGATTGGCGATGTTGACCATCTCCTTCTCGTCGTCGCCCTCACCCTTCGGCAGCCGGTCCTCGTTCTCCGTCATGGCGACGTAAAGCTTGCCGGTGCCGAGATGCGGGATAAAGCCTTCCGGCGCGTCCATCGGCGTGGCACCGACGAGATCGGCCGCAGCGCGCGTCGCCAGCACGACGTCGGCCTTGCTCTTGAAGCCGGCTTCCGCCGTCAGCGGCCCCTCGCCCGCAATGAGCGGGATCCAACGCATCATGCCGTCGCTTTCGAACTTGGCGACATCAAGCGTGCCGTGGTCGAGCAGGTCCTTGTTAGCGGCGCGATCGTTGGGGTTCCAAGGATCGCGGGTGACGAAGCGGTAGATATATTCGAAGTCGTCGTCATCGCCCATGAAGACTACCACGCGGCCGTCAGGGGCGACGCAACACTGCGCGCCCTCATGCGTCATGCGGCCAAGCGAGGTGCGCTTGACCGGCTTTGCGGAAGGATCGAACGGATCGATCTCGACCACCCAGTCGAAACGCATCCATTCGTTCGGCTCTTCCTCGAACTTGAAGCGCGGCTCAATACGGCCGACGGAATAGATGTCGTTCTCGTCCTCATCCCAGCCCTGGCGCTCGACCAGCTCCTGGTTCGGCAATTTCTTATAATCGCCGGCGAAGACGTCCATCGCGCCTTCCTCGCCTGAAAGCATCGTGCCCCAGGGGGTGATGCCGCCGTTGCAATTCGAGATCGTGCCGAACACGACCGTGCCGGTCGGATCGGCCTTGGTCTTCAGGCGGTCGTCGCCGGCAGCCGGACCCGAGATGCCGATCTCGGTGCTCATATGGACGCGGCGATTGTATTTGCCATCCCTGACGATCGCCCACTGACCAGCCGTTTTCCTCACTTCGAAGATCGAGACGCCGAGGGCGGCCATGATGGCGCGGATCTGATTGTCCGTCAGCTTCTCGCGGTAGTTTTCGTCGGTCAGTCCGGGAAACATCAGGAAAGGCGTTGCATATTCATGGCTGACGACCATCAGCCCATGGTCGGAGCTCTTCTCGCCCCAGGGCAGCGGCAGAAACTGCGTGAAGTCGTTGTTGTAGCCGAACTGTCGCTCCGCCGCCTTGCCGTCCAGAGTCGCGATATCGAATTCCGGGCTGTCGGCAAACAGTGCATCACCCCAGCGCGCCAGGATCTGGCGCTCATAGCCCTCTGGCCAGTGGTCGGCGGTATCGCGCACGCGCTTGAGTTCCGGGAACGTCAGGCTGGAATCGGCAGCCTCGGCATGCGCGGTTCCGAGCGCCGGCGAAAGTGCCGCAGCGCCCATCGCCGCGAGAAAGCCCTTGAGCACGCTGCGGCGGCGAACGCCCTCTTCGAGAACGGCGCCGTAACTTGGCGCGAATGCATGGCGCCGCGTGGGGCGCGCCCTTGTCTTCTGGCGGTCAGACATCAGTATCTCCGATCGAAATATCGTTTGATTTCAGTGAATTGATGAAATGCAATTGCGCCCTGCGAGCCATCGTTTTTTGTAGCAAGCCGAGGCAAAGGATTGATGACGGGCAGCTTGCAGTGCCTGACCCTGGATATTTCCGGATTGATCGAAGCAAGTTGAGCCTTCTGTCAGGAGAGGCTCTGGGGACTTTTCCCGTTGACGCCTTGGGAAGCCCTGATAATTTGACCGGGCAGTAAAAATATGGGCGTGAAGCCCCGGGAAATGGCCGTCGGCGGCCAGGAGAACAGCATGTCCAATCGCCTCAATGCACCGAACGATCTTCGCGCCTTCTGGATGCCGTTTACGGCAAATCGCCAGTTCAAGAAGGAGCCGCGTTTGTTCGTCGGCGCCAAGGACATGTACTATACGACCCATGACGGCCGTCAGGTGCTGGACGGCACGGCTGGCCTCTGGTGCGTCAATGCCGGCCACTGCCGCCCGAAGATCACCGAGGCGATCCGCGAGCAGGCCGGCGAACTCGACTACGCACCGGCCTTCCAGCTCGGCCACCCTAAGGCCTTCGAACTGGCAAACCGCCTGGTCGACATCGCCCCCGAAGGCCTGAACCACGTTCTCTACACCAATTCCGGTTCCGAATCCGTCGAGACCGCGCTCAAGGTGGCGCTCGCCTATCACCGGGTGAAGGGCAATGGATCACGGTTCCGCCTGATCGGCCGCGAGCGTGGCTATCACGGCGTCAATTTCGGCGGCATCTCCGTCGGCGGCATCGTCACCAACCGCAAGATGTTCGGCACGCTGCTGACCGGCGTCGATCATATGCCGCACACCCACCAGCCCGGCAAGAACAACTTCACCCGCGGCGAGCCTGAGCATGGCGGCGACATCGCTACCGAACTCGAGCGCATCATCACCCTGCATGACGCCTCCACCGTCGCCGCCGTCATCGTCGAGCCGGTGGCAGGCTCCACCGGCGTCCTGATCCCGCCGAAGGGCTACCTGCAGAAGCTGCGCGAGATCTGCACCAAACACGGCATCCTTCTGATCTTCGACGAGGTCATCACCGGCTTCGGCCGCCTCGGCGCCCCGTTTGCCGCGCAATACTACGACGTCAAGCCCGACATGATCACCGCCGCCAAGGGACTGACCAACGGCGTCATTCCGATGGGCGCCGTCTTCGTCACCTCCGAGATTCATGATGCCTTCATGAACGGCCCGGAGCACATGATCGAGTTCTTCCACGGCTACACCTATTCCGGCAATCCGATCGCTTCTGCCGCAGCACTCGCCACGCTCGACACCTACAAGGAAGAAGGCCTGCTGACCCGCGCCGCCGAGCTTTCCGAATACTGGGCCGACGCGCTGCATTCGCTGAAGGATTGCCCCAATGTCATCGACATCAGGAACACCGGCCTGATTGGCGCAATCGAACTCGACC
The DNA here is from genome assembly GCF_013087515.1 of Rhizobium sophorae. Taxonomy (GTDB): domain Bacteria; phylum Pseudomonadota; class Alphaproteobacteria; order Rhizobiales; family Rhizobiaceae; genus Rhizobium; species Rhizobium sophorae. The sequence goes on along the minus strand of NZ_JABFCN010000070.1, from coordinate 273,665 downwards.
CGATCGCCGGCGAGCCCACCAAGCGCGCCTTCACCGCTTTCCTGAAAGCCTATGAAAGCGGCCTGCTGATCCGCACCACCGGCGATATCATCGCACTCTCCCCGCCGCTGATCATCGAGAAGCACCATATCGACGAGCTCTTCGGCAAGCTGCGGACCATCCTGCAGAACAACGTTTGAGAAAGCTCTGAAGACTTCCGGCATCACGGCCTGCGGCGGATCTCCTGCATAATTCCTAAAATCGGATTCGCTTTAAGGATAAATTATGCAGCCATTCAAAGTGTTACAGCGACGTTTGCGCGTCTGATAGACGCGCGGCGCTGTAAATCCATGCAGGCCCTTTTGTTGGGAAGACCGATAGGCCTTAGGTCACGGCGGCGACGGAAAGGCAGAGGGCGAATTTCTTCAGCAGCCGGAGATCGAATTGCCCTTCGTTGCCGAGCATCCATTTCAGTGCTTGGCTCGCACTCCATGGCGCCTTGTACGGCCGCACGGAGGTCATGGCGTCATAGACGTCGCAAATCGCAGCAAGACGCGCATGGAAGCTGACCTGTGCTTCGGAAAGCCTGCGGGGATAGCCCTTGCCGTCGATACGCTCATGGTGGTTGAGGCAGACGTCGAGAACGATCTCCGGCATCCCTTCCTGGCGTGAGAGAATTACGTGTCCCTTTTCCGGATGATCGCGGATCATCTTGATCTCGTCCTGGTCCAGGCGCCCTTCCTTGTTGAGTATCTCGAGCGGAATTTCGAGCTTGCCGACGTCGTGCAGCAATCCTGCAGTGCCGAGTATCTGCACGGTCGTCTCGTCAAGTCCGAGATGACGGCCGAAAAGGATCATCAGCGCACTCACCGAAAGGGAATGCAGAAACGTCACTTCGTCCTTGGATTTCAGTCGCGTAACGCTCAGAAAGACAGTGGGATTGTCATCCATCGACTTGGAGACTGAGGAAATCACCGGCGCCACCTGATCGAAGCTGATCCCATCGCCATGCTGGAGCCGGACGAAAACGCTTTCCAGGACCTGCACGGATTTCTGGATGGTCTCGCGTGCTGCCTTGGTGTCGATCTCGATATTGCCGCCTGGCAGACCGTCGATGTCGAGACCTCTGCTGGTGTTGATGATAACACCTTCAATGCCGCTCTTGCGAAGTTTCAGGGCATCGGCTTCACGGCGCAGCAGAAATCTTCGCTTGGATAGAAGAGGGTCCTGCCATGCACCCTCGATCGCCTCCACAAACATTCCGTTGCGCACCTGTCTGGCTTCGATACGCTTGAGCATCCAGATCTCTGTTCCTGAAATATTTCTCTGTTTATTATCGACCGTTCTTTTGCATCGCAGCAATATATGCACGAACGATGATTGTACTCTAATTGGTAGAATCAAGTGTTAATCTCGAAACGGAATTCGACTATTCAGAAAGGCGAAGAGTTTCGCGAAATTCGGCAAGTTCATCGGCACCGCGCAGGTGCTGGGACAGTACCCCCGGAGATCTGCAGACGGCGCCAAGATGGACGATTTTGGATTACTTCGTGCAGGATCGGCTCGATTTTCGTTTCATTTTGTTATCAACTTGCGGAATCTCACCAAAATTCCTAGAAATCTTGCCGTTGCGCCCATTCGAGCCAAATATGGCCGGAGGGCGCATCGATCGCGCCGATATCGATCGTCCTTGGCACGGCCTGGGGGCCGTTGAACGATCCGGAAAAGCCGGCGCGACGCTTCATCGCGGGTCGAATGACCCCATCCAAGGAGACAGACAATGACCCTCAAGACATTGACGGCGACCCTCGTCGCGTCACTCGCCTTTGCGCCGCTTGCCTATGCCGATATCACCATCGGCCTGATCGCGCCGCTGACCGGCCCCGTCGCCGCCTATGGCGACCAGGTGAAGAACGGTGCGCAGACCGCCGTCGACGAAATCAACAAGAAGGGCGGAATTCTCGGCGAGAAGGTCGTCCTCGAACTGGCCGACGATGCCGGCGAACCGAAACAGGGCGTTTCCGCCGCCAACAAGGTCGTCGGCGACGGCATCCGCTTCGTCGTAGGCCCGGTGACATCGGGCGTCGCCATTCCCGTTTCGGACGTGCTTGCTGAAAACGGCGTACTGATGGTCACCCCGACTGCGACGGCCCCCGACCTGACCAAGCGCGGCCTCACCAACGTGCTGCGCACCTGCGGCCGCGACGACCAGCAGGCCGAAGTCGCCGCCAAATATGTGCTGAAGAATTTCAAGGACAAGCGCGTCGCCATCGTCAACGACAAGGGCGCCTACGGCAAGGGCCTCGCCGACGCCTTCAAGGCGACGCTGAACGCCGGCGGCATTACCGAAGTCGTCAATGACGCGATCACGCCTGGCGACAAGGATTTCAGCGCGCTCACCACCCGCATCAAGTCCGAGAAGGTCGATGTGGTCTATTTCGGCGGCTACCACCCGGAAGGCGGCCTGCTCGCCCGCCAGCTGCATGACCTCGCCGCCAACGTGACGATCATCGGCGGCGACGGACTCTCCAACACCGAATTCTGGGCAATCGGCACGGATGCGGCAGGAGGCACCGTCTTCACCAACGCTTCGGACGCCACCAAGAGCCCTGATTCCAAGGCCGCAGCCGATGCGCTCACCGCCAAGAACATCCCGGCTGAGGCCTTCACGCTGAACGCCTATGCCGCCGTCGAAGTGCTGAAAGCCGGCATCGAGAAGGCCGGCAGCGCCGAGGATGCGGAAGCCGTCGCGACCGCGTTGAAGGACGGCAAGGAGATCCCGACCGCCATCGGCAAGGTCACCTACGGCGAGACCGGCGACCTGACCTCGCAGAGCTTCTCGCTCTACAAGTGGGAAGCCGGCAAGATCGTCGCCGCCGAGTAAGCCGTCGCTGACCGCACCGACCGGGCGCCCCTGTGGCGCCCGGTTTCCTATGCGGCACTCGCTTGTCGCGGCAGATCGGCTATAAGTTTCGGAATCGGTTGTAATGTGAGCAATGCCATGACCAGCAGACTCGAGCGTTTCATCGACCAGGGCGTCGGCCGCGTACCTGCCGATATCGTGCTGAAGGGCGGCCGTTTCTTCGATCTGGTCACCGGCGAACTCGTCCAGTCGGACATTGCGATCGGCGCCGATCGCATTGTCGGCACCTCAGGCAATTATGAGGGCGAGACCGAGATCGATATTTCGGGCAGGATCATCGTTCCCGGCTTCATCGACACACATCTGCACATCGAATCCTCGCTCGTCACACCGCATGAATTCGATCGCTGCGTTCTGCCCTATGGCGTCACCACTGCGATCTGCGATCCGCACGAGATCGCGAATGTGCTCGGAGCCGCCGGCATCGAATTCTTTCTCGAATCAGCACTTGAGACGATCATGGACATCCGCGTCCAGCTCTCTTCCTGTGTTCCGGCGACGCATCTTGAAACCTCCGGTGCAGATCTGCCGATCGAGCGCCTCCTGCCCTTCCGCGACCATCCGAAGGTGATCGGGCTTGCCGAATTCATGAATTTCCCCGGCGTGATCCACAAGGATCCCGTCTGTATGGCCAAGCTCGACGCCTTCCAGGGCGGCCATATCGACGGTCACGCGCCGCTGCTCTCCGGCAACGACCTCAACGGTTACCTCTCAGCCGGCATCCGCACCGAGCATGAATGCACGACCGCCGGCGAAGCCTTGGAAAAGATTCGTAAGGGCATGCACATCCTCGTGCGCGAGGGTTCGGTCTCCAAGGATCTCGCGGCGCTGATACCCATTATTACCGAGCGGCTTTCACCCTTCCTCGCGCTCTGCACCGACGACCGCAATCCGCTCGATATCGCCGAACAAGGCCATCTCGATCACATGATCCGCACATCGATTGCAAGCGGCGTCGAGCCCCTGGCGATCTACCGCGCCGCCTCGATTTCGGCCGCCCGCGCTTTCGGCCTCAAAGACCGTGGCCTGGTCGCGCCGGGCTGGCGCGCCGATCTGGTGGTTCTCGACAGTCTGGAGAACTGCCGTGCCGACATGGTCTTCTCGGCCGGCCGCCGCGTCACCGATGCGCTCTTTTCCTCGCGCAGACCGGTTGCGCCAATCGGCCTCGACAGCGTCAAGGCCCGGCCCGTCAACGCCGCCCATTTCGGCGTGCCGGTCGCCGAGGGCGAGACGCCCGTCATCGGCGTCATGCCGGGCAAGATCATCACCGAGCATCGCCGCTATCGCCTGCCCGTCAGGGGCAACGAGACGACGGTCGATCTTGCCAACGACATCATCAAGGTCGCCGTCATCGAACGCCACGGCAAGAATGGCAACCATGCCAATGGCTTCGTCCAGGGCTTCGGCCTGAAGAAGGGTGCGATCGCCTCGACCGTCGGCCATGACAGCCACAATATCTGCGTCGTCGGCGTCAGCGAGGACGACATGGCACACGCCGCAAACCGCCTTGGCGAGATCAAGGGCGGCTTCGTCGTCGTCGAAGACGGCAAGGTCACCGGCGAAATCGCCCTGCCCATCGCCGGTCTTATGAGCCTCGAGCCCTATGAGGAGGTTCGCGACATCCTCCACCATCTGCGCAAGGCCGCCTTCGCGCTCGGCGCCACGCTGGAAGAACCCTTCCTCCAGCTCGCTTTCCTCCCGCTGCCGGTCATCCCGCACCTGAAGATATCCGACCGCGGCATGGTGGATGTGGACAAGTTCGCACTCATCGGGTGATGCGATTGAAACAGGGTTGGCTCCGCAGTGAATAACCTCGACGGTCGCCTTCAGACACAGCAGTCGAACATCAAACCCGCGCACAAAACCCGTCAAGCGCCGCAAGCTTCACTGACCCCGCGCCCGCTACCGCCTCGAAGCCCGGCATCTCAAGCGGTTCCTCGATCACCATGTCATCGGGCAGGCGGAATTCCGCCGGTTTGCGCGTCAGGTTGAAAACGAAGAGCAGTTTTTCTCCGTCCTTTTCGCGGGTGAAGGCGAGCAGGTCCTGGTTGGTGCCGATGAAGGTCATGTCGCCGTCGATCAGTGCCGGATGGCTGTTCCGGAATGCAAGCGTCTTGCGGTAGTGATGCAGCACCGAGCTGTCGCTCGCCTCCTGCGTATCGACGGAAAGTGCTGCCTGCTCGTAAGGCACCGGCAGCCAGCTCTTTTCCGCGGAGGTGAAGCCCGCATGCGCCTTGCCGGCTTCCCAGGGCATCGGTGTGCGGCATCCATCGCGGCCCTTGAAGGCCGGCCAGAAGCGGATGCCGTAGGGGTCGCGCAGGTCTTCGAAGGCGAGTTCCGCCTCGGGCAGGCCGAGTTCCTCGCCCTGATAGAGGCAGATCGAGCCACGTAGCGCCGCCAGCACCGAGATCGCCAGCTTGGCGATAACCGGACGCTCTTCCTCCGTCCGCGCGAAACGGCTGACATGGCGCATGACGTCGTGGTTGGAAAAAGCCCAGCAGACCCAGCCGTCGGTCACCGCTTTCTGGAAGGCCTCGACGCAGCCGCGAATATGCTCTGCGGTGAAATCCGGTCCGAGCAGATCGAATGTGTAGCACATATGCAGCTTGTCGCCGCCGCTCGTATAGGCGCCAACCGTCTTCAGCGAGCGCGCCCCGTCGCCGACCTCGCCGACGGTCGTGCGATCCTCGTACTGATCGAGCAGCGCCCGGAAGCGCCTGAGGAAATCGACATTTTCCGGCTGCGTCTTGTCGTAGAGGTGGTTCTGCATGCCGTAGGGATTGCTGTCGGGCGCATCGAGGCCGGCGTCATCCTCATCAGGCTCGTGCGGCGGATTGCTCCTGAGCTGCTTGTCGCAGAAATAATAATTGACCGTGTCCAGCCGGAAGCCGTCGACGCCGCGGTCAAGCCAAAACTTCACCGTCTCCAGCACCGCATCCTGCACGGCCTTGCTGTGGAAATTGAGGTCCGGCTGCGAAGTCAGGAAATTGTGCTGGTAGTATTGGCGGCGCACGCCATCCCATTCCCAGCCCGGTCCGCCGAAGATCGACAGCCAGTTGTTCGGCGCCGTGCCGTCAGGCTTCGGGTCGGCCCAGACGTACCAGTCCGCTTTCGGATTGGTCCGGCTCGATCGGCTCTCGACGAACCAGGGATGCCGGTCGGAAGTGTGCGAGATCACCTGGTCGATGACGACCTTGATGCCGAGCCTGTGCGCTTCGGCCATCATCTCATCGAAATCGGCGAGCGTGCCGAAGATCGGATCGACGTCGCAATAATCGGAAACGTCGTAGCCCATGTCGGCCATGGGCGACTTGAAGAAGGGCGAGAGCCAGATCGCGTCGACGCCGAGGCTGGCAATATGCGGCAGCCGGCGGGTGATTCCCCTGAGATCGCCGAGACCGTCGCTGTTGGTGTCCTGAAAAGAGCGCGGATAGACCTGATAGATCACCGCACCGCGCCACCAGTCCGCACTCCCGCCTGCCTGCAATGCCATCGGCTACATCTCCTGCCTCGTTTGCGCTCGCCACACTAAAGCGGACGAAACAAAAGACAACCAGGTGAAGCGGTTATGAAGGCATTGCGAAACGCCGCGACGCATCGTCGCGATCCGACAAGGGGGAGACGTGTATAGGCTTGTCCACAACCCGTTTCTACCCTCCGGATTTGGGGTTGCAACGCAAAGCCTTTGCGATAATGTGCGCGCTGACCTGCACGTAAGAGGTCAAACACCGGGAACAAATGTCTAATAAAGGCGAAAAGCCTAGAAAGGTGGACCCACCATGAACCATTTCGCGAAAAAATTTCTTGCCTCTGCGATGCTTGGCACATTGCTGGCGTTTTCGGCCCATGCGGCCACGCTCAACATTCACAATGGTGGCGACCCGCAGTCGCTCGATCCGCAGAAGCTTTCCGGCGACTGGGAGAACCGTATCGCCGGTGACATTTTCGAAGGCCTCGTCACCGAGGACGCCAAGGATAATCCGATCCCCGGCCAGGCTGAAAGCTGGACGATTTCGCCTGATGGCAAGGTCTACACCTTCAAGCTTCGCGACGGCATCAAGTGGTCCGATGGCCAGCCGGTAACGGCAGGAGACTTCGTCTTCGCCTTCCAGCGCCTCGTCGACCCGAAGAATGCCGCCGATTATGCCTATCTGCAATTCACCATCAAGAATGCGGAAAAGATCAACAAGGGCGAGATCACCGATCTCAACGAACTCGGCGTCAAGGCGATCGACGACAAGACGCTGGAGATCACGCTTGAAAACTCGACTCCCTATTTCATCAATGCCCTGATGCATTACACTGCCTATCCGCTGCCGAAGCATGTCGTCGAGGCGAAGGGCCAGGATTGGGTCAAGATCGGCAACATTGTCACCAACGGCCCCTACAAGCCCGTCGAGTGGGTGCCGGGCTCGCATGTCACGACGGTCAAGAACGACCAGTGGTATGGCGCCAAGGACTTGAAGATCGATGGCGCGAAGTTCTTCGTGCTCGAAGACCAGGAAGCCGCGCTGAAACGCTACCGCGCCGGCGAATTCGACATCCTCACCGACTTCCCGACCGACCAGTATGAGTGGATGAAGAAGAACCTGCCGGGCCAGGCGCACGTCGCCCCCTTCTCCGGCCTCTACTATTACGTCGTCAACTCGCAGAAGCCGCCCTTCAGCGACAAGCGCGTCCGCCAGGCTCTCTCCATGGCGATCAACCGCGAAGTGATCGGCCCGCAAATCCTCGGCACGGGCGAACTGCCGGCCTATTCCTGGGTCCCGCCGGGCACGGCGAATTACGGCGAGCCGGCCTATGTCAGCTGGAAGGACCTGCCCTATAGCGAAAAGGTTGCCGAAGCCAAGAAGCTTCTGACCGAAGCCGGTTTCGGCCCGGACAAGCCGCTGCACGCCGTGCTCAGCTACAACACCAACGACAACCACAAGCGCATCGCCGTCGCCATCGCCTCCATGTGGAAGCCGCTCGGCGTCGATGTCGAGCTCGTCAATGCCGAAACCAAGGTGCATTACGACCAGATGCAGCGTGGCCAGGTCGAAATCGGCCGCGCCGGCTGGCTCGCCGACTATAACGACCCGGACAACTTCCTGAACCTCCTGGTGACAGGCGTGCAGATGAACTACGGCCGCTGGTCGAATCCCGAATACGACAAGCTGATCAAGGAAGGCAACGCCGAGACGGATCTCACAAAGCGTGCGGCGATCTTCAAGAAGGCCGAACAGCTGGCGCTGGATGAATCCGCCGCCCTGCCGATCTACTACTACGTCTCGAAGAATGTCGTTTCGCCGAAGATCGAAGGCTTCGTCGACAATATTCAGGACATCCACCGCACCCGCTGGCTGTCGATGAAAGAGTAAGGGAAAACGGTCCTTCCCGCGCGTTGCGGGAAGGACCGGCCCACGACCATGATCAAATACGCCCTCCGTCGCCTGCTATCGACGATCCCCGTTCTCTGGATCGCCGTCACAGCCTGCTTTTTTGTTTTGCGCCTTGCCCCCGGCGGCCCTTTCGATGGCGAAAGGCCATTGCCGCCGGTGATCCTGAAGAACCTTGCGATCCACTACAATCTCGACAAGCCGCTCATCCAGCAGTACCTGATCTATGTCGGGGACCTGCTCCGGGGCGATCTCGGCCCCTCCTTCGCCAGCGAGGATTTCACCGTCGCCCAGCAGATCATGATCGGTCTGCCCTACACCTTCACCATCGGTACGGTTGCCTTCCTGATTGCCATCATTGTCGGCGTCGCCGTCGGCTGTCTTGGGGCGCTCTATCAGAACAAGGCACCGGATTATATTCTGGGCGCGCTCATTCTGGTGGGCGTCGTGCTGCCGAACTTCCTGATTGCGCCCATCCTGCAGCTCGTCTTCGGCATCCATCTCGCTTGGTTTCCGGTCGGCGGCTGGGGCGACGGCTCGATCAAATACCTCATCCTGCCGATCGTCGTTCTGGCGCTGCCGCATGCCGGCCGTATCTCGCGCATCACCCGCGGCTCGATGATCGAGGTAATGAACCAGAACTTCATCCGCACGGCCAAGGCCAAAGGCATCGGCCCCCGCCTGACCGTCATGCGCCATGCGCTGAAGCCCGCCATGATGCCTGTCGTCTCCTATCTGGGTCCGGCTGCAAGCTACCTTCTCACCGGCTCGCTGGTTGTCGAAAGCATCTTCGGATTGCCCGGCATCGGCCGCTATTTCGTCAACGCAGCACTGAACCGCGATTACGGCATGGTTCTCGGCACGGTCATTTTCTACATGGTGCTCATCGTGTTCCTGAATCTTCTCGTCGATATCGCCTATGCGTGGCTCGATCCGAAAGTGAGAAACCGATGATCCTCAACCCCGCAAAACGCGAGCTGCTTGCCCAGGAGCTACTGGAAGCGGAAGGCCTTGCGCCCGAAAGCCGCTCGCTCACCAAGGATGCCTTGCGCCGCCTCGGGCGCAACAAGGCGGCCGTCCTGTCGATCGTCGTCCTGACGCTGCTGATCCTCGTGGCCTTCATCGGCCCCTGGTTCATTCCCTTCAACTATGAGGATCCGGATTGGGCGGCCTTCCGCATACCGCCCTCGATCGAGAGCGGCCACTATTTCGGCACCGACCCGAACGGCCGCGACCTTCTCGCCCGCGTGCTTTACGGCACCCGCGTCTCGCTGGCCGTGGCGCTGACGGCGACCGTTGTCTCCGTCTTTATCGGCGTGCTCTACGGTGCTGTCTCGGGCTATATCGGCGGCAGGCTGGATGCGATCATGATGCGCTTCGTCGATATCATGTACGCGCTTCCCTATATCCTCTTCGTCATCCTGCTGATGGTGATCTTCGGCCGCAACGTCTATCTGCTCTTTGCCGCCATCGGCGCGCTGGAATGGCTGACCATGGCCCGCATCGTGCGCGGCCAGACGCTGTCGATCAAGCATCGCGAATTCATCGAAGCGGCCCGCGCATCCGGGCAGCGGCCGTTCAAGATCATCATCAAGCACGTCATCCCGAACCTCGTCGGACCCGTCGTCATCTTCGCAGCGTTGACGGTGCCTGAAATCATCGCCACCGAAAGCTTCCTTTCCTATCTCGGCTTCGGCGTCCAGGAACCACTGACCTCGCTCGGCACGCTGATCGCCGAGGGAACCGATGCCATGGAAAGCATGCCGTGGCTGCTGGTCTTCCCGGCGGGCTTCCTCGTGGCCCTGCTGCTCAGCCTGCTCTTCATCGGCGACGGCCTGCGCGACGCGTTCGACCCGAAGGATCGCTAAGAATGTCCCAGGAAACACAAAAAGACACACTTCTCGAACTCAAAGATTACTCGATCACATTCAAGACGCCTGATGGAGAGGTGAAGGCGGTCTCGAACATGAACCTGACGGTCAAGCGCGGCGAGCGCATCGCCATCGTCGGCGAATCCGGCTCCGGCAAGAGCCAGACCTTCCTCGGCATCATGGGCCTGCTCGCCAAGAACGGCAAAACCACGGGACAGGCACTGCTTGAAGGCAAGGACGTGCTGGCGCTGAAACCGCGCGAACTCGACCAGATCCGCGGCAAGGACATGGCCATGGTCTTCCAGGATCCGATGACCGCCCTCAATCCAACGCTGAAGATTTCGCGGCAGTTGACGGAACAGCTCGAGGTGCACGGCGGGCTGACGGCGCGCGCCGCATCCGCCGCAGCGCTCGACATGCTGAAACGTGTCGGCATCCCCGACCCAACGCGGCGCTTCCATCTCTATCCGCACGAGCTCTCCGGCGGCATGCGCCAGCGCATCGTCATCGCCATGGCGCTGCTCACGAGGCCGAAGCTTTTGATCGCCGACGAGCCGACGACGGCGCTCGACGTCACCATCCAGGCGCAGATCCTCGATCTCTTCAACGATCTGACGGCGGAGATGAACACCGCACTTATCATGATCACCCACGATCTCGGCGTCGTTGCCGGCCTCGCCGACCGCGTCGCCGTCATGTATGCCGGCCGCATCGTCGAGGAGGCGCCCGTCGATGAGCTCTTCGACAATCCAGCGCACCCTTATACCGCAGCACTGCATGCCTCGATCCCGCGCCCCGACCAGGATGTCGACGACCTCGTCGTCATTCCCGGGCGTCCGCCGAACCTGCAGCACCTGCCGAAGGGCTGCAATTTCTCGCCACGCTGTTCGCAGGTCCAGGACGATTGCATTGACCGCCCGCCACCGCTTGAAACGCTGGCGCCGCGCCATTGCGCCGCCTGTTACCACCCCTTCCCGCGTCGCGAGGAGCTGTTGAATCATGGCTGAACGATCGCTTCTCAGGGTCGAGAACCTGACGACCCAATTCGAACTGCCGGCGAAAGGCTTCTTCAAGCCGCCGATCTTCTTGACCGCTGTCAACAATGTCAGCTTCGACCTCAGCGAAGGCCGCACGCTCGGCATCGTCGGCGAATCCGGCTGCGGCAAGTCCACGCTCGGCCGTTCCATTCTGCGGCTGTTGAAATCGCAGAAGGGCCGCATCCTGTGGCAGGGCCGCAACCTGCTCGACCTGTCGGATGAGGAAATGCGCGCCGCCCGCCGCGACATGCAGATCATCTTCCAGGATCCGATCGCCTCGCTCGACCCGCGCATGACGGTCGGCGACATCATCGCCGAACCACTCACCGTCTTCGAGCCGAAACTCTCCAAAGCCGAGCGCACCGAGCGTGTCCGCGAGATCATGACCGCAGTCGGCCTGGTGCCGGAGATGATCAACCGCTATCCGCACGAATTCTCCGGCGGCCAGGCGCAACGCATCGGCATCGCCCGCGCGGTCGTCACCAAGCCGAAGCTCATCATCTGCGACGAGCCGGTTTCTGCCCTCGACGTCTCGATCCAGGGCCAGGTCATCACGCTTCTGCGCAAGCTGCGCAAGGAATTCGGCCTGACGCTGATCTTCATCAGCCACGACCTCTCCGTCGTGCGCCTGATCTCCGACGATGTGCTGGTGCTCTATCTCGGCAGGGTGGTGGAAGCCGGCGACTGCGCTACCGTCTTCGATCACCCCGCCCATCCCTATACGCAGGCGCTTTTCTCCGCCGCGCCGATCCCGGATCCGAAGCTGGCGCGCCTGCGCACCCGCATCCGTCTGCAGGGTGACCCACCTTCGCCGCTCAACCCGCCGAAGGGCTGCGTCTTCTCACCGCGCTGCTGGAAGGCGACCGACATCTGTCGGACCGAAATGCCGCCGACCGAGGAGGTCCGCCCCGGCCAGAAGGCCGCCTGTTATCACATGGACAGGCCATGAGTGGAGTGAAGGTGGGATTCCATCTTCCTTATTATCGGCGCTTGCCACCTTCATGCTCTCCGCGTATCAGCGAATGAGGACCAGCGCATAACCCCCCGAAAATCGGAATCGATTTTCGGGGGGTTATGCGCCAGTTCAAAGTGATAGAGCGTCCTTAGCGTGTCGTGTTGGACGCGCGGCGCTCTGGTGCAATTCCAGCAGAAGTGTGCAGCTGTTTTGCGATAACGACATGCGTAGAAACAAGGACTTAAAGCCCGAGAGCGAATCTGAAGGATCGCGACGCGCTTTAGTGCGGGGAGGAAAAGGTGAGCAGACGGTTTCTATCGATCGGTGAATGCATGGTGGAACTCTCGCAGGCAGGCGATGGTCTGCTGCGCAAAGGCTTCGCCGGCGATACCTTCAACACCGCCTGGTATGCCCGCGCCTGCCTTGCCGCGGACTGGTCGGTCGACTACTTCACCGCCCTCGGTGACGACGCCATGTCGGATGAGATGCTGGCCTTCATCGACAAGGCGGGCATCGGCACGAGCCTCATCCGTCGCATCAGGGGCAGGACGCCCGGCCTCTACATGATCAACCTGAAAAACGGCGAACGCTCCTTCAGCTACTGGCGCGACAACTCGGCCGCCCGCAGCCTGGCTGCCGATCCCGACCGCCTGCGCGAGGCGGTGGAGAGCGCTGAAGTCGTCTATTTCTCCGGCATCACCCTTGCCATCCTGCCGCATGAGGATGCCGAGACGCTGCTTGCCGAAGTCCGCCGCGCCAAGGCCGCCGGCAAGCTCGTTGTGTTCGACCCGAACATCCGTCCCCGCCTCTGGTCGAGCTACGACGTGATGCATACGACAATCAGCGAGGGCGCCCGCTCCTCTGTGCTCGTCATGCCGAGCTTCGACGACGAGGCGGCCCATTTCGGCGATGATTCCATCGAGGCAACGATCCACCGCTACCGCGCACTGGGCGCCATTCATATCGTCGTCAAGAACGGCGCCGACGGTGTCACGCTGAATTTTGCCGGCGAGCAAACCTTCGTTCCTGCCGAAAAGGTGGAGAAGGTGGTCGACACGACCAGCGCCGGCGACAGCTTCAACGGCGCTTTTCTCGCACGATATCTTGAAGCCGGCGATGCGCCTGCTGCCGCCCGTTTCGCAGCAAAGGTCGCTGCCCGCGTCGTCAGCGAACATGGTGCATTGGTCCCAAGGGAAAAGCTTGGATTGGATGGCGGCTAAAGCGGCGCGATCTTTCAGATTCGCTTAGCGAGACATGCCTTTAGGCCGCACATGCTGACGCAGTATGAACGCCATGTGCGAGCGCTCCCCGCTTTCGGCATCGGTTGCCCGCTGCCAGGGGAAATCAGGACTTCGTCGGCCGATCGGAATCGCGAACTGCCTCGTCATGGTACCAGCAGCTGTCGAGCGCAGCATCGCAGACGTCTGCGGCCTCGCGCTCCATCAGCCTGGCGCGTTCGAACCGGTTGGCGTTTCGTATCGCCTTAACGGGAAACTGGTAGATCGTTGCGGATTCACGATGGAAACCGGTGGGCATGAGATCGCCTCCATTCAGTTCGGCGCATCAACATTTCAGGACCATCTACATAGCACAATGCACATAGTTTATGCAAATCGCATAAAATAAGGGCAATGTTGCAATTGTAATCGGTCGGCATGCTGTCTCGACTAACAGCTTCCGATAATTTGTTTAACACTTCATCATTTCAGCCTAACGCCGCAATTTTCATCCGGTTCCACATGGAAAAAATGCGATTTGATGGGCGATACCGCCAGTGAGCGTTAAAAACAGCACGATTTTCCAAAAGGGAAAAAATCGGCCGACACGCTGATTCGCGATTTTTCTTTCGCGTGGCGCCAAAACTGGCACGCTACGTGCTTTTAAAGCGTCATCCCTGGCGGTCGGATGCGCTTGCGCGCCGAGATCACCTCCGGATTTGCTCACCTTCGTAGCATTGAGAGAGTCACGATGACAAAATATAAGCTCGAGTATATTTGGCTCGATGGGTACACTCCGGTACCGAACCTGCGTGGCAAGACGCAGATCAAGGAATTCGACGCATTCCCGACGCTGGAACAGCTTCCGCTCTGGGGCTTTGACGGCTCGTCGACGCAGCAGGCTGAAGGCCGCAGCTCCGATTGCGTGCTGAAGCCGGTCGCTATCTATCCCGACCCGGCCCGGACCAACGGCGCTCTCGTCATGTGCGAAGTCATGATGCCGGATGGCGTCACGCCGCACGCATCGAATGCCCGCGCCACCATCCTCGACGACGAAGACGCCTGGTTCGGCTTCGAGCAGGAATATTTCTTCTACCAGAACGGCCGTCCGCTCGGCTTCCCTGAGCAGGGCTACCCCGCTCCGCAGGGCCCCTACTACACCGGCGTCGGCTATTCGAACGTCGGCGACGTTGCTCGCGAAATCGTCGAAGAGCATCTCGACCTTTGCCTCGCTGCCGGCATCAACCACGAAGGCATCAATGCCGAAGTGGCCAAGGGCCAGTGGGAATTCCAGATTTTCGGCAAGGGCTCCAAGAAGGCCGCCGACCAGATCTGGATGGCTCGCTACCTCCTGCAGCGCCTGACCGAAAAGTACGGCATCGACATCGAGTATCACTGCAAGCCGCTCGGCGACACCGACTGGAACGGCTCGGGCATGCATTGCAACTTCTCGACCAAGTACATGCGCGAAGTCGGCGGCAAAGCCTATTTCGAAGCGCTGATGGCGCAGTTCGAAAAGAACCTGATGGACCACATCAACGTCTACGGTCCTGACAACGACAAGCGCCTGACCGGCAAGCACGAGACGGCACCGTGGAACAAGTTCTCCTACGGCGTTGCCGACCGTGGTGCCTCGATCCGCGTACCGCACTCCTTCGTCAAGAACGACTACAAGGGCTATCTGGAAGATCGCCGCCCGAACTCGCAGGGCTGCCCCTACCAGATCGCTTCGCAGGTTCTGAAGACGATCTCGGAAGTTCCGACCGCTAGCTCGGCTTCCGCTGCAGCTTGACCTCCCAAGCGGCGCCGGTCCACGATCGGCGCCGTGACCTTCTTCTTTCAGAAGAAAACCGCGGCCAGCGACTGACATAATCGGGGCGATCAGGCCGGCGAAAGCCCTGCAATCCTTGCAATATGGGCTGTAATATTTCCATCATGATCATGCCTCAAAATAGAGAAGCGGGAATCGCCGTTCCGGAACCCCGCTTAGGGGTTAAGCGTTGGCATATCAGTGCGACGCGGATGGAAATCGTGACATGCTGCAACGTCCGGCAAACACTTATAGCGGCGAGAGCTGGACTAATGCCGCAGCCTCCGGGAACCGGCCTGAGAGGCTGGTGATCGTCACCGATGCCTGGCACCCGCAGGTCAATGGCGTCGTGCGCTCGATCGAGAACACCAACCGCGAACTTGCAAAGATGGGCGTCGAGGTTTCCATGGTGACGCCGGAGCGCTTCAACAGCATCCCCTGCCCGACCTATCCTGAGATCCGCCTGTCGATCGCCAATTACCGCCGCATCGCCCGCGAGATCGAAAAGCACAATCCCTCCTACGTGCATATTGCCACCGAAGGCCCGCTGGGGCTGACCGCCCGCCGCTGGTGCCTGAAGAACCGCATGCCGTTTTCGACGAGCTACCACACACGCTTCCCGGAATACGTCTCCGCGCGCCTGCCGATACCGAGGAGCTGGCTCTATTCCTTCGTCCGCTGGTTCCACAATGGCGGCGCCGGATGCATGGTGGCGACGCCGAGTCTTGCCCGCGAACTGTCGGAAAAAGGCATCCGCAACCTCATGCCCTGGAGCCGCGGCATCGACGCCACGCAGTTCCGTCCGATGGAGCTCGAGGAAAACCCGTTCGGCCTGTCGCGCCCGATCTTCATGACCGTCGGTCGCGTGGCGCTGGAAAAGAACCTGCCGGCCTTCCTCGATCTCGATCTGCCGGGTTCCAAGGTCGTCGTCGGCGACGGTCCGGCGCGCGCCGAACTCGAAAAACAATATCCCGACGTCTTCTTCGCCGGCGTGCAGTTCGGCGAGGATCTGGCGAAAACCTATGCACAGGCCGACGTCTTCGTCTTTCCCTCGCTCACCGACACCTTCGGCAACACCATCCTCGAAGCGCTGGCATCGGGCGTGCCGGTCGCAGCCTATCCGGTCACCGGCCCGCTCGACATCATCGGCGAGGATAGCGAAGTCGGGGCGCTCGACCAGAACCTGCAAGCCGCCTGCCTTGCCGCCCTCTCCGCCTCGCGCAGCAAGGCCCGCGAGCTCGCCATGCAATATTCCTGGGAAGCGGCGACGCTGCAGTTCATCAACAATATCCGCGCTGCTAACGGTGTCATCACGCCGAAATGGAAGAAGGCCTGGCAGTTTGCTAAATCGCTTCCGAGAAGCAGAAAGCCCGGCGAAACCGCCGGGCCTCTCCCGTCCGCAGACTGATTGGTTTCACTTGTGAAGTGCGCTGCGAAGCGTGTCGTTCGCAACCGCAATCGCGCTCCGCGCGGCAGGCGTTTCAGCAATGGCGTTCAGGAGCACGAAATCGTGGATCGTGCCGTTGTAACGCATCGACGTGACCTTCACGCCAGCTTGGCTGAGCTTGCGGGCATAGGCCTCGCCCTCGTCACGCAGCACGTCGTTCTCGTCAACGATGACGAGCGCCGGCGGCAGGCCGTTCAACCGCTCCAGCGATGCCTGCAGTGGTGAGGCCGTCGGCTCCTTGCGCTTGGCTTCGTCGGGCAGGTAGGCATTCCAGAACCACTTCATCGCTTCCTTCGTCAGCCACGGGCCATCGGCGAACTGGTTGTAGGACCCATTGTCGAAATTGGCGTCGGTGACGGGGTAGAACAGCACCTGCTGGTCGATGGCGGGACCGCCACGTTCCTTGGCAAGCAGCGTCACCACCGCCGCCATGTTGCCGCCGACGCTATCGCCTGCGACCGCGAGCCGGGAGGCATCGACCTTGAACTCCTTGGCATGTTCGGCGACATATTTGGTCGCGGCATAAGCCTGCTCGATGGCGACGGGATAACGGGCTTCGGGCGAGCGCTCATAATCGACGAAGACGACGGCGGCATCGGCGCCGTTGGCGATCTCACGAACCAGCCGGTCATGCGTATCGGCATCGCCCAGCACCCAGCCGCCGCCATGGAAATAGAGAATGACCGGCAGCGTGCCCTCGGCATGTTCCGGGCGGACGATATGCAGCTTGATGCTGCCTGTCGGGCCAGCCTTGATGACCCTATCCTCTTCCTTGGCAGCAAGCTTCTTCACGTCGCCCTTCTGCGCGCCGGCTAGGACATTGCGGGCATCGGCCGGCGACAGCGTGTAGATCGGCTTGCCGCCGGCAAGCCCGTCGATGAATTTCTGCGTTGTCGGTTCGAGTACCGGATCGGCAAGCGCGCCAACGGCGGAGGCTACGAGCAGTGCTGCTGCGGAAACTGCGGTCTTGATGGTCGACATTGTCTTGTCCTCTCGGTTTCGATGTTCGTCGTGAACACGTTTTATATCGCGCACGATTAATTATCGTACAATTTACATTTCTGCATAGCTACCGTGCATAAAAAGCGGCTACGATTATTTATCGCACGATATAAATTGGTTTAGTTTTGGAGATACCCCATGCAGGATCAGCTAAAGCTCGACAGTTTCATCTGCTTCGCCGTCTATACGGCAAGCCACGCACTGAATCGCGTCTACAAGCCGCTGCTCGATGCGTTGGGTCTCACCTATCCGCAATATCTAGCGATGGTTTCTCTCTGGGAGCAGGACGGCCAGACCGTCGGTGGCCTCGGTGAAAAGCTCTTCCTCGAATCGAGCACGCTGACCCCGCTGCTCAAACGCCTGGAAACCGCAGGTTATGTCAGACGCGAACGCAGCCGGGAGGACGAACGCGTCGTCGTCGTCCGCTTGAGCGAAGAAGGCATTCGCCTGAAGGAAAAGGCGATCGGCATCCCGGGTTGCATCGCCGCTGCCAGCGGTCGCGATGCCGTCGACCTCACCCGCCTCCAGGCCGAGATCGTGGCGCTGCGTGAGGCGCTGAACAAAAGTGTGGCTTAGATTCCCGGATAGCTATCGCACTGCCAGTGACACCCCTCTGCCCCATCGGGCATCTCCCCTACAGGCGGCGAAATCAGATGGATGTTACGGCTTCCCCAAACAATTACCGCTTGGCGGCCAGAGCATCGACAGAGAGGCACTGAGTGTTCGCCTCCTGCCTTTCTCCCTCCGTGTGAGGGTCGGAAGGACGGGTCGAGACCCGTGGCTCGACCCCGGGGTCCGACAGGGCAGAGGGGGTGGCCACACGACGTGCCTCAGAACTCGCCAATCAGCGCAAGCCCAAACCCTATGTTCGCCTCTTCTTGCCTTCGAACGGATTGTCAGGCGAGCGGAAATGGATGCGAATCGGCACGCTCGGCATGTCGAAATCCGCGCGCAACCCGTTGATCAGATAGCGTGTATAGGATTCCGGCAGCGCATCCGATCGGGTGCAGGAGATCATGAAGGCCGGCGGGCGGGCCTTCACCTGCGTCATATATTTCAGCTTGATGCGGCGGCCGGAAACGGCCGGTGGCGGATGCTGGATCTGCTGCGTCTCCAGCCAGCGGTTGAGCCGCGCCGTCGAGATGCGCTTGTTCCAGACCTTGTCGGTATCGATGATCGACTGCATGAGCTTGTCGAGCCCCCAGCCGGTCTGGCCGGAGATAGGCACGGCGCGAATGCCGCGCGCCTGCGGCAGCAGCCGGTCGGTCTTTTCGCGCAGATCCGCAAGCACCGCCTGCCGGTCTTCGATCATGTCCCATTTGTTGAAAGCGAGCACGGCGGCACGGCCTTCGCGAAGCACGAGGTCGACGATCTGCAGATCCTGCTTTTCGAAAGGGATCGTTGCATCGAAGACGATGACGACGGTTTCGGCGAAGCGGATGGCGCGCAGCGCATCGGCTACCGAAAGCTTCTCCAGCTTCTCGATCACCCGCGCCTTGCGGCGCATGCCTGCCGTATCGAACATCTTGATGGTGCGGCCACGCCAGTCCCATTCGACCGAGATGGAGTCGCGGGTGATGCCGGCCTCCGGCCCGGTCAAAAGCCGGTCCTCGCCGAGGAAGCGATTGATCAGTGTAGACTTGCCGGCATTCGGCCGGCCGACGATGGCCACCCTGAGCGGCTTCGTCTCGTCATAGGCCGGCTCTTCGTCCTCGTCGCTGTCTTCGCCTTCCGTCTGTGGAATGTCGACATCTGTAACGGCGACATCCTCCTTGGCGGGATAGGCCCGGTCCTCGCCGATTGCCGCAACGATCGCATCGCGCAAGTCGAGCATGCCCTGCCCATGTTCAGCCGAAATCGGGGTCGGTTCGCCGAGCCCGAGCGTGTAGGCGTCATAGAAGCCGCTGTCTGAACCGCGCGCTTCGGATTTGTTGGCGACGAGCACCACCGGTTTGCCGCGCCGGCGCAGCATCTCCGCAAGGTCGGTATCGACGGGCGTCAATCCGCTCTTGGCATCGACGACGAAAAGCGAAAGATCCGCCTCGTCGATCGCCGCTTCCGTCTGCGCCCGCATCCGGCCCTGCAGGCTTTCCGCGTCGGCCTCTTCCAGACCAGCCGTGTCGATGATCGTGAAAGTCAGGCCCATCAGCCGCGCATCGCCCGGCCGGCGGTCGCGGGTAACACCCGGCGTGTCGTCGACAAGCGCCAGCTTCTTACCCACCAGCCGGTTGAAAAGTGTCGACTTGCCGACATTCGGACGACCGACGATGGCGACCGTGAAACTCATATCTTGTCCTTAACACGATCAGCCCTGAGCGGCGGGCGCCTTGCCGGATGCGGTAATCAGATCAAGCATCATATGGGCGCGATTGGCAACATTGCGCGGGCTGTCGGTATCGTTGACGATCGACTGGAACCACTGCCGCGCCTGCGCCATGTTGCCGGCTTTGTAAGCGGCAAGGCCGAGTGCCTCGCGCGCCGAATGACGGAAGGCGTTGCCCGGAACGGCCATTTCCTCGACCGCCGCCGAAACCTGTTCGTAAGTGCCGTTCTCGATGAGCAGCCAGCCGGCGCGCATCTTGGCGGCATCGCGCACGGCGGCCGGAACGGCATTGTCCTTGCCGATCTCGTTGAAGGCGGCGATTGCCGCCGCGGCATCGCCCTTCTGCACCTGAACGGTCGCGGCGCGCATGCGCGCCAGCACCGGGTAGGCGCCATGGCCTTCCTTCTCGAGTTTGTCGAGCGCGGCCAGCGCCTCGTCGTTCTTGTTCTCGTCGGCTAGCTTCATCGCCGCCAGGAACTGGTCGCCGGTGCCGGAGGAGCGGTTGTCGTCCCAATAGTCGTAGAGAACCTTGCCGGCGGTGCCGACGACGATCAGGATGGCGACGACGACGATATAGCGGCCGAACCGGCGCCAGACGCCCTTCATCTGGTCAGACCGCAATTCCTCATTGACTTCACGGATGAAGCTGTCGTCGTTGAATGCCATTCTCGTCTCCGGCCGCGGAAATACCCATACACCATGCAAAACGCATATTGTCGGGCCTTCTACTCCATTTTGCCGCCGTTGTAAGGGGGATGTGAAAGATTCGTCACATGGCGAGCGGCGAAACCCCGATCAACCATTCGTGCAGCTTCCAGATGATCAGCACCCAGACGACGATGCCGATGACGATGGCATAGAGGTCGTACTTGGCCGAGACGAAGGGCCGGAGCGTGATCTCGCCCGCCCGCTCCCGCCGTTTCAGGGAAATGCGCATGACGACGCCCCAGGCCAGAAATGCGGCAAACAACAGCACGGATGATGTCTCACCATTGGCGAGCAGATGCGCCAATGCCCAGATCTTCACCGACAGCACCATCGGATGTTTGGTCTTCGTCGCGATATGCCCCGCCGGCAGCAGCGAGGCGACGAGACAGATCATCGCGATCAGCATCAGCGTGATTGCTATATGTGCCATCCAGACCGGGGGATTGTATAGCATTCCGGTCACCTGCCGCGCCTGCCCGAAGCCGTAAATCAACAGGATCAGCGTGGCGATGCTGGCAATCGAATAGGCCGCCCGCCAGCCCTTCTCGCCGAGGCTTGCAATCATCGAGCGGCGAAACTCCGGCGACACCACCCGCACCAGATGCACCCCAAGGAAAAGTATGATGCCGACGATAAGCAATGTCATTGCGGATCCCTTCCGTGCCGTTTGTCATGGCTTACCGGCTGGCGCGAGAAAATGCCAGCGCGACCGCAGCTTCGCCGCAATTCTGTCGGAGGGAAACCGCGAACAAATTGTCGCGGTGCCCATGTCTCGTTCCCTCCTCTCCGCCTGCCTTTCTGTTTCGCTCCTCGTTCCGGCAATTGCCGAGGCGGCCGACCGGCCGAAACAGCTCGTTATCATTTCCTTCGACGGCGCCCACGATAACGCACTCTGGCTGAAGAGCCGCGAGATGGCGGCGAAAAACGGCGCCCATTTCACCTATTTCCTTTCCTGCACTTTTCTGATGAACGAGGCGGCGAAGAAGGCCTACCAGGCGCCGCACCAGAAACGCGGAAAATCCAACGTCGGCTTCGCCCAGAGCGACGACGAGATCCGCGAGCGCCTTGGCAATATCTGGCACGCCCACCTCGAAGGACACGACATATCGAGCCATGCCTGTGGGCATTTCGACGGCCGCCTCTGGAGCGAGGCCGACTGGTCGGCCGAATACGCCACCTTCCACGCGACGCTTGAGAATGCCTGGAAGAGCGTCGGTCTCCACGAGCCGGCCGGCTGGCAGGATCTGGTCGATCACGGCATCAAGGGCTTTCGCGCCCCCTATCTCTCGGCAACTGCGGGCGCCGACATGATCGCCGCCGAAAAGAAGGCGGGCTTCACCTATGACGCGAGCCTCGTCACCAAGGGCCCTGCCATGCCTGTCGAGGAAGACGGCATCATCCGCTTCGGCCTGCCGCTGATCCCCGAAGGCCCGAATGACAAGCCGATCATCGGCATGGACTACAATCTCTTCGTCCGCCATTCCAAGGGTGAGGAGGATACGGCCGATTCCGGGGAATTCGAGGACCGCGCCTATGCCGCCTTCAAGGAGGCTTTCGACAGGCAATATGCCGGCTCCCGCATCCCGCTGCAGCTCGGCTTCCACTTCGTCGAAATGAACGGCGGCGCCTACTGGCGTGCCCTCGACAGGCTGGTCAGCGACGTCTGCCACCGAACGGATGTGGCCTGTGTCAGCTATTCGGAAGCGATCCCGATGATCGAGGCGCGCGGGAAATTGCAAACGTCAGGTCTTTGACGGCGTCTAAGGAAATGCTGTAGAGACGGCCCCTCATCTGCCTGTCGGCATCTTCTCCCCGCTGGGGAGAAGAGATTCGCTGCAATCGCTCGCTGAATACCCCGCGCATCAACCGTCGGCGTGCACGACGCCCGTCTCACGTTCCAGGTAGCGCTGGTCAATATCCGGCAGCGGTTCGTCATCGATTGCCGCCTCGAAGGCCTTGAGGCGTTTGTGGATCGAGAGCAACTCGATGATCGTCGTCCAGGAGTTGACGAGATACTGGAACGAGTTGCTGACCTGGCCGAAGGCGGTCGAGATCTGCTGGAAGATACCGTAGGTGATCGTGCCCGCCACGATCGTCGGCACCAGCATGAAGACCACGAAGAGCGCGTCGGCCTGGATATAGAAATAGCGGGCGACGTTGAAATACATGTAGTGGAAATACATGCGGTAATAATTGCGGCGGACGTTGTCGAAGAGCTCCCTGACTGTCAGCGGCTCGGCTCGGTCCGCATGGTCCTCGCCATAGACGAGCTCCTTGCGATAGGCCGCCTCGACACGCTGGTTGCGGAAATTCAGCCCCGGCAGCTTGACGCCGGCGACCGCCAGCAGAAGCGTGCCGAACGCCGACCAGAACAGCGCCAGCCAGAAGAGCGAATTCGCCACCGGCCCGATGAACGGCAGTTCGGTCACGTAATGCGACAGCGCCAGAAGGATCGGAAGGAACACCACGAGCGTCATCACCGAGTTGATGAGACTGATGCCAAGACCTTCGAGCGTGCTCGAAAAGCGCATCGTGTCTTCCTGAACGCGCTGCGAGGCGCCTTCGATGTGACGCAGCTTTTCCCACTTCGACATGTAGAAATTGTTCATCGCCGTTCGCCAGCGGAAGATGTAGTGGCTGGTGAAGAAGTCAGTCATGATCGATACGAACATGCTGAGGAATGCTATCTGGCAGAAGACCCACATTAGGCTGTAGAAATTGTCGACGGAAATGCCTGGCTGCTTCGACAATGCGTTCTGCAGAAGGTCACCAAACGGCCGGCGCCAGTTGTTGATCACAAC
Source organism: Rhizobium sophorae (assembly GCF_013087515.1). Lineage (GTDB taxonomy): Bacteria > Pseudomonadota > Alphaproteobacteria > Rhizobiales > Rhizobiaceae > Rhizobium > Rhizobium sophorae. Next base: position 250,214 of record NZ_JABFCN010000070.1, on the reverse strand, counting down.
GCTGATCTGGACGCCGAAGTAGGTCACGAAGATGATCAGTGCCGAACCCCAGATCGACCAAATCTTCCAAGGGTGGTTCAGCGCCTTCAGATGCCATGCACCGCAGAAGATTACTGCCGATAGAAGGAAATAGCCGTAGAACCAGACATTTTCGGGCAGTAGGAAGAACGAAAGGTCGATCGGCTGCTGCTCTTCAGGAATCGGTGCAAAACCGAGGGAAGCACCAAGACCAGCGGCGAAGAAATACCAGCCAAAAATCGCAGCCAGCGTCCAGATTGCGAGCGAAGTGAAGAACGCCTTTGGCTGTGGAAAGAAGGAATGAAACACGGAGGGCTTTGCTTTCCTGAACTGTGAGTCTCGGGAGTGTCGTGGAACACTGATTGTGCCGGAAACTAAGGCAGTTCCAAGGAAGCAGCAATGGGTTCGGCCCATTGTTACAGAGATGTAACCGGTTAAGCGATTTTCCTGATCACCGGCATCACCAGCGCTGCGCAGGCGACGAGTGCCACGGCGGCGATCACCGTCGGGACGGTGAAGTTGCCGCTGCGCTCGGCGATCCAGCCGGCAACGACAGGCCCGACGATCTGGCCGACGCCAAAGGCGGCCGTCATCATCGCCAGGATCCGCCGCGGGCTCTCGGGCGAAAGCTTGCGGCCGATCTGCAGCCCGTAGGCGGTGATTGCCAGGAACGTCGCCCCGAACAGCGCCCCGCCGATCAGCGGTGCGGCAGAAGCCGGCAGCGCAACGGTCGCTAGCACGCCGGTGGCTTCGACCAGAAGCGCCGCGACATAGACGCCGCCAAGCCCGAGCGGCTTGACCAGCGGCTTCCAGGCAAACAGCGCCACCGCCGCCGTCAGGCCGGCAATGAACCAGCACAGGAATTCGACGAAGGGCCCGGTTGCAGAAAGGCGCGCGATGGTGACGAGGAAGGTCGCGGTGATGACATAGCCGAAGCCGAACAGGCCGTAGGACAAAGTCAGCAACACCATCGGCCGGTTCCAGATGAGCGCCGGCTCCTTGCCCGACTGCGCCGATTGCGCCGGCGCCGACGGCAGCAGCAGGAAAACGACGACGAGGCTTGCCGCGCAACAAAGCGCCCCGCCGATCCAGTCGGCGCGCCAGCCGCCCGGCCCATCGTGAAAGCCGAGGCCGATCAGAAACACCATGACCGAGGACAGCGCGATGCCAGCACCCGGCCCGCCGAAATGCGCCGCCTGCACATGATCGTTGCCGGCAGCAGCCCCGTGGCTGAGCACAATCGACGAGGTGAAGACCATCGCAAAGGCGCTGGCGATGCCGGCGAGGAAACGGATGACGGCAAAAATCGCGACGGAATCGGTAGCGGCCATGGCAGCAAGCAGGATGGCGGTTGCCAGCAGCGACAGCAGCGCCACCAGCCGCTCCCGCCCCGCCGCCCAGCCATAGGCGGCAAGCACCGCGCCGACGAGATAACCGACGAAATTCGCCGATGCGATAAAGCCTGCATCCGCTGCCGAAAGCGGCACGCCGATGATCATACCGGGCAGGATCGGCGTGTAGGAGAAGCGCCCGAAGCCCATGGCAGCGGCCATGGCAACGGCGCCGGCAGCGGCGGTGGAGACAAGATTCGGCGGGGAGTGACCGGTGCGCACGAGCATGCAGCGCTTATCGCGCCGCAGCACCGGCATCACAATCAAGTAATTCTGATCGATCGATCAATTTCCCGAAACATCAAAAAATCTCTGCTGCACTTGAAAGGAATTATCTTACGATATATGTTTTACGACATAGTCGACGATATATCTAACGATGAAAGGAAACGGCATGAGAGGCTTTAAAGGCGGCATGTTCGGCGACGCTTTCCGCATGGGCCGCAAATTCGCGGCAGGCGATCTGCAACTAGTCATCCTGGCGCTGCTCGCTGAGCAGCCGCGCCACGGCTACGAATTGATAAAGTTGCTGGAGGAGCGTTCCGGCGGCTTCTACGTGCCGAGTCCCGGCGTCATCTATCCTGCACTCACCTATCTCGAAGAAACCGGTCTTGCCGAGGTCGAGGCCGAGGGCGCCAAGAAGCTCTATCGCATCACCGAGGCCGGCCGCCGCCGCGTCGAGGAAAACCGCGACATGATCCTGCACACGCTCGCCAAGCTCGAGCGCATCGGTGAGAAGATGGCCTATGTGAAGCGTGTCTTCGAAACCGACCGTCACGGCGCCGACGATGGCGATGACGGCGACTTCATGCAGGACGGCGGCGATATCCGCGCCGCCCGCATGCTGCTGCGCTCGGCGCTGCGGATGCGCTATCCCTGGTCGAAACCCGAAGCCGCCCGCATCGCCGGCATCCTCGAACGCGCCGCCACCGAAATCCTGCAAGGCGGCAGGCCGGGAACGCGGGGCTGAAGATGAAGGCCACACAGCGGGTGCTTCAGCGTCCGATGGATGCCAGGAGCAGCGCTGCGGCGCGTCCTTCGAGGCTCCGCCCTACAGGCTACGTACAAGGATGAGGGACGCTGGAGAATGCCGTGCTCCCGATAGAGATGTTGGAAAAAAGCCTTACCCCCGCTCATCCGGCAAGGTGAGAACCACCGGCCCGTTGCGCGTCGCGACCACCGTGTGTTCGTATTGCACGGTCGGCGCCTTCGGATCGGCATAGAGCGTCCAGGCATCGTCGCCGCCTTCGGCCCATGTCGCGCCGAGCGAGAGAAATGGCTCGACGGTGAAGACGAGACCTTCCGTCATCATCCGTTTTTCCGAAGGGTCCGGCCAGGTCGAGAGCTCGGCCGGCTCCTCATGCAGCGAGCGACCGACGCCGTGGCTCGCCAGATTGGCGACCAGCGTATAGCGGTTCTTCTGCGCGAAGGCGCCGACGGCTGTGCCGATCTTTGCCAGCGGCTCGCCTGATTTGACCTGGTTGAGCCCGATCCACAGCGCCCGCTTGCCGTCGCGGCAGAGCCGCTCGATCTTCGGCTTGACCGGCGGCATCGTGAAGGAGGCGCCGGTATCGGCGAAGAAGCCGTCCTTTTCCGCCGAGACGTCGATATTGATGAGATCGCCGGCGCGGATGACGCGCGGGCCGGGAATGCCGTGGGCGATTTCCTCGTTGATACTGATGCAGGTGGCACCGGGAAACTGGTAGCAGAACTCCGGCGCCGAACGCGCGCCCGAATCCTCGAGCACTTTGCGGCCGATCTGGTCGAGCTCCAGCGTCGTCATGCCGGGCTCCATCGCCGCCGCCATCACCTGGATGGCGTTGGCGCAGATGCGGCCGATCTCCTTGAGCTTGGTCAGTTCATCGTCGTTTGCGATAACCATTCGTCTGTTCCGGCCTTGCGCAGGGCGGCAGCGGCCGCCTTAGAGCGCCGCGCCTCCAACAGGAAGCCCTAAGGACGCTCTGTCCCTTCGAATCAGCGCATATTCCCATCCGAAAATCGATTCCGATCTTCGGCGTCATGCGCTCGTCAAGCCGTGGCTTTCGCCTCTTCGCTGCTATCAGTCAACGCCTTTCTGACGATCGGCGCGACTTTCGTGCCGTAAAGCTCGATGCCGCGCATGATCTCGGCATGCGGCATCAGGCCGATGGCCATCTGCAGCAGGAAGCGGTCGTTCTTGAAGAGCGCATGATGGGCGATGATCTTTTCGGCGACCACCTCGGGATCACCGACGAAGAGCGCGCCGTTCGGCCCGCGCGACATGTTGAAATGCGCCCGGTTCGTCGGTCCCCAGCCGCGCTCGCGGCCGATGCGGTTCATCACCTCGGCCTGCGGCCCGTAGAACTGGTCGGCCGCCGCCGCCGTCGTGTCGGCGATGAAACCGTGGACATTGATGCTGGTCTTCAGCTTCGACTGATCCTGTCCTGCCCGGCGCGCGGCCTCGCGGTAGAGATCGAAGAGCGGCGCAAAACGGCGCGGCTCGCCGCCGATGATCGCCAGCGCCACCGGCAGGCCCAGTGCGCCGGCGCGCGCCACCGACTGCGGCGTACCGCCGACCGCGACCCAGAGCGGCAACGGATCCTGCAGCGGCCTAGGATAGACACCGCGCCCGTTGATCGGCGCGCGAAGCTCACCCTTCCACTCCACAACCTCGCTGTCGCGCAGCGCCAGCAGCAGATCGAGCTTCTCCTCGAAAAGCTGGTCGTAGTCTTCGAGATTGTAGCCGAACAGCGGGAAGGACTCGATGAAGGAGCCACGCCCCGCCATGATTTCGGCGCGGCCATTGGAGATCAGATCGAGCGTCGAAAACTGCTGGAAGACACGCACCGGATCGTCGGAGGAGAGCACGGTGACCGCACTGGTCAGCCGGATGTTCTTCGTTTTGACCGCGGCCGCAGCCAATACGACTGCAGGAGCGGATGCCGCATAGTCCGGTCGATGATGCTCGCCGAGCCCGAAGACATCGAGTCCCACCTGATCGGCGAGCTCGATTTCCTCGATCAGGTTCTTCAGCCGCTCCGCCCCTTCGACACCTCTGCTACCGGCAGGCTTCGGATTGACGTCGGCAAATGTGTAAAGCCCCAGTTCCATCATCGGCATCCTGTTGAATTCTCGGTTGAGATAAGGATGCCGGGAATGCAGCGCAAATACAAATTGTGGAACAGAATGTTCGAGAATTTCGATGGCGGCATGATGTCTTTGGCGATCAGGCAGAGCAATCGACGATTAATTCGAATCTGAATTCAATGACTTCGAAGCGCCGGCGGATTCATCTTTCGAACCACCTTAGATCATACTTGAAGCGGCTGGACGGCGTACTCTCGCCGCGCTGTCCAGCCGCCGCTCACATCTTCGCCAGCAACTCCGCCAGTTGGTCCGCAGCCTTGCCCCACCCTTCGTGGAAACCCATCTTCTCGTGCGCCTCCTTGTCCTCGGCGCGCCAGTGCAGCGCCTTGGCCGTATATTTCGTGCGGCCGTTGCCGAGATCTTCGAGCAGGATGACGCCCGTGAAGAAAGGTTTCTCGGATGGTGCCCAGGCGCTGGTATAGGCATCGGTGAAGACGATCTTCTCGTTCTCGACGATCTCGAGATAGACGCCGCGGTTCGGGTATTGATTGCCCTCGGGGTCATGCATGACGACGACGTTGGAACCGCCGGGGCGGACGTCGAGCGTCGCTTCCGCCACACCCCAGGGACGCGGCACGAACCACTGCTTCAGCAGATCAGGATCGGTCCATGCCTTGTAGATCTTCTCGCGCGGCGCGTCGAATTCGCGAACGAGGACGAGTTCATGTTGAGTGCTGGCGGTCATTTCGACATCTCTCCATTTGAATGAAACCTGTTTCCTGTCAGGTCATTACAAGGACGTGTCAGAGTTCGCCGTTCCGACACCGCGCCGGCCTTCGCATTTTTATTTTGCGATTGGCTGCGTGGCCTCTTCCTGCATCTTGTCAATCTGCCGGCGGATATGGGCGGCCTCAGCTGCCGAATGGGCCAGTGCAATGGCGCGGTCGAAGGCTTCGCGCGCCTGGCTGGTCAAGCCAAGCTGCTTCAGCAATCCACCTCGCAGCCCGTGATAATAGAAATAGCCGCCGAGTTTTTCGCCAAGCGGATCGATGAGGTCGAGCGCATCCTGCGCACCCTGGAGCTTGGAGACGACGACGGCCCGGTTCAGCGTTATGACCGGCGACGGCTGGAGACGCTCCAGCGCGCGATAGAGCAGATCGATCTCCACCCAGTCTGTATCCTCGGCGCATTTTGCGCGGGAATGAACAGCGGCGATGGCAGCCTGAATCTGATAAGGAGCGGGCTTGCGGTGGCGCAGCGCCTTGTCGAGCAGCGCTAAGGCCTCATTGATGAACGGTTGGTTCCAGAGCGACCGGTCCTGATCTTCGAGCAGCACGATCTCGTCTCCGGCATTGAACCGCGCCGGCCGGCGCGAGATCTGCAGAAGCATGAGCGCAAGCAGTCCCATCAGCTCCGGTTCCGACGGGAAGATATGCAGCATCAGCCGAGCCAGCCGGATCGCCTCGTCGCTGAAGGCAGCCGCCTCATGCCTGGGGTCGGCCTGGCTGTAGCCCTCGTTGAAGATCAAATAGATCATCGTGCTGACGATCGACAAGCGTTCGGCCCTCTCCTCAGGGCTCGGCGTTTCGAAAGGCACGCCTGCCTTGGCAACGCGTGCCTTGGCCCGGGTGATGCGCTGTTCCATGGCGCTTTCGGACACCAGGAAGGCACGCGCGATCTGCTGCACCGAAAGGCCGGAAACGATGCGTAGCGCCAGCGCGATCTGCTGGGTTGCCGGCAGATCTGGATGGCAGCAGATGAACAGCAGCCGCAGAATATCGTCGCGATAATTGGAATCGTCCAGCCGCTCGATGATATCGCTTTCGGCATCCTCGGTATCGGAGATGACCTCCTCATCCGGCAGAGCCTGGGTCTTCGCCCGCTTGCGCACCGCATCAATGCCGCTGTTGCGGCCGACGAAGATGAGCCAGGCTGTGGGATCGCGTGGTGGCCCTTTCTCCGGCCATGTCCGGATTGCCCTCAGACACGCTTCCTGAAACGCCTCTTCCGCGGTATCGAGATTGCGGAAATAGCGCAGCAGCGCGCCGAGCGCCTTCGGGCGGGCCGATGCAAGCGCGAGGTCGATCCAGGCAATGTCTGTCATGACGAAGCATCTCCCGGCCTGAAGACGTAGAAAGGCCGAATTTCGTAGGAGGTGGAACCGGGATTGACGGATGAAAGCTGTTTCGAGAAGGCGATCGCCTCGTCGAGCGTTTCGAAGTCGACGACATAGAAGCCGAGAAGCGCCTCTTTCGTTTCCGCAAAAGGCCCATCGATGACCAAGGGCTCGTCCTTGCCCTTGCGCACTGTGGTCGCAGCCGTCGTCGGCATCAACCGGCCGACGGGGCCGAGTTTGCCGGATGCGGCAAGCGGCTCCTGCACGGCGTAGAGTTTCTCCATGACGGCCGCCTCCTCCTCCTTGCTCCAGGCGAAGACGGTTTCCTCATGGGCGTAACAAAGGATTGCATAAAGCATTGCTCACTCCTCTCTTTGAATGACGAAGGAGTAACCGCTTACCCGACAGGCCGCATCAAAAAATTATTGACCGGAAATTCGTGATCTTCCGAAGAACGGCGACGCCGTGGCTGAAGAAATGGCCGGGGTTCTTCCGGGACGAGCGGAGCTATAGTCCGGCGCTGATCGCCCCTCACCCCTCGCTCAGCGTCCGCTTGACAGCATTCTTCCAACCCTTGAGCTTCGCCGCCCGCACCTTCTCGTCCATGTCGGGCTCGAATCGCCGATCGCGTTTCCAGGTCGCCGAAAAACCGTCCCTGTCCGGCCACACCCCTGCTCGGCTGCCGGCGAGCCAGGCGGCCCCCAGCGCCGTCGTCTCGAGAATGACCGGGCGATCGACCGGCGCATCGAGCAGGTCGGCAAGGCGCTGCATCGTCCAGTTAGAGGCGACCATGCCGCCATCGACGCGCAGCACCGTGTCCTCGGCGCCATTCTTCCAGTCCTTCTGCATGGCGTCGAGCAGGTCGCGGGTCTGGTAGCAGACGGCTTCCAGTGCCGCCCGGGAGAGTTCCGCCGGCCCGCTATTGCGCGTCAAGCCGAAGATAGCGCCGCGCGCCGCAGCATCCCAATGCGGTGCGCCGAGGCCGGTGAAGGCGGGCACGAGATAGACCTCCTGGGTCGGATCGGCCTTTTCGGCAAGTGCGTTGGTCTCTGCGGCGCTGCCGATGATGCCGAGCCCGTCTCGCAGCCATTGCACCGCGGCGCCGGCGATGAAGATCGAACCTTCCAGCGCATAGGTGGTCTCGCCGTTCAGGCGGTAGGCGATGGTGGTCAGCAGCCGATTTTTGGACCGCACCATGTCGGCGCCGGTATTGAGCAGCGCGAAACAGCCGGTGCCGTAGGTCGATTTCATCATGCCCGGCCTAAAACACGCCTGGCCGATGGTCGCTGCCTGTTGGTCGCCGGCCACACCGAGAATCGGGATAGCAGCACCGAATATATCAGGATCGACCGTGCCGAAATCGGCTTCGCAATCCTTGACCTCCGGCAGCATGGCCGCGGGGACCCTCAGAATTTCGAGCAGATCCTCGTCCCACGCGTTTTCGGCAATGTTGTACATCAGCGTGCGCGAGGCGTTAGTGGCGTCGGTGACGAAGCTCTTGCCACCCGTCAGCCGCCAGATCAGGAAGGTGTCGATCGTGCCGAAGCAGAGATCGCCTCTGGCAGCGCGCGCCCGCGCGCCCTTGACGTTGGCGAGCATCCAGGAGAGCTTGGTGCCGGAAAAATAGGGATCGAGGATGAGGCCGGTCTTCTTCGTGAATAGCCGCTCGAGGTCCTGTCGTTTCAGATTGTCGCAATAGCTTGCCGTGCGCCGGTCCTGCCAAACGATGGCATTCTGGATCGGGCGGCCCGTTTCGCGCTCCCAGACGACGACGGTTTCGCGCTGGTTGGTGATGCCGAGCGCTGCAAGATCCCTAGCCTCGATCCCGGCATCGCGCAGCGCCATGTGGACGGTGGAGACGACCGAATCCCAGATCTCCTCGGGATCGTGCTCGACCCAGCCGGAGCGCGGATAGAGCTGGGTGAATTCCTTCTGGCCCTTGCCGGCGACATGCATGTCGCCATCGAAGACGATCGCCCGCGTCGACGTCGTTCCCTGATCGATCGCCAGAACATATCCGCTCATGAAAACCCTCCCTCAGCATGTCAATTGTCGAAGCAAATCAATAGGACACGGATGCGGGCGAGAAAAGCGAATAAAGCGGAATTGCCAGCCCGCCGACTTTGGGCATAACCTCGCAGCCAACGCTGCAACGCAGCATCGCGATTTCAGGGAGAACAGCATGAGCAGAACAGTCGTCGTCACCGGTTCCACCAGCGGCATCGGCCTTGCGATCGCCACTGCCTTCGCCGAAACGGGCGACAACGTCGTCATCAATGGTTTCGGAAAGGCCGATGAAATCAACGCGATCGTTGATCGACTTGAATCATTGTCCAAAGGCCGGGCGCTCTATCATCCGGCTGACATGACGAAGCCCGCCGAAATCGCCGATCTGATCGAAACGGCAGCGAAGACCTTCGGCGGCGTCGATGTCCTGGTCAACAATGCCGGCATCCAGCACGTCGAGAAGATCGAGGATTTCCCGATCGAGAAATGGGACCAGATCATCGCGATCAATCTGTCGAGTTCCTTTCATACCATGCGCGCCGCGATCCCGCTGATGAAGGCGAAAAAATCCGGCCGCATCATCAACATCGCCTCCGCCCACGGGCTCGTCGCCTCCCCCTTCAAATCCGCCTATGTCGCGGCAAAACATGGTATATTAGGCCTGACCAAGACGGCGGCGCTGGAGCTTGCCGAATTCGGCGTAACCGTGAACGCCATCTGCCCCGGCTACGTGCTGACGCCGCTCGTCGAGAAGCAGATACCAGATACCGCCAAGGCGCGCGGCATGACCGAAGAACAGGTAAAGAGCGAGGTCATCCTCAAGGCGCAGCCGACGCATGAATTCGTCAAGGCCGAGGAAATCGGCGCGCTGTCGCTCTACCTTGCCAGCGATGCGGCCAGGCAGGTGACCGGAACGCATATCTCGATTGACGGTGGCTGGACGGCGGCTTAACCATTTGGAAAAACAACAATAGGAACATCATGAACGACAGCATCCGCTTCATCCTGAATGGCGAGGACATCGCGCTCACCGATGTCGGACCAACCGAGACGCTTCTCGATTTTCTGCGGTTGAAGCGACGCCTGACGGGCACCAAGGAAGGATGCGCGGAGGGCGATTGCGGCGCCTGCACCGTACTCGTCGGCCGGCTGGCCGACGGCAAGCTTGCCTACGAATCGGTCAATGCCTGTATCCGTTTCATCGGCTCGCTGCACGCCACCCATGTGGTGACCGTCGAGCACCTGGCCGGCAGGGACGGCGCGCTGCATCCGGTGCAGCAGGCACTGGTCGATTGCCATGGCTCACAATGCGGCTTCTGCACGCCCGGCTTCGTCATGTCGCTCTACGGCCTTTGGCTGGCGACCGAGAAGCCGAGCCGCCGGCAAATCGAAAAAGCCTTGCAGGGTAATCTCTGTCGCTGCACGGGCTATGAGCCGATCGTCAAGGCCGCCGAGCAGGTGAGCCTGATGCGGCCGAGCACGCTCTTCGACCCGCTGGAACGGACGCGCTCTGAAATCGTCGCACGGCTTTGGGCAATGCAGGCGAGTGGCACGATCAGGATCGCGAATGGCGAAGACCGGCTGATCGTGCCGGCGTCGATGCAGGCTCTGGCCGAAGTCCTCTCGCAGGAACCCGACGCGATCATCGTCGCCGGCGCGACGGATGTCGGCCTCTGGGTGACGAAGCAGATGCGCAGGCTGAGTCCGGTCGTCTTCATCAATCATTTGAGCGAATTGCAGTCGGTCACGGAAGGGGAAGACGGCGTGACCATCGGCGCCGGCGTCAGCTACACCAAGGCCTTCGAAGCAATCTCTCAGAAAATCCCGGCGCTCGGCCGGTTGATCGATCGCGTCGGCGGCGAGCAGGTGCGCAACATGGGCACAATTGGCGGCAACATCGCCAACGGCTCGCCGATCGGCGACAGCCCGCCGCCGCTGATCGCGCTCGGCGCGACGCTGACGCTGCGGTCTCTGCAAGGCCAGCGCAAGATGCCGCTCGAGGATTTCTTCATCGCCTATGGCAAACAGGATCGGAAGCCCGGCGAATTTGTCGAGAGCGTCTTCGTGCCCTATCCGGCAGCAATGAGCCGCTTTGCCGCCTACAAGATCACAAAGCGCCGCGACGAGGACATCACCGCCGTGCTCGGCGCTTTCCTGCTGACACTCGACGATGCCGAGATGATCACCGACATCCGCATCGCCTTCGGCGGCATGGCGGCGACGCCGAAACGCGCCCGCGCGGTGGAGACCGAACTGATCGGCAAACCATGGACGGAAGCGACGATCGAGGCGGCTCGCCCCGCCTTCGACGCCGACTACCAGCCGCTGACCGATTGGCGTGCGACAGCGGAATACCGCCAACTGACGGCGAAGAACCTGCTGACGCGGTTCTATCTCGAGACCGTCGGCGCGCCGGCGGAGCTGAAGCGGTTCGAGGAGGTGGCGGGATGGATACATTGACCACGGGTGCCTGCCGCCCCCCTCATCCGCCTGCCGGCACCTTCTCCCCGCTGGGGAGAAGAGGCATGCCGCAGGACCAGCGCCAAACCATAGAGATCGGATTGTTGGTGCAAGGCTACGGCACTGAGCCGCGAGCGCCCGGAGCATCGGCGACGGGCAATCTATCGACAGGGGGGCGCTAATGGACAAGTCCACCTTCGAAGACCGCAAGCCTATCATCAACGGCCCGATGCACGACTCGCTGCGGCATGATTCAGCGCATAAGCATGTCACCGGAACCGCCGATTATATCGACGACATGCCCGAACCCGCAGGTCTGCTGCATGGCGCCCTCGGCCTCTCCGACCGGGCGCATGCCGAAATCCTCAGCATCGACCTTTCCGCGGTCGCCGCCTATCCCGGCGTCGTATGGGTCTTCACCGGCAAGGATGTGCCCGGCATCAACGACGTCAGCTCCAACGGCAGCCATGACGAGCCGCTGCTGGCCGAAACTTTAGTTCAGTTTCATGGCCAGCCGATCTTTGCCGTCATCGCCGAGACGCGTGATGCCGCCCGCCGCGCCGCGCTGCTGGCAAAGATCGACTATCGCGATCTGCCGCATTGGAGCGATATCGACGGCGCCCTCGCCAATGGCAGCCCGCTCGTCATTACCCCGATGACACTACGGCGCGGCGAGCCGGACACGGAAATGACCAACGCCGCCCTGCGTTTGAAAGGTCAGATGCGCATCGGGGGACAGGAACATTTCTACCTCGAAGGCCATATCGCTGTGGCGATCCCCGGCGAGGACGACGAGGTCACCGTCTGGTCCTCGACGCAGCATCCGAGCGAGATCCAGCACATCGTCGGCCATGTGCTCGATATTCCTTCGAACGCCGTGACCGTCAATGTGCGCCGCATGGGCGGCGGCTTCGGCGGCAAGGAAACGCAGGGCAATCAGTTCGCAGCGCTCGCCGCCATCGCCGCCAAGAAACTCGGCCGCGCGATCAAATTCCGCCCGGACCGCGACGAGGATATGAGCGCCACCGGCAAGCGCCATGATTTCCTCGTCGATTACGAACTCGGCTTCGACGCCGAAGGCCGCATCCATGCGGTCGACGCCACCTATGCGGCGCGCTGCGGTTTCTCCTCCGACCTCTCCGGGCCGGTGAGCGACCGTGCCCTCTTCCATGCCGATTCCAGCTATTTCTATCCGCATGTGCATCTGACCTCGAAGCCGCTAAAGACGCACACCGTCTCCAACACCGCCTTCCGCGGTTTCGGCGGGCCGCAGGGCATGCTCGGCGCCGAACGCTTCATCGAGGAGATCGCCTATGCCGTCGGCAAAGACCCGCTCGATGTCCGCAAACTGAATTTCTACGGCCAGCCGGGTTCGGAACGCACACTCACCCCCTACCATCAGGAGGTCGAGGATAACATCATTGCCCGCATCGTCGAGGAGCTTGAGGAAACGGCCGAATACCGGGCACGGCGCAACGCCATCATCGCCTTCAACCGCGACAGCCGCTACATAAGAAAGGGCATCGCGCTGACGCCGGTGAAATTCGGCATCTCCTTCACCATGACCGCCTTCAACCAGGCCGGCGCCCTCGTGCACATCTATCAGGACGGCTCGATCCACCTGAACCATGGCGGCACTGAAATGGGCCAGGGCCTCTATACCAAGGTGGCGCAGGTGCTGGCCGACAGCTTCCAGGTCGATATCGACAGGGTGAAGATCACTGCGACGACGACGGCCAAGGTACCGAACACCTCGGCCACCGCCGCCTCCTCCGGCTCGGACTTGAACGGCATGGCAGCCTTCGACGCCGCTCGCCAGATCAAGGAACGGCTTGTCGCCTTTGCCGCTGAGAAATGGGATGTGGGAGCCACCGACGTCGTCTTCCTGCCGAACCGCGTGCGCGTCGGCGAGATCGAGATCCCCTTCCCCGATTTCATCAAGCAGGCCTATTTCGCCCGCGTCCAGCTTTCCGCCGCCGGCTTCTACAAGACGCCGAAGATTCACTGGGACCGCAAGGCCGGCCGCGGCACGCCCTTCTATTATTTCGCCTACGGCGCCTCCTGCACCGAGGTGTCGATCGACACGCTGACCGGCGAATATCTGATCGACCGCACCGACATCCTCCACGATGTCGGCCGCTCGCTGAACCCGGCGATCGACATGGGCCAGGTCGAAGGCGCCTTCGTCCAAGGCCTGGGCTGGCTGACAACGGAAGAACTCTGGTGGGACGACAAGGGCCGGCTGCGCACCCATGCCCCCTCGACCTACAAGATCCCGCTCGCCTCCGACCGTCCGAAGACCTTCAACGTGCGCCTTGCCGAATGGTCCGAGAACACTGAGGCCACCATCGGCCGCTCCAAGGCCGTCGGCGAGCCACCCTTGATGCTGGCGATCTCGGTGCTGGAAGCACTGTCGATGGCCGTGGCAAGCGTCGCCAACTATAAGGTCTGCCCGAGGCTCGACGCCCCGGCGACGCCGGAACGGGTGCTGATGGCGGTCGAGCGGATGAAGCGGGTGTAGCAGATGGGAACGCGTCCGGCTGGTTTGTCGGCTGAGCAGGACGGGCAGAGAGGTTGGAGTGGGCGGCACCCCCCTCTGTCCTGCCGGACATCTCCCCCACAAGGGGGGAGATCGGCAAGACCGAACGCACCGCACCTGAATGCCCTGGCATTGCGTCATAAAACTCTACGCCACAGCTGCCTGGTCCCGGGAAGCTCGCGTCTCATGCTAATCTCCCCCCTTGTGGGGGGGATGTCCGGCAGGACAGAGGGGGGTGCCACGCCCACCCGCTCATCGGCCCTCCACCCATGACCGACCTCTCCAGCTTCCTCCTCGCCCACCCAGACTGCATCCTCGTCGACATCACCGGCACGCAGGGCTCAACCCCGCGCGAGGCCGGTACCTTCATGCTGGTATCGCAAACCGCATTGTGGGGCACGATCGGCGGCGGGCAGTTCGAATTCATGGCGATCGCGAATGCGCGGGACATGTTGGCGGGAACCGGCGGGATGGCGGAGATGGATATTCCGCTCGGGCCTGACATCGGTCAGTGCTGCGGTGGGCGCACGCAATTGCGGTTTCGCCGGGTGACGCAGGTGGTTGCCGAAGAAATCGAGGCCAGGCTGACCGGTGAGATCGAGCGCTTGCCCGAGGTCTATCTCTTCGGCGCCGGCCATGTCGGCCGGGCGCTGGCAACGGCCCTTGCGCCGTTGCCGCTGTCGGTGACGGTCGTCGAGACGCGGCAGGAGGAGCTTGCCAACCTGCCGCCCGAGACGAAGACGCGGCTCATGCCGATGCCCGAAGCGCTGGTGAAGGATATTCCGGCTGGCGGCGCGGTCGTCATCCTGACGCACGACCACGCGCTGGATTTCCTCATCGCCCGCGAAGCGCTGGAAAGAACGGATCTCGCCTATGTCGGCATGATCGGCTCGGCAACCAAGCGCGCTACCTTCGCCAGCTGGCTTTCCCGTGAAGGCGGCGGTGAGCGTGCCTGGCTCGAGCGGCTGACGCTGCCGATCGGCGGCGCGGCGGTCAGGGACAAGCGCCCTGAAGTGATCGCCGCCATGACCGCCGCCGAGATTCTGACGGCGCTTGGCGCCTACCGCATGCGCTCGTCTTCGTAATAGGGATCGCGTCCGTCGAGGAAACCGAGATCGCGCTTGACGCGATCGGGCGCCGTGTCGAGATCGAGGCTGGGCATGCGCCAGATCCGCGCCAGCCGGCCGCCGATGCGCCGGAAAATTCCGATGGTCGGCTGTGGCGGGCTCTGTTCGATAGCATAGCAATCCATGACATCACCTCGATGGTTTGATGGTATGAGTTGCAGTTTGCCGGTAAAAATGCTGCAATTCCAATCGAACAACCGTCTGCCTGCATCAAGAGAACTTATCCATGAAGCTGTCGAAACAATTCCCGCTGAATGCGTTGCGCGTCTTCGAGGCCGCTGCCCGGCTCGGAAGTTTCACCAAGGCGGGCGACGAACTCGGAATGACGCAGACCGCCGTCAGCTACCAGATCAAGCTGCTGGAGGAGAATGTCGGCGAGCCGCTCTTCCTGCGCCGTCCGCGCCAGATCGCACTGACAGACACCGGCGAGCGGCTGGCGCCGAAGGTGACCGAAGCTTTCGCCATGCTGCACGACGCGATGGCGACGGCGCGCGACAGCGTCGAAGGCACGCTCGCCATCAGTTCGACCCATACCTTCGCCTCGAAGTGGCTGGCGCCGCGCCTTGGCTCCTTCCACTTGAAACATCCGGCCATCGCGGTGCGCTTTCAGGCGAGTTCGGATATCATCGACTTCGCCCGCGAGCAGATCGATGTCGGCATCCGCTGGGGCGACGGCAACTGGCCGGGGCTGGCGCTGCACCGGCTGATGGGACTGGAGTTCACGCCGATGCTGAGCCCGAAGCTGGCGGAGGCGGCAGGCGGCATCAGGGAGCCACGCGATCTCCTGAACTTCGACCTATTCGACGCCGGCGACATCTGGTGGAAACAATGGTTCGAGGCAGCCGGCGTCACGGAGACGGATCTCGATCGGCGCCCGCGCAACCAGCTCGGCTCTCAGGCGGTGGAAGCCGATGCGGCGATCGCCGGCCATGGCGTCGCCATCCTTCATCCTGCCTTCTATGCGGCCGAGATCGCGCTCGGCCGGCTCTATCAACCCTTCGAACTGACCCGCAGCGACGGCAAGGCCTACTGGCTCGTCTACCCGGAAAACCGTCGCAACGTGCCCAAGATCAAGGCCTTCCGCAACTGGATCCTCGAAGAGATGAAGTCAGCCGGAAATTGATGCATGTCACCTAAAATTGTGCAGCCATTTTCGGACAACGACATGCCGGACCCGGTTCGTGAGCCGGGTCCGGTCCTGTGGCTCGCCTTCAAAATCCCATTTCCGGCGCATAGAAACAGCGCGGCGTATCCTCGTTCGGGAACAGACAGAGATGATAGTCGTTATCGCCGGATTGCATCGCCTTCGTCATCGGCAGCAGGAAGACATGAGCATGCGTGACCAGCCGGTGGTCGCCCGGCATCAGCGTCACACGATATCCGCCTGGCGTTACCGCCACGCTTTTCGAAGGGATCATTTGGCAATCGCCATTATGACTGTTGCCGTTGCAACAATAGGGGTCATAACTCCACCCCGAGGGTGCGTCGTGAGCCATCGCCAACGACGCATACGCAATCATCACACACGTCAGAATGCTGCGCATGGGCATCTTCTCCGTCGATGAATGCGCCGCCGATGATCTAACGGTTCTTATTTTATTCCGGCGGCCTGCAAAATAACTGTAATCGAGTCGTCGTTCAAGGTCTGCTGAATTAGCAGATCAAGCATAAGGCAGAGATAATGCACAGCCTTCTCGGCAGCTTTTAGGCACGGGACAGCAGATCAGCGATGCGGCCGCGATCGGCAACTTCGGCAAAACCGCCGGAGATCGTCAGCGGAGCGCCGAAGATCTCGACGAGCCCCTTGCCGAGGATGAGACCTTCGCCGTCCCGGCATGCGAGAATAGGGTTTGCCGTCGTCTCGCTGTAGCGCAGCAGCGCGGCGAGATAGCCGGGATCGTCGTTCAGATGCGGGAAGAATTCGAAGGGCAGGAGATCAAGAGCCGCGCCGTCCTGCACCGCATCAGGCGAACCGCCGGAAAAAAGCGCGTCGACGGCGATTGTCGGCGTCATCAAAATCGCCCCGGCACTGGTTCCGACGAGGATACCGTCATCACGCGCCCATGCGCGAAGCTTCTCCAGCATGCCACTTTGGCGCAGACGTCTCAGAAAATCGCCGGTGTGGCCGCCGGTGAGATGAATGGCGCTACAGGAAAACAGCCGGCCGATCTCTTCGTCACCGGAAAACGCGTCGAGATCGAAGAAGAGATCGAGAAAAAGCCCGTAGCTCAGATAATACTGCCGTTTCTCGTTGAAAAACTCCCGCTGCGGCTCCGGACCGGAGGGGATATAGCCGATGCGGTTACCGCGCGAAAGAATGAGCGCGGCAAGCCGCCGGTCCATCGGCGCGTTTTCGGCTATGAACTGATCGCTGTAGAGCGCGGTAATCATTCCATTGCTCCTTCGCCCCTGCCGCCTTTGCAGAAATCAGTACGCATGTGCAGTCCTTCAATCTCCTCTTCCCTCCCCGCCAAAATTTCCGCAATGTCACGAGTCGGAGGAAGATAGGGGAACTCGATGTATGAATATGCCATAGCATGGGAATGGCTCGCCTTCGCGGCCCGTTGGTTCCATGTCATTACCGCGATCGCCTGGATCGGATCGTCCTTCTATTTTATCGCGCTCGATCTCGGACTGGTGAAACGCCCGCATCTGCCACCCGGCGCCTATGGCGAGGAATGGCAGGTCCATGGCGGCGGCTTCTATCATATCCAGAAATATCTGGTCGCGCCCGCCCAGATGCCGGAGCACCTGACCTGGTTCAAATATGAGAGCTATTTCACCTGGATCTCAGGCTTCCTGATGCTCTGCATCGTCTATTACGGCGGCGCCGATCTCTTCCTGATCGACCGGCATGTGCTCGATATCAGCCCGCCCGTCGCGATTCTGATCTCGCTGGCGTCGCTTGCCCTCGGCTGGGTCGTCTACGATCTGCTTTGCAAGTCGCCGCTTGGGCGGAACACCTGGGGACTGATGGCGGTGCTCTATATCGTGCTCGTCTTCATGGCCTGGGGCTATACGCAGCTTTTCACCGGTCGCGCCGCCTTCCTGCATCTCGGCGCCTTCACCGCGACGATCATGTCGGCCAATGTCTTCATGATCATCATTCCGAACCAGAAGATCGTCGTTGCCGACCTCATCGCCGGACGGGTTCCCGATCCTAAATATGGGCAGGTCGCCAAGCAGCGTTCGCTACATAACAACTACCTGACGCTGCCCGTCATCTTCTTCATGCTGTCGAACCATTATCCGCTGTCCTTCGGTACGCAGTTCAACTGGGTGATCGCGGCTCTGGTCTTCCTGATGGGCGTCACCATCCGCCACTGGTTCAATACGACGCATGCCAGGAAGGGCCGGCCGACCTGGACCTGGATCGTCACCGTCATTCTCTTCATCCTCATCATGTGGCTTTCGACCGTGCCGAAGCTGCTGACCGGCGAAACCGATGCGGCGGCGGTCGCGCCCGCCTTCCAACAATTTGCCGGCGATCCGCATTTCCCCGCCGTCAAGCAACTGGTCTCGACACGCTGTGCCATGTGCCACGCGGCCGAGCCGGTCTATGAGGGTATCGTGCGGCCGCCCAATGGGGTGATGCTTGAAAACGACGCGGAAATTGCCGCCCATGCCCGAGAAATCTATATACAGGCGGGCCGCAGCCATGCCATGCCGCCCGGCAACATCACCGACATCACGCCGGACGAACGCAAGCTGCTGGTCGCCTGGTTCGAGAGCGCAGTCGAAGGCAAGAAACAATGACGACGACACTCCTGCGCGGCCGCCTGCTTTCCTTCCATCGCGCACCGCTAAGCCTCGCCGATAGCCAAAGCTATCTTTACGAAGAGGATGGCGGCCTGCTTGTTGAAGATGGGCTGATCACGGCAACCGGCCCCTATGCCGACGTCAAGGCAAAAGCAGCCGCGGACACGGCCGAGATTGACCACCGCCCGCATCTGATCATGCCCGGCTTCATCGACATGCACCTGCATTTTCCGCAGATGCAGGTGATTGCCTCCTACGCCGCCAACTTGCTCGAATGGCTGAATACCTATACCTTTCCCGAGGAATGTCGTTTCGTCGAAAGCGCGCATGCCGAAAGGATCGCCAGACATTTCTACGACGAGTTGATCCGCCACGGCACGACGACGGCGGTCGCCTATTGCTCCGTGCACAAGACCTCGGCCGATGCCTTCTTCGCCGAGGCGATGAGGCGCAATATGCGCATGGTCGGCGGCAAGGTGATGATGGACCGCAATGCCCCGCAGGGCCTGCTCGACACGCCCGAGATGGGCTATGACGAGACCCGCCAGGTGATATCGGACTGGCATGGCAAGGGCCGCAACCACGTCGCCATCACCCCGCGCTTCGCCATCACCTCGACACCGGCGCAGATGGAAGCGACATCAGCCCTTGCCCGCGAATTTCCCGACCTGCACATCCAGACGCATCTTTCGGAAAATCACGACGAAATCAGATTCACCTGTGAGCTTTATCCCGACGCGATCGACTATACCGACATCTATGCCCGCTACGGCCTGCTCGGACCGAAAAGCCTCTTCGGCCATGCCATCCACCTGTCCGAGCGCGAGGCTGGTGTGATGAGCGAGGCAGGCGCCGTCGCCGTTCACTGCCCGACCTCGAACCTCTTCCTCGGCTCCGGTCTGTTTCCGCTGAAGGCGCTGGCGCGGCGGGAAAAGCCTGTTCGCATCGGCGTGGCGACCGATATCGGCGGCGGTTCCAGCTATTCGATGCTGCGGACGATGGACGAGGCCTACAAGATCCAGCAGTTGCTCGGCGAACGGCTGAACCCGCTGGAAAGCTACTACCTGATGACCCGCGGCAATGCCGAGGCCCTGTCGCTGGCGGACCGGATCGGCACGCTGGAACCCGGCACTGAGGCCGATCTCGTCGTCCTCGATGCGACGGCGACATCGGCGATGGCGCTGAAGATGGAAGTGGTTAAGACGCTGCCCGAGGAGCTTTTCCTACTGCAGACGATGGGCGACGACCGAGCTGTTGCAGAGACCTATGTGGCCGGCGTTGCGTTGAAAGCGCAGCTATGATGACACATCTCGTTGCTCTTGAAATCAGGCCGTAACAGCTGTCCGACAAGGCCAATTTCCGATAACGCTTCTGCCAATTTCATGTTATGGCCGATGGCCGTATTCAGATGTGAAGGTTCAATTCATGGCCACTCCGCTCACCATCGCCGACCTGAAAAAGCTCGCACGGCGCCGTGTGCCGAAGATGTTTTTCGACTATGCGGATTCGGGCGCCTGGACGGAATCGACCTATGCAGCGAACGAGAGCGATTTCAGTCAGATCAAGCTGCGCCAACGGGTGATGGTCGATATGACCAACCGCACGCTGGAAACGACGATGATCGGCCAGAAAGTGTCGATGCCCGTGGCGCTGGCGCCAACCGGCCTGACCGGCATGCAGCATGCCGATGGCGAGATGCTGGCGGCACGCGCCGCCGAGGAATTCGGCGTTCCCTTCACGCTTTCGACGATGAGCATCTGCTCGATCGAGGACGTGGCGTCAGCGACGACACGGCCATTCTGGTTCCAACTCTACGTGATGAGGGACAAGGATTTCGTCCTCAATCTCATCAACCGCGCTAAGGCGGCCGGATGCTCGGCGCTGGTGCTGACCGCTGATCTCCAGATCCTCGGGCAGCGGCATAAGGACCTGCGCAACGGCCTGTCGGCGCCGCCGAAATTCACCCCGAAACATGTCTGGCAGATGGCGACCCGACCCTTCTGGTGCCTGGACATGCTGCAGACCAAGCGCCGCAACTTCGGCAATATCGTCGGCCACGCGAAAAATGTCACCAGTATCGCGTCGCTCTCGGCATGGACGCACGAGCAGTTCGACCCCCGGCTGTCCTGGGCGGATGTCGCCTGGATCAAGGAACAATGGGGCGGCCCGCTGATCATCAAGGGCATACTCGATCCGGAGGATGCGAAGGCGGCCGCCGACACCGGCGCCGATGCGATCGTCGTCTCCAATCATGGCGGGCGTCAGCTTGACGGCGCCCCCTCCTCGATCAGCATGCTGCCGAAGATCGTCGACGCCGTCGGCGACCGCATCGAGGTCCATCTCGACGGCGGCATCCGCTCCGGCCAGGACGTGCTGAAGGCCGTGGCGCTCGGCGCCAAGGGCACTTATATCGGCCGCCCCTTCCTCTACGGCCTCGGCGCCATGGGCAAGGAAGGCGTATCGCTGGCGCTCGGCATCATCCGCAAGGAGATGGACATCACCATGGCGCTCTGCGGCAAGCGCGACATCAACGATGTAAATTCTTCGATCATCGACGGGCGGCAGTGAACCTGCCGCCAGCACCATAATTGACGCTGTCTCTGCCCTTCTAACGACATGTTAAGCTTAGGTTGCATTTTTTACGTCGCCCCTTGAAAGCACAAAAGTGGTGCTTTATGTTTTACCTATGGCAAGCACAGGCAAGACACCGCATCCATCGCTGCTGCGCTACATGCTGGCACCTGACGACTACGCCCGGCAGGCGCTGGACGACACCATTGCCGCCTATCTCAGAATGATCGAAATCCTGACCAGCCTTGTCGCCGACAAGGCGGGCGCCAATCTCGTCGTGCTACATGACCTTGCCTATGAAACCGTCCGCGAGCAGACGGGCCTGCCGGCGAGACTAGTCACGCTCGGCCTTCGCGATTTCGCCGCCAATCGCGGCGTGACCGCCGATCCGCCGCAATTACCGCTCGATGACAAGCTCTTCGCCATCAAGGGCCCCTCGGACCTTACGATCGCCACGGTGCATGGACGCGTTGCCGTGCCCTTCGATGTCGCGGGTTATTCACGGGGATGGGAGAGTATTTTTCCAGCCTACCTCGTTGCGGGCCAGGATCGCTACGAGATTCACATCGGCGTCACGCCGAATTCCGCTCGGATGGAGGAAAACATGACGAACGAAGGCATTCTCTCACGCATGGGCCGTCTGATCGCGGGCATCGCGAATGCGGCGATCGATAAGGCGGAAGGCGTCAACAAGATCGCCGTCATCGAACAGGCGATCCGTGAGATCGATGCGGCGGCGGAAGACGCCCGCACCGATCTCGGCAAGGCGCGCGCCGAGGAATACCGCATTCAAAGCCGCAGAGACGAAATCGTCGAAGACATGAACGCGCTCGACCAGAAGATCCGCCTCGCCGTCTCCTCGGGGCGGGATGACCTGGCAAAGGTCGGCGTCGCCCGTCAGATCGATCTCGAATCCCAGATCGCAGCGCTCGACAAGGCGCTGGCCGATGCCAGGGAACAGGTGGACGAAGGCCAGAAAGCCTTGCAGGCCGTGCTCGCCACGCGCCGCGAGGCGGATGCTCGCCTTGCCGATTTCAAGCGCAGCATCGCCCGGCATCCCGAACAAGCAGCGACCGGTCACAGCCAGCCCGCACCGGGTGCAGATGCTGCCCGCGCTGCCGCAGCCGTCTCGCGGCTGACCGGAGTTCCCGCTGGCGAGCATGGCCACAGTTCCGAATTGGACGAACTCGACCGGCTGCACCGCGAACAGGCAATCGAAGCCCGGCTCGCACGCTTCAAGGCGGATAACCGATAACACGATGGCACTCCTTTTCTCCCCTGAATGTGCGCCCTTTGCCATCGCCGCAGCGATCCTTGTCGGCCTGACCGCGATCGAGATGCTCGCGATGGTCATGGGTTTTTCGATGACGGAATTTTTGGGAAAGCCGGAGGTTCATGGCCATGACGGCATCCTGGCTTATCTCTCCTGGCTCAATCTCGGCGGTGTTCCGCTGCTGATTCTCATGATGCTGACGCTCGGCTTCTTCGCGATGACGGGCTTTGCCTTGCAGGCCGTCGCCAATGCCTTCTGGGCGCCGCTGCCAAGCTTGATAGCCGTCATACCTGCCGCGCTCGCAACCATCCCCATGGTCAGGGCATCGAGCAGAACCGTGGCGCGGCTCGTGCCGCACGACGAAACCTATGCGGTCGATCTCGACGCCTTGCTCGGCCGGACAGCCGAAGTGTCGATCGGCCCGCTCGATCAGGGACTGCCGGGCCGCGTCCGCGTCAAGGATCAGCATGGAAACTGGCATGTGCTTCGAGCCCGAGCCGCCAAGGGCGAAGGTCCGCTCGCGATCGGCGCTTCTGTTCTTCTCGTCGATCACAAGGCAAATGTGTTTATCGCCATTCCCGCGCCGGTCGACCCCACTGATGCGGACAATCAATCTTTGAGGGAGCAGCAATGATGTACGACGTTATTCTACCAGCCGGCATTGGGATTGTTCTGATCTTCGGCATCGGTTTTGTCCTCGCCTCTCTTTACACGCGCTCCAGCCGCGATGAGGCCTATGTGCGCACCGGTCTCGGCGGCCAGAAGGTCGTACTCGACGGCGGTTCGGTCGTCCTGCCGATCTTCCATTCGACCGCCCGGGTCAACCTGAAGACACTGCGGCTCGAGGTTCGCCGCGGCGAAGGCGATGCATTGATCACCAAGGACCGCATGCGCGTTGATATCGGCGCCGAATTCTATGTGCGCGTGAAACCCGATGCCTCCTCGATTGCGCTTGCAGCTCAGACACTCGGCAACCGGACCAACGACGCCGAGGCTCTCCGCATCCTGATCGAGGCGAAATTCGTCGACGGCCTTCGCTCGGTAGCTGCGACGATGAACCTCGACGCGCTGCAGGAACAGCGCATGGATTTCGTCAAGGCCGTGCAGGAAGCTGTCGGCGCCGATCTCCAGTCGAACGGCCTCGAACTCGAATCCGTGTCGCTGACACGCCTCGATCAGACCGATATCAAGCATTTTAACGCCAACAACTTCTTCGATGCGCAAGGTCTTGCGGCATTGACCCGCATCACCGAGGGACGCAAGAAGGAGCGAAACGAGATCGTTCGCGATACCGAAGTCGCCATCGCCCAGAAGGATCTCGAGGCCCGCCAGCAATCGCTGACCATCGAGCGGACCAAGCGGGAAGCCGAACTCAGCCAGGAACGCGACATCGCCAACAAATCCGCGGCGACACGCGCTGAAACCGCCCAGCAGGAGCAGGCCGCAAAACGCGCCGAGGAGGAAGCCCGCATCGCTTCCGAACAGGCGATCGCCGAACGCGAGGCATCTGCCAAGCAGGCTCGCGAAAGCGCCAATATCGACGCCGCCCGCGCCGTCCAGCAACGCGAAACCGAAGCCAAGCGTGACCTCCAGATCGTGGCACAGGAAAGCGCCATCGCCGTTGCCAACAAGAGCCGTGAAGAATCCGAAGCGAAGGCGGCTGCGGAAACGGCCCGCGCGCTGGCGATAGCAGCAGAAGAAAAGGTTGGCACCGCAAAGGCGATCGAGATCGCCGAACGCGAAAAGCAGATTGCCGTGATTGACGCGCGCAAGAAAGCCGAGACGGAAGCAACCGCCGTCACTGTCGGCGCCGAAGCCGAAAAACAGGCGGCAAGCGACCAGGCCGAGGCCATCAAGACGCTCGCGACCGCCGAGGCGGATGCGGCGATCATCAAGGCCAAGGGCATTCTCGAAACCGGCAAGGCCGCGGCCGAGAGCGAAGCATTGCTCAACGACGCTCGCAACAAGTTGAGCTCTGCTATCATCGAGTTCGAGATCACCCGCGAACGGATCCGCATCATACCGCAGGCGCTCGCCGAGGCGGTCAAACCGATCGAGAAGATCTCCGATATCAGGATATTCGATACCGGCGGCATGCTTGGCCGCGCAAACGGTGCGGCCGGCGGAAACGGCATCGGGCTCGGCGAAGGACTGGCCGGCCAGCTCCTCTCCTACCAGGCGAACAAACCGATCCTCGACAAATTGCTGAAGGAAGCCGGCTTCGAAGGCGACGATGCCATCTCATCCCTCCTTGGAAATCTCGACGGCGCAAAACCGGCAAGACCGGCAACCGCCACAGCCCCGGCAAAGCCAGCAACACCGGCCGCAGCCCCGACACAAACGATCATCCCTCCGGCACCGAAGCCGGCACCAAAGAAGGACTGATCACCGCACAAGCGGGTCTGGACTAGAACAGGATGACTTTAGGCCGGTCCGGCCTAAAATCTGAATCCCGTTCTAAATTAAATAGTTAGAGCATGATGTCGCCTGAAAACTGCTCACACTTTTCGGCATCATGCTCTATCTCACCCAACCCGTTGCCAGCGCGCCTGCCCAGTCGGCACGACCTCTTTCGGCGGCCAGTGCCGACATCGCCATATGGTCGTAGGCGACGGTTCGGAACTGGCATGTCCATCCGCCCGTCGCCTTTTCCAGAATGGCGTAGCTCGCCAGCGGATGGCCGGCCTCCACCTTGTGATAATAAGGCAGTTCGTCGTCATAGGCCGGGCAGCCGACGCTGCCGGGATTGACGATCAGGCGGCCATCGGAGAGGCGCACGGCGCGGGGAATGTGGCTGTGGCCGCAGAGGATCAGCGGCAGGTCGATGCCTTCGGCCAACGCCTCGATCGCTTCGATCGGCTTCAGGAAGACGAAGCCCTCCGGCGAGACCGATTCCAGCCAGTAGAGATTGTCGTCCTTCGGCGTTGCGTGGCAGAGATAAACCTCGCCGCGATAGACTGTATCGAACGGCAGGCCGCGCAGCCAGTCGAGATGGGATGGCGTCAATTGCCGGTAGGCGGCGGCATCCGAAGCATGCATGGAGGCCGGATCCTGCTCGATCAGATAGCGATCGTGATTGCCGCGGACCGACGTCAGGCCGAGCGGTATCAGCAGCTCTGCCGTCCGACCGGCTTCGAGAGGCCCGCTGAAGAAATCGCCGAGATTGACGATCTCATCGATTCCCTGCGCACGTATATCCGCACGCACTGCCTCCAACGCCAGATGGTTGCCGTGAATATCGGCGATCGCTGCAAAACGCATCTTTAGCTGCCTCGATAGGTGGAATAGCCATAGGGCGAAATGAGCAGCGGCACATGGTAATGCGCCGTGACGTCGGCAATGCCGAAGCGGATCGGCACAAGATCGAGGAAGGCGGGATGCGGCAGCGGCGTGCCGCTGGCCCTCAGATAATCGCCGGCGTGGAAGACCAGTTCATAGGTGCCGGCCCGAAAATTTTCGCCAATGAGGATAGGGCCGCCGTCAACCCGGCCGTCGGCATTGGTCTCGACCGTCTTCAGATGTCTGCGGATCTCGCCGTCGAGCTGGAAAAGATCGATCCTCAGGCCCTCTGCCGGCTTGCCGAGGGCGGTGTCGAGAACATGCGTGGTCAGTCCGGTCATGGGGCTGGCTCTTTGATGATATAAGGGGTTTCGAAGAAGAATTCTTCCAGATTATTGCCCGGTCCATCGCGGTCGACGACCAGGAAATCTGAGGCTTGGCCGAGCGCCATCAGCGGATGATGCCAGCCGTTGCGGCGATAGTTCACGCCCTGGTCGCCTCGCGCCAGAAACACCTGCGGCATGCCCGGACGGCCGTTTTCATCCTCGGAGACGATGACGAGAAAAGAGCGGCCCGAGACCGGCGAGAAACTCTGGCTGCCGAATGGGTGGCGCTCCATCATGGTGATTTCATAGGGGAAGGCACGCGGCTGGCCACGAAAGAGGTTGATGATGACGCGCGCGTCCTCGCCGGTCGCTTCAGCGGCGGCCAGCGCGTGAAAACGCTCCGTCGTGCCGCCATTGATAAGCCGCATCGAGGCCGGATCGGCTTCGATGACCTCGCCGAAGGGAGCGAAGGCGCATTTGGTGAGCGGGCGGATCTCGAGAAATTCGGACATGGCCTCACTCGCCTTGGGCATGCCAGTGACGTATGGCATCGATCGCGGAAAGAAGCTCCGGCAGCGTACGATAGGTCGCCTCCCAGATGTCGGAAGGATTGAGATCGAAGACACCGTCGAGGATACGGTTGCCCGTGCCGCAGATTTTCGTCCACGGCAGATCGGGATGCTCGGTCGCAAATTCCGGATGAGTCACCAGCAAGCGGGATGCCGCGGCACCGATGGTGAAATGGCAGAAGGTGACCGCCTTGAAGGTAAGCTTGTCCCCGGCGAACGCCGCCCCATCCATTCCGCCGACGAAAGACAGCGCTTCGGATGCCGCTTCATACATCTCATTGAGATAGTCGATCGCGCGCCGCTCGTTCATTGAGCCTCCGGCAGCATCGACGCCAAGCGCAGCAGCGCAATCCGCTCGACTTGCGCCGTCGCGGTCGCAAACTCCTCGTCCCGATCATTGCCGATCCGTGTTTCGAAGGCCGACAGGATATCGTCCTTGCCGAGCCCCTTGACGGCGATGATGAAGGGAAAGCCGAATTTTTCGACATAGGCCGAATTGAGTTCGGTGAAGCGGGCATGTTCGGCCGGGCTCAGGCGGTCGAGACCGGCGCCGGACTGCTCCTTCCGGCTGTCTTCCGTGAGATCGCCTGATATGGCAAGGCGCCCGGCAAGATCGGGATGAGCGCAGAGCACGCCGAGACGCTCCTGCGGGCTTGCCGCCCGGAAGATGGCGGCAAGGGCCGCATGCACGCCGGCTGCCGTCAGCGGTTCCGTCACATGGCCGGCGTCATAGGCGCGCTCGGCGATGAAAGGCGAATGTTCAAAGACGCCGCCGAAGCGGGAGACGAAATCCTCGCGCGGCATCATCAGAGCGCTTCCGGCTGATGGTGCTTGTGCCAATGTTCGGCGATCTCGATGCGGCGCGGAATCCAGACCTTGTCATGCTTCAGCACATATTCGATGAAGCGCTTCAACGCTGCCGCCCGGCCCGGCCGCCCGACGAGGCGGCAATGCAGGCCGACCGACATCATCTTCGGGCTGCCCGCCTTGCCTTCCTCATAAAGCGTGTCGAAGGCGTCCTTGAGATAGGTGAAGAACTGATCGCCGGCGTTGAAACCCTGCGGCGTCGCAAATCGCATATCGTTGGTTTCGAGCGTATACGGAATGATCAGGAAGGGTTTCCCGTCGACGCCCTTCACCCAATAGGGCAGGTCGTCGGCATAGGAATCGGAGGAATAGAGGAAACCGCCCTCCTCCTGCACCAGCCGAAGCGTATTGTCGGAAGGCTTGCCCTGGTACATGCCGTAGGGCCGCTCGCCGGTAAGCTCGGTGTGCAGGCGCACGGCTTCAAGGATATGCTTGCGCTCCAGATCTTCTGGAAAATCCTTGTATTCCAGCCAGCGGTAACCGTGGCTGGCGATCTCCCAGCCGGCCTCCTTCATCGCGGCAACGGCCTCGGGGTTGCGGGCCATCGCCAGCGTCACGCCATAGACGGTCGCCTGCACCTTGAGATCGGTGAACATCCGCCAGAGCCGCCAGAAGCCTGCACGCGAACCATATTCGTAGATCGATTCCATGTTGAGGTTGCGCTGCCCCGGCCAGGCGGCCGCGCCGACGATTTCCGACAGCAGGTTTTCCGAAGCCGGATCGCCGTCGAGGATCGAGCTTTCGCCGCCCTCTTCGTAATTGATGACGAACTGCACGGCGACGCGTGCCTCGTCCGGCCATTTCGGATCGGGCGTCAGACGCCCGTAACCGACGAGATTGCGCGGATAGGTCTCGGATACCATCAAATCACCTTCTGAAAAGACGGGGAACGGTAGCATCCGCAGCCGGAATGTCGAGACGGAAACTGCTCCGCCGGATTTTGCCTTTACGGCACAAGCCTTTAGCTCATCGCCAGATTCAAGCGATTTTGCGCGCGCTGACCTTGCCCATCGGATGCAGCGAATGAACGCGGAACGGACCGCCAGTGCCCTCCTCGATCATCAGCGCCACGTTCGAAACCGTCACAGGTTCGCAGAGGACAGGCTCGAAGATCGTCCGCAACGCTGGCTCGATGCGCGGCATGTCGATCGCGTTGACGGGGCCTGTCACAGGCATATGGAAGCGGAACTCCTCCATCACATAGGGATTGCCCCAGCGATGAAGGTTGGCGAACTGTGCCGCCGACAGCCCGTCCGGATCGCTGCGTTCGATCTCGGCCTCGCTGAGCGGTGCGCGGAAACGATCGAATTCCTGCACGATCGCCGAGGCGAGATACTGGATCTGCTCGCAGGGCGTGCTCGGCAGCAGGCTGTAAAAATTGCCGAGCCGGGCGACTTCGATACGCGGAATCTGGAAGGGAACGAAGGTCCCGGAAAAACGCATTAGATCGCGCAGGAGTTGCGATTCGGGCATGTCATGGGACAGGTGGAACGGCGCCTTCAAAACGCCGTGAAAACCGTAGCGCCGCGGCACGGCGGTATGGAAGGCGATCTCGTGTATACCGAGGCCACGAACTGCCGGAGGCTCCATCATATCGCCCGAAAACACGTTTCGGCCAAGCCAATTGGCGGCCACGAGCGACAACGGGTCGCTCGCCGGAGGCGTGAAGCAAATGGCATAGCGCATGCAATTTCCTCCATCAAGGAAGTGAGCGCCGTTCAGGTCCGGCGCTGTGGATGCGCAAGCAGATAGGTGATTTGCATGACAGAATAACGAAAGGCAGCGGCGCCTAATTCACGTTTAACGTGAAGCCGCCGCGATGTGGCTTGAAATTGCGAAGCTTTCCGGCAGCAAAAACCCGCAGTCTGTATCGCCTGCGATTGATATCACCGCCTCCGCCAGCCGGTGCGCCAAACCGAAGCTGACCTTGAAGCCGCCGGTCAGCGCGATCAGGCGTGGGTGATCGGGGTGGCGGCCGATCATCGGATCGCGGTCAATCGCCTTCGGGCGAACCCCCGCCCAGCGCTCGACGACGGGGACGTCGCGAAGGCTTGGCACGATCGCCCGCGCCGCCTCGATAAGCACGTCGAGCTGGACGTCGGTGGATGTAGGATCGTCAAAACGGTTCTCACTGGTGCTGCCGATTGCCGCGTGCCCGCCTTCATGCGCGACGATATAGAGCCCGTCGAGGAAGATCGTCGGCAGCGCCGGGTCGATATCGGCTTTCAATAATGCCGCCTGCCCCTTGACCGGCTGGCCGAGCGGTTGTTTCAGCCCCGGCATCAGGCCCTGCAGCAACGGGAAGGACTGATAGCCGGCGGCCAGGATGCAGTGACTGAAAACGATGGTTTCGCCGTTGATTTCGGCCGTACCGCGATCGGGATCGAGGCCGGCAACCGTCGCATGCTCCAGGATGCGAACATGCTTTGCCCGCCGCAGGAAGGCGATGAGCGCTGCCACCAGCAAGCGGGGTGCAACGCGGGCGGCGAGCGTGTCATGCACGAAGCCGCTCTCGCCCGCAGACGCCTCGATCCAGCCGTCTACATCAGGCCCGTCGAGCACATGCCAGTGGAAGCGGCGGTCGCCCGCCCGCCAATGGCGTTCGGCCTCCTCGAAATGGCCGCGCGCTATTGTGTTGAGATGCGGCTTCGGCAGCGGGATCAGGCGTCCGGAACGGCGGTAGCCGGCGGAAAATCCGGTCTCGGCTTCGAGCGCGGCGATCTCGGTTTCGAGCGAGACCAGCGCATCGAACTGGAACTGCTTCTTCTGCGACCACCGGTCCGGCATATGCGGCATCAGCGCGCCGAGCAGGCCGCCGCTTGCACCTTCGCCCAATCTGCCGGCGTCACTGATAAGAGTCCGGATGCCCCGGCGCTCGGCATGGACGGCCGCCCAGAGACCCATGATGCCGCCCCCGACGATCAGCAATTCTGAGGACGATTGACCTGAGACCGGCGCAAGACTATCGGCTTTTTCCATGACAGACGTGAACCCCGATCAGATTGGCGCAGGCGCGCCACAGCCGCTCGAATGGCGCGACGGCGATATGCCCTATTCCACCGCCTTTGGCGATCATTTTTATTGCCAGACTGACGGACGGCTGGAATGCGGCCATGTTTTTCTCGCCGGCAACGGCCTGCCGGAGCGCTGGAACGGGCGACAGGCATTTCTGATCGGTGAGCTCGGCTTCGGAACCGGCCTGAACTTCGCCGAGACCTGGCGGCAATGGAAGCTCCACCGCGCAGACGGCCAGCACCTGCATTTCATCTCCTTCGAACTCCACCCGATGCGCGGCGAAGAAATCGGCCGGGCGCTGTCGCACTGGCCGGAGATCGATGCCGAACGCGAAGCGCTGACGGCGGCGTGGCCGCAAGCGCCTGCTGGCACCGTCTCGCTGAACCTCGATGCCCAGACGAGGCTCAGCGTGGTCTGCGGCCGCGCGCTCGATGGCGTTGCAGCGGCCAAGCCTGGCTTCGACGCCTGGTATCTCGACGGCTTCGCCCCGTCGCGCAACAGCGACATGTGGTCGGAGCAGTTGATGCGCCTCGTCTGCGAGAAAAGTGCAGCCGGCGGCACTTTCGCCACCTATGCGGCGGCCGGCTTCGTACGCCGCAATCTCATCGCCGCCGGTTTTGCCGTCGAACGCCGCCAAGGCTTTGCCGGCAAGCGCGAAATGCTCTGTGGCGCCAAGGCGTCACCCGATCAGCGTACAGATCAGTAGCTGGTGCGCGGCTGCTGCTCGCTCGTTCCGAGCCACTGGCGGATTTTTTCCTCGAGCAGTTCGGGGCTGATCGGCTTCGACATATAGTCGTCCATGCCGGCATCGAGACAGAGTTCGCGGTCGCTTTCGAGCGCATGGGCGGTAACGCCGATGATCGGCACCCGGTGGCCCTGCCCCTTTTCCCGTTCGCGGATCGTCTGCGTCGCCTGATGGCCGTTCATCACGGGCATCGAGACGTCCATCATGATAATGCGCGGCGTATGCCGCTCCCAGGCGGCGACCGCCTCCTCGCCATTGTCGACGACGAGGAAGGAAAGACCCGTGCCTTGCAGGATCTGCGTGAAGACGATCTGGTTGACCTCGTTGTCCTCGGCAACGAGCACATCGACGAATTCAGCGGCCCGCTTCTGCGGCACTGGCGGGGGCGCCGGCACGGCCGCTTCCGTCTGCAGCCGGGCAATCTCGCCCTCGGAAGCCTGCTTGACGCGGCTGGCGCGCACCACTTCGACGACGGTGTTGCGCAGCACGTTGGCGCGCGCCGGTTTCATCAGATGCGCGTGGCCGTTCAGCGCCGCGAATTCCTTTTCGGTACCCGAAATATCCATCGACGTCAGGAAGATGATCGGCAGTTCGACGAAGCGGGGATCGGCGCGCAGCCGGCGCGCGACATCGGCGCCGTTCATATCGGGCATATGATAATCGAGCACGACGGCATCGACGGTGACGCCGAGATTGGCCGCCGCCTCCAGGATCGCAAGACCGGTACCGCCGCCTTCGGCGGCCACGCCGTCGAAGCCCCAGAGCGACAGCTGCTCGGTCAGGATGCGCCGGTTCACTTCGTTGTCGTCGACGACGAGGATACGCGCGCCCTGCACGTTGATCGGCAACGGCTTCGGCTCAAGGCGGGCGGCCGCGACCGCAAACGGCAGGTTGACGGTGAAAACCGAGCCCTTGCCCCATTCGCTTTCGACGTTGAGATAACCGCCGAAAAGGTCGACGAGCCCGGCGGTGATCGCAAGACCGAGGCCGGTTCCCTCATGCCGCCGGGTCGACGAGGCGTCCACCTGCGAGAACTTGTCGAAGACCGATTCAAGCTTCTCCAACGGGATGCCGATCCCGGTATCCTCGATGCGGATGCTCGCCATGATCTCGCCGCCGGCGGCCGGCTGGAAGCCGACATCGACGAAGACATGGCCGCGCTCGGTGAACTTGACGGCGTTGCCAACGAGATTGGTGATAATCTGGCGGAAACGCCCGGCGTCGCCGATCACGGCGGCGGGCAGATCGGGTGCTGCCCGCACCAGGAGCTCGATGTTCTTTTCGGCGGCATGCGAAGACAAGAGTGTCGCCACATCCTCCACCGCTTCGGTAATATCGAAGGCGGCCTTGCGCAGTTTCATCTGCCCGGCATCGATCTTCGAGAAGTCGAGGATATCGTTGATGATCGTCAGCAGCGCATTGCCCGATTTGACGATGATGTCGACGAAGGTCTTCTGGCGCGTGTCGAGATTGGTCTTGGCCAGCAGTTCCGCCATCCCAAGCACGCCGTTCATCGGCGTGCGGATCTCGTGGCTCATATTGGCGAGGAATTCGGATTTGGCGCGGTCGGCGGCTTCGGCACGCGACAAGAGATGGCGCAACTCCTCCTCGCGGCTCTTGAGCTCGGTGACGTCGGTGAAGAGCGCCACCCAATGCTGCCCCTTGCTGATCGTCGCATCCATGTTCACCCAGCGCTCGCCGCCGACGTGGAAGACGGTGGAAATCGGTAGCCTGGCGGCGATATTGTCGCGCCAGCCCTGCAGGATTTCCGCCGCGGCATCGTGGAAATCGCCGCGCGCCGCGCAAAATTCGAACATGCCGAGCCAGCCCTGCCCGGCTTCGATATAGGCGGGCGGAATCTGCAGGATATCAGCCATCGCCCCGTTGGACATCTTGATGATGCCATCCTGGATGATGGCAAGACCTTGCGACATCGCATGCGTCGCATCGCGCATCATCTCGCCGACCCGCTCGAGCGCGGCGCGGGTCTCGTGAATTTCCTTTTCCCGCTCGCGCACCGCCGAGATGTCGGCATAGGTGAGCAGGATACGGTCGTTGGAGATGCGGCGGCTGTCGAAGATGACGGATTTGCCCCCCGCCCAACCGAGCTCGATCGGCTCGGGTACTTCAGCCTCGAACAGATGCTTGCGGAAGGCGTAGATTTCCTCCGGCGTCTGCGTGCCGTCGTAGCGTCCGAGCTCTAAATTGCGGCGGATGACGTCGATGAAGGGGCGGCCGTCGAAGCGATCGTCGAGCGGCAGCTCCCAGATGCTGTAGAATTCATCGTTGACGTAAAGAATCCGGTGGTCGTTGTCGAGGATCAGCACGCCGACCGGCAGCGAGCGCAGGATGCTTTCGATATCCCGATGCAGTATTTCTTCCTGCTTGCGCGACGCAATCAGCGCCTTCTCGCGTTCCTTGAGCGGCGAGATGTCGGAGAAAGAGCCAACGACATAAGTCCGCCCATCCGCCGTCACGACGCGGTTGACGCGCGAAATGACCGGATAGATGTGGCCGCTCTTGCTCGGCATCTCGCTCTCGATCTCCACCGAAATGCCGTCCCTGAGCGCCAGCAGGTTTTCCTGGTAGATCGCCTCGCCACCTTCCGGCCCGAACATTTCATGTTCGGTCATTCCCAGTATCTGGGAGCGGTCGTGGCCGCTGAAGGTGTCGTAATACTTGTTGGCATAGACCAGGCGGTGGTGGTAATCGCGTACGAAGACTGCAACTGGCAGGTCTTCCAGGACCGTGCGTAGAACGTCGAGTTCGTTGACGCTCTCACCCCAGGCCGAATCTCCGGCCGCCGCAGGCTTTGCGCCGTTGCGATAGGCGGCATTGACCACCAGCGGCCGGCCATCCTCGGCAAAGATGCCGATCGGATGGTCGAGCTGCTCCAGCGCCTCGCGCACGCGGGCGAAATCGGCGGCGACGCCGGCGTCGCCAGTCATCCAAGGGTCGCCGGCGATCCCAGCGTCGCCAATCGTCCGGCGCGGCGGCGCTCGCACTTCGAAAATGCCGAGCACATAAGCCCGGTCCGGCGATGGCGAAAAGCTTTCGATCTGGATGCGTTCATGGCCGATGCCTGCCACATCGAAGCAGATGGCGTTTTCCTCGGTGCCGAACACCAGCGCGCGGCGTTCCTTGTCCTCGCGTTCCTCTTCCTCGGGACGGTCGAGAAGCTCGCGGCTGCGCCTGCCGATGAAATCGGAGATCTCGCGGCCTAGAAAACGGGCATAGGCCTCGTTGACGGCGATATACCGCAGCTCGCTGTTCTTGACATAGGCCGGGGTATCCAGATCAGCGATCCGGCGGCAAGCCAACTCCAGAAGTTCCCCGGCTGATTTCAAAAAATATCGCTCCCGCAATGAATGAAATATCGACTACAAAAACTATAACGCCAAGGCTTTTAACAAGGTTTTAACCATAAAATTCGACGGCGGAATTTTACGAGCCGGCTCACCAAGCCGAAGATAATTCGGGATTACCAGCCCGGCTTGCACGAGACTGAAAGGTCGCCCGCTATAAATCCTTTCGACGTCGGGATCCGTTGAAATCATGACGAAAATTTAATGCCGAAACCGCTTGCGCGGCCATTGCGCCGCCGCGATCCGGGCCGAGTCTGAGGCATGGCTTTATGGAAGCCATACCCATGAAAGGAAAATACCATGTCCGTTCTTCATAAAACCATGGCGGCGGGCCTGATTGCGCTGACTTTTGCCGGCGCCTCGCTCGCCACCGCCACCACTGCAGATGCCCGTCCACGCGATGCCTTCTGGGGCGGCCTTGCCGCCGGCGTCGTCGGCGGCGCCCTGCTGTCGGAGGCAGCCCGTCCCGCCTACCCTGTTTACCCTGCCTATCCTGTTTATCGCCCCTATCCCGTCTATAGGACCTATTACCGGCCGTCCTATTGCCATATCGAATGGCGGCACGATCGCTGGGGCGAGCCCTACCGCGTCAAAGTCTGCCCGGAATAGGAAAACCGCATCCGGCGCCGCTTGACCTCCCGGCGGCGCCGACCCAGTACCCTCAACGACGACCAAAACTGGCGGATTTTCATCCGCCAGCTCAAAGTCGTTCAGACCGTGTTTTGCGTTACGGAGAAAGCTCCTCCAGCACGCGGTCCTTGGTTTCTACCGCAAACAACATCGTGATGATTGCACCGACGATCAGAATGGCTGCGAAGCTCGCAAAGACATACTGGATGCCCATGGAAGACATCACCGTGCCGACGAGGATCGGGCCGGCCGATGATCCCAGGCGAAGCCAGGCACTGCCGGTTCCTGTTCCCAATGCCCTGAGGCGCGTCGGGTAGATCTCTGCCGAGTACAGGTAAAGGGAGAATGTGACGGTCTGGACGATCGCATAAGCGAGGCCGCCTAGAACCAAAACCTGGATGGGAGAGGTCGCGCCGAGCCATGCGAGAGCCAGCAGCGGCACGGGAGCGAGAAGCAGCGTACCGGTATACCAGCGCTTGCGTCCCACTTTGTCGATAAGCAGCGCGCAGATGACGGCGGCGACCACGCCGCCGACCGACGTCAGGAAACCATAGAAGATGCTGGTTTGAAGCGGCAGGTTGAAGACCTGTCGATACAGGGTCGGCAGCCAGGTGATCGTACCGTTGGCCACCGTATAGGCGGTAAACCACATCGCCCAGATGGAAAGCGTCCGCTTCAGGTAAATGCCCTGGAAGAGCTCGCGCCAGTCCGACTTGCGGCGGACCGGCGCCTGGATGAGCTTCGGCTCGGGCAGTTCCTTGCCGGCTACGCGAGCACTCTCTTCCATGCGGGTAACGATAGCGTTTGCTTCGCCATAGCGGCCGTTGGCAGCCAGCCAACGCGGTGATTCCTTCAGGAACCAGCGCAGAGGAATCATGATGATTGCGGGAACGAGACCGACGACGAACATCGCCTTCCAGCCGTAAACCGGTACCATGAAGTAGCCGATCAGCCCGGCGCCGACGAGGCCCAGCAGGAACATGACCTCATAGAGGAGGAAGAACTTGCCGCGCCCCTTCGACCCGATCAACTCGTTGATATAGGCGCTGGCGACCGGAACCTCGCCGCCGGTGCCGATCCCCTGGACGAAACGGAAGGCCATCATCATGCCGGCCCCGGCAGCAAACAGGCATGCGACATCCATGCTGACGAAGAGCAGGATGGTGAATAGGAGAACTTTCAGCCGGCCGATCTTCTCGGCGAGCCAGCCAAACAGGATCGCACCGATCAACTGGCCCAGATAGCCCATCGACAGGATCATGCCTGTCTGTGAGGGCGTCAGACCCCACTCGCGTACGAGGACAGGCATGGCATAAGCGATGGCGATGACCGTGTAGCCGTCGAAGAACGTTGCGGCGCCGACGATGTTTCGCGCCCAGAATACCTCGCGGGTGATGGGAAGGCGCTCCAGACGAGCGCTGATTTCGGCCTGAGGATCAGCGGCATTCGCCGTCTCAGCCGGTATAGGCTGCATGACATTCATTGGTTCCTCCTTCTCGCCCCGTGGCCTACCACTCTCCCGGCCAGGGGCGCTTCTGCTTGATGGTTGCTACTGCGCGTCAGTTCGTCCTGTCAGAGCAATGGCCTTCGAAGACGTTCAAGTCTGCTTCGGCCGGTTTCCATGGGTTCCTCCCCCTTCAGAATGCGCCCCTGCGACATGCGCAGGGGCGTCATAGAGGTCACTCGGCAGCCAGGAGCTGATCAACGCGGCCAATACCGGCGGCGTCGAAGGCAGCAAAGATCTCTGCTTCGGCCTTTTCGCCAAGGTTCTTCAGCGGCTCGCGGATCGTGGCGTGATCAAGGATGCCACGGTGGACAAGGCCGAGTTTCAGGGCCACGGTGCCTTCCATGTGAGAGCCGCGGTGATAGACGGCACGCGTCACCGGAAGAAGGCGCTCGAAGATCTTGCGCGCTTCCGGATAGTCCTGCGCCTTGCCAGCTTTGATCAGGTCGATCAGCAGCTCCGGCGCAATATTGCCATAACCGACGAGCAAACCGTCGACATCGAACATGGTTGGCAGCAACCATTCATCGTGGCAGCTCAAAACCTGCAGCTTTGGATTGGCCTTCTTCAGCTCCGGAATTTCGACATACCAGCGCTTCATATTGCGCACGCCGTTCTTGGTGGCGACGACGCCCTCCTGTGTGGCAATCGCAAGCTGTGTATCGAGATCGTATGATGCCTTGGTGGCGTCGGGATACTGGAACAGGATGCACTGGAGGCCAGACTCCTGCCAGATTGCCTTATAGCGATCCTGAGGTGCTCCCTTTTGAAAGCCGAAACGCAGCCAGCCGTGGTTGGGATAGACGAGCGCGCCGGTGGCACCCGCGGCCTTGCATTTCCTGGCCTCTTCAGCGGCGACCTTCGTGCCTTCACCGGTAATCCCGGCAATGATCGGAACGGCACCGTCGACCGCTTCGACATACGTGCGGATCAGAGCAAGGCGCTCCTCTTCCGTGAGGAAGGTGCCCTCGCCGGCATGGCCGAGGATGACGAGGCTTTTGACGCCTTCCATCGAGACCAGCCATTTGGCGAGTTTGGCGTTGGCTTTGTGATCAACTTCACCGTCGCGGGTGAAAGCGGTAACGGGGGCCGGGCTCAGCCCGCGCATATCCATCGGCTGCATATTGGTCTCCTCCTTCGTGCGATCACGGTTCACCCGCGATCGTCTATAGGATCGTTTACGGGAACGTTCCCACTATCGTTCTCGAATTCTCTGGAGTCAATATCTTTTTTGGTGCATGCTGAGAATGGCGGTCGATTGCCGACTCGAATGGAAAAGGCTCAATGAATTCAAAGACGGGTGAAGTTCCGGGGCAGACCCGCGTCACTATTCACGGCGTCGCTGCCGCCGCCGGCGTCTCCAAGTCTACCGTGTCCCGCATTCTGGACGAAAGGCTTCCCCGCTCCGACAGCGAGACCGCGCGTCGCGTGCGCAAGGTTGCCGAAGAGCTGGGATACGTTCGGGACGTTTCTGCAGCGAGCCTTAGGCGCGGCAATACAATGACAATCGGGGTGATCGTGCCCCGGTTGACGGATACGGTCATGGCCATGCTTTACGAAGCGCTGGCCAAGGCCTGCAGCCGTAGTGGCCGCTTCGCGATTGTCGCAACGACCGACGACAAGCCAAAAGCAGACCGGCTTGCGGCCGAGTCTCTGCTGAAGCGCGGTGTCGATGGACTGATTCTTTCGACAGCACGGGAAGATGATGACTTTCCGGACGAGCTGGCAAAACGCGGTATTCCTTATGTGCTGGCACTCCGGACGGATGGCCACAGCCTCTCGTCGGTCGGCGATGACAGGCTCGGTGGTTACCTCGCGGCCCGCCATCTCCTCGATCTCGGCCATCGCAGAATTGGTGTCATTGCCGGCCCATCCTATGCCTCCAGTTCGCGAGGCCGCGTCGAGGGTTTCCGCCACGCCTTGGAAGAGGCTGGATTGAATGCAGATCCCTCATACATCATTCCCTCGACATTCGGCATCGAGTCCGGTGCGGTAGCCGTCGAGACACTGATGCATCTCAGTCCGCGCCCAACCGCTATTTTCGCCGTCAACGACAATACCGCCATCGGCGCCTTGTCGGGACTGACGAAACTCGGCCTTTCCGTGCCGCAGGACATCTCGATCGTAGGCTATAACGACATTCCGATTGTCAGCCACCTCCCCACGCCGCTCACGACGTTGCGGGTGCCGTTCGAGCAAATTGCGTCAAACGCCCTTGATCTTCTTGCTGGTGACAACAGCCCTGCCGACGAGCGTATTCGGATTTCGGCACCAACCCTCATTCCACGGAAATCGACGGCACCGATACGCTAAAGCTCACGCCACGCAGACCATGCTGCCCCATGCGGGCGGCATGCGGCGGCCGCATAAAGAGGAAGGACCAGCATGCCGGAACCGCTCAAGAACCTGCTGCATGAGGCATTGGTCGGCGATATGGCCGATCGCATTGCCGGCAACGCGCCGACCTTCGATAAAAACCGCTTCGTGATGCTGGCAACCGACGGCCTCACCGCGCGGGAGCTGATGGAGCGCTCGGCCCTGATCCGTGACGCGCTGTTTGCCACCCTTCCCGGTGATTTCCGGGAGGCCGCAGCCATTCTGAAGGCGAGCCTGCCTGCCGCCGGCCGGCCGGGGCTCTCCGGCTGGATGCTGCTGCCGGTCAATCAGTTCATCGCCACACGCGGCCCCGATCATTTCGATCTCGGTCTCGATCTCCTGAAGGCGCTGACGCCGCATTTCACCGCCGAATACGGCATCCGCCCCTTTATCCACCGCGACCAGCAGCGCGCGCTGGCCATCATTTCCGGCTGGGTCGACGATCCCGACCAGCATGTGCGCCGGCTGGCAAGCGAGGGGACACGGCCGCGCCTGCCCTGGGCGATGCGACTGCCGCAACTCGTCAAGGATCCGGCACCGATCCTACCCATCCTGACCGCGCTGATGGATGATCCGGAGGATTATGTGCGCCGATCCGTGGCCAACAGCCTGAACGACGTCGCCAAGGATCACCCCGATCTGGTGGCCGCCTTCATCGCCGGCCATATCGACGGCGCTTCCTCCGAACGCCGCTGGCTGCTGAAACATGCCTCGCGCACACTTCTGAAGAACGGCCACGCGCAGGCGCTCGCCAATTTCGGCTTCGCCGCGGCCGCTTCCCTCAAATGCGAACTGCGGCTCCAGAATGCAGAGGTGATGTTCGGCGCAGGGCTGGATTTCGAAATCCGCGTGACGAATGCCGGCGAGATCACGCAATCGCTGATGATCGACTACGCCGTTCACCATGTGAAGAGCGACGGTTCGCTCTCACCCAAGGTCTTCAAGTGCAAGGCGATAAAGCTCGCTCCGGGGCAAAGCCATGCAATTGAGCGTCGCCACGCCATGCGGCCGATCACCACGCGGCGCTATTATCCCGGCGAACATCGCATCGCCATCCTCGTCAACGGCGTGGAGACCGCATCGCAACGCTTCGTCCTCGTCATGCCCTCACCTGACCCAGCTTGAGGCTTTCTTGTGCACTGCACTTGACTTTCCACGCGAACTAGCCCAAATGCGGGTCAGCTTTCACCCTTCCGGCCGCCGCGTGAGCGTGCCCCTGCTGAAAAATACAGACGCAGGAAGAAGGGACAAAAGCGCATTTCGATAGAGCGCCGCACTCCCCATGAGCGGCCAGAAGCGCTGGAAAGCTTTTTCCAACTCACAAGTTCCCACTTCACGCGGGGTTCTTGACGCCAGAATGAAACCGGATCGCATGGTGCGTTCCGGCGATAGTCATTGTGGCGCCCCGAAAGGTTATACCTTGACTAATTTTGAATCGCTTGGTGTCTCCAAGCCGATCGTCGCTACTTTGTTCCAGCTCGGCATCGAAACACCGACGCCGATCCAGGAACATGCCATTCCCCTCCTCCTCGAAGGCCGCGACCTGATCGGCCTTGCCCAGACCGGCACCGGCAAGACCGCCGCTTTCGGCCTGCCGCTGATTGAAAAGCTGCTC
This sequence comes from Rhizobium sophorae, assembly GCF_013087515.1. Classification (GTDB taxonomy): domain Bacteria; phylum Pseudomonadota; class Alphaproteobacteria; order Rhizobiales; family Rhizobiaceae; genus Rhizobium; species Rhizobium sophorae. The sequence continues at coordinate 209,596 of NZ_JABFCN010000070.1, read as the reverse complement.
GCCGACGAACGGCGCCCCGACAACCGCACGACGCGGACGCTGATCCTCGCACCGACGCGCGAACTGGTGAACCAGATCGCCGAGAGCCTGAAGAAGTTCATCCGCAAATCGTCGCTGCGCATCAATGTCGTCGTCGGCGGCGTCTCGATCAACAAGCAGCAGCTTCAGCTCGAAAAGGGCACCGACATCCTCGTCGCCACGCCGGGCCGCCTACTCGACCTCGTCAATCGCCGCGCGATCACGCTGACTGCGGTTCGTTATCTCGTGCTCGACGAAGCCGACCAGATGCTCGACCTCGGCTTCGTCCACGATCTGCGCAAGATCGCCAAGATGGTGCCGAAAAAGCGCCAGACCATGCTGTTCTCGGCCACCATGCCGAAGGCAATCGCCGATCTCGCCGGCGAATATCTCGTCGATCCCATCAAGGTCGAAGTCACGCCCCCCGGCAAAGCTGCCGACAAGGTCGAACAGTACGTCCATTTCGTCGGCGGCAAGAACGACAAGACGGAACTGCTCCGCAAGTCGCTGACCGAAAACCCTGACGGCCGCGCCATCGTCTTCCTGCGCACCAAGCATGGTGCGGAGAAGTTGATGAAGCATCTCGAGAATGTCGGCTATTCCGTCGCTTCGATCCACGGCAACAAGAGCCAGGGCCAGCGCGAGCGGGCGCTGAAGGCCTTCCGCGACGGCAGCATCAAGACGCTGATTGCCACCGACGTTGCCGCCCGCGGCATCGATATCCCGGCCGTCAGCCACGTCTACAACTACGACCTGCCTGAGGTGCCCGACGCCTATGTCCATCGCATCGGCCGCACGGCACGGGCCGGCCGCGACGGCATCGCCATCGCCTTCTGCGCCCCCGACGAAGCCAAGCTGTTGCGTGATATCGAGCGCCTGATGGGCATCAACATCACCGTCGCAAGCGGCGAAGCGCCGGCCAATATCAGCGGCGGACCCCGCCGTGCCAACGGCAATGGCAACAACCGCAATCGCAATGGCGGCCAGGGTCGCGAAGGCCAGGGTCGTGGCGAAGGCCGTGGCGACCAGAACCGCTCCGAGCATCGCGGCAGCCGTCAGGAACGCCGCCCGCGCCGCGAAGGTGAAGGCAGCGAAGTCCGCGCCGGCGGCGAGGAGCGTCGTCCACGTCCGGAGCGCTCGACCAGCCGCAACGAGGACTTCCGCGGTCAGCGCCGCGGTGAAGCAACCCCGGATCTCGGCCCCGACAACGATCTGGCCTCGACCTCCGATTTCCGCGCCTCTGCAAAGCCGCAGCGTCCGGCACATCACGGCGCCCATGCCAATGGCGAGCCGAGCGGTCATCACCGCGGCAACAGCCGCCATGCCCACGGCCGCCCGGCCCGCAAGCACGGCGAGGACCGCGGCCCGCAGCAGGCCCAGGCCGGCGAACCGCGCCGCGACGGCAACGGCGGCAACCGCCGCGGTGGCTCCAGCTCCCGCAACGGTGGCGGCCAGCGCCGCGAACGCGCCTGATCGTCGAACGACTGAAAAGAAAAAAGGCCGGGAGCTAGCTCCCGGCACCTAATCTGACTCTGGAATACCTACTGGCGCAAAGGTCGGTCGCAGAATTCCGGCTTTGCGGCAATTTTTGCTTTCTGCGCCAGTTATCTTGCCAGCGCTGTCTGGGAAGGGACTAAAAAGGCTATTCCAGTTGCAGATATGGAAAACCGGTCTGCGATCAGAGCCAGATATGAAATAAGGTCGGAAGGGTTAAGGCCCTGTGGGTGCAAAGCCGTTTGCTCGCTCTAGTTCCACATCCAAGCGTCCATCCAAAGATGAATGTAAACGGTCTTATTTCAACGAATTTCGAGCTGATCTAGCGCGATGAAGACAATTCGCACGAAAACTATCATGTAGGAAGACCGAAAAGCGGGAAGCGCAGTTCCACGCGAGCTCCGCCATTGGCGCGGTTGCTAATTGCTATCGTTCCGCCCTGGGCTTCCACAAGAGTTCTTACCACGGCAAGGCCGAGCCCGGCCCCACCAGTTTTGCGGGCGCGGGACGGTTCGGAGCGGACAAACGGTTCCAAAAGAAGATCGATTTCGCCTTCAACAATACCGGGACCCATATCTTCGACCAGGATGATCGCCATATTGTCGCGTTCCTCGAGTGTGACATTTGCGATCTGACCGTACTTCACGGCGTTATCGACGAGGTTCGCGAGGATTCGCCTGATTGCGAGACGATCGGCTATGACGAGTATCTCTCGCCCCTGCGGCAGGGAGCTTAGCGTCACGTTCCAGCCCGACGCCCCCAGATCGACGGTCTCCTGCTCGATGAGAGCTACGAGATCCATAAGCTCTTGATCGAGTGCGCCAACACCTGCCCGGGCAGTCAGCAGCGCATTGTCGAGCAGATCGATCATGTCCGCGATATCGCGGATAGCCTTCTCCCGCTCGGTCAGGTCGGAGATGTGATCGATCCGCAGACGTAGACGGGTTGCGAAAGAGCGCACGTCGTGCTGAACGCCGCTGATGAGTGCAAATCGGCTGCCGATTATCGATTGGAGCCGTGCCTGCAACCGCTCGAACGCCTTCACGAGCGCGACGGTCTCCGGTGTCCGGGCAGGGATGTTGGTCAGTTGCACTGGTTCTCCAGAGGGATCCATTCTGTCAACCGCGGCTGCAAGCTTGGTCAGCGGCAGTATTTCCCGGTGAAGGAGAATAAAGGCAACCAGCGCAAAAAGCGTCCCCACCAAACCAGCGCCTAAGCCGGCCGGAAGACCGAATAGCGTCACGATGAACGGCGTCTTTGTTTGCAGTCGCGCGATGGCGCCATCGTTCAGCCGCACTCGAAACTCGATCGGGTCTATCGCCCCTCCTAATAGACGTGGCCTTCTGGCACCGGATGCGGCGGCGTCAAGCCTGCGGATCGAGATCAGCCTGTCTCCCAGAGCGTTGCTGTAGGCGGCAAACTCCGGCAAATCTTCCATATGCTCGCGCAAGGCAGGTTCCGGCGACAACACCACGCCAGTTGGATCGATCGCAACGGTCAGGACGGATGAACTGGCAGCCATCACGAGTTTTTGGCGCGCTTGCGGTGCAGCGTCAGACAACACTTCCGTAATCGTCAGAATCTGGGTGGCGGACGGATAGGTGGCAACACGGCTGAGGCCATTCGACCAATAGTAAAGCGCGACAAGCGCAATCCAGGCGCTCAATAGGAACGTCACGCCGATGCCGAGGATCCGCGCCGATAGCCCGAGGCGAAACATCACGATACCTGACGCACAGGCACCGTCAGCAGGTAGCCGCCGTTGCGCACCGTACTGATAAGCGTGTTGCCGGGGCTCAGACTCTCCAGTTTCTTGCGCAGCCGCGACACCAGTATGTCGACTGTCCTGTCGAGTGGATCGGCGGTGCGACCATGTGTCCAGTCGAGGATCTGGTCGCGAGAGAGGACGCGGCGTGGCCGCAGCACAAAACACGTCAGAAGATCGAACTCGGCACTGGTCAGCGTCGCCGGCTCTCCATCCTCATCTGTCAGCTGACGGGCATCGAGATCGATGATGAAGCGATCGAAGCTGTATCGTCGGCTCGCAGCCTGCAAAGGCTGCGACTGGGTGCGGCGGAGAAGGGCGCGCACGCGTGCAAGGAGTTCGCGAGGTCCGAAGGGTTTCGAAACATAGTCGTCGGCGCCGACCTCCAGCCCTACGACCCGATCCATCTCGTCGTTCTTTGCCGTCAACATCAGAATGGGGAAAGCGCCTTCGGACCGCATGCGTCGGCAAATCGAAAGCCCGTCCTCTCCCGGGAGCATCAGGTCGAGGATGATCAGATCTGGCCGGACCCTGCGCAGAACGTCGTCCAGCTCTATCCCGTTTTCAGCCGTTCGCACGTCGAAGCCTTCGCGCGACAGCAGAGCTGCGACGAGTCTTCTGATCTCCGGGTCATCATCCACGACGAGGATAGTACGTGCCATTTCTTCCATGGCCGGAAATTGGACCGAAAACCGAGTGCGATCAAGAATGCGGAGGCCATTGCTACAATTCTCTACATGCGGGCAACAAAACCGAACATCTCGACACAGGTTGTTTATCGGCGTGATACCGAAGGCGTCGAATCTTGTCCCTATGTCGACTGCACCCAGCTTTCGGCATTCCTGCAAAGTCTCTGACAGAGAGGACAAGATCATGATGAAGCACATCACGGCCGCTGTTCTGGCCGGCACATTTGCGCTGACTATCGCTGCAGACGCCAACGCGTGGAGCCGCGACCGTTCCGTGAGCGGCACAAATGGAACAGCCTCAATGCACGCAAGTGGCGGCTGTTCGGGCGGATCCTGCTCGCGCAATGTGACCCGCACCGGTCCCTATGGAAAGACCTATTCTCGATCGAGAACGGCAACCTGCGATCAAGCGGGTGGCTCCTGCAGCAGTTCGGCGACAACGACAGGCCCAAACGGCAACACCGTCACCCGTCAGGGGAGCGTCAACTGGTAGTCGACCACAGCCAATTCGCACCTTGATGAGCCGGCGGCGCGCCAAAACCCCAGGAAGTCGCCGGCTTGCATTTTCGATCCATCTCGCAGCTGATGAGGAACGACCATGTCGCCTTTAGATTCCGTAGCTTCGGTACGGTTCGGTGTTCTCACTGTTGCGGCGTCTTTCATGCTGCTCGAATATCTGATCGGCAGGCTCGCGCATCACGACCTCCACGACATGCGAGAAACGGCCGCGACCTTCGGCGTTGCTGCTGGTCATTCCCTCATCCGCGGACTGGAAGCGGCGATCGTCGCTCTTCCCTTCATGTTGGCTTACGAGCACCGCATTTTCGATCTGGGTGCAGGAACGCCCGCCCGGGCAATGCTTCTCTTCTTTGCGGTCGACTTTGTCTACTACTGGCATCATCGCGCCTCCCATCATATCCGCTGGCTCTGGGCCACCCATTCGGTTCACCATTCACCGAGACGCATGAACTTGACCGCGGCACTGCGCCTCGGCTGGACCGCCAATATCTCGGGACATTTCCTGTTCTACCTGCCGCTGGCCTTTCTGGGCTTTCACCCGTTCGCCATCGTTGCGGCGCTCGCAGCAAATCTCGCCTATCAGTTTTTCCTTCATACCGAACTCTCACCCCGTTTTGGGCCGCTCGAATGGATACTCAACACGCCGACGCATCATCGGGTTCACCATGCCTCGGATGCCGAATGCCTCGACAAGAACTTCGGCGGCACGCTGATCCTGTTCGACCGGTTGTTCGGCACCTTTGCGGAAGCGCCGGAGGGCAAGCCGCTGACCTACGGTCTGCGTGGTGGCTCGCAGTCGCACCATCCGCTGCGCATCGTGTTTTCCGAATGGAGAGCAATGGTGCGAGAGGCTCGCGAGGCCCCTAAATTCAGGCAAAAATTCACCGTTCTCTTCGGCCCCGTCACAGGCCGAAAGGCGGCGGCGGCCCGACCTCGCTCGTCCGAAAACGGGCGAACAATCGAAGCTCCCAGCGAAGGCTGATGCTTCCCAGCAGTAGACGAAGAAAGGCAACGTGAATGAAAGGAAACGTTATGAACTTCATCAATCGCCGGAATCCGGCCTCTTGGCTGAGGATCGCTCTGGTCGCCGCCGCCTGCGCAGCGCCTGCTACCGCCATGGCTCAAAGCCAGATGACGCCGGAAATGCGGGCTCAAGCAAAGAAGGTCATCCAAGCCTGCAAGGCTGATCTCAAACAGTATTGCCAGGGCGTTCAGCCTGGCGGTGGCCGGATTGCCGCATGCCTTCAGGCAAATCGGGCGAACCTGACGCCGACGTGCCAAGCCACGCTCGCCGAAGCTCTTCCGAAGTGACGGCATGGATCAGAAGATAACAGATGCGCGCGCCCGGCCGAGGCGAACTGCCAAGGGCAAGGACACCGGCAGACATGCCGGTGTCCCGACGGACGGCGGCGCTTTCATCGATGCCAAAGTTATCGGCGCCCGGCCGCTTTCGCGTCCCGACGGGCGGTTCAGACGTGTCGGCGCCGCTGTAATCGCGCTCGCCGCCATTTGCGCCGTGTGGTTGGGCAACCGCTATCTCGTGTCGCATGCCGTAGAGCAGTTTACCGTGAAAGCAACCAACCTAACCGTCGATTTGACCGGCCCTGCCACGTTGGACGCGACGCGCACGAGCCTGGTCAGCTCTCGGCTGCAGGGAGTGATCGCGATGATGCGTGTCGATCGCAACGACCGGGCCAACCAGGGAGATGTCATCGCCGAGATGGTCACTGACGACCTGAAGAGCGAACTTGGCGCGTCGCTGGCCTCGGTCGATGCCGCGCGCAGGGCAGTCGATGTGGCGATCGCCGACCGCGAGCACGCCGAGGCGGTGCTCGCCAATGCGCAGGCGAATTTCGATCGCAAAAAGGTGCTGGTCGAAAAAACCATCGCAAGTCAGGAATCCTACGATACAGCGGTGGCCACGCTCAGGCAGGCTGAAGCCGATCTCAAGCGCTCGCAGGCGGCGATTGAGCAGGCCAAGGCTCAGGAAGCCTCAGCTACAGCGACCGCCGAGCTCCAGCGGGTCAAACTCGAGGAAGGAACCATTCGCGCGCCCTTTGACGGCGTCGTTATCTCGCGCGATCACTACGTCGGCGACACGATCACCCCGGGGTCGGAGATCGTCCAGCTCGTTGATACGGCTTCGATCATCCTGTCAGCACGTTTCGACGAGAGTTCGATCTCTCGCCTTTCGCCAGGCCAGAAGGCCGTCATTCGGTTCAATGGCGGCGGCAAGGGAGCATCTATAATGGCGACGGTTCTTCGCATTGGCAGGCAAGTCGATACGGAAACGCGTGAATTTTCCGTCGATCTGCGCCCGGACACACTGCCGCCGAACTGGGCTCTTGGTCAGCGCGGGATGACGACGATCGAAATCGATACCAGGAAAGGTGTGCTTGCCGTGCCGGCCGCCGCGATTGAACGGCGACAGGGGAAACCGGGCGTCTGGATCGTTGACGGCGGTCGGGCTTACTGGATCGCGGTAACGCTCGGAGACGCCGGTGGACCGTTCGTGGAAGTAGTAAAGGGGCTGCAACCGGGCGATGTCATCCTGAGCGAGCCGCGCGATGTCTATTTCGGCATGAAGATTGCCGAAGGTGGGGCCAGACGATGAATCTCGCCTTCAAGGACGTCAAATACAATTTCCTGCGTTTTCTGCTGACCATGACCGGCGTCGGGTTCCTCATCACGGCATCGACCGGAATGGTTGGTCTTTACCGCGGCATTGTGGAAGACGCGCTTCTCGTCGTGGAGAAGATCGGTGCGGATCTCTGGGTGGTACAAGGGGGCAGAGCCGGCCCATTTTCCGAAAGTTCCGCCGTTTCGTCAGACATGGACCACCGCGTTGAAGGATTGACCGGCGTATCTTCGGTCCGGCGCTTTGTCCAGATAAGCCAGCAGTTCGGCTTGGAAGGGCGCGATCTGCGCGCCTCCATCACCGGTCTCGATTTTCCAAAGGATCGAGGCGAGTGGGTTCAACTGCAGCGGGGGCGCTACCTTGCCGCCGGTCATTTCGAAGCGATCGCGGACGAAAGCATCGGGCTTGCGCTTGGAGATCGGGTGCGGCTCGCTCAGGACGACTATCTGATCGTCGGCCTGACGCGCGGCATGGTGGACGCCAGCGGCGATGGACTGATGTTCGTTACCGTCAACGACGCGATGGCGATCGCCCAGCGCCGTACAAATGAAGAAATCCTGCTTGCGCGCGCCGCTGCGGGCAAAACAGGCGCCGCGGCGGTCTCCGAAAGTTCCGTTCAGCAGGACAGCAAGATCGCCGCCGTGCTTGTCACTCTCGACAAGGGCGCGGACGAGAATCGAGTGCGAACCAACGTCCTGTCCTGGGGAGATGCCAATATTCTCTCCCGCACCGATCAGCGCGACCTTTTGCTCAATCAACGTCTCTGGCGCCTCAGATTGCAGATCCTGGCATTCACGGGCGTCCTTCTGGTGGTGATGGCGATCGTCATCTCGCTCATCATCTATATGCTCACGATGGAAAATCTTCATGAGATCGCCATGCTGAAGCTCATCGGTGCGCGAAACAGCGTGATTGTCGCCATGATCGCCCAGCAATCCTTCCTGATCGGCGCGGGCGCGCTTGCACTCGGATTGGCGATGTCGAAGCTTATCTTCCCGTTCTTCCCACGAAGGGTGGTCATCGATCCATGGGATTTTGCCGGGCTTGCGCTTGCGGTGGGGGCCGTTTGCGCGTTTGCAAGCCTGCTCGGGATCTGGCGGGCGTTGAAGATCAGAGCCCAGGAGGTGCTGTCGTGACGGCGGAGCCAATCCTGTCGGTGCGCGATGCGGCCCGACATTACCGCAGCGGCGACAGCATCGTCATGGCGCTTGACGGGGTCTCCCTGGATATCCGTGCCGGTGAACTGGTTGCGATCCTCGGACCGAGCGGATCGGGAAAAAGCACGCTGCTTCTGATCGCCGGGCTGCTGGAGCCGCCAAGCGACGGCGAGGTGAGAATTCGCGGCACTCTTGTCTCGAGGGCGGGAGAGGAACTCGACCGATTGCGCGACTTCCGGCGGCGGAACATCGGGTTCGTGTTTCAAAAGGCCAATCTCATTCCCTTCCTGACGGCATTGGAAAATGTTGCGCTGGCAATGGAAATCGATGATGTGCCCGCCCGTGACGCCCGTCGTCATGCTGAACTCCTGTTGACGGGACTCGGTCTCGCACATCGTGTCGGCAATCGTCCATCACGGCTATCCGGCGGCGAGCAGCAACGCGTGGCGATTGCCCGTGCCCTGGCCAACGATCCGACCCTCATCCTTGCCGACGAGCCGACGGCAGCGCTCGACGGCGTTCGCGGGCGTCAGGTCATCGAGCTCTTTCGGCAAATTGCCGACACGAGGGGCGCCGGGATCGTAGTTGTGACGCATGATCCCCGTTCGCTGGATCTTTTTGACCGGACGATCGAGCTGACAGATGGCCGCATCATCGGCGAACGATCGGGGACGGACCGCCTTCAGGCCCACTGACCCCGGCCAATGCAACAAAAAGCTACAAATTTCTACGCCCGCGAGATGGGTGAGCGATATCCGCAGCCTAACGTCATGCTCGGAAGGCTCCGCAGGCGCGGGTCCATCGTAAAGGATAGGGATATGATCAAGAGATTATGGGTCGCGATTGCCCTGGTGATTTCCATGGCGTCGATGGCAGCAGCAGCCACCGTCGCAGTGGCCACGGGCAACGTCAATCTAAGGGCTGGGCCCTCAACCGGATACCCCGTTGTCGTTGTCGTTCCGGTCGGCGCACGCATCGTCACCCATGGCTGCCTGCCGGGCTACACCTGGTGCGATATCGGTTTCGCCAGCTATCGGGGCTGGGTGTCCGCGCGCTATGTCCAAGTGGTCTACAATGGTGCTCCCGTCGTGCTTACGCCGGCCGTTGCGGCTACCGTCGGGGTTGCGGTCGTCGCCTTTAACAAGGCCTATTGGGACAACTATTATGTCCGCTATCCCTGGTACCGGAGCTGGTCCGTTTACGCCGTACCTCCGCGGGCTGTCTATGGCGCCTATCCTCGGGCGCGTGTGGACTCGTATGGCCGATCGGTCGAATGCGCGGATGGAAGCTGCACCGCGACCCGCGGGGTAACCGGGATCTATGGCGGATCGAGCCAGCAGACCAGGACCTGCGCCGACGGGGCATGCACGGCAACTCGCAATACCGTCGGACCTTATGGCGGAACTGCCAGCCGCACGCGGACATGCAGCCGCGCCGACGCCTCGTGCTCGGTCACCCGTACTGGTCCTCGCGGTGGTGCGATGAGCGGAACCCGATTCTTCCGCCAGTAAAGGAGCCACATATGTCGCCTCCTCCCTTGCTATGGAAGCTGTTCGTGTTGACTTCAATTCTTGCTGGTGCCGGTCCGTTTGGGCTGGCATCTGCCGGTATGCCAGATGGCGAATTCGACGAAGAGCTGGAGTTTTTTTGCACGCCAGGCGACAGTCCGGGAGAGGCCTGTGTGAGCCTCTATGTTGACGAGGATGGATATGAGATATGCCTTTTCGACAAGACCGCAGAAACCGAGAACTGCATGAGCAGCTATAGTCAACCCGACAATCGCGGCAAGGGATACGATGGTCCAGAAGGCCCTCAGCAGTTCATCTGATCAATTGTTAGCTTCGTCCAAAAAGCTTCAATTCAAGTGACGGAGCTGATCTAGTCTGCCTGCACCAAGCCTCGCGGCTCCCGGACAAACAGGCGACATCCCACATTCCGGTTAGCCCTGGCAGGTATCTCCGGCCTCTTTTAGTTGAAGCATGTCGTATTTCGCTTAAGCTATCCCCTGGCTTCCACCTGCTGCATGATCCTGCGGTTCGTCAGATAGACACCGGCCACGACGACGACCGTGCCGACGATCAACGGCAGGGTCAACGGTTCGCCGAAGGCGATGAAGGCTTCGAGAGCAACAGCTGGCGGCATCAGGTAAATCAACGAAGCGGCGCGTGAGACTTGGCCGTGGCGGATGAGATAAAGCAGCAGCCCGACGCCGCCCATCGACAGGCCGAAGACCGACCAGGCCAGCGCGCCATAGGCCTGCGCGGCGCCGTCGAAATGCTGATGCTCGAAGACCAGCGAAAGCGGCAGCGTGAGGATCAGTGCGCCGATATATTGCAAGGTCGCGATGGTTCTGAGGTCGCCGGATTGCAGGTGTTTCTTCTGATAGAGCGTGCCGTAGGAGACCGACGCCATCGCGACGAGATTGATTGCCAGCGGCAGGGCGGCATGCGTGAGATCGGCGGTCGCCGGATCGAGCAGCTTCGGCGAAATGGCGATGGCAATGCCGACGAAGCCAAGGGCAAGGCCGAGCTTCTGTGCCTGCTGCAGCCGCTCGCCGATGAGGAAGGGAGCTGCCATCGCCGTCAGCAGCGGCTGCAGCGCCGCGATGATGCCCGATATGCCGGCTGGCACGCCATTGGCGATCGCCCACCAGAGACCGGCGAGATAGAAACCGTGAAGGAAGAAGCCGGAATAGACGGCGCGCAGCGCCGTCGCCCGGCTGTTCGGCCATTGTGCCCGCACCACCAGGCAGAGCGCCAGGAATGCCGCCGCCGACAGCGCGTAACGTATCGAAAGAAAGGTGAAGGGCTCGGAATGCAGCGAGGCGTATTTCGCCACCACCCAGCCCGTGGACCAGAGGAGGACGAAAATGGTGGGGGCAAGGCGATCGAAGGACATGGAGCGGCTCGGGAGAGAAGGGTCGCCGTGCTGATAGCCCCACGCGGCAACTGCCGTCAAAGGCGAAGCATTGATGTTTATTTGAAATTTCGCTGATGGCAGAGACCCAGTGGCGGTCGCGCCAGCCGGCATTTGCCACGGAGGGCGGGCCGGGGAGCCTTAGGCGCGTGACTATATTCGACCGCCTTGACCGAACGAAAAGCGATCACATGCTCAGATTTTGCGCAAGCCTCGAGATCCCTATCCGCCATGCCGCACTGCATCACTTTTAAATGCCCAGATTTTCACCCGTTTTCCGCAGCGCAAAATCTTTTCCTCGAACTGCGCATGGTTCTTGCATTGCCATTTGCGTTGTATTCAAATGAACAAAAAAGGGGAGCCGAGCCTTTGGCATTTGATGAAATGATTACCGGGGACGAAAGTCCCCGCCCGCCTTATGACAAATACTTCGAGTGGTACAACAGCCAAGACCGGGCGCATCTGATTGCCAAATCCCGCGATGCGGAAAACATTTTCCGGAAGACCGGCATCACCTTCGCGGTCTACGGCCATGCCGACAGTTCCGAAAAGCTCATCCCCTTCGACATCATACCCCGCATCATCTCCGCCCGCGAATGGCGCAAGCTCGCCCAAGGCATCGAGCAGCGGGTGATCGCGCTCAACGCCTTTCTGGACGATATCTATCATAAGCAGGAGATCATCCGCGCCGGCCGCGTTCCTCGCGAGCTGATCGAGAACAACGTCACCTTCATCCCCGAAATGATCGGCTTCCGGCCGCCCGGCGGCGTCTACACCCACATCGTCGGCACCGATATCGTGCGCACCGGAGAGGACCAGTTTTACGTGCTGGAGGACAATGCCCGCACGCCCTCCGGTGTCAGCTACATGCTGGAAAACCGGGAAACCATGATGCAGATGTTCCCTGAACTCTTTCATGAGAACAAGGTGCAGCGTGTCGAGGATTATCCATATCTGCTGCGTCAGAGCCTCGCCTCGCTCGCCCCTCCAGGCTGCAAGGGCAAGCCGCGCGTCGCCGTGCTGACGCCGGGCATCTACAATTCCGCCTATTACGAACATTCCTTCCTCGCCGACATGATGGGCGTCGAACTGGTCGAAGGCTCGGATCTACGCGTCATCGACGGCAAGGTGAAGATGAGGACGACACGCGGTTACGAAGCGATCGACGTGCTCTACCGCCGCGTCGATGACGACTTCCTCGATCCCCTGACCTTCCGGGCCGATTCCGCGCTCGGCATTCCCGGCATCATGGATGTCTACCGCTCCGGCAACATCACCATCGCCAATGCGCCGGGCACCGGCATTTGCGACGACAAGGCGATCTATTCCTATATGCCCGAGATCGTCGAATTCTATACCGGCCGCAAGGCGCTCCTCGAAAACGTGCCGACCTGGCGCTGTTCGGAAGCCGACAGCCTGAAATATGTGTTGGAGCATCTGGAAGAGTTGGTGGTCAAGGAGGTGCACGGCTCCGGCGGCTACGGCATGCTGGTCGGCCCGACGGCATCGAAGAAGGAGCGCGCCGATTTCGCCGAGAAGCTGAAGGCCAAGCCGAACAACTACATCGCCCAGCCGACGCTGTCGCTCTCCACCGTGCCGATCCTCGTCAACAAGGGCATCGCGCCGCGCCATGTCGACCTTCGCCCCTATGTGCTCGTGTCGGACAAGGTGCAGATCATTCCGGGTGGTCTCACGCGCGTGGCGCTGAAGCAGGGCTCGTTGGTGGTCAATTCCAGCCAGGGCGGCGGCACCAAAGACACTTGGGTATTGGAGGACTGATGCTCGGAAGAACAGCAAACGGCCTCTACTGGATGTTTCGTTACATCGAGCGCGCCGAAAATATAGCCCGCCTGATCGATGCGGGGTTGCGCATGTCGCTGACCCGCAGCAGCACCGGCGATGACAATTGGGATGGCGTTCTACAAAGTGCGGGCGTACGCGAGGCTTATGACGAAGGCCATAACAAGCTGACCAACGCGGACGCGATCGACTATCTGCTGCGCGATCGCACGAATCCGTCGAGCGTCATGTCTTGCATCGATTCCGGCCGCAACAATGCCCGCATGGTGCGCACCGCCCTGACACGCGAGACCTGGGAAGCGACCAACGAATGCTGGATCGACCTCAAGTCGCTGCTCGAAAAGCGCGTCAAGGCGGCCGAAATGCCAGAGGTGATCGACGTCATCAAACGCCGCGCCGGCCTCATCCGCGGCGCCTTCCATGGTTCGACTCTGCGCAACGAGCTCTATAATTTTGCCCGCATCGGCACCTTCATCGAGCGGGCAGACAATACCAGCCGCATCCTCGACGTGAAATATTACGTGCTGCTGCCCTCGGTCTCGGCTGTCGGCTCCTCCCTCGACAACGTGCAGTGGGAATCGATCCTGCGCTCGGTCTCGGCGCACCGCGCCTATAGCTGGGCCTATGACGGCGAATACCGGGCGATGAACATCGCCGACTTCCTGACCCTCAATGTCCAGATGCCGCGCTCGCTTGCCTATTGCTATGAGAAGATCGTCAGCAATCTCGGCTATCTCGCCCAGGATTACGAGGAGCGGCTTCCTGCCCACGATACGGCGGATTCAATCCGCACCACGCTGCAGACAAGGGCGATCCGGGATATCATGGATCAGGGCCTGCACGAGTTCCTGGAGGATTTCGTCGCGCGCAACAACAAGCTCGGCGCGGAAATTTCCGACGGCTACCGGTTCTATGTATAAGCGGATAACAATATGAGACTGAAGATCAGCCACCTCACCGAATACCGCTACGACGAACCGGCGCAATTCTCGCTGCAACGGCTGCGGCTGACGCCACCGACGACATCAGCTCAGAAAGTGCTCGGCTGGTCTCTGAAAGTCGAAGGTGCCACGCCGGAAGTAGAATATGACGACCAGTACGGCAATCATGTCAATCTGGTCTCGCTGGAAGGCGAGCAGGATGTGACGCGTATCCTGGCCGAAGGCGAGGTCGAGACGGAGGACAACAACGGCGTCACCGGCCCGCATACCGGCTTTTGCCCGCTTTGGCTCTTCCTGCGCGACACGCCGCTGACCAAGGGCGGCAGGCTGGTGAAGGAACTGATCAAGGGCGTCACCGGCGACAATGAGCTTTCCCGCATGCATGCGCTGATGACGGCGATCCACGAGACGGTCGATTATAAGCCCGGCACCAGCAACACCGAGACGACGGCCGAACAGGCGCTGGAGAGGAAGTGCGGCGTCTGCCAGGACCATGCGCACATCTTCGTTGCCGCTGCCCGTGCCCTGCAGGTGCCGGCGCGTTATATCTCCGGTTATTTGATGATGGAGGAAAAGGTCGAACAGGCCGCGACCCATGCATGGGCCGAGGCCCATATTCCCGGCCTCGGCTGGGTCGGCTTCGATCCCGCCAACGAGATCTGCCCGGATGCCCGTTACATCAGAGTCGCCTCCGGCCTCTGCTATCGCGACGCCGCGCCGATTTCAGGCATGCGCATCGGCACGCCGGGCGAAACGCTGTCGGTCACCGTGAAGGTAGAGGACGGCGGACAGATGCAAAGCCAGAGCCAGAGCTGAGCGCACAGCCCGAAAGTGACGCGGCAATTCAAAGCGTTACAAATCCTTTGCGCGCCTGAAAAGTCGTGCGGCGTTCTCACAAAGGGGACAAAAAGGCGGGTGATGCCCGCCTTCTCTTGTCATACGTTGGTCTGCTCAGTGGCTGTCCTTGCCGACCGCATTTCCGCGACATCCCTTGAGGAAGTCGAGGTCGGCGCCGGTATCTGCCCCTTCGACATGCTGCTGATGCAGGAAGGCATAGCCGGATGTGGGCAGATCATGGTTCGGCTGCCATTCCGCGAGCCGCCGTGCCAGTTCCTCCTCGGAAATGTCGAGATGCAGACGACGGTTCGGCACATCCAGCTCGATCATGTCGCCGTTTTTCACGACCGCGAGCGGTCCGCCGACAGCCGCTTCCGGCGAGGTGTGCAGGACGACGGTACCGTAGGCCGTTCCGGACATCCGGGCGTCGGAAATGCGCACCATATCGAGGATGCCCTTCTTCAGCACCTTCGGCGGCAGCCCCATATTGCCGACCTCGGCCATCCCGGGATAGCCCTTCGGCCCACAGTTCTTCATGACCATGATGCAGGTTTCGTCGATGTCGAGGTTATCGTCGTTGATCTTGGCCTTGTAGTCGTCGATGTCCTCGAAGACAACAGCCCTGCCCCTGTGCACCAGCAGATGCGGAGACGCCGCCGAAGGCTTCAACACCGCGCCCTTCGGTGCGAGATTGCCGCGCAGCACGACGATGCCGCCCGAAGCTGTCAGCGCCTTTTCGGCCGGCAGGATAACGTCTTCGTTCCAGTTGACGACGTCCTTGACCTCGTCCCAGACGGTTTCGCCGGATACCGTCAGCGCATCCTTGTGCAGGAGGCCCGCCTCGCCGAGGCGCTTCAGCACCACCGGCAGGCCGCCGGCATAGAAGAACTCCTCCATCAGGTACTTGCCCGACGGCATCAGGTTGACGATAGTCGGGACGTCACGACCGCAGCGGTCCCAGTCGTCAAGCGAAAGATCGATGCCGACACGGCCGGCGATGGCGAGCAGGTGGATGACGGCATTGGTCGATCCGCCGATGGCCGCGTTGGTGCGGATGGCATTCTCGAAGGCTTGCTTCGTCATGATCTCGGAGGGCTTCAGGTCGTCCTTGACCATCTGCACGATACGCCGGCCGGTCAGCTGCGCCATGACCTTGCGGCGGGAATCGACGCCCGGGATCGCAGCATTGCCGGAAAGCGCCATGCCGAGCGCCTCGGCCATGGAAGCCATGGTGGAAGCGGTGCCCATGGTGTTGCAGGTGCCCGACGAACGGCTCATCGAGGCTTCCGCCTCGAGGAATTCGGCCTGCGTCATCTCACCGGCCTTCACCATTTCGGAAAACTTCCACAGATGCGTGCCCGAGCCGACCCGTTCGCCGCGGAAATAGCCGTTCAGCATCGGTCCGCCTGTGACGACGATCGAGGGCAGGTCGCAGGAAGCCGCCCCCATGATAAGCGACGGCGTGGTCTTGTCGCAGCCGACCAGCAGCACGCAGCCATCCATCGGCTGGCCGCGGATCGCCTCTTCCACCGCGAGCGCGGCAAGGTTGCGGTACATCATTGCGGTCGGGCGGAAGGTGTTTTCGGATGCCGAGAACACCGGCACCTCAAGCGGGAAACCGCCGGCCTCCCATACGCCCGCCTTCACCTTTTCGGCGAGCTCTCTGAGATGACCGTTGCACGGGGTCATATCCGACCAGGTGTTCAGGATACCGATCACCGGCCGGCCGTCGAACAGGTCGTGCGGATAACCCTGGTTTTTAAGCCAGCCGCGGTGATAAATCACGTCGCGGCTCGTACCGCCGTACCATTCCTGCGACCTCAGCTTGCGCGGCCATTCCGCTTTCTTTTTCATCGTCTCTATCCTTCAGGATATCGCCGGACCGCCTCGCACGGCCCGGGTTATCGCACTTGTCTCAAGCCAGGGTGTAGGCGGTCTTGACGGTTGTGTAGAATTCGGCGGCGTACTTGCCCTGCTCGCGCGGGCCGTAGGAAGAGCCCTTGCGGCCGCCGAACGGCACGTGGAAATCGACGCCTGCCGTCGGCAGGTTGACCATCACCATGCCGGCCTCGGAATTGCGCTTGAAGTGCGTGGCATGCTTCAGGCTGGTCGTGGCGATACCGGCGGAGAGCCCGAACGGCGTGTCGTTGGCCGTCGCCAGCGCCTCGTCGTAATCCTTGACCCGGATCACCGAGACCACAGGGCCGAAGATCTCCTCGCGCGAAATGCGCATCTGGTTGGTCGCCTCGGTAAACAGCGTCGGCTGCAGGTAGAAGCCGGGCGTGTCGCGCGAGATCACCTCTCCGCCGAAGGCGAGTTTGGCGCCTTCCGACTTGCCGATCTCGATATAGTCGGTATCGGTCTTCAACTGCCGCTCATCGACGACAGGGCCGATATGGGTGCCGGCCTTCAGCGCGTTGTCGACGACCAGCGTCTTCAACTTATCGGTAAGTGCTGCGACGAACTTGTCGTGAATGCCTTCGGTGACGATCAGGCGCGACGACGCCGTGCAGCGCTGGCCCGTGGAGAAGAAGCCGGAATTGGCGGCCGCCTCGACGGCGACGCTGAGATCGGCATCGTCAAGCACGACCATCGGGTTCTTGCCGCCCATTTCCAGCTGGAACTTGCGGTTATGCTCGATGGAGGCGGCGGCGACGCGTCTGCCGGTGCCGGTGGAACCGGTAAACGTGATGCCGTGAACGTCGGGGCTTTCGAGCATGGCCTGGCCGACGACCGAGCCTTTGCCCATGACAAGGTTCAGCACGCCCTTCGGCAGGCCAGCGCGATGGAGGATATCGACGATCGCCCAGGAACAGGCGGGCACCAGTTCGGCCGGCTTGAAGACGATGGTGTTACCGTAGCAGAGCGCCGGCGCGATCTTCCAAGCGGGAATGGCGATCGGGAAGTTCCACGGCGTGATGATGCCGATGACGCCGAGCGCCTCGCGGGTGATCTCGACCCCGATATTCGGACGAACCGAGGGGATGACCTCACCGGCCAGCCGCAGCGCCTCACCGGCGAAAAATTCGAAGATCTGCGAAGCGCGGATGACTTCGCCGGTGGCTTCCGGCAGCGTCTTGCCTTCTTCGCGAGCCAGCAGCGCACCGAGCTCATCCTTGCGCGCCATGATCTCGTCGCCGGCCTTCTTCAGGATAACGTGGCGCTCCCAGATGCCCGAGCGCGACCATGCCGGGAAGGCGGCCTTGGCGGCAGCGATGGCGTTTCTCGTGTCATCTGCGCTGCCGTCGGCATAGAGGCCGACGACCTCATTCGTATCCGACGGGTTGATGTTCTTCGTCGCGTTCGAGCCGACCCATTCGCCGGCGATCAGATTTTGATAAATGGTCATGGGCTAAACAAGCCTCCTTTACCGTTTACGAGCAAAGAGCCGGCCGCCGAATGCGGCCAGGTCTTGAATTCAGAGCTGCCTGACAGCGATCTGTTCCTCTGCGGCCACCTTCAGCGGGTTGCGGAGCGCCAGGCCGAATTCGGCAACTTCGATCTCGAAGACGTCGCCCTCTTCGGTCTTGACGCCGTCAGCAAAGGAAAGGGTTGCCGTGCCGAACATATGGACATGAACATCGCCTGGAACACGGAAGATGCCGTATTTGAAATGGTGATATTCCAGATTGGCGAAGGTGTGCGACATGTTCGCTTCACCGGACAGGAACGGCTTTTCGAAGATCACCTTGTCGCCGCGCTTGATGCGCGAGGTGCCGCGAATATCCTCCGGGGGCGCGCCGACGCGGATTTCCGGGCCGAAGCTGGCCGGGCGCAGCTTCGAATGGGCGAGATAGAGATAGTTGATCCGCTCGGTGACGTGATCGGAAAATTCGTTCGACAGCGCAAAACCGATACGGAAGGGCG
This sequence comes from Rhizobium sophorae, assembly GCF_013087515.1. Lineage (GTDB taxonomy): Bacteria > Pseudomonadota > Alphaproteobacteria > Rhizobiales > Rhizobiaceae > Rhizobium > Rhizobium sophorae. The sequence continues at coordinate 190,955 of NZ_JABFCN010000070.1, read as the reverse complement.
AGCCGTCCTTGGCGATCACGTAAATGCCAGCCATCTCCGGCTCTTCGCCGCCGTCGAGCGCGAAAGAAGGCGAGATGAGCGGTGCGCCGGGTGCAGCGGCGCCATAGCCGTTGCCCTTGTAGAACCATTCGGGCTGGACGCCCTTTTCGCCGGCCTTCGGCTTGCCGTTCTCGAGGCCCATCTTGAACATCTTCATCGAGTCCGTCAGGGTTTCCTCGGCGGCTTCGGTGGTCTTCTTGTGCATGGAATCCCGCGTTGCCGCCGATCCCAGATGCGTCAGGCCGGTGCCCGTCAGATGCAGATGCGCCGCGTCAGGATGGGTGATCGGCGGAAGGAAGCGGCCTTCCGCATAGGCCCTCTCAAGATCGACGGCATCGCCGTAGCCATGCGCTTCGATGACCGAGGCAAGCGACTTGCCGCCGTCAGCGGCCTCCATCGCCAGCGCATAGACGCTGACGGCGTTCTTGACCGACCTTGCAGCGCTGCCCTGCTCACGCACGGCGACGATGATCTCTCCGTTTGCACCTTTGATCTGTGAAATAAGCACGACTTCGATCCTTCTCGTTTCGGCGAAGACAGGAAAAAGCTCCGCCTGTCCGGCTCCATCAGGAGCCGGAATCCATCATTCATAGGACTGCGAATGCCTGGCTGGCGCCTTGAGGCGCTCAGCCCTTGTTCTTGTTGTAAACGTCGAAGAACACTGCGGCGAGAAGCACGAGGCCCTTCACCATCTGCTGGAAGTCGATGCCGAGCCCGACGATCGACATACCGTTATTCATGACGCCCATGATGAACGCGCCGATGACCGCACCGGTGATCTTGCCGACGCCGCCGGACGCCGAGGCGCCGCCGATGAAGCAGGCCGCGATGACGTCGAGCTCGAAACCGACGCCGGCCTTCGGCGTTGCCGAGTTCAGGCGAAGCGCGATGATCATGCCGGCAAGGCCTGCAAGCACGCCCATGTTGACAAAGGTGTAGAAGCTCAGCCGCTCGGTATTGATACCTGAAAGCTTGGTCGCCTTCGAATTGCCGCCCATGGCATAGATGCGACGGCCGATCGTGGTCCGGCGGGTGATGAAGGCGTAGATCGCAATCAGCACCAGCATTACGACGAGAACGTTCGGCAGGCCCTTATAGGTGGAGAGCAGATAGCCGATCCACAGGATGGCGAGCGAAACGACCAGGTTCTGGACGATGAAGAAGCCCATCGGTTCGACATCGATCCCGTGGTCTTCGTTCACCTTGCGGCGGCGCCAGGCGAGGTAGAAGAGGATGACAGGCAGGATCACGGTCAGGATCAGCGAGGTCGACTGCACGGGTGTGCCGGCAATGTCGATCATGTCGCCCGGCAGGAATCCGGTGCTGATAACCTGGAACTCCTTCGGGAACGGACCGATGTTCTTGCCGTTCAGAACCGTCAGCGTCAGGCCGCGGAAAACAAGCATGCCGGCAAGCGTCACGATGAACGACGGAATGCGGTGATAGGCGATGAAATAGCCCTGCGCCGCGCCGATTATGCCGCCCACGATCAGGCAGATCAGGCCGGCAAGCCAGAAGTTCATGCCCCATGACACGGTGAAGATCGCCGCGAGCGCACCGACGAAGGCGACGATCGAACCCACCGAAAGGTCGATATGGCCGGCGACGATGACGAGCAGCATGCCGAGCGCCATGATGACGATGAAGGAGTTCTGCAGAACAAGGTTCGTCAGGTTGACCGGCTTGAAGAGAATGCCGCCGGTATAGAACTGGAAGAACACCATGATCGCGACGAGTGCGATGAGCATGCCGTATTCACGAATATTGCCGCGGATATAATCGGCAACGGAAACGACGTTGCTGTGTTCGGTTGTCGGGTTGACCGGAGTCATTGTCTCTTCTCCCCTGAGCGCATGATAGCGCGCATGATAGTTTCCTGGCTTGCTTCTCCCTTCGGCAATTCCGCGACGATGCGTCCTTCGTTCATCACGTAGATGCGGTCACATGTGCCAAGCAGTTCGGGCATTTCCGATGAGATCATCAGAACACCCTTTCCATCGGCGGCAAGCTGGTTGATGATAGTATAGATTTCGTACTTTGCGCCAACGTCGATGCCGCGGGTCGGCTCGTCGAGGATCAAAATATCGGGATCGGAAAACAACCACTTCGACAGCACGACCTTCTGCTGGTTGCCGCCCGAAAGATTGACCGTTTCCTGGAAGACGCCGGAGGAGCGGATGCGCAGCTTCGACCGGTAATCGGTCGCGACCTTCATCTCCTTGATGTCGTCGATGACGCTATTGCTCGAAATCCCGTCGAGGTTGGCAAGCGTCGTATTGTGCAGAATGCTGTCGCTGAGCACGAGACCGAGTTGCTTGCGGTCCTCGGTGACATAGGCAAGACCGGCGTCGATCGCCTTGCGCACAGTGCTGACATCGACAGCCTTGCCATTGACGAAGACCTCGCCGCTGACTTTGTGGCCATAGGATTTGCCGAAGACGCTCATCGCGAATTCGGTGCGGCCGGCACCCATGAGACCGGCAATGCCGACGACCTCGCCCTTGCGGACGTTGACGTTGATGTCGTGCAGCACTTGGCGGTCGCGGTGCTGCTGGTGATAGGCATTCCAGTTCTTCACTTCGAAGATCGTCTCGCCGATCGGCACGGAGCGCGGCGGATAACGGTCGGCCAGATCTCGGCCCACCATGTTCTTGATGATGATGTCTTCGCTGATCTCGTCCGTGTGACAGTCGAGCGTCTTGACGGTCATGCCGTCGCGTAGGACCGTGATCTGGTCGGCGACCTTGCGAATCTCGTTCAGCTTGTGGGAAATGATGATCGAAGTGATGCCCTGATTGCGGAACTCGATCAGCAGATTGAGCAGTGCGTCCGAGTCCTTCTCATTGAGCGAAGCAGTAGGCTCGTCGAGGATGAGCAGCTTCACGCTCTTCGACAGTGCCTTGGCGATCTCGACGAGCTGCTGCTTGCCGACGCCGATGTCGGTGACCAGCGTGTTCGGAGATTCGCGCAGGCCCACCTTGGTGAGCAGCTTCTTCGTGCGGTTGAACGTCTCTTCCCAGCTGATGACGCCGTTCTTGGCATTCTCGTTGCCGAGGAAGATGTTCTCGCCAATCGATAGCAGCGGCACCAGTGCCAGTTCCTGGTGGATGATGACGATGCCGATTTCTTCGGAATCCTTCAGGACCTTGAAGTTGCGCGTCTCGCCTTCATAGACGATGTCGCCTTCATAGCTTCCTGTCGGATAGACGCCTGATAGCACTTTCATCAGGGTCGATTTGCCGGCCCCGTTTTCGCCCACCAATGCGTGGATCTCACCCTGGCGAACCTTGAGGTTCACGTTCTCCAGCGCCTTGACGCCCGGGAACGTCTTGGTGATGCTCCGCATTTCGAGGATGGTATTGTCCATAGTCAAAGTTCCAGCGCCTCCAGCCGTCGAGCGGCTAGGCGATCATAAAATCGAAGACCGGAACCCGCAAGCGCGGGTTCCGGTCCCTCTCATTACTTCAGCTTGTCTTCGGTGTAGTAACCGCCGTCGACGAGGATCTGCTTGTAGTTGGTCTTGTCGACGGCAACCGGCTTCAGCAGATAGGACGGAACGATCTTGACGCCGTTGTCGTAGGTCTTCGTGTCGTTGACCTCGGGCTCCTTGCCGGACATGACGGCATCGACCATGGCAACAGTGACCTTGGCGAGTTCGCGGGTGTCCTTGAAGACCGTCGAGTGCTGTTCGCCAGCAATGATCGACTTGACCGACGGAACTTCAGCGTCCTGACCGGAAACAACCGGGAGCGGCTGGTCCGGAGTACCGTAGCCGACGCCCTTCAGCGACGAGATGATGCCGATCGACAGACCGTCATAGGGAGACAGGACGGCATCGACCTTGGCGTCGGTGTAGTTCGCCGAGAGCAGGTTGTCCATGCGGGCCTGGGCCGTTGCAGCGTCCCAACGCAGCGTGCCGACCTTGTCCATGCCGGTCTGGCCGGATTTCACGACGAGCTTGCCGCTGTCGATGTAAGGCTGCAGGACGGACATTGCGCCGTCATAGAAGAAGAAGGCGTTGTTGTCGTCAGGCGAGCCGCCGAACAGTTCGATGTTGAACGGGCCCTTGCCATCCTTGAGGCCGAGGGCGTCGACGATGGAGCCAGCCTGCAGAACGCCGACCTGGAAGTTGTCGAAGGTGGCGTAGTAGTCGACGTTGGCCGAGTCGCGGATCAGGCGGTCGTATGCGATCACCTTGATGTTGGCGTCATGAGCCTTCTGGAGAACGTCGGAAAGCGTCGTGCCGTCGATCGAAGCGATGACGAGAACCTTGGCACCCTTGGTGACCATGTTTTCGATCTGCGAAAGCTGGTTCGGAATATCGTCGTCAGCATACTGCAGGTCGGTCTTGTAGCCAGCGGCCTCGAGCTGCTTGACGATGTTGTTGCCGTCGTCGATCCAGCGAGCCGAAGACTTCGTAGGCATCGCGATACCGACAAGCCCCTTGTCCTGCGCCATTGCCGGCATAACGAACGAAGCGACGCCGAAGGCAGCCGCAGCCATCAATGAGATAATGGATTTCATTTCTCTCTCCCTTGTTAATAAGCAGCGGACGAAAAATCGCCCGCCCCGAAACTGTGGCAGGTTCCGTATTGGATAGTTACTTCAGATGGTGAGAAACGAAGTAGGTCTCCTCCACGATCTCACACGTGTTGAGTGCCAACCAGCACACGGCGGCAAACTGGTATGGATTCCTATAACTGTCAAATAGAATAAGTGCTAACGTGCATAACAATTTTGGTATATCGTTAAAAAGTATTACTTTTGATGGAGCGCAGCGAGGAGGCTGCAACCATGACGATTGTTTCTGAGCCGTTTTTGATGGATCACGTCGATATCCACAGCGATAATTTCGGCGATGACGGCCTTTTGCGTGCAGGACTTAAGCTGAATCACCTGCGCATGATCGTCGCAATCGAAGATAGCGGACAGATTTCCGCCGCGGCGGAGGTTCTGAACATTTCGCAGCCCGCCGCATCGCGGATGTTGTCCGAAATGGAATCGATCACCAAGACGTCGCTTTATGAGCGGGTGGCCCGCGGCGTGGTGCTGACGACCTTCGGCGCAGCGCTTGCCCGAAGGGCTCGGAAGATCCTCCTGGAGCTTCGCGAGGCGAGCCGCGAGATCGGTGAATTGAAAAGCGGCAAAGGCGGCTCGGTCTTCATCGGCGCGGTGACGGCGCCGGCCATGAGCCTCGTCGTCCCGGCGATCAACAAGGTGCGCAAGGCCTATCCCGGCATTGAGATCAACATCCAGGTGGAGACGAGCAACGTGCTTGCTCGCGAGCTGCTGGCCGCCCGCCATGACTTCATCATCGGCCGCATTCCCGATGATCTCAATCCGCGCCTGTTCGAGGTGAAGGAGATCGGCATCGAGCGCGCCTGCCTGATCGTGCGCAACCGCCATCCGCTCATGAAGCAGAAGACGAGCAGCCTCGCCGACGTCAGGGATTACGACTGGGTGTTCCAGCCGCCGGGCACGCTGCTGCGCCGCACGATCGAGGACGTATTCCTGTCGCGCGGCGTGGCGTTGCCCGAAAACATCGTCAACACCTCCTCGCTGCTTTTGACCTGCGCCATCATCTGCGAAACCGATGCGATCGCTCCCGTCGCCGTCGATGTCGCTCAGTTCCTTGCCAGCCAGGGCTCGAATGCCTCTGATGTGCGCATGCTGCCGATCGATTTCGACATCAATGTCAAGCCCTACAGCATGATCACCGCCAGGGAACGGGCGCTGCCGCCGAGTGCAAGGCTACTCTACGACATCATCCTCGAGGAGAGCCACAAGCAGGCCGGCTGACGAGGCCGCAAGCCCGGCGCCATCTTGTCCGTCTTCAATGTACGCATCGAAAGGAAGGCGGATGCTGTTCGGACAGTCGGTATTTCAATCAGTCCTTGAGCGGCTGAAGGCGGAGGACGGGACGGACGAGGACGCACAGGCGCCAGCGGCCCACCGGGTTCCCGGCCTCGGCACCGGGCTTGCCTTCGACGTCATGGAAGGTGTCTCGGCCGCCTCACAACGCGTCGGCCAGGCCTATTTCGACATTCTCGATCTCGATCCCGCCGCCGCGGTCGCGGAGGAACCGGCGGCTGCGCCTCCACCCGAGCCCGTCATGCCAGACCATCTCGCCCGCATCGCTCCGGAAGAGATCGCTGGGGAACTGGCGATCATTGCCGCCGATACCCAACAGACGCTGAACGAGAAACGGCGCGCCTTTGCCAAGGCCAATCATCCTGATAGCGTCGCAGAACCTTTCCGCGACCATGCCAACAGGCGCATGATGATCGCCAATCTGCTGATCGACGAGGCGATGCGCCGCCTGCCGCACAGATGAAGCTTTCTCGAACGCAGGCAAACGTTCCGAGGCTTTGGAAGAGCCGCCGTTTCCGGCTCGATTCGCGAACTCCATATAGGCTGTTTTTCCTGCGATTCAACCGGTGTCCATGGTACTCAGTTTGATTCTTTCGCGTTCGGGTAGCAGATAAATCCTCCGCTTTTTGGTACCGGCAACAGCGTATTTCGGGACCCCAATAGGCCATGCCTACGCCCTTTTCGGTAGGTTGTAACGCTATTTAGCGGAATGGAATGCGATACAACCTATTGTAACATATGGCGGTGTAAATGTTTTCAGGAGACCGCCCACATGTCATCTACGGAAGATCCGAAGCTGCCACGCAACACTGCGCGCAGACATTTTCTAGGCGTAGCCGCCGCCGCCAGTGCTCGTATTGCCGGCGTGGCAGCCTTGGCCGCAGCAATATCCACCTCTCCCGCCAATGCGCTGGGACGGCTTTGGGGACGGGGCGGCTCCGGTGGACACGGAGGCTCTGGCGGGAGCGGTGGCTCAGGCGGAAGTGGTGGCTCCAGTGGCGGCAGCGGAAGCGGCCCACAATGTTTCCTGCGGGGAACGGCGATCCTCACGGATTGTGGTGAGAAGCCCGTCGAAGATCTGCGCATCGGCGATCGCGTTGCCCTTCCTGATGGTAACACCCGTCCGGTAAAGTGGGTCGGCCGCCAAAGCTTCAAGAAGAGCGGCGCGCGCTGGCACAAGGACGTCGTGCCGATCCGGGTTTCCCGCCACGCGCTGGACGGGCACACACCTCATGCGGATCTCTATCTGTCGCCTGGCCATGCGCTGTACCTGAACGGCGTTCTGATCCAGGTGAAGGACCTCGTGAACGGCACGACGATCGCATCGGTCACTCCCGCCGCCGACGCATCGATCGAGTACTATGCCGTCATGCTCGATACGCACGAAGTTATCCTTGCCGAAGGTGCTGCGGCCGAGTCCTTCCATCTGAAGAACAGCAATCACGAGAACTTCAGCAATTTTGCAGAGTACCAGCGTCTCTATAGTGAGGACCGCATCGTGATGACATCCTTTGCGCCGTTGCTGGGAGGTGGCCGGTCACATTTGAAAGCGCTTCTCCTGCTCGGTGTTTCGCCGCTGGTACCGGTGCGCGATCCATTCGGGGATGCCTGCGAAAAAATCGACGCGCAAGCCAAGGAACTGTCACTCTGACAGGATGGGAATGCGCCGGGGATCGGGCTGGCGGCGCGCGAAGCCGTGCGTCGGTTTTGCGATAGTATCAAACAAAGACGTCAAGCGTGGCGCGCATCGGAAAGATCGCGGCACGCTTCGATTATTCAGCCTTCTTCTCTTCGGCTTTCTTCTCTCCGTCTGCTGCCGGCTCGTCCCCGTCCGCGTCATCGGGTATGACGACTGCCGCCGTCTCCGGCGGCTGCGGCTTGAAGGTCCAAAACAATATATAGAAGGAATAGGCGCCCGCCCCGCCCGCGAGCACGCCCCAGAACGGATCGCCGGTGGTGAACTCGACCGCGGCCCAGCCTAAGCAGACGGCGACGATGGCAATTCGCACCCAAAGATGACGATATGCCGGATGGTTCGGATCGATGAGTTGCATTCCTGCCCCGCGGTCGCATTTGTCGCACTGCCTTCGGCCCGTGCCGCGATTGTCTCTAGAGCTTTTCCTGGTCAGATTAAAGTATTCTCTTGGCTGAAAGGCCGGGCGTCTTTCCGCCAGGTCAGAGGCGATCGGCTCTGCTCAGGCCAAAACCTGCTCCGGCAGAATACTTCAATCCGACCAGAAAGGGCTCTGGTTCGAATCTTGCAAATGTGAAAGATCCGCGGGCTTGACGCGGTCCACAGAAGATGGAATGAAAATTCCAGAATTTTAGCAATTCGGTTTATTTGTTCCGAATTCAAGGGAGGTTAGAATGACAGTGAGATTTGGTCTGCTCGGCGCCGGCCGCATCGGCAAGGTCCATGCAAAAGCCGTCAGCGGCGATGCCAATGCGACGCTCGTCGCGGTCGCAGACGCCTTTCCGCAGGCTGCCGAAGCAATCGCCTCCGCCTATGGCTGCGAGGTCCGCACCATCGAGGCGATCGAGGCAGCCAAGGATATCGACGCCGTCGTCATCTGCACGCCGACGGATACCCATGCCGACCTGATCGAGCGCTTCGCCCGCGCCGGCAAGGCGATCTTCTGCGAAAAGCCGATCGATCTCGACGTCGCCCGCGTCAAGGGCTGCATCAAGGTGGTGGCAGAGACCGGCGCCAAGCTGATGGTCGGCTTCAACCGCCGCTTCGACCCGCATTTCATGGCCGTGCGCAAAGTCATCGACGAAGGCAAGATCGGCGATGTCGAGATGGTGACGATCACCTCGCGCGATCCCGGCGCCCCGCCGGTCGACTATATCAAGCGCTCGGGCGGCATCTTCCGCGACATGACGATCCACGATTTCGACATGGCCCGCTTCCTGCTCGGCGAGGAGCCGGTCTCGGTGCTGGCGACCGCCGCCGTGCTCGTCGACAAAGCGATCGGCGAAGCCGGCGACTATGACAGCGTCTCGGTGATCCTGCAGACGAAATCCGGCAAGCAGGCCGTCATCTCGAACTCCCGCCGCGCCACCTACGGCTATGACCAGCGCATCGAGGTGCATGGTTCCAAGGGCCTTGTCTCGGCCGAAAACCAGCGCCCTGTTTCGATCGAGGTCGCAAACGGCGATGGCTATACCCGCCCGCCGCTGCATGATTTCTTCATGACCCGTTATACCGAAGCCTATGCCAACGAGATTGCCGGCTTCATCGCCGCGATCGAAAAGGGCACCAAGATCTCTCCATCAGGCGCCGATGGTCTCGCAGCGCTGGCACTCGCCGATGCCGCGGTCCAGTCCGTCAAGGAAGGCAAGCTTATCAAGATCGGCTGACGGCCCTCTCCCGACCGGAAGCCATGCATGAGATGGCCGGGCTGCTGCCCGGCCATTTCGCGTTTTGCGGATCTTTTTGTGGGCGTCGCGGCACGCCCTTCAAAGCCACATGCTTGATTGAGAGAAACCCTCAACCCGATTCCTGAATAGTCGCCGACGCCTGGATTCCCTGAACACCCGACAGAACGATATCCTCGTCGATCACCGACAGCGCCCGGTTCAGATGTCCTTCGAAGACGAGGATCTGCTCGTCGGCCACCACCCTGATCTCGGGCATGCCTTCCATGCGCACGATATGCGACTGCCCCAGACCCTCTTCGATCCCTTGCCGAAGAAGGTCGTAATAGCGCGTGCCCGGCCCGGTGATGGCGATCGGCATGCGCTCCGTCAGGCTCAGCATGCGCGATAACCCGTTGCCGAGCGCCAGCCCCGCCTGGCGAAAGGCGAATGCTGGAACGCGATGGCCCTGGCGGGCCTTTGCGGCGATCTTATCGAGCTCCGCCACCGGCACGAACTTTGCCGGAATCGTATCGAGCGGCACCTCGAAGGCGCTGCGCAGGATCGCGTAGAAACCGGCATAGGCCTCGATGCAGCCGCGCGTGCCGCAGCGGCAGAGCCCGCCATTGGCCATGTGCAGCATGTGCCCGAAATTGGGCGCCGATATCTCCTGGCCTGTCTGGTTCCCGCGCCTGACGATTCCGAGCCCGACGCTGTGGCCGAGCGAAAGGGCTGCGAGCGCGCGGAAATCGGCGCCCTTCACGATCTCTTCACGCGCGCCGAGCGCTGCCGCGACCAGCAGCGTCTCGTTGTCGAGGATCACCTTGGCCTGCCATTCCGGCCGGAGCGCTGATTCAAAATCGATCTGCTCGCTGCCGAAGATCGGCGACCAGACGAGAACCGGCTCGGTGGAATTGACCAGCCCCTTGCTGCTGATCGAGATCAGCAGCACCTTTTCCTGCGAAATTTTTGAACGATCGAGAATGCGCGAAAGCCCGGCCCGCACTCCCGCGACGAAGCGGACGGCGCCTGAGGGATCATGCGAACGTTCCTCGCTGAAGCGGTCGATCAGCTTGCCGGCATAATCGACCAGCGAATATTGCACCGCATCCGAGGAAATGATGACGACGATGAGATAGCCGCAATCGCGCCGCTGGCGCAGCAGCACACGCGGCCGGCCGCGGCCGCTTGCCGGCTGCTGTTCCGATTTTTCGATGATCTGGGCTTTTTCCAACTCAGTGGTGATCGCCGAGATGGTGGCCGAGGAAAGGCCGGTGAAATCGGATATTTCGGTATGCGCGAGCGCACCGTGGCGGCGCAGCACGGACAGCACGAGCACGCTGTTTCTCTGCCGGACCAGCTCCGTGCTCGACTTGGTCAGCATGAATGCCGCCCTCTCCTCCTGCTCGCTCTTCCCGTGGTTTCCACTGCATCTCCGGCCGCTGTTGCGCAAGCGAATTAAGCCGGTAGTGCAGTGTTGACAGTTGAAAAAATCTCTGACACTAAATTTCTCGACTGTCGAGAAAAAAATCCGAACCTTTCTCGACAGCTTTTCGCGGTGGCCGGAGGAAGCATGGGCTGGGCCGGTCGCAATCCACTCGGGAGGACATTATGAAGTTTATTTTGAAATTGATGGCCGGTGCGGCCATTCTCGTTTCCGTGCATACCGCTGCCATGGCTGCCGATCTTGTCGTCGGTGTTTCCTGGTCGAATTTCCAGGAAGAGCGCTGGAAGACGGATGAAGCCGCCATCAAGAAGGCTCTCGAAGCCAAGGGCGCCAAGTATATTTCCGCTGACGCGCAGTCTTCTGCCGCAAAGCAGCTTACCGACGTCGAATCGCTGATCTCGCAGGGCGCCAACGCGCTGATCATTCTCGCCCAGGATTCCGACGCAATCGGCCCGGCTATCGAAAAGGCCGCCGCTGAAGGCATCCCGGTCGTCGGCTACGACCGCCTGATCGAAAACCCGGCTGCCTTCTACATCACCTTCGACAACAAGGAAGTCGGCCGCCTGCAGGCTGAAGGCGTCTTCAAGGCCAAGCCGGAAGGCAACTACGTCTTCATCAAGGGCTCGTCTTCGGATCCGAACGCCGACTTCCTGTTCTCGGGCCAACAGGAAGTGCTGAAGGCCGCCATCGACGCCGGCAAGATCAAGAATGTCGGCGAAGCCTATACCGACGGCTGGCTGCCGGAGAACGCTCAGCGCAACATGGAGCAGTTCCTGACCGCCAACAACAACAAAGTTGACGCCGTCGTCGCCTCGAATGACGGCACCGCCGGTGGCGCCATCGCTGCTCTCGACGCACAGGGCCTCGCCGGCTCCGTTCCGGTTTCCGGCCAGGATGGCGACAAGGCAGCCCTCAACCGCATCGCTCTCGGCACGCAGACGGTTTCCGTCTGGAAGGACAGCCGCGAACTCGGCCAGCGCGCCGCTGAAATCGCTCTCGACCTCGCCGGCGGCAAGGACATGAGCAAGATCGACGGCGCCCAGGCTTTCAAGGGCGGCCCGAAGGGCGTTGAAATGCAGTCGGTCTTCTTGAAGCCGCTTGCGATCACCAAGGACAATCTGAACGTCGTCATCGACGCCGGCTGGATCTCCAAGGCGGAAGCGTGCCAGGGCGTCAAAGCCGACAGCGTCGCTGCCTGCAAGTAAGCCAGGGCTGAATTGAAATTGCCGGCGCCGCAGCGGAACACCGCTGCGGCGCCGGATGCGGATGAGAACTCCAACGACGAAGTTTTCTCTGCCTCGCCGCACCATCGCGGGTTTTCATTCCCTGCCGGAAGGGTGTCGCGACGCCACGCGACCGGTTTCCGCAAGCATCGCGATGGTGAGTTGAAGAACGAACGCATGACGCCGATGGCAGCCTCTGGCACTCCGGCGCATCCGTCCAAACAAAGTGGGGGAACGGCAAACCCATGGCTGAAATGGTAAAATCCACAACATCAGGCGGACCGCGAGCGGCGGAAGCCAACCCGGTGAGCCGCTTCTTCCGCGCCACCGAGATCGACACGCGTCTGCTCGGCATGATCGGCGCGCTGATCATCATCTGGATCGGTTTCCACATCATCACCGGCGGCCTCTTCCTGACCCCGCGCAATCTCTGGAACCTCTCGGTCCAGACGACCGATATCGCCGTCATGACGACGGGCATGGTGCTGATCATCGTCACCCGCAACATCGACCTGTCGGTCGGTTCCGTGCTCGGCCTCTGCGGCATGATCATGGGCGTGACGCAGGCCAAGATCCTGCCGGAATATATCGGCTTCGACAGCCCCTTCACCTGGGCGATCACGCTGCTGGTCGGATTGGCGGCAGGCTGCCTGATCGGCGCCTTCCAGGGCATCATCATCGCCTTCCTCAACGTTCCCTCCTTCATCGTCACGCTCGGCGGCCTGCTCGTCTGGCGCGGCGCCACCTGGCTCGTCACCAGCGGCCAGACGGTTGCCCCGATGGACCAGACCTTCCGCATCATGGGCGGCGGCGCCGAAGGCTCGATCGGCGCCACCTGGAGCTGGATCGTCGGCATCTGCGCCTGCCTCTTCGTCATCGCCAGCATCGTCGGCTCACGCCGGCAGCGCCGGCGCTTCGGTTTCCCGCGCCGGCCGATGTGGGCTGAGTATTTCCTCGCCATCCTGAGCTGCGTTCTCATCCTCGGCGCTGTCTGGATCGCCAACAGCTATTACTGGCCGATCAACATCGCCAAGAAATATGCCGAGACCAACAATATTCCCTGGCCCGAAACTGGCCTGGATATCCCCTACGGCATCGCTGTGCCGGTGCTGATCGCCATCGTCGTCGGCATCATCATGACCTTCATCGCGACAAGGCTGCGCTTCGGCCGCTATGTCTTCGCGATCGGCGGCAACCCCGAAGCAGCCGAGCTCGCCGGCATCAAGACCCGCTGGGTCACCGTGCGCATCTTCGCGCTGATGGGCATTCTCGCAGCCATTGCAGCGGCAATCTCCACCGCCCGCCTCAACGCCGCGACGAACTCGCAGGGTACGCTCGACGAGCTCTACACCATCGCCGCCGCCGTCATCGGCGGAACGTCGCTGGCAGGCGGCACCGGCACGATCGCCGGCGCCATGCTCGGTGCGCTCGTCATGCAGTCGCTGCAGTCGGGCATGGTGCTGGCGCATGTCGATACGCCGCTGCAGAGCGTCGTCGTCGGCACCGTCCTCGTCGTGGCAGTCTGGCTCGACACCGTCTATCGCTCCCGTGCCAAGTGAGAGGAGCCCGAAACATGGCTGATCAACGCACTCCCCTCGTGGAACTGAAAAACATCTCGATCTCCTTCGGCGGCATTCACGCCGTCGACAATGCATCAGTCGATCTCTACCCCGGCGAAGTCGTGGCATTGCTCGGCCACAACGGCGCCGGCAAGTCGACGCTGATCAAGATCCTCTCCGGCGCCTACAAGCGCGATGGCGGCGAGATCCTGATCAATGGCGAGCCGGCTGATATCCGCAATCCGCGTGATGCCAAGAAATACGGGATCGAGACGATCTACCAGACGCTCGCCGTCGCCGACAATGTCGACGCCGCCGCCAACCTCTATCTCGGCCGCGAGCTGAAGACCCGCTGGGGCACGCTTGACGACGTCGCGATGGAAGCCTCGGCCCGCGAAGTGATGGGGCGGCTCAACCCCAACTTCAAGCGCTTCAAGGAGCCGGTGAAGGCGCTCTCGGGCGGCCAGCGGCAATCGGTGGCGATCGCTCGCGCCATCCTCTTCAACGCCCGCATCCTGATCATGGATGAGCCGACGGCAGCGCTCGGGCCGCAGGAGACGGCGCAGGTCGGCGAGCTGATCAAGCAGCTGAAGAAGGAAGGCATCGGCATCTTCCTCATCAGCCACGACATCCACGACGTCTTCGACCTCGCCGACCGTGTCTCGGTGATGAAGAACGGTCAGGTCGTTGGCCACGCTCGCACCGAGGACGTGACCAAGGACGAAGTCCTCGGCATGATCATCCTCGGCAAGGTGCCGCCAAAGGCGATCCCCGGCCCCGGCGCCATGCAGATCTGACCGCCGCCAGGCGACAGTCCACAACAATCACGCTCCGCCGCCCGCAAGGTCGGCGGAGTTTTTATGTGCACTCCCATGGCCAACGGATAAAAATACCCATCAAACTGCAAGCATCGGTAATTCTGAGAATTTCGCGATTGAAGCCGACCGCAAGCTAGGCTAAGAACCACCCATCGGACAGGCGATTCAAACCGCCTCAAGCATGCACCCGTAGCTCAGCTGGATAGAGTGTTGGATTCCGATTCCAAAGGTCACAGGTTCGAATCCTGTCGGGTGCGCCATTTCCGTACGGTCCGTTCTGGACACATAGGTTACGGTTTGTTCCTGAGACATAGGTAACACTTTTGGACCGAAAGGGTTCGGCAAAGGTTCAAGCCTGCATGTCTCATCATCGAAGTATCCCAGATCATAATCCATAAAGCTTGTAAGCCAGATATGGTCTTCGACCTGGTTGATGCCGACGGCCTGACTGGCGAAGACCAGACTGAGATTGATCTTCTTCCGCTTGTAGCAGATGCGTCCGCATGTTGTGGCGGTGACTGTCTGGTCGTGGAACGGGTAGTCGAGATCGGGTAGGCCGCGGTAGGCGCGCGGTGAAGCGTCGTAACATTCTGCCGGGCAGGCCATGTTGAGCGCCTGGGTGGGGCCGCTCGGTGTTGAACTCCTCGACGAAGTCGTCGAAGTGGGCTTGCTGCTGCAGGAAATTGGTGCCGGCCGGCTTGGTTGTCTCAAGTTTCAGTGTCAGATGCATGCGCTCATGGCGGCCGTTCTGCTGCGGGTTGCCCGGCTTGATGCGCTCGATGTCGATACCGAGCCTGAGCCACAAGACGGCGAGCCGAGACAGATTGAACAGTCCGTTGGGGCTGGCGAAAGGCACTCCGTTGTCGGTTCTGATCGCCTTGGGCAGGCCGAACTCTTTGAAGACGCGTTCGGTTGGCGAGAAAATCGAGCGCCTCGCTCGCTCCGCGACAGCCTGAGGGACGCTCATGCCCACCTGGACGAAAACGGGTTCCGACCAGGTTCGTTCTATCTGTTTCTGGGGGTTCATCCTCGATCTCCTGAAGGTTTCGGACCGCCAGCGGGGCATCGTCACGAGGGCCCGACCATCAGTCGCTGGCTGATGGCGCCAGGATACCGGGTTCGGACGGCGTGGACGTTGAGATCGATCAAGCCAGGCACGATCGCACTCTCGGTGACGGAGGTGGCTGGCGTCGCAGTCATGGCGCGGCGCGAAGGCGATCGGTCCGTCCTCAACGACTCGAACCATACAAGTGGTTTGATCCAGCGCAATGTTTGAAGCCGGTGTGCATCGTAGCCTCAAAGGGCGCTCCATCTCGTGGAGGACAATACTCAAAGAGGAGAGTCAGGATGTCCATGTTCAGACTGCCAACGATCACGATGCTGGCCTTGCTCGGTGCCGTCGGTGCCATGGGCAGCGCCTCCGCCCAGACGAAAAGTCCAGACCCGGCCCAGTCTGAGGCTAAACCCGAGGCCGACAGATCGGAAATGATGCCCGGCATGATGGGCCGCAACATGATGTCATCGGACATGAATGAAGGAATGCGCATGATGGGGCCAATGCGCGGTCAAATGATGAAGATCATGTTCGTCATCGCCGATAGCGACGGGGACGGCGCAGTTTCTTTCGAGGAGTTGACCGCAATCCACAAACGCGTCTTCGACGCGGTCGACGCGAACAATGACGGCAAAGCCACACCTGAAGAAATGCAGGCGTTCATGCAAGACATGTGATTGGACGCTGGGCATTTGCTGGCCGTTGCATGGGAGCCCAAAGGAGACTTCTCATGACCTACAAGCTCGATAGAACCACGGCGTCTTCATTTCTTCGGCAATGTTGACCAGGTGTTCGAAGCCGATGAAGGAGAACACCGCAATCATGGCGGCACCGAACACGCCGACCCAGGCCGTGGGATTGCCGCCGGGCCATGCCTCCGGCAGGCGTTCGATCAGGCCAACACCTTCGGAGAACCCCGCTCCGACGATGAGGAGGAGACCACCGACGTCAATAACCGTCATAGCACCTGCGAAAGTGATCGAGCTGGCTGCCGCCAGGCATGAAATAGCACCCATTGTCAGCACGAAGCCGGCGTTGATCGAGGATACAGGAAGCGGAAGGAGGACACCTACATATCCAGCACTACCAGCGCTGATCGTCGCTGCCGAGATGATCGCTGTCACGATGACCAGCAACCCGGTCATGATCGTGAACCATTGCAGTCTAAATGCCTACCGACATAGGCGGCCTCACTTGCGCTGACGGGCATTCGCGTGCCGAGTTCGGCAAACGAGGCCGCGCTCAAGCCCATTACTGCGGCGGCACCAAGGAACGCAACCGGTGCATGCATACCCGCCCGCCCGGCGGCGACGCTAACGAGCACGTAAATACCCGCGCCTAATGGTGACGCCGAGACCGTACAGGACGGCGTGCGACGAGGTTAGCGTGCGTGCTAGTCTCGGCCGCATCCCGGCGGTTTCGGCGGTCGTTAAATTCACTTCGCGCTCCCATTGTCGCAAGCACGTCCTCCTGAATTCAATACCGGATCTCGGCCATCAAGGATTTGACCACGATCAACTTACGCAGACTTCCTGTTGGAAAGGCACTTGTGTGAACTTCCGATTATCCTGGCGCTCTTGAAAGGAGAGACGGAATTCTGGCACGCGGCACCGTGCCAGAGAAGCCGGAAAACCGGCAATTGCGTTACATCAATGCCGCCTTGCGACAAATGAAGTTAGATGATTGCAATCGTGGCGGTCCGCGAGAGATGGAGCAGGACATGACGGCACAATATTTTCTCCCGCTATCAACATATCCCGATTCAAGTTCCGGATTGATCATTTCGAACGCCGTAACGTTTGCTAGGTATTACAGCGCGCATCTTCGCGCGTGCGCGCTAACAGTCGCGATTCCGCACATCCCCAACGCATGGTCGTCTTTGCTGCTCGATACTCCAAAGATGATCGAGCATGCCGAGACCCTGAGCCGTGATCGCGCCGAAACGCTGATTGCAGCAGCGACCAACCTCGCAGCGAACGCCAAGGTTGAATTATCTTGCCGAACGGTCCAAACCACCTTGCCGCAGTTGCACGAGACCTCGGCCACCGAAGCGCGCTTTTTCGATCTGGCCATTCTCGAATGTGTCGCGGATGTCCCGGACACTCGTATTGTCGCGGAATCGGTCATATTCGGCTCCGGCCGGCCAGCCGTCATCTTTCCCAGCAAGACCCTTGCTGGCCCAATCGACCATCTGGTCATCGCCTGGGACGGAAGCAGAGCCGCCGCTCGAGCCGTTAATGATGCAAACCCGTTCATTCACAAGGCCAAGCGGGTCTCGGTTCTATCGCTGACGGGTGAAAAACCGCTGTGGGAGCCAAGCGGAGCGCACCTTGCTGAACTCCTGGTTTCGAGCGGCGTCAATGCAGGCGCAACGGTCGCTCGCTTTACCTCGTCATCGATCGGTCAGAGCATTCAGCAGACAGCACTGGAACTGAGCGCCGACATGCTGGTCATGGGAGGATTTGGACACTCGAGGTTGCGAAATTTCGTCCTGGGCGGAGCAACCGATGGCGTATTGCACGAGCCTCTTTTGCCCGTCCTCATGTCACATTGACGAACTGTCCCCCTCCGTGGCTTATGACTGGTTTCGGCTGCTATCGAGCGGCGGGACCCACGTCCCTTGGGCCGACGACCGCCGAAGCCGAAGAACGCGTGCGACGGTTCGGACCGAACTCTCTTTCCGACGAAAGCCGTGAGGGCATGCTGGCAGACTTCGCGCGCCAGTTCAAAAGTCCGCTCGTGCTGGTGTTCGGCGCCCTCCAACACTACCACCGCGAGATGGATACGAGAAAAGAAGCGACCCGTATGTCACTTGCTCGGTCGCCTCATTGACGATCCGGCGCTGGAGTTCGAGAGGCGCCGCGCCGATAACAAAAGAACCAGGGACAGCCCGGCGATCAACGCCTGATGCGCCTTCCCATCAGCCAGAGGAAACCGAACAGTTCGGAGGGCATCGAATCCGTCGCGCTTCCGGTCTTTTGCGAGAAGCGGCCGGGCAATTCAATCTTGCAGGGCCAAATGTTCATCGCGCACTCACGGGTCGGAGAGAGAGCGCTCGACGCGCCCGCTTCGAGAGTCGTCGGATGGTTTCACCAGCAGGACGCCCACGACCGTCCCGACCATGAGGATCAGGATGACGAGGAGAAGCCTCGACATGACGGCGTCTGCAATGACCCTGACAAACATGACGGAAACTCCAGGGACGATTTCATCGTTTGAGGGGCTCACCATGCGGAAGCCAGGGTGATCTTGTTCACCACGCCGCCGACGCCGCGGACGCTTTCCGCGGCCACCCTGGCCGCTGAGCGTTCCAGCTCCGTCTCGACCTCTCCCCTCAGGGTGACCACCCCGTTGGAGACGGTCGCATTGACCATGGGGGGCGTTATTTCGAGCTCGGCTTCCAGGCGGCTACGAACGGCGGTCCCTAGGGCCTCGTCGCCGGAAGCGATGCACTGCCGAGGAACATCGAGAAGCGCTCGCATCAAATCGCGACGGCTGATCATTCCGGCGAGCCTGCCGTTCTCGACGACGGGCAGGTGCTTGATGTCGTGGGCCTGCAGGAGTTCGGCAAGCTGGCTGGCGGTGGCGGTCGGGGTGGCGCTGACGACGGGCGTCGACATCACGTCCTTGACGCGCCAGCTTCGAGCCTTCACATAGTCCGCCAGTGCATCTTCGCGGTCGCGCGTATGCGGTACCGCCCGTTTGGCCCAAGACGACGCAGCAGATCTCCCTCGGTGACGATGCCCGTGAGTCGACCTTCGCTGTCGACGACGGGCACCGCGCCAATCTTGCTGGCGTTGACGATCTCGACGGCTTCCCTGACGTTATGTCCCTCGTCGATCGTCGTCACGGGGGTCGTCATGATGTCTCTGGCAAGCATCGTTCTCTCTCCTTTGATTGGCAAGACGATTACACGCGAAAGTCGATTCGCCGCCTTGACGAGGATCAACAGGCGCGTCGTGTCGCGGCGGACGTCGATGAAACCTGTTCCTCCTACGACGTCCTTTCCCATGGTGCGAGTTCTGTATCTCCGGCATGTCTTCGCCATCCTCTCTGACTAACGCTCGGTGCTCGGCGAGCCTCATCACAGTCATGTCGAACGGCGTGGTCGTCGTGCCTTCCTTCACAAATCCGCGCACATGGATGTTGCCGTGATTGGTGCGCCGGTAAGTCAACCGATGAATGAGATGCGGATAGCCGTGAATGGTCGAAGATGACCGGCCTATCCCGCGTCGTAGGGTGCAGACATGTCGATCTTCAAAGCCTGTGCCGGCTGATGACTTCGATCGCTTCTTCGGCGATGACCTGTTCCTCGTCGGTCGGAATGACAAGGGCGACGATTTCACTTTCCCTCGCGCTGATTACGGTCGCGTTCATCTTGTTCGCAGGCTCGCTCAACGAGAGACCCAGCCAGCCCAGATGGTGAGCGACGCCACTGCGTATTTCTGGTTGATGCTCGCCGACGCCGGCGGTGAAGACGACGGCGTCCACACCGCCCAGAGACACGGCGAGCCTCCCTATCTCGCCGGCGATCCTGAAACAGAAGAGATCGAGGGCTTCCCTGGAGGCCGGATGGAAGTCCTCCAGCAAGACGCGGACGTCGCCGCTTTTGCCGGAAACGCCGAGCAGGCCGCACCGGTGATAGAGAAAATCCTCAAGATGATCCGCGTCGTGGAAATTGTTGCGCAGAAGGTGGACGACAGCGCCCGGATCGAGCGAGCCCGGCCGGGTCGACATCAGAATTCCGTCCAGGGGGGAGAAGCCCATGCTGGTGTCTATACTCACGCCGTCGACCATTCCGCACAGGCTCGCGCCGCTTCCAAGATGCGCGCAGACGACACGGCCGGCGGCCAGGTCGGGATCGTGTTTCCTGAGCTCGCCGGCGACGTACTTATAGGAAAGTCCGTGGAAGCCGTATCTGCGAATCCCGGCGTCATGCAGCTCTCTTGGAATGGCGAGCCGTGCGGCAAGACTGCTCTGCGACGAATGGAATGCGGTATCGAACGACGCCGTCTGCGGCATGTCCGGATATGCGCTCCGGACTGCGCGGACGATCGCAAGCGCTGGAGGGAGGTGCACCGGCGCAAGATGCGTCAGGTCTTCCATTCTGAGGACGACCTTGGGTTCCAGTAGAACGGGGCCATCGAAGACCTGTCCCCCATGGACGATGCGATGGCCGGCCACCACGGGGTCGAATCCTCTGCGGACGATGCAATCGACGACCTGCGAAACCAGCCGCGCGTCGATCGCTGGCCCGGACGGAAGATCGACAGTCTCGTCCCCGTCGGAAAATCGGAAGGTGAATCTTGACCGGTCTCCGAGCGTGGCAACACCGCCTCCCAGCCGGAGTGCCCGACCGTCCTTCAGCCTGAAAACGCCGACCTTGAGGCTGGAGGATCCGGCGTTGAAAGTGACGGCAACCCTATCCATGGCCCGGAGTCCTGGAGCGTGCCGTCCCGGCAGACTTCGCAGCCACCTTCGTTGCAGCCTGCCTGGCTGCCTCCTTGCTTGCCTCTTCGAAGAACTCGCATGCGTACTCCAAGACGGCCTTCTCGTCTTCCGACGACAGACCGAACGGCGCGCACTGCTCCTTCATGGCCCGCAGGACCTTCTTCTTCAAAGCGGCGACGGCAAAGGCATTCTTCGAAGCGAGAACCTCCCGCAGGCAGGTTATAGCGACGACCTCCAGGACGATAAGCTTGCCTTGCACCTCACCCTGGGTCGGTATCGCGAAGCGTTCTCCGCCGCGCTTGCAGTCACGATCCATGATTAACATTGCCGTTCCTCCTCCCCTCAGCCGCCGGAACATCGTCCGGGTCCAGTGCGCGTCGAAGCCTGCGCAGCACGACCGCGCGGCCCTTCTCGTCGGCGACGGATTTCAGACGATCGGACAGGTCCAGAACGAACCGCTGATAGTCGTTGTTCCAGTCAGGCCTGCCGGGCACGACCGGCTTGATACGTGCGGGCGCCCTGTCTTCGATGAGGCGTGCACCCGCCGGTGCAAGCTCGTAGGCGTCGTCCAGCGACGGGCAAACGACCTTTGCGGAAACTTGCTTCTGGAGCCGGGCGGACATCGCTTCACGAGCGTGCTCCTCTCCATGAACGAGGAATATCGCCTTCCGGATCGGTTCCCGACCGGCAACCCACGCATCGAGTTCGCTTGCATCCGCATGCCCGCTGTAGGCGTCGAGCGTGGCCATCCTGGCGCAGACGTGAATCTCCTCGCCCTGGATGCGGACGTCGGTCGCGCCCTCCTGCAGGATGCGGCCTAGCGTCCCCGCCGCCTGAAACCCGACAAACAGCACGGTGCACTCCTGCCGCCAGAGCCAGTTCTTCAGGCGGTGGCGGATCCTCCCCGCCTCGCACATTCCGCTTGCCGCGATGATGATGTGAAAGCCCCGGACGAGATCGAGCGCCTTCGACTGCTCGGCCGTCTCGGTGAAGCGGACGTTCGGCGCGTTGAGCGCGCGAAGGAACGCCTTGCCGTGACCGAGGTCGGCCGCATGCCTCTTGAAGGCCTCGGTCGCTCGCGATGCAAGCGGCGAGTCTATCATAATAGGGCACCGCGGCACCTCTCCTTCGTCCATGAGGGCGACGAGATCGGTCAGCACCTCCTGCGTCCTCTCGACGGCGAAGGAGGGAATCAGAAGAACCCCGCCGAGGCTGTTCGAACTCGCCACCACGTCGCGCAGCCGGTCCCGTCGAACTTTCAGGGCGTATTCTTCCCGTTCCCGGTCTCCATATGTGCTTTCGCAGATGAGGTAATCGACCCCGGAAGGCGCCAGAGGGAGGTTTTCGAACAGCTTGTTGCTCGCACCGACGTCGCCCGAGAACAAAATTCTTGTCGCCCCGTCGGCGCCGGGCGCCTCGACTTCGATCGATGCGGAACCCATCAGGTGTCCAGCATTCCAGTAACGGAACCTTACGCCGCCAACAGTCTCCCGCCACTCGCCATACTCGACCGCGATGAACTGCGGCAGCATGCCGCGGGCGTCGTCGGCGGTATAGATGGGCTCCACCCTCTCTCGCGCCCTTCGGCTATTCCTTCGATTGAGCTTTCGGACCTCCGACTCCTGGATGTGACCTGAATCCTGCAGCATGATCGTGCAAAGGTCGATCGTCGCCGGCGTTGCATAGATCGGTCCTCCATATCCCGCCTTCGCAAGTTTCGGAAGCAGCCCCGAGTGGTCGATGTGCGCGTGCGTGAGCAATACGGCGTCGATCCGCGATGGTACGAAGGGGAATGGCTTGTAGTTGAGCTCCTTCTCCGACTTCGAGCCTTGGAACATTCCGCAGTCGATCAGAATGCGCGTGCCACCGGTCTCTAGAAGGAAGCTCGACCCGGTGACCGACCCCGCGGCGCCGTAGAAGTGAAGGATCGGATTGGCCATGACAACTCCTATGTGTTGTCGGGCACTTTATGGCAGCTCGGACGACCGCACGTTGACGAAGGTCAAAGATATGTTCGCGGCTCGGTCGCCAAGTTCAATTGACCAAGCGCAACGTCGGAAATTTCGGATGGCGCATCATACCTCGCGAGGCCAACGGGCTTCGGAACCCAACAGGAGGTAGAAATGACGGACTTAGCAATCCAACAGGACATACTCGACGAGCTGGCGTTCGAACCCAGCATCGACGCCGCCCATATCGGCGTCTCGGTGGAAGATGGCATTGCGACCCTCTCCGGTCACGTGTTGACCTATGCCGAAAAGCTGACGGCGGAGGACGTTGCAGCGCGGGTGAAGGGCGTCCGGGCGGTGGCCGTGGACATCGAGGTGCGGTGCGTAGGTCGCAAGCAGCATGCGGACGACCAGATCGCATCGAGGGATGTAAAGGTTGAGGACGGCTGGGTGACATTGTCGGGCGAAGTGCGCTGGCAGTTCCAGAAAGCTGCCGCCGAGCATGCCGTCAGGAAGCTCGGTGGCGTCGTCGGCGTCCTCAATCTGCTCACGATACGGCCGTGCCCGACGGTTCCCGACGTCCGCCGTCGGATTGAGGAAGCGCTGAAACGGAGTGCCGAAGTCGACGCCGGCGGAATCTCGGTGAAGGTTCAGGACGACAAGGTCGTTCTCGAAGGCAGCGTGCGCGCCTGGCACGAGCGCGGCGTCGCCGAACGGACGGCCTGGTCTGTTCCAGGCGTTGCCACCGTCGAGAACCACATCCGCATCAACTGAAAAAGAGGGAGGGGTGGCCCCCTCCCTCTCTCCCCGCCCACCGCACGCCGCCCCTCGGCGTAGCGGAGGAATGACTGTCAGGCCGCCTTGACCGTGATCTTCTTGCCGTTCTGCTGCCGCTCGGGCGTCTTCGGCAGCGAGACCTTGAGAACGCCGTTAGAAAAGTTCGCCTCGATCTTCTCGCTGTCCACGCCGCGCGGCAATTCCAGGCTTCGATGGAAGG
The DNA here is from genome assembly GCF_013087515.1 of Rhizobium sophorae. GTDB lineage: Bacteria > Pseudomonadota > Alphaproteobacteria > Rhizobiales > Rhizobiaceae > Rhizobium > Rhizobium sophorae. The sequence goes on along the minus strand of NZ_JABFCN010000070.1, from coordinate 167,190 downwards.
ATCCGTAACGCCGTTCGGAGAGGTAATAGTCGTTTTCCTTCTCCTCCTTGGCCTCGTTCTTCTCGCCCTTGATGGTGAGAATCCCGTCGGAGAGCGTGACCTCGAGATCCTTGGCGTCCACGCCCGGAAGCTCGGCCGACAACTCGAAAGCCTTGTCGGATTCAACGAGGTCGACGGCTAGCATGCCGCGCGAGAAAGCGGCCGACATCCTGCTGAAGGCCCGGTCGAAGATCGACGGGCTTCCGAATTCGCTGAAAACCCGATCGATCTCGGACCGGAGGCTGTCGAGGGGCCACCAGCGGTCGGCGGGCGCCGCCGGCCGTGCTTCTGTCTTTAAGGAAAGTTTCGATGCAGAGTCTGCCATTGTCATTCTCCTTCTCTCAAGAATGCCGTCGTTCACAGGCGGCGACGCGCACATAGAACAGTCGATTGCATTCGCGGTCTTTGATCACCGTCAATCACCCTGCCTTTTGTCTTTCGGGTCTCCCCAGACTTAGGATTGACCTGGGACAAGGCCCCGACCGCACGAACATGCGAACATTCCTCTCGATCGAGGAGGAAAACCGCCATGACGTCGGGATATCCAGTCCACCTGCTCCGTACGGACGATGCGTTGCACGCCTACAGCCTGATCCAGGTGGCGGTTCCCTGCTTCTCTGCCGACGATTGGGCGCAAGTCGTGGCGAGCGCCGATCGGTGGACGCTCGTCTCGCTAAAGGATCCGGCAGGCTATGTGCGTGGCTTGGCCGCCTACAGGATTGGCATCCATCCGATCGCCGGGCGATTGATGGACGTTCCGATCTTCGTGACGGCGAGCGTCATCGACGACGTGACCATTGCGGAAGTCCTGTTCACCTCGTTGAGAAGGCGATCCATTGGATGCGATTTCATGCGGCTCTGGGGGCGGTTTCCAAGCGATTTCGCGGAGATGGAAAACGAGGACAGATTTTGTCGGTGGGATCATGGCCTGATGGTCAGGGCTGACCAGAAGCCGTCTCCAGCCTTGCTGTAAAGAGATATCCGACGCCGCGGACAGATTTGATCAGGCGGGGGTTGGCCGGATCCGTCTCGATCTTGCGACGGAGCCGTACAATCAACGCGTCGATCGTGCGATCGAAGCCGTCGCGGCCTCGCTTGCTCGTCAGATCCATCAGCATGTCGCGCGTAAGGACCCGGCCGGCATGAGTGGCAAACACGTGCAGCATGTCGAACTCCCCCGTCGACATCGCCACTTCGTCTCCGGCAGGGTTGGTCACCGCCCGCCGTTCCACATCGAGCTTCCACCCCTCGAAACGGAAAACGTCACCCTCAATCCTGACCGGGTCGCCTGCAGGGCTCCTGCGCCTTAGCACGGTCTTGACCCGAGCCAGCACCTCCCTCAGATGAAAAGGCTTGCCGATGTAGTCGTCCGCACCAACCTCGAGTCCGACGACGCGATCCATGACATCGTCGCGGCCGGACAGCATGATGATGGGAACGTCCGAACCTGAACGGATTTCCCTCGCGAGCTGGAGCCCGTCGCAGTCTCCCGGCAGAACGAGATCGAGCAGTACAGCATCGAATTTCGCCCCCGCCATTCTGGCGCGCATTTGCGAGCTGCCGCCCGCCACGTCGACGTCGAACCCCTCCTCGCCGAGATATTGCGCGAGCATTCTCTGGATCCGGACATCGTCGTCCACGACAAGTATACGGGTCCGCCTGACAGTTCCGCTCGTCATCCCGGCATTCTCAAGTTGTTACGGATTGTTACACGATCGCACCAATTCTTACGCTTCTCGCATCCCCGTGTCATCAGGCTTCGGTCAAATCCACGCCATGCAACGGCGAAGGGAGCCACGACATGCAAGCGGTATCGAACATCCACTCACTCGAACGGCCACGGGCACACGGAATGATCGACTTCGCGCCGCTGTTCATGCGCCAGACCGTCGAGACTGCCCAGTCGGGAACGACGATCTTCTTCGAGGGCGACGCCGCCCGCCATGTGTTTCGCATCGTCCGCGGGAACGTCCGCATATGCCGGTTCCTTCCGGATGGTCGTCGCCTCATCATCGGTTTTGTTGGTGCGGGCGACCTGGTTGGACTGTCTTTTCACAACAGATACATGTTTGCGGGCGAGGCCATCGATGACGTGGCCTTCACCCGGATGAACAAGCGCACGCTGGAAGAGGAACTGCAACTGGTTCCTGATTTCAGGCTTCAGCTTTTGTCGCAACTTCGCGACGAAATTTCCGCAGCGCAAGACCACATGCTCCTGCTTTCCCACAAGAATGCCGAGCAGCGCGTCTGCACCTTCCTGCTGCATCGGCTGGAACGGAACCAGGGGCGGGACGGCCGGACGATCAGCCTGCCGATGGTCCGCGCCGACATCGCCGACCATCTCGGCATGACGATCGAGACGGTGTCGAGGACGCTTACAAAGCTGGTCGCCAAGGGGATACTATTGCCTGCTGACAAGCATCAGTTCAAGGTGGCCAGCCGGTCGGCATTGGCCCGCGCCGCCGACGAAGACCTGGATGACGACTTGGAAGATGCAGACTCTGGAGCACGCTATGCTGGAATATGCTACCAGTGAAACCGACCTGAACCGTATCGTGCGCATGTTCGACGGCGCCAACCTGATCGTCCACGGCTTCGACGGCGTGATCCAACGCTGGACCTCGGGCTGCGAGCAGCTCTACGGATGGTCCGCCGCAGAGGCCATGGGAAAGGTGGTCCACGAACTCCTGGATACGCAACTTCCGGCCGACGTGGAGAAGCTTCGGGCTGAAGTCAGGACGAAGGGATTCTGGACGGGACAGGTGTCGCACCGACGAAAGGACGGGGTAAGGCTGGCGATCGTGACACGGTGGACCGCTCTCGATCTTGGCGATCCGGGCACGCTCATCGTTCAGTCCAACAACGACGTGACCCTCATGCAGCAGGTCGAGGACGAACTCCGGGAGCGGTAGGCACACCTCCAGTCCATTCTTGACACGGTGCCAGACGCAATGGTCGTCATTGACGACAGAGGTATCATCGCCTCGTTCAGCGCTGCGGCGGAGCAACTCTTCGGCTACTCCGCGCACGAGGCCATCGGGCAGAACGTCTCCATGCTGATGCCCTCTCCCGACCGGGAGGCGCACGACGGATACCTGGATTCATACATCCGGACCGGGCGCCGACGGATTATCGGCTACGGACGCGTGGTCGTCGGTCTCAGGAAGAACGGGACCACCTTTCCAATGGAGCTCTCGGTCGGCGAGGCGGTTGCCGGCGGCAAGCGGACCTTCACAGGCTTCGTCAGAGATCTGACGAGCCGCCACCGCATCGAGGCCGAGCTGCGGCAGTCGCAGAAGATGGAGGCGGTCGGGCAGTTGACCGGAGGGCTCGCCCACGACTTCAACAATCTGCTCGCGGTCATCAGCGGCAACCTCGAAATGTTGGAGGCCCGTCTTGCCGACGCAGGGCAGTTGTCCCTGCTGCGGGGGGCGCAGTCCGCGGCCGATGATGGCGCGAGACTGACCTCTCAGCTTCTGGCATTCGGAAGGCGGCAGGCCCTTGCGCCGCAGGAGCTGGACGTCGGCGCCCTGCTTGGAGAGTTTTCCGACCTCGTCCAGCGGACGCTCGGCGACTCCGTCGAACTGAGGACGATCATTCCTGGGCGCCGGTTGAGCGCACTGGCCGACAAGGCGCAGCTCCAGAGCGCGCTTCTCAACCTTTCGATCAACGCCAGGGATGCGATGCCTGCCGGAGGGCGTCTGACGGAGCGGCTAACGTCAAGCCGCACCCGATATTCGATCACCCGACCGTTAGCCGGTCGTCGAGAGTGCTGATCCCCGGAGCGGACCATGCAGCGCGCTCCGCCGCCTGCCGTTCCGACCAGGTCTTCACATTGCCGGAGAGGATAACTTTTCTGCCCTTGACGTCGATCCTGATTGCATCGGCCTCAAGAGCGGCGTCGCGCTGGAACGCATCCTCTATGCGCTTCTTGACGTCCACGGCCGTAACCCGGGGCTTAAGCTCCACAAGGTTGGATACTCCCACCACGCCGGCGAGATCGCGCACTGCGTCGTAGGCTGCGTTCTTTTGATATTGCCACTCGACCTCGCCCCGCAGGGTGACCCACCCCTTGAGGACCCGCACCTGCACCGAATCCTTTGGCACGGAAACGTTCCAGTCGAGCATTTTGACAGCTCGCCGGGCGATGTCGTCGTCGTCTGTTTCCTTCGGCCCAAAAATCCGGACCTCGATATCAGCAGCTATTCCGCGTACGCCCTTGACGCGACTAACCACCCGCTCTGCGGCTTTTTTCTCCGCGTAGGTGCGCACGTGACCAGTCAGTGTGACGATCCCGCTATCGACCGCGACGCCGATATCAGCCGCGTCGATGCTGGGCTCGAATTCCATTTCGTCGAGAATGTTCTGTCTGAGTTGAATGTCGTTCATGACAACCTCCTTCAGGTTTGCGACATACCGATGGTGCCAGCGCCGCAGATTTCGTCGTTGATCTTCATCAAGCACGAGAGCGACCTTGGGATTTCAGCGGACAGAACACCGTCCGCGAACTCGCTACTGGGTCTGCACGTCGGCGGCCACGAAGAGGCGGTGGCCGTTCCTTATTACGGTGACGAGCGCGCGGGCATGCTCCTTCACGAGTATCGCGAGCAGTTGGCCGACGTCCGTTACCGGCTGCTGGTCGAGAGCGACGATAACGTCGTCCGGCTGCAGGCCGGCCTGTGCCGCGACAGAACCCTCGGCGACGACGACGACGCGCGCGCCGAGACCGTCGGGGGAGTTCGCCATCTCGACGTCGGCGAGAGGGCCGCGGGCGAAATGGATGGGACGGGGAGCAGCCGGTTCGGCGACCGGTGCGTCGGACACCACCGGAAACGCCTCTATCCTTTGGCTGGCGCGATCGATTTGGAAGGACGGCCTGGACTGCAACGGTAGCGATCCCACAATCCTGCGTACGTCGGACGCGCCGCGCACCGTCCTTCCCTCGACCATTCGGACGACGTCGCCCGGCTGAATTCCTGCATTCGCCGCCGGCGAACCGGGCCGAACTTCGCTGACGAGCGCCCCCGGCCCTTCATCGACGCCGAACGCCTTTGCGAGACCGGGCGTCAGGTCCTGAGTGAAAATTCCGACTTCGCCGCGCACCAGCTTGCCGGTCAGGATGAGCTGCCGCATCACGATGCCGACAGTCTCGGCGGGAACCGCAAAACCAATGCCGATGCTTCCTCCGGCGGGGCCGATGATCGCGCTGTTGATCCCGACGACGACGCCGTCCTCGCTTACAAGCGCGCCGCCCGAGTTGCCGGGATTGGTCGACGCGTCCGTCTGAATGAATCCTTCGTACCCCTCCGATCCCACGGCGCGGCGCCCAAGCGCGCTGACGATGCCCATCGTCGCGGTCTGGCCCAGGCCGAAGGGATTCCCGATCGCCACGACGACGTCGCCGACATGAAGCGAGGACGCGCTTCCAAAATCGGCTTGAACAAGATGATCGGGTGGAATTTGAACGACGGCGACATCCGTCTCAGGATCGGCGCCGACAAGTTTCGCTTTGAAGCGTCGGCCGTCGGAGAGCGCCACCTCGATTTTTGAGGCGCTTGCTATGACATGCTGGTTGGTGACGATGTAGCCGTGGACCTCGTCGATGATGACACCCGAGCCGGCCGATTGGAAGCCGTGCTCTGCCGGCGCGGCGTCGTCAGGTAGTCCGAAGAATTTTCTGTAGAAGGGATCAGCGAGCGTCGCATCCGCGTCGTCGAGTTCCCTGCCCTGCACCGAGATGCTGACGACGCTCGGCACGACACGCTGGAGCATCGGCGCGAGCGACAGGCTGTCTGCAACGGCTGGAGCCGACAACAGGCTCTCACCTGCGATGAAGAGCGCCCCCAGGGCTAGCAACGAACGCGACATCTCTGATCTCCTCGCGAAAGCGCCGCCGGTTGTCGGCGGACGTCTTGACGAAGAAGCTTCCGTGTAGCGCAAGCAATGCGCATTGATCCTCGTCAAGGGGAACCTAGGCTACGGAACGACCACGGCGGCTCCAGTGACGCGGCCTGCGCGCAGATCGTCGAGAGCCTCGTTCGCATGCTCGAGAGCGTAGACGCTGGTGACGCATCTGACCCCTGCCGCCTTCGCGATCGAGAAGAATTCCGCCCCGTCGCTCCGCGTCAGGTTCGCCACCGAGACGACCCTCCGCTCGCCCCAGAGCAGACGGTAGGGCATGCTTGGGATGTCGGACATGTGGATGCCGCCGCAGACCACCGTTCCGCCCTTCCGCACCACGTCGAGCGCCATCGGCACGAGCTCGCCGGCCGGCGCGAAGATGATGGCGGCGTCGAGCGGCACCGGCGGCCTTTCACCAGAGAATCCGGCCCACACGGCGCCAAGATCAAGCGCGAACTTCCGTCCGGCCTCGTCACCGGGACGCACGAAGGCATAGACGCTCTGGCCTCGATGCTTGCACACCTGCACGAGGATGTGGGCGGCCGCGCCGAACCCATAGATGCCGATCGTCCTCCCCTCGCCCGCCATCTTCAGGGATCGCCACCCGATGAGGCCCGCGCAGAGAAGAGGCGCGGTCGCCACAGGGTCCGGATCGTCAGGCAGTTCGAACGCGTACCCCGCTTCGACGACCGCATGCGTCGCGAAGCCGCCGTCGATCGTGTACCCCGTGAAGCCAGGCTCGTCGCACAGATTCTCGCGGCCCTCTCGGCAATATGCGCAGTGCCCGCAGGTGTGGCCCAGCCAGGGTACCCCGACTTTTCGACCGACAAGGCGACGAGGAACGCCCTCGCCCCTTGCGATCACGGTTCCCACAATCTCATGCCCTGGAACGAGAGGAAGCTTTGGCTGGGAGAGGTCCCCGTCGCAGACGTGAAGGTCCGTCCGGCAGACGCCGCAGGCCTCCACCTTGACGACGACCTGGCCGGGCGACGCTGGTGGGTCCGGCCGCTCCACGAGACGGAGCGGCCGCCCCACCTGTTCGAGTACCATCGCCCTCACGTCTGCCTCCATCGGAATGTACCACGGCCCTAGTCGTATCACCACCTTCCCACCTTGGATTGATCCCGGTCAAACATCCGGATTGATGCTCGTCAAAGACGGCACGCCCGGGGACAGATAGGCTCCTGAACACAGCGCCACGACCTCATCCAAAGGAGACGGACATGCGCGAACAAGAAAAGACCCGCAAGACAGCAACCAACGCAGCCACGACCATTCCTCCGGTCGAGCGAACGTCCGCAGACCTCGTTCTCGGACGTCGGGACGAGGATCGCTGGGAGGTGACGGCCGCGACGCCGCGAGGCCAGGCATGGGCGAGAGACCATTTCTGCTGCGCGCTCCGGCAATCCTTCACTGACACCATGTGTCTCGACATCATGAGCGCCGATCGACTTCTCAAGGAAGCGCATGACGATGGACTGACGACCGAGTTCGTTGGCCTGTCTGGAAAGGACATATACTGACATGTTCGCCACAGTCGTCTGCGCCATCGGCCGGGGATCCCGGCAACGCATGCTCCAGCTCGTCGAAACGGCCCGCGCGCAGCTCGCCCCCAACGGAAGCCTCCACCTCGTTCACGCGGTGGAGGGCCTACCCTCGTCCGCCTCGCCGGATGATTGGGCGATCGAGGTGATGGCCGCCGGCGAGACCAGACTTTCGGAAGCCCTTCGGTCGACCGACACTCCGGCTTCTATACACGTCCGGGCGGGCAACCCGTCGCAGGTCATCGTCGCCGTCGCAAAGGAGATCGCCGCCGATCTCGTCGTGATCGCCTCTCACCGGGACGACGTGCTCGACCGCGTCTTCGGCTCGGTCGTGGACCACGTCGTGCAGCGCGCACCATGCTCAGTGCTCGTCTTGCGAACGACCCGGTGACGCCGCGCGCTTCACACGACCGTCTTCGCTTCAGCCGCGCTGACCTGACCGGCGGCTACGTCGCGACACAGTTCTGCCGCGTGCGACAACAGTCGTGAACCGGTCTCGCAAAGCCGCGACACCTCCTTAGGATATTCCTCTAGCTCGGTCTCGACGAAGTCCGAAAGAACTTCGACCGCATCGCCGTGGTCGATGCTGCAGCCAAGTCGAGTCAGAAATTCAAAGCATCGAAGCCCTCGCCGGGCGGCGGACGCCGTCAAATCCGTGGTGACCGTGGCCGACGCGGCGAAGGTCTCGTCTTGAATCAAAGCCCCCGCGCGAAAGACGGGTGCGAGGTTGAAGTTGAATGTGGCGCTTGGATAAAGGCCGGCGAGATATGGCATGTGGTGCTCCGTTTGTGGGATGTGGGTTCGGCTCGAGCATCGGCGTCATTCCGTTCTGACTGCGCTCCGTCCCGACACGGCCGTGACGGCAATGCCGTAGAAGACGTGAGGAGAACCATCGAGCATTGGGAGCTCTTGGGGCTTCATGGAGCCGATCTCCCACCAGTCTGAATACTTTTGGAGAAGCGACCATGCATGGAGCCTTTCGCTTTGTCGCGTGTCGCTATCAGGAAACTCCTCGAACCTGCCTTCGACGACGACGCTCGTCCACCCGCCGGCGCTCGAACGCCGCTCGACGTGAAGGCAGACCTTGTCGTTTCCCCGCATCCAGTCGAGCTTCTTGCCGGGCATGGTGAAGCTATAGGCGACGCCGCTGGAAAAGGCGAAATAGATCGCCGCCACGTAAGGCTGCCCATCCTTGCAGCATGCTAGATGACCGAAGCGCTCGTTCTCAAGGATCCGGTAGCACTCAGCGGGGTTGATCTCTGTCAGCTTGATCGTCATGGCCGTGTCCTCCAGCTTTAGTGACGGCACGATCATAGGAGCTTCGTTGCGCCGCGGCCTTGACAAAGCGCAATGCGAACTCTCTCTGCGGCATTCATCATGACGGCAGTTTAACCTCAGGAGGCCAGCATGAAGCCGCAGTTCCATCTTCCGTTGTCGACCTATCCCGACGCGAGTTCCTTCGCCATAATCGACAATGCTATCAGCCTCGCTTTGCAGAATGACGCCCATCTCGTCGCCAGTATCCCGCAAGTCCGGATCCCCGAGGTCCATCCGCCCTTTCCCACCGTTATCGATGTCGACACATGGCAGGGACAAGCAGAGCGATATAGCCGGGACAGCGGGACTTCGCTGCGGGAACATCTCACCCACGCTGTTTCGGAGACTGGCTTCGAGGTGCGAATCCACGGATTCGAGGTCAGGGAACCGTTCGTCTATGAGCGCTTTTCCGAAATTGCCAGGTGCCACGACCTCTCCATCGTCGAGGCTTCGGAATTGTCCCGACAGCTTTCCGAGACGCTGCTGTTCGGAAGCGGCCGCCCCCTAGTGCTGTTTCCTGCGACCAGCGTCTGCTCTCGTGTGGACACGATCGCCCTTGCCTGGGATGGCAGCGCCACCGCGGCACGTGCCCTATCCTGCGCCCGCATCTTCATCGAGCGCGCGACCAAGGTGCAGGTCATCTCGATCACCGACGACAAGGAGATCGACGACGCCAACCGCGCGCTCCTGATCTCTTCTTTGAAGCACTCGGGGTTCGAAGTGCAAGACGTATCGCTTCAGGCAGGCGGAGAGACCGCGACCGCCGCCATCCAATCGGCCGCGCTGGAACGAAAGGCGGACCTATTGATCGCGGGCGGGTTTGGCCATTCGAGACTTCGTGAATTCATCCTCGGCGGAGTCACTCGGGAACTGCTGGTCAAGGCCGTGCTACCAGTGCTTCTCGCCCATTAGAGGGCGCGAAGGGCGTTGAGGATGACCGCCACGTCAATGGCCTCCTGAAGCAACGCGCCGCCGACCGGCGGAAGGTATCCCGCTCCCGCAAACCCCATTGCGATGAGCGAGAGACCTATGCCCGTATAGACGCTTTGAAGCGCGATCTTGCGGGAACGACGCGCAATGCCAATCGCCGTCGCTATCTTGGTGAGGTCGTCCCGGACGAGCACGATATCCGCAGCCTCCGCGGCCGCCGCAAGGTTCTCGACGCCGACCGCAATTCCGACGTCGGCTGCCGCCAGCGCTGGCGCGTCGTTCACGCCGTCGCCGACCATCAGCACTTTCCCGTGGACGCGCTCCTTTTCGACGACTGCGACTTTGTCTGCGGGAGCGAGCCTCGCTGCGACGTCGTCCAAGCCAAGCGAGCGAGCGATGGCTGTCGCGATAGCCAACTCGTCACCAGAAGCCAGCACTATTCGAGAGATTCCCGACGCCCTAAGCTGGGCGACGAGTTGGACAGCATCTTCGCGAAGCCGGTCTTCGAGCGTGATCGTGCCAGCCGGCGTGCCGTCAAACAGCACCTTTACACGCATTGCACTGCCTGACCCGTTCGGCCCGGCCGGCGGCGCCTCTCCGAAATACGTGTCTCCTCCGACGCCGACACGCACGCCATCGACGATCCCGGAAATTCCGGATCCCGCGGTCTCGGTAACCTCCAATGGGCGGCTCAGTACCAACCCACGTCTATGCGCCTCGTCTACTAGCGCGCGTCCGACCACGTGCCCCGACGCCTGGTCCAGCGAGGCGGCCAGCCGCAGGATCCTGTCGGGATGTCCCGGTCCCTCGATGTGCCCGACTTCCGGCTGTCCCGCAGTGAGCGTCCCCGTCTTGTCGAACACCGCCACGGTGGCCTGGGCGAGTGCCTCGAGAGGTCCGGCACCCTTCACCAGAACGCCCTCCTTGGCGGCTTTTGAAGTGCCGGCCGCAAGTGCGACGGGTACGGCCAGGATCAAGGGACAGGGCGTGGCGACGACCAGGACGGCCACGATCCGCGACATGTCTCCGGACATGAATGCCGAGCCTCCCGCGACCGCGATCGTGGCGAATAGGAGCCACACTGAGAACCGGTCGGCTAGGCGCATCAGCTTCGCCTTGGAACGTCTCGATGCTTCCACGAGCCTGACTATACCGGCATAGGTGCTGTCCTCGGCGCGGCTTAGAACGCGGATTTCAATCGCATCGCCCTCGTTCGTAGCGCCGCTCGAAATGTTGCCACCCCTGACGATGCGCACCGGGAAAGGCTCTCCGGTCAGCACCGCCTGGTCGATCGTCGCGACTTCGCCGACGAGCGCCCCGTCGGCCGGTACGACGTCGCCCTTGCGTATCAGGAGCACGTCACCGACCGCGATCTTCTCGATCGAAATTTCTTGGAAACCGGTTCCGTCAAGCCGCAGGGCCGTCCGCGGAACTTGCGCCAGCAAAGCCGACATGCCCTCGTCGGCGCGACGATGTGCGTACACCTCCAGAAACTGACCGCCGGAATACATGAGACCGACGATCGCGCCGGCAAGATATTCGCCGAACCACAAGGAGGACCCCATCGCCAGGGCCGCGATCAGGTCCAGGCCGTATTCCCCATTTCGCACCTTCTTGGCGATCTCAACGCAAAGGGCCGCGAGGATCAGACTGGTGCAGCCGATGAGGATTGACTTGAATCCAAGGCCGTTGCCCGCGAGATAGAAGGCAAATGCGATCATAAGTGCAAAAAGCGACGACAGCACCAGAAGGCCGGACCGGGATCTCCCGTCCGTCAGACGCGAGAGGCTGCCCTGAGGGTGCGTCCACCTATCAGCCCACCAAGCCGCCGCTGTAGCCACCTCTCACCCTCCCATCAATCCAGAAGCCTCAGCGGAACGATTTTGCGCAATCGATGCAGAACGGCGTATAGGGAACGGCAGTCAGCCGCTCCTTGCCGATCGGATGATGGCATTTGACGCATTTCCCGTATGTGCCGTCGTTGAGCCTTTCGATCGCCGCGTCGATGGCCGCGATCTGGTCGCGCCCCTCGGCTTGCATCTCGCGAAGAACTTCGTCGTTCTCAACCTGGGTCGCGCGTTCCTCGCTGTCCTTCTCGAGCGCGACGCAGAGATCTGCGTCGATCGCTCCGAGACGACGAACAAGGTCCTCCTTCATCGTCTGCAACACCGTCTGCACCGAGCTTTTATTCATTTTAATCGCCTTTCAATCTTGCCGGATCAATCTGGGTCCACACGCGACGCCGTCGGAACACCGATCCAAACGCACCGCCTTCGAAACGCTGTGGCCGCATATGCCGCGGCCCACAAATCGTCTGCAGCATATCTCAGTCCGATCGAAACTCCTTGATCCCGGTCAATGCCCCGTGCGCGGGTGCACATAGGCTGTCTCGTGAGCTTTCAATGAAATCGTTGCGACAAGACCGGAGCCCATGATGAATCTCACGGCGCAGACACCCGCCTCCAAAACGCCCAAGGCGAGCGGACTGACGAGCGTCGAGGCCGAGCAACGCCTTGCCAAGCTCGGGCCAAACACGCTGCCCGAGCCTGAGCCCCCATCGCCGCTGAAGGTCTTCCTCGTTCAATTTCGCAACCCGATCATCTACATTCTTTTGCTGGCGTCGGCGCTCTCGTTTGCGACCGGCAGGATCGAAGACGCCCTGTTCATTCTCGTCGTGCTTCTGATCAATGCCTGCATAGGCACGTATCAGGAGTATTCTGCGGATCGAGCGGCCGCCGCCCTTCGTAAGCTCGAGCAGCCGTCGGCGAGGGTCATCCGGGACGGCGCGGCTTGCAAGATCGAGGCCAAGCGGCTGGTGGTGGGCGATCTCGTTCTTCTGGAATCCGGCGACAGGGTCCCTGCCGATCTGATGCTTGTCGATGCGAGCGACCTTCGGTGCGACGAGTCGCTTCTGACCGGCGAGTCGATGCCAGTCCCCAAAGGGCGGGCGGTCGAAGGCTCGTCGGATGAAAACCGCAATTCCCTGCTGTTGCTCGCAGGTTCCCTGGTGACGCGCGGGCGAGCTAAAGGCATTGTGACCGCTACAGGCCCCGCGACGATGCTTGGCAGCATCGCCGTCGAGTTGGGAAGAGCCAGCTCGTCGCAGCCCCCGCTCGTCGCCCGTCTAGCGAAGTTCACGAACGCGCTCGCGGTTTTCGTAGGGTTGGCAGCATTGGTGCTGGTGCTAGCAGGCTTCATGCGGGGCCTCCCTTTGCACGATCTTGTCATGATGTCCGTAGGTCTGGCAGTGAGCGCTGTTCCGGAAGGGCTTCCGATCGCCATCTCCGTCGCGCTTGCCGTCAGCATGCGGCGGATGGCCGCCCGCAACGTCATCGTCCGAAGCATGCCGGCCGTGGAGGCCCTGGGTTCGACCACGATCATCGCCACGGACAAGACGGGGACCTTGACGAGCAACGTACAGACGGTGACCGAATTCGCCTGCCGGACGGAACGGACATCGCCTTTGACGCCCATGCCGATCTCGACAAGTGCGAGATCAGGGCGAGCGGCCTGGACAGCGACCTTGTCCGCGAGAGAGCGCGCAGGCTGCTACGCGCTGCACTGCTCGCAAATGAAGGAACCCTGGCTCGCCATGACGATCTCTGGGTCGCCGCCGGAGACACGGTCGACGTGGCGCTTCTTGCAGCTGGGCGAAAGGCGGGGCTGGCACAGGGAGAGCTGAACGACCGATACCCGCTGGCGGCAAGGATCGCCTACGAGCCCGAGCACAAATACGCTGCATCATTCCACCACGGCAGCGATCGGATCCATGTCTTCGTCAAGGGGGCGTCGGAGGTGCTTATAGAAATGTCTGATCGCATGGACTCCGCAGGAAACGTAGTCGAAATCGACCGTGCGTCGCTTTTGGCGCAGAAGGAAGAAATGGCCACTCGAGGCCTCAGGGTGCTCGCGTTCGCCGAAGGGGAAATCGGCGCGTCCCTCGCCGGAAGTTTCGGACACGGTCACCTTGTCGATCTCGTGTTCTTGGGGCTGGCAGGACTGCAGGATCCGGTTCGACCTGAAGTACCGAAGGCTATGAAAGACTGCCGCGCGGCCGGCGTGGAGGTCGTAATGGTAACCGGGGACGACCCGCGGACCGCTGCCGCGATTGCCAGAGATGCCGGCCTGAACTTTCACGCCAGCCAGGTGGTTTCGGGCCACGATATCGATGAAGCTGCACGAGCGGGCGACCAACGGCTGGACGAGATTACGAGAGGAGCCCGCATCTATGCCCGCGTGCAGCCGGCGCAGAAATCGTCGATCGTCGGATCCCTAATCCGCAACGGCCACATTGTCGCCGTCACCGGAGACGGTGTGAACGACGGTCCGGCTTTGAAGAAGGCGCATGTCGGCGTTGCAATGGGGCTCAGGGGAACAGAGGTGGCGAAGGAAAGCGCCGATCTCGTCGTCACGGACGACAACTTTGCATCCATCGTCACGGGGATCGCCGAAGGCAGGGCGGCCTATCGCAACATCCGCAAGGTGGTGCTGATGACGGTCGCAACGGGCGCCGCCGAAGTCCTGCTCTTCATGCTCGCGCTGCCATTCGGCCTCCCCATGCCACTCCTCCCTGTTCAGCTCTTATGGCTCAATCTCGTGACAAACGGCATCCAGGACGTTGCCCTTGCCGGCGGAAGGCCGGAAGGAGACGAGTTGGCGGGGCCGCCGCGTTCTCCGCTCGAGCCCATCCTCGACCGGACGATGATCCGGCGCGTCGTCCAATCGACGATCGTGATCGGCGGAGCAGCGTTCCTCGCCTTCCAATGGATGATTGCGCATGGATATGGCGCTCCCGAAGCCCGTAACATAACCCTTCTCATCTTCGTGCTGTTCGAGAACGTCCAGACGCTGGCATGCTCCTCCGAAAGACGATCGATATTCTCCATCGATATCCTTCGGAACCGCTTCCTGCTCCTCAGCGTGCTCGCGGCACAGACGATCCACATCTCGGCGATGTACGTGCCATGGCTTAGCAGAACTCTTGGCCTTTCGCCGATCACGCCTCTTGAATGGGGTCTCAGCATGCTGATGGCGAGCTCCCTCGTTCTCGTGACCGAGGTCGACAAGTTCTTCTCCCGGAGACGCCGCGATCGTTCATCCCGCGTTGCTTGACGAAGATCAAAGACGTCAGCGCAAGTGCCGTTATTCTTTCGATATTCAACAAGAGAGGTGACCGAAATGTCCATTCGCACGGTATTGAGTATCCTGACTTCCAAATATTTCGACGAAGACCTGAAGGCCGCCGTTGAGTTTTGCGGAGCCTCCGGAGCGCATCTCACCGCGGTCGTGATCTGCATGGGCGCGTCGCCAACGACGGGAGGATACAACTCCCTGTCGACCGTCTGGCTCGACGAACGCCAGCGCGAAATCGAGGAACTCGTCAAGAAAGCCGAAGAGATCAAGGAAAACTTGTCGCGCACCGGTCTGTCCTACGACGTGCAGGACGTCTATACGGAATTCGCGTTTGCCCGGGAGGACATTGCAGAACGGGCGCTCTATGCCGACGTCGTACTCGTCGGCCGCCAAGCCTGCAAGGACGAGGAACTCCAGAAACGGGTCATGGATGGCGCTCTATTCCAGACGCCGACGCCGGTCATCATCAACCGCGGACGGCGGCCGCTCTCTTCCACTTCCAAATCGATCGTACTGGCGTGGGATTCGAGCGACGAGGCATCGCGTGCCGCAAGGCAGGCCCTAGATCTGTTGAAGATGGCTGACTGCGTCTACGTGACGATGGTCGATCCAGTCTCGCGAGAGCGGGTGAATGGAGAAGAACCAGGCGCCGACATCGCGAGCTTCCTCTCCCGTCACGGTGTCAAGGTTCAGGTGGATCGTGTGGCCAGCGGCGGAAACAGGGCTGACGAGATCTTGAGGCAGCATGCGACGGATGTGAATGCCGACTTGATCGTCATGGGCGCATACAATCACCCTCGCTGGCAGCAGACGCTCTTCGGAGGCGTGACGCGCAACATGATCGAGCAAAGCAGCATGCCAATATTCATGGCGCATTGACGGGGGAGGACAACGGCCGCGCTCCATGCGCGGCCGTGCCGGAGTGGCGGCATGTCGCTTTCGGACACCATGGGTACTGACCATCTAAATCTCACCAGCCACGTCGCTGGTCTCCACAAGATGGTCAATGTGGTGTGGAAAGGGGCGCTCGCTCGTCTGCGAAGGGTCACGTCGTCGTCAGACAGCGGACCGGGCTGTGCGAACAGCTCTTCCAGGGTTTTCTTCACAGGCTCGAAGGTCACCAGGAATCTGCCGTCAGCATCGAGGACTCTCTGGGTGCCCCGTGCCTTTGCTGCATCCAAGACCTCACGGATGCGGGCCTCGGCGTCTTGTCTCTGCCAGTAGGAACTTTGCGGGGCTTCGAATACGGCTTGCACGAGGAACGGATCGTTCATCTCTTGCGGGATGCAGGGCTGATCGGCGAGTCCAAGCTGTCGCACGGTTGCGTTCACTTCGACGCCGAGAACGCACACCAAATTCTCGTCGAAGCTGCAAAGACACTTACGAGTCGGGAAGCCCGTGTTGAACTTGGCATTACCGAAACAGTCATGAATGGGCTTCTCCAACGAGGGCTCCTCGCCCGTAGAGCCGAGAGCCGACACCCGCATCTATCAACTGGCAAGGTCACTAGTCAATCTGGCTATTAGCGGGGTTCTTCTGGCAAGATCTATTTGGAGAACCCAAGCAGTCGCCGAACCAAAGAACCAGCAGCAATTCTACTACGGCGGCAATGCCACCTCGATGACGGGCACCGAGCTTACTCATCCCCTCGTTAGGAATTTATTGACCATAAGCTGGCTTTATTGAGCGTGATGGATGCGGAGTCTCCCGCCCGTCGTCGAGTGTTTGGTGTAGGACGGGTTTGTTGGTGTTGAAGTATCCAGTGCAAGAATTGTCGGGCGCAGCCTTGGGCGGCATTGCTACGCTCCTGTCGCGCGCAAAACGCTTCGGAGCGAAGACTATTCTGCCGGCTCTGTTTGCGCTTCCGGCACTTGTCGGCTCCGCATCATTTGCCTCTGCGGAAGATCGTGCCCTGAAGCTGTTCTTTACCCATACGGGCGAGAGGGCCACGATTACCTACAAGCGGGATGGAAAGTTCGATTCAAGGGGCCTTGCCCAGATCAACCGGTTTCTGCGCGACTGGCGAAGGAACGAGCCGACCCGAATGGATCCCCGGCTGCTCGACCTGGTCTGGGAAGTATACAAGCGCAGCGGCGGCAAGGATTACATCCACGTCGTCTCCGCCTATCGCTCCCCGGCCACCAACAACATGCTCCGCAACCGCTCGCGCAGCACGGGCGTCGCCAAGAAGAGCCAGCACATGCTGGGCAAGGCGATGGACTTCTACGTTCCCGGCGTGAAGCTTTCGACGCTGCGCGCCGTTGCGATGCAGATGCAGGTCGGCGGCGTCGGATATTATCCGACCTCGGGATCGCCCTTCGTGCATCTCGACGTCGGCAACGTCAGGGCCTGGCCCCGCATGTCCCGGCAGGAACTCGCCCGAATATTCCCGAATGGGCAGACGATACATCTTCCGGCCGACGGCCGGCCCCTGCCTGGATATAATCAGGCGGTTGCGAACCACAGGAAACGCGTCAGCACCACCTCGATCCAGATCGCCAGCACAGCTGGAGAAGACGAAGACGCAGGACCCTCGACCACGTCGCGCAGCGACACCACGGAGAGCAAGCTCGTAACGGCACTTCTGCCAACGCCGAAAAGCCGCGCATTGAACGCGCTCGCGTTGCAAACCGGCGCGGTCGAGCAGGATAAAAAACCATCCGCTCCGGATCTGTCCTCTCTCTCGATTCCGATACCGGCGATGCGCCCGCCCGCCCTCGAGCACGAGGCGGACGAGGACGACAAGCTGGAGACTGCGTCGATCGGCCCGATTGCCGCACTTCCGGAGAGACAGACGTCGGCCTTGCCGGCCCACGCTCGCTTCCATCCCCTCGTTGCTGCACAGGAGACCTCCAGGCGGGGTGCCGATATGATCGCCTCCCTGCCCATGACCGCTTCCTGGGAAGAGCCGATTTTCCTTGGATCGACTTCCGACGCGGCGCTAATGACATGGGCGCTGCATTCTCCCGGCGAAGCAATTGGATTGAGCGCGCCTCGCGTCTCCCCCCGCACGGTTCATCGCGAGGTCAATGTCGCAACGTCAGGTGAGGATGTCGCCCCGGTCGCCGCCAGAGGTCCGTTCGATGCCAGCCGGTTTGCGGTGCGGCCGAAGGGCTGACCTCGATCATCGAGGCTTGATGCGACGGCAATCGCGGCCGAGATCCACAGCGATCTTCCTCACGAGCCTTCGCCCGTTCGAGTACACCGTCAACCCCTTCAGGTTTGAGCTTCTTTCCTGGATGAAAAGCCATTCGGATGACGCACGAATATTCGTTTTCGGAAATTATTTCCAGCTCGAGGAATCGCAATCGTGCCTGGGGCTCATGTTTCAGAGAAAATCCGATGCCTCCATATTCCTGCGGGAAGCGACCTATCCGCCGGCCAACCAGCATTTGGATCAACTGCCATTTTTCCCATCTCATCTTGCGATATCGTCAAGCTTCACTGTGATTACGACAAGGAGAAATGCCTCACGAGCAGCAGGGGTGTGTTCCGTTCATCACAGACTGGAACCATCTGACAGCCGAATTTTTGACGACCCTGCTTGGTGACATTCTGGAAAAGAGAACCGTCGACCTACGGGGCGACGGTCTCCTCGATTTCCTGGTACCGCCACACGCCAGACAATCCGAACGTACTGCAAGTTCTCAGCCGAACGCCGGCCCAACGTCTTCCGCTTCTCCATGAGATTGAGCGGACAGACGCCGGGAACGACGTTGAACCTGGTGTTCAAGTATGGATTTGCGGCATACCCCATCATGTCGATGACCTGGTTCTGATCGCGCATGATCTGGAAGCAGACGATGAACGCCTTCCACTTCCCGTCCTCATTCCGACGTCACCGAACTCGACATCGCCCCGCGGCTGAACTTGATCGTCAGGGCGTGTCCGCCGCGCCGCTGCGAAACGCCTTCGTTGGTATCAGCTCCCGCCCTTCCTCAGCCTTTGATCGCCGCAAGCTGCCGGTCGAAATCGCCGGGGTCGAAATAGTCGCGCCATATGGTGATCATCCCGTTTTCGATGGTGATGGTTCCCATGACCGGCAGGGTGATCTTGCCGCCGCCCTCGTGGGTGAAGACATCGATACGCTCATTGAGGACGACATTGCCCGATGCGGCTATGTTCGTCACCTTCCAATCGACGGTGAAGGTGCTGCCTATGCCGAAGTCCTTGTGAAACTTCCGCACGTTCTCCCGCCCGATGATGTTCGGGAAAGGGACGTTGTCGTAGAGGACGTTGGCCGACAGCATCGCCAAGGCCTCATCAATGCGGTTGGCCGTCCAGTGGTCGAAGAATGCGACGGCCAGATCGACAGGGTTCGTGGACATGATGGTCTCTCCAATGCGGCTCACGCAAACTTTACAAGGTTGAGGGCCGGCAGCGGGCCGCCCGGGAACTGGGTGAGCTTGCCGCCGACGGCAACTGGCCCAAGGTCGATGCCGGCAAAGCCGAGCCTCTCTATCAGCGCGCCGACCTCGGCTTTCGCCGCGGCGTCATCGCCGGAATAGAAGAGAACGCGCTGGCCGCCTTCGGCACGCGGATCGCGGGAAACGAGATCCGCCAGCAGATGGTTGAACGCCTTGACGACGCGGGCGCCGGGCACGAGATCGGCGACGATTTCTGTCGAGAGGCGGCCGTGCAATTCCGCAGGCTTGAAGAGCGGCGCCTCGATCGGGTTATTGGCGTCGATGACGATCCGGCCGTTCCAGTTGGGTAGCCCTGCAAGCGCTCTCGGGAGTTTCGACCAGTTGACCGCGACGAAGACAATATCCTGCGAAGCCGCCCGCTCGCGTGTGCCCGCCGATACGGAGGGGCCGATGGCCGCGACCGTCTCCGCGAGGCTCTCCGGGCCGCGGCTGTTCGACAGGACGACCGAGATGTCGTGACGGGCGAGTGCGGTGGCGATTGCGCGGCCGATATTGCCTGCGCCGATGATGCCGAAAGTGGTCATGTCATGTCTCCATAATGTATTCAGGGTCAGGCAGTCTGGCCGCTATTCGATGTTCGACGAGGTGAAGATGGCCTATTTATTCCCTCATGATTAGCGGGTATTTCTGCGAGTGAGTTTCAAGCATTTGTTGAAAGAGACCTATGGAGAGCCTCGCCAATCTTGAATCCTTCGTCCGCAGCGCCGAGCTCAGAAGCTTTTCCGCAGCCGCCCGCCGCCTCGGCCTCACTCCGGCTGGGGTCAGCCGCAACGTCGCTGCCCTGGAAGCCAATCTGAAGCTGCGCCTGTTTCATCGCAGCACCCGGAAACTGACGCTGACGGAGGCTGGAGAGCGTTTCCTGATTTCGATCCGCGATCACCTGGAACAGCTCCAGATGGCCATTGCAGATGCCTCCACCGAGCAGGCGAAGCCGGCCGGCATATTGAAGATCAGCATGGGGCCGACCTTCGGCATCGGTTATATTCTGCCGCTGCTGCCGGAATTCATGAAGGCGTATCCGCTGATCCGGCCCGAATGGATGTTCGAGAACAGGCAGGTCGACCTGATCGCGGAAGGTTACGACGCTGCCATCGGCGGCGGCTTCGAACTTGCCCAAGGCATTGTGTCCCGCCCACTCGCGCCGGCGCATCTTATCGCGGTGGCCTCGCCCGACTATATGCGAAACCAGGTGCCTCCCACGGACCCCTCCAGCCTGGCCGCACTCGACGGCATCGTCATGAGATCGCTGCGCACCGGGCGGATCACGGAGCGACAGATGCGCAATGCCGCCGGAGAGCTGCAGACGGTTTCACTGAAGGAGACAATCATCCTGAACGATCCGGCCGCCATGCGGGCATCGGCTCTGCTCGGCCTCGGGGTGACATTGATCGCCAAGCCGGACGCCCTGCCCGATATCGAGAGCGGCAGGCTCGTTCGGCTCCTGCCTTCCTGGTGGGTCGATGCGGGCCCGATCTCGATCTATTATGCAAGCAGGAACCTGCTGCCCTCCAAGACGCGGGTGTTCATAGATTTCGTCGTCGAGCACTTCGAAAGGGAAGGGTATCCGAAACGGTTTGCCGGCAGCCTGGGTTGAGAAGATTGGGAACGGATCCCCCTGCCCGGCAATTGTCGCGCTTTATTCTCTGGCACTCTGAATGGGTCAGATCTCACCTTGTCCACGCAGTGCGCTCGCAGCGACCGTTAGTGCGCGAGCAGTTGCTCATAGGTGCTTCGCAAACGGTCAAAGCGATCATTTTCCGGCAGAAGACGCCGCCCCTGAGGGTCCGGTCGGGTCGTTGGCGAGGGTCCGCCTATCTTCGCGACCTGCCGGATGCCGAACTGCATCTTCTCGATAGCGGCCATTTCGCGCTGGAAGACAAGCTGGACGTGATGGCGCCGCTCATTCACGACTCTCTTGACCGAAAACTCGCTAAGAGGAACTGAGTTCGAAGCCGCGCAGCTTCTCTGGGCTGCGCAGCACGGCTGCCAAGAGAGCGCTGCACCGGTTGGCCGTGTCAGGTTTATCCAGATTTGAGTTCGCTCCAGCGGTGCACGCGCATCGGTCCGAAAACCGGAATCTCTTCTCGGAAAAAATGAGGTAGATCCAATGTGTTAAAGCGTTGCCGAGGCGCTTGAAAAGGCGCGCGGGCGCCATAGTTTGGATTTTCGAACGACGACGACGCTGGGAGAATTCAGACCAAAGTCTGATCCACCCCCGGACTTCGTGCCCATACTAAACTTTCGATCGCTGTAATAACAATAATATATTCTCAAGTAACGAGGCGAGATGATGTGAGAAACGAGGCCAGCTTCATTGGATCGCATTTATGTGACGACTTTTACTTAGATAGTGATACCCGGAAACTGGTTGTTGTTGACAATCTTCGCACCGGACCTTTCAAAAATATAGCGCACATCAAGGACCCCCATTTCCACAGGCAACCTCAGCTGATCCGGACCTCGTTGGAGAGGTTCTCGATACCCATGCCGATTCCTTCGATCGAACCCGCAGATTGTCGCGGCCGTGGGAACGGATAGTCGAGTTCGGGCGGGTCGTGATGATCGTGCGACGACCATCTGCGGCATCCGCTCCGGCGCAACTGCTCGTATCGAGCGCCGCATCGGCAGCACCACGCGTCGCCTTAAAGTAGGTAGATTTAACGATTAACATTAATACGCGAGTATTTCTTAGAATTTTTCTAAGTAATTGTCATGCATTACAGGCGATGCTAATAAACAAGTACCTTATCTCAAGTCACGAGGCGCAAAGCAATGAAAAGCGTATTGATTTCTGGCGGGGCTGGCTTCATCGGATCCCACTTGTGTGATCGACTTTTGCTTAGGACGGACATTCAGAAGCTGGTCGTTGTCGACAACCTCTGGACCGGGCTTTTCGAAAATATCGCGCACATCAGGGACCCCCGTTTCCACTTCGTGAAATCCGACGTTGAGACGCTGCAGACCTCGGATAAATTCGACGAAATCTATCACCTTGCATCCCCCGCATCGCCGCCGTGGTACATGAAGGAGCCGAAGAGGACGATCTCCGCCAATCTTCTCGGGGCGTTCCGGTTGCTCGACTTGCTGAAGAAGGGCGGACGTTTCGGTTTCACCTCTTCTTCCGAAGTCTATGGCGATCCCCTGGTGTCGCCGCAGCCGGAATCCTACAAAGGCCAGGTCGACTGTACCGGACCGCGCTCGTCCTACGACGAGAGCAAAAGGTGCACGGAGTCGCTGCTGTTCGAGATGCAGCGTACCCAAGGGCTCGACGTCAAGATCGTTCGCCCCTTCAACATCTATGGTCCCCGGACACGCTCCGACGATGGGCGCGCGGTCTCCAACTTCATCACCCAGGCGCTTTCGGGTCGCCCGATTACCGTGTTCGGCGACGGCCTTCAGTCACGCAGCTGGGGCTATGTCGATGACATTGTCGATGGTTTCGCGCGATATTTCTGGATGAATGAAACCGACTACAAGGGGCCTCTGAACGTCGGCAATGATCGCGAGATTTCGGTTCTCGAGGTTGCGCAATATGTCTCCAGACTCGTTGGCGGCGTGCCGATCGTCTTCGAGCCGTCACCGCCGCAGGACCCCACGAACAGACGGCCGGACTTGACCAACGCGTACTATGTCATGCCCGAGTGGTCGTGCAAAATCTCCTACGAACAGGGCGTGGCGATGACGCTCGATTGGTTCAGGGACCAAATGAAGGCGCACGCGGCAGAATAAACCATGATGACTTTCGAGGCTCGCGTCCTGGATGCAGGTGGCGTATGTTCACGGTGCGATTGAGAGAGTGATGATGCGAGAACCAATTCCGTCCGATCTGAAGGATATAAGTTTTCCCATACCGATTCACTATCTCGAGCTTGCCACCTCTCACCTGGATGCCGTTTCGCCCCCGGTCTCCGATGGGCTCGTGGTCTTTCTGTCGGATGGTCTTCCCGTCGGACAAGCTTATATCGAAAGGCCCGAGTCGGCGGCGGCGCTCGCCGAGCGTGTCGTGCGACCAGAAACTCTCGAGCATGCGCGTCAGGTCGCGCAAACCCCTGTGCGCAACCGCGACGTCAGCATTCTAATTTGCACAAAGGACCGGCCGGAGGAACTACGCCGCTGCCTGGCCTCGATCCCCAAACAGTCGCTCAGCCCCGTCGAGATCATCGTGGTGGATAATGCCTCTGCAGGCGAAGCAACGCGTCGCGTGGTAGAGGAATCGGGCGCAACCTATGTCCGTGAAGATCGGGTCGGGCTGGATTATGCGCGCAATGCGGCGGTTCGTGCGGCGAGAACCGAATTCGTCGCCTTTACCGACGATGACGTCGTCCTCCACGAGCGATGGCTGGAGAACCTGATGAAGGGCTTCGATCTGCCGGAGATCGCCTGCGTAACCGGATTGGTCCTTCCCGGAGAACTCGCAACGCCTGCACAGTTTATCTTCGAAAAGCACTGGAGTTTTGGCCGGGGCTATCTGCGGCAGGATTTCAATCAGGACTTCTATCGCAGGGATACACGTTACGGCGCTCCGGTCTGGACGATAGGAGCCGGCGCAAGTCAGGCCATCCGCCGCAAAGTCTTCGACGAGATCGGCCTGTTCGATGTCCGCCTGGACATGGGCGCTGCCGGATGCTCAGGAGATTCCGAATACTGGAACCGGCTCCTCCATCACGGCCATGTCTGCCGCTACGAGCCGACGGCGGTAGCCTGGCACTTTCATCGAAAGGATATGAAGGGGCTCGCCAAACAGATCTACCAGTATATGAGTGGCCATGTCGCAGCCCTGCTGGTCCAGTATCAGAACACGGGAAACAACGCCAATCTGCGGCGCATCCTGCTCTCGTTTCCGAAATATTACGCCGGAAGGGTCCGAAGACGGCTTCGCAAAGGCACGACGTCGCACGACGTCTTCCTGAAGCAGGAGATGCTCGGAAGCGTAAACGGCGCTCTCTATGTTCTGCGGCGATGGAAGAGGCCCGCATGGTGATCGCCGCGACGCCTGACATTTCATTCCTCATCCCCGCCTATAATGCAGCCGATACGCTTGCCGAATGTCTTGCCAGCCTGCAGCAGCAGACGCGCTCGAACTGGCAGGCCGTCGTCGTCGATGACGGTTCGACCGACCGCACCTGGGAGGTTCTCGAGAGCATCGCAAAACCGGACAACCGTATTCTCCTCGCCCGTCAACCGAATGCGGGTGCGGCCGCGGCGCGAAACCACGCCGCACGCCTCGCGGTCGCTCCCCTGCTCTGCATGCTGGATGCCGACGACTGGCTGGATCCGACCTTCATCGAAAGCATGCTGCCGGTGGCGGAGGATTCATCTCCACCGGTTCTCGCTTTTTGCGCTTACCGCCGGGTGGCCCCGGACGGGCGCATGATGCCGATGGAACAGCCGCCCATCCTGACGGGCCATGCCGCCAAGCGCGAATTCTCCTCTTTTTGTGCGCTCGCCATCCACACGGTTGTCTTTCCCAAAAGCCTTTTCGAGCACCTAGGCGGCATGGATGAGACCTTGCAGACTGGCGAAGAATGGGACCTTTGGCTGCGCATGGCCTTCGCAGGCGCCGAATTTCGCCGCGTCGACAAATGCCTCGCCTTCTATCGCATGAAAGCGGGCTCGCTATCCGGCGATCCGTTCAAACTGGTGCGTGACGCCGTAGCCGTCACCACGAAGGCCGAAGCTCTGCGCGGGCAGCATGGTCTATCGGCCGAAGGATCGCAGACCGGCTGGATGACGCCCGGCCTCAGCCAGTTGCGCATGCTCTCCTGGGCCATTTCGGCTAGGCTCAGTCCGACGACTGACGTCGCAGCCCTTGCAGCGCTTGTGCCAGAAATACCGGATGCGGCGGGCAATGAGAGCTTTCTTGTCGACGTGATCATGCACGGCTTGCGGACTGGACTATTGACCGACCGGCCTGGCGATCTCATTGATGCCCTCGACAAATGGCAACCGGCTTTTCTTTCGCTCATCCGCCTGATTGAGCAGCATTCCTTCCCCGGCACCGGGCGCAAGATCATCGAGATCGCCTGTTGGCAGCTATCCGCCGCCAACCCTTTGCGATCCTTCACGCTCGGCAATATTCAGGTGGTCAGCGTCGAGCTCGGCGCACTTTTCAGGATTTCCAAAGCGGAGCAAGCCGACACGCTGATCATGCACGCCTTTTCCGACGGACAACATGTCGGCACCTTTGTCGGGCCAATCTGGGGCGATCTTTCGATCCGGGCGCAGATCAGGCTGATCATGCATGAGATGCAGGCAGAAGAACATCTGCAGATGCCGCCCACCCTCGTCTATATCAGTTCGTGGACAAAGGAGGCGTTGCGCGGCTACAGAGCCTTCGGCGGACTGATCATCAAAAGCGGTCGGCGGCGAGGGCGTCTCGAAAGGCTTTTGGTGCGCGTCGGACGCAGTGCCCTCCTTGCCACAGCGCCCAACGACAAACAGGACAATGACGCCCGGCTTTCCGAAATCCTGCGGGATTTCGAACATCGATTGGCACCGCGGTTTCGAAACTCGCCCAAGCCACGGTCGCAGAAAGGAAAACAGACTGCTCCCACTCAGTCGGAAGAGGAATACTGGGAGCATATGTTCGAACGCCCGGATCCGTGGAATTACATCTCGGCCTACGAGCAAGTCAAATATGCGCAGACGTTGAGCCTGATCCCGGAAGGGATCGAAAGGGCCCTCGAACTCGCCTGCGCCGAAGGAATCTTTACCGAGAAGCTGGCGCCAAAGGTCGGTCGGCTGACAGCCACCGATATTTCCCAGCGAGCGATCGACAGGGCGATCAAGCGGTGCCGCGACCATGGCAACGTCGAGCTTCGCGTTCTCGATTTCGTCAAAAGCGATGTTCCGCCCGAGCAGGATCTCGTTATCTGTTCCGAAGTCCTCTACTATATGAAGGATGAGGAGATGCTTGCGGCCGTCTGCCGGAAGATGGCCGCAGCCGTGAAGCCGGACGGCTACCTGATCACTGCCCACGCGCATATCCGCCAGGACGAACCCAGCCGAACCGGTTTCGATTGGGGCCATCCTTTCGGTGTCGAGACGATCAAACAGGTTTTTGCCGCACAGGCCGGCCTCGCCCTGGAAGAGACGATCGACACCGAGCTTTACGCCATCCACCGATTCAGGAAAGGTGTCGTGGCCGATCCCGCCCTGCGGATCGAAGCGCATGGAGCCCCATTGGATACGGATGTGGCAAAGCACGTCATCTGCGGACCGGTGGGCATCGGGCGCGAGGCGGCATGGCAGACGGAGGTGACCACCTCGGTTCCCATTCTGATGTATCACAGGATCGCAGAGGACGGCCCCGCCGCACTCCGGCGCTTCCGCACGCCGCCGGAGATTTTCCGCAAGCAGATGCAGTTCCTGAGGCGACAGGGCTATTACAGCGTGACTGCGCAGAACCTGGCAAATCTTCTGCGCAGCGGCAAGCCGATCCAGGGCCGGCCCGTGATGCTGAGTTTCGACGACGCATATCTGGATTTCCAGACGAACGCCTACCCGATCCTTGCCGAGAATGATTTCAGCGCCGACGTGTTCGTGGTGACCGATAAAGTCGGCGGTCGGTCAGATTGGGATTCCGCCCATGGAGAGCCTGCACCGCTGATGTCCTGGTCGCATATTCAAGAATTGCACCAAAAGGGCATCAGCTTCGGCTCTCACCTCGCATCCCACACGCCCGCCAGCGCGATGGACAACGAAGCCCTGCTGGCCGAAGCCATGTTATCGCGCGACGCGCTGCAGAGCCGGCTGGGCGCCCCGGTGGAATCGATCGCACTTCCTTATGGCGGGACAGACTTCAGGGTCCCGGGCATTCTGGCGCTTGCCGGCTATAGCGTCGGCTTCACGACACGCCCGGCGAAGGCTACCTTCTCCGATAATTTCTTCGCTCTGCCGCGCTTCGAGGTGCGCGGGGATCGCCCGCTTGAAGCCTTCCCTGAACTCATCGGCCTGCCGGGAGTCTTTATCGGATGACAAAGCCATGACTGCCGCAGCATCCCCCTTGGTTACCATCGTCATACCGGCTTACAATGCCGAGAGGACGCTTGTCGAAACATTGCGAAGCGTCTCTGCCCAGTCCTACGACAAGCTCGAAATCCTGGTGGTCGACGACGGATCGCGAGACGGCACCTTCGATCTTGCAAGCGACTATAGCCTGGCCGATCCTCGTGTCCGTGTTCTCCGTCAGGACAATGGCGGGGTTGCGCGGGCGCGCAACCACGGCGTCAGGAAGGCGCGCGGCCTCTATATAGCCCCTGTCGATGCCGATGATGTGTGGCATCCGAGCAAGATCGAACTCCAGCTCGAGGCGGTGCTGAAATTTCCCGATGGAAACGGGGTTGCCTATAATTGGTATGCGGCGATCGACGAAAACGGCATCATTTTCGGCCATTCGCGCCCGGTCCTGCATCAAGGAAACATCTTCGAACCGCTATTGCGGGAAAACTTCATCGGCAATGGCAGCACGCCCTTAATGCCGCGGGCGGAGATTCTTCGCTGCGGCGGCTATGACGCCGGGCTGCGCGACAACGGCGCCGAGGGGTGTGAGGATCTGAAACTGTATCTGGCGCTCGCCGAAACGCTGCCCTTCGCGCTGGTACCCGATTTTCTGACCGGCTATCGTTTCACCAGGGGAAACATGTCCAGCAATGCCTATCGGATGCTGAAGTCCCACGCCCTGGTGATGGCGCCGATCATCGCCCGCTATCCACATCTTGAGCGTGACATCCGGACGGCTGAATTCAACACCGCCTCCTGGTATTTCAAAAAGGCGTTTCTCGACGACGATTATGCGCAGCTCAAAAAGCTGGCGCCGATGATGGTGAGCAAATACCCCTCACGACTGATCGTCCACGGCCTGCAGCAGGGATGGCGGCAGGCAAAGCGCCACGGCATAAGGATGGCGAGGCGCGCCCTGGGCAAGCCTCCGGCCCGGCCTAAAATCCGCTTCGCCGCGGCCATCCCGCAAGCCGGAACAGCTTTCCGCGATCGTTTCGCCGGCCTGCCGGCCAGCGAGGCGCCCAGCCCCATCGCTGCGCGGGTGGCCGACAATGAATAGGTTTCGAAAACGCGCATCCGCCAAGCCGACCACCGCCTACAACCTGATCGTAGCGGCTCGGTTCCGCGAGCTTCGGCAACTCGTGCCGGCGCTGCGGCTGAAGATGACGGTGATGATCATCCTCGGAATTCTCACCGGCCTTTCGGAAATGATCGGGATAACCCTTCTGGTCAGCCTGGTCTTTCTTCTCGGGCAGCAAGGCCCGGTTACCGGCTCCGCCATTGCATGGCTTCCAGCCTTTTTCGGCAACATCGACTTTAGTCTTTCGAAGACGATCCTGGTCGGCATTCTCATCGGCTCCATCCTCCTGCGGATTTTTCTGGGATGCGTCAACTCGCTCATTGCGAGCGCGATCAACCATCGAATTAGCGACAGGATGCGGGAGCGTCTCTACGCCAAGGTTTTGGCCATTCCGTTTCAGCGATTTCAGGACTATGAGCGTAGCGACCTGATCAACGTCATCGCCACCGAATCCTACGCAGTGTCCTCGGCGCATGCCAGCCTGGTGCGGTTGGGGGTCAATTTCGGCACGATCGTGATCTTTGGCATCGGCATGGTGGTGATGGCCTGGCCGATCGCCTTGCTCGGGCTCGCCTTCGGCTTCATTCATAATTTCGCATTGGGTTTCTTTGCCGGCGCCTACCGGCGTCTGGGCGCCTCTGCGGTGGCTGCGGTGGAAGCGTTGACGCAGTTGAGCTGGACAACGTTGCAGACTGCGAAGGCCGTCAAAAGCTTCGGCCTGGAGAAACGCCATCAGCAACTCTTCGAGGCGCTTTCCAGAGAAGTAGGCCAGACCTGGCGCCGATCGGACTGGATGGGGGCGACGACCTCGCTTGTGAGCGAGATACTGACCTTCGGGGTCATCCTGACGATCATTCTGTCCTCGGAATTCCTGCCGGTCGATTTCAAGGCTGCGCTCTCGGCCACAATCCTTCTTTACAGGCTTCAGCCGCATATCAAGGGATTTGATTCCCAGATTCTCAGCCTATACGAGATGGAAGCGTCCCTGCAAAAGGTCCTGGGGCTGCTTTCAGAGAAGGATGACATCAAGCAGACCTCGCCAGGGGAGAAGGTAAGCCGCCTGGCGGAGGCGATTGTCTTCCGCGATGTCTCCTTTACCTATGAGCACACGAACACGCCGGCCGTTCATCGCCTCAGCTTCTCGATCCGGGCCGGCGAGACGACGGCTCTGACGGGGCCGAGCGGCTCCGGCAAGACGACAATTCTCAACATGATTCTCGATCTCAACCGGCCGACACAAGGCATGATCACGGTCGACGGCAGGGACCTGGCAACCATCGACCACTCCAGCTGGCTACAACTGCTCTCGGTGTCGGGCCAGGATGTCGAACTAATGGAAGGCACCGTCTTCGACAACATCCGGTTCCGTCGCGATATCTCGGAGGAGGATATCCGCTGGGCCGCCGATGTGGCCTGCGCCACAGAATTCATCGAAAATCTGCCGGATGGCTTCGATGAATGGCTGGGCGACGAGGCGATCCGGCTGTCGGGCGGACAAAGGCAACGCATAGGCTTGGCGCGCGCGCTCGCGGGCCGGCCTCAAATCCTGATTCTGGACGAAGCCACGAGCGCGCTCGATGAAAGTACCGAGATGCAGGTGTTTTCGGCGATGAAAGAAGATCCTGGCAGAACGCTGATCGTCGTTAGCCATCGGCCCGCTGTGGCCAGGCTGATGAAGAACCGGATCGATCTCAACCCACCCACCCCCACATCCAAGCTCGGGTGACGGCGATGGAGATGCCAACCACATCCTGCATTCAAGTGGCCGTCATTATCCCTGCTTATAACGCCAGCCCCTACCTTGCCCAGACGCTCCAGTCCGTCAGCGACCAGACCCACAAGGCGCTGGAGATCGTCATCATCGACGACGGTTCGACGGACGACACCGCCTCGATCTGTCGTCGCTTCGCCGCGGACGATCCAAGGATCCGGATTCTGTCGACCGAAAACCGTGGCGTCGCTGCGGCCCGCAATACCGGAATCGAAGCATCAAAATCCGACTATATCGCCTTCCTCGATGCGGACGACATATGGCATCCGACCTATGTCGAAAGAATGCTTGCGGCGCTCCATCCCCTGCCGGAGGCCTGGGGCGCAGTCTATGCCCTTCACCGCTTAATCGATACCGAAGGATATTGCACGAGATCCGGTTCGTCGCTGAACGCCCGTGACAGCATTCTCAACCGTCATCTCGTATTCCGTTTTGTCGGCAATGGCAGCGGCTTCATGGTTCGCCGCGCGGTTATCGACAAGATCGGCGGCTACGATCCAAGCTATGCCAGCAAGGGGATTGGAGGATGCGAGGATTTCGATTTCGAACTCCGTACCGCTGAACATTTCAAGATCGAGACGGTGCCGTTGGGTCTGGTGGGCTATCGCACTCATTCCGCAGCCATGTCTTCAGACAGGTCGCGGATGGCGCGATCACTTCTAGCCGTGACCGAGCAATGTATCGCTCGCAATCCCCAGCTTCCGGCCTTGGTCGTCAGTTACGCCCGCACGTCGGCGCATCTTTATGCATTTTCAAAATTTGCTGCTTTGAAAGATTGGCGCAGCGCTGCGACCTCGCTCAAACACATTTATCGTCATAGCCCAATGCTCGCCTCCGGCACCCTCGCCAAATTGATCCTCTCAAAAGCCAAGAGAGCCACGCGCAAGGCGTTATCGAAAGTCTGGCCGGCTAGGGAACAAAAGCAAAAGAATCTCAGAAAATTCGAAGAGATAGACCCGCTTGTCCCCTTAGTGGGCGGTTGGTCACGCTTCAGGACCAAGGCATTGTTCAGGCGCTTGTCGGAGATCGATCGGTCCGGCGAATGCTCTTCGGCGACCTCGTCGCAGGAGGCTTGATGCCTGCGGGCCGTACGTCCGTTGGTGGCGCCGGCGCTGCCCGGCCGCTGAAACAGCTAAAGATTTAACAAACCATCACTTCAATCGGCGTAGCGACTACATCGTTACTTGCATTACAAATTTTGATATTTAAGCAGAATAGTAGTTAGCAAAAAAGCGAACAAGTTATGAGAAAAGCAATCGCCCCAATAATGATCCGTGACAATACATAGTTTTACTGCAATCATATCTGCGTACGTGCAAGCATTCCTACCGGAGGACCCGTCACCCACCCCGGCGGGTCCTCGACTTTGCTTTTTGGCAAGTTGCCACAAATGCGACAGCCTTTGTCGCTGCATCGGCATCAATAGATTTCATTTCCGATGGCGATGTTATGCTGTCGAGATCGGTGTGATCAGAAAATCCCCATCATCGGCAAGTCAAGATCAAAGTTCGAATTCTCTTTTGCCAATACTTCTACCGACCCTTCAACTCATCCCGGATGATGCTTTCGGATCCGCAACGAAATTGCGGGGACAGAAAATTCACGGTCAAGTCGAGATGATTATCTGACAAAACTCCACAAGTATTACCTCCAGAACAAAGAAGAACACATCCCATGATTAGTAACATGTAAAAATCTAACCGTCTTACAATTTATTTTTAAATACAACCATTGTTTGAAATTCATAATTTTACCTTTTGATAATTTTTACTTGCCACACTCAATTGTCGGTCTTGACCTATTATGCATAAATTTTCAAAAGCATCGGCATTACCTTCCACGCAAGAACTGAAGATCTACCAAAAGCTACTTCCCGCACGAGGTCATCAACGACCCCGGCACCTGCCTGCATCATTGGTGATGATTGTCACAACCGATGGCCTAACAATCCTGGAGTGGTCGCGCGGCGAAAAGTTGCAGATGCAATTCAACGCTGCTGGGTGAAACCGTAATATATTGATAAATATAGTCATTCCTTAACTCCCTGCGACCTTGTCCTCGCCAAGCGAAATACCGAGGCAAACTCGCGGCGCCAGACATGCCTGTCCTCTTTGACGAGCCTCCCGATACGAGACAACCGATATGCTTGGGCGAAGTTGGTCAGTCCTGATTCAACACGCCGGAGGCCTCGTGACATGGCTGACCTGTGTCGAAATGGTCGCACCTCGACAGTGAATTAACCCTTCATAAAGCATTTGCTTGCTCAACTTATAATTTGTGTCATGGTCACTGTAAGTAGTGAGGGAGCCGACCTGATGAGTGATATAGCATCGCAGATTCCGGAATTTGGTTACGATGAGCGCGTGATGATCTGCCGGAAGCAGATCGAGAAGGCGGTTTATCAGTTCATTGCAAATACAAAGGTCGAGGGATGCGATCCAGCGGAAGTCGCAATGGCAATCGCCGACATTGCCGACGACTACATTCTGCTGCTGGCCCAGAAGCGTAACCTGACCCATTAAGATGAAGGGTCGGCCGCCAATCGGCTGGTCGTGCGGAAGACATTGAGTCGAATCACGCCGCCTCCCTGCCCGGAGGCAACGTCAACGGGATCGTTTACCACTCGCTTCGAAGCCGTCCATGGGATGGAATGCCGTATAGCTCCAGAAAAACTTCAACCACCCAGCCAGGCAGGCAGCGAGCCGGGCTTCGCTAAAGCGCGTCGCAACCTTTTCTTTCAGAGTCGCCCCTGGCGCCTTGGGTCCTTGTTTTTACGGATGTCGCAAAACCGCTGCATACTTTTACGAGACATGCTTTAGCCTACAAGTTGACGCCAGCCCGAGAGTGAAACGCCGAAGCATCGGTACACACACCGGGCTTCCGTTTCAGCCCTTTATCTTCCGACGCTTGAAACAAACGCCCCGGTTCGATTGGCGACTGCTCGGTTGCGCACAAGCACATGCAATAACCCCGAAAATCGAAATTGATTTTCGGGGTTATGCGCGAGTTTGAAACGCTGGAGTGTTTCCGGCGCGTGCGATCGGACGCGCCCTACTAATGACTTCTCACACTCACTTGCGGCACCGGAGAACTCAATTCGCCCAGTTCCCTGGTCAAACCCTCCCCCACTTCCTGCTTCACGGCCTCGAGCGCAAGGTCGAGACAATTCGTCGCGAACTGCAGTTTGACATCCTGAGCGACCTGTCGCGCATAGGCGATCATCCGCGCCAACGCGACGAGCTCTTCCAGACCGTCTTCCGCCCCTTGGTCTGCTTTTATCTTGACAATTGATGTCACGCCCATGCCCCATTTCTGCAATGAATTGAAGGAATGATACGCGTGTGGAGGTGATCCAGCCCGTGAAAAAAGCGTGACACAACCCTCGGTGACAATTGCCGGCTTCGATTCACAATTCAGAGCGCGTCCGGAACGGGGTGTCGTGCAATTTCCAGGGTAGATCGGCATTCGAGCGAATGTCGCGGACTTCCTGCACGGCTTTCAATAATTCCAAGGCATCGATGCGTTTTTGATCGACGGCATTCGACAGAAGTGCCGCCAGTAGGTCCGCACGATCCGGCTCGGCCAGCCCTGCACATTGCTCGACCACCGCCCGCCACGTTCGTTTCTTAAAGAATATCGCGCCCGCGGCATCTTCGAGCTGTTGGCGCAACCGACTTTCCAGCAGTCCGCGATCCTCCATCGCATCGAGCGTAGCGCTGACATTGACGAGCGGTACCGTCAGCGGCTTGCTACCCAGCGCGCTCGGTGCGTGCGTGAGCGCGACGGCGGCATCGTCGACCAGCCGGCCGGCGCGATAATCTTCGAAAATGCGGCCGATCCCGATCATGCCGAACGGATGGCATTCGGCAGCGCGCAACGCGCCCATGCTTGCCGCCCCGAAAACCGCGACACCCAACGACAGAGCATGGAGAATTTCCTTGTGCCAGACCGGTGCGGCATATTCGAAGCCGCCGTCGATCAGGCCGACGACATTGGCGCCCTGTTCCACCGCAGCCTGGACATCGCCCTGCGTGGCAGGCGGCAGGACGCATATTTCCTTGCCGGCAAGCGACGCTGCATCGGGAAGGCTGGGGCCGGCGAAAATGATCTTCAAAATCCTATCGCCCTGGCAAGCGCCCTCGTTCCAAGCCGCCGGGCGCGCTCCCCCTCCGGATTTTCGAGCTCGGGAATGACAACCTTGACGACGCTGAAGGGAAGGGTGTCGTCGCTGAGGCGCACGGCGATCACCGAGGCGATCCGCCTGTTTCTGAGCCGGTCGAGCACGTCCTGCAGCAAGTGCGCCAGATCCTGTTGCCGATGTAATGCCGCCCTGCCGCTGCCGATCGCTGCAGCGGGCGGTGCGGCAACCGCATCGAAAGCCTGCCGCATCAGCGGCGGCAGGCATCGTGAGAAAGTTGAGGGCGAAATATCGTCCCTGGCTCCGCTGATATAGGTCAGCCGGGATTG
The DNA here is from genome assembly GCF_013087515.1 of Rhizobium sophorae. GTDB lineage: Bacteria > Pseudomonadota > Alphaproteobacteria > Rhizobiales > Rhizobiaceae > Rhizobium > Rhizobium sophorae. The sequence continues at coordinate 132,579 of NZ_JABFCN010000070.1, read as the reverse complement.
CACGGCTTCCGTCACCGCCCGAATGGCCGCACGCACGGGAGACGAATGAGCGCCGGTGCCGCCCGTTACGTCTACTAGGCGAATGTCCCTGTCCCCGTGAAAAGCCCGACGGCCCGCAATGAGATCCTCAGGGCCTAGCATGGCGGTGAAACAGGGAATCCCGATGTCGCTGGTGATATCGAAGAGTTTGAGCGCCAATCCCGATGTTTCGATCTTGTCGATCAGCCCGTCGAGGGCGCCGTCCCTGAAGCCGCGGGGGTCGACGCAGCCGGCATAACGATCCGCGTCTCGGCCCACCTGCCACAGCACATGGGCATCACGCTCGATACGCTCCAGGACGCCGTGAAATATCGCCTCCTCGACATTGTTTCCCGATGCCAGACCGTCGGAAGACATCCAGTATCGCGCGTCCCGCGTGCGGTCGAGCACCACGGCTTCAAAGGGGATATAAACCTCGTCGCCGGTGAGGATATTAACGCCGGCAACCCATTCCGTCTCCTCGTCCGGTCCGAGATCGGGTCTATGGAGAGCGGTCAGGCAGTCCAGCGTGTCGGTCTTGTGCCCCATCGCCTGCAGACGCAAAGAGGTGGCGTGAACGAGATCGACGGAGGGTTCGCCGGCAACCGCCCGTTCGAGGGCTTCCATGACTGTGGATACTTTGGCATCGAGATCGGTCAGACCCTTTCCCTGGGCAATCACGATCGAGCGGGAATTCGGGGCGTATGCGCACCAGACGGGGATTCCGATATCGTCCAGCCCGGTATGTCGCGCAACCCTGGTAATGCCGAACCCGGCCAAAAGAGGTTCGACGCGGGAAAGGGTTTCCCGCGGCGATATGATTCTGTCGGAATATATGTTTGAAGACCGATGCGTCAGAAAGCCGACTCAGCCGTCGAAGTGACCGGAAAGGGCAACCTGTGCCGAGGAAACCGCGACGGCGAAATCGACCTCCTTCACCAACGTGCCGCCGGCTTTGCGCAGGTCGTTCGCGGTCGCCAAGTCCCCCGTCGGATTGAGAGGCTTGACCGTGCCGGCATTGAGATCGGCAAGCCAGAGACCTGCTTCGCCGGGTATTCCTATAATGACTGTCCTTGCCATGTAATGCCCCTCAGCTGTTGTTAAAAACCAGCCCTCAACAGGCCCTCTCGATAAAGCTCTTTTTGCCACTGTTCCTTGATGGGAACAATGGCGAGCCACTTTTCGACGTCGAACACCGGGTTGATGCTTTCGGCACGCTGCCGATGGAATAGCGCCCGTTTTCGATCGCCGATCATTGCGCAACTGGCCGCGGCGAGGCGGTGAGCCGGCGCTTTGTCTTTCATCGCCTCAACATAGGCGATGGCCTCCTCGTACTGTTCCAGGAAGAAGCTTGCTCCCGCAGCGCACCACAGATAGGCGTCAGGCGCGATCGGATTGAGGGAAATCGCTCTTTTGATCTTGGCGAGCGCGTCGCCAGGGCGGGATGCATGCACGAGCGTGTCGGCATGGCTGTAGATGACATCGGCAAAATGCGGGCTGAGTTGTTCCGCCAGATCAAGTGCGGCGACACTGGCATCGACATCGCCGAGATAGAGTTTGGTGACGCCAAGCTCGCGGTGGCCCGCCGCCGATGCCGGATCCCGCTCGATGGCCCGAAGCGCGTTCTGCTCCGCCAGCTGCAGCAGCTCATTGTTTCCCTGCGCCCTCACGAGCCACTCGCTGGTGAAGGTCCTCGCCAGCCCGGTAAATGACGGAGAGAAATCCGCCTTATGCGACAGCGACTGCTTGAAGGCTTTTCGTGCCCGACGGATATGCGGCAATGTCAACTTGCTCATCAGGCTCGAGCCGACCAGATAGGCGTGATAGGCCTGAGGATTGGCTTCGAAGCGTAAGCGCTCTTCCTCATTTTCAGCCAGCTCGCGGGCCACCGACATGGTCAACTGCTGCGCGATCAGCCGTCTCTGACGCGGCAATATATCGGGCGTCATCACAAAGCGATTGGCCCAGATGATCTCGTCCGTGGGAAAATAAACCAGCTGAGCGAATAACCCCTCTTCGGAAAGCCGTGTATCCAGAAGATAGGCGATCGAGTGACGGGCGACCACGGCAGCCTTCTCGGAGTCGCGGCGGATCTGACCGGCCGTATGGGGTGCTACGATGGAAATGTTTCTGAGCGCGCAGAGTTCGATCGTGACGTCTTCGATCAGGGCGCTGGCAAGCGCAAGCCCGGCATCGGCATGTTTCGACGTCGGGGGAAGCAGCACCAGCCGAGGTAGGATCAACGACGCCGGCGACACGCGTTCGATGTCGGCAGTTGCCTCACCACCGGCCTCGGGACGGTTCACCTGCACCCTGGCATGGCCGTCGCCGTTCGGCAATCTCTCGCTGAGGGTCGAACCGCCGGATAGCCGGTGCAGCAAGGCTCTAACCTGCTCGTCATTCGGATCCCGTTCGAGGATCTGCAGGGCGGCGCCGGAAATGGAGCGCGCAGCGCCGGGCTTTTGCGCATCCGGCAATGCATCCAGCAATGCCTGCCGCAATTGCAGCGCCTGAGCGTCCCGTTGCGCCCTGATCCAGGCGTCTATCAGCTTTGTCGCTGGTTTGATATTTCCGATGAACCCCCGCTGGGTCAGTTCGGCTATCGCGTTCAGCCGCTCCAGCGGCGAACCGCCGGCGTGAAAAATATCCAGATCGCTGGAAACTGCCTGCCTGTTGAGACGAACCGTGGTGGCGGTGAAATCGAAGGGCATTTCGGCGCGTCCGCCGTCTGTCTCGCGGATGCGGGAAAGCAGTTTGCGCAGATTGAGCCGCGCCAACTCGGGTTCGACGTCATTCCATAGAAACTGAGCCAATTCATAACGGCTGAGTTCATGGCTCGCACCGGCATAGAGATGGGCCATCATCAACAGGCCCTTGATCGGATAGCGAACCGGGTCGCCATTCGTCTCGATCAACCGCAGATCGCCGAATGTCTGCAGATGAAGCACGATACGTCCTCAGCTGTTCACAATCGAATCTTGCAACTCACTGTCACTGTCAGGCAATCCCGCGACTGCCAGGCTTTTGGCCAACGCCACCAGCTTTTGCCTAATATTCGGGTCCTCGATGGCGATGAATGCCTTGTTGAGCGCCAGCCCCTCCTTCGAGGACAAAAAGCTGTTCAATTCATTCGTCGCGGTATCGATCGGCCCGGAGCCGCCGTTCTCGAAGAAAAAGCCGACGGGCACGCGAAGAATCTCGGATATGCGCTGAAGACGACTGGCGCCTATTCTATTCGTTCCTTTTTCGTATTTTTGGATCTGCTGGAAGGTAATGCCCAGAAGTTCGGCCAAGCCGTTCTGGGTCATCCCGAGCGTTTTTCGCCGAACTCTCACACGGTTGCCAACATAGACGTCAATCGAATTCGGCGATTTAGCCTTCATGTGAATAAGTCTCCCGCTTTAGCAGCACGCCCGGCTGTATAATGGAGAGTTTAAGCAAGAATGCAACTAAAAGTAAATATTTCGCAAGGATTTTTTTCAGCAGCGCACAGAGCAAAAAACAACCTGTGGATTATCGCAGCGGCGCCGTTTGGCGCGGGTGGACCCACACTCTATTGCGCACTTCGCAGCGGACGAATGCTATCCCAAATCGTTGCCGCTCCGACACTCTCTCTGAGAGGTTTTTGCGCAACGGCGATCATCGACTTGGCAAAAACGGGAATCCTTCCGACATACTCAAAACGAACATTGTCGAAGCCGGCATCCAGCAGCAGCGTGCTCAGCGTGTTTTTCGACCAGAACTTGATATGCCCATGCTCCTTCAACGGCATGAAATGGTCGTCCATTTTCCCCATCGCCGCCAGGGCAAGGTTCTTCAGATAACCGTGATAGGGTGTCGACATGACGGCGATGCCGCCCGGCTTGACGAGATCGTACATCGTCGAGGTGAAAGCCTTCGGATCGTAGACATGTTCGACGACCTCCAGGCTGATGACGGCATTGAAGGTGCCATACTCCCTGGAAAGGTCGTCATAGGCCGAGCCGACATTCAACGGTAGTTCTGGATAATTGACATTGGCCTTGGCGATGCCATTACTGGAAGGATCGACGCCGACGACATAATATCCCCTTCCTGCAAGGGCCGCTGCCGCCCCGCCTGTACCGCATCCCAAATCAAAGACGTCGTTCTCGAGAGAACCGTCGAAATGGCTCTCCAGCACGTCGAGCACCGCGGGCAAGATATAGGCGTGCGCAGTTGTCGGTTTGGCGTGAACATAGGTGGTTGCGTCTAGCTCGACGGACATTTCCTTCCCCCCTCGGCGAGTGGGCGGCAACCCTATCGAAGAATACGTCGAAAATTTGATAAACCCGCCAGAGTACAAGGAAAAGGAAAATATAATCTATGGTTTTCTAATAAAAAATTAAACTTATACGTGAAAATGAACATGAATTAAGTATATATAAAATATAATTCGAAATTATGTCTAATAACTACTGAAGACATACTATAGAAGCGATTGCCATCCCAGTTACAACTAAAACAAGACCTAGAGATGAGAAGGAAGCGAATGTAAAAATGGTCGATTCATAGGCCAATCGCGAGTTCATCGCTGTTTGCCACTGCGACTGTCCGTAGTTACATTAGAGATTTCCGATTGAAATGGCGTTACGGCGCCTCCGCCGAAATCTGTAGCACCATTTCCCGATGACGAGGCATGAAGGTGCCCAATTGCCGACAAGAAGCCAAAGATATTTAACGGATAAATGTATACTGCTGGATTTAGACAGCCCGATCGAAACCCTTCTCACGCGCCGGAGAAGACAAGCTTGCCCGATAATTCGTCGTCCGCATATGCGAAACAGCCGGTGGGGAAACCGCGGGTTCCCGTGGTCTTCTGGTTGCTGCTGACGATTTCCCTCTCGCTGATCATGGGAACGGTGCTGCTTTCCAACAACATGAAACACTTAAAGACGGTCAGCCATTATTTTGGCTTCGATCTCCTTCCCCAGGAGGTCAGACCGCCTCCCCCCAAGGCCCTTCCCCGCCCGACACCACCGGCCACCTTCACGCTTCCATTCCATATCATCGAACCGCCGCTTGTACAGACCGCGTCGACTTTCCTGCGAACATGGCGGATATCCGGCGCCGCAATGTGTGCGGCGCTGCGCAATGCCGGCATCGAAACCAGCGATTGGGCGGCAGCGAGTTTCAACGCCGATACATTTGAATGCTTTTTCGAGCAGAGCGGCAAGCGGGAGAAGGATCAGCTCCCGAACTCCATCTTCGTCATCGTTCGCGGCGACGCCGCCGGCACGATCAACAATATGCGCGTGAAAATCATCAATCCCGAGACCGATAAAAATGGCCAGCTCGATCCCGGCATTCTGCGAATTTTCGAAATCATGCTGCGGCAACCGCAATGGCTCGATTTTCATGAGACCCTCAACGCGATCAAGAATCTGAAGGACATCAAGGAAGACGGCTTCGGAGCCAGTATCGGCTTCACCCGCGAGGTACTCAATCCCGGGAATTACAACTTCACGCTCTCCCTGGATGCGACTTCAGGACCTCAGAAAAGAACCAGAGATTATTTTTCCGGCAGAAGATGGCTGCCGTTGCCGGACCCCGCAGTCGAGATCGACAGCGCGCAACCGGAATCAGTCTCCAAGCCGCCCCATATCGAAGCGCCGGCTGAAAGTCAGGAACATCGGCATTAGGTCTTAGGCTTCATGCCACGCACGGACTGATCACGCCATGTGACTTGCATCGTCGTGATGTCTGGCCAGGATCTGGTAGAACTCTTTCAAACTGTCCGCATTCGGCCGTTCGATACTGTCGCCACCCGCCAGACGCCAGACACGTTCGACATTGAGGTCCTGAGTGACTTGCGCAAGGTCTTCGTTCAGCGAGCGAATGACGATCTCCGATCGGCGCAACCGCCACGACATTCTGACGAGCGCTGCGAACGGGAGGAAAATGATGCCGATAATGCCGAGAACAAGGACTGCGAACTGCCAGTCATTGAGAAGAGACAGACCGTTTCGAACGGTCGCCATAAAAAAAGCGGCATTTTGAAATGCCATATGAAAATAGCTTATCAGATAGCTGGACCAATCTTCCATCACGAGCGCCCTCCCCGAGCGGTTTATATCTTGGGATATGCTGAAAAGTCTAGCAGACACTAACAATATCCCCTGCGGGGAAAGTATATTTTGAGGTTGCATTACTCTACTGAATTGAACGTGAATCCCGTGATGGATCGGTGCCGACGAGCCCGCCCCCTTTTAAATTCCACCGCGGACATGAAAAAAGCCAACAGTGAGAGATAGAATGAAGAGAAGACGTTTCCTCGCCTCGGTTCCACTCGCTTTGTTGTATGTCCGCACGGGCCAGGCCCTTGCACAGGCGCCTCCGGCCAAAGGGCTGCGCGCCCTTGCCGACAGCAAGGCGTTCCGATTCGGATCGGCAATCGACCTGCAGAACATCAACGATCCAATCGCTTCCGAGATCTACATCGACAACGTCAATTCGATAACGCCGCGAAACGAGCTGAAGTGGAATGCGACGGAAAAGCGACCGGGCGTTTTCAGCTTCGGCAGCGCCGACCGGATGGTTGCATTTGCGCGAAAAAACAACATGAGGGTTTATGGCCATACGCTGATCTGGTATCGCGTCCCGGAGTGGGTGTCAGATATCAGCGACGCGAAGGCCATTCAGGCGACGATGAACCGTCATATAAAACAGGTTGTCACTCGCTATAAGAACTCGATCGACGCTTGGGATGTGGTGAACGAGCCGTTGGAATATGATGCGCCGGATCTGCGGGATTGTGTTTTCCGCCGCCTTCTTGGCGACGATTATATCCGTATGAGTTTCGACATGGCACATCAGGCCAATCCCGGTGCGACGCTGGTGCTCAACGAAACGCATCTGGAGAAAAAATCCGACGTGTTCGAACAGAAGCGCGCGCGCATCCTGAAAATCGTCGAGCATCTCGTCGCCAAAAAAACGCCGATCAATGCGCTGGGGCTGCAGGCGCATTTCCGCCCCGGCCTCGACCGGATCGATCCGGAAGGAATGGGGCGCTTCTGCGCGGCGCTGAAGGACATGGGTGTCGGCGTTTTCATTACCGAACTGGATGCGTCCTGCCACTTCCTGAACCGCGACAAAGCCTTCACGCCGGCATCCTACGCCGATATTTTCAGTGACGTGATCACTGTCGCGGCCGAACATGGCGACTTGAAAGGCGTGACAGTATGGGGCATGTCGGAAAAATACGGCGCGCCCGATGAGAAAGCGACCGATCCCGCTGCGGCTTGCACGAAGCGCGTTAATCTCTACGACGACAATAATGCGCCAAGAAGTGCAGTTGATGGGATCCGGCGGGCAATAGAGGCGATGTGATGCACAAGACAACGGAGACGCGAACAGATTCATGAAAAAAGCCGTTATTTATGTGGAAAAATTTTTGCCTGCCAGCCAGGCATTTGTTCTCAACCAGGCGGTAGCGTTTCGTTCTTTCGAAGCTGAAATTCTTGCCGGCTCGCGAATTTCTTCGGCCCATACAAAAAAATCCACTGTTCCGGTTCATGACATCCGTCGGTCGCCTGTTGCACGGGCCGGTGAACTGCTGCTGAAAATCCCGCAAATCGGCCTTCCCTTCCTCTTTCCCGCGATCGGCAAAGCCGATCTCATTCACGCCCATTTTGGCAAGAACGGGTATGTCATCGGCCCCTTGGCACGCGCCGCCGGCAAACCGCTCGTCACGACGTTCCACGGCTTCGACGCCACCTATGGCGGCGATCCCAAAAAGCCGGGCGGCTTCAATCAGGTGCGATTCTTCGCCAAAGGCCGGAGCGAGATGGCCGGCTGGAACAGCTGGAATATCGCCGTTTCCGATTTCATCCGTGACCGGCTGCTGGCGCTCGGCTTTCGCGCCGACCGGGTCTTTCGCCATCATATCGGCATCGATCTCGATCTCTTCAAAATGGAACCCCGTCCCCGAAAAAAAGGATTGGTGGTTTCAATTGCCCGCTTCGTCGACTACAAGGGCCATCGTTTCATGATCGATGCGCTAGCGCGCGTGGCGGCTGCCGGCACTCCGGTCGAATTCGTCATGGTCGGCCAGGGTCCCTTGAAGGAGGAAATCGAAGCACTGGCACGTCGTTCCTTGCCAAGCGTTACGATCCATGAAAATCTGTCGCAGACGGAGATAAGGGATCTGCTCGCCAGTGCTGAGCTTTATCTCCACGGAAGCGTGACCCTCGATAATGGTCATGCCGAAGCTTTCGGCCTCGCCAATCTCGAGGCGGAAGCCGTCGGAACTCCGGTTGTCGCATTTCGCTCGGGAGGCGTGGGCGAAGCGATCGAAGAGGGGAAAACTGGTTATCTCGTGGAGGAGCGGGATGTCGCGGGAATGGCGGAGGCGGTCGGAAGGCTGCTCAACGACCAGGCCCTGTGGACAGCCTTTAGCGCGCGGGCACCGCTTCTGGTGGCCGAGCGTTTCGACTTACGTCGCCAAACGGGGATGCTCGAGGACTATTACAGTTCCGTGCTAGACGAATTTTCCAGCCGGGGTCGGACTTGATGGTGCAGACAGGAAAAAAGCCGAAGTGGGGACTGAACGTATTTCGGCCGCTTCGGAACGGATTTGTGAGGGCCAAATGGCTCTACTATACGAAGTTCTGGGGAATGGACATCGATCCGACGGCGAGCTTTTCCTTGAGCGTGCGTTTCGACAAGACCAACCCGAAGGGATTGCATATTGGCGCGGAAACTTACGTCGCCTTTGAGGCTGCGATTCTGACCCACGACCTCACACGCGGGCTCTATCTTCACACAAGGATCGGCAAACGCTGTTTCATCGGCGCCCGCAGCATCATTTTGCCCGGCGTCGAAATCGGTGACGAATGCGTCATCGGCTCGGGTTCGGTGGTGACCAAGAGCGTGCCGCCACGCTCGCTCGTGGCGGGCAATCCGGCAAAGATAATCCGCAGCGACATCAAGATCATTTCGCGTTACGGACGCATGGCCCGCGAAGACGAAACGGTCTCGCAGATCGTGACGCACTTGCCGACTGGAGAAGCACGATGAAGATGTTTGCCTACCGGGGGAAACACGAGAATTTTGGCGACGAACTGAATCATTGGCTTTGGGAGCGTCTGCTGCCCGGCTTCTTCGACGACGACGAAAGCCAGCTCTTTCTCGGCATCGGCTCGATTCTCTACGACAATTTCGACCCGAACATGCAGAAGATCGTCTTCGGTTCGGGTTATGGCGGCTACACCAACCCGCCGAAAGTCGACGGCAACTGGACCTTCTATTTCGTGCGCGGAAAGAAGACCGCCGAGGTGCTCGGCATCGATCCGAGCTACGCCATCGGCGATTCGGGCATCCTCACGCGCAGTTGCTGGGATGCAAAAAGCATCGAGAAGCGTTATCCCGTCTCCTTCATGCCGCACTATGAAAGCGCCATGTACGGCAGCTGGGATAAAGTCTGCGATCTCGCCGGCATTCACTATATCGATCCCCGCTGGTCGGTGGAAAAGGTTCTGACCGAAATCAGCGCGTCGCATAAGGTCGTCTCCGAGGCGATGCATGGCTGCATTATATCAGATGCGCTGCGCGTTCCCTGGCGGGCGATCCGGCCGATCGCGCCGGGCAATCGGGCTAAGTGGTATGATTGGGCGAGTGCGCTCGATCTGGAGATCGATTTCGATCCGATCGGCCCGTCCAACCTCGTTGAAGCAGGCGCGTCGCTGGTGCGAAAAAACACCTACCTGTTGAAGAACATAACGTTCCGTCACCGCCGCATCCGGCAACTGACCGGCAACTATGTCTTCGGCTCGACCATCAAGACGCTGCAGCGGGTGGCTGAAAAGCCGGGACAGCTCAGCACCGACGAGGCTATCGTAAGAGCGCACGAGAAAATGCTGGTCGAGCTGAGCCGGCTGAAGCAAGATTTTTCCACGAAAACGGCAGGCGCCCTTTAATGTCGCAGACCCCGTGACGAGGCAACAAGGCATGATGCTTTCCAACTCCATCGACACCCTTTGCTCCTGCCAGAGGGAGAAGCATTCGGGATGGGCGCGCAACCCGCTTGGATGGTCGATGTCGTCGACCTCAGGAGCCGTTCGCCCATGAGCAGTGTTACAGATCGACTGATTCAGGGCAGCATATGGCTGAGTCTGTCCCGAGCCATCGTCAACGGGCTTTCAGCACTCAGCACCTTTGTGCTCGCCTGGTATCTCGTGCCGGCTGATTTTGGTCTCGTCGCCATTGCAACGACGATCCAGATCATCTTGAGTTCGGTGACCGAACTCTCGCTCAATCAGGCACTTATTCGCCACGAGTCGCCCAGCGAAACTCACTTCAGCGCGGTCTGGACCTTGAACGTGACGAGAAGCGCGATATTGGCACTGTTGTTTGCCGCCGCGTCCTATCCGATCGCCGAATTCTATAACGAGCCTCGGCTGACGAGCGTCATGCTTGCCTTGAGTTTCAGCCTGCTCTTGAGCGGTCTGGCCAATCCGCGACGTGTCATGCTCCAGCGCGATCTGATCTTCTGGCAGGAGTTCGTACTCAACGTCTCGCAAAAGCTAGTCGGCTTCGTGGTGACGGTGGCAATTGCCGCGATCTACCAGAGCTATTGGGCTCTCGTTATAGGCACCCTCGCCTATCAAGTGACCAATATCATCGTTTCCTACACCGTTCTGCCGTTCTGGCCGCGAATAACCTTCCGGCATGCACGTGAACTGTTTTCCTTCTCGCTCTGGCTAACGGCAGGGCAGATTGTCAACACGCTGAACTGGCGGATCGAATATCTGCTGATCGGCAAGATGCTGGGCGCCACGCAGCTTGGCCATTATACTGTCGGCAACACCCTTTCGACGCTGCCGACGCGCGAGGCCACAGCGCCGTTGAACCAGACGATTTATCCGGGCTTTTCCAAAGTCCGCAACGACCCGGTCCGGCTGATCGCGGCCTATCAGCGCGCACAGGCGCTCCTGGCGGCGGTGGCGCTTCCGGCGGGAATCGGCATGGCTGTTGTGGCTGATCCGATGATGCGGCTTGCCTTGGGAGAGAAGTGGGTTCCTGCGATCTTCATCGTGCAGGCGCTCGCATCGGTCTTTGCCCTGCAGACGCTGGGTTCGCTTGTCCAGCCGCTGGGTATGGCAAAGGGTCATACCAAGATGCTGTTTATCCGCGACTCGCAGATGCTGGTGGTTCGCGTTCCCATCATCATCGCTGGTCTCATGATGGCCGGGCTTCCGGGCGTCGTTTATGCACGTGTGTTGACGGGCCTGATTTCCACCGTGGTCAACATGCTTCTCGTCAAGCGCTTGATCAACCTGCCATTCTTCCAGCAGCTCGCGGCCAACTTCCGCGCGCTTGCCAGCGTCGCCTTGATGGCCGCCGGCGTCTGGGGATTGTCGAATATTCTCAGCATGCCCACCGACAAGCTGCACTTAGCACTTCATCTCGCCGTTCTGGTTATCACCGGCGGCATCATCTATGTCGGATCGAGCTTTGTTCTTTGGCTTGCGATGAAGAAGCCGGACGGCCCGGAAACCGAAGTTCACCGCATTATTGTCAAGTTCCTGTCAAAAGCAAAACGTATTGCCGTACCCAAGTCGGCCTGAAGCTAAACGAACATCAACAAGAGAGGCAGAATGACCAGCCAATCCAGATCGGAGCTGATCGCAAAACTTAATGGCATGATCCATGATTGCCTGAAGGACTATGTCTCGCGCGACGAACCGCTTGCGATTCTCGACTTTCCCGACATCCGCAATTGCGGCGACTCGGCAATTTGGTTGGGGGAGATGGCTTATCTCAAGGATCGCTTCGGCAAGCGCCCGGACTATGTTTCCAGGCTGTACGACTTCTCCGCCGACGAACTGAACCGGCGGGTACCGACCGGCCCGATCTTCATTCACGGCGGCGGCAATTTCGGCGATATCTGGGTTGCCCACCAGGATTTCCGTGAAGCCATCATGGAGCGTTTCCCGGATCGGCAGATCATCCAGTTCCCGCAGTCGATCCACTACAGTTCGCCTGAGCGCATCGAGCAATCCAAACGGGCAATCGGGCGCCACAAGAATTTCGTGCTGCTCGTGCGCGATGAAGAATCGAAGGAGTTTTCCGAGAAGCACTTCGACTGCACCGTACGACTATGCCCCGATATGGCTTTTGCCATCGGCCCGCTTCCGGAAAGGGCGACACAGATTCCCGTCCTCGCCATGTTGCGCGAGGACGCGGAACGGGTTGGCGGCACCGATCGCAAGATTCCTTCCGATATTCCTGTGGAAGACTGGATTACCGAGTCGAAACGGAAGGTGGATATCGCCAAGAAGTTGGGGGTAGCTTCGGCTTATCTCGCGTTGAAGCCGAGCGAAGTTGCCTTGCGCAGGCTGGACGCTGCGGCACACAACCGCTTCGAGCGCGGCATCAGCCAGATTTCGCGTGCCCGCGCAATCGTGACCGATCGCCTACACGTCCATATCTGCTCGCTGCTGCTCGGCCGCCCGCATGCCGTACTGGACAACAGCTATGGAAAGATCCGCCGCTTCATGAATGCATTCTCCGGCGGAACCGACCTTTCATATAAAGCAACCTCGCTCGAGGACGGAATCGAGTGGGCGCGTGGTCAGGCGGCCAAGGGGCGTGTCGATCAAAAAGAAGCTGTGAGCTTGCGGGCTTAAGGGGGTCCTTCGATGCCACTTGTCACCTTCATTATCCCGGTCCGACATCAGGACAATGCCCGCGACTGGAACAGGCTGAAGGCAAATCTGACCCAGACCGTGGCCTCTATTTCCAACCAGACCAATGGGGACTGGCGCGGAATCATCGTCGCAAACGAAGGGGCCGACCTGCCCGACTTGCCGGAGAAATTCTCCGCCGTGCGTGTCACCTTTCCGCCCAACGACCTGCATGAGCTCGGGAAGGGCAGCAAGGAAGACTTCCTTGATGCCTTCCGGGCAGACAAAGGCCGTCGCGTTCTGAGTGGCATGCTGAACGCCACCGACAGTCGCTTCTTCATGATTGTCGATGACGACGATTTCGTCAGTTCGCGAATCGTTCAACACGTGTCCGAAAATCGGGACGCCAACGGATGGACGATCGACCATGGTTATATCTGGGACGATGGCGGCAACTTCCTGTTTGGCCACGACGACTTCAGCCATCTCTGCGGCACCTCATTGATCATTCGTGCCGATCTCTACGAACTGCCGCAACGCTTTGAGGATGCTTCGCTCGACTGGATCAAGTCGATGCTGGGCAGCCATGTCCGCATAGCGGATATTCTTGCGCAACGGGGAGCGCCGCTCACGAAGCTTCCCTTTCGCGGGGCGGTCTATCGGGTCGCCCACGGGGGATCGCATAGTCAGGCACCGAGCCTGCTGCGACAGTATTTCCTGAACCGCGGCGTACTCACCAAACCGCGGCGGTGGTTGCGCAATCTTCGTAAGCTGAGGATGGTCGGCGAGGGTCACAGGCGCGAGTTTTTCGGTAAGACGCGGTCGAACCCCGCGTAAGCGCCGATCCCATTCGAACATCGCACAGGCAGTCAAAATATGAAGCGTTTCTCTTTCGACTTCACCAAGAGGGTTGATAACTGATGTCGGATCTATTGGTCAGCGTGCTCTTTTCATCCTACAATGGCGCCAGCCGCCGGCTGCGCCATACTTTAGATTCCTTGGTGCGCCAGGAGCTTCCCCATGATCGGTGGGAACTGATAGCCGTCGACAACAATAGCAATGACGGCACGTTTGATCTTTTGGAAACCTATAGCGACAAGCTTCCCATCACCATCCTGCAACAGCGCAAGCCGGGAAAGTCCGGCGCGCTGAATATGGCCTTGGATCGGGTGAAGGGGGATCTCGTCGTCTTTACGGACGACGATGTTCGTGCCGAACCGAACTGGCTGAAAGCGATCGTCGACTGCGCCGGAACCCATCCGAGTTATGGCGTCTTCGGCGGCAGAATCGTCCCTGAATGGGAGAAAGAACCAAAAGACAGGTTTATCGAATGGATTCCGATGGGATCCACCTTTGCGATAGTCGATGACACCCAAAGCGGACCGTGCGACCCGACGAAAGTCTGGGGCCCGAATACGATCGTCCGGCGAGAGCTGCTCGGAACAAGCGTGCGCTACCGCGAAGATATCGGTCCTCTTCCCGGAAAGATTTTTGCCATGGGTGAAGATGCGGAAATCATCATTCGCCTGGCGGCCAATGGCGCCAAGTCCTATCGATGCGCCGAGGCCGTGGTCCATCATTGGATTCCGGCATCGAGCGTGACGGAGGATTGGGTGCAGAAAAGAGGCGAGCGGCTTGGCTACGGCATGCCGGCGCTCTTTCCCGACGAGGTGCCTGGGGGGGTGAGGTTAAGCGGAGTTCCGCTTCCGACCTGGATCGAGAGCGCACAATGGGCCTTCCGGGCAGCAATGCTTTATCTCCTGCCGCGATCGAAGAAACGTTTCTGGGCGATCTGGAAATATTATTACATGCGTGGCTATCGCGCCGGAATTCGCCGATACGTTTCTCAGACGATGACGCAGTAATCGATTGCATAGGAGGCAGTAATTTGAAACTCTCGGTACTCATCAAAAATTTATGGCAGTATTTGCGCCCACGCATCGACAGCGTTCTATCGCAGGTCCAAGACATCGGTAAAGGCGTGACCCAAACTGCACAGGGAAGCGACCCGGCCGAAATGAGGTCCGGAGCATCACATGAGCAAAGTCAAGGTTACAATACTGTTCTCAACTTATAACGGCGAGAAGACTCTGCCAACGATGCTTGACGCACTGTGCGCTTCAACCCTACCGAAGGAAGAATGGAAAATCGTTGCGGTCGACAACAACAGCAGCGACGACACTGCAGCAGTCTTGAATTCCTATAAGGAGCGGCTTCCGCTGGAAGTTTATTTTGAGCCAAAACAAGGTAAGCAGTACGCATTGACTTTGGGCTTCCGCCATCTGGAGGGCGAACTCGTCATTTTAACCGATGACGACGTCATTCCCGCGCCGGATTGGATCGAGCAGTTTCTCACCTTGGCAGATGAGCAGCCACAGTTTGCCATATTCGGCGGCTTAATCACGCCCGAATGGGAGGAAAGGCCTGCACCGTGGTTAGTCAAGCATGGGCATCTGGGGATTCTTTATGCGCTAAATGGCGGTCTACCCGAGGGGCCGATTTCAGCGGCATTGATATCGGGGCCGAATTCGGCCTTCCGTCGTTCCATTTTAGGATCCAGCTATATCGTTCACGACGGCCTCGGCCCCGATGCCAGTGTCGCTCAGTTCCCCATGGGTGAGGACACTGCTTTCGCTCTCAGGTTGGAGAAGAATGGAGCCAAGGCTTTTCACTCGCGGCATCCCGGGGTTCGGCACATTGTCAGGAAGGGCTACGTGAACGAAGGCTGGGTTTTGCGGCGCGGCGAGCGTTATGGCATGGGCTTGGTTATCGTTCGGCCGGACCTCTTCGACAGAAAAACGAAAATTGGCGGTCTGCCCATCGCTAGCGCCTTGAGATGGCTTCTGATGGTGCCAGCCAGCGTCGTCGTCAAGAGATTTCCGCCAAGCGGCGTTCGCTTCAAATTGCTCTGGGCGCAGTCGGTGAGACAGGGGATCCTGCGCCAATTTCTCAAGCAGCGATCTACCATGAATAAAACGATCTACTCTCAGGTCGGTGCCAAATGACAAAAGTACTAAACCGCGGCATCGACAGGAAGTGCTCCAGCTGCGGAGGCAGCGGGCAGGATTTTCGCACGTCAGGAGGCGAGTGGGTTTGATGACGGATCCGAGAATTAGTGTCATCTTTTCGTCCTTCAACGGCGCCAGCAGACGGCTTCAACAGATGATGGATTCGATGTTGGGGCAAAACCTTCCAGTCGAACAATGGGAACTGATTGCCGTCAACAACAACAGTAAAGACGGAACACGGGAGCTTCTCGATCAATATGCAAAAAAGCTTCCAATTGTTGTTGTTAATCATACCCGCCCAGGCAAATCAGGAGCTATGAACGCAGCTCTTGCGATAGCTCGAGGAGCGCTGATCGTTTTTACGGACGACGACGTCGAGGCAGATGCGCACTGGTTGAGTTCGATCGCTGCATGCGCGGAGGCGAACCCGGATTTCGGCGTTATCGGCGGCCGAATTCTTCCAAATTGGGAGCATTATCCCCATGGGGATCCGCTGTTGGACTGGATTCCCATGGGATCAACCTTCGCCATATCCGACCAGGAATCCAGTGGCCCATGCGACCCGACAAAAATTTGGGGTCCGAACACGACCGTGCGTCGCGAATTGCTTGGCAGCAATGTTCGATTCCGCGAAGATATCGGGCCGCTTCCAGGAGGTCTTTTCGCGATGGGAGAGGATACGGAAATTGTCAGCCGCCTATCCCGAAGCGGCGTGAAAACCTATCGGTGCGCCGAGGCCATTGTTCATCATTGGATTCCAGCCTCTAGCGTCACAGAGGCTTGGGTACAGAAGCGTGGAGAACGTCTTGGCTATGGAATGCCAGCGCTCTTCGCCGAGGACATTCCAAGAGGTATAAGGATGGGGGGAATCCCCTTAAGAACCTGGATCGAGAGCGCCAACTGGGCGGTTCGGGCAGCCCTCCTTTATCCGTTGCCGCGATCAAAGAAGCGATTCTGGGCTATCTGGAAGTACTATTACATGCGTGGCTACCGCGCCGGACTTCGCCGATACGCACCGGCAGTAAATCATTCTGGTCGACTAGCGCAGGAGGTCGTGCATTGAAATTATCGGTGCTTATCAACAATTTCAATTACGGCCAGTATTTGCGCCCATGCATCGACAGTGTTCTGTCCCAGGTCTATCCGGACTTCGAGGTGATCGTGGTCGACGATGGCTCCACCGATGATTCCCAAGAGATTCTTGCTTCCTATGGCGAGCGGATCCTGACCGTATTGAAGGAAAATGGCGGCCAGGCATCGAGCTTCAATGCCGGTTTTGCGGCCGCAGGCGGCGATATCCTTTTTCTCCTCGATGCCGATGATGCGTTTCTGCCCGGCAAACTCGCGCGCATCGCCGAGATCTACGATCGCAACGAGATCGACTGGTGCTTCGACCGCGTGACGACCAATGAAGACGACCAGCCTCCCGCGGAGCTGCAGGTGACGCTGTTCGACAAGCGGGATACGCTCCGCAAAGGCGGCTTTCCCTCGCTTCCGGTGCCGACCTCCGGCTTGAGCTTCCGCCGCGAGCTGCTGTCCCAGATCCTGCCAATGTCTGTCGCGAAAGACGTCGTCCTCAGCGACAATTACATCAAGTTTGCAGCCGCCTATCTGGGTCGCGGCGCCATCGTCGAAACACCGCTGACCTTTCAACGCATTCATGCCTCGAACCGCTACACGGGCACAAGCAGGGCAAAAACACTGCGCCCGCGGATCATGATCGCGACAGGATTGGAACTGGCACGTCGCTATGATGGGCTGCATGCGCTCGGCAAGAGCCTTGTAGCCGGTGGCATTGCCGAAACGACATCGCTCCTGAAGCTGAGGAGCGAAGCTCGCAATACTGTAGCCGGCGGCCCGTTCGGCGATGCCGCCGCGACCGAAGTTGCCTTGATGGCGGCGCGCAAGCGTTTAGGAAATATGCTGCGGAGAGGACAGTCATGAATCAGCAAGAAACTTTTCCGCATTCATCCGCCGGCGCCGATCAGGCAGCTGCTTCGCCGTTGAACATTGCCGTCGGTGTGCTGACTTATCGGCGTCTGGACGGGATCGCCAAGCTGCTTGACGTCATGACCCGCCAGATCCGGCATCCGGACCGTCCCTATCATCTCACCATGGTGATCGTGGACAATGATGCGGCTGGCAGCGCAAAGGCCACGGTGGAGGGCTTTGGCCAGACAGGCGCCTACGACCTGATCTACGTCATCGAACAAAACCAGGGCATACCCTTTGCACGCAATCGTGCACTGGATTCGGCACCTCCAGGCACTGACCTCTTCTGCTTTCTCGACGATGACGAATGGCCGGTCGACGGCTGGCTGGATGCGATGCTGGAGACCCGGGAGAAAAACCGTGCCGATTGCGTCTACGGTCCCGTCCAACCGGTCTATCCGGAAAACCCACCGGAATATTTCATCAAGGCAAGAGTGTTCGAGCGTAAGAAGAACACCGACGGTCAACGTATTTCCTATGCAGCCTCGAACAACGTCATGTTCGACTATCCCCTGATCCGCTCCTGGAACCTGCGTTTTGAAGAGAAGATGCGATTCACCGGGGGCACGGACTACCTCTTCTTCAACCAGGCCATCCGCCGTGGTATGCAGGTTTTCTGGGCTGACAAGGCACTCGTCTACGATATCGTGCCTGCGAACCGGATGACCTGGAAATGGGTGTTGCAAAGACAATACCGGCTCGGCAATACCTTCGCAGTCAGCGAGGTCCTGCACGGCAACCTGAAGCGCCGGATCTACCGAGCGGCCTATGGCGCCACGAGAGTCATGCTTGGGCTGGTCATGCTGCCGGCGATCCTGATTTCGCCCTATTGGGGCATGCGTGCCCTCACCCATGTTCTGCGCGGCGCGGGCATGGTTAACGGGATTCTCGGACATGCATACCAGGAGTACAAACCCAATGCCGCTCACTGATATCATTTGCGCGGGCGCGCTCGGATGAGATTTGGCCGTTATTCTGTTTCAGACGAAAACATCATGCGTAATTGCCGGTTTATAAACTTCACGGCTTCAACCAACCGGGCGAAAAATGCTACACTTCCGCTGAACTATCGTGACACAACCGCTGCGCGAACAAATCGGTTTTTCGCTCTTATCGTCGGTCAAATATAGGAGATGCCTGTCTATGACTGAGAAGAAATTGAAGGTTCTCGCAGCCTCGTCAGGAGGCGGCCATTGGGAGCAGCTGATGGCTATGCGCAGCGCGTTCGAAGGCTGCGATATCGTCTTTGCAACGACCATCCCGGGCCTGCTTGCCAAATACGACATTCGTGACGGTCTGGTGCTTCCCGATTGCAGTCGCGACTCGATTACCATGTCGATCCGGTGCTTTTTCACCGCCTTCTCCATCGTCATCAAGCACAGGCCCGACGTCATCATCTCGACCGGTGCCGCACCCGGGCTTTTTTGCCTAGTGGCCGGCAAATTGACGGGCAAGCGGACGATCTGGATCGATAGCGTCGCCAATGTCGAGAAGCTGTCTCTATCGGGTAAACTGGCCGGGCATATTGCGACACTCTGGCTGACGCAATGGCAACATCTGTCGAGGCCGGATGGCCCCCATTACGCAGGAGCTGTCCTTTGATCCTTGTCACCGTCGGAACGCAGCTGCCGTTTGATCGCCTCGTCAAGGCTGTCGACACCTTCGCAAACGAACTGTCGAAACCGGTTCTGGCGCAGATCGGCAAGGGCACCTACACGCCACAGAATATGAAATGGATCAAGAATATCGAGCCCAAAGACTTTGATAACGTCTTTCGCGATGCAAGTGTCATCGTCTCTCATGCGGGAATTGGCACTGTGCTTACGGCCAAGCGTTTTGGGAAGCCGATCATTCTCGTTCCCCGGCAGGCGGCTCTCGGCGAGCACCGAAACGATCATCAGCTCGCCACGGTAAGCCAGCTCGTGGGCCGGCCGGGCATCTATGTCGCGCACACAGATGACGATCTCCGGAACTATCTGCTCGAAGAGCTGGATAGCCCATCTCACGAAGATTCGTCGGAAGCCGGTCGGGCTTCACTGGTCACCTACCTGAAAAACTATATTGCGACAGTCTGAGCCCTGAGAGCGGTCATAGACTCTGACGCTTACGAGCGAATTTTCATTCTCCGCAATTGTTGCCGGCGATACGTTTAACGAGCTCAGGCGCGATGATTTTGGAGGCTATGTCGGGCAGAGGATGCACGCCATCAGGAATTGCCTTGGCCAGATCATCCGGCGTCAGACGCTCCCAGTTGGGCCGGTGGTCGACAAACTCCAGACCACGTTTTTGCGCCTCCGCCTGATGTGCCGAGATGTAGCTGTCGACAAAGGGGCGGATGAGCCCACGTAGTCCCGAAAACGGATTCATGCCCATGACGATGATCCGCGCTTGCGGCAGGCGCTGCCGGAGCTGGTCGAGGATGTCGCCGATATTCTTTCGGCTTTGCGCAAGCGAAACGAACCGATGCAATGTCGCATCATTGGCGTAGAGCTCAATCAGGATGATATCCGGCTGCTCGGCAACGACGCGATCAATCTGGGTCAGAGCCCATAGTGACGTTTCACCGCTTTTTGCAACGCTCTCGACCTTCACCGACTTCTGCACGCAAGCTGCAAGCTCTGTCTCAAGGGCAGGCTGCCATCCTCCGCGGGCCGTCAAGGATGTTCCGAAGGCCACTATTTTCAGCGGCTGAGGACTATCGGCATAGCCGTTTTTGACCGCTGAAAGCATCACCAGACACGCCAAAAACAGAACCAGTCCATAAGCCGGTCGCCTCTCAGTCGGCAACGCTTGCCAAAGCTGCAAACATATCATGAGAAGACCTTGCAGCAGACTTGAGACAATTTCGTGAAATGGACGCTCATGCCTGTTCGAGCAAGCCGAAGTCATCCAATCTCATCCTGGCGGGTGACAACGGCTGCTTCGAAACGTCGGTGCTCCTAATGACGCGAAACAGCCGCCAATCACTCCTGGCGAAATACGTGCTGCATCTGATCGGTCAGCGGCTTCGTCAGATAGGATATCACGGTCCGATCGCCGATCTTGATGAAGACCTCCGCCGGCATGCCGGGATAGAGTTTTATTGTCTTCAATTTGGCGATGCTCTCAGCTTTCGGCTTGACGCGCAATGGATAGTAGCTGATGCCCGTGCGCTCGTCCTTGACGATATCGGGCGCGATCGAGGTAATCTCCCCGCTCACATCAGGCGTCGTGCGTTGATCGAAAGCGCTGAAACGCACGTCGACGGACTGGCCAACGTGAACCTGGTCAATATCGCGGGTGGCGACTTTCGCCTCGACCGTAAGCTCGTTATTTTCGGGAACGACGAGCATCAACGTCTGACCAGGATCAATGACACCGTTGACGGTGTGAACCGAAAGTTCGTGAACTCGCCCAGTCAACGGTGCGGTAATGTCAAGACGGTGCAGCTGATCGAGTGCGGTTCCGCGGCGCTCTTCATATTCGGCGATCTGCGCCTCGACGTCGGTCAGGTCCTTTGCAATCTCCGAACGACGATCCTCATCCAGCTGGATCGACTGGCGATCGATCTCGATTGCCTTGCCCTCGGCTTCTGCCTTAGCTGCGATCTCCTGGCCGCTGTTGCCCTGGAGATCGGCGCGGGCGCGCTTGAGCGTGTTCAAACGCTGAAGCGTGACGAGCCCCTTCTTGTAGAGCGTATCAATGCCCTCAAGCTCCTGTTCGATCAAGGCCAAGGCATCGTTGGTGGCATTGATCTGAACGACCAATCCCTTTACCTGCTCGCCCAGTTGATCCTTGCGCGATGCCAACTGGCTCTTCATTCCGATAAGTGCCGTCCTGCGGCTGTCGAACAACTTTTGCTCGCCATCAAGAAGCTTCTCGGCGGAGGTGCTGGATGTCAGATCCCTGATGTTTTCCTCGACCTCGAACGAATCGGCCCCGATTCGTTCCGCCTTCAGACGGGCGCGGCGCGCATAAAGCTGAGCCAGGGTGCTTTCGACAATCGAGAGATTCGCTCTCGTCGTTGTCCCATCGAGCCGTATCAGCACCTGCCCTGCCGTCACATGGTCGTTTTCGGAAACCAGCAACTCCGACACGATACCACCTGTCAGGTGCTGGACCTTCTTGACATCGCCGTCGACGACGATCACGCCCTCACCGATGACAGCGCTCGAAAGCTCTGTCGTCGCCGCCCAACCGCCAATGCCGCAAACGAGGGCTATCGACAACACACCGACAACGGCAACATGCCGATTAAGGGAGCGCTTGGATTCACTGATAACTTTGCTCACAATCTTCCCTCTGGCCTATTCGGCCGCATTCATGCCGTCGACCACGACTTTAAGCTGAGCCACGCGCTCGGCAATCGGCGTGCGCGCCGCTTCCGGCCGGCTGACTCTCGCCAGAACTTCTTCTTTGGGACCGAACGCGATCATGCGGCCGTCCTGCATCATCAGCACGAAGTCGCAGACGGCCAGAACGCCGGATCGATGTGCGATGACGACCACAATGCCGCCCCGCGCCCGCACGCTCATGATCGCGGCACTCAGCGCCCGCTCGCCTTCTTCATCGAGATTGGAGTTTGGCTCGTCGAGCACGACGAGGAATGGCTCGCCGTAAAGCGCTCTTGCCAGCGCGATACGCTGTCTCTGGCCAGCCGAAAGCGCAGCACCGCCTTCGCCGATTTCGGTTTCGTAACCATTCGGCAGACGCAGGATGAGATCGTGAACACGCGCCGCTCTCGCCGCGGCAACCACCTTCTCAGGCGACATTTCCTTCGCAAAACGGCAGATATTCTGCGCAACGGTTCCCGAGAAAAGCTCTACATCCTGCGGGAGATAACCGATATGCCGGCCAAGTGCGTCGCCGTCCCACTGGTCGAGTGCTGCGCCATCCAGACGAATAGATCCTCTGACGGTCGGCCAGATACCCATCATCGCCCGTGCCAACGACGACTTACCCGAGGCACTGTAACCAATGACCCCAAGCGCGCTCCCTGCCCGTAAGCCGAAGCTGACATCGGAAATGACCAGGCGCTGACCTGCCGGCGGCCCGCTCGCCAGTCCTTCGACAGTGACTTGCTTGGTAGGAGCCGCGAGCGCAAGAGGGGCCGGAATCTCAGGAATGGTTTTCAGCAGGCTCGAAAGCCGCGCCCAACTCTGCTGAGCAGAAACGAAACCACGCCAATTCCCTATCGCCGCTTCGACAGGCGCCAGGGCGCGCGAGGTTAATATCGAGCCGGCGATGATAATGCCCGAAGAGGCCTGCCCCTGAATGACCAGGATCGCGCCGGTCGCGAGCGTTCCCGATTGCAAAGCAATACGGAAAATCTTCGACAAGGTCGCATATCCATTGCCGATATCCGATGCCTGCCGGGTGATCGTCCGGTATTCACTGTTCTTGCGATCCCAGATTTCGGCCATCGTGCCTGCCATGCCCATGGCGTGGATGACCTCGGAGTTGCGGATCGAGGTCTGCGCGAAGGCATTTCGCATATTGGCGGAGTCAGATTGCTTTTTTGAGAGCGTACGCGTTCCCTGATTGGTCATGAACGTCAGGATGGCGAGAACCAGCGCTCCACCAATCGCGATATATCCGATCGCCGGATGAAAGAGGAAGCAGATCACGATATAGAACGGCAACCATGGCAGATCGAACATCGCTGTCGGACCCTGGCCGGACAGGAAGGTTCTGATCTGGTCGAAGTCGCGCAACGGCTGAAGCCCGTCGCCGCCGATTTTGACCTTCAACGGAGCCTTGATCAGCGCGCGGAACACGCGCCCGTTCACCATCTCGTCAAGCGCTCCGGCAACACGCACCAGCATCCTGCTTCGCAGAACCTCGAACGCTCCTTGAAACGTGTAAAGCATCAACGCAAGTATTGCCAGGACAGCCAGAGAAGGTATGCTTTTGCTGGGAATGACCCGATCATACACCTCAAGCATAAAAAATGAACTTGTAAGGTATAGGATGTTGATAAGCGCGCTTGCTATTCCAATGAAAACAAGCCCCCCCTTGCATTTCTTTAATGCTTTGGATGGCTCGCTGACATCGGCTGCTGAACTCTGAAACACGAAGTAATCCCTCTCTTACCGCATCGCACGAAAGCAAATATGCCGGCGCACACTCCAGCTCCGGGTCCATCACGCCCGATCAATGACACGACTGCCTTGGACCCCCGACACCGCCGGACCCGCTTGCAAGCCCACGACCTATTACATGAATCCAACCAAAAAGTGACCAAAAATTCCAATTTATAACGAGCGGCTTCAGGGATTCTGACTTGACGCTACGCTAAATATACCAACCTAAGCAAGTGAAAATCGCAAATTTCCCAACAACGGCGCAGAGGGATGAACGTATCGCGCGCATATTAGCGACGTTTACTGGGGCGTTAACTACAAATTCAATCTATAGTTCATTTTTCCTATGAACGGCGACACCCCTTCATCATCAAGCTTTCAAGTGCTGAACAGCGGGCCGTCGCTCTCTAGTTTGGCGTGATTCAAACCAGCAGGTGCGACGCTTGGCTGCTATGGAACGCGTCCACATTGATATACACGCCGAGCGAGTCGGTATCGATGTGAGAAGCGCCGTCAGAAATTTTATATTGGAAGGATTCGCTGACCTTCCCGCTGAGACCGGCGATTTTCACCGCATCGACCGTATAGGTGTAATCACCATCGCTCTGCACATGGATGACCCCGTATTTCCCGGTCAGCGTCAGGCCATGCTTATCCACGGCACTGTCACCGAAGCGACGAAGCAGCACGGTTCCATTGATTGCGCTATCGTTTTCAAGGAGATTGCCATGATAGGCGCTGCCCGTATCCGTGGAGATTTTCAGGCTGTCATGGGCTGCAACAATCCTGGGAACGGCGACGGTGGGTGCGGTCGGAACGTGCACTTCGTCCGCGGGCGCCGGAGTGCTTGTCTGCGTCGGTGTTGACGGTTCGACAGGCGGCTCCACAACCGGCGTGGTAGGCGTCTCACTGTTCGACGGGGTGTCGTCGCCACTCGTGGCGTCGAGTTCGGCCTGCGCTTGCTCCAGGGTCTTATTGTCGTTGATCAAGAAGGTGCTCTGGAGGGCAATTGCGACGGGCATCGTCAACGTCGACACCGCGCTGTCGATGATATTTTCATGGAAAGATCCCGATGCAGGCCTGTCGACCTTCAGCGCCGAGGACGACAGGTCGTCAAAAACATTACCATAAATATCGATATCGGTGCGTGCATAACTGGGATAACCTGCAGCGCTGATCGACACGCCCCAGACGCCGTCGTGAATATAGTTTCCACTGATATCGTAATTTGTCGCATTGCCTTGATCGCCAAGGCCGATACCGTAGGACCAACTATAGCCGCCGTATCCCGAGATGTCGTTGTCGTGAATGGCGATATTCGTGCCCGCATTGGCACCTATCCCGAAACCGCCGCCGATCACGGTGTTGTCCTCGACTGCTGCATTTACAGCCCGAACAAGCACCAGGACGCCTTTTGCGCTGTTGGTCTCCGTCTGCTCTAGGTGGTTACCCTTGATAAGGATATTGCTGCTGTCGTTCAACTGAACGGCGTCTGCCGCAGCGCCCTGGCTGTTGATGACCAGATTATTAACGATGGTAACGCCAACCACTTTATCCATCCAGATGCCGTCTCCATTTACCCCGGAAATCTTGCTGTTCTCGATGGTAATGTTCTGGCTGCTCTGGAAATTGACGGAACCGGGCTTGCCGGCAAGTCCGGTATTTTCGACCTCGACGTTGCGGACGGTCCAGTTGGAGACATTTCCCGCATATATCGCCGCACCGCCGGTATCAGCAATCTTGATGTTCTCCACGATGATGTTTGAAGCCTTCGAGCCGTGGATGCCGTCATTGCTGCTGTGAATAATCGGCGCATCGCCAACGCCGTAACTGCCAATTGTAATCGGAGAGCTGACAGTGCCGGAGTATTTCAGGTCGAATTGCTCGTTAAACACGCTTCCGGCGGCAAGCAGCACGCTGTCTCCCGGCTTTAGCCTCAAGGATTCGACAGCGGAAAGTGTCGCGAAAGCCGATTGCTCGCTCACTCCACTGTTCTGATTGGATCCTGTTGCGGAATTTACATAATAGACGGTCACGCCTGTGATCTCCCAAAGATACTGGAAAATCTTTTACCCGCAGACCTCTCTCTGCCTGCTAAAATGGAACACTAAAATGCGTTCTATCTCACGATAATTCTTACGCTCACCACAAAACATCTTCGTTTATCAAATATTTTGCACTGCAACAAAAATTTCGTCGCACAGTTACGACGATGTTACCCAATATCTCTAGTGCAAATAAGATTATTCTCCACGCATCGCATATTATTTTACGCCAATTGCGCTTCGAGAGAAACATTACTTGATAAACAAATGTTACAAAATCATGACATCAGTTACTTCGTCGAAAAGCAGACGCCGGTGCGGGAACCGAAGCAAGACTGAGATTTCAAGCTGTAGCCCGTAGTGATTGTATCAACATCTCATCTGAGGATAAGCACCTCCGCGTATTCTTATAAATTGCTGCTGAATAAACATTTCTTCTCCTCCGAAGAAACATAAGTCCGAATCTACCATTTGGTATTTTCACTTATTATTAACGCAATAATTACCATGCGTTTCATCGCCTTATGCGTGTCACAGGTGTGTCATTATTGTACAATACACCCGAAAATGTTCACTTGCTGTTAATTGCACCCTTGACTCTCTGTATTAAGATATCCTTAATCGACCAGCTCGCTAAAGGTCAGAATTGACCTAGCAAAGAACAATCCGAGGAGAGACAGTAATGGCTATTCATGCAACAGATGATAGTGCAACATTCCTGGAAACCGACGCTATTTCCGGAAATCTGCTGGCGAACGATACATCCGATGGGAACTTGTTCCTTCGTTTCTTCGATCAGCAGGGCGTTGGCTCCAAGCAAGGCAACAGCCAGGTCACCGAGATCCAGGGCGATTACGGCACCTTCTTCGTTAAGCCGGACGGCAGCTATACCTACGTTCTGAGCGACGCTGCCAAAGTCGGCTTCACCAACGGTGAATTGCTCCAGGAGAAGGTCTCGTACAAGATCTCTGATGGTGCCGGTCACACCGATGTCGGCCTATTCACCCTGAATATTCAGGGCGTAAGCCAGGTAAAGCCGATCGCTGTCGACGACAACTACAGCTTCACCGAAGGCGACGCCATCAGCGGCAACGCCCTGGACAACGACATTGCCGGCGACAATGGCCACCTCTTCCTCCGCCTATTCGGCACCACGACCGTAAACGGCGACCCGAGCGCAACAACCGACGTCGCCGGTACGTATGGTACGTTCCATGTAAAAGCGGATGGATCATTCACCTATGATCTGACAGCAGATATCGCTCCGGGGGACCAGGTCACAGAGACCATCCAGTTCTACAAGATCTCCGACGGAGAAGGCCACACCGACGCCGGCGTTCTGACACTCAACATCACTGGCGCGGACGCAGAAGTCTGATCATCAATCGCCAATCAAAATGCAACGCCCGCCGCGCAGACCGCGGGCGTTGTTTTATGCAAGTTGAATTCGGCCAAGTGAAAGAGCCGTAGCCTGTCAGCCAAAAGCTTGGAACTTTCTCTAAGAACCAGCCTCGATGATTACTTGCTGCAGCGCTGTCGGAACCGCGCCGTCGCGGCCTCTCCGACGTTTGTCCAGCTGCGATCGAAGATCGGGCGGAGCTGTGGGCTGATCTCTCTTATCGTGGCATTGACCCTGCAACGATCGCCCCGTTTCAGCATGGTCATGAGATCGCTGTCGAGCGCGCTTTTCGCCGCGACAAGTGTTGCATCAGTGAAATCGTTCCAGAAATAAAATCGCGTCAGGATCATCACCTGGTCGTACGGCGCAAGCGCAACCGAACGCTTCATCATTCCCGCGATCGAGGCCGGCTCTTCCGCAATTGTCGACTGCACGGCCGCAAGACGAAGCCAAAAATTGCTGTTCGTCGGCATACACGAAAGCGCATGCCGCAGATACTGGCGCGCACTCGATGCTGCCGCGGCCCAGCCGTCGTAATTGACATTGACATTCTGCCGATCGAGTTGCGCCAGAACGAGGGTTACACCAGCAGCCACGATGTCGGATCGACAATAGTGTCCGCCAACGACGTCGACACTGCGCGACGCATATTTGGTCACGACATCATCCGCAACGGTTTCGCCACGCTCGATCCTTTCGGCGACGATCGAGATGCTGGCCGTTCTTATCGAAGCGTAGAGCTCTCGACCAGCCAGCATCACCAAGACAACGGTGACGATAACAAAGGTGACCCTGGTAATCGAAGCGGACTGACTGCGGAACATCAGCTTTCGGTATAGTATCGCGAGTAACGCTTATAGTAATATTCGCTCGAACCGAATGTCCGGTAGAGTTTCATCTGCGACGGGTCGACCTTGGTCAAGATAGTACCGACGCATTTCGCATAGAGTTCCGGCTCGGACAGCAGGGTCGACTGCACGACCTTACGCGATGTCTTTCCCCACTCGATAACGAAAACCACCGCATCGAGCTTCGAATTGATAGCGCGCGCATCCACAACCGGCGCCAAGGGCGGCAGGTCGACGATAATATAGTCGAAGCTTTGACGCGCCGTTTCAAGAAGCTGATCCATGCCGCGTGACGCGAGTAGCTCCGACGAATGCGGAACACGATATCGTGCCACCGTCGGCAAAAATGCGAGCTTTGTTTTTGGATCCAGAAGGATCAGATCCTTGAGCGGACGGCTGTCGACGATCGCCTCGAGCAAGCCGGCCTCGGCATGGCGGCCGATCGCCCGGGTGGCACCGGGATTGCGCATATCGCCATCGATAAGCAGGCAACGCGCACCCTGCATTGCCAGGAGCTTGGCAAAATTGATGGATGTCGTCGACTTCCCCTCGCCGGGCAAGCTCGAAACGACGCCAATGACCTTGCAGCGCTGATCGGCAGCACTGAGGTCGATGGCAATCTTGGCGCTTCGAAGCGTCTCGGCAAATGCCGAGAGCGGATGCTCCTCGACATAGGTCGTCGTCTTCCCGCCCCTGGCGATGCTTCGTGGATTGCTTGGATCAACAAGCGTCGGATCGTCGACGTTGTTTTCAATCAGCGGCATGACACCGAGAGACTCGACATCGAGCACATCCCGGACATCATCGCCGGTGCGGAAGAACCGATCCCTGAATTCGCGGAATGCAGCAATACCACATCCAAATGCACATCCCACGAACATCGCGAAAGCAACGACGAGAGCTCTCTTCGGAGCACTCGGCTTCGTCGGCGTCTCCGCCGTCGTGATGATGCGGGCAGCGGTAATCGGAAAGCTCTGCTGTTGAATTGCTTCCTGGTAGCGTGTCAGGAAGCTCTGATAGAGATTCTTATAGGTATCGCGCGTGCGCTCGAGTTCACGAAGCTGCACCTGCGTTTCGCCAGCCGTTGCGGCAACGCCCGTCGCCTGTGTCACACTGTCGCGCAAAGAGTTTTCCCGCGATTTCGCGACCTGCAGCTCGCTTTGGTAGCTCTCGGCGATGCGGTTCAACTCATCGAACATGAGCCTTTTATATTCTTCCATTTCCGCACGAAGCCGAACCGCCTGGACGTGATCGGGGCCGAGCCGCGCCTCGATTTCTGTCTCGAGCTTGGAAGCCTCCAGATACTTCTTGCGCAGGTCGTTGGAAATGGAGCTATCGAGCACGTCCGTGACGATCGCATCGGTCTGCTTGGCGTCGATGATCGACTTGACGCGCGCATATCTTGCCTCGGCCTTCGCCGTCTCGGCCTGCGCATTGATCAATTGGGTATTGATCTCGGAAAGCTGCTGCTCGCTGATCAGTGTACCTGACCCGGCCTCGACAAGCCCATGCTCGCCGCGGAATTTCTGAACAGCAAGGTCGGTGTCCAACGCCTGCTGCCGGAGCTCTTCGATACGCTCCTGCAGCCACTGGCCGGCCCGACGTGTCGCCTCGTATTTCGAATTGAGCTTGTCGACGAGATAGACGTCGGCGATGGCAGCCGCGATATCACGCGCCAGATCGGGCGACTGCGCGGTATAGCTGACATCAAGGACATAGGAGCGACCGACGCGTTCGACGTCGATGTTGCCCGCGACGGTCTCCGCAGCGCTTCGCCGCTTCCTTTCAGGATCGGGTGCGACGGCTGCATCATCGGCAAACCATGACCGAAAATTCACGAAGGATTTCAACGTTGAAACAGAGAAAAGCGAGCTTTTCGGTGCCGTGAACACCGGATTGTCGACGAGCTTCAGTTTATCGACAACAGCATAGGCGATGGTGTCGGACTTCAAAAGCTCGACCTGACTGAGGACAGTACCTTCGTCGTCGTCCATCTGGCCGAAAGCCGCCAGCTGGTTGATCACCTGACTATCGCTGCGGTCGATCAGCACGCTCGTGTCGGCGGTGTAGACAGGCACCGAAGTCAGGACATACACAATGCCGAGAATGGCGAAGGCAAAACCGCACGCCGCAACCATCCGCCACTGTCGCCGGGCGATTGCGATGAGCTTGTCGAAATCGATGAAATCAGCATCATTTCCGGTATCGCGGGAGGGGTCGATACGCGGCGTAAGTTTATCTGGCGATAGCAATTTCGATCTCCAACAAAGGCGTCAAGTGCTAAGATCTAAGGGCAATTCCAGCTATTGTATGACCGGGACACTCTGACTCGTCGACTCCGTCGGATCGGTAGACGACTGCCCTCCCGCTCCGGTGCTGAATATTGTCGTTGAAGTCGACGATGAATCATCCGAACCAGCATTCGAAACCTTCAGCGTACCCGCTGTTGTCGTAGCGCCGTCGAACGGCGTACCATCGTCCGCTCCAGGCCCGGTTTGCCCAACTTGTCCGTCATTACCGATGCCGGATGCGGCGGCGGCGGCACTTGCACCCGGGCCGAGCGCCGCGGTCCCGCCTTCGGCAAGGACCTTTGCAAAGGCTGCAAGCAGCGGCGCCAGGTTCGGATTGGCGCTCGCCGCCTCGGCAACAGCCTTTTCGATCGCCAGCTTGAATTGCGGATCCGTCACCTGGCAGCTGTTTGCGGCCCGTCCGAGACCGGAGCCGATAGCCGCCATCTGTGCGGCACTGGCCTTCTTGGCCTGCTCGATCACAGGCAACAACGTATCATTGCTGCTTCCAACCAGCGCGCGAACACGCGATGACAAAACCAACGGGTCGGACATGTCGAGCAGAACGGCCGGGCTAGCCGTAAATCCGCTGACATCGACGGAAGTCAGATTTGCCGGACCCAAACAAGCTGCCGCAAAAGCGCTTGAATTCATTCCGGCAGACATCGCGACGACAATTCCGCTATATGCAAGCTTACGATAAACACCTGACCTTGCCACAACCATAGTCCTTCACCAAGTCCGCTATATAGGCTGGCGGCATTGATCATCCGCAATCGATGCCTGCCCGCCTATCGCAATCAATTTCCAAGATCTTGTACCGCGTTACGGGTATCATTCGCATCGTCGGCCACTCCGGAAACAGTGGATGATACCGAGTTCACGATGTCAAGGAACTTGACCAGTTCGACAGAGTCCGAATTGGAAATATAGATAATATCCTTGTCTTCCATTTTGAATTGCTGAACAGCAAACAAGGTCGCCGGGTCGCGCATATTCGCGCGAATGATCACCGGAACCATTTCACCCGCAAATCTTGTCGTATCCACGTGCATCGCTTGAACCGTTTTCTTCGGCACAAGACGATAGAGCAGGACCTGAGCCGGATCGGCGCGGTCGTCGCGCAGTCCGCCCGCCTTGGCGATTGCCTCTCCAAGGGTCAGATCAGACTCCTCGAAATCGAAGCGGCCACTGACGCCTGCGGCGCCGAGCGCAAGATATGTGCGACGCTCATGATCGATCGAGATCGTATCGTCCGGCGCAACATAGATATTTTCGGCAGGGTTCTTCAACAGCGTAGTGTAGGCGACGGTTGCCGTCTTGCCGCGGCGCTGCAGCGTCACATTCGTTTCGATATTGTTGGTCGTCAAACCGCCCGCGGCGGAAATGATATCAAGAACACGCTCACCGGCCGGGCTGATCTGGACGCGCTGAGGATTGTTGACATCACCGAGCACAGCAACCTGACTGGAGCGGCTTGTCGTTGTCGTGATCACCACCTGCGGCTCGATCGCGCGGCTCGCCAGGCGATCCTCGACGTCCTGCTCCACGGTCTCCTTCAGGCGACCGGCAGCCGGAACCCGACCCGCGTAGGGAATTGTGATCGTCCCGTTTCTATCGATGGTCTGCTCTGGCAGCGAGATGTAATTGCCCGGTCGGCTACCTGCATCGGACGGAATGAAGAGGCCGCCCGACTGAGCTTCGAAGATGGCAACTTGGACGACGTCGCCGTAACCGAGGGGAATTTCAGGCGCCCCGCCCCGACCACCACCAAACCCTTTAAACGAGGTCGGCTGGGGAGCGGTAAAATACGACAGCACGTTCTTGCTGAGATCGACAAGGGCGTAATCGATACCGACGCGACGTTCCTTTGTTGTCACTTTCACCGCTGCATCTCGATCAACGTCTTTGTGATCGGGACCGGATCTTGGCAACGACGTGCAGCTTGCCAATATAGTCGTTAGCGCTACAACAATGGCGACGCGTGTACTACCGATACGAGAACAACCCATAGAATACCCTGCGTTTACGCCCCTGAAGCTACTGCCCCGCGATCTGACAAAATACAAGACAATCCCCGATCAATAACACTGAAAGCCGATTAACATTCCCCTAACTGTGGCAGGCTGGCAACGCCCAGCCTTTTAGGAAGCGAAAAACGACTTCGGTCCGACTTTTTTGCGTCGCAACAATCCGAAGGCTGGACCCGCTATAAAATTTCTAGGGTTTCAGAGTCAACCGTTCGCACCTGCACAATCGATCTTTTCCGAAAATCTTATTAAAATCCATCCTTTTAAACTTTACGTGGTTAACGGCCGCTCATATGCCATGTCCGCCTCTCCGTTGCTACGCCCGAGGCATATCGCGACAACCGCACTCAGAAAGGCGGAGTAAAACACCGCAAAACCCGGTATCTGCAACGAAAAATCGACCGCCGCATGAAGGGCGACCAAAACAGTCGCCGCCAGGCCAAGAAGAACATAATGCCTGAGACGCCGTCTTTGGGCGAACCCGCGCCGGAACACTCTGGCAAGCACCGAGAAGGCAAGGACCGTCGCAATCGGGAACAATATTCCGAGGCCCAAAAATCCTTCGAGATAGAAATTATGCGCGCGGTCGAAGACCCCGAAAATACCGCAAGCCGGATCGCGGTAGGCGGAAAACACCGTCCGGAAGGTTCCGAGCCCCGTTCCCGTTAACCAATGATCCGAAATGGCACGCCATATGCCAGGCAGAATGCAAAACCGATCATCATCCTCGAGTCGCCGCTCTTGCGCGCGCAAAATCGCCTGGCCCGCAAACACCGTCAGCAGCAGCACGACGAAAGCAATCGCCGAGAGGAGCTTCAGCATCGAACGCCATCTTGGCGCCGGTCTCAGATGGCGCCTCGAGCCGTTCCAATTGATGACAAGCCATGGAAAATAGATAAGAGCGGCAACAAAGGTCGCAAATATCCCTGCGCGCGAGCGGCTCAGCATCAGCGCGGTGAAGCATGCGCATAAGAGCAGGATATAGATCCACGATCTCAAGAGAAGCGCGTTTCGGCCCGGCTCGCCGGGCGGATAGTTCGAATAGGCTCGGGTAATGTCCCTGACCAGAGTCAGCATCAGCAGCGTTCCAAGCCCGAGGAAGGTCGCGGCGGTATTGCGGTTGACGAAGACCGCGGTCAGGCTGTCGAGGTAGGCGCGTTTCTCCACGACGATCAGGATGTTGGGAAACAGCAAAAACTGCAGCAGGCCGAAAACAGCGACAATGCCCGCCGTAAGCCCGAGGCCTGTCAGCACTTTCCGCGCGCGCTGATCGGTATCGCACAAGAGAAGCCCGGTCAGAAAAGTGACGAAAGGCAGGGCGATCCAGAGGATCGACGCCAGCGTGTCGGCCGGTTCGACTGAGATCGCTGCGTACTGGACACCTGCTAGATCACGCGCAGCATTCCAGGCAGGATTAGCCAACCAGTTGGAAGGCAGTTCGATGGTCTGGATGAACGTCCAGCCAGTCAGCACGACGAGCAGAAACAAAGCGATGCTGAAAACCGATCTGGTCTGCCCCGGTTCCCCGAACAACAGCGCGGAAATAATCGCCAGCATAAACATTCCGATCGCAGCGAAGGCGAAGGGAAATGGCGTGACGCTTCCGAACGGAATAGAAGTCAATATCGCCAGGCCAATGAAGACAACGAGGATCACCTCCCGCAAGATCTGTCTGTTGATGAGTTTGGATAACATTTGAATTCGCTCACCAGCAGCAGCGGGAATGAGGCGTCCACAACCAGTACGCACAATATTCCCGTACTAACATAAGTTGCATATCAAGCGCCTGCGTGTTAAAGTGCAACAGAATTCCACATCATTTAAAATTGTCGCGAAACGTTTAAATCAATCGAGACAAGCCCTGTTTATGCTCCTTCCAAGCAGCAGAAACGGGACAGATATTCTGCGCCCAATACTTGGCAGATCACCAAATCGCCATGCCATTGACCGAGAAAAAAGGCAAGCCTGATCTCAATCGGTTGTCCTGACGGGGATTTAAGAGATGAAGAAAACATTCGTTACACTTCTGGCACTGGCCCTTACAGCAGGCAATGCGAGCTCGGCATTCGCCGCCGGCCCCGCAGGTTTTGCCCGCGGTCTGACCGGTAATTCGGCGGTCAGTTATATCTCTGAAAAAGGCAAGATCATTCCGCCTTTCGCCCAGGTTCTGTTCTGCGCCCAGAACCCGGCCGAATGCCGCGATAACAATGGTCTTGCGGTCGTTGCGCTCACCGACGAGCAGATGCGGCAGCTGAAAAACGTGAACAGCACGGTCAATCGTACGATGATCGGCCGGAACGACTCTCGCAACGAACTGAATGGCGACGTCTGGAAGGTGAATGTGCGCAGCGGCGACTGCGAAGATTTCGCATTGACCAAACGCAGCCGGCTGATAGCGATGGGCTGGTCGTCGCGCGCTTTGCGGATCGCGACGGCATATACGCCCGCCGGTGAAGGACATGCGGTCCTCGTCGTCAGAACCGACATGGGCGATCTTGTCCTCGACAACAGGAAAAGCAGCATCAAGAACTGGCGCGATACCGATCTGCGCTGGGACAAGATTCAATCGGGAACAGACCCCTACGTCTGGTACCGGCTGTAACAGCCGAGGCAGCGACATAGACTGATTGATCCTGTTGCCGGATAGAGGTCGAGCCTGCTCTGACGAGCGGCTCGACTTGTCATATCGCCCACACAAACCTATGTTTTTTGCTATCAACGGGGCTGCGCGCGGCCAACGGCGGTGCCCGGAGTTCGATTTCCGATGTGGATACCATGGCGATCTTCGGTATTGTCTTTTCGTCCAGATTGACTAAGACGAACTCATGCTGCGACGCAGCATGACGTTCTACTCTAATGATTTGAGGGAAATATGCGCATCACGATGATTGGATCAGGCTATGTCGGCCTCGTTTCAGGCGTTTGCTTTGCGGATTTCGGCCACGACGTCATCTGCGTCGACAAGGATCTGAGTAAGATCGAAGCCCTTCGCGAAGGCCGCATTCCGATCTACGAGCCAGGTCTGGAGCAATTGGTCGCGGAAAATACCAGCACTGGCCGGCTGTCGTTTTCGACGGATGTCGGCGAAAGTGTCCGCAGCGCCGATGTCGTGTTCATCGCAGTCGGCACACCGTCCCGGCGCGGCGACGGCCACGCAGACCTTTCCTATGTCTACGCCGCCGCACGCGAGATTGCCACCTATGTGGAAGGCTTCACCGTTATCGTCACCAAGTCGACGGTGCCGGTCGGCACGGGAGACGAGGTCGAGCGCATCATGCGCGAAACCAATCCTGCGGCGGATGTCGCCGTCGTTTCCAATCCGGAATTCCTGCGTGAAGGTGCGGCGATCGAAGACTTCAAGCGTCCCGACCGTATCGTCGTCGGCCTGAACGACGACCGGGCGCGCGAAACCATGACCGAAGTCTACCGCCCGCTTTATCTCAACCAGGCGCCCTTGGTCTTCACCACCCGCCGCACCTCCGAACTGATCAAATACGCGGCCAATGCCTTCCTCGCGATGAAGATTACCTTCATCAACGAGATCGCTGATCTCTGCGAACGGGTCGACGCTAACGTCCAGGACGTTTCGCGCGGAATCGGTCTCGACGGGCGTATCGGCTCCAAGTTCCTGCATGCCGGCCCCGGTTACGGCGGTTCGTGCTTCCCCAAGGATACGCTTGCCCTTGCCAAGACGGCGCAGGATTACGACGCGCCGATGCGTCTCATCGAGACGACGATCTCGATAAACGACAACCGCAAGCGGGCGATGGGACGAAAAGTCATTTCGGCCGTCGGCGGAGACATTCGCGGCAAGAAGATCGCGATCCTCGGCCTGACCTTCAAGCCGAACACCGACGATATGCGCGACAGCCCGGCGATCGCAGTCATCCAGACCTTGCAGGACAACGGCGCGCAAGTGGTCGGCTACGATCCCGAGGGCATGGAAAACGCCCGCAAAGTAATCGACAACATCGAATATGCGAGCGGTCCCTATGAAGCGGCTGCTGGTGCGGATGCGCTTGTCATCGTCACCGAATGGAACCAGTTCCGCGCGCTCGATTTCAATCGCCTGAAGCAGTCGATGCGCGCTCCGATCCTCGTCGATCTGCGCAATATCTACCGCAGTGACGAAGTCCGCAAACACGGCTTTACCTATACCGGCATCGGCACCAACCTTTATCACGAAGCGACTGGCGCCTGAGATAGGCTCCTGAACATCTGATCGTCCTGACGCCGCGGAGCATAATCCGCGGCGTTTGGTTTGGAGCATGACCCCGAAAATGTAAGCGTTTCGGACGACATCATACTCACCGATTTAAAGAATTCCGACCCGTGTCCCCTTTATTGTCAGCACAGTCAGCCGGCCCGTCGCCGAAACCGCAGTGTCGATACCGATGCGTTGCGGACCGAATGTCGGGATTCGCGCCGGGGTGTGGCCGTGGATCACGAGGACAGGAAGCTGCGGCCCTTCATCCAGGAAGGGCTGACGGATCCACATAAGGTCGCTGTCTTTCTGCCTCTTGAGGTCGATGCCCGGCCTGATGCCCGCATGAACGAAGAGGATCCTTCCCATCCGCAGCATGACCGGCAGCGATTCCAGAAATTGGATATGCCGCTCGGGTATCATGTTGCGAATGACGCGGGCGATTGTTTCGCTTCCGGCCGCCGACTGCAGCAGATACTCGATATCGATACCGTATGAGTGCAGCGTCTCCGTTCCGGCAAAGCCGAGCCATTCAAGAATGCGCGCCGGTTTGCGATAGAGCTTCACCAGCTCGGCGTCATGATTGCCGCACAGGACGAAACGTTGAAACCCCGGCGGCGGAGTCTTGCTCAGGAACTCCAGCACCGCGCTCGAATCAGGCCCGCGATCGACATAATCGCCGAGCATGACGATGAGCTTCGGCCCCGGAATGCGCGCAGCATCCTCCTCGATGCGGCGATGTGCCTCGACGAGTTCTTTATAACATCCGTGAACATCGCTCATCGCGTAGACCGCAGCGAATACGCCTTCGGCAAACGTCAGCCGAGCCCGTCTTTTACGGTTGCCGGACAGTATCGGTATCTGTTGTCGCCATGGCGCTAGATAGTTAAACATAGAACCCATTTATGAGACCCAACCAAACGGCGGGTTGTCCGAAACAATCCATCTCTTATCCATCGCTGCAACGGCATGAGGCTCAGTGTTCATAAGAATTTGGCCTGATCGCGGCCCCACCGAAGTTGTACCCGAATCTGCCACATTCAGAGTGACATAGTCCTTCGCCGAATGACGGCGAGATCACACCACTGAGAGCGATGCTCGGATAAAGCTGCGACTCGGCAACGCCGATATTGGCCGTTGCAGCGGCGGGGTCACGCTCCGCCTTGCGGATGTAATCATTCATACATGGGAGGGTGCTGCGGTTAATAATACGCTATAGTTTGCTATATGACGGTTAATCCGGCGTTAAACCGGCGATTATCGCGTTTCTCGCGACGTTATCGGCTAATATTCCCCAAATGGAGGAGCCATAGGTATCGGATTTCCACAGGCCACACCTTCGAGAAAGCTGTAAAAATCAACCATAACGATAGCCAGTAGGAAAAAATGAACGTTAAAGAAGATGATGCTTGACGCCCCCGCGGCGCAGCATAATGATGGCGCGTTGCGAGTGTGAATGACATTTCTTGATCGGAATCTCAGATCCAAAACTGCGGGGTGCAAAGTGGAAACTGCGGTTGATTCGAAACTTATCGAGGCGATCACCTACGACGAAGACAGCCGGCATCTACGGGTCTATCTGACCAACGGTCAGAGACGAGAATATGAAGGCGTTCCCAAGGGCGTCGTCGTCGGGTTGACGATGGCGGAATCACCGGGAAATTTCTACATGAAGGCAATCAGGGGCAAATATCCTCCTCGCCCCTAATGTCCTATCGATCACGACGATAGGATCCTTGTTCCAGCAAAGATGCGGGACCGGCATTCGCCGGTCCCGCAAACCTGTCTCCCGCCGACCGATGGTGCACGCCATCAATAACCGCCGAGAAAATCGCGGACCGCATTGATCTCGAGCGGCGCAATCTCGTGACCGCCGGGATGCCAGACCACCCTGATCTCCGCCCCTCGGTTTTTCAGATGTTCGGACAGCGCCTCTGTCATGGAGACGGGCGCGATAGGATCCCGTTGCCCGGCCGTCATCAGCACCTTTCTTCCCGCCAGCGTCGACTGGGCTGCGGGTTGAAACGGAATGAGCGGGTGCATCAGAACCGCGGCATCGAAGATACCCTTCTCGATCAGTACATTGGCAAGAATATTTGCGCCGTTCGAAAAACCCAGGCCGAGAATATCGGAAGCCTGGTACTCGTCAGCGAATGCCTTGACGTAGGCGGCCATCTTCTCCGTCGCGCGTGAGAGATCGGGCATGTCGTAGACCCCCTCTCCGGTGCGGCGAAAGAACCGCGCCGCGCCGTGTTCGGAAACATCGCCGCGCGGCGAGAGAATCGTCGCTTCGGGCAGCAGGCGCCGGCCGAAGTCGAAAAACTGGTTCTCGTCGCCACCGGTGCCGTGCAGCACCAGCAGGATGGGTTTATGAGGTGCACCGGCATGCAGCCGGTGCAAATATCCGGTTTCGGTCATATTGCTTCTCCTCACATTTCGAGCGGCTGCAGATGCTGCTCGAGCAGCGCGCGAAGGTGGGCGTGCTGTTGCGGCAGTTTCAGGGCTTCACCAAGATGGGCCGTATCCTCGTCGCGGTCGAAGCCGGGCTCATTGGTCGCGACCTCGAACAGCACGCCGCCCGGCGTGCGGAAATAGATCGCCCAGAAATAATCGCGGTCGATCACCGGCGTGACCTGATAGCCGGTGTCCATCAGCGCCTTGCGCACTTCGAGTTGCTTCTCGCGGTTTTCGACGGCGAAGGCGACATGGTGGACGGAGCCGGCGCCCGGAAGGGCACGGGCAATGTTCGGCATGGTCTCGAGATCGATGAGATGCGCGCCATTGCCGGAGGGCTTGATCAGCCGCTTGACGCCGTCCCTTTCCTCGGCGACCTCGTAACCCATGAATTTCAGGAGTTCGGCCGTAGCGCCTTCGTCCCTCAGCCGCATGGCGACGGAGTGGAAGCCGCGAATGGCATGATCCTCGTTGATACCGCCATGTGTCCAGGACTGGCGGGCGTCATCCTTGACCTCGACGAGCGCGAAGCCATCGCCATCGGGGCCGGAGAAGTTCAGCCGTTTTTCGCCGAAACTTTCCTCAGCCTTGAGACCGTCGACACCAAGCGCGGCAAAGCGATCGCTCCAGAAGCCAAGCGAGCCTTGCGGGACGGAAAACACCGTCGTGCCCACTTCGCCGGTGCCGGGACGGCCCTGCGCCATCTTCGGGAACGGAAAATAGGTCATGACCGTGCCGGGCGCACCGGTCTCGTCACCATAATAGAGGTGATAGACATCCGGCGCGTCGAAATTCACCGTCTTCTTGACGCGTCGCAGGCCGAGCGCATTGGTGAAAAACTGGTTGTTGGTGCGGGCATCCTGCGCCATCGACGTGACGTGGTGGAGACCCTTGATCTGATCTAGCATGTCAAACCCCTTTCATGCCCGCCGTTGCGGGCTTTCGATGAGGTTAAGATGCGCGCTGAAACTCCCGTAGAACAGACCCGTAGACCAAAACGCATTGTCTTCTTTTAGTGAACGAACGCCAAAGTCCGTTCACACCTACGCCCCATGGGGGTCGGCCGGCAATTGCCAGTCGATCGGCGCACGTCCGCGCGACTGCAGAAAGGCATTCGCCTTCGAAAAATGCCCGCAGCCAAAAAACCCGTTATGGGCCGAAAGCGGTGAGGGATGCGGCGCCCGGAGCACGAGATGCCGCGTAGTATCGACAAAGGCGGCCTTGCGTTGGGCATAGGAACCCCACAGCATGAAGACCACGGATTCGCATTCATCGTTGACCTTGCGGATGACGGCGTCGGTGAAGCGTTCCCACCCCTTGCCCTGATGAGCAGCCGCCTGCCCCTCCTCGACGGTCAGCACGCTGTTCAGCAGGAGTACGCCCTGCTTTGCCCAATGTTCGAGAAAACCGTGACGTGCCGGCGCTATGCCAAGATCCGTCTCCATCTCCTTGTAGATATTGACCAGCGAGGGCGGTATGCGCACGCCCGGCCGGACACTGAAACACAGCCCGTGGGCTTGCCCGAC
Source organism: Rhizobium sophorae (assembly GCF_013087515.1). GTDB lineage: Bacteria > Pseudomonadota > Alphaproteobacteria > Rhizobiales > Rhizobiaceae > Rhizobium > Rhizobium sophorae. The sequence goes on along the minus strand of NZ_JABFCN010000070.1, from coordinate 92,061 downwards.
TCCATGATACGGGTCTTGGCCGAGGATGACGGCCTTGACGTTGGAGATCGGCGTCAGATCGAGGGCGCGGAAATATTCGCTGCCCTTGGGGAAAATCTGCTTGCCGATCTGCTTCTGCGCGACGAGGAAGGATTTGAGCTGTTGCATGTAGGGGCTTGAAAACTCCCCCTCCAGCGCGGCCTTCCAGCTCTCCTCGAGACTGACGGATGTATCGCTCATCTAGGAAAATCCTTCGCATATAACGAAACAACGGACACACGGTTCTAACAAAATCGACCTACGCTGCAATGCCTGCCGGCGCGGCAATGGGTCTACACTTTCAGAATTCGGTGAGAGAAGATTGCGAGAGGCTGTCCGAAGCATCATCGTCCCGTATTTAACTATATGATAGCTTCGGTATTTACGCCGGCAGGCGGCCTGAGTAGAACCTTGATTGTGAAATCGGAGCCATGTCTTCCTATGAAATTCGGCACGAGCGGCCTTCGCGGACTTTCAGTGGATCTAAAGGGACATGCCTCCGCCCTTTATGCCACGGCGTTCGGCAAATATCTGCTCGGAACTGGTAGGGCCAAAGCTGGCGATGCCATTCTGATCGGCCGCGATTTTCGCGATTCCAGCCCTGAAATCTCGGGAAATTGTGCCGATGCACTCGCTGCGCTCGGCTTCCGGATATTCGACTGCGGCAATGTGCCGACACCCGCACTCGCCCTCTATGGCCTTGAAAGAAACGCCGGCTGCCTGATGATCACGGGCTCGCATATTCCGGCGGACCGCAACGGTATCAAGTTCTATCGGCCAGATGGCGAGATCGACAAATCGGACGAGGCGGCGATTACCACATTGGCCGCCGAGATCGAACGAAACGGCGAAACTGTCGTACAAGCAACGGCCGAGACGGAAGACCACGAGGCCGCTTGCCGGCAGCTCTTTTTTGAACGCAATACAGCTCTGCTTCCGCAAGGTGCGCTTTCCGGCCTGAAGATCGGCGTCTACCAGCACAGCACCGTCGCTCGGGACTTGCTGGTTGACGTTCTTGCCCATTACGGCGCCGAGATCGTCGCTCTCGGACGTTCGGAGAGCTTCATTCCCGTCGACACCGAAGCCGTTTCCGACAAGACGATCACGCTGATGAAACGCTGGGTGTCCGAGCACAAGTTCGATGCGATCGTCTCGACTGATGGCGACGGCGACCGGCCGCTGGTCGCAGACGAAACCGGCACGCCGCTGCGCGGTGACCTTCTCGGCCTTGTGGCAGCCAATTTCCTCGGCGCCGGCACGGTGGTGACACCGCTTACCTCCAATTCGGGCATCGAGGCCGCGGGCTCTTTCACCGTCAGGCGCACCCGCGTCGGCTCGCCCTTCGTCATCGCTGGCATGGAAGAGGCCGTAGCAGCCGGCGAAGATCATGTCATGGGCTTTGAAGCCAATGGCGGGCTGCTGACTGCAACCTCTTTCGATATCAACGGCAGAGCCGTGCGCGCCCTGCCGACGCGCGATTGTTTTATCCCGATGCTCGCGATCCTGTCGCTCGCTGCCATTCGCAGGCAGCCACTTTCTGCCGCTGCCGCCTCCTATCACCTGCCCTTTGCCGCCGCCGATCGCCTGGAGAATTTTCCGCTGGAGACGAGTACCGCGTTGATGGAGCATCTGCGCGCTTCGAAAGAAAATCTCTCGGCTTTCCTGCAGCCGATTGGCGAGGTAGCGACAAAATCCGACATCGACGGACTTCGCGTGACGCTAAGGGATGGCGGGATCATTCATTTCCGTCCGTCCGGCAATGCGCCGGAAATGCGCTGCTACACGGAAGCCGGCAGCGAAGCTGCAGCCCGGAACCTGCTGAATACAGGGCTCAATCGAATAAGAGACTGGGCAGGCGCCCGGCAACATGCGACGAACAAGCCGTTTATTTCAAGGAACCCGCCTATGACGCAGAAAATCGTTCCCGTGATCATGGCCGGCGGCAAAGGCACGCGGCTCTGGCCGCTTTCCCGTGCCACCGCACCGAAACAATTCATCCAGTTCGTCGGCGACAAGACGCTGTTTCAGGAAACTCTCGAGCGCGTTTCCGATCCCGAACTGTATGAAGCCCCGATCGTCGTCACCAATGAGGAATTCCGCTTCCTGGTCGCCGAACAGGCTCGCGAGCGCACCATCCCGCTCGCAGCGGTCCTGCTCGAACCGGTCGCCCGCAATACAGCCGCAGCGGTGGCCGCGGCCGCAACGCTTGCCGCCGACCTCTTCGGCAAGCACACCATCATCCAGATGCTCGCCTCGGATCACGAGATCCTTGCCGACAAGAGCTATTTCGATTGCATCCGCATCGCCCGCGATGCCGCTGCCGACGGCAAGCTCGTAACCTTCGGCATCACCCCGACGGAGCCGGCGACGGGTTACGGCTATATCGAGATCGGCGATGCCCTCGAAAACGGTGCGCACAAGGTCAAGCGCTTTGTCGAAAAGCCGGCACTTGAGAAGGCCGAGCAGATGCTCGCCGACGGCGGCTTCTACTGGAACTCCGGCATCTTCATGTTCCCGGTGGCGGAACTCACTGCCGAACTGCAGGAATATGCGCCCGATGTACTGAAGGCGGCCAGCAAGGCCGTTTCGAAAGCAAGCCGCGACCTCGATTTCACCCGCCTCGACGCCGACCATTTCGCCAAGAGCCCGGACATCTCCATCGATTACGCGATCATGGAAAAGACGTCCAAGGCCGCCATCGTCCCCTCGCCGTTCAAATGGTCGGACATGGGTAGCTGGGATGCCGTCTGGAAATCAGGCGCCCGCGACGACAACGGCAATGTTGCCGCCGCAAACACCACCGTCGTCAATACCCGCAACTCGCTCGTCATGACCCATGGCGTGCATCTTGCCGTCCAGGGCATGGATGATGTCGCCGTCATCGCCAGCGAAGACGCCGTCTATGTCGGACCGCTCAAAGACAGCCAGAATGTCGGACAATTGGTCAAGATGCTGGCCTCTACGTCCGCCACGGCGAAATTCGCCGAAACCCATCCGACATCCTATCGCCCGTGGGGTGGCTATACCTCCATCTTCAACGGCGATCGCTTCCAGGTGAAGCGCATCTTCGTCACGCCGGGCAAGAAGCTTTCGCTGCAAAAACACCACCATCGCTCCGAACACTGGGTCGTCGTCAAGGGAACGGCTGAGGTGACGGTCGGCGAGAACGTGCGTATGCTGCGCGAGAACGAAAGCGTCTACATTCCGCTGGGCGAAGTCCACCGCCTCGCCAACCCCGGAAAGATTCTTCTCGAGCTCATCGAGGTTCAGACGGGCTCCTATCTCGGCGAGGACGACATCATCCGTATCGTCGATGAGTTTGGAAGAACCTAATCTCAGCCGGAGCGATGGTCGGGCCTTTTCCGGCGCGACCATCCCCGCTGTTGAATTTCCTCTTGGGGTTCTCGTAGAATGGATGTACCGACGGACATGACCGGAGATATCCCCCTGATGCGTACCTTGCCCGCCCTCGCCGGATTTTTTGTAATTATGGTGCCGGGAATGGCGTTTGCCGAAACGGCAAGCATGCGAACCGCAAGCGAGTCGGAAATTCGCCAGCACCTGCCCGGTACGTCCGAACTGAAAGAAGGCAAGAACGGCTACGAATATCGCGACGGCAATAAGAATGGCTACAAAATAACCAATGGCCAGGTGTGCGTCCTGTTCCCCAGCAAGAAGACCGATTGCGTCAACGTGAAGACTGACGGCAAGAGGTTTCAGATGATCGACAAAAAAGGCGGCCGAACCAGATTCTGATCTGCAGCCCCGGCAAGATTTCCTTTCCCAGACAAAGTCAATTTGCCGGTGAAGTTTCGCCGTCCTTGTCGAGAACGAAGTCGGCGACCAGGCCCGAATGGTTCGAGCCGAGATTGTCGTCGAGACGTTTCAGCGATGTCAGATGAAGGGGCGCGCGTGCAAATACGTGGTCGATGGCGATCCCCAGCGCGCCAGCGCCGATTGGCCATGTTGCCGGTTCCGGCGTGATCGTTTTCAGCTTCTGCTCACGCAAGAAAGCTTGGATGCTCGGGGCAATCGCCGAGGAGTTGAAATCGCCTGACAGTACCAGAGGGCCATCGATCGAGCTAAGCGCTTTGCCGAGATCTTCCAATTCAGCCATCTGGAAATCGTCGAAGTATGGTTTGGTCAGGTGCGCCGAAACCAGATTGATGGTCTCGCCGCCGAAGTCGACGCTTGCTATAACAAGCCTGTCTTTTCGCAGGCTGCCCATGCTTGCGACCTGCCGGCTGACGAACGGGCGTTTGGACAGCACCAGCGTATCGCATGTATCCTTCCCGGTGTCGCAGCCGATATGGTAGGGATAGGCATTGAACAATCGCTGCAGGTGAAATGTCAGCGGCTTGGCTTCGAGCAGATTGACGACGTCGGCATTCGACGCGATCACCATGTCGGTGATTTCAGTCGAGTTTTTCCAATTGTCGATCGCGATGTTGAACGTCATCAGACGAAAAAGCGGCGGCCTGACGGTGCCTCTGTCGCCCTCCGAGAACTCGCGCAGCATGATGACGCCGTGAGCGGTAAGAAGAAGCGAGACAATCAGAAGGATAAAGCCGTAGATCTGCCTTTTGATAGCCAGAATGACTAGGCTCGCGGCGACGAACACGACGCCGAGGTGAACTTGAAAGCTGTAGACGAAGGACAGAAGCCAGAAATTCGTGACATAGCGTAACGACACGATCGCGATGGCAACGGTCAGAAACGCGCAGAGGATCCAGTAAATTATGTCTCTCATCGATCCGGATCCCGCTTGCAGACGACTGGCCGGCCATAACATGCAAGCCGTCATGTTGCAATGCAGCATAACGGCCGGGAGTTGCGGCGACCGACAGACGATATCGATGGTCCCGCCCTCATCCGGCAAGGCAACGGCGGACCGGCCGCCGACGGTAGAGACGGTGCTGTGGCCCTCTCGTTCAAAGACTATCGACTCGGCCTCTTCTTATCTTGTAAGTGGGGTCACTTGATACGGAATCGGCTCTTTGCCGTCGGCAGGGAGCCGAGAAAAGGTGGGAATGCGCTACTTCATTACAGGAACTGCCGGCTTTATCGGTTTCCATCTGGCCAGGCGCCTGCTGCAAGAGGGGCATGACGTCACGGGCTTCGACGGCCTCACTCCCTATTACAACGTCAAGCTCAAGGAGATGCGCCATGCGGCACTCTCCCAGTTTCCGGCCTTCAGACCGGTCATATCAATGCTCGAGGACCGGCCGGCGCTGGAAGCGGCAGTTCTGGCGGCCAAGCCCGATATCCTGATCCACCTCGCAGCACAGGCCGGCGTGCGCTACAGCCTGGAAAATCCGGAAGCCTATCTTCGTTCGAACGTCGAGGGCTCCTGGAACATCATGGAAATCGCGCGGCGCGTCGAGATCCGCCACCTGATGCTCGCCTCGACATCGTCGATCTATGGCGCCAATGCCACCGTCCCCTTTCATGAGACCGATCGCGCCGACGAGCCGCTGACTATCTATGCGGCGACGAAAAAATCGATGGAGCTGATGGCGCACAGCTATGCCCATCTTCACAAGATTCCGACCACGGCTTTTCGCTTTTTCACCGTTTATGGCCCGTGGGGCCGGCCCGACATGGCGCTGTTCAAATTCACCAAGAACATGCTCGAAGGCCTGCCGATCGAGATCTATGGCGAAGGCAATATGAGCCGTGACTTCACCTATATCGACGATCTCATCGAAGCGATCGTCAGGCTGTCGGCGGTCATCCCGTGTGAGGAAAATCGCCTTGAAAACACGGCCATCGAGACGCTCTCGCGCCAGGCGCCCTTCCGCGTCGTCAATATTGGCGGCGGCCAGCCGGTCAGCCTGATGGATTTCGTCGAAACGGTGGAGAAGGCGCTCGGCCGTCCTGCTATCCGCAAGATGCTAGCGATGCAGAAGGGTGATGTGCCGCGCACCTTCGCAGCCCCCGATCTGCTTGTCGCTCTGACGGGCTACAAGCCGGATACGACCTTGGAAGTCGGGGTCAAGGCCTTCGTCGACTGGTACATCGACGTGCGCAGTCAACTCGACGCCTAGAACAGGAATCTGGCGAGATATCAGCGGAGAAGCGTAACGGCCTGCACGGCCTCGACGGCCGTCGAAAATACGTAACCGACGACAACGGTCAGGCGCTGCGAATAGGTCTTGAGCCGGTAGCCCTCACCTTCGATTGCAGCCGGGCTGCGCAGGACGAACGGAACGCCTGGACGCACGAAGCCGGCGCGTGTCGTCAACGGAACCTCGGGCGAATGGCCGATGGCGGAAGTGTACATCAGGTCGCGGGCAAGGCTGGCTGGGCCAATGGCGAATGCCGGCCCGGCAGCCGCAGTGATGGTCAGGCTCAAGGCAATGGCGGCAAGAGTTCTGTGCATGTCGAAGTCCCCGTTTGTGGATCGGCGGGCTTTCGGTTCGCCCCGGCTCCAAACGATCGATGCGTCTGTCCACGCTTCGGTCGCTTTCATGAGACCACTCTACACATCAGTATTTTCAGGGCTTTTAAGCAGATCGGTCAAATTTTACGGAATTTGACTTTCTGTCCGGAAGGCTCGAGAGCGATAGAAAAATACATTCGCCAGCCCGATGTCGAGAATGCAACATCGGCCAATTGTACCGCTGACCTGCCACTACATCGCAGTCTATAGAATGCGATCCAGCTTCTTGTTGATGTGCAGGTTCGGCATCAATCCCGCGCTTTGCGCGGCATGATAGGATTCTCGCGCCGCATCGAACGAGATCGACCACATGATGGCGCTGAGCAGCAGCGCGATAATATAAATCTGAATACGCATCAACCCGGCGATACGGAAAGAGCAAGGCAGTTTTGTGTCAAAACATAGCCGCAGGGATCACGAAAAAGTGGCGGGCTTTTTGTTTCGCAGCCGGTCGGCACAGACATATTAGTGTCGTGAAAATTAGCGATATTGTATCGCTGCCTGTGGGTCTCTTTGCCTTGTTTCCGAACGTCTTCCAGACGAGCTGAGATCGCCCTGATCCGATTGACGCTGAACCACTGGAACGGCACATCTCTTCCACAATCAGGCCACGCATCCAGCCATGAGCGATGTCACGTTTCTTGTCCTTGCATCAGCGAAGGCATCAGCCCATGACATTCGCTATCGAAATATATCAATCGATTGACTTATTTTTTCATCGGCGTTATAAAAGCGTCATGACCCAAGAACACGACAACCAGTCACCGACCTCCGCCCGCGCCGAGATCGCGCGTCAGAAGATGCTATCCGCTGCCCTCGACGTCTTCGGCCGTTATGGCTTCGACGGCGCTTCGACGCGCCAGCTCACGGAAGCGGCCGGCGTCAACCTGCAGGCAATCCCCTATTATTTCGGCAGCAAGGAAGGTCTCTACATCGCCACCGCCGAATATCTGATGATGCGGATCAATACGCATGTCGGTGACATGAGGGCGCGCGTCGGCGCGCATCTGTTGGCGCTCGACGCTGCCGGCAAACCGCTTGGTGAAGCGGAGGCTCGCCATTTCCTGACCGAAATTTTGCAGACCATGGTGACGCTGTTCGTGGGCAAGGAATCCGAATCCTGGGCGCGCTTCCTCATCCGCGAGCAGATGGAGCCGACAGAAGCATTCACACGGATCTATCAGGGCCTCATGCGGCCGATGATCGAGATGGGCCGGCGGCTGATCGGCGCCATCCTTCATGAGGATCCCGCCTCAGAACATGTGCGCCTGCGCACCTTCACACTTCTCGGCAGCGTCCTCGTCTTTCGCGTCGCCCATGCAGCCGTGCTCGCCCAGATGGAGTGGGACGGCGTCGGCCCGGAACAGGTGGAAACCATGCGCGGCCTGGCTGCAGAACTGGTCGATGCCATCGGCGCATCGAAAGGAAGTGCAGCATGAAACGCATCCTTCCCATCACCATCCTTCTTTTCGTTGCGGCAGGTGCCGCCGCCTGGTGGTACGGCCTGCCCCAAAAGCTCGGCTGGCGGCCCGAGGCCCGCCGCGAGTTCGTCCTTTACGGCAATGTCGATATCCGCCAGGTTTCGCTCGGCTTCCGTGTCAGCGGTCGTCTCGCCGAACTCCATGCCGACGAAGGCGACGTCGTCAAAACTGGAACGGTTCTGGCAAAGCTCGATGCAGCACCCTATGAATTCGCGGTCCGCTCGGGCGAGGCCAATGTCGCAGCCCTCCAGGCGACGCTCGACAAGCTGAAGGCCGGTCCGCGGCCGACAGAGATTGCCCAGGCACGCGCCGCCTATGACGAAAGTGTCGCCGATCTCCGCAATGCCAATCTCGCCTATGACCGCGCCCGCCAATTGCGCCCGCAAGGCACGATTTCCGAGGCAAGCCTTGATCAGGCGACCGCTGCAAGGGCCATGGCCGCCGCACGCTCCGACTCCGCTAACGAGGCGTTGAAACTGCTGCTGGAAGGCTCCCGTGTCGAGGATATCGCCGCCGCCGACGCCCAGCTGAAGGCGGCTCAGGCAACGCTCGCCTCGGCCCGCACTTCGCTGGAGGATACCCAATTGCGCGCGCCAAACGACGGCGTCATGCTCTCCCGTGTGCGGGAGAATGGCGCGATCGTTTCCCCCGCCGACACCGTCTTCGTGTTGTCGCTGACAGAACCCGTCTGGGTGCGCACCTATGTCGCCGAGCCCGATCTCGGCCGTATCCATCCCGGCATGAAGGTTGCGGTCACCTCCGATACGGCGCCCGACAAACCCTATGAAGGCACGATCGGCTTCATCTCGCCGGTTGCCGAATTCACTCCGAAATCGGTGGAAACGCCGGAACTGAGGACCGACCTCGTCTATCGCCTGCGGATCGTCATCGATAAGCCCGGCCCGGATCTGCGTCAGGGCATGCCGGTCACGATACGTTTTCCCACGCCGGCGGCGGGCGGACAATGACCGCCGCCGAATCCGGCCCCCAGACAGGTTGGGACGACACGCCGCTCGTCCGGATCGACGGCGTCACCAAGCGCTTCGGCGACGCCCCGGCAGCGCTTGATGCCGTCTCAGGTACGATCGGTAGCGGCGCAATCACCGGCCTTGTCGGCCCCGACGGCGCCGGCAAGACGACGCTGATCCGTTTGATGACGGGCCTGATGCTGCCCGACACGGGAACGATGGAGGTTCTCGGCTTCGACACGCGCAAGAACCCCGCCGGCATCCAGGCGGCGATCGGCTACATGCCGCAGCGCTTCGGTCTCTATGAAGACCTTTCGGTGCAGGAAAATCTCGATCTCTATGCCGATCTGCGCGGCCTGCCGAAGAGCGAACGCGCAAGCGCCTTCGACGAGCTGCTCACCTTTACCGACCTCAAGCGTTTCACCGGCAGGCTCGCCGGAAAGCTCTCCGGCGGCATGAAGCAAAAGCTCGGCCTTGCCTGCGCGCTTCTGAAGAAGCCGCGCCTGCTGCTGCTCGACGAGCCGGGCGTCGGCGTCGATCCGATCTCGCGCCGCGACCTTTGGAAGATGGTCGAGAACCTGACGAAGGAAGGCATAGGCGTCCTTTGGTCGACCGCCTATCTCGACGAGGCTGAAGCCTGCGACCATGTGCTGCTCTTGAACCAGGGAAAGCTGCTCTTTTCGGGAAAACCTGATGACATGACCGGCCGCGTCAGCGACCGGGTTTTTCGCGTCTCGGGCATGACAGGGCGCCGCCGGCAGGTGCTTGCCGGGCTTCTGCAGGCCGATGGCGTTATCGACGGCGTGATCCAGGGCGAAGCGATCCGCCTCGTCGCCGCCAAGGACAAGAAACCGGATATCGGCTCGGCCGGCGATGGCGCAACGCTCGCCCCTGCCCCGCCGCGCTTCGAAGATGCTTTTATCGACATGCTGGGTGGTGGTCCTGGCGGCCGCTCGAGGCTGGCCGAGGCGCAAAAACCGGTGAAGGGCGATGACGACCGGCCGGTGATCGAGGCCAAGGGGCTGACCAAGCGCTTCGGCGATTTCACCGCTGCCGACAATATCAGCTTCGATATTCGCCGCGGCGAGATCTTCGGCCTGCTCGGCCCGAACGGCGCCGGCAAATCCACCACCTTCAAGATGCTCTGCGGCCTGCTGAAGCCGACCGGTGGCGAAGGCCGCGTTGCCGGTTTCGACCTTCGCCGCGATGCCGCCGAGGCCCGCAACCAGCTTGGCTATATGGCGCAGAAATTCTCGCTCTATGGCGATCTGACCGTCATGCAGAACCTCGAATTCTTCTCCGGCGTCTATGGCCTTCGCGGAACACAACGGCGCGAGCGCATCGATCTCATGGCCGGCATCTTCGATTTCGGCCGCCATGTCAGCCAGCCGGCCAAGGACCTGCCGCTTGGCCTGAAACAGCGGTTGGCGCTCGCCTGCGCCGTCATGCACGAGCCGCGCGCCCTCTTCCTCGACGAACCGACATCCGGCGTCGATCCGATCACCCGGCGCGAATTCTGGACGCATATAAACGCCCTGGTCGAAAAGGGCGTCACAGTGCTCGTCACCACCCATTTCATGGACGAGGCCGAATATTGCGACCGCATCTCGCTGATCTATCGCGGCCGCTCGATCGCACTTGGCTCGCCTGACGAATTGAAGGCTAAGGTCGCAACCAGCGAGCTGCCGGACCCGACGATGGAGGACGCCTTCATCGCCCTGGTACAGCAATCCGAGAAAGAGAATGCAGCATGAGCACCACCTCCGGCCGGATGCGACGTCTCTTGGCCCTCGTGCGCAAGGAGAGCTTTCAGGCGATCCGCGATCCGAGCAGTATCCTCATCGCCTTCGTGCTGCCGCTCATTCTGCTCTTTCTTTTCGGCTACGGCGTCTCGCTCGATACCACCCGCACCCGCATCGGCCTAGTGACCGAGGAGATGACGCCGCTGACGCAGGACCTGTCGGCCAGTTTCCATGCCTCGCGCTATTTCGATGTGGCCATCGGCCGCGACCGGCGTCTGTTCGAGGAAGACCTCGTGCTCGGCAAGCTGCGCGGCATCGTCGTCATCCCCGCCGATTTCACCACGCGCTACACCGCCGGCAACCATCCCTCTATCCAGGTGATCGTCGATGGCTCCGAACCGAACACGGCGAATTTTGTGCAGAATTATGCCCAGGGCACTGTTGCCAACTGGGAGCGGCAGAGGCAGGCGGACGTCGCCTCCCATAGTCCCGCCATTTCGGTCGAGCAGCGCTTCTGGTTCAACCCTGAACTGACCAGCCGCAATTTCCTCGTGCCCGGCTCGATCGCCATCGTCATGACGCTGGTCGGCACGCTTCTGACCTCGCTCGTCGTCGCCCGCGAATGGGAGCGGGGCACAATGGAGGCGATGATGGCGACACCGGTGACGGCGGTCGAACTGCTCGCCGGCAAGATCCTGCCCTATTTCCTGCTTGGCCTCACCTCGATGACGCTCTGCGTTCTGCTTGCGGTCTTCCTCTTCGGCGTGCCGTTCCGCGGCTCCGTCGCCGCCCTCTATGCACTGTCGGCCGCCTTCCTGATCCCGGCGCTCGGCCAGGGCCTGTTGATCTCGACAGCAACGAAGAACCAGTTCCTTGCCTCGCAGCTGGCGCTGATCTCGGCCTTTCTCCCTGCTTTCCTGTTGTCTGGCTTCCTCTTCGAGATCAATTCCATGCCGGCCGTCATCCAGTGGATCACCTTCATCGTGCCGGCGCGCTACCTGATCCCCAGTCTGCAGACGGTGTTCCTGGCCGGCGACATCTGGCCGATGTTTCTGCAGGCGATCGGCGTGATGCTGACGATCGGCGCCATCATGTTCGTGCTTGCCGCCCGCAGCACCAGAAAGAGGATCGGTTGAGATGTGGACAAGGCTCTACGCCCTGATCGTCAAGGAACTGCTCGCCGTCCTGCGTGATCCCAAGGGCCGCGCCATCCTGATCGGCCCACCGATCGTCCAGCTTCTCGTCTTCTCCTATGCGGCGACGCTCGAAGTCCGCAATGTCGACGTGATGATCCTCAACCGCGACAGCGGTCACTGGGGCCAGGAACTGATCGAGCGCATCGATGGCTCGCCGACCTTCCGGAAAATCGAGATTGCGGGAAGCCAGGCGGAGGTCCGGGTGGCAATCGACAACCAGACAGCCATTGCCGCCGTTGAGATCGGCCCGGACTTTTCGCGCAATATCGAGGCCGGTACGCCGGCCGATCTGCAGGTGGTGCTCGACGGCCGCCGCTCCAACGCCTCGCAGATCGTCGCGGGCTATCTCTCGCAGATCGGGGCGGCGCTTGCCGCCGAGACGCCGGCCGGCAAACGCGCCGGTGCCGACATCGTCTCGACAGTGCCGCGCAACTGGTTCAACCCGAACCTCACCTATCAATGGTTCATGGTGCCGAACCTGATCGCCAGCATCGCGCTGCTGATCGGCCTCATCGTCACGGCGCTGTCGATCGCTCGCGAGCGCGAACTCGGCACCTTCGACCAGTTGATGGTCTCGCCGCTGCGCATCCACGAGATCCTGATCGGCAAACTGATCCCGCCGATGATGATCGGCCTCTTCCACATCACCGTCTATATCCTGGCCGCCGTCTTCCTCTTCGACGTGCCGCTGCGCGGCTCGCTCTTCCTGCTGTACGGCAGCGCAATCTTCTATCTCGGTTCGGTCGCCGGCCTCGGCCTGTTCATCTCGGCGCTGTCGATGACACAGCAGCAGGCGATCCTCGGCGCCTTCCTGTTCATGGTCCCAGCCATGCTGCTCTCCGGCTTCGCGACGCCGATCGAGAACATGCCAGGCTGGCTGCAGCCGGTGACATCAGTTAATCCGCTGCGCTATTTCCTGGTGATCGTCAAAGGCGTTTTCCTCAAGGATATCCCGTTGAGCGAGGTGGTGAACCAGACGATCCCGCTGGCGCTGATTGCTGCGGTCACCCTCAGCGCCGCCGCCTGGCTCTTCCGTCGGCGGCTGGAATAGTCAATGCTTCGGCTGCCTCACAGAATGTGAACCGGCCTTCCAAAGCGTGACTCTCTTCTGCCGGAACCTCGGATTGGCGCGGTCGTTACCCAAGCGCAACCCCAGCAAAGGAGAAGCAAAATGTACAAGATCCTACTTGTCTCCAGCGCCCTTGCGCTGTCGTCGCTCGCCACCAATGCCCTGGCTGACGGAGCTGTCACCGGTGCAGCCGGCGGCGCCATCACCGGCGCAATCGTCGGCGGCCCTGTGGGTGCAGCCGTTGGCGGCGTGGCCGGCGGTGTCGCCGGCGCAGTGATCGATCCGCCGCCGCGCGAGGTTGTCACCTATGTCCAGCAGCAGCCGGCCCCGACCGCTTCAGTGGTCGTCCAGGAACCAATTGTCGTCGGCAAGCCGCTTCCGGCAGACGTCGTCGTGACGCCGGTGCCTGACAACCCGAAATATGCCTATACGGTCATCAACAATCAACACGTGATTGTCGAACCCCGCACCCACCGTGTGGTGCAGGTCATAGAATAATCAGGCAACCGAAGCCGCCTGCGGCTCGGCAACTTCCGGCCCCGCTTCGGCGGGGCTTTCTTTCGTGCGCTCGCGCCACCCGCCGATCAGCGAGAACAGTACGACAAGGTGCCTTGGCAACGCAAACCCCTGTGGCAGCGCCTCTATCGGAATTCGGTCGCCGTAAAGCTTGCCTTGCTTGAGCGATAGAATATGCATGCTGGAAAGCATGAGCCGATCCTCCATCCCGGTTGATGGGATCAGCGTGGCCCACGCGTCATGCTGGGTCTTTAAGGTCCGACTAAAAGCTGCAAAAACTTGCAAAGGCCTATAGGCGCGGCCGCATGCCGGCCCGCGCCAGCCCTTCCAGAACCGGCGCAAAACGCTGGGGATCCTTGGCCGGTTGGCCTGCCAGAATGCCTTCCAGCGTTACATCAGGTGCAATCGCTGCGAGCGCGCGCAGGAACTGCTGCGCCTGCTCCATATTGCCGAGATGCGCATGTGCGGCGATCAGCATCCAGTAGGTCGGGTCGAAATGGGCATTGAGCGCCAGCGAACGTGATGCGTATGAAAGTGCTGCCTCGCAATTGCCACGGAAGATTTCGGCCATGGCGATGCCCGTGAGCGAAAAACGCGCATCCGGATCGCGAGGTCCCAATCTCACCGCGCGATGCAGGCGTTCGAGCGCATGTTCGATATCGCCGCAGTGCAAGGCGGCAATGCCGGAACAGGCCGCCACCAGAAGATCGTTGGGATTGGCGGCCGCGGCGGCCTCCAACACGGCCATGCCGCCTTCATAATCCTTGCCCACCTGCAACAGCGCCATGCCGCAATGAGCCATCACGCGGGGATCGCCCGCCGAATGCTGAAGCCCGCGACGGGCAAGGCTGATGCATTCCGCCTTGTCGTCCTCTCCAAGCCGCGGCCAGCCCATAGTAATGCGGTGTTCGAGCGCCCAGGCGGCATGGGAAAGCAGCATCGCATTTTCCGGCTCAATGGCGAGCGCCTCCTGCAGCAAGGCATAGGCGGCGGCGTTGCTTTCGATCGACTCGTCGATGATCGCGGCAAGCGCACGCAGATAGAGATCATAAACCGCCGGACTGTTCGGCCGGTCGCGTCGTGACCTCTGGATTTCGGCGATCTCGATCGCCGGCTCGACGATCGAGGCGACGCGTTCGGTGATATGGTCCTGGAAAGCGAAGATGCGGCTGATGCCGTCTTCAAAATGATCGGCCCAGAGATTGGTCGCCGTCACGCCATCGACCAATTGTACATTGATGCGCACCTGCGCGCCTTCCCGCCGGATGCTGCCTTCGAGCAGGTAGCGTACTCCCAATTCCTTGGCCACCTCTCGCACGTCGATGCTGCGTCCCTTGTAAACGAATGCGGAATAGCGCGAGACGACCGAAAAGGAGTGGAAGCGCGCAAGAGCCGTGATGATCTCCGTCACCACGCCATCGGCAAAATAATCCTGGTCGGCATCACCGCCGAGATTGACGAAGGGAAGAACCGCGACGGAAGGCGGCTGCGGCGCCGCAGGCGCCATCCCGGCATCGTCCTGGCGCGGCAGGCGATACCCGACCCTGGGAACGGTGACGATCCAGTCCGTGCCATCGGGCCTTGCGCCGAGAAGCTTCCTGAGCGTGGCAATCTGAACCGTGAGATTGCCTTCTTCCACGGCAAGCCCCGGCCAGGCCCGCTCCATCAGATCCGCCTTGGTGACGACGCGGCCCTCAGCCTCCAGCAGCATGCCGAGCAGCGCTACGGGCCGTGGTCCGGTCGCAACGGACTTCCCGTCCCGCCACAGGCTTCCTGTCACGGGATCGTAAACGAACGGACCAAAGGAGAGCCTCGCGCTGCCCATGCAGAAGCATAGCGTGAAATTCTCACAAACGAAAAGCGGATCGACACGCCGATGCATTGCAAAAACCGCCGTCGAAACGGCGGCTTGTCAGTGAAGCAGGATCAGACCTTCAACTCGCGCCGCTCGCGCTCGGTCACCATCGCAAGGTCGAGCACCTTCTGCAGGTTGGCGGCGTGGCGGAAATTCGGGTCCGGCTGGATGCCGCTTGCCACGGCCTCGGCAAAACGCTGGTAGTTGGTCGCCACCGGTTCAACTTCGATCTGCGTCCAGGTGGCAGTTTCGACACCCTCGCCGAGGCAGCCATGCAGCTCGGAACCGCTGGGACGATGGATGACCTCGAGGCTGCCCCTCTCGCCATAGATGCGCAGCTTCAGCTCGTTCAGATGCCCTGTCGCCCAGCGGCTGGCATGGATGACGCCGAGCGCGCCATTGGCGAAATCGACGGACATGGTGAAGCTGTCATTGGCATCGAGCAGATATTCGCCGATCTGGCCGCCCGGCGCCTTGTTGAAGGTCTTCAGCCGCGCAAAGACGTGGTCGATGTCGGTCGCCGCGCCATAGGCGGCGAAATCGAGAATATGGATGCCGACATCGCCGAGCACGCCGTTCGAGCCGTGGCCGGTGGAAAGCCGCCATAGCCAGGTCGATTCCGTGCGCCAATCGCCCCAGGCACGCGACACCAGCCAGCTCTGGAGATAGGAAGCTTCCACGTGCCTGATCGTGCCGAGTTCGCCGGCGAGCACCATCTCGCGGGCGCGCTGCAGCGGCGCGACGTTGCGATAGGTGAGGTTGACCATGTTGATGACGCCGGCCTTTTCTGCCGCCTCCGTCATCTCCAGCGCCTTTGCGTAGTTCTCCGCCAGCGGCTTTTCGCAGAACACATGCTTGCCCGCGGCAATCAGCGCCATCGTCGTCGGGTGATGGATTCGGTCGGGCGTGACGTTCGTCGCCGCATCGAATTCACCCCAGGCGATCGCCTCCTCCAGGGAAAGAAACCTCTTTTCGATGTTGAACTTATCGGCGAAGGCCGAAAGCCGCTCGGGATCGGTGTCGACGGCGCCGACCACCGTCACGCCGTCGATGAGGGGGAAGCGGGCGAGCTGGTTTTTCGCCATCACCCCCGTACCAAGAACGAGTAGTCGCATGGATGCTCCTCAGCGGTAACCGGCTTCGCCGGCCTGGTGCAGTCTCGGGCCGCGTTCGACGATCGGCTCCAGTGCTTTTTCTACCGGGACATTTGGAGCGTCGGTGATACCAGTCAACGACCCCTCAGGGTTATATGCCCACTTCACGCCGTTGATCAGCACCTTCTGGACATTGACGTCGTGATAGGTCGGATAGGTCTCGTGGCCCGGGCGGAAATAGAAGATGTTGCCGGCGCCACGGCGCCAGGTCAGGCCCGAGCGGAACACTTCGCCGCCCTGGAACCAGGAGATGAACACCGTTTCGAGCGGTTCCGGCACCGAAAACTGCTCGCCGTACATTTCCTCGTTCTCAAGCTCGAAATGCTCGCCGATGCCGGCGGCGATCGGATGGCGTTGGTTGATCGTCCACAGACGCTCGCGCTCGCCCGCCTCGCGCCATTTCAGCGCGCAGGGCGTGCCCATCAGCCGTTTGAAGATCTTGGAGAAATGGCCGGAATGCAGCACCAGCAGGCCCATGCCTTCCCAGACGCGCTTGGCAACACGCTCGACGACGACGCCGGAGACCGCGCCGTGATCCTTGTGGCCCCACCAGGTCAAGACGTCGGTTTCGGCAAGGCGGGCTTCGCTGAGGCCGTGTTCCGGCTCCTGCAGCGTCGCTGTCGTCGCCGAGATACTTGGATCGGTGTTCAGCGCATTGGCGATCGTCGTGTGCATGCCTTCGGGATAGATCCCCCGGACGATCTCATTGCTATTCTCGTGGATATTCTCTCCCCAGACGACGGTGCGAATGGCCATGCTGTGCTCCTGTAGAACCTGGAAGTCTCGATAGGCGGGAAAGCAGAAGAATTCAAAGCGCTTTGGAAAACGGCGCTGGCTGCGCCTCGTCTCCTCCACGTCCAAGGAACACATAGACCTTTGTCAGTATTTTGACAAAGGGGAAAATTTGCTGGCCGAAGACAGAAAACCCGCCTGGCAATATCACAGCAATATCAATGTGAAACCGATTTCGAGAACAGATTGACGACCAAAACTCCGGATATGATCAGCCCGAGCCCGACGATTGCCGGCAGGTCGAGGCGCTGCCTGAAGAACACCAGGCCGACCGAGGAAATCAGTACGATTCCCAAAGCGCTCCAAATTGCATAAGCGATACCGACGGGGATGCTTTTCAGCGTCAACGACAGGCAATAGAAGGCGGCCGCATAACAGGCGACGACGAGTGCCGTCGGCCCGATGCGGGTGAACTGCTGCGACAGTTGCAGGGCGGTCGTGCCGATGACCTCGAGCACGATGGCCGCAAACAGCAGCCCGTAGACGGCGGCCTGGCTCATGGCGAATTCCTTTTCGAATTACTTGCCGGTCAGTTCGACAAGGCGATCGATGAGATCCCGCCTCAGAACGCCGTTGATGTCATGGCTTTCCAACGTATCTGCGAACCAAAGTCCGTCGGCGGCGAAACGCACGACTTGTGCGTCGAGGGAGGAATCGGTGCCGATATATTCCTCGGCCCGTGCCTGCACCCATTGGCGCCAGCGAAGACGCAGCCGGGGTTCTGCAAGAAGCGCGATCGTTACCTGCGTCCAGCTCCTGGAATCGTCGGGCCGTTCCTTGAGACCGGACACTGCCCTGAGATAGGCGCGGGTGAAGCGGCCCTGCGGCAGCGGATCGCCGCGCATCAGTTCCTCTATATCGGCGTCGAACTTTTCGAGCAGGCTCTCGAACAGGGCATCGAGCAACGCATTCTTCGTTGGAAAGTGATGCAGCAGCCCGCCCTTGCTGACGCTGGACGCGGCGGAAACCGCATCGAGCGTGACGGCCGCCATGCCGTCGCTGGCAGCAAGGCGCGCGGCGACCTCCAGCAACTGCTGGCGCACGAGCACGGGCTGTTTCTTGCGATGATGAGCGTTCGACATGCAGATAAAAGATACCGTCCGGACGGTTTTGTCAAGGAGAATCGGCCGAAACCCCTGCTGTCCTGCATAATGCGCGAAATGCCGCGGCACCTTGATGACAGTTGCGATCATTTTCCGACCGGTGCATGAAGGGGCCGGGGGAATGTCGAGTAATGGTGATGGGATCGGGGATGGTTTCGTGACGGAGAAGGTCACCACCTTATATCAGGCAATCGGCGGCGATCCTGCCGTGCGGGCGCTGACGCACCGTTTCTACGAACTGATGGACAGCTTGCCGGAGGCGGGAAACGTGCGCGCCGTGCACCCGCCGAGCCTTGTGGGCAGCGAAGAGAAATTCTACGAATATATGAGCGGTTATCTCGGCGGCCCGCCGCTCTATACCGACAAGCGCGGCCATCCGCGCCTACGCAGCCGCCATTTCGTCGCCGAGATCGGCCCTGTCGAGCGCGACGAATGGCTGCTCTGCTTCCGCCGCGCCATGGACGAGACGATATCAAGCCAAGTATTGCGCGATCTCATTTGGGCGCCGGTGGAACGGCTCGCCTATCACATGCAGAACAAGGCCCCCGACGACAAGGCCCCCTGACGATAAGGATTGACCATGAGCTTGAACGCGCGTCTGGAGCCGGTGCTCTATCTCTTCGCCGGCCTGTTTGGCGTAGCCGGCGTGGCGCTTGCCGCCCTCGCTGCCCATGGCGGCGGCGAGGCCAATCTTGCGGCATCCGCATCTGCCATGTGCCTTGCCCACGCCCCTGCCCTGCTGGCATTGGCTCTCGGCAACGTCAGGCTCAGAACCGCCTGGCTGGCCGGTTTGCTGATGATTGTCGGAACGCTGCTTTTTGCGGGCGATCTCGTCACCCTGCGCTTTTCCGGCTCCGGCCTCTTCCCCTACGCCGCGCCGACCGGCGGCTGGGCGATGATGCTTGGCTGGCTGGCCATTGCGGCAGGCGCCGTCTTCCGGGTCAGGACTTGAACACACGTAGCAAGCTCACGACCAATTCATCACCGGCTGAAGAGAGGCACGGCGCTGCCACGAATCCGCTTCTCCCCCAGCGGGGGTCCGAAGGACGGGTCGAGACCCGCGGCTCGACCCTGGTCGATGCCGGCAGGCAGATGAGGGGGTGAGCGGCAAAGCCGCTATGCGCTGAGCGGAAGCGAAGTGCAATGTGAAGGGCGTGCCGTGTGCCCCCCTCATCCGACCCTTCGGGCCACCTTCTCCCCGCTGGGGAGAAGAAGGAGCCAAGTCTCATACGAACAGAAGAGTGAGGGCTGATTCAATCGCAATCAAATGCCGTCGACCACGTTGAAACCCTCGAAGACCGGCGGCCCCTTGTAGATCGCCTTGTGATCGCCGGCATTGCGGTGGGCCGCGCGAAAGCTCTCGGACTTCGTCCAGTTCTGAAAATCGGCTTCGCTTTTCCAGACCGTATGCGAGGAATAGAGCGTATAGCCCTCCTCTTCGTTGGCCTTGCCGCGCAGCAGGCGGAATTCGACGAAACCGGGCACCTCGGGCAGGCTGGAATCGCGATTGCGCCAGACCGTCTCGAAATCACCTTCGCTGCCGGTTGCAACCTTGAAGCGGTTCATTGCGATATACATGGCATCTCCCTACGCTTTCCTCTTGCCCGCCCTTGCAGAACGCAAGGGAAAGGCGAGAACATTATCGCCGTTTGCCGCTGCTGGGCCAAGCGGTCTTGTTGTCGCTTCCCCGGGCATGCGCGCTTCCCAGGTCGGGAACAGCGTCACATTCTGGTAGATCTGCTGGCGTTCGGCATGCTGCTGGAAAAGTTCGTAGAGTTCGGGCACGAGGCCCTCGCCTGTCTGCGCGGCGAGCTTATGCAGGCCGATCATGGTGAAGCCGTCGGGGCGCTGGTCGTTCATCGGGAATTGTCTCGTTCGTTCATCGTCTGCAGCGCACGCTCCAGGCTGGACTTGCTGCCGTTGCGAAGCGGGATGAAGGTCTTGCTGAACTTCTTGCAGCCGGTCTTCACACGCAGGCAGGCATCGTGGCTGATACAGTCGATAGGGCAGAAGACGCAGTCGACCGAGGGAAGCAGAGTATCGATGCGGGAAACCGCTTCGCGCAGACCGCCATCATGGTGGATGAGCTCAGCGCCGAAATTGCTGGCGATCTGACGAAGATGCGCCACCTGGCAGTCACGACCGCCAACATAAAGGAAACTGCGGCCATCCAGTTTGGACGGTCCGAGGGATGCCTGACCAGCGTCTTCGCCCACGCTATCGCGGACCTCCCGGTTCGAACCCTTCTTGCCCTTGCGAGCCATATGCCACCCGTTCGCTCGTTGATCGTCACACGATTCCTGCGTGTGCGGGTGGACCTTATTAAACTTGATTTTTAGAGTAAAGTATAAAGTTGATTGTTTTTATCATATTTATCGAGCGGTGACTTGAACAGGAAAACTGTACGAGCGCGAGGATCCGGCCCAGTCATCCGGCATAGCAGGAAGATTACAGGAAGCGATCCGGGACAAAACAGCGCCATCCACCTCGGCCAAGCCCGAACCTCGGACAAGGCCTGATGCGGTGACATCTCCGTTGCGATTGATCGTAATGCGGACATTCAAGGATGCAGAATTGCGACGATATCGCGATTCAATCCGGTCAACACAACGGAACAGTCGCGAGACGATCTTGCCCTTGTAATTGGCTTCGGATGCACCGCCCGATCCACTCCGTCCGCCCGACGTGCGTGAATTATTGTCTGAATTGGCGTCTGCCTGCCCGTCCGCGGCGCCCCTGCGTGACTCCTGTTTGGCCTCTCCCTCTGAACCCTGTGCCTTCTTCGGGGGCTTCCTTCTTTCGATCGGCTTCTTTTCTACCGGCTTTTCCAACTTCGGTTTCGGCTGCGGCGTGACGATCTCTGTAGGCGGCTCCGGCTCGGGAGAAATCGCGGCCGTCTCAACAGGCTTGATTTCTTCCGGTTCGGATTGCATCGCGGTTGCGACGGGTGGCTCGGTGGATACCGGCATCTCCGGGGGTTGCTCCGGCACCACTGTCGACATTGGCTGCGCAACTGAAGTTTCCGCAGGAGTTTCCGATACCAGCACCTCTGGTTCCGCAGTCGTCACCGTCTCCGCTGACTGACGCGTGACTTCCTCCGTGGGCTGAACGGCTTCGACCGGCTCTGCATCGGTCGGCTGGACAGTTTCCGGTTGGACGGCCTCCGGCTGCATTTCCGTTGTTTCTACTGGCTTGACCGTGTCGGGTTCGACAGCTTCCGGAACAATTTCTTGCTGGATGGTCACCTCGGTCTCGCCAGCGGCGCTCTGATCGGCGTCAGAACTGCCGAGCATGACGACGCTGATCGCTTCGCCCGCCTCCATCAGCGTTTCATCCGAAGGCTTGGGTATGACCAAGAACAGCGTGACGGCTAGTGCAGTATGAAAAAAAAGCGATCCGACACAAGTCAGCGCCACCCGTCGCCGCACCGGCTTCTTCTCGTCTTCCTGCTTTTCCACCGCCGCATCCATCGGCGGCGCGGCGGCGACAGCAGCCGACGCGGTCTCCGGATGATCGGGAAAGGAGGGTATCTGCGCGAAACGCGCATAGTGGACCACCGCCTCGCCGGCCGGCTGACGCTGCACATTGCGCAGGTCGGAAAGCTCGTGGCCGGGATGCATGTTGTTGTCGTTCAGACTGCCGTCAGCGTTCGGCTCCCCGATGAGCACCTGTCTCGATCTGGTCTTCGCTGAAATTGCCATTTGTATGCCTCGGACAGCCTGAAACATGTCCGCCGGGAATCATTCCCGGCGTATTCTTAGCCCTCGAAGGGAACCGAAATCTGTGAACGGGTGACGAGACCCTTCATGCATTCGCCCGCCGCCGGGCCGTCGCAGACCGGCGTGTCGTTGATGATGATGCGCGTGACCGTCTCGCACTTCACATTCGGCATATCGAACTGGCGCACGCGCTTCTTGCCCTGCGGCAGATCGCGGAAGTCGAGCACGGTGATGCGGTCGACGGCATTCTTGTCGTTGAAGAAGGCGAGCTCGAAGGAGATCTTGTTGATCGGGGTCTGGAGATTGTTCTCGGCGACGAAAGTCATCATGCAGCCCTTTTGCGATGGCGCCAGAGCGTTGAGTTCGACATCCAGCTTGGCGGTTGCCACATCCTGCGCCTGGCATATGCCTGAAACCGCCATCACCATGCCGGCTGCAACAGCCGCAAGCCTAACCGTCATCATCTTCTCCGCCATTGTCGCGAACCGCTGCCAGGCGGCCTCATATCAGCAATCTCAAAAACTTGACTACAATAGTCTCCTATTGCGTCTTTAAAAAACTATGAGTAAGAAAGTCAAGATAATTGTCATCACGACCGGGGACCCTGATCACCGGCCTCACGGAATTGCCAACCGAAATGATGGTTGAAAAGCCAGATAACTTTAAACACGTGCCGCTGCAGAGCGAGCCTGCGGCGCAGCACCGGATCGTCGAAAGCGCGGATCTTTTCCGCGGCACGAACGAGATCATGATTAGACACGACGGCTTGGTCTATCGCCTGAAGATCACCCGTCAGGGCAAGCTCATTCTCAATAAGTAGGGTAGGACATGACCGAACAGACAAGACCGGCGCCAGCCGAAATCCGTGCGTTTCGCGCCGAGAATCCGAAGATGCGCGAGCGTGACATCGCCGCCCAGCTGAAGATTTCCGAAGCAGCCCTCATCGCCGCCGAAACCGGCATCAGCGTGACGCGCATCGATGGCAGCGCGCTGAAGCTTCTCGAGCGCGTGGCCGGCCTCGGCGAAGTGATGGCGCTGTCGCGCAACGAAAGTGCCGTTCACGAGAAGATCGGTGTCTTCGAAAACATCAAGAGCGGTGCGCAGGCCGCGATCGTTCTCGGCGAGAATATCGACCTGCGCATCTTCCCGAGCCGCTGGGAGCATGGTTTCGCCGTATCCAAGAAGGATGGCGATCAGGAGCGCCTCAGCCTGCAATATTTCGACAAGGCGGGCAACGCCGTGCATAAGGTGCACCTGCGCCCGAGCTCGAATGTCGAGGCCTATCACGCGATCGTCGCCGAGTTGAAGCTGGAAGACCAGTCGCAGGAATTCATCGAGGCCGAGACCCTAAGTGCCGTCGATGAAACCGCCGACGTCAGCCGCGACGAGCTGCGCGACAACTGGAGCAAGCTCACCGATACGCACGACTTCTTCGGCATGCTGAAGCGCCTGAAGATCGGCCGCCAGGCGGCCGTGCGCACCGTCGGCGACGACTATGCCTGGAAGCTCGACAACAGCGCGACGGCAGACATGATGCATGCCTCGGTGAAATCCGGCCTGCCGATCATGTGCTTCGTCGCCAATAACGGCATCGTCCAGATCCATTCCGGCCCGATCTTCAACGTGCAGCCGATGGGTCCGTGGATCAATATCATGGACCCGACCTTTCACCTGCATCTGCGCCAGGATCACATCGCCGAGACCTGGGCCGTACGCAAGCCGACCACGGACGGCCACGTCACCTCGCTGGAGGCTTACAATGCCGACGGCGAGATGATCATCCAGTTCTTCGGCAAGCGGAAGGAAGGTTCCGACGAACGCGCCGAGTGGCGCGAGATCGTGGAAAACCTGCCGCGGGCAGCAAGTGTGGCCGCATAAGGATCGCAACGATGACGATGCGTAACAATCTGCGCCGGATCCGCCCCTGGGAACTGGCCCTGACGGCGGCGGTCATGGCGCTGCCGCTGATCCCGACGGCGCCGGCAGTCGAAGGCTTCGCCTTCATCCGCGCCGCCCACGCCGAGGAAAAGAAGCTCGACACGTCGCGCCTGGTTTCGGTCGGCGGCGATATCACCGAGATCGTCTATGCGCTCGGCGAGGAAAGCCGGCTGATAGCCCGCGACACGACGAGCATCTATCCGGAGGCGGCGCTGAAGCTGCCGAACGTGGGTTACATGCGCGCGCTCTCACCGGAAGGCATCCTCGCCATGAACCCGACGGCGATCATCGCCGTCGAAGGTTCAGGCCCGCAGGAAGCGCTGGCTGTGCTGAAGAACGCCAGCGTGCCCTTCGAGACCGTGCCGAGCGCCTTTACCCGCGACGGCATCATCGCCAAGATCGACCGCGTCGGCACGTTGCTGGGCGTGCCGGACAAGGCGAAGGCGCTTGAGGAAAAGGTCGCGGCCGATCTCGACGCGGTGATCGCCGATGCCGAAAAGCGCCCGGAGGCCGAGCGCAAGCGTGTTCTCTTCATCCTCAGTGCCCAGAACGGACGGATCATGGCATCGGGCACCGGCACGGCCGCCGATGGCATCGTCAAGCTCGCCGGCGCCATCAACGCCGTCGGTGCATTCCCGGGCTACAAGCCGTTGACGGACGAGGCGATCATCGAAGCCAAACCCGACATCATCCTGATGATGAATCGCGGCGACAGCGCCGGTACCAAGAACGAGGACCTGCTGGCTCAGCCGGCGATCGCGCTGACGCCGGCAGGCGAGAAAAAAGCGATCATCCGAATGGATGGCGTCTACCTGCTCGGCTTCGGACCGCGCACCGCAGCCGCCGCGCGTGAGCTCAACACGGCGATCTACGCGGGCTGATCATGGCCCTGCCGCAAGCCATGATGGAACAAAGGCGACGATTCCCGATGGCGGACATCCGCGAAATCAGGCAGGCGGGCGACAGGACGCGGCTCGCCTTGCTGGCGATCGCGCTGCTCGTCGTCGGCTCGGTCTTTTCGATGCTGTTTTCGGTAACGACCGGCGCCTCGGATGCCTCGATCCTCGACGTCATCAGCAACATGGCCGGTTCCGAGGCGGCGCTCAGCACACGTGACCGGATCATCATCTTTGATATCCGCCTGCCCAGGGCGATCCTCGGTTTCCTGATCGGCGCCTCGCTGGCCGTTTCCGGCACGGTGATGCAGGGCCTCTTCCGCAATCCGCTGGCCGATCCCGGCCTCGTCGGCGTCTCCTCCGGCGCAAGCCTCGGCGCGGTCGTGATGATCGTGCTCGGCGGAGGCCTCGCAGCTCCGCTCGAGGCGCTTCTCGGTATCTACGCTCTGCCGGCGGCGGCCTTCGGCGGCGGCCTCGTCACGACGCTGCTGCTCTACAGGATCGCCACCCGTCACGGACAGACCTCGGTGGCGACGATGTTGCTTGCCGGCATCGCGCTCGGCGCACTCGCCCTCGCCATCACGGGATTGCTGATCTACATGGCCAACGACCAGCAGTTGCGCGACCTGACCTTCTGGAGCATGGGCTCGCTTGCCGGCGCCACATGGACGAAGATCGCCGCCGCCAGCCCGATCATCCTCTTGTCCTTCACCACCCTGCCCTTCATGGCTCGCGGCCTCAATGCCATCACGCTCGGCGAGGCGGCCGCCTTTCACATGGGCGTTCCGGTCCAGCGGCTGAAGAATGTCGCGATCGTCGGTGTCGCTGCGGCGACCGGCGCTTCCGTCGCCGTCAGCGGCGGCATCGGTTTCATCGGGATCGTCGTGCCGCATATCCTGCGCATGGCGATCGGCCCCGACCATCGCTTCCTGCTGCCGGCCGCAGCTCTTCTCGGCGGCTCTCTGCTGATCTTCGCGGATGTCCTGGCGCGCACCTTGGTCGCCCCGGCCGAGCTGCCGATCGGCATCATCACCGCTGCGGTCGGCGGCCCGTTCTTCCTATGGATCCTGCTGCGGCAGCGTTCGCGCCTTGCCCTGTGAGTGACCCCCGTGAGTGACATTGCGATGATCGAAGTTTCAAGCGTCTCCGTGCGCCTTTCCGGCAAGGCCATCATCAGCGACGTCACTCTTACGGCAAAGGCCGGCGAGCTGACGGCGATTGCCGGGCCGAACGGTTCCGGCAAGACGACGACGATGAAAGCCATCTCCGGCGAACTTGCCTATGGCGGCTCGGTGCGCATCAGCGGCGATGAGGTGAAGGGGCTGAAACCCTGGCAGCTTGCCGCCATTCGTGGCGTGCTGCCGCAGGCAAGCGCGATCTCCTTTCCCTTTACCGTGCGCGAGATCGTCCGCATGGGCCTGACGTCAGGTCTCAACCTGCATCCGGACAAGGCCGAGCAGATAGCGGCGGCGGCGCTTGCTTCCGTCGACTTGACCGGCTTCGAAGGCCGTTTCTATCAGGAGCTCTCCGGCGGCGAGCAGCAGCGCGTGCAGCTTGCCCGCGTGCTCTGCCAGATCGCCGAGCCCGTCGTCGACGGCAAGCCCTGCTGGCTGCTGCTCGACGAGCCGGTATCGAGCCTCGACATCAGCCACCAGCTGACCATCATGACGCTCGCCCGCAATTTCTGCGAACGCGGCGGCGGCGTCATCGCCGTCATGCACGATCTCAACCTGACCGCACTCTTTGCCGACCGCATCGTGCTGATGAAATCCGGCCGCCTCGCCGCCGCCGGCAGCATCGGTGAAGTGCTGACGAACGAAACAATGCTCTCGGTGTTCGGCTGCGCGCTACGGATCAACCAGGTACCGGCCGACGACACGCCCTTCGTGCTCGCCCACAGCGCCGTTTCCCGCCCCTGAGCACCGCGCGGGCGGGAACTTTTGATCGTGCGGCACGTTGTCGGCAGTGATCTGGGTCAATGCCGGGCGATATCATTCATGCAACGGACGGTGGTGACCCTCGTACGAAATAGGCGGGCTTGTGCGCGCCCCAGCCAACGGAGACAGCCATGAGCTATTCTATTTTCCAGTCCGGCCGCAGCCGCCGCAACGGGCCCTTCCACAATTTGGAATCCGGCATCGAGGAGCAGGTCGAGGCGCTTCGCGACGAACTCGCGGAACTGACACGCCTCGTCGGCAAGAGTTCGCGCCACCAGGGCGAAAAAATCCGCAGCCAGGCCGGTGCCGGCTATGAGGAACTGCTCGGCCGTAGCGAGGATCTGCTACGCGAATTGCAGCACGGCTATGAGCGCGGCGCGACCGAAATGCGTGAGACCGTGCGCAAGCATCCGCTGGCAACGATCGGCGCCGCTGCCGTTTTCGGCCTTGCCATCGCCTTCCTCGCCCGGCGCTGAGGAAGCGCGATGCTCTTGTCGATCCTTAGCCTGCTGACGGGCGCAAGCGTGCATCGGACCGTTGCGCGCGCCAAGCGCAATAGCATCTTCATTGCGCTTGCCTTCCTCTTCCTCCTCACCGCCTACGCATTGGCTGTCACCGCCGGCGCCATATGGCTTGCCGGCATGTACGGTCCGGTCGGCGCTGCCCTCTTCCTGGCTGCCGGCTCGCTGCTGATCGCCATCATCGCCTTGGTGGCGATGTCGATCATCAATACCCGGGAAGCACGCCGCGCCCGTGAACGCCGTGCGGCGCTGGAATCGATGGCAACGGTCGGGCTCGGTCTTATCCGCGCCCAGCCGCTCCTGACTGCCGGTGTTCTGGCAGCAATCGTCGCGGCCAATCTGGTAGGGTCAAAGCGCGAGGATTGAAGAGGCATTGGCTCTCCTGATCGTTCTGAGAACGACGAGCAGAAGAGCGGGTTTGCATACCACAGGATTGGGGTAGGACGCCGACCCCTCCCTCATTTGAATGCTTGTCACAGGAATCCAGCCACGGCGTGTCCGCGCCGTGAATGAACCAATACCAAGTGGAAAGAGTCTTTCGCGCCCAAGGACTTGGGCGCACTGAATTCCTGGGACAAGCACGAATGAGGATGAGAGGTAGTGCCTCGAATGGCCGTCCCATCCCGTGGAGCCCGTCCTTCTCCCTACCCTTCAACGAAAAAAACCGGCGCCCCGAGGGGCGGCCGGCTTTCCTCCCGAATATAACTCTTGTCAGAACGCGAAAGCCTTCGATGTCAGCGGCGCCGAGGTGGCGTCGGGGCCGAAATCGGCCTCGCCTGATATCTGCAGCAACTCCTGCAGCCGCTGACGGGCCCGGTTGACGCGGCTCTTGATGGTGCCCACGGCGCAGCCGCAGATTTCGGCCGCCTCCTCGTAGGAGAAACCCGAGGCGCCGACGAGGATGATCGCCTCGCGTTGATCCGGCGGCAGCTGGTCGAGCGCCTTCTTGAAGTCCTGCAGATCGAGCGCGCCATATTGCGAAGGGTGCATTGCCATCGATTCAGTGAACAGCCCGTCGCTGTCCTGCACTTCGCGGCCGCTCTTGCGCATCTGGCTGTAGAGTTCGTTGCGCAGGATCGTAAAGAGCCAGGCCTTCATATTGGTGCCCATCTCGAAATGATCCTGTTTGGCCCAGGCTTTCATGATGGTGTCCTGGACGAGATCGTCGGCACGGTCGTGCCGCCCGATGAGCGAGATCGCGAAAGCGCGAAGGCTTGGGAGTGCCGCCAGCAGTTCCCGCTTGAAGCTGGGTTGCGATTTGTCTTCCATGCAGCGATCCTATTCGGCCATCTTGGCAGAAGCCATCATTTCAGCATGGTCGAGCTTTTCGAGAAGGTCGAGAAAACGATCGGGAATCGCCTCATCCTGTGCGGCCGAATACAGCGACCGCAGCCTGACGCCGATCTGGTTGTTCGGGTCCAGGATGTCGCTTGCCCGCAGCTCCAGCTTTCGCTGATCGGCTGCTTCTTTCTTGCGTGTAGTCATCAATTCGTCTTCTCGCCGGTTGTCTGTCCAGAGCATGATGCCGAAAAGTGGGAGCGGTTTTCGGACGACATCATGCTCTAACCTTCTAATTTAGAACAGGATTCAGATTTTAGGCCGACCCGGCCTAAAATCATCCTGTTCTAGGGGGCGTGGATGGGATCAAACACGACCATTGACATCAAACGTTCCATTCTCGATGTCGCTGGCATTTGCCGTTGCATGGGTCAAAACGCTACGCCCTTTCTTCGTCGGCTGGAATAATGCGGCGCAGCGAAAAAAGTTCCTGCGGTTCCGGAACTTTTTTATCAAGGCGGCGTTAACCGCTCATTGAAGCCAATGCCGGCCTGTATGCAGGAGCCCATTAATGACACTTTCTACTCGGATTGCGCCGCACCTTCCTTATCTGCGCCGCTATTCCCGCGCCCTTACCGGCACTCAGACTTCAGGCGACGCTTATGTCGCCGCCGTTCTCGAAGCTATCATAGCCGATCTGTCGATTTTCCCGGATACAGCGAACGACCGGGTTGCACTCTACAAACTGTTCACGCAGCTGTTTGGTTCCACCGCAGTCCAGATTCCGGAGCCAACCTCGCCCTATGCCTGGGAGCAACGCGCCACGCTGAATCTTTCCAAAGTTTCGCCGCGTGCCCGTCAGGCCTTCCTGCTCGCCTCCGTGGAGAATTTCCGCGTCGCCGAAATCGCCGAGATCCTGGAAACCGAAGAACAGGATGTCATGCACCTGCTCGACGTAGCGTCGCAGGAGATTTCCCGTCAGGTCGCCACCGATATCATGATCATCGAGGACGAACCGCTGATCGCCATGGATATCGAGCAGATGGTCGAGAGCCTCGGTCATCGCGTCACCGGTATTGCCCGCACGCATACCGAGGCCGTGGCACTTTACAACAAGACCAAGCCGAGCATGGTGCTGGCCGACATCCAGCTTGCCGATGGCAGCTCCGGTATCGACGCAGTCAACGACATCCTCAAGACGTCGAGCGTGCCGGTGATTTTCATCACCGCCTTCCCGGAACGGCTGCTGACCGGCGAGCGCCCGGAACCGACCTTCCTTGTCACCAAGCCCTTCAATCCCGACATGGTTAAGGCCCTGATCAGCCAAGCTCTTTTCTTCAACGAATCGACCAGAGTGGCCGCCTGAGACGCAATTTTCCGGCCTTCGGAACCAAATCGCCAAAGCAGGCGTTCCGGTGCTACCGGGACGCTCCGGTGGCTTTAACGGTTTTTGCAGCGCTTTGTTCTAGAGTTGACAGGCGGTGTCTGGAAGGGCGCTCCCTTCAGCGACGTTCAAGATGTCACAAGGAAAGGCGGCCGAGTGAATACGAATGAACCATTGTCCGGCATGCCTTTCACCTTCGAAGGCAAAGCCGAAATGATGGAACGCGCGCTCGGCAGCGCCGGGATTTCAATCCTCTGCCAGGACGCCCGGCTTTCGATCTTCTACGCCGAAAATCTGCCGCCGCATTTTGCGGCGCTCTTTGCGCCTGGCGGCAGCGACGCCGTCCTCTTTGGCGATGCCCACGGCCGATATCTGACGGCGCTGAAGCACAAGGTGCTGGAAACCGGCATCCCCAACAATGCCGAAGTCGAGATCGACGTCGACGGCGAAAGGCGCACCTATGAACTGAAGATCCAGCGTACTGGCGAACGCGGCGCGCATGGACTTCTTTCCGTCATGGCTGAAGTCACCGAGAGCCGGCATCGCGAAAAAGTTCTGAAATCGCTGCTCCGCGAACTCTCGCACCGCTCGAAGAACCTTCTCGCCATCATTCAGGGCATTGCCACCCAAACGGCGCGCAACACACTCTCCCTCGACAGCTTCCTCCTTAAGTTCCGCGGACGGCTGCAATCGCTTTCCAACTCGCAGGACCTGATCACGGATTCGAGCTGGCGCGGCGCCTATCTCTTCGAACTCGCCGAAAAGCAGTTTGCCCCCTATTGGCCGGAGACGGCCGGCTCCATGCCGATCTATGGCATCAACGCTCATCTGACGCCGAATGCCGCCGTGCATCTCGGGCTCGCTCTCCACGAACTCATCGTCAACTCCGCCTCTTTTGGCGCGATTGCCGGCGGTGCCGCCTCCATCACGCTGAATTGCCGCGAAGCCATGATCAACGACAGGAAGGCGATCGAAATCGCCTGGGCGGAAGTGCTGCATGATCAGGCAGAAGTCCACGAATTCAGCGACAACAGCTTCGGCCGCACCGTGCTGGAGCGTGTCGTGCCCTCGTCGGTCAATGGTAAAGCGGAGTTGAACCTCATTCCCGGTCGCATCGAATATCGTTTGACCATTCCGGAAAGCGAATTCGAGATCTTCAAGCGCGTGTGAAAAGCCAGGAGCCGAACACGGAAAAACAGCCGGTGCGAGGGCGGCGCACCGGCTGTCTTCACTCACCGGGAGGGGACCGTGAGTACGTCCGGATAGTGGGTTGGGGGCGCGCATGTTGGGTCGATGCGATCACCATCCGGATATCGCAATAACGGCGACATCAAACTTTGGTTCCCTGCCATCCGAAAAAATTCGACTTTTTTGAATCTTTTTTCGGACGCCCCGCCGATGCTGTTCGCCCCAGCTATTTTGTAGGCACGGGCTGCCAAAAAATTGCCTCTCCCTCATAAAAACAAGGGTTTGGGTGCGCTAGGCGCAACAAAATTGCCAAAATTTTACCGTTTGATAAATTTTTAAACCTGAGTTACGATTCCCTCACAGGCCGTTTACCAATAATGAGGGAACTTCAATGGAACGACTGGAAACCGGGATTCATGCCGGCCGGCTTTCGCCCGCCGAATATGAGGCAAATTTTTCCGATCTTCATCCACGCCTCGACAACCATGAGGCGCTGGTCGCCGCCGACCGCTGTTATTTCTGTTATGACGCGCCATGCATGACGGCCTGTCCCACCTCGATCGACATTCCGCTGTTCATCCGCCAGATCTCGACCGGCAATCCTATCGGCTCGGCAAAGACGATCTTCGATCAGAACATCCTCGGCGGCATGTGCGCCCGCGTCTGTCCCACCGAAGAACTCTGTGAACAGGCCTGTGTCCGCAACACGGCTGAAGAGCGGCCGGTCGAGATCGGCCGTCTGCAGCGCTATGCCACCGATGCCGCCATGCAGGCCGACAAGCAATTCTATGCCAGGGCCGAACCGACCGGCAAGACGATCGCCGTTGTCGGCGCAGGCCCAGCCGGACTTGCCGCCGCCCATCGCCTGGCCGTCAAAGGCCATTCCGTCGTCATCTATGACGCCAGGGAAAAATCCGGCGGCCTCAACGAATACGGTATCGCCACTTACAAGACGGTCGACGACTTCGCCCAGAAGGAAGTCGACTACGTCCTCTCGATCGGCGGCATCGAGGTTCGGCATGGGCAGCGTCTCGGCCACGATTTTTCGATTTCCGATCTGCAGGCGCAATATGACGGCGTCTTCCTCGGTATCGGCCTTGCCGGCGTCAACGCGCTGCGCATCGAGGGCGAAAACCTTGCGGGCGTCGACGATGCCGTCGATTTCATCGCGGCCCTCCGCCAGGCCGAAGACAAAAGCGACATCGCCATCGGCCGCCGCGTCGTCGTCCTTGGCGGCGGCATGACGGCGATCGACGCTGCCGTACAGGCAAAGCTGCTCGGCGCCGAGGAGGTAACGATCTGCTACCGCCGCGGCAAGGAGCACATGAACGCCTCCGAATTCGAACAGGATCTGGCAAGCTCCAAGGGCGTCATCATCCGCCATTGGCTGGCGCCGAAATCGATCCTGTCGCAGGACGGCAAAGTCGCCGCCATCGAGGTGGAATATACGAGAATTCTCGAAGGCCGCCTCGTCGGCACCGGCGAAACCGGTGTCATTGCCGCCGACCAGATCTTCAAGGCGATCGGTCAGAGCTTTGACGCCTCTGGTCTCGGTTCGCTGCGCATGGAATCCGGCCGCATCGCCGTCGATGGCGAAGGCCATACCTCGCTTGACGGCGTCTGGGCCGGCGGCGACTGCGTTTTCGGCGGCGACGATCTCACGGTTTCTGCCGTCGCCCACGGTCGCGACGCGGCTGAATCCATCCATCGTGCCCTCACCGCAGCAGCCGCTCCGGCTGTCGCGGTTGCTTGAAGGGAGAATGAACAATGGCTGATCTCCGTAATAATTTCGTCGGCATCAAATCCCCGAACCCGTTCTGGCTGGCGTCTGCGCCGCCGACCGACAAGGCCTACAACGTCGAGCGCGCCTTCAAGGCCGGCTGGGGGGGCGTGGTCTGGAAGACGCTGGGCGAGGAAGGCCCGCCCGTCGTCAACGTCAACGGCCCGCGCTACGGCGCGATCTGGGGCGCCGACCGCCGCCTGCTCGGTTTGAACAATATCGAGCTCATCACCGACCGCGACCTCTACACCAACCTGCGGGAAATGAAGCAGGTGAAGATGAACTGGCCGGACCGGGCACTGATCGCCTCGATCATGGTACCCTGCGAGGAAGAGGCTTGGAAGGCGATCCTACCCTTGGTCGAAGAGACCGGCGCCGACGGCATCGAACTCAATTTCGGCTGTCCGCACGGCATGTCCGAGCGCGGCATGGGCTCGGCGGTCGGCCAGGTGCCGGAATATATCGAGATGGTCGTGCGCTGGTGCAAGCAATACACCCGCATGCCCGTCATCACCAAGCTGACGCCCAACATCACCGATGTCCGCCGCCCCGCCCGTGCTGCCAAGGCCGGCGGTACCGATGCCGTGTCGCTGATCAACACGATCAACTCAATCGTCTCCGTCGATCTCGACAACTTCGCCCCCAACCCGACGGTCGGCGGCAAGGGCAGCCATGGCGGTTATTGCGGCCCGGCGGTAAAGCCGATCGCGCTCAACATGGTGGCCGAGATCGCCCGCGATCCAGAAACCTACGGCCTGCCGATCTCCGGCATCGGCGGAATCACCACCTGGCGCGACGCTGCCGAATTCCTCGTTCTCGGCGCCGGCAACGTCCAGGTCTGCACCGCAGCGATGACCTACGGCTTCAAGATCGTCCAGGAGATGATCACTGGCCTTTCCGACTGGATGGACGAAAAGGGCCACCGCAGCCTCGACGACATCACCGGCCGCGCCGTGCCCAACGTCACCGACTGGCAATATCTGAACCTCAACTACATCGCCAAGGCGAAGATCGACCAGGACGCCTGCATCAAATGCGGCCGCTGCTACATCGCCTGCGAGGATACTTCGCACCAGGCGATCACCAACTTCGTCGACGGCGTTCGCCATTTCGAGGTGATGGACGAGGAATGCGTCGGCTGCAATCTCTGCGTCAGCGTCTGCCCGGTCGAGAACTGCATCACCATGGAGCAGCTTCCCGCCGGTACCCTCGACAAACGCACCGGTCGCGTCGTTGACCCCAACTACGCCAACTGGACGACGCACCCCAACAACCCGATGGCCCGCCAAGCGGCGGAGTAAGGATTCGCAACGCCGCCTTAATCTTCGGCGGATCATGACCAGTGAAATCGGCGCCCTACACGAAAGGGCGCCGTTTGTTGTTGTAGTCAGGGCACGCTATTCCCGATTACAGCTTGAAAGTTTTGACCTCGTTGCCGCGCTCGATGGTCCGGTTGGCGATGAAGCGCCCGGATTTGGCAGCCTCCTGCTTCTCCGCCTCGATATGGCGCAACATCGCCTCAAGACGCCGGAGCGCCAGGGCTTTGTTGCGGTGCTGGGAACGCTCGTCGCGCGCCGTCGCGACGAGACCGGTCGGCCGATGCAGGACACGAACAGCACTGTCGGTCGTATTCTGATGCTGCCCGCCCGGTCCGCCGGCCCTCAGCGTCTCGAAACGCAGGTCGGCTGGATCGATCGTCACCTCGCCGCCTTCCGGTTTGGTATCGATACGTTGAACCGAGACGTACCAGTTCTGCCGCTTGTGACCCGGACGCACCTGGCTTTTGAAGGTGAAGCGGATCGTGCCGCAATAGTCACTGACGATCTGCTCCGCCTCGAAACCATTGAGGCTGACGATCGCCGACTTCGCGCCGTGCTGGTCCGGCATCGGACCAAGGCTGGTCTCGAAAGAGCAGCCGAGCCGAACGGCCTCCCGCTCGAGGATGCCGAGAAGCGCCGACAGAGCCATGCGGCATTCCACCGGACCGTTGCCCGCGGTAACGAGAAGATCAATAGCGCTCATGGCCACGTCCTCCTTCCCTGCGATATTCGGGTTTTCGCCGGCGCTGCTCAACCTCCGCTTCATCAACCGCCTTCTTGAAGGTGACAAGCGGCCGAAAGCTGGCAAGCTTCACGACCAGGCTCTCATTTTCCAGATCGGTTACCACCTGTCCGGCATCCTTGTATGCGGATGCCGCCTCCTCGACGACAAGGGAGCGATCGTCGCAGATGGCGATACCGCCCCAGGAATTGCGCAAGAGCTGTTCTCGTTCGGAGCGGTTGCGGCCGACACGCCCGTGCATGGTGGCGCGGTCGTATTTGCGACCGGCCCCGTGAGAGATGCCATCCAACGAACGGGCAACGCCGGCGCTCGGACGAACCACATAACTGAGGCTCGCTCGAGATCCCGCAATCGGCGCGAGTTCGCCGCTTACGACCGCCGCCGCACCCTTGTAGTGCACAAACCCACGATCGGACGGGCGAACGAGATTGTGCGGCACGTCGGCGATGAGACGCAGATCCGCATGAAGCGCTGCGGCCGCCCGCTCTGCGATCAGCCGTCGGTTCAACGATGCCCAGGCAACGCACTGGTCATGGCGCATAAGCCAGGCGGCGCCGGCCTCCGAACCGGGATCAAGACCGGCTGCGAGCCCCGAATGAGCGGCCGCCATCTCCGAGAATACGGTGGCGCCCAGAGACCGCGAACCGGAATGAACCAGCAGATAAAGCCCCTGATCATCGAGACCGTCGGCAGATCCACCTTCGGCGAGCTCCTCCACAGCCTGCAACTCGCAGAAATGATTGCCGCCGCCGATCGTGCCGAGAGCACCGGGTGTCAGATCGGTGGACAGACCCGCCTCCGTCAGAAGTTCCGCCGCATTTCCGATCGCCTGCGTTTCAAACCGGCGAAGCCGCTCCGCCGCCCTGTCGATCTTCAGTTTGCGCAACGGGAGATCCAGGCCGAAAAGCGACATGCCGCAGCCGATATCGTTGCCGATCAGCAGCGGGTGCAGCCGAGAGGACAACAGTGCCACGCCGGTCGCACCATATTTTCCGGGGTGCAGATCTGGAAAGGCGGCGATCTCCAACACGCCCGGCAGGCGGGACATTTCGTCGAGTTGATTTAAAGCGGCGCCTTCGATCCAGGCGCTACCGGAAAAGAAACGATTGATGAGTGCCGGATGTGCCGACGACGTCATCGGGGAGCTTCCGCTCCCAATGGAATTGCCCATGATGATGAACTCTGGATATGATTGGTCTTTCATCGCCAAAATGGCGATGTCAACCGGCATTCATCGGCCCATTGACCGAGTTAAGCCGAAACCCTCTCGGGGCGTGCGGAGATATTCGTCATCGTGGCGCTCCCTTTCCAGAAACAATCGAGAGCGCCCACTTAGGTGAAATAGCAAAGAAATGCAAGCATGGGATGCTCTAGTCACCGAATGACTTCCGATAGGCACTCGGGCTCGTCCCGAGCCGCCTGCGGAAATGATGCCGCATCGTCGCCAGTGTTCCAAAGCCGCTGGCGGCGGCGATGTCATCGAGCGAAACAGCAAGTTCCTTCTCCAGCAGGTCGCGGGCATGCCGCAGCCGCTCCTTCAGCAGCCATTCGCCGACGCTGAGACCCGTCGTCGCTTCGAAGCGCCGCTGGAAGGTGCGCATGCTCATACCCGCTCTTTTCGCAAGCAGGCTGATCGGCTGATCTTCGGAAAGGCTCTCGCGCATCCATTCGATCAGCGGGCCCAAGCGGATACCCTCGCGTTCCTCGGGAACCGGCGCGTGAATGAACTGCGCCTGTCCGCCTTCGCGGTGCGGCGGCACGACGAGGCGTCTTGCCACGCTGTTTGCAGCTTCCGAACCGAAATCGCCGCGCACTACATGCAGGCAGAGATCGATGCCGGCGGCACTGCCCGCCGCCGTAAGCAGGCTGCCCTCGTCCATGTAGAGAACGTCGGCATCGAGCGTGATGTCGGGAAAACGTGCAGCGATCGAGGCGACATAGCGCCAATGTGTCGTCGCCCTGCGGTTGGCAAGCAGCCCGGATCCGGCAAGAACCGCAACGCCCGAGCAGAGAGACATGATGCGCGCGCCGCGCTGATGCGCTGCCCTGAGCGCTGCGGCGAGTGGTGCCGGCACCGGCGCATCGATCGCCCGCCAGCCGGGCACGACGATCAGGTCCGCCTCATCAAGCACCTCCAGTCCCTTGTCGACCGCGACCGTCAGCCCTCCGGCGGCGCGAAGCGGTCCTGGTTCGATGCCGCAGACCGAGAAGCGATACCAGCCTTCGCCCATTTCCGGCCGCAGCAGGCCGAAGACCTCGTAGGCGATACCGAATTCGAAGGTGCAGAGCCCGTCATAGGCAAGTGCGGCGACCAGCGGTCCTTTGGTCTGCTGCGGCGATGAGTTTGGCATGATTTTTACGCTGTTGGTCATGATGGCCAATTTCACACAGCTCTAGCATCGGCGATACAAGGCGGCAACTTCAGAAAAAAGGAAATCGCAAATGCCAAGCCCCGTCGCAGAAATCCCCGCCGCAGCCGCTGATATCGCCGCTGCCCATTATGCAGCCAAGCTTGCCTTCGAGACCGATTGCTCCGATGTCCACGCCGCCTTTGCGTCCGGCAAGATCGATTTCGTTCTTCTCGACGCACGCTCGCCGGCGCTCTTCGCACAGTCCCATATTCCCGGCGCCATCAACCTGCCACATGGCAAGATGACGGCGCACCGCATGTCGGCCTGGCCCGCCGAAACGCTGTTCGTCGTCTATTGCGCCGGCCCGCATTGCAACGGGGCGGACAAGGCCGCGCTTCGCCTCTCCCGTCTCGGCCTGTCCTTGAAGCTGATGATCGGCGGCATGACCGGTTGGGCCGATGAAGGCTTCTCCTTCGAACAGGGCGTTTCCACTGGCGCCTGACAACAGCACCGTGCGTTTTTTTAGACGCGCGGCCCTGCAACACTTTGAATCGCGATCATCAGAACTCGACGACCACCTTGCCGAAAGGCCCGCGATAGAGATGATCGAGCGCCTCAGGGAACTCGTCGAAGGCATAACGCTTGTCGATCACAGGCTTCAGCCCGGTCTGGTCGATTGCCCGCACCAGATCTTCAAGCGCACGGCGGTAGCCGACGGAAATGCCCTGCACAACCGGCGCCTTGAGCAGCAGCGGGCCGGCCGGGCCGGAAACCTCGAACCCCTCGAACACACCGATGACGGAAATGCGGCCATTGATCGCCACTGCCTTCAGCGCCTGGCCGAGATGCGGGCCGCCGACGATCTCGAGCACGTGATCGGCGCCATAGTCGCCGGTCAACTGATAGAGTTGCTCAACCCAGTCGCCTTCATGGCGGTTGATCGCGTGATCGGCGCCCAGCGCAATGGCGCGTTCGAGCTTCTCCGCGCTGCCCGATGTGATGAAGACCTCCGCGCCATGCGCCTTGGCGATCTGCAGACCGAAGAGCGCCACCCCGCCGGTGCCTTGCACCAGAACCTTGTCGCCGGCTTTCAGACCGCCGCGTTCGATCAGGGCGAACCAGGCAGTCAGCCCAGCGCAGGGCAAGGTGCTTGCCTGCGCCGCATCGAGCGTATCGGGCGCGCGTGAATACCACTCCTCGGAAAGCACGGTGTATTGGGAGAGGACACCAGGATAAAAGCCGCCGCGCGTCTTGTAAGGTGGCGTGCGCGCATCGCCCAAGCCGCGTCCGTCGATCCAGTCGGGCGAAAAGGTCGAGATGACCCGATCACCCGGCTTGAAACGGCTGACCTCGGGTCCGACTGCCTCCACGACCCCCGCCATATCGGAAGCCGGCACGAAGGGAAATTGCAGCGGCAACCCCACGCCGCTCTCCATCACCAGCCGGTCGCGGAAATTGAGCGAGACGGCTTCCGTCCGGACCAGAACCCTGTTTCCCGAAACCGGTTCGAGCCTCCGCTCGCCGATCGTCAGTTGGCGTTCCGGCCCAACCGCGTCGATCTGCCACTGCCGTGTTGTCTGCATTGTCTTGCTCCTTGTCCATTGCGGGGAGCGCAAACATATCGTTGAATATTTCGCACCAGTTGCGATATTAATTCTCCAGAATGGTTCCAAAGAGGAAACAACTGGAACAGCTCAAGGGTATCTCGATCTTTGTCGAAGCCGTCGAGGCCGGTGGCTTTTCAGCTGCCGCCGAGCGGCTCCATCTCACGCGTTCGGCGGTCGGCAAGACGATCGCACGTCTGGAACAGCGTCTCGGCGTGCGGCTTTTCAACCGTACGACGCGCATGCAGAGCCTTACCGAGGAAGGCCGCTTCTTCTACGAGCGCTGCCTGCGGGCGGTGGAGGAAATCCGCCTCGGGGAAGCCATGCTGGAATCCGGCCGGCGTGACGTGCGCGGCCGATTGCGCATCTCGATGCCGGTGCTTTTCGGCCGCCACTGCATCGCGCCGATCCTCGCACGCCTGCTCGATGAACATCCGGATCTTGAACTCGACCTTTCCTTCAACGACCGTATCGTCGACCTGCTCGAGGACGGCTTCGATCTTGTCATTCGCAACGGGCCGTTGAAGGACAATCCGGATCTGATGGCCCGGGCGATCGCCCGCCAGCGCATGACCGTCTGCGCATCGCCTACCTATCTGGAAAAACGTGGCGCGCCGCAGACGGTCTTCGATATTCCGCAGCATGAAGGCATCGTCTACAGGCGGGGCGATGACGATAGGGGCTGGATCTTTCCCACTGCAACCGATCCCGGGCGGCGGATGCCGCCAAAGGCGCGGCTACGGCTCGACGACCTTGCTTCGATTTCCGATGCGGCCGTCGCCGGGCGCGGACTTGCCTGGCTCCCCTGCTGGCTGGTCCGTGAGGAGGTGCTGGCAGGCCGGCTCATTCAGGTGTTGAAGCACGAACCGGCCAATGTCTTCGATGCCCATGCCGTTTGGCTGCGCTCTCCGGTCATGCTGCCGAAGGTGCGGCTCGCGATCGATACGCTCGCCGCGGGACTGCCGGCAATGATGGGCTGAAGCGCTCGCCGCGCGTCTGCGTGCGACGAGAAACCCATGTTTTTCCTAGACGTTTCCCTGGAAATCACTCGTTGCCGCAGTATATCCGCTCATTCACCGTCCGTTGTGGACGGCCGCCATATCACTCGGAACACGGTCAGCATGTCACTTCGCAGCGCCCTCCGCGCACACACTGCAGATTGCCACGCCGCGGTCGACGCTCTCTTCGGCAGTTTCAACCTCTCACGTACGCAGGATTACAAGGCATTCCTGCGCGCGCATGCCCGGGTCGTACCATCAGTCGAACATGCGCTTGAGGAAGCCGGGATCGCTCGCCTGCTGCCCGACTGGCAGGAACGAAGGCGCGTGCACCGGCTCGCTGCCGACATAAGGGAACTCGGCGATCGATTGCCCGCGCCTCTTCCTCCACCTGCCTTGCATTGCGAAGCAGCGGTCTGGGGTGCTGCCTATGTCCTGGAAGGCTCCAAGCTCGGCGGCGCGCTGCTCGCCAAAGCCACGCCTGATCACTTACCCAGCAGCTACCTGAACTCGCAGGGCCCGAAGGGCGCCATGCGGCTCTTCATGGATCGTCTTGATGCGACCAACCTGGAGGATCACGCTGCTGCCGTCGCCGCCGCCCGCGATGTCTTCGATCTCTTCCTCAAAGCCGGGCACCTCACGCTGGAAGCCGTCCCATGAGCGGCACGCACGAACCCGTCGATCTCACCAATTGCGACCGTGAGCCGATCCATCAGCTTGGATCGGTTCAACCTTTCGGCTTTCTCCTGGCGATATCCACAGACTGGATCGTCATGCGCGCCTCCGCAAATCTCGTGGAGTTTCTCGATGTTGCTCAGTCCGACGCGATCGGCCGCCCCGTTGTTTCGGTGATCACGCCAGAAGCACTCCACGCCATCCGCAACAAACTTACCACGCTGCGCGGTCCCGACGTCGTCGAGCGCATTTTCGGCATTGCCCTGATGCCCGGTCAAGACAGGTTCGATCTTGCCGTGCACCTGAACGAAGGTCAGGTCATCATCGAAGGCGAGCGCTGCCAGGAAGACCGGCGTGACGCCGCCTCCCTCTCCATGCGCAGCATGATGTCGCGCCTCGACCACACGGAAACACTTGAAGCTTTCTTCCGCGAAGGTGCGAGACAGGCGCGGGCGCTTACCGGCTTCGATCGGGTCATGGTCTATCGTTTCGACGAAGGCGGTTCCGGCGAAGTGGTGGCGGAAGCCGCCCGGGCCGGCATCGGCTCCTTTCTCGGGCTGCACTATCCGGCTTCCGACATTCCGGTGCAGGCGCGCGCGCTTTATTTGCGCAACCTGTTCCGCATCATTGCCGATGTCGACGCCGTCGCGGTCCCGATCTTGCCGCAGCTCGACGAGCACGGTCAGCCGCTCGACCTCTCCATGTCGGTATTGCGTTCGGTCTCGCCGATCCACATCGAATATTTGAAAAACATGGGCGTTGGCGCTTCGCTCTCCATATCGATCGTTGTGGACGGTAGGCTCTGGGGCCTGTTTGCCTGCCATCACTACGGCCCGCGTCTGCCTTCGGCCCAAAGCCGCTCCACTGCCGAACTCTTCGGCCAGATGTTTGCGTCGCGCCTTGAAAGCCGCGAACGGCGACTGGCTCTCGACTACGAGACCAAGGCGCGCCGCACTGCCGACCGGCTTCTCACCACCGTCGCAGACAATGCGAGCCTGCTAGACGATCCGGCCTGGCTGATCGAGGCGCTCGCCGACGCCATTCCTGCCGACGGGATCGGCGTCTGGATCAACGGCCGGTTGGCCCTTGCCGGCATCGGGCCGAATGAGAGAGGCTTCGCAGCTCTCGTCCGCCATCTCAACCGCAACGCCGCCGGCCGCATCTATGCCGTGGACAGGCTCGCAGAAGCCTATCCGGATCTTGAGGTCGACGATTCTGTGGCAGGTATGCTTGCCATCCCGATCTCGCGTTCGCCACGCGATTATGTCGTGCTTTTCCGTCAGGAATTGGTGCGCACCGTCCGCTGGGGCGGCGACCCGCACAAGCCGGTGGAATACGGGCCGAACGGCCCGAGGCTGACGCCGCGCAAGAGTTTCGAAGCCTGGTCGGAACTGGTGCGCGGCCGCTCCCTTCCTTTCACGGAGGCCGAGCGCCGTGTCGCCGAAACCATCCGCGTCACATTGATCGAGGTGGTGTTGCGCCTCACCGACGAGGTCAGCATGGCGCGCCAGATGGCAAACGAGCGCCAGGAACTGCTGATTGCCGAGCTGAACCACCGCGTCCGCAACATATTGAGCCTCATCACCGGCATTATCCGGCAGTCACAGGCAACGTCGGTCGGCCTTGGCGACTACATCCGCCAGCTCGAGGGCCGCATCCAGTCACTCGCCCGCGCCCATGACCAGATCACCCGCGATCACTGGGCGCCCGCTTCGCTTCGGCAATTGCTGCTGGCAGAGACCGCCGCCTATCTCGGGAAAAACGCGCAACGCATCCAGATGAGCGGCGAGGACGTGCTGCTGGAACCGCAGGCCTTTTCCACCGCCGCCCTTGTTTTCCATGAGCTGATGACCAACAGCGCCAAATATGGCAGCCTTTCCGGCACCGGCAGCGTCCAACTCGGCTGGCACCGCGACGACGAGGGCAATCTGCGCATTGGCTGGCGGGAAAAGGATGGTCCGCCCGTCGTCGAACCTAAACGCCATGGCTTCGGTTCGACGATCATCCGCCGCTCTATCCCCTATGACCTTGGCGGCAAGGCCGAGGTCCGCTACGTCAAGGACGGGCTCGAGGCAGATTTCTGCATTCCGGCGCGACATGTCGTCGGCCCGGCCAGCGAACCGTCAAAGCCGGCTCCGGTCGGAGCCGCCGATCGCAAGACGATTCCCGACGATCAGCCGCTCGCCGGCCTGAACGTTCTGCTGGTGGAAAACAACCTGATCATCGCCATAGATGGGGAGGACATCCTGCGCCGGCTCGGTGCCCACGTGGCCACGGCGCCAAGTGTCACCGAGGCGATGGAAATTCTGGCTGGCCAGTCCTTCGATCTGGCGCTTCTCGATGTCAATCTTGGCGATGAGACGAGTTTCGGGATTGCCGAACGGCTGGCAGTTAACGGCGTTCCCTTCGTTTTTGCCACGGGCTATGGGGAGGGCATTGCCCAGGCGAACAGCCACTCGGACGCGCCCGTGCTGCAGAAGCCTTATACGATGGAAGGTGTGACGGATATTCTTGCCCGAGTGCCGCTCCCGAAGAGAGGGTAAAACCCTCACCCCCCAAGGGGATCCGGTGGTCGCAGGCCGCCAATGAAGAGCTGTTCCAGAAACCGCGCCGCATCCTCGAAGCGCCCTTCGCCCGAATGTTCCTGTCCCAGCACGGCACGCACCTGGACGTCGAAATCCGCGTAATGCTGCGTCGT
This sequence comes from Rhizobium sophorae, assembly GCF_013087515.1. GTDB lineage: Bacteria > Pseudomonadota > Alphaproteobacteria > Rhizobiales > Rhizobiaceae > Rhizobium > Rhizobium sophorae. The sequence continues at coordinate 48,697 of NZ_JABFCN010000070.1, read as the reverse complement.
CGACCAGATGGAGAAGATCAGGTGGTAGGGGTCGCATTTGACGATCTTGCCTGATTTCGCCCAGGCGCGGATGACCTCCGCCTTCTCGTCGACCAACTCCTTCAGCGGCCCCTTCAGCTCGTCCTCGATATGCGGCGCGCCCTGCAGCACCTCGTTGGCGAAAAGCCGGCTCTCGCGCGGAAAATCGCGGGCCATCTCCAGCTTGCGGCGGATATAGCTGCGGATTTCCGTCTCCGGATTGCCTTCGGCGTCGAAGGCCCGCAGCGGCTCCAGCCAAGTGTAGAGCACCCGGTCGATCAGCGCCCGGTGCATGGCTTCCTTGGTGCGGAAATAATAGAGCAGGTTAGGTTTCGACATGCCGGCCACTTCGGCGATCTGGTCGATGGTCGAACCACGGAAACCGCTTGCCGAAAACACGTCGAGTGCCGCTTCCAGGATCTGCTCTTCCTTCTCCTCCTGGATTCGCGTCCGCCTCAGGGTTTTCGCTGCTCTCGGTATGGTCACAGGTTGTTATTTCCCCTTGAAATTCAACTTCTTCGCTCAAGTTTTGTTGAAAGCGACCCGCGCCGCTTTCTTGAGCAACTGCCCGTATTTTTATCGGCAATTTTCGTGATTTTCGTCTTGAGCCCGGCGGTGGAAGTTGTAATGTTTACCAATCGGTCAAATTATCCGCCAGATGCAAAACAAAGGCAACTGGCGATTTTCCGGCGCTCGACAAAACCAATAAGGGGGCGCAGGAAGGACCACGGGAACAGGCGGGCATGCCCTTTGCATGACTGCCGCAAACAGGTGAGGGCATACAAAATGGTGGCAGCACCAGGCGAGAACATGCGCGTCAATGGCGACCGTCTCTGGGACAGTCTCATGGAGATGGCGAAGATCGGCCCCGGCATAGCAGGCGGGAACAATCGCCAGACGCTGACGGACGCAGATGCGCAGGGCCGCAGCCTTTTCAAGAAATGGTGCGACGATGCCGGTTTGACCATGGGCGTCGACCGCATGGGCACGATGTTCGCCACCCGCCCCGGCACCGATCCCGATGCTCTGCCCATCTATGTCGGCTCGCATCTCGACACTCAGCCGACCGGCGGCAAATATGACGGTGTGCTCGGCGTGCTTGCGGCTCTCGAAGTCGTGCGCACCATGAACGATCTCGGCATCAAGACCAAACATCCGATCGTCGTGACCAACTGGACCAACGAGGAAGGCGCGCGTTTTGCCCCCGCCATGCTGGCGTCAGGCGTCTTCGCCGGCGTACACAGCCTGGACTTCGCCTATAATCGCAGGGACCCTGAGGGCAATCTGTTCGGCGACGAACTGAAACGCATCGGCTGGGTCGGCGACGAAGAGGTCGGCGCCCGCAAGATGCACGCCTATTTCGAATATCACATCGAGCAGGGGCCGATTCTCGAAGCCGAGGAGAAGCAGATCGGCGTCGTCACGCATTGCCAGGGCCTGTGGTGGCTGGAATTCACGTTGACCGGCAAGGAAGCCCATACCGGATCGACGCCGATGAACCTGCGCGTCAATGCCGGCCTCGCCATGGCCCGCATCCTGGAAATGGTCCAGGACGTGGCGATGGGTGAGCAGCCAGGCGCCGTCGGCGGTGTCGGCCAGGTCTTCTTCTCGCCGAATTCGCGCAACGTCCTGCCGGGCAAGGTCGTCTTCACCGTCGACATCCGCTCGCCCGACAAAGAGAAGCTCGACCGCATGCGGGCAAAGATCGAGGCGAAAGCGCCTGAGATCACCGATGCACTCGGCGTCGGCTGTTCCATCGAGGCGATCGGCCACTTCGAGCCGATCACCTTCGATCCGAAACTGGTCACGTCGGTGCGCGACGCTGCCGAGCGGCTCGGCTACAGCCACATGAACATCATCTCCGGCGCCGGCCACGACGCCTGCTGGGCCGCCAAGGTCGCACCGGCAACGATGGTCATGTGCCCCTGCGTCGGCGGCCTCTCGCACAATGAGGCGGAAGAGATCTCCAAGGAATGGGCGATGGCGGGAGCCGATGTGCTGTTCCATGCGGTGGTCGAGACGGCGGAGATTGCGGTGTGATGGCTAGCGTCGCGTCTGTAGCCCCCTCATCCGACCCTTCGGGCCACCTTCTCCCCGCTGGGGAGAAGGGAACGGTGGACGTTGCGGCTTCCCCCTTCTCCCCTCGGGGAGAAGGTGCCCGAAGGGCGGATGAGGGGGCTGCGGGTGCGACGAAAATTATCAAACAGGATATCCGGAAACATCGTACCAACAAGACGGGCCAAGCCAGGGCTCTTCGCCGCAACGAAACCGAAGAGGAGTACCACCTCTGGAGCGACCTGCGCGCCCGCCGCCTGAACGGCTACAAATTCGCACGGCAGGTTCCCCTCGGTCCGTTCATTGTCGATTTCCTCTGTCGTGAACAACGATTGATCGTCGAAGTCGACGGCTTCCAGCATGCCGATAGCGCGTCCGATCAGCGCCGAACTGAATGGCTCAATGTGAATGGCTATTCCGTCCTGCGCTTCTGGAACAGGGAAATCTCGCGCGAACGTCGCTCAGTACTCGAAACGATTCTAGCCGCCTTGCAGGGCCGGATCGAGATCAGCCCAGAACCGCTCGGCTTCTATTCGCCGGCCCAATCTGCAGACAAAAACGGGGAATGATCATGACCACAGTCATCAAGAACGGCACCATCGTCACCGCCGACCTGACCTATAAGGCTGACGTGAAAATCGACGGCGGCAAGATCGTCGAGATTGGTCCGAACCTCTCGGGCGACGAAACACTCGACGCCTCCGGCTGTTATATTATGCCCGGCGGCATCGATCCCCACACCCATCTCGAAATGCCCTTCATGGGCACCTATTCTTCCGACGATTTCGAGAGCGGCACCCGCGCCGCCCTTTCCGGCGGCACGACCATGGTGGTCGATTTCGCCCTGCCCGCCCCCGGCCAGTCGCTGCTCGAAGCGCTGACCATGTGGGACAACAAATCGACCCGCGCCAATTGCGATTATTCCTTCCACATGGCGGTCACCTGGTGGAGCGAGCAGGTCTTCAAGGAGATGGAGACGATCGTCCGCGACAAGGGCATCAACACCTTCAAGCACTTCATGGCCTATAAGGGCGCGCTGATGGTCGACGATGACGAGATGTTCGCCTCCTTCCAGCGTTGCGCCGAACTCGGCGCCCTGCCGCTGGTGCACGCCGAAAATGGCGACGTGGTCGCCTCGATGTCGGCCAAGCTGCTCGCCGAGGGCAACAACGGCCCCGAGGCGCATGCCTACTCCCGCCCGGCGGAAGTCGAGGGTGAGGCCACCAACCGCGCCATCATGATCGCCGACATGGCCGGCTGTCCTGTTTATATCGTCCACACCTCCTGCGAACAGGCGCACGAGGCGATCCGCCGCGCCCGTGCCAAGGGCATGCGCGTCTATGGCGAACCGCTGATCCAGCACCTGACGCTCGACGAGAGCGAATATTCCAACTCCGACTGGGATCACGCGGCGCGCCGGGTGATGTCGCCGCCCTTCCGCAACAAGCAACATCAGGATTCACTCTGGGCGGGCCTTGCCTCCGGTTCGCTGCAGGTCGTCGCCACCGACCATTGCGCCTTCACCACGGCGCAGAAACGCTTCGGGCTCAGTGATTTTACCAAGATCCCGAACGGCACCGGCGGCCTCGAAGACCGCATGCCGATGCTCTGGACCCATGGCGTCAACACCGGCCGGCTGACGATGAACGAATTCGTCGCCGTCACCTCGACCAACATCGCCAAGATCCTCAACATCTATCCGAAGAAGGGCGCGATCCTTGTCGGCGCCGATGCAGATATCGTCGTCTGGGACCCGCAACGTTCCAAGACCATCTCGTCCAAGGCCCAGCAGTCGGCGATCGACTACAACGTCTTCGAAGGCAAGGAGGTGACCGGCCTGCCGCGCTATACGCTGACGCGCGGCGTTGTCGCGATCGAGGAAAACACCATCAAGACCCGCGAGGGCCACGGCGAATTCGTCCGGCGCGAGCCGGTCACGGCTGTCAGCAAGGCTCTGTCCACTTGGAAGGAGATCACCTCTCCGCGCAAAGTGGAGCGCAGCGGCATTCCGGCAAGCGGCGTATGACGATGGCGCATGACGATACGGCCATCAATCGGGGACCGCTGCCTCCATGCCAATGACCTCAAGCCGGTACCAAAGCGTCCAACTCCGGCAGAAGCACGACGCTTTCCTGCTCGTTCGGATCGGTGCGGGCGATGATCGCCGTACACGGCGTGCTGCTGAGGTTTGCCGGGAGGTGCGGCACGCCGGCCGGGATATAGAAAAGTTCGCCGGCATGGACGATGACGTGATGCTCGAGCCGGTCTCCGTACCAGGTATGGGCCTCGCCGGAGAGCATGTAGATCGCCGTCTCGTGCGCCTCGTGCAGATGCGCCTTGGCGCGGACGCCCGGCGGGATTGTCAGGAGGTGCATGCAGATGCCCTTGGCGCCGACCGTCTCGGCCGCGACCCCTTGGAAATAGCTGAGCCCCTGCTTGCCGTCATAGGCATGATTGGGGCGAACGATGTGGCAGGTGGGCTTTGATGTCACGTCCATCCTCATCCTCCATGGAGTGCGTCGTCGATAAAACCGGCGGTAATGATAGCACGCAAACCGCATTCCCGCGGCGAAAACAAGACTGGTCGCATTGATGCAAGCACCCTCCGTCGTATCCGCCAAGGATCTCTGTCTCACCTACCAGGCGAATGACGGCCCGGTGCGTGCACTGAGCAATGTCAATCTCGATGTCCGCAAGGGCGATTTCGTCTCTTTCATCGGCCCGTCGGGCTGCGGCAAAACCACTTTCCTGCGTGTCATCGCCGATCTCGAAAAGAGCACCTCGGGCGAGATCTCGATCAACGGCATGACACCGGAAGAGGCTCGCAAGGCCCGCGCCTACGGCTATGTCTTCCAGGCGCCGGCGCTCTATCCCTGGCGCACCATCGAAAACAACATCGCCCTGCCGCTGGAGATCATGGGCTATTCCGGCGCCGACCGGACGCGGCGCATCGCCGAAGCGCTCGATCTCGTCAGTCTTTCGGGTTTCGAGAAGAAATTCCCCTGGCAGCTTTCCGGCGGCATGCAGCAGCGCGCCTCAATCGCCCGTGCGCTCGCCTTCGACGCAGACCTGCTGCTGATGGACGAGCCCTTCGGCGCCCTGGACGAGATCGTCCGCGACCATCTGAACGAAGAGCTGCTGAAACTCTGGACCCGCACCAACAAGACGATCTGCTTCGTCACCCATTCCATCCCCGAGGCGGTCTACCTCTCGACCAAGATCGTGGTGATGTCTCCACGCCCGGGCCGCGTGACCGACGTGATCGACTCGACCCTGCCGGCCGAACGCCCGCTCGACATCCGCGAAACCCCCGAGTTCCTGGCAATCGCCCATCGCGTCCGCGAAGGGCTGAGGACGGGGCATAGCCATGAGGTTTAGGCGGTTGAGTTCTAGGGTTACCCGTAGCGGCACGCTCAACGCCAATATCTGGGGGCGGTCGCTGTGAAACCCGACACCTTCAAGGACAAGATCGTCCCCGTCACCACAATCCTGCTCGCCCTCGTGGTCATCTGGTATGTCGCCGCCATACTGATGAACGCGCCGTTCCAGCGCGACATGGACGGCCGCGCCGGCGCCACACCGTCGACCCTCGAATTCATCGGCAAGACGCTGGCGCAGCCAAAGCCGATCCTGCCGGCGCCGCATCAGGTGGCGCAGAACGTCTATGAGAACACCTTTCTGCGCAGCCTTTCGAGCAATCGCAGCCTCGTCTATCACAGCTGGATAACCCTCTCCTCCACCCTGCTCGGCTTCGGCTTCGGCATGCTGCTCGGCATCCTTCTTGCCGTGCTGATCGTCCATAACCGCGCCATGGATCGCTCGCTGATGCCCTGGCTGGTGGCGAGCCAGACCATACCGATCCTTGCCATCGCGCCGATGATCGTCATCATCTCCTACAACGTACTGACCGGCGACAATGCCGTTGCGCATCTTTTGAACCTCGATTCCGACGCTTCTCGCCTCGTCTCCAAGGCGCTGATCTCCACCTACCTCTCCTTCTTTCCGGTCGCCGTCGGCATGGTGAAGGGGTTGCGTTCGCCTGAAATCATGCATCTCGACCTGATGCGCACCTATTATGCCAGCCCGATGCAGACGTTCTGGAAGCTGCGCGTTCCAGCCTCGATCCCTTTCCTCTTCACCTCGATGAAGGTCGCGATCGCCGCCAGCCTGGTCGGCGCCATCGTCGGCGAGCTGCCGACGGGTGCCGTTGCCGGCATCGGTTCGAAGCTGCTCGCCGGCTCCTATTACAGCCAGACCATCGATATCTGGGCCGCCCTCGTCGCCGGGTCGCTGCTGGCGGGCATCCTGGTTGCGATTGTCGGCGTTGCCGCGAAGATCGTCGACCGCGCCATGGGCGGGAGGCCGGCATGAGACATCTGACCTTCTCCTGGCAAGGCGTGGTCGCCCTCCTCCTCTGCGTCGGGGCGCTGACGGCCCTGCCGCTTATGGCCGAGGGCGCGGCGCGCGCCCTCAACGACGGCACGGCAAGCCTCATTTTCACCATCGTCATCGCGGCTGCCCTGCTGTCATTCGCACCGCAGCCGCCGGCCTATCGGGCCACCGTGCTGTTTATCGGCGCGCATGGCGCCGCCTGGATGCTGCTTTCGGCTCTTTCCGGCAACGAGGGCACGGCGACGCGGGGTTTCTTCCTGCTGCTCTTCGCCTGCTGGCTGCTTGCCTGGCGATGCGTCACCGAACTGTCGAAACTGCAGCCCGTCACCACTTTCGGCAAGTCAGCACTCCAGCTCCTGATCCCGGCGATCTTCGGCGCCTGGATCCTCATTCTCTGGGAAGCGGTCACGCGTGGCGCCGGCGTCCCCTTCATCCTGCTGCCGCCGCCGAGCGCCATCGGCGCGCGGTTCATGGCGTCGCTGCCGATCCTCGGCGCGGACGTCAGGCAGACGATCTTCAAGGCGGTACTGATCGGTTATATCGTCGGCTGCCTCAGTGGCTTCGTCGTCGCGGTGCTCGCCGACCGCATCACCTTCCTGCGCCGCGGCCTTCTGCCGATCGGCAACATGGTCTCGGCCCTGCCGATCATCGGCGTCGCCCCTGTCATGGTCATGTGGTTCGGCTTCGACTGGCCGTCGAAGGCCGCCGTCGTCATCATCATGACCTTCTTTCCGATGCTGGTGAATACCGTCGCCGGCCTTGCCGCCTCCGGCAGCATGGAGCGCGACCTGATGCGCACCTATGCCTCCGGCTATTGGCAGACGCTGGTGAAACTGAGGCTTCCAGCGGCAATGCCCTTCATTTTCAATGCACTGAAGATCAACTCGACGCTGGCGCTGATTGGTGCCATCGTTGCGGAATTCTTCGGGACGCCGATCGTCGGCATGGGCTTCCGTATCTCCACAGAGATCGGCCGCATGAATGTCGACATGGTCTGGGCGGAAATCGCCGTCGCGGCGCTGGCCGGCTCGATCTTCTATGGCATCATCGCCCTGACCGAACGGGCGGTGACGTTCTGGCATCCGTCTATCCGTGGTGGCTAGACGCGCGCGGGCTCCAGAAACAGGGTCCGGGCATAACTTCAGAGGGTAAGGATAAGAAAATGAGAAAGTTGATGGTTGCAATGATGGCGAGCGCAATGTCGCTTGCATCGGCCCATGCGATGGCCGCCGACAAGGTGGTGCTGCAGCTGAAATGGGTCACGCAGAGCCAGTTCGGCGGTTATTATGTCGCCAAGGACAAAGGCTTCTACAAGGAAGAAGGCCTCGACGTCGAGATCAAGCCGGGCGGCCCTGATATCGCCCCCGAGCAGGTAATTGCCGGCGGCGGCGCCGATGTCATCGTCGACTGGATGGGCGGCGCCCTGGTTGCCCGCGAAAAGGGCGTACCGCTCGTCAACATCGCCCAGCCCTATCAGAAATCAGGCCTGGAAATGGTCTGCCGCAAGGACGGCCCGGTCAAGACCGAAGCCGACTTCAAAGGCCACACGCTCGGCGTATGGTTCTTCGGCAACGAGTATCCCTTCTTCGCCTGGATGAACAAGCTCGGCCTGTCGACCGAAGGCGGTCCGAACGGCGTTACCGTGCTGAAGCAGAGCTTCGACGTGCAGCCGCTCGTCCAGAAGCAGGCCGACTGTATCTCCGTCATGACCTATAACGAATACTGGCAGGCGATCGATGCCGGCTTCAAGCCGGAAGAACTGACGGTCTTCAACTACACCGAGATGGGCAACGACCTTCTCGAAGATGGCCTCTATGCGATGGAGGACAAGCTGAAGGACCCGGCCTTCAAGGAAAAAATGGTCAAGTTTGTCCGCGCCTCGATGAAGGGCTGGAAATATGCGACCGAGAATCCCGACGAAGCCGCCGAGATCGTCCTGGACAATGGCGGCCAGGACGAGAACCATCAGAAGCGCATGATGGGCGAAGTCGCCAAGCTGGTCGGCGACAGCTCCGGCAAGCTGGACGAGGCGCTTTATGCTCGCACGGCAAAGGCGCTGCTCGACCAGAAGATCATCAGCAAGGAGCCGTCGGGCGCCTGGACGCACGAAATCACCGACGCCGCTTCCAAGTAGTTCCGGCAATATTGCGAAGGCAAACGCGCGGAAGACTTTCCGCGCGTTTTGTTTTTTCCGCGCGAGGTGGGAAAAAACGCCTTGCAACTGTCGCATTTATCGGGCGTCAAACGTCTTAGGGATGAGCGCGATCAATCTTCGTAATGTTGACATAACCTTGCGGTGATTGATTGACGTCGGAATGGTAATTATTATTGCTTAAAGGGGAATTGTTTTCTGCCGGACTTGTAGATCGAGCAAATCGATACCACCTACAGGCCGAATTTGCCGGCGAGGGATGAAGACGGCAAAGGATCGGCGGATACCTCTGAGAATGCAGGAAGGGCAGTGGCCTGATCGCGCGCTGAGTGGCAGACGCTCGAGTTCGGCCAACCTTATCATAAGATTGGACGAAGAAGCATGGTACGCAAGCCGATTGGAATTCTAGGCGCCGCGACTCTTTTTGCAGCGGCCCTTGCTGCATCCACTGCATTTTCGCAGGAAGAGCCGGTTGAAAAACCGCAGCAGAACCTGCCGGCGATCGTCGTCACCAAGGCGGTGAACCGGACGCTCGTCGATCGTGTCATCGGCACGGGAACGGTCAAGCCCGTCGAGGAAGTCTATATTCAGCCGCAGGTCGAAGGCCTCTCCATCCGCACGCTGAACGCCGATGTCGGGGACAAGGTCCAGGCAGAAAGCACGCTGGCGACGCTCAATGACGACGCGCTAGTCCTGGAGAAGAGCCAGATGATGGCGACGAAGGCCAAAGGCGAGGCAAGCCTCGCCCAGCTGCGCGCCCAGCTCATCGAGGCGCAGGCCAATGCCGAACAGGCAAGGCAGCAACAGGCCCGCGCCCAGGAAATGGTCAAGAAGGGCACGGTTTCCACCGCCCAGGTCGAACAGGCCGATGCGACTGCCGCCGCAGCCAATGCCCGCGTTGTCTCCGCCGAACAGGCGATCGAGGTGTCCGAAGCCGATCTCAAGGTCTTCGACAGCCAGATCGCCGATGCGGATTTGAAACTGGCGCGCACCGATGTGAAGACGCCGGTCGCCGGCACGGTCTCGGCGAAGAATGCCAAGGTCGGCGCCATTGCCGCCGGCAACGGCGATCCGCTGTTCACCATCATCCGCGACGGCGATATCGAGCTTGTCGCTGAGGTCGCCGAAAGCGACGTCGTCAGGATGATGGCCGGCCAGAAGGCAACGATTTCGCTTTCCGGCAGCCGTGAGAAGCTTTCCGGTGCCGTACGCCTGGTTTCGCCCACCGTCGATCCGGTCACCCGCCTCGGCCTCGTCCATATCTCCATCGATGATGACAGCAAGGCGCGCTCCGGCATGTATGGCAGCGCCGAGATCGTCGTCCGCGAGACTGAAGGCGTAGCGCTTCCCCTGACCGCGGTCCTCACCGGCAACGAAGGCTCCTCCGCCCGCAAGGTCGAGGACGGCGTCGTGAAATTCGCCAAGATCGAGACCGGCATCCAGGACGGCGCCTATGTCGAGGTCATCGATGGATTGAAGACCGGCGACGAGGTCGTGGCCAAGGCGGGCGCTTACGTCCGCGACGGCGACCACATCACGCCGGTGCGTGAACAGCCCCCGGCTTCCAACTAAAGAGACCATCCGATGAATTTTTCAGCCTGGTCCATTCGAAATCCCATTGCACCGCTCCTGGCCTTCTGCCTGCTGGTCTTCATCGGCATGCAGTCTTTCAATACGCTGCCAATCACGCGCTTTCCGAACATCGACGTGCCGCTCGTCTCGATCAGCGTGACGCAGAGCGGCGCTTCGCCGGCCGAACTCGAAATGCAGGTGACGAAGGAGATCGAAGACGCGGTCGCCTCCATCACCGGCATCGACGAAATCCAGTCGACGGTGACCGACGGCAGCTCGCAGACCAACGTCATGTTCCGGATGGAAGTACCGACGGAGCAGGCTGTCCAGGACACCAAGGATGCGATCGACCGCATCCGCAGCGATCTGCCGGCAACGGCCGAAGCACCGATCGTCTCCAAGGTCGATGTCGAGGGACAGGCGATCCAGACCTTTGCCGTTTCCTCGCCTGCCATGTCGCTGGAAGAACTTTCCTGGTTCGTCGACGACACGATCAAGCGTTCGCTGCAGGGACAGGCCGGTATCGGCCGTGTCGACCGTTACGGCGGCGCAGATCGCGAAGTGCGCATCGAACTCACCCCTGACAAGCTCAATGCCTACGGCATCACCGCTGCGAGCGTGAACCAGCAGCTACGCGGCACCAACATCGACCTCGGCTCAGGCCGCGGCCAGGTGGCGGGCAGCGAACAGGCGATCCGTGTTCTCGGCGACGCCCGCAACGTCGCCGACCTCGCCAATACGACCATTGGCCTGCCGAACGGTCGCTTCGTCAAACTATCCGATCTCGGCGTCATCAAGGACACCTATGAGGAGCCGAAATCCTTCTCGCGCTTCAACGCTACGCCGGTCGTCACTTTCGGCGTCTTCCGCTCCAAGGGCGCGAGCGAGGTCAGCGTCGCCGAAACCGTGGCGGAGAACCTCGACAAGGTGCGGGCCGAAAACCCGAACGTGAAGATCGAACTGATCGACGATTCGGTTTATTTCACCTACGGCAACTACGAAGCCGCCATCCACACACTCCTCGAAGGGGCGCTGCTCGCCGTCATCGTCGTTTTCTTGTTCCTGAGGAACTGGCGCGCGACGTTGATTTCGGCAATCGCCCTGCCCTTGTCCGCGATCCCGACCTTCTGGGTGATGGACATGATGGGCTTCTCGCTGAACCTCGTCAGCTTCCTTGCGTTGACGCTCGCGACCGGCATTCTCGTCGACGACGCGATCGTCGAAATCGAAAACATCGCCCGCCACATCAAGATGGGCAAGACCCCCTATCGGGCGGCGATCGAGGCGGCGGATGAAATCGGCCTTGCCGTCATCGCCACCACCTTCACCATCATCGCCGTCTTCGTGCCCGTTTCCTTCATGCCGGGCATTCCGGGCCAGTACTTCATCCAGTTCGGCCTGACCGTCGCCTTCTCCGTCTTCTTCTCGCTGATGGTCGCGCGCCTTATCACCCCGATGATGGCCGCCTATCTGATGCGCGCCGAGGACGCGATGGACGACCATCACGACAATGACGGCCTGCTGATGCGCGGTTACACCCGCCTCATACGTGGTACGACCGGACGCTGGTACACGCGTTATGCGACGCTGATTGTCGCGTTCGCTTTCCTGGTCGGCTCCGTTCTGCTGCTGATGCAGGTTCCCGGCAGCTTTCTGCCGCCGGAAGATGCTTCGCGCATCGTTCTCTCCGTCGAACTGCCGCCCAATGCACGGCTTGACGATACCGAGAAGACGACGGATGCGATCTATGACAGGGTCAAGGACATTAACGGCGTCGAAAGCGTCTTCGTCCTCGGCGGCGCGTCGCCGAAGGGCGATCTAGAACTGCGCCGTGCGACCATCACGCTGGCACTCGACAAGCTCGATCAATCGCTGGTCAAGAAGGTGGTCAACGACGTGCTCGGCGACATCCCGGTCGTCGGCGCGATGCTGCCGAAGGTGGAAGTCCACGGTCGTGAACGCCCGCAATGGGATATTGAAAAGGAAGTCTTCGCCAAGCTGCGCGACATTCCCGACGTCCGCATCCTGAAGCTCAATGACCGTGGCGAACGCGACCTCTCCTTCAACTTCCTGTCCAAGAACGACAAGGACCTGAACGACGCCGTCGGCATTCTGGAATCCAAGCTCCGCGCCGACCCGCTGCTTGCCAATGTCAGCGCCGACGGCTCCCTGCCCCGTCCGGAACTGCAGGTTCACCCACGCATGGATGAGGCGGCACGCCTCGGCATCACGCCGCAGCAGATCTCCGAGACGATCCGCGTCGCCACCATCGGCGATGTCGATGCCGCCCTTGCCAAGATCTCGCTCGACGATCGCCAGATCCCGATCCGTGTCCAGGCTGCGGTCGACATGCGTCGCGATCTCGCGGCCATCCGGACATTGAAGATCCAGACCGCCAGCGGCGGCACCGTTCCGCTCGCGAGCGTCGCCAATATCGACTATTCGGAAGGCGTAAGCTCGATCAAGCGCAACAACCGCTACCGCGTCGTCTCGATCGGTTCGGACCTGCCCCAGGGCGTCGCACTCGATACAGCGTCCGCCCGATTCCGCGAGATCGTCAACGGGGCCAATATTCCGGCTTCCGTGCGACTTGCAGAAAGCGGCGACACCAAGGTGCAGACCGAGATGCAGCAGAGTTTCGTCAACGCCATGTTGATGGGCCTGCTGCTGGTGCTGACCGTGCTGATCCTGCTCTTCAAGGACGTGATCCAGCCCTTCACCATCCTGTTCTCGCTGCCGCTCGCCATCGGCGGTGTCGCGGCCGGCCTGATCCTGACCAGCAATCCACTGTCGATGCCCGTCATGATCGGCATCCTGATGCTGATGGGTATCGTCACCAAGAACGCCATCCTGCTCGTCGATTTCGCAATCGAGATGCGCCACCAGGGCATGTCCCGAGTCGAGGCCATGGTCGAAGCCGGCCGCAAACGCGCCCGGCCGATCATCATGACCTCGATCGCCATGTCGGCAGGCATGCTGCCTTCCGCTCTCGGTGTCGGCGAAGGCGGCTCGTTCCGCGCGCCGATGGCGATCGCGGTGATCGGCGGCATCATCGTTTCGACCGTGCTCTCGCTCGTCGTCGTGCCCTCCTTCTTCCTGATCATGGACGACCTCTCCCGCCTGCTCGGCTGGGCTTTCGGCCGCCTGGTCGGCAAGAAGGACGACGAAGAGCTGCCGCTATCGCGCGAGGATCTCACCCGCGTCACCCGGGAGAACCGCGGCGATATCGACTCGCTGGAGGAGCGCCTGACCGCGATCGAAAAGCCAGAAAGCAAACGCAAGACCGCCAACGGCAACGACACCAACGTACTCCGCCTACCGCCCTTCGCGGCGGAATAAGCAAAGCCGAGGAATTGAACGGGCCGGGAGCGATCTCCCGGCCCGTTTCGTTGACCAAAATCAATTCCGCCATCGTCTCCTTCCCGTATTTTGACCGGCAGCCATAAGGAATTGAAAGACCGGCCATATCAGGAGACCGGGAGATGAACAGAACGCTGACATTCAACGGCCATGAGGCCGCTGTGCTCGCCAAGGCTGATTTCATGGCCGGGCTCGACTACGACGAGGCTGAAGGCCTGCGCGCTTGCGCCACCATTCTCCTCTGCGACCCGCACGACATTCTCTTCGAGGAGGGCGACAAGGCGGCCTATTTCTATTGCGTGCTCGGCGGATATGTCAGGCTCTATCGCCACAACGGCGACGGCAGGCAGGCCGATATCCGCATCTGCGAGCCCGGCGACAGCTTCGCCGAATGCCTGATCCACACCGACGAAACCTATCGCTACGGTGCGCAGGCGATGGATCATGCCGTGCTGGCGCGCTTCCATATCCCCAAGGTCCGGCAGTTGCTGGAAGAACAGCCGAGGATCGGTAAGGCGATCATGCGCAGCCTGTCGCTGCATCTGATCTCGACGATGGAATGCCTGGCAAGCGACCGCATGCAGACCGCGCCGCAGCGCGTGGCGCATTATCTGCTCACCCACTGCGTCGAAGACGGAGCGACCGCTTCGCTGCGGCTGCCCTTTCCGAAAAACCTTCTTGCCCGCAAGCTCGGCCTTGCGCCGGAGGCGCTCTCGCGCGCCTTCTCGACGCTGAAGAGGAAAGGGGTCACGGTGCGTGGCCGAGCGATCGCCATTACCGACGTCAACCTGCTGCGGCAGGTCTGACCGCCAAATTATCCCGTCTTAGAGTCCCCCCTGCTCCCTGAGGAAGTTGACGATCGAGCTGACGCCGTCGCCGCGCTTCATGTCGGAGAAGACGAAAGGGCGGCTCGCACGCATGCGCGTCGCATCCCGGTCCATCACCTCGAGATCGGCGCCGACATAGGGCGCCAGATCCTTCTTGTTGATGACGAGAAGGTCCGACCGGGTGATGCCGGGACCGCCCTTGCGCGGGATTTCCTCGCCTTGGCAGACGGAAATGACATAGATGGTGATATCGGCAAGATCGGGCGAAAAGGTCGCCGCCAGATTGTCGCCGCCGGATTCGATGAAGACGACGTCGAGATCGGGGATCCGCTGGTTAAGGCCGGCGATCGCCTGCAAATTGATCGTCGCATCCTCGCGAATAGCGGTATGCGGGCAGCCGCCGGTCTCGACGCCGACGATGCGGTCGGAAGTCAATGCCTGCATCCGCACCAGCGCCTCGGCATCCTCCGTCGTATAAATATCGTTGGTGACGACGGCGACGGAATAATCGTCGCGCATCGCCTTGCAGAGCTTTTCGGTCAGCGCCGTCTTGCCCGAGCCGACCGGCCCGCCAATGCCGACACGCAAAGGTCCGTTTCTTGATTTCATGTGCCTTACTCCAATCCAACCTCGATGATAACGAAGCCGCCCGCCCGCGCCACCGTCAAATGACTTAGAGCGCTTGTTTTCTTCGAATCATGGAAGCGCTCTATCTCTTTGTTTTCACGCAATTCCGGACGCAAAACCGCTGCGCACTTTTGCTGGAATTGCTCTCGCCGCAGCGATAATTTCGGACAATCACGAGCGGAACAGCCGCGTCGCCTGCGTCTCGTGGCGCAGGCTGGCGATATCGGCCTGCACCGTCGCCGAACCCAGATCGTCGAGTGTCGAGGCAGACGCCCTCCGGGCAACCTCCGCGATATGATCTTCGAGACCGGCAAGCACGGCAACGCCATCCCTCTGTCCGGCGACGCCGAGGCGGATGCCGGATGAAACCGCTTGTGAGGCATAGGCGTGCAAAAAGGCGGCGAGCGCCTTCTCGGGCCTTATGTCATGGGCACCCGTTACCGCCCCGACCGCAACGGGATAAGCGACCTTGTAGGGCAGCCGCTCGAACACATCGTCCGGCCAGGCCCGCGCCGCTGCGAGGAAAGCCTCGCCGAGCAGCATCGTTTCCTGATGGCGCTCGCGTGATCCGGCAAGCGCCTCGGCGAGCGCGGCGATCTCGGTAAGGCGCACGGCTTCCGCTTGGTGCCTGTGGCTTTCAGCCAGAAGCACCGCATCGTTCCCGACCGAACCATTGCCGATCAGCGTGCCGATCCAGGCCGCAAGCGAGCTCGAATCCGTAACCAGCCCGTCGGCCACTGCCCGCTCCAGCCCACCCGAATAGGCAAAGCTGCCGATCGGAAAGGCCGGCGAGAGCCATGCCGTCAGGCGCAGCAATGCCTGCAGCTCGCGATCACTAGTCATCAAGGCTCAGTCGTGCCTATGGTCGTGATGTCCGTGGTCATGACCATGATCCCGCCCGTGGTCATGATCATGACCGCGATCGTGGCGGTGCTCATGCTCATGCTCGTAGCCATGTTCGTGATCGTGGTCATGACCGTGACTATGAGTAAGATCGTGATCATGCCCATGAGAATGCCCGCCTTGGGAATGATAGGCGCCGCGCGCCGGCTGGAACGGCTCGTCGATATCGAGGACGATGGCGCCGAGGCCCTGCAGCATGGTGCGGATGACATGATCGCGCAGGATGACGATGCGGTCTTCCTCGATCTGGGCGGCAAGATGCCGATTGCCGAGATGCCAGGCGAGCTCGACCAGATGCGTGCGGTCGCGTCCGCGAACCTCGAAGAGCTTCTGGTCAGCGGCGAGGATCTCGATCAGTTCGCCGTCGTCGCGGACCAAAAGGTCGCCATTGGCGAAAAGCACCGGATCCTTGAGATCGAGCATGACCATCTCGCCATTTTCCAGATGCAGCAACTTGCGGCGCAGATGGCGCAGATCATGCGGCAGCTTGACCTGAGCGATCGGATGGGAGGAAGGGGTTCCGGCGGGAAGATAGGAGGTGACGCGCTGCATGACATGTCCGTTTTTCTGAGAGGACGACCATGCAAAATAGCTCTTCCCGATGCAAGCACCAATGGCCTTTCGTCCAGATGCGGATGATTTTAGGCCGATTCGGCCTGAAATCATCCGCATCTCAGTCAAAAATAGAGCATGATGTCGTCCGAAAACCGCAAACACTTTTCGGCATCATGCTCCAGACCTGGCTTTATATTCCGGAAGCCTGCATCATATTGTCGCTCTCCGATCCTCCGTTCTCGCCATCGACGCCGTTATCGACGAGCCCGTGCCAGGCGTGGTGCAGACCTTCCCGTTCGTGTACGACGCGATTGCGCCCGAGCGCCTTGGCGAGATAGAGCGCCCGGTCGGCGGAGGCATAGACTGCCTGCTTGTTGCGCCCGGCGACGAGATCGGCAACGCCGCCGGAAACGGTGATGCGGATATCATGCCCCTCGGCCCTGATGGCGCCGCCGGCGATCCGAGCCCGGACGCTTTCGATGCGCTCCATCCGCGCCTCCAGCGGCTCGCCGGAGACGATGACGCCGAACTCCTCCCCACCAAGCCTTGCGACGACGGACATCTCATCGAAGGCGGATGTGAGCATGGACGAAACGGCGATGATGACGGCATCACCGCAGCCATGCCCGAAGCGGTCATTGATCGCCTTGAAACGGTCGACGTCAAAAATGACCAGCGACGCATTGCCATCGGTATCCTCAAGCGCCTCGGTAAAGGCGCGCCGGTTGAGCAGCCCGGAAAGTGTATCCGTGCGGCTGAGCTTTTTGAATTCCGCCCGCGAGAGCGCGAGGTCGCGCATGGCAAAGCCGGCAAACAGCGACAGTATACCGGAAACAGTACCGCCGATCAGCCAGGAAAAGATCGCGCTGAAGCCGATTGCATGGGCGAGCGTCACCGGCAGGAGCCCGAGAAGATCGAGCGACGGCATCGTCAATGCGATGATGACTCCTGAGAGAATAACGGCAAGAAAGGCCATCTTCAGGGCGAAGACGTAGACGTTCTTGCGGTATTGAAGATCGCCGAAATCGGCCTGCAGCGAAATCCAGTTTCTCATGAGAATCAACCTTCCTGCTCGGCGTTTCCAGGCATTGATAAGAGCCCAATTGCTGTGGGTGTCTTAATTGACTCATTAAAATTCGAACGGTTTTGGACGTTTCGGCGGATAGAATTTTTCTAGCAGGGGATGCAGCTTTCCAATCCCTGAATCGAACAGTACGGATAGACAGTTAAACTATTGATATAAAATGGATTTATCGAGGTTCGCGACGCGGTTGTTCCAGAATGATCTAGCAGAAAAAAATACCGGCTTTTCCGCCGATTTTTACAACTAGATGGAGAGCGCTATTCACAATTCACTTTAAGAGCGGACTGGCCCGACAGCCGCTTCAATTGTAGACAGAAACAGACAATCGCAATGCTTGTGGAAGCGGGTTCCATATGCCGGTTCGAAGCCCAGCCGAGCGCAGGGCAGCGGCAGTCCAGGTGTTGCAGCCTAAGAGGGCGTTGAAGTATCCCCTGGCCTCGAAGAACCGGTCGATCTCGCCGTAACCCGCACCCGCAATCGGCACCACCGCGCCCGCATCACGGACGAAGCTGTCCGAGATAAAAGCGCGCAGCTGCGCCAATTGATCCTCGCTGACATCGAATGCTGTAACGGTGGGCTGCGGCTCGGTGATATGACCGGCAAGGTCCACATGCAGCACTGAACGGTCGATCGTCAGCGCGCGCAACACCGGCAGCGGCTTCAGCTCCGCCCATGTGGGAGTTTCCAAATAGAAGGCACGACCGCCCCAGCCAATAATGAGCCACTCCGCGCTCGGATGACCGAGCGGAAAATCGGTATTGTCGAGGAAGGAAAAGGCAGCCCGCGTTTCCGCATCGAGCGGAATGGCAATATCGCTATGGATCGGACCCGACAGCAGCAGAATCCGATGTGTCACCGCGGCAGACGACGCCTTGACCGGTGCGATCAACGGCCGGGGAATAAGAGTCCCGCAGGCCGCCGAAAGCATAAGCAGAAATACGATCCGCAACAACCAGCGGATGCCTGTCCTCATCGCAGCCGTCCATCACGCATCGGACGGGGGCCTAGAACAGGAAATAGCGCTGCGCCATCGGCAGCACCGTTGCCGGCTCGCATGTCAGCAATTCGCCGTTCGCCCTGACCTCATAGGTCTCCGGATCGACCTCGATCTCGGGTGTCAGGTCGTTGTGGATCATCGATGCTTTGGAGATACCACCGCGCGTGTTCTTCACTGCGACCAGTTCCTTGGCGACGCCGAGCCGACCCTTCAGGCCGGCATCGAGCGAGGCCTGGCTGGCGAAGGTGACCGAGGAATTGGTGAGGCTCTTGCCATAGGAGGCAAACATCGGCCGGTAGTGCACCGGCTGCGGCGTCGGGATCGAGGCGTTCGGATCGCCCATCGGGGCAGCCGCGATCGAGCCGCCGAGCAGCACCATATCGGGCTTCACGCCGAAGAAGGCTGGGTTCCACAACACAAGGTCCGCACGTTTGCCGACTTCGACAGAGCCGATCTCACGGCTGAGGCCATGGGCGATCGCCGGGTTGATCGTATACTTGGCAATATAGCGGCGGACGCGGAAATTGTCGTTGTCGCCCTTTTCCTCCTTCAGCCGGCCGCGCTGACGCTTCATCTTGTCTGCCGTCTGCCAGGTGCGGATCGCCACCTCGCCGACACGGCCCATGGCCTGGCTATCGGACGAGATGATCGAGAAAGCACCGATATCGTGCAGGATGTCTTCCGCCGCGATCGTCTCCTTGCGGATGCGGCTTTCGGCAAAGGCGATATCTTCGGGGATCGACGGCGACAGATGGTGGCAGACCATCAGCATGTCGAGATGCTCGGCGATGGTATTGACCGTATAGGGACGCGTCGGATTGGTCGACGAGGGGATGACGTTCGGCTGGCCGCAGATCTTGATGATGTCGGGCGCATGCCCGCCGCCCGCCCCTTCAGTGTGGAAAGCATGGATGGTGCGGCCCTTGATGGCGCCGATCGTATCCTCGACGAAGCCGCTTTCGTTCAGCGTATCGGTGTGGATCATCACCTGCACGTCGTATTCGTCGGCCACCGACAGGCAGCAGTCGATGGCGCCGGGCGTCGTGCCCCAATCCTCGTGCAGCTTCAGCGAGGTGGCGCCGGCCAGCACCATTTCGGTCAGCGCCCCCGGCAGCGAAGCATTGCCCTTGCCGGCAAAGGCAAGGTTCATCGGAAAGGCGTCGGCGGCTTCGATCATGCGCGCGAGATGCCAGGGACCGGGCGTGCAGGTGGTGGCGAGCGTGCCGTGTGCAGGACCAGTGCCACCGCCGAGCATGCAGGTCATGCCTGACATCAGCGCTTCCTCGATCTGCTGCGGCGCGATGAAGTGGATATGGCTGTCCATGCCGCCAGCGGTGACGATCTTGCCTTCGGCGGCGATCGCCTCCGTGCCCGGGCCGACGATGATGTTGACACCCGGCTGCATGTCGGGATTACCGGCCTTGCCAATCGCGACGATGCGCCCATCCTTGAGGCCGATATCGGCTTTGTAGATGCCTGAATGATCGACGATCACCGCATTGGTGATGACCGTATCCACCGCGCCATCCGCCCGCGTCACCTGGCTTTGGCCCATGCCGTCGCGGATCACCTTGCCGCCGCCGAACTTCACCTCCTCGCCATAGGTGGTGAAATCCTTCTCGATCTCGATGAAAAGCTCCGTATCGGCAAGGCGCACCTTGTCTCCAGTGGTCGGTCCGAACATGCCGGCATAGGCGGCGCGCGAGATCTTGTAGGGCATCTATCAGGCTCCTTGGGAGGAAGAGACGAGTGTTTTTCCGCCGAGCCGCTTGAGGCGGCCAGCGGCAATATAGCTACCGACAAGCTGTCGTTCGGCCGAAAACGGGTGCCATTCCCAGCCGGCGTGGCCGAAGCCGGCAAGCGTCACCTCGGCTTCCGCATATCTGCTCAGCACCTCGGCGATGACGATCATACCGCTGCTCGGCACGACATAGGGCGAAGGAGCAAAGGCTGAAAGCGAGGCATCGACGGCCTCGTGAACCGCCTTGCCGATGACGACGTGTCCCTTGCCGGTGTTTGCGCAGAAGGCAGTGAACTCATTCGTATAGTCGTCGCAGAAATCGTCGAGTTCCGGATGCGAGACGGCAAGCGGCGCCCGCATCGCGGCAAATTTTTCCGGGTCGCGCACGCTCCAGATTTCGCCAGCCGCCACCACGCCCGGATGGGCGTGCCACTCACGCGAACCGAGCATCGCCTTTGCCGGCCTGCCGGTGTTGCAGACCGCAACGGCATCCGTGCGGCTGCCGCCGGCTCCATAGGAGCGGCAATCGTTGAAGCGGACGACGAAATCGGCGGCATCGATGATGCCTGCCTCTGCGTCTGCGACCTCACCATTGCCGACGATCATAATCTTCCTGATCACCTCAGTTGCTCATCGTGTCTTCGAGCTCTTTCAGCTCTTTCGTGCGTTTGTCCGTGATATTGGCGAGACATCCGGCGACCAGCATCGGCTCCATCGTGCCGCCGCGGGCCTGAAAGCCGAAGGCGTCGCATTCGGCATCGCGATAATCGATCCAGGCGCGCTGGGCCTTGACCAACGCCTGCTCTGCGCCCTTCATATCGCCGTCTAGGTCCTTGTCGATCGCCGCCAAGACGGCGCGGGTCTTCTTGTATTGCGCATTCAGCGCCTTGTCGGCGGTTTCATGGCGCGCCGCCTCGCAGGCAGTCATGTCCGATTGCGTCTTGGGACTGTTGCAATCGATATCCTCGGCGGAGGCGCTACCAACCGCCAGCAGCATCGCAGCCCCGACGAGGCAGACATTCAAACGCATGTATTCCTCCCGTCTATTGTTTTTAAAGCTTGCCCATCACCAGTTGGCGGAAGCCGTAAACCTCGCGCTTGCCGGAAAGCGGGATCAGCGTTACCGAGCGAGTCTGCCCCGGTTCGAAGCGCACCGCCGTCCCCGCTGGGATATCGAGCCGCTTGCCATGCGCCGCCGCGCGATCAAAGGAAAGCCCCGCATTGGTCTCGGCGAAATGATAGTGGCTGCCGACCTGCACCGGCCGATCGCCCGTATTGGAAACCTCCAGCGTCACCGTCTGCGCGCCGGCATTCAGTTCGATGTCGCCGCTTGCGGCAATGATCTCGCCTGGAATCATCTCGTCCTCCTCAAGCCGCCTTGGGCGCACAGCCCTCAGCCTTCAGCACACGCTTCGTCGACGCCGGATTTTTGGCAAGCATGGCCGCCGGCCGAATAGGCCTCGCGACGAGATTGCCGCCGCAGTTAGGGCAGACGCCCTTTAGCACGCCGCCCACGCAATCGGCGCAGAAGGTGCATTCATAGGTGCAGATCCGTGCCTCGGTGCTATCCGGCGGCAGATCCTTGTCGCAGCATTCGCAATTGGGCCTGAGCTCGAGCATTCTTCTCTCCTCACCGGATCGGTTCGTGCACAGTGACAAGCTTGGTTCCATCCGGGAACGTTGCTTCCACCTGCACGTCGTGGATCATCTCGGCAACGCCTTCCATCACCTGGTCGCGGCCTATCACGTGGGCGCCGGCTTCCATCAGCTCGGCAACTGGGCGGCCATCGCGGGCGCCTTCGACGACGAAGTCGCTGATCAGTGCGATCGCTTCGGGATAGTTCAGCTTGACGCCGCGCTCCAGCCGCCGCCGCGCCACCATCGCCGCCATCGAAATCAACAGCTTGTCTTTTTCTCTCGGAGTGAGGTTCATTGCTTGTCCATCTGCTTGACCGAATGCTTAAGTTCATAGATTCCAAACTTTCGGCACAGGCGCACCATTGCGCAAGGCGGAAATGACGGGGATCAGGACTTTTCTGAGTGAGAAGCCGTCGGCTGCTGCAAGGCGGACGACGAGCTTGCCATTCCAAGCGCTCGCACCGCCCATCGATCCTTCGACCAACGGCCGGACCTTGCCGAGATAGGCTTCCGAAAGCGGCCCGGCATAAAGCAACGTCGCAAAGGCCACCTGTCCGCCGAGCACGGCCTGCCGCGCCGCCAGCGCCGCCACACCTTCAGAAAGCCTGAGTTCCTCGGCGTGGATCAGTTGGTTCGAACGGCGGATGCGCCAGCGGTCGCGGAAGAGCCCGGTCTCCACCGTCTCACCCATCGCCTTGCGGCCGAGCAGCACGGCTTCGACAGCCAGAAATTCGGCACTCTCGTCAAGATCGACATCCAGCCGGCGGAAAAGTGCGGCCCGGTCGAAGAGGATTGTTTCCTGCGGCAGCCAGTCGACGCGGGCTTGAGCTCCAACCTTGATGCTGGTCGCCACCTCGGCGATGCCGGCCGATGCCTTGTAGATCTTCTCGCAAGCTTGAGTGGTGACGTCGATGCGCGTGCCGGCGCCGGCATCCACGCTCCAATCCATCCGATCGCCGCCCGTCAGCCCGCCGGCGGTATTGATGATGACGGCTTCCATCGAGGCATCGAAGGTATCGGGCAGGCGGATCTTCGCTGCCCCCTCTTGATAGAGTTCACGGATGCGCGTGCGGCCATCGAACAGCTTTGCCGCCAGATGCCCGCGCCCTTCCGCTCTTTGCGGTCTCGTGCCTGCCGCCGCAATTGTCATATCGTCCCTTTCGGTCGCGCCCTTTTTTCATTCAAGCGCGCGGATAGCGGAAAGCAAGCAATTCCTATGCCGTCCCGAGCAGACCTTTGGCGGCGGCGGAAGGTTCTCCAGGCGCCGCGCTCTCTGCTGAAAAATGCGGCATCTGCCAGTCAGACAGTCAGGTGGCGGCGGGCCTCCGGCGTATCCAGCGTCTCGGCAAGCCCTTCATGCACGATTTCGCCGCGATCCATGATGTAGACGTAGTCGGCCAGCTCCCGGCAGAAATCGAGATATTGCTCGACGAGCAGGATCGCCATGCCTGTAGAGTCGCGCAGGTAGCGGATCGCCCGACCGATATCCTTGATGATCGATGGCTGAATGCCCTCGGTCGGCTCGTCGAGCACGAGAATCCTCGGCCGCGTCACCATGGCGCGCCCGATCGCCAGCTGCTGTTGCTGCCCGCCGGAAAGATCGCCGCCGCGACGCGACAACATCGACTTCAGCACCGGGAAGAGACTGAAGATGTCATCGGGAATGTTGCGGTCGCGGCGGCCAAGCGGAGCAAAGCCGGTTTCGAGATTTTCCTTGACGGTGAGTAGCGGGAAGATTTCGCGCCCCTGCGGCACATAGCCGATGCCCTGCTTGGCGCGGGCAAAGGGCGGCAGGCCGTTGAGCTTGGTATCGTTGAAGGTGACGGTACCGGCCGACAGCGGATGCTGGCCGGTAACGGCGCGCAGAAGAGAACTCTTCCCCACGCCGTTACGCCCCAGCACACAGGTGATCTTGCCCATCTCCGCTTTGATCGAGATGCCGCGCAGCGCCTGAGCGGCGCCATAATGCAGGTTTGCGTTTTCGACTGTCAGCATGATGCGACATCCTTGTTTGCCGTGCCGGCGATGCGCTTACCCTCTTCTCCCCCGCGGGGAGAAGTGCCGAGCGCAGCGAGGCGATGAGGGGGGTGAGGAGCAACAGCGACGAGCACCTTGAGCGAAGGCGAAAGGTTATCAGCGGTGTGCCGTGCAGCCCCCTCATCCGCCCCTTCGGGCCACCTTCTCCCCGTTGAGGAGAAGAGGGAATATGTCGCTCCCCTTTCAGACCAATCCAGAACCATCGACCGCATCATCACCGCCCCAAATAGTTCTCGATGACCTTCGGATCCGAACTCACAAAATCGATCGATCCCTCTGCCAGCACCGATCCCTCAGCAAGGCAGGTCACCTTGACGCCGAGGTCGCGGATAAAGCCCATGTCGTGTTCGACGACGACGACCGACCGGGTTTTGGCGATATCCTTGAGCAGGATCGCTGTTTCCGCCGTTTCCGCATCGGTCATGCCGGCCACGGGTTCGTCGACCAGCAGGAGTTTCGGCTCCTGCGCCAGCAGCATGCCGATCTCCAGCCACTGTTTCTGCCCGTGCGAGAGGTTGGCGGCGAATTCGTCGCGGCGGTGCGTCAGCCGCACCGTTTCGAGGATTTCCTCGATGCGCACCTTGTCCTCGCCCGAAAGCCGGTAGAACAGCGTCGAGAACACGCCACGACGGCGATTCAGCGCCAGCTCCAGATTGTCCCAGACCGTATGGCTTTCGAAGACCGTCGGCTTCTGAAACTTGCGGCCGATGCCGAGCTGGGCGATATCGGCTTCATCCTTTTTGGTGAGATCGATCGTGCCGTTGAAGAAAACCTCGCCCTCGTCGGGCCTGGTCTTGCCGGTGATGATGTCCATCATCGTCGTCTTGCCGGCGCCGTTCGGGCCGATGATGGCGCGAAGCTCGCCGGGTTCGATGACGATCGACAGCGAATTCAGCGCCTTGAAGCCGTCGAAAGAAACCGAAACGCCGTTGAGATAAAGCACGCTGTTGGGTTTGACGTCGGGAATCATGGCGCTCACTCCGCTGCCTGGATTTTCGGCTCGATGCCGCCTTCCTCAGCCACCGGTGGTGCCGCCTTGGAGACAACTTTCCGCTTGCCGAGATATTGCGCAATCGTGCCGACGACGCCCTTCGGCAGGAACAGCGTGACGGCGACGAAGAGACCGCCCAGCGCAAACAGCCAGAACTCCGGGAAGAGGCCGGTGAAGATCGTCTTGCCGCCGTTGACGAGGACCGCGCCGATGATCGGCCCGATCAGCGTCGCCCGCCCGCCGACCGCCGTCCAGATGACGACTTCGATCGAATTGGCAGGCGCGAATTCGCCGGGATTGATGATGCCGACCTGCGGCACGTAGAGCGCGCCGGCAATGCCCGCCATCATCGCCGAGACGACGAAGGTGAAGAGCTTGAAGTGCTCGACGCGGTAACCGAGGAAGCGAGTGCGGCTTTCCGCATCGCGCACGCCGACCAGTACCTTGCCGAACTTCGAGCGCACGATCGCCGAGGCGAGCAGCAGCGATAGAGCAAGGAAGGTCGCAGTTGCCGCAAAGAGGACTGCACGCGTGCCGTCAGCCTGGACGTTGAAACCGATAATGTCCTTGAAGTCGGTAAGGCCGTTATTGCCGCCGAAGCCCATGTCGTTGCGGAAGAAGGCCAGCAGCAGCGCGTAGGTCATCGCCTGGGTGATGATCGAGAGATAGACGCCGTTGACGCGTGAGCGGAAGGCAAACCAGCCGAAGATGAAGGCGAGCAGGCCGGGCACGACGAGCACCATCAGCGCCGCAAACCAGAAATGGTTGAAACCGTACCAGAACCAGGGCAGATCCTTCCAGTTCAGGAACACCATGAAGTCGGGCAGGATCGGGTCTCCATAGCTGCCGCGCGTGCCGATCTGGCGCATCAGATACATGCCCATCGCATAGCCGCCGAGCGCAAAGAAGGCACCGTGGCCGAGCGAGAGGATACCGCAGAAGCCCCAGACGAGATCGAGCGCCAGCGCCAGCAGCGCATAGGTCAGATACTTGCCGAACAGCGACATGATATAGGTCGGCACGTGCAGCGGATTGGTCGGCCCCGTCATCAGGTTCAGGACCGGCACAAGGACGGCGACCAGAAGCAGGAGGGCGACGGCAATGACGATTTTGCGATCGAGTGATCGGAGAAGGAAGGCCGTTATCATGCTTCCACCGCCCTTCCTTTGAGTGCGAAGAGCCCGCGGGGACGCTTCTGGATGAAGAGAATGATGAGGACGAGCACCAGGATTTTGCCGAGCACGGCACCGGCGAAGGGCTCGAGGAACTTGTTGACGACGCCGAGCGACAATGCGCCGACCAGCGTGCCCCAGAGATTGCCGACACCGCCGAAGACGACGACCATGAAGCTGTCGATGATGTAGGATTGACCGAGGTTCGGCGAGACATTGTCGATCTGGCTGAGCGCCACACCGGCGATGCCGGCAATGCCCGAGCCGAGTGCGAAGGTGAAGGCATCGACCCAGCCGGTGCGGATGCCCATCGACGACGCCATGCGACGGTTCTGCGTAACGGCACGCATCTGCAGGCCGAAAGCGGATCGCTTGAGCAGCAGGAGCAGCGCCACAAAGACGACCATCGAAAAGACGATGATCCACAGTCGGTTCCAGGTGATGGAGAGCCCGCCGAGATCGAAGACGCCGGACATCCAGGTCGGATTGCGGACCTCGCGGTTGGTCGGGCCGAAGATGCTTCGCACCGCCTGCTGCAGGATGAGCGACACGCCCCAGGTGGCGAGCAACGTTTCGAGCGGCCGGCCGTAGAGATAGCGGATGACGGCGCGCTCGATCACCAGACCGACGAAGCCGGTAAAGACGAAGGCCGCAGGCACGGCAAAGGCCAGCGAATAATCGGCAAGTTCAGGAAAGGCGGAGGTGATGTATTCCTGCACGACATAGGTCGTATAGGCGCCGATCATCACCATTTCGCCATGCGCCATGTTGATGACGCCCATGACGCCGAAGGTGATGGCAAGGCCGATCGCGGCAAGCAGCAATACCGAGCCGAGAGATAATCCGTACCAGATGTTCTGAACGATATCCCACAGCGCCAGGCTACGATTGATGGAACTGATATCCGCCTGGATCGCCGGCTTCAGGTCTCCAGGCGCGGTTTCGAGTGTGGTCATGAGGATGGTCAATGCATCGCGATTGCCGCGCGCCGCGATCGTATCGATCGCAGCCTTCTTGTCTTCGACGCTCGCATCTGTCTTGAGCAGCAGCACTGCGCGCGCCGCTTCCATCGTATTCTTGATCTCAGCGTCTTTTTCGGCCGCAAGTGCCGAGTTCAGCAGGTCGAGATTGGCGGGATCGGCATCTTTCAGAAGGCCCTGCGCCGCGGCAAGCCGCGCGGAACGGTCCGGGCTCATCAGTGTCAACTGGCTGGTGGCGGCGGCGATGACGCCGCGAAGCGCGTTGTTGATCTTGACCTTCGTCATCAGATCCGGATCGACATCGGCAGCGGCTTCGCCGGTGATCGGATCGGAATAGGTCGGTTCGTTATCGGTACCGCCCTGGAGGAGAACCGGGCCGCCATCGGAATTGACGTAGAGAAGGCCATCGCTCAACTGCTGCAGGATCTGGCTGACATGCGGATCTTTGGAAGCGACCAGCGCCTTGATGGCCACTTCGCGTTCCGGGAAATCGCCGACGCCGAGCGCGTCGATAAGCACGTGTATATCGTCCTGGGCCTGGACTTCGCTCGAGATCATCACGCCCGAAAATGTCAGGCCCGAAAATGCCAGGCAAACCGTGATGAGGAAAATCTTTATGGCGCGATACATCGGCTTTCTCGCCCTTGATAGTGTTGGCCTCGCGGCGCAATCGCTGGGACGGAGCTTCCGCCCGGTATCAAACCCGGACGGAAGCCTTCACGCAATCATTGGATCGGGCTCGTACTCAGGAGCCCTTGCCACCGCACTTGCCCGTAGCAACATTGAAGTTGCCGCAGGACATCGGCTTGCGCCAATCGGAGATCAGATCCTTGGAATCAGGCAGGAAGTCGGACCATTCGTCGCCGACGACGGCAGGTGTCTGCTGGACGATTTCGAACTGGCCGTCGGCCTGGATTTCACCGATCAGCACCGGCTTGGTGATGTGGTGGTTCGGCATGACGGTCGCATAGCCGCCGGAGAGGTTCGGAACGCTGACGCCGATGATGGTGTCGAGAACCTTGTCGGTATCGGTCGTGCCGGCAGCCTGGACGGCCTTAACCCATGCGTTGAAGCCGATATACGCAGCTTCCATCGGGTCGTTCGTCACCCGCTTGTCGTTCTTGGTGAAAGCGTGCCAGTCCTTGATGAACTTCTTGTTGGCCGAGCTTTCGACCGATTCGAAGTAGTTCCAGGCAGCGAGATGGCCGACGAGCGGCTTGGTGTCGAGGCCGGCAAGCTCTTCTTCGCCAACCGAGAAGGCGACGACGGGGATGTCGGTTGCCTTGATGCCCTTGTTGCCCAGTTCCTTGTAGAACGGAACGTTGGCATCGCCGTTGATCGTAGAGACGACGGCGGTCTTCTTGCCGGCCGAACCGAATTCCTTGATCTTGGAAACTTCGGTCTGCCAGTCGGAAAATCCGAACGGCGTGTAGTTGGTCATGATGTCTTCCTTCGGAATACCCTTCGAAATCAGGTATGCCTCGAGAATCTTGTTGGTCGTGCGCGGATAGACGTAGTCCGTACCTTCGAGAACGAAGCGCTTGACGCCTTCTTTTTCCATCAGGTAGTCGACAGCAGGAATGGCCTGCTGGTTCGGAGCAGCACCGGTGTAGAAGATGTTGCGCGAGGACTCTTCGCCTTCGTACTGGACCGGGTAGAAGAGGATCGAGTTGGTCTCTTCGAAAACCGGCAGAACGGACTTGCGCGACGAGGACGTCCAGCAACCGAAGACGGCGGCAACCTTGTCCTTCTGGATCAGCTCGCGTGCCTTTTCGGCAAACAGCGGCCAGTCGGAAGCCGGGTCGACGACGACGGCCTCGAGCTTCTTGCCGAGAAGGCCGCCCTTCTTGTTCTGCTCGTCAATGAGCATCAGCATGGCGTCTTTCAGCGTGGTTTCGGAAATCGCCATGGTGCCGGAAAGTGAATGCAGCACGCCGACCTTGATCGTGTCGTCGGCAGCAACCGCACCGCTGAAGGCGGCCGAAGCCGCCATGACGGCGCCGAGCGCGGCGCCCGTAATAGTGGATTTGAGATTCATATGGTTGAACTCCCCTCTTCTTGTTCCGCAACAGACCGGAAACGGAGATTAACTGTTGCTTAAAGAACTATCGGGTGCTGCATCGCAAAAACACATACGCAAAATGACGTAGGCGCGGGGGGCAAACAGGCAGGTCAGGGAGAGAAGCGGCATCCCCCGCAAAGGGAGATGCCTTGTCGCGATCAAATGCCGGGAAATTATCCGTCGATCGTCAAGGTGACGGATGTCGGACCGTAGGAGACGGTCGCCTTATGGCCGGAGACGGTGAACTTGCCGAAGGTGCCGGCCACGGCGCCCGCCTTCAGGATCTCGATCTTGGTTCCGGGCGTCGGGACATAGCCGTCGACAAGCGTCACGTCGAGGTCGCCGGCCAGCACCGCCTTGCCCTCGACGACCAGCGTGCCTGCGCCGTTCGCGCCGAGGGCCGACTTCGCCGTGGCATTGGCGAGCTGCTGATAATCGCCGCTTACGGTCAACGGCTTGTCGGCCGCCAGAACGAGCGAACCTCCATTGATCGTCAGCGCGCCACGACCTAACGCCGAGGGCGAGCCGGCCACCAGTACGCCGTCTTCCAGCACGGTGCCGCCGGCATAGCTGTTGGCGCCCGAAAGCCCGAGAATGCCGCTGCCGCGCTTCACCAGCTTGCCCTTGCCGCCGATATCGTTCCGCCAGGTATCGATCGAATCGAAGCCGCCCTTTGCGGCATCCATCGTCACGGTCACGTCCTGTTCGAAGGCGCCGTAACCGTCGGCGGCAGCAAACAGGTTGAGGCGCCCGTAACCTTCCGCATCGTCGAGGAGCGGATAACCCGAGGCGATCGCCGTCGTCTTGAGCACGTCGCGGCGCTGTTCGCCATCCAGATAGGGCAGACGCGTTTCGAGAAGCGCTTCGGCGCCCTGCGGCACGCGCGCCGGCTGGTCGGTCGCATGGATCGTCGGCAGGCCGTAGCTCAGCCGCTGCAGCACGTAAGCGCGATTGGCGTCATGATCAGCGAAGCGATCTGTAGCCAGCGGTGCCGCATGGGCGGCAACCTCGAGCGCACCCGCATCCGCAACGCCTGATTTGGCGATGAGCCATGCCTGCGCTTGGGCGTAGGCATCGCTCTTCAATGCTGAATTGTCGGCCTCGTTCAGATTGTAGACGACCGTGGCGATGCCGAGCATCCGGCCGCCCATCACGTCGAGAGGAGAATGCATGCCGGCGAGGATGCGGTCTTCGCCCAGTTCGCTGGCGCGCGTGATCATTTCCTGAAAGCGCTGCGGTACGACATAGGCCATGGCGAGCGCATCCCGCCAGGCTTCCGCCGTATGCCCGCTCGGGAAACCGCCGTCTTCGACCGGCTTGCCGCTTTTGGCAGGTTCCAGCGTCGGGACGACCGACACATCCTGGCTCCAGCGATAGGGACGGCCATATTTGAAATAGCGCTTGGCAGGCTCCGTCGAGCCGTCGCCGCTTGCGGCGTTGATGAAGTCGATTGCAAGGCCCATGTCGGGATTGGCATCGGTCTTGTTTTCCGTGTCCGGCTTGCTGCCGGCGCCGCGATTGTTGCCCTTGTCGTCATATTTGACCGTCACCGCGTCGGCCGCCACCTCGGTGATCGTGGTGGTCTGCTTCGAGCCGGCCTTCCAGGCATCCGTCAGCGGACCAAGGCCATCGACGATACTGGCATTCTTGCCGCGCCGATCGTCGAGATAGGCGGCCACCGCCTGATCGGCCGTCCGCGCCCGCGTCGCATTGACGACATAGGCAATATTGGCGTCGTGGACCGCCTGGTTGACGATGTGGCCGTCGGTCTTGCTGGCGGGAATACCATCCCAATCCGTCTTGGCGACCGCCGGGCAATTGTCCTTGGCCGGGGCTTCGACACCCGCATCGACGAAAGGCGTGCGCGGGGTCCAGATTTCGAGGAAGCCGGAGAGAAGATGAACGGCGGCGTTGGTGTCCACCGTCGAGAAGCAGGCGTCACCGCGTTTGTTGGTGTTTCCGGCCTGCGCATAAGGCGCTTTCGCCGCCGTGGACTGCTCGGCACTGGCAAGCGATGGCACGATGGAAAGCAGGCAGACGAGGGCGGTGCTCAGGCGGCAAAGGCTTAAAACAGACATGGTGATACCCGAAATGGTTGAACGAACGCCGGGAGAGTTAGAGCTCTCATGTGACAGATCAATTGCAAAAATATTGCCATTGTGTGAACCAGGCGGTGCCCCCCTCTTGCCTTTCCCAACCATCCCGCCAAAACTGCCGGAGAGACGATGAGCCCAACCGGAATGCCGGAAAGGAAGACATGGCAGCGCGCCAACGCATCATTCCGGTGAGACGCGAATATAATCGCTGGGTCGCCAACCAGACGCTGGAAGATTACGCGCTGCGCTTCACTGCCAAGAGCGCCCGCCATTTCTCTTCGCAGCGCATCTCGCAGACGGCGATCGGCGCGATCTCCTTTCTGGCGCTCGAGGCGATCGGCGGCGCGATCACCCTCTCCTACGGCACCACCAACGCCTTTTACGCCATCATCGTCGCCTCGATCGCCATGCTGGCGATCGGCCTGCCGATCAGCCGCTACGCCATCCGCCACGGCGTCGACATCGATCTGCTGACGCGCGGCGCGGGCTTCGGCTATATCGGCTCGACCATCACCTCGCTGATCTATGCGAGCTTCACCTTCATGCTGTTTGCGATCGAGGCTTCGATCATGTCCGGGGCGTTGGAGCTCACCCTCGGCATCCCGCTCTGGATCGGCTACATCATCAGCGCCGTCATGGTCATCCCCCTGGTGACGCACGGCGTGCGGCTGATCAGCAAGTTCCAGCTGATGACCCAGCCCTTCTGGATCGTGCTGAATATCCTTCCCTTCATCTTCATCGCCTTGCTGGATTGGGAAAAATTCGATCTTTGGCGTGCCTTTGCCGGCATCCGCCATGCCTCCGGCCCGCCCGGCACTGTCGCTGAATTCGATCTGGTGGAGTTCGGCGCTGCTTCTGCCGTCATCCTGGCGCTGATGTCGCAGATCGGTGAACAGGCTGACTTCCTGCGCTTCCTGCCGCCGGACCCGCAGCGCAAGTGGCGCCATCGCCTCGCCATCTTTCTCGCCGGGCCCGGCTGGGTCATCATCGGCGCGCCGAAGCTGCTTGCCGGCTCCTTCCTGGTCGTGCTGACCTTCACCTCAGGCGTCCCCCTCGATCGCGCCGCCGACCCGGCGCAGATGTACCTGACCGCCTTCGGCTACATGGTCCCCTGGCATAATGCCGCGCTGCTATTGATGGCCGCCTTCGTCGTCGTCTCGCAGCTGAAGATCAATGTGATGAACGCCTATGCCGGCTCGCTCGCCTGGTCGAACTTCTTCTCGCGGCTGACCCACAGCCATCCCGGCCGCGTCATCTGGCTGGTCTTCAACGTCGCAATCGCCCTGCTTTTGATGGAACTCGGCATTTACCGGCTGCTGGAGGAGACGCTCGGCATCTTCTCGATCATCGCCATGGCCTGGCTCTGCACGATCTCCGCCGATCTCTTCATCAACAAGCCGCTGGGACTGGCTCCCCCTGGCATCGAGTTCAAGCGCGCCCACCTCTACGACATCAACCCGGTCGGCCTTGGCGCCATGACGCTATCGGCGACGGTCTCGCTGATTGCCCATTTCGGCGCCTTTGGCGAGATCGCCGCCTCACTCGCTCCCTATATTACCCTCGTCATCGCAGTGGTCGCCTCGCCTGTCATCGCCTGGGCGACGAAGGGCAAATTCTATCTCGCCCGCAAGCCGCGCCAGAGCTGGAAGAACCTGACGAACATCACCTGCTCGGTCTGCGAACATCCCTTCGAGCCGGAGGACATGGCCTGGTGCCCGGCCTATGCCGCGCCGATCTGCTCGCTCTGCTGCTCGCTCGACAGCCGCTGCCACGATATGTGCAAGCCGGCCGCCCGTTTCAACGCGCAGGTCGGCACCGTCGCCAAGGCGCTGCTGCCGGAAGCCATTCTGGGGAAGCTGACGACGCGCCTTGGCCGTTACGGCATCGCCGTCGTGCTGGCACTGACCGCCATCGGCGCAATCCTGGCGATGATCGCCCATCAGGTCGCCTCCGCCTCGCCCGAGACGGCCGAGGTCGTCAACCGCACCATCCTCATCGTCTTCTTCGTCTTCTCGGTGATCTCAGGTGTCGTCTGCTGGTTCTATGTGCTCGCCCATGACAGCCGCGTCGTTGCCGAGGAGGAATCCTCACGCCAGAACACGCTGCTGCTGAAAGAAATCGCCGCCCACAAGAAGACCGACGCCGCCTTGCAGAACGCCAAGGAAACCGCCGAGGCCGCCAACCGCGCCAAGAGCCGCTATGTCGTCGGGCTCAGCCATGAATTGCGCACGCCGCTGAATGCCGTGCTCGGCTATGCCCAGATCCTCGAACGCGATGAGACCATCCCGGCGCCGCGCCAATCCTCGATCAAGGTCATCCGCCGCAGCGCCGAACACCTCTCCGGGCTGATCGACGGCCTGCTCGATATTTCCAAGATCGAGGCCGGCCGCCTGCAGGTCTATTCCAACGAGATCAACATCCAGGATTTCCTCGATCAGATCGTCGATATGTTCCGTCCGCAGGCACAGGCAAAGGGGCTTGCCTTCATCCATGAGCGCGCGCCGGCCTTGCCGCAATTCGTCCGCACCGACGAAAAGCGCCTGCGCCAGATCCTCGTCAACCTGCTCTCCAATGCCATCAAATTCACCGACGAAGGCAGCGTCACCTTCGATGTCGGCTATCGCAGCCAGGTCGCGACCTTCACCGTCGCCGATACCGGCCGCGGCATCACCGAGAAAGACCTGCCCCGCATCTACGAACCCTTCCAGCGCGGCGAAGCCGAAAGCGTGCGGCCGATGCCCGGGCTCGGCCTCGGCCTCACCATCACCCGGCTTCTGACCAACACGCTCGGCGGCGAGATTTCGGTTTCGAGCACGAAGGACGAAGGCTCGACCTTCCGCGTCCGGCTGATGCTGTCCGCCGTCATGCGCGCCGTGGCCGCAGCGCCGCAAGAGAAGCGCATCGTCGGTTATGACGGCCCGCGCCGCACTGTTGTCATCGTCGACGACAACGAGGACCATCGCGAGATGATGCGCGAAATCTTGGCGCCGCTCGATTTCATCGTGCTGACGGCGGCAGGCGGCGGCGAATGCCTGACGCTGATCGAGGGCATTCTGCCGGACCTTTTCCTCATCGATATTCTGATGCCCGGCATGAACGGCTGGCAGCTCGTCTCGCGTCTGCGCGAAGCCGGCCAGACGGCGCCAGTGTTGATGCTCTCGGCCAATATCGGTGATGCCGCCGTTCTCAGCGACAGCGACGACAGCCACAATGATGCGATCGGCAAGCCGGTCGACATCCGCCAGCTGCGCGACAAGCTCGCCCTGCATCTCGGCCTGATATGGATCTATGCCGATGCCGCGCCATCCGTTCCTGTCAAGATCGAAGCGCCGATATTGAGCCCAGGTGCTGCCCATGTGCAGGAATTGCTGCGGCTCGGCGAGATCGGCTATATTAGAGGCATCGAAGCCAAGCTTTCGGACCTTGCCAAGGTGGAGGCAAATCAGCCATTCACGGAGGAACTTCGCGCCTATGTCGCCGCCTTCGATCTCGCCGGCTTCATGACCTTCCTGCACGACTTCGACGAAAAGGTGGAACCCATTGGCTGAGCCGGCCCTTCCCCGCGACATCGTTCTGCTCGTCGACGACTCGGCCGAAGCACTCGGCTTCATGACCGACGCACTCGAACAATCCGGCTTCTCCGTGCTGATCGCCACATCGGGCACGGCGGCACTTGGTATCGTCGAGCGCATCACGCCCGACCTCATCCTGCTCGACGCGGTCATGCCCAGCATGGACGGCTTCGAGACCTGCCGCCGGCTGAAGGCGAATGCCGCGGTGGCGCAGGTGCCCGTCATCTTCATGACCGGCCTGACCGAGACCGAGCATGTCGTGCACGCGCTGGAATCCGGCGGCGTCGATTATCTCAGCAAGCCGATCAACATCGACGAACTGCGCGCCCGCATCCGTGTTCATCTGCGCAATGCTCGCTCGGCCCAGAGCGCCCGCGTGGCGCTCGACGCAGCCGGCCGCCATCTGCTGGCAGTCAAGGGCGACGGCGCCATCCACTGGTCAACGCCGCAAGCGACACGGTTGGTCAATGCCGCCATGGGCAGCGACGACGGCATGGAAATCGTTGTCCGCCATATCGCCGGCTGGATGCGCGACCGCGTCACCGCGGTGCGCGACGGCATCATCTCGATCGCCCATGCCGGCCAGGCAGCGTTGCAGCTCGCCTTCCTCGGCGCAATCGGCCCTGACGAATATCTTTTCCGCCTCACCGCCGCCAATCAGCGCAGCGACGACGAGGTGTTGCGCCAGCGCTTTTCGCTCACCCAGCGCGAATCCGAAGTTCTGCTCTGGATCGCCAAGGGCAAGGCCAACCGCGACATCGGCGAAATATTGGGACTGTCTGCGCGGACGGTGAACAAACACCTCGAACAGATTTACGTGAAGCTCGGCGTCGAGAACCGCGCCTCGGCCGCCGTGAAAGCCACGCACGTGCTGTACGAGATGTAAGAGGGTGATGGAGGCCAGAGCCTTTCCCGGTTAGATTGAAGCATTCTGTTGGCTCAAACGGAGTCGGATGGTCGACAAGCCGGCCCGTTTCAGTCAACCCGAAGGGCCGGGCATCTTTCCGCCAGGATCAAAGGCGATCCATGACGGTCTCCATCCGCCGAAGCGACTCCGGCACATCACGTTCCGCCTCATAAACGTCAAGCCCGCCCCCCTTGGATCGTACCGTTTTTCGCCGTCCGCAACCCCTCCATCGAAGCGAGCTGCCGGGCGCCGTAACGCGCCGTTTTCGTGGGATCGATCGATGAGCGATTGCGGCACTGTTGCCAGGCCGGAATTGAAACACCCGCAAAAAGAAAGAAGCCCGGTCGGAACCGGGCTTCGATAATCATGTCCCATAAAGGGAAGCGAGGCTTACATGCCCTGCGGGAAGTAGCTGTACTTGCCGTCCGGACCCTTCTTCCATTCGTACATGATGTAGCCAGGAATCTTCGGGTCGCCCTTTTCGTCGAACGAAATGTCGCCGAGAACGGTCGGGAACGGGCCCTTTTCCTTCATGGCCTTGGCAACGGCCTCAGGATCCAGCGAACCGGCAGCCTTGGCGGCCCCTGCGATCGTCTGCATCGCAGCGTAGGAATAGAGCGTGTAGGCTTCCGGATTGAAACCAGCGGCCTTGAACTTTTCGACGAGTTCCTTGTTCGCAGGGTTCATCGTCGGATCGGGGCCGAAGGTGTTTAGCGTACCGGCGACGGCGTCGCCAGCGATCGAGGCCAGTTCGTTCGAAACGATACCGTCGCCCGAAACCAGCGTCGCCTTCAGGCCCTGGTCGGCCGCCTGGCGGATGATGAGACCGGCTTCGGTGTGCAGACCACCCCAATAGATGATCGAGACGCCGGCTTCCTTCATCTTGGCGATGAGGGCCGAGAAGTCCTTGTCGCCGACATTGATGCCTTCGTATATGACTTCCGTCACGCCGGCGGCATTCATAGCCTTCTTGGTTTCGTCGGCAAGGCCCTGACCGTAGGGGGTCTTGTCGTGAACGACAGCGATCTTGGCGTCCTTGAAGTGATCGGCAAGATATTTGCCGGCGATGGCACCCTGCTGGTCGTCACGGCCGCAGGTGCGGAACGTGTTCCAGAGGCCCCGCTCCGTAAAGGTCGGGTTCGTCGCGGCCGGGGTGATTTCGAGGATGCCGTTTTCGGCATAGACTTCCGAAGCCGGGATCGAAACGCCCGAGTTGAAGTGGCCAACGACGAACTTGACGCCGTCAGCAGCGAACTTGTTGGCGACCGAAATGCCCTGTTTCGGGTCGGAGACGTCGTCGCCGAGCTCGATCTTGATCTGCTCGCCGTTGATGCCGCCAGCCGCGTTGATGTCGGCGGCTGCCTGTTCGGCACCCTTCTGGAGCTGAGCGCCGAACGCGGCGTTCGGGCCAGTCAGCGGACCAGCGACAGCGATAAGAACGTCGGCCCACGCGTTGCCGCTGAAGGCGACCATCGCCGTCAGAGCCACTGCCGACAGAAGAGACTTCTTCATATTATTACTCCCAATTTTTGGGCGGGTTCCGGTCCAAGGCCCAGCGCACTACCCACCATTGACTGCGCCAGGAAAGCTGTTCCACTCGGAAGGCAATTCATGCCTAGTTTCAACGGACTGTCAATGTTTGTCCTTCCACGAAAACGCGGAAGTTTTTTCGTACAGCCAGTAATAGTTGTTAACCATCTGATTGGTGCGGCGGTAGCGGAAGCCGGCCGTCGAGAACACCAGCAGCGTCACAAAGTCGAGGATATAGTAGAAGGCGCTGAGCATCGGCCCATTGAACAGGGCATGATGCAGGAACTGCATCGCCCAGGCGAGCAGAAATGTATAGACGATGACCAGCGGATAGTCGCTCCAGCCCTCGGCGACCGCTCTGCCGGCGCGCCAGGCCGTCCAGAAGCCTAAGAGCAAGACGATGACACGGATCGCCACAAGGGGGCCGGCATCCGATTCGAAGAAAAGTCCCTGCATGTCAAACTCTCCTTTCGACCTAGTGTCTTCCGCCTTCGAGATAGGCGGCGCGGACCTCGGGATTGGCAAGAAGCTCCTTGCCGGAGCCGCTCATCGTCACCTTGCCGTTCACCATCACGTAGGCGCGGTGAGAAAGCCTGAGGGCGGCGAACGCGTTCTGCTCGACGAGGAAAACGGTCAGCCCCTCCGCCTCGTTGAGCTGCTTGATCGCCTCGAAGATGCCCTTGACGATCAACGGCGCAAGACCGAGCGAGGGTTCGTCGAGAAGCAGCAGCTTCGGGCGCGCCATCAGCGCGCGGCCGATCGACAGCATCTGCTGCTCACCGCCCGAAAGTGTTCCGCCACGCTGGGCGTGAC
This sequence comes from Rhizobium sophorae, assembly GCF_013087515.1. Lineage (GTDB taxonomy): Bacteria > Pseudomonadota > Alphaproteobacteria > Rhizobiales > Rhizobiaceae > Rhizobium > Rhizobium sophorae. Next base: position 10,616 of record NZ_JABFCN010000070.1, on the reverse strand, counting down.
GTTCCTTGAGACGCGGGAAGAGCGTGAAGATCTTCTCGACGTCTTCGGCGAAGTGTTTGAGATTGTCGAGGCCGGCGCCCATCTGAAGATTTTCCAGAACCGTCATGCGCGGAAAGATGCGGCGGCCTTCCGGCGACTGCGCAATGCGCAGGCGGGCGATCTCATGCGTCGGCATGCGGGTGATGTCGCGGCCCTCGAAGACCACCGAACCGGTGCGGGCCTGCGGGCTGCCGCAGATCGTCATCATCAGTGTCGACTTGCCGGCGCCGTTGGCGCCGATCAGGCTGACGATCTCGCCTTTGTTGACGTGGACATCGATGCCGGCCAGCGCCCGGATATTGCCGTAATAGGTTTCGACGCCATTGACCTGAAGGAGCGGTTGACCCGTCATTACTTCATCGCCCATCAGTTTGCGCCTCCTTCGAGCTGCTCGACGGCTGCGATCACCTCTTCCACTTCCTCATCCTCGACACCGAGATAGGCCGCGATGACCCGCGGATCGTTCTTCACGTGATCCGGTGTGCCATCGGAAATCTTCTGACCATATTCGAGGACGACGACGTGGTCGGAGATTTCCATGACCACAGACATGTCGTGCTCGATCAGCAGGATCGACGTTCCGGTTTCGGCGCGAATGCTCTTCAGCAGCGCGTTGAGCGTTGCCGATTCCCGTGGGTTGAGGCCGGCAGCCGGTTCGTCCAGGCAAAGCAGCTCCGGGCCGGTGCACATGGCGCGGGCGATTTCGAGACGCCGCTGGGCGCCGTAGGGCAAATCGCCGGCGGGGTCGTCGGCGCGGTCGATCAGGTCGGCCTTCTCAAGCCAGAAACGGGCAAGCTCGATCGCCCCCGCCGCTTCCCGCCTATAGGGTCCGACACCGATAAGGCCGAGGATCGTATAACCCGATGCCTTCATCAGCTTGTTGTGCTGGGCAACCAGCAGGTTTTCGAGAACGGTCAGGCCGGAGAACAGCCGGATGTTCTGGAAGGTACGCGCGACCTTGGCTTCCCTGGTGATGCGAAAGTCCGGCAGCCGCTCCAGCAAGTATTGCTTGCCGCTCTTCTGGTTGAACGTGATCATGCCCATCGTCGGCTTGTAGAAGCCGGTGATGCAGTTGAAAACGGTGGTCTTGCCGGCGCCGTTCGGCCCGATCAGCGCGGTGATATCGCCGCGCTTGGCTTCGAACGAGAAGTCGTTGATGGCCATCAGCCCGCCGAACTTCATCGACAGGTGCTCGACCTTGAGAAGAGTGTCATCAGACATCGTGTTCGTTACTACCGGGCTCATCAACCATGGCCCTCCTTGATGAAGCTTCCGGATATCGCCCTGCGCTCCTTGAGGAAGGCTGTCGGCTCACGCGAGCCGACGAAGCCGCGCGGCTTGAACAGCATGACGACGACCATGGCGAGGCCGAAGATCAACATGCGGTAGAGTTCCGGCGTAAAATCGGGTCCGAAGACGAGTTTTAGGAAGCTCATCTCGCGTAGCAATTCGGTGCCGCCGACCATGACGATGGCGGCGATCGCGATGCCGGTCAACGACCCCATGCCGCCAAGAACGACGATGGCGAGAATGACGGCCGATTCCAGGAAGACGAAGGATTCCGGCGAGACGAAGCCCTGGCGGGCGGCGAAGAACGAGCCGGCGAAACCGGCAAACATTGCACCCGTCGCAAAGGCGGTGAGCTTGGTCGTCACCGTGTTGATGCCGAGCGAACGGCAGGCGATTTCATCTTCGCGCAAAGCTTCCCATGCGCGTCCAATCGGCATGCGGCGCAGCCGGATGGTGACATAGGCCGTCAGCATGCAGAGCGCCAGGATCAAATAGAACAGGAAGATCTTGTAATAGGCAGAGGATATCGGCAGGTGAAAGAGCTTGGCAAAACCGCCGGCCGTCGCATCGAAGGGAATGCCGAACAGTGTTGCCTTCGGGATGCTCGATATACCGAAGGTGCCCTTCGTCACCTCAGTCCAGTTGATGAGGACGAGACGAATGATTTCACCGAAGGCGAGCGTCACGATGGCAAGGTAATCGCCGCGCAGGCGCAGCACCGGGAAGCCGAGAATGACGCCCCAGAGTGCCGCGAGGATGCCCGAAAGCGGCAGCAGCACCCAGAAGGACAAGCCGAAATAGCTCGAAAGCAGTGCGTAGGAGTAGGCGCCGACGGCATAGAAGGCGACATAGCCAAGGTCGAGCAGGCCGGCGAGGCCGACGACGATGTTCAACCCCCAGGCAAGCATCACATAGATCAGAATCTGGATGCCGAAATTGTCGACATATGTCAGCGAGCCCTGAGGGCCTTTGATCGCCACCACTACCATGGGATACAGCAGCAGCGCGATCAGCGCGATCTTCAGGAAATGCCGGTGGAAGAAGCTCTTCTCTGTCGAGATGTCGAGTTCGCCCTCGCGCGCCTTGCTGAGCTTGCGGCGGTCGAGATTCGGCCTGATGAAAACGACCATCGCGAAGCGGCCGATGGCGGCGACCGCGACGAAGATCGCAAGCAAGCCCCAGCGCTGGACGATGATCAACTCGTTGCTGATGTTCTGGTCGGTCTTGAGGCCGACATAGAGGACAAACATGCCGAACGATAGGACGGCGGCGAAAAGAGCTTCGGTAAGGCCTTTGCGGACAAGTCCGGCATCGGGCTTGCCTGCAGAATTTTCGATGTTTGCCATGACGTTATACCTTCTCGACTTCCGGCCGCCCGAGGATGCCGGTCGGCTTGAAGATCAACACGAAAGCCAGGATCGCGAAGGTCGCGACGTCCTTGTAGGCGATGGTGAAGTATGCCGACCACAGCGACTCGATAAGGCCGATAAGGAGGCCGCCGAAGACGGCGCCGGGCAACGAACCGATACCGCCGAGAACGGCTGCCGTGAAGGCTTTCACACCAGGCGTGAAGCCGTCGTTAAACGAGGCGACGCCATAATACATCAGGTACATCGTGCCGGCCACGGCCGCGAGTGCCGCACCCATAACGAAAGTGATGGAGATCGTCTGGTCGACGTTGACGCCGAGCAGCGCCGCCATCTTGCGATCCTGCTCGGTGGCGCGCTGGGCGCGGCCGAGTGCCGTACGATTGACGATGTACCAGAAGACCGAGAGCAGCACGACCGTGATCACGATGATGATGATCTGCTTCAGCGACACCGAGATGTTGCCGAACTGGTAGACCGAGCTCACCATCGGCGGAATCGGCTTGTTGCGTGGACCCTGCGTCACCTGGATGAAGTTGGACAGCGTGATCGACATGCCGATCGCGGTAATCAGCGGCGCCAGGCGGAAGGACCCGCGCAGGGGCCGGTATGCGACGCGCTCGATCGTCCAATTCCACAAACTCGTCATCAGCATCGCAACGACCAGCATCACCAGCAGCAGAACGGCCACCGGGAGACCTGCGAAGATGGATGTGAGGACGAGGAAGACGATAAGAGCGGCGAAACCACCGAGCATGAAGATGTCGCCATGGGCGAAATTGATCATGCCGATAATGCCGTAAACCATCGTATAGCCAATAGCCACAAGGCCATAGATGGATCCGAGCGTCAGCCCGTTTAAGAGCTGCTGGACGAAATACTCCATATGTCGTTTTCCCCTGGATGCGAGCGAAACATGCTGCATCTCTTTTTGGTTCTTTGGTTCCCCGTTTCAGGGAACCTCATAGGCCGAATGCATAGCGGTTTCGTCGAAAATGTGAAGACAAAAAGGATTTACTCCGACAGATTCTTACCGAAACAGGGTTAACTGGCGAATTTTGAACCAAAATCCACAGAAAAACGGCAGAGCAGGCGCTATTTTTAGCCAAAAACGGACACTGGGTTAACCACCCGGAGATGTCACCGTCGATTTTCTGCGCCGCTTGCTGCGCAAGCTATTCCACAGAATTGGAAGATGGAGCAAATTCCGACCCCAAGGCAGCCGCTTTGGCGAATGCCATTTCACCAGCGACGCCCGCATCTTCGTCTGACAAGGCTGAAAACTTATGGTAGCATCATCGAGCTGCGTATTGAGGGATGCGGAGCACGACGGGGAACACCATATAAACTTGCGTATCTGGTTGTGACAGGGATGGTTTGCGGACGAGCGACAGCGGGGTGCTCGGCCCGCGTGGCGAACGGCAAAAGGACAATGCTGAGGACATTTGAAAAGGCGGCGCTCGAAGCCGGCAAGGCCATCATCACGGTTTTGCGCGAAGGCTTCCCCGTCGCCATGAAGGCGGATGCAAGTCCGGTCACGGTCGCCGACGAGGAGGCCGAACGCATCATCCTCGCTCATCTCGCCAGAGATTATCCCGAAATACCCGTTGTGGCGGAAGAATCGGTCGCCGCCGGCAAGGTGCCCGACATCGCCGGCCGAGGCTTCTTCCTGGTCGACCCTCTCGACGGCACCCGTGAATTCGTCGACGGACGACAGGAATTCACCGTCAACATCGCCTATATCGAGAACGGCGCTCCGGTTGCCGGCATCGTCTATGCGCCAGCGCTGGGACTTGCCTTCTCGGGGGAACGCGGCCACGCCGAAAGGCTCGTCGTCATGGACGATTTCACGGTTGGCGCACGCAGCGCAATCACGGTGCGCGAACAGCCGGACGACAGGCTGGCGCTTGCAAGCCTTCGCCACAACAGCCCGGAGACCGGAAGCTTCCTCGCCGACCACGCGATCTTCAAATGCACTAATATTGGCTCCTCGCTGAAATTCTGCTTGCTGGCTGAAGGCAAGGCCGACGTCTATCCGCGCTTCACCCGAACGATGGAATGGGACACCGCGGCCGGCGATGCCGTGCTGCGTGCCGCCGGCGGTTCGACGGTGACGCTGGACGGGACGCCGCTGACCTATGGCAAGACGGGGCCGGCGGCCGATTTCGACTTCGCCAACCCGAACTTCATCTCCTGGGGCGGCAGGAAACGCGTCCTCGAACCGGCGTGATCACCCGCGGGAATCGCTGAATACCGGCAGATGGCGCAATCCTTTGCATCGCCGCCACGCGTCCAGGCGTGCCGCGACGATCCTCGATCGACCTCCGGGCGCCCCTTACGCGCCAAATATCCCCCTGCGGGTCGGGAAGCACGTCCACGATCCCATTTCCAGCTGTGGAGTGATTCGCCCGATCGGGCCTCACCAAGTGATTCTGGCCGGAAACTCGTCGCTCTGCTTATTCTTCAGACGCTATACCGCCGCCCAACTCGCCTTGATTTTGTCACATTCTGACACGGCTTGGACAACGATCGATATCTTCATCAGAAAAATTTCGCATCGTCTGCCGTTAAGAAATACGTTTGAGAGCCATGGGCCACGCGTCGAAACGGTACGTCGCCAGCCCCCGGCGAACCCCGCCAAAGCCCTAGAAACTTTGACAAAATTCCAATTATTAACGAAATATCATGAGCTTGCCTCAACTTAACGCAAATGCGAAAGATTTGCTGCAATGCGATATTTCTCTGGACACCATTACACAATTGTCGCATTTTTCCGTTTTAGTAGGGTTACCAAGACCTAAGTGCAGCCCTGGTGACAGGGTTAACCATTGATCGCCTATTGCCGCCGCGCCCCCTCGAAGACAACAGAGTACGATCCTTGAGCATCACGGAATTAAACAACAGCATTTCGACAGAGTCCTTCCGGCCGAGCCGCCGCCAGCAGCCGAGCCTGAAGATCCAGACCCCTGTTATCCACAGCGATGCGCCGCAGGCGCCGTTGGTGGATCTGGTCCTGAAGCGGGCGTTCGACATTGTTTCGTCGTTGAGCGCCCTCCTCGTCCTCGCCCCTTTCCTTCTGTTCGTCGCCCTGCTGATCAAGATCGACAGCCCAGGGCCGGTGCTCTTCAAGCAGACCCGCTGGGGCAAGAACTGCAAGGCCATCAAGGTCTACAAGTTCCGTTCCATGCGCACCGACCTCTGCGACGTCTCCGGCGTTGCCCAGACGGTGATGAACGATCCGCGCGTCACGCGCGTCGGTGCCATTCTGCGCCGCACGAATGTCGATGAGTTGCCGCAGTTGCTGAACGTGCTGCTGGGCCACATGTCGGTTGTCGGTCCGCGCTGCCATGCGATCGGCATGCGCGCCGGCGGCGTGCTCTACGAAGAGCTCGTACCGGAATACCATCAGCGCCATGCGATGCGCCCTGGCATGACGGGTCTTGCCCAGATGCGCGGCCTGCGCGGTCCGACCGATCGGCCGGCCAAGGCGCGCGCCCGCATCGCCAGCGATCTCTACTACGTCGGGAATTTTTCGATCTTGATGGACATGCGCATCATTTTCGGAACCGTCGTGTCGGAGCTGACCCGCGGAAAAGGCTTCTAAAGGGCGCCGCGATCTTTCAGATTCGCTCCTCGCGCTTTAGAGCAGCCGGTACCCGAATGCTCTGGCGACCGCCTGCATGCGGCTGACCGAATCGAGCTTGCGCATCGCGCTCTTCAGATAACCCACCATATGCGACGAGAGATCGAGAATGATCGCGATCTCTCGTCGCTGCTCTTGCCGGCGGTAGACTACAGCGTCCTTTGCGCGTCTTTCTAGACGCGCAAAGGACGCTGTAGCACTTTGAATCGCTGCCTGATCCCTTAAATCGATTCCGGGATCAGGCAGCGTCGCAGGCATTCGATTTCGCGCCGGGTGAGCGTCTCCAACGGACCATCCTCCACGCTGCCGCTACGCGAAACCTTGTCCAGAAGCTCCATGCAGCCGTCGAGAAGCGCCATCTCCTGCTCTCGCGTGGGCATAGGACAGCTAACTGAGAAGGCGAAGATGTATTGTTTCAGGTCAGCGTCGTGCAGCGTGAAGGCGAAGGTATTCTTCAGCCCGTGCATCTGAAAGAGCACGTTGAGTTTGCGGTTTTCCTGATTGGCGGCGCTGCCCGCAAACGACCCCTCCTCGCCGAAGATCGGCACGATCGTCCGCTTCATCGCGGTCACCAGGCTGCTGCAATAGAAGAGATCCGCAGCCTCCTAAAAGCCGACAAGGCTTTGCGGCCAATTACTGATCAACCGGTTTTCGGTGAAAGCTGTGGGGTCACCCCGCGGGAAAGCCGAGAGCAGATAGAAATCGAAGCGCGCAAGCTTCGCCATCTCGTCGAGCCGTTCCTTGCCGTCGCCGGCCGAAACCCCAGCGCCATCGGCCTGCGAAGGCGAAAATGCAGCATCCTCAGCGCAGTCGCCGACTGCGCGCTCACGTCTTTTCATCTTCGTATCCTCGTATGGCCAGCTGCGGCTCGGCCTCGCTGCCGGCGGCGAAAAGTTCGCGCCGGGGCAGACGGCTTCTGCCCGCATCCCGAGGATACGAAGTCTTGCGCTCATTTTTATGTTGCCGCACTTCTAAGATCGTCCCAAGAAATCAGCTAATATTTGTTCCGCATGGCTCCCATGCAGGCGCTACAAATTGACGTAGCGGCAGGCAGCCGCCCCCATCACCGGCCAGGGCGGGCGTCTAAATTTGTTATCAAAGTCTTACGATGGGTTTAGGCAATTTTTAAATGTGGCAGGCTAGAGTGGGGCTCGTGGTCTTGCGTTGTGTAGAGAGTCCAATGACCGAAATGATACGTCCCCGAGTAAAATATGTCATCGGCCCCGATGGCAGCCCCCTGACGATCGCGGATCTTCCGCCGCCCAATACGCGGCGCTGGGTGATTCGCCGGAAGGCAGAGGTTGTCGCGGCTGTCCGCGGTGGCTTGTTGAGCTTGGAAGAGGCCTGCGAGCGTTACACGCTCACGGTCGAAGAATTCCTGTCCTGGCAGTCGTCGATCAACAGCCACGGTCTTGCCGGCCTGCGCACCACGCGCATTCAGCAATATCGTCATTGATCACACCCCAGCATTGACGACATTTATTTCGGGCCGGAGGCATCTCCCATGAGGGAATGAAGAAGGCCCGAAATCATTGACGAGGCCGCGTAGCACCAAAGGCCGGGCTGCGTGAAGGCATCCGCCAGCCCCGTCGTCTTCGCCGCCGCAATGACGACCGCGACGAGCAGCACATCCATCATCGACCACTTGGACAGATGCGGTACGACTCGACGATAGAACAGGCTGCCGGCCCCACCCCCGGCGGCCGTCGCTTCTGCGGTGATCCCCATCGCCTCCACGGTGATGCCGATCATCTTCAGAAACGGGAGCAGGATCGAAACCAGGGCGACGATTGCCGCCAGCAGCCCGTCCCCGCCTTGCCAAAGCGAGACGATGATTTCGATGAGCGACGGCGTTTCGTCGAAGAAATACAGCGTCTCGAAACGGACCAGCGGCAAGACGAGGCCGAGCGCCAGGAAGAACGGCGCAGCCACGAGAAGCACGGGGCGAGCCATCGAAAGCGCACTCATTGCCCTGAACCTCTCATCGATCCGACATTTTGCATGAACACTCTGTCTCCTGCCCGTATTGCCTCCATGGCTTGGCACGACCGCGCCGCCATGTCACGGTCCGCTACGACAATATAGGTTACGAGGAAAGACAATGGACATTCGAAGTGAGGAAGGCGTCTCCGGTGGCCGCTACGCGGCCGAGGTCGAAGTGCACGAGGCGGAGATGACCTATTCGCGCGCATCGCCGAAGCTGGTCATCATCGATCACACGGCCGTTCCCGACTCGCTGCGCGGTAAAGGTGTCGGCCAGGCACTGGCGCTCCACGCCGTGGAGGCAGCCCGCACCGGCGGCTGGAAGATCATCCCGCTCTGCCCATTCTTCAAGGCGCAGGCGCAACGCCATCCGGAATGGAAGGATGTTGTGAATTAATGCATGTCGCCTAAAAGTGCACAGCGGGTTTGGGGACAAAGACATGCATAAGACAAATCGTCCCCGCGGGTGACGAAGTTCGTTTCCGGTGGGAGCGATGCCATAAGGCAAACACCAAAAGCCATGTATAACGGACAGCGCGCCCATCATACATGGCTTCTCAGTGGCGATCCCAGGGCGCCGAAGCCGGCACCCGCCGTTTCTGTTACGCCCTTGCTCTGGCGCCGCCGTCACGCTCTTCCAGCGCTGCGGCCCTTGCATATTCCGCCTGCATCTCCTCGAGCGCCATCTCCAGCGTCTCTTCCTGCATCTTCAGTTCCTTGATCGAAACCTGCAGGTTGTCGGCCCGCTGACGCGCGGCCTTGGCGAAGGTCGGATAAGCAAAGTGATTCGGGTCGGAAATACCGGACTTCTTTTCCTCGACGACGATCTGGCTCTCCAGATCCTTCGTCATCCGTTCGAATTCGGACATCATCATCTGCAACTGCTGCAACTGACGTCGTTTTTCGTTCACCTGAAATTCCTTCAGGCGAACGAGACTTTCTCGCGACTTCATACGCATTACTCCCGTGATGCGAGACCCCGGCTCAACTTGAAACCGCCCTGCGCGCCGCTTTGACACGGTTTGCTAAAAAATTTCCTGCGATATTAACAAATACCTACCGCTGGTAACCTTTCGTTTACGGGCATCGTTAATGATAGGCCCGATGATTTAAGGGTCGGTAAATGCCGCGGCATTAAGTTCGAACCTTTTCATTGGCGAGTCGGATGAATCACTTAGCGCTGTTTCCTAATGTTAAAGTTGAGGAGCACCTTTTTGAGATTCCTATTGAAAAACAGAGAAATGGAAAAATTGTTTAATAAATTCGATACTCCTTGCCAGAGTGAATTAGAATTTGTTAACCATTTCGTGGCAGCTTTCAAATCACGTAGCGTGTTCGGTATCGTGTAGGGGGCCAGACCACCTTTCGGCGGCGGTAAAGGGGATAATTATGCGGGTACTTCTAATCGAGGATGACAGCGCGACGGCGCAGAGCATCGAGTTGATGCTGAAATCAGAGAGTTTTAATGTTTATACCACCGATCTCGGTGAAGAAGGCGTCGATCTGGGCAAGCTGTATGATTATGATATCATCCTTCTCGATCTGAACCTGCCCGACATGTCCGGATATGAAGTGCTTCGCACTCTCCGACTGTCCAAGGTCAAGACGCCCATCCTTATTCTGTCGGGCATGGCCGGCATCGAAGACAAGGTTCGCGGCCTCGGTTTCGGCGCTGACGACTACATGACCAAGCCGTTCCACAAGGACGAGCTCGTCGCCCGCATCCACGCCATCGTCCGCCGCTCCAAGGGCCACGCCCAGTCGGTCATCATGACCGGCGAGCTGATCGTCAACCTCGATGCCAAGACGGTCGAAGTCGGCGGCCAGCGCGTCCACCTGACGGGCAAGGAATATCAGATGCTGGAGCTGCTTTCGCTCCGCAAGGGCACCACCCTCACCAAGGAAATGTTCCTGAACCACCTCTACGGCGGCATGGACGAGCCGGAACTGAAGATCATCGACGTCTTCATTTGCAAGCTCCGCAAGAAGCTTGCCAACGCAGCCGGCGGCGCCAACTACATCGAGACCGTCTGGGGCCGTGGTTACGTTCTTCGCGAGCCGGATGGTGCCGAATACGCCGAAACCGCCTGATATCTTTTCCGGTCCCCCTTATCGGACAAACGAAAATCCCGCCTTTTCGGCGGGATCTTTCGTTTCTGCCCGCAATAGAATCCGCCCTCGTAGCACATGATCTCAGGCTGGATCGGCCTGAAATCCTCTGTTATTTCGATCTAGAGCATGTCGCGCAAAAGTGTGCAGCGGTTGTCTAATCGCATTGCCTTGGTCAAGGTTAT
>NZ_JABFCN010000007.1 GCF_013087515.1 Rhizobium sophorae | reverse complement strand
CACGGTTTGCCGTTCCTGCCAGAAGACGCACTCGGCATAGTTCGCCGGTCGGCATAAACGTGTAAGCTCAATACTGTCGATCCGCTTGCCTATTTGACCTGCACACTCACCGCCATTGCCAACGGTCACAAGCAGCGCCAGATTGAGGGTCTCCTGCCGTGGAATTACTCCTTAGCATAATGGGTGTTTGAAGGCTTTCGTCGGCCCGTTAGCGAAACGACGACGCAGCTATGTGTTTGGCTCTAGATTCGGTCTCCAGGAACTGGGTAAAATTGATCCTGTGCCTTTAACGACCTGTTTCTTGATCACCGTTACCCTGCCCAGGTGGCCGTTCGGCGCTAACCAATACAGTTCCAGAGAGGCGGAGCGTGCAGCAGATTCATTATCGCTTATTTCGCTGTGTGCTTTTTGCTGGCCTTCTCGTGGCGGCTTCGTGCTCGGACAACAGGGCGACCGCAGTAGTGAGCAAATTTGCCGAAAGCGAACTTCACTACATTGGGACTGGATGTGAGGGGCCATTCTGGGCCATTCGAGACGGCAACTTCGTCGCCTTCGACGGGGCGGCGTATCGGGTCCAGATGGAGAATGTCACCCTTGAGGATATCGGTTCGCATCGCGTTTCCATGTCCTCGCCATTGCCAAAAGGGAACCTTGTTACGACATTTGTTGGTTTCCACGCAGAACTGAGCCGGTTAGGCGCATAATTTCCATTGAGAATTGAGCCATGTGAACCTTCCCCCAACGCGGAGAGCGACGGGGGCAACGGAGTGATCCACATGGGACTTTTAAACATCATCCGTCGGATGGCGCTGCGCGAGAAGCAGTCGATCCGCGAGATCAGCCGGCGCACTGGACTGTCACGCAACACGATCGCGAAGTATTTGAGTGCCGGTACGATCGAGCCGACGTTCACGGTACCGGAACGACCGAGCAAGCTTGATCCTTTTGCCGACAAACTTGCTGGCTGGCTGCAGACCGAGGCCGGAAGGTCGCGCAAGCAGCGCCGAACGCTGAAGCAGCTTCATGCCGATCTGGTGGTTCTCGGCTTTACCGGCTCCTATGGACGGGTCGCCGCGTTCGCCCGTGAGTGGCGGGTTGAGCAGCAGACGGCGGGCCGCGGCATATTCGTTCCGCTGTCTTTCCGCCCAGGCGAAGCATTCCAATTCGATTGGAGTGAGGACTATGCCGTAATCGGCGGCGAGCGCACGAAGCTTCAGGTCGCCCATATCAAGCTATCACACAGTCGCGCCTTTCTGGTCAGAGCTTACCTGCTGCAGACGCACGAGATGCTCTTCGACGCTCACTGGCACGGGTTCCGCGTGTTCGGCGGCGTACCTGGTCGCGGCATCTATGATAACATGAAGACCGCGGTCGATCGTGTTGGCCGCGGCAAGGAACGGCAGGTCAACGTCCGCTTCCAGGCGATGACGAACCACTACGTCTTTGCGCCCGAGTTCTGCAATCCCGCCGCAGGCTGGGAGAAAGGCCAGGTCGAGAAGAACGTCCAGGATGCCCGACCACGGCTGTGGCAACAGATGCCGGACTTTCCAGATTTAGCGGCGTTGAACGCATGGCTGGAACAGCATTGCCAGGACCTGTGGCGCGAGACACCGCATGGCACCTTGTCCGGTTCGATCGCAGATGTTTGGGGTGATGAGCAGCCTGCCTTAATGGCATTGCCCGCCATGTTTGACGGCTTCGTCGAGCAGAGCAAGCGCGTCTCACCGACATGCTTGATCACCTTCGAGCGTAATCGTTACAGTGTGCCTGCATCATTTGCGAACCGGCCCGTCAGCCTGCGGATTTATCCCGAGCGGCTGGTCGTTGCAGCCGAGGGCAATATCCTCTGCGAACATCCGCGGATCATAGAACGCAGCCACGACAAACCACCACGGACGATTTATGACTGGCGGCATTACCTTGCCGTCATCCAGCGCAAGCCCGGTGCTTTGCGCAATGGCGCACCCTTCCTGGAATTGCCGCCGGGCTTTCGACAACTGCAGGATCAGATGCTTCGCCGCCCCGGTGGTGATCGGGAGATGGCCGACATCCTCGCTCTGGTTCTTCATCACGACGAACAGGTTGTCGTCAGGGCTGTGGAACTGGCTCTGGATCAAGGCGTCGCGACCAAGACGCATGTGCTGAACCTGCTGCATCGTCTGATCGATGGGAAGACGACTGATGGTCCTGACATCGACACGCCACAGGCGCTGACCTTGCTGCTTGAACCCAAGGCCAATGTAGAACGCTATGACGGTCTGCGGGTCCGGATCGTAGGAGGTCGTCATGCGTCATGATCCTGCCAGCGCCGCCGTCGTCATCATGCTGCGTAGCCTGAAGATGTATGGCATGTCTCAAGCCGTCACGGACCTGATCGAGCAAGGGGCTCCAGCGTTTGATGCAGCCGTGCCGATCCTGTCCCAATTGCTGAAAGCCGAAATGGCCGAACGCGAGGTCCGCTCCATCGCCTATCATATGAAGGCTGCCCGCTTCCCGGCCTACAAAGACATCTCCGGATACGACTTCGCCGCCAGCGAAGTCAACGAAGCGACGGTGCGCCAACTAAACCGATGCGAGTTCATCGACGGAGCGCAGAATATCGTGCTTGTCGGCGGGCCGGGCACAGGCAAAACACATGTCGCGACCGCCCTCGGTGTCCAGGCGATCGAGCATCATCGCCGAAAGGTCCGCTTCTTCTCGACCATCGAATTGGTCAATGGGCTCGAGCAGGAGAAGGCCAAAGGAAAAGCAGGCCAGATCGCCGAGACACTGGTTCGCCTCGATCTGCTGATCCTCGATGAGCTGGGATACCTTCCGTTCAGTGCTTCGGGTGGAGCGCTGCTCTTCCACCTCTTGAGCAAGCTTTACGAGCGCACCAGCGTCATCATCACCACCAATCTCAGCTTCAGCGAATGGGCCACGGTCTTCGGCGACGCCAAGATGACGACCGCTCTGCTCGATCGCCTGACCCACCGTTGCCATATCCTGGAAACCGGGAACGACAGCTTCCGCTTCAAAGCCAGCTCGGCCGCCGCGGCACAAAAGAGAGGAGAAAAGGCCAACCCATTGACCAAAGCATGATCAGAAAACCATACTTAGAGGTGGCTCACTTCTCGGTGGAAAAACCGGCTCAGTTCCGCGTGGAAACCAACAGACATTCTTGCTCAAGCACGATGATACAGTCGCCATAATCGAAGGCATTCGCCCGGTTCCAGATTTCACGCCTGAGCAATGGGCATCGGCTTATGGCGCTCAGATGCGACAAGCGTCAGAGACATTAAGAGCGAGCCCCTCATTGGTTTTATGCCCGGCTTCGAAAAGCTAGAGTAGGACTGCAATTGGCGCGATGCAGTCGTCCCCGGCCTCGCAAGACAGTTCGAAACGCCTAAAGCATCTTGATCGAGTGCGACCGGGACCCCGCTTACTCTTCCATCACTGATGAAACAACGTGACATCGCCCCCCCCCGGCGCGCAAAATACCACGCTCCATCCATGAGGGCGCTCGCGACATGGCTCGCGATATCGCCAAAACGGAAGCCTATGTCACTTCGAGGCGGGAGAGGAAAAAGGTCGAGATGCTCTTTGCTCACCTCAAACGCATCCTCAGATTGGATCGCTTGCGACTACGAGGGCCGAATGGAGCTAGAGATGAGTTCCACCTCGCAGCCGCAGCCCAAAACCTCCGGAAACTCGCAAAGCTACAAAGCTAATCCCGACGCCGATGCCGAAACCAGCATAAAGGGAGCTACACCTTGGCGCGCCAGCCGCAATCCAGATGCTGCCGCACGATCTCGACGCGACTTTATCAATGGTATCGGCCCATTACCGCCATCCCGACTATTTCTAGGGCATTGGCTTCTGATTGGGATTCGCGGCCAGGAATTCGCCAAGAGCCCGGTCCTCGGCATGGCGTTTCTGCTGATCGATAATCACGAAGTTGGTACCCAACTCGACCTGAAGCAAAAGCAGAAGCTGGTCCACATCGCTATTGAAGCGGTCGCACCTGGCTTGCGTCCAGAGGCTTGGATCAGGTGGATACAATGGGTTGAGGTAGCTAAGATATTCTTGATCAAGACGGTTGATGAGCGAGTGAACGTTGCTTGGCAATAAAAGCCGGGGGGGAAGTGCGACATCCCCTTGAAGGTCATACACGGTCGCATCAAGCGGTCCGACGCCTAATTTGGATCGGGTAGCATCATCACCCGCCCACAAGCATCCGCCAGCCCCAAAATCAAAGAAAAATCGTAGTGTACCTTTTGTCATGGTGGGAACAGTCATGTTTTACGAAATGTCCGCAAGTGGCGCATCGTTGCCATCTCTATCACAGCGGTATTACTCGAAACAGCAATACGCGCACGGTCAAGGTGCGAGGCAAACAGCGCTAACTCCGATGTGTGGGCGCCTGTTCGTGTTCCGCGGGCGTGGCGGCGGCCTGATCAAGGTCATCTGGCATGATGGTCAGGGAGCCTGCCTGTTCACGAACGATCGGCGTTCATACTACACCTCTTTCCTCGCCAGTTGATGTTTTTGGCTCAGTTTGCGTTTCTCGATACGCAGCAGCGCGATTCTTGAGGGGGTTCCATCGGCTGCATTGCTTTTGCGGCAGGTCTCCATCGGCGATTTCGTACAGGCTATAGTGCCCGTTATAGGCATGTCTGGTGATGAGGCCAAATTTGGCCCATCTGGCGACGGTTTGCTCGCTGATATTGAGATGCGCTGCCGCTTCCTGTCTTGTCAGCATTCCCCGCTGTCGCAGTCGATCATATCGTGATCGCAGCTTATATTCGTGGATGAGATAGGCGACTTTGAGGGGTGTAAAGCGGGCGTCCTGGCAGCCGCGACGTGCGGTTCCACCTGGGCGATGTCCCTGCTCGTTTAGAATCTCGGCGATCTCGGGATAAATGTAATCGTCGAGAAGCCTATCGACCAGTTCAATGATACTGGGCTTTGTCTTGATCTGCTGAGGAGAGGATTTTGGGTTCATGGTGGTGAGCGTCTGGATTTTGCCGCCCTTGAAGCGAACGTGAAGCTTGGTGGTTCCTTCCGCTGGCAGCTTTAAGAGAGTGACATCCTCAATGATGTGGGCCAGTAATCGCTTGCGTTCGCGGCTTAGGGTATCCGGCTCTTTCCAGAGCTGGTTGAAGTCGGCCGTCATCGCGACTAACCGTTCGTGGACAGCTTTATCGAGGATGAATTGATCGTGCTCTCGGCCACGTTCGCGCTCTTCGCGGGCACTGGCCAGCGTGCGAAGCTTCTCGTTCCATTCACCTTCGAGCGTGTCGGCGACGAGGCGGTTACTAGGATCGACAAGCATGAAGCGGCGCTGAGCGAGCTCGGCTTCCGTTTGGGCGCGTTCGATTGCGCGACAGCGCAGCCGGTCTGCTTCTTCATGCCGGGCTTGGATCTCCTTGCGGACTTCGAGAGCGAGTTCGACGGCCGCCGGCGTCATTTGCTCGGCAATCAGCATACCGATGGCTTCATCGACGGGAGGCCCGGCGATCGACTGACACATAGGCTCCCCACGATAAATGCGGGCACGATTACAAATGTACCAGGCTTCCTGCCGGCCACGCCGCGCCGCATAGCGAACCCTAAGATGGCTGCCGCACTGCCCACATACGGCCCGGCCTTGCAGCAGTGCCGGTCCCTCCCTTGGGATTGAAGCTCGTGCCGCTTCAAATCCACGGCCATTCGCCTTGAGGATCTTCAGATTCTCCTGATGTCGCTCCCAGCTGATATAGCCGGGATGAGCATCGGGAATGCAGGCCGGCCAGTCATCAATGTCGCGCGCACGCAGAGTCTTTTTGCCGTCGATGGTGCGTCGAAACTGTCGTCGGCCATAGGTATAGGCGCCAGCGTAGCGCGGATTGTTCAGGACACGCATCGCCGTCGATGCGGTCAGCGGCCGAAACAGCGTGCCGCCGTTGTGTAGGCGCGATGGAAACAATAGGCCTTCATTGCGAAAGACCTTGACGGTCTGGGAGGCGGACCCGAGGCGAGAGAACATCTCAAAGAAATGAATGATCGTTTCTCTGACTTGCATGTCTGGATCGAGCGTCACATTGCCGAAATGGTCATAGACCAACCCAGTCGGCAGGAGGCAACGAAACTCGCCGCGCCGCACCTTGTTGAGAATGCCGCCGCGTAGCCGGGCTTTGATCACATGCAGTTCGGCCTCACTCATTGTTCCCTTGAGGCCGAGCAGGAGCCGGTCGTTGAAACTTGCCGGATCATAGACGCCGTCCTCGTCGAGGATCAGGGTGTCGGCAAGGGCGCAAATCTCCAGCAGACGCTGCCAGTCGGCATTGTTGCGCGCCAGACGCGAGACCTCCAGGCCCATGACGATCCCGGCATGTCCCATGCCGACGTCGCTGACCAGCCGCTGAAACCCCTCGCGCCACACCGCCGATGCACCGGACTCTCCTTGATCGTTGTCGATGACGATAATCTGCTCGTCGCGCCAGCCGAGGGCGACAGCGCGTCCCCGAAGCGCATATTGCCGCCTGGCGCTCTCGACGTTCTCGACGACTTGCCGCATGGAAGACTGGCGGATGTAGAGGTAGGCGCCACGTTCGAGGTGATGAGGCTGGACTTTGAGATGTACATTCATGGTGACCTCCGATCGTTGGTGCTCATAGCGATTGTCGCAAGGACGTGAACGACGGCGCTGTGTCCGCCGCGCAGCGGCCAAGCCATTGACGATGGGTAATTCTGCTCTGGCGGGGTGACTGCTGTTGCGGTCAGCGCCTGAGCCCATCCCCACATGCCCCGGCGCAGAAAGAGCATCAGGCCGCTACGGGCCATAAGTGGCAGCGCTGCGCCGAAGGCGGCCTTGCGCAATACCTCGTACTGGGACGCGATGGTCGACGGTTGGGTCGGGCATGCCGCCGTCGCGGCAATGTTTACGTGTCGCTTTTTTTTAGAACCCGCTCGATCGATCTGGGATGAAGCTCGATATCGAGTTCCTGGCGGAGCAGCTTGGCCAGTTCCCGGGCGCGAACGGGTTCTCCTGGGGCGGTCTGCGCCTGCAGAAATGCCAGGACTTTGTCGTCGATCTTGTGGGGACCGCGGGGGCCCGGCTTTGTCGGCACCAGTCCGGCAATCCCGGCCATGTCGAAGTTCACCTTGGCCTGGTAATAGGTTGGCCTGGAAACACCGTACTCGTCGGAGGCCTCCGTCACCGACACCTTGTCGATGGACACGCGACGCAGCATCTCGTATTTGACCTGCACGGCGTCGTGCGGATCGAAGAACTCGCTGCCCCGAAACTTTGGATCGCGCACCTTCTCGGGGGTGGGATTGAACGTGCCCTCTTCGATGAGGACATCCATCTTTGTGCGCTTGCTCTCGTACTTCGCAGACATCAATGGCTCCGAGGACATGAAGCGGCGTTAGCGTAATGCTAATTATGCCGCATTCTGCTACCTCGTCAAGGCGATGTTTATGGTCTATCTGACGCGATATCTCGTATTTGCAGGCGTACCATCTCATAAAAACGACCTCTTGCGGCATAATCCACTTTACAGATGCGACATATTTACCTTTACACTTCAGCGCGTCAGCGCGGGCTCGATTTGCTCGAAAGGCGCTCCACCAGAGTGGCCAACTCCATTAAGTCGACAATCCGCAAGAGCAATCGTCCGTTGCTCATGACGACTTCGGGATCCAGGCTCACAAGATCAGTCCATTGCGGAGGAACCGACCAAACAGTGGCGTCCTCGGTCTGCAGCAAAAGGCGTTCACCATGCCGGTTGTAGCGCTTGCCGATGCACGGCAACTGTCGTGGGAATAAAGGATGAAACGGATGCGTTACCCGCACTAACTGCGTATCTGCGTTGGCAGTGGCTGCATTCTGTTGTGAGGTACAAGAAGTTGGAACGTGGACGTTTCATATGGCCGTCGGCGGCCGATGGAACGGTCGTGATTACGCCTGGGCAGCTCGGTTATTTGCTGGAAGGTATCGACTGGCGGATGCCGCAAAAGACCTGCGACCAACCTCGGTCGGATGAGCAAAAATACTGGAATAGCGGGGGCGAATATGATTCCATCTCGCCATGAACAGCCCTGTCGACCAGCTTCCAGATGACCTTGCCAGTGCGCTCGCACTGCTGGCCGAAGAGCGAGCGCTGCGTGTTGCTGCCGAGGTGGAAGCGGCGACAGCCAAGGCGGAAGCTGCCAGCGCAAAAGCGCTCGTGTCACATTCCGAGGCGCTGATCGCGCGGCTGAAGCTGGAGATCGAGAAGGTCCGCCGAGAGCTTTACGGCAGCCGCTCTGAGCGCAAGGCGCGGCTTCTCGAACAGATGGAACTGCAACTCGAAGAACTCGAAGCTGATGCCGGCGAAGACGAACTCGCGGCAGAGATGGTTGCCAAAAGCTCGACCGTCAGGGCCTTCGAGCGCAAGCGTCCGTCACGCAAGCCCTTTCCTGAACACCTGCCGCGCGAGCGCGTCGTTATTGCCGCCCCATCCAGTTGCCCATGCTGTGGATCGGCCAAGCTGTCGAAGCTCGGCGAGGATATCACCGAGACCCTGGAGGTCATTCCGCGTCAGTGGAAGGTTATCCAGACGGTGCGGTAGAAGTTCACCTGCCGCGAGTGCGAGAAGATCACGCAGCCGCCAGCACCCTTCCATGTGACACCCCGCGGCTTTGCCGGCCCGAACCTTCTGGCGATGATCCTGTTTGAGAAGTTCGCGCAGCATCAGCCGCTCAATCGCCAAAGCGAGCGCTATGCCCGAGAGGGGATCGATCTCAGCCTGTCGACGCTTGCCGATCAGGTCGGCGCGTGTGCCGCAGCCCTGAAGCCCATCCATTCGTTGATCGAGGCCCATGTCCTGGCGGCCGAGCGGCTGCATGGCGACGACACGACCGTGCCGATCCTGGCGAAGGGAAAGACCGATACCGGCCGCATCTGGACCTACGTTCCGGACGATCGGCCGTTCGGCGGACAGTCACCGCCCGCCGCCCTCTACTATTCCTCTCGGGATCGGCGGCAGGAGCATCCAGAGCGACATCTGAAGACCTTCACCGGCATTCTGCAGGCGGATGCCTATGGCGGCTATAACCCGCTGTTCAAAGCAGATCGCGATCCCGCGCCTCTGCGCCAAGCACTCTGCTGGGCACATTCGCGCCGCAAGTTCTTCGTGCTGGCCGACATTGCCACGAACGCCAAACGTGGCAGCAAAGCCGGACCGATCTCACCGATGGCATTGGAGGCCGTCAAACGGATCGATGCCCTGTTCGATATCGAACGGGAGATCAACGGTCTTAGCCCCGAGCAGCGCCAGGAGCGCCGCCGCAAAGACAGCCAGCCGCTCGTCGAAGAACTGCATGACTGGCTCCAAACTGAGCGGGCAAAGCTGTCGCGCAGTTCTCCTGTCTCTGAGCCGATCGACTACATGTTGAAGCGCTGGAACGGCTTCACGGCCTTCCTCGAAGACGGCCGGATTTGCCTGACGAATAATGCCGCCGAACGCGCGCTCAGAGGCTTTGCTCTCGGAAGAAAGTCATGGCTCTTCGCCGGATCGGATCGTGGCGCTGATCGTGCCGCCTTCATGGCCACGCTGATCATGACGGCATTATGCCGCGCGCGGCATAAGGCAGTTTATGCCGACCGGCGAACTATGCCGAGTGCGTCTTCTGGCAGGAACGGCAAACCGTG
>NZ_JABFCN010000069.1 GCF_013087515.1 Rhizobium sophorae | reverse complement strand
ACTGGTCATCCCGAAGAATTAAACGGTCCAAAACACCCATGACTGCCTCCAAAAGACAGTCTTGAATCTGATTTGCTCAGCTTTGGGAATCCCAAGAGTCCACGGCTCCTAGAGCCCGTTTGATCCGGGAGATGGTTCCTAGCGATCGCCGGAAAGTCAACGTTTCTGGGCCCTTCAATCCGATCCTTACTCCGGTTTTACACAGCGGTAGATTTCACGTCATTGCTTACCGCACCTCAAGCTCAATGTCGTTAGGCTGGCGTGGAGCCACCCCATGGTTCCCAGGTACGGTTCCACATTCAAGCCGCTAAGCGCGTTTTTCGCCAACGCGGGCGAGCACGAAGTCATGCTCGACCTCCCAGAAATCACCATCGAAGTCATAGGCCTTGGCACGGTCCGGATCATGCGTGTGCGTGAATTCAGCAAGCAGGCTTTCCTTCACACCAAAGACCGCGTCGGAGTTGATGTAGGGATCGTTTGGGTCGAAGATATGGGTGATCAGCGTCTCGAAGCCGGCTGCTTTAATAATGTAATGCAGATGCGCGGGGCGGTTGGGATGGCGGCCCAGGCGATCTAGCATCTGGCCGACCGGGCCGTCATCGGGGATCGGATAGTATTTCGGTTTGACGGCGCGGAACCAGTAGTGGCCGTCGGGGCCTGTGCGGAAGACGCCGCGCAGGTTGAAATCCGGCTGGATGCCCTGCTGCTGCACGTCGTAAAAACCCTCGTCATTGGCCTGCCAGACGTCGATCACAGCATCCTTGATGGGCTGCCCCGCCGTATCGAGGATGCGACCGCCAATCACCATGTGCTCGCCCTTGGCATCGAGGCAGATATTGGCGCCCATCTCCAGTTCCGGCGCGCCCTCGATATGGAAGGGACCGAGCACCGTGCTTTCGGATGCGCCCGACGGCTTGCGGTTGTTGATCGCATCGACCAGCATCGACACGCCGAGAACGTCCGACAGCAGGATGAACTCCTGCCGCCATTCGTTGCACATCTGGCCGGTGCGTGTCAGGAACAGGATCGCCTGCATCCATTCGTCCTGGGTCGGCTCAATCTCCTTCACCGCCTCATGCAGCTTGCGGGTCACCACTTCCATGACCTGCTTCAGCCGCTCGTCCTTGGCGTTCTTGTTTCGGCCGGTGACGACCTTGACGGAGTTATCTTCGGTAAAGAAGCCTGTTTCATGCGCGTCCATCACGGCCTCACTTTCCAAGAATTGCGGTCAGCACGCGGCGCAGTTCGCCCGCCGGATTGTCGGACATCGCCTCGCACCGCCAGGCGACGTGGTGGTCGGGACGAACCAACAGGACGCCGCTGTCACGAATTTCGCGGATATTGGCCCAGTCGCCGGTAAAATCCTGCCACGGCTGGCGGGGGCCGATGACATGGGCGACGATTTCCATGCCGAATTCCTTGCCGAGACTGCGGGCCGTCTCGACCCAGCCCTGCCCGCCGATACCGGTCAGTACGCTGAATTTGCCGTGGCCGGTGAGATCCAGTGTCGAAACCTTCTCGCCGGTGGCAGAGAAGACCCAGGCATGCGGCAGCCGGGCACCGGGCCAGCTCGTCTGCTGGCAATGCAGTTCCGGGTCCTTAGTGAAGGCCGGCTCGGCTTGTCCGTCAGTGATTGCCGCCCCGGAGCGGTAGCGCTGGTTCATCTCGACTCCGTGGCAATCGAACTCGTAGACCTTGTCGGCGATCGCCTTGCGGATCGCGGCGCGTTGCTCCTCGGCTGCGACAGTGTTGTTGCAGCGGGCGTCCATGTTTTGCTGCATCTTCACCGGGTCGATGGAATCGAGCAGCCCGAGCGCCTTGAAGATCGGCCCAAATTCTTCGATCGACTTGTTGGCGCGGGTGACGATCTGCTTGGCAACAGGCGCGCGCTCGGCTTGGTAGCTGTCGAGAAGTTTCTCACCGGCGGCCCCCTTCAGGACGAAGGCGAGCTTCCAGGCGAGATTGAAGGCGTCCTGGATCGAGGTGTTGGAGCCAAGGCCGTTCGACGGCGGATGGCGGTGGGTGGCGTCGCCCATGCAGAAGACGCGGCCATTCGACATCGTGGTGGCGTACATGTTGTTGACGGTCCAGGTCGAGACCGACTTGATGGTCATTTCCAGCTCGGGATCACCGACGAGGTCGCGCACGACTTTTCTCGCATGCGCTTCATCCACCGCAGGTGCCGCCTGGTTGATGTCGTAACCCCAGACGATCAGCCATTCGTCCCAGGGCCTGACCATCCGCACCAGCCCCATGCCGATGCCGCCGACATCGGCGCCCGGTTGCAGCACCCAGTAGAGCACCGAGGGTCGATGGGCGACCAGTCGCGAAAGGTCTGCCTTGAACAGGATGTTCATCGAACCGGCGACACCCATCTTGCCTTCGAAGGTGAGACCGGCATGTTCCGCCACCTTGGAATTGCCGCCATCGGCGCCGACAAGATATTTCGAGCGGACGGTAAATTCCTTGCCGGTCAGCCGGTCGAGGCAGGTCGTCGTCACCCCGTCTTCATCCTGCGCATGGCTCAGATATTCCGTCGACATGCGCGACTGGCTGCCGCGCGAACAGGCCGTCTTGAACAAAAGCGGCTCCATGAAGGTCTGCGGCAGGTCGTTCATATGGGTCGGCGACGACAGCTGGTGCTCGGCGCGCGACAGCGGATGTTTGCCCCAGCTCTTCATCCGGCCGATCTCCTCGCCGGTGAGAGAGGTGCAGAAGACGTTCTCACCCATCAGGTCCTGCTCGGCCGCGAACATATAGGCCTCGTCCTCCACGTCGCGTCCGAGATCGCGCAGCACTTCCATGGTGCGCTGATTGGTGATGTGGGCGCGCGGTGTGCTGGCGAGCCAGCGGTAACGGTTGATCACCAGGTTCTCGACCCCGTAGGACGAAAGCAGAGCCGCGGTGGCGGAGCCCGCCGGGCCGGTGCCGATGATGAGTACGTCGGTGGTAATATCAGCCATGAGGCCCTCCCCTATGCATGAGATTGAGCGGCCCGCCCTTCAAGACGCGGCGGACCGGGAAAAGCTGGATGCCGGTGCGATCGGAGAACAGTCCCCAGAGGCCGCGCGGCGCGAAAAGCATGATGGCGATGCCGAGAAGACCCAGCATCAGCAGGTACCAGGAGCCGTAGTCGGCTAGGAGGTTCTGTAAGAGAAAGAAGATGATGACGCCGAGGATCGGTCCCTCGATCGTGCCGATGCCGCCGATCACGACGATGAAGATGACATAGGCCGTCCAGTCGGTGACCGAGAAGGCGGCATCCGGCGAAATGCGCGCCTTTTGCACATAAATCAGCGCCCCGGCGATGCCTGTCATGAAGGCGGTGGCGAGATAGACCAACGTCTTCATCCGCCGCGCATCGACGCCGACGGCGCGGGCCGCCTGCTCATTGTCGCGGACGGCGGCAAGGCCGAGACCCTGCTTTCTGCGCAGCAGCCCATAGATCAAGCCGATGGTCGCGGCGGTGAGGATCAGCGCCAGCCAATAGGTCAGCGCATCGCCGGCCTCAGAGGCCTTCATGCCGAAGAGGTCGCGCATCGTGCCGACACCCATCATGTCGCGGGTCGCATCGCGCGGCAGCGAGGTGCCGGTGCCGCCGCCGAGCGCCTTCCACTGGGCCAGCAGCAGCCGCACCACCTCGGCCACCACCCAGGTGCCGATGGCGAAATAGGGGCCGTAGAGCCGGAAGGTGAAGAAGGCTGTGGGAATGGCAAGGGCGACTGACAATACGCCGGCAATCAGGATGGCTAAGACCGGATCGATGCCGAGCAGGATGACGCAGCCGAACATGGTATAGGCGCCGAAGCCGACGAAGACCTGCTGGCCGACCGAGATCAGCCCCGCATAACCGGCAAGCAGGTTCCAGTTCTGCGCTAGCACCAGCATAGTCAGGATGAAAAACAGGTCCTGAATGACGCCGCGCGAGACCATGAAGGGTGCGGCAAACGCAAGCAGCAAAAGGGTAATCAGTGCCACGGCGGACAATGCCGATGCCCTGGTGCGTGTCTCTACAGTGAAGGATGGAATGGCCATGGTCATCGATGCACCTCAATCCGTCGCCCGCGGGAAAAGGCCGCGCGGTTTGAACAGGAGAACGGCGAGGAACGCCAGATGGCCGGCAAGGATCTGCCATTCCGGATTGATCGCAGCACCCACCGTCTGGGCAACGCCTAAGATGATGCCGCCGGCGAGCGTGCCCCAGAGCGAGCCGAGCCCGCCGATGATCACCGCTTCGAAGGCATAGATCAGCCGCGCCGGCCCTGATGTCGGATCGAAATTTGCTCGCGTCCCCAGATAGAGGGCGGCAATCGTCACCACGACCATGGCAAGCCCCGTCGCCACGGCGAAGATGCGCTGCCGCCGGATGCCCATCAACCCGGCCGTCACCGGATCGTCCGAGGTCGCCCGGAAGGCGCGGCCGACGGAAGTGCGATAGATCAGTTGGTTGAGACAGACGATAACGCCCACCGCCGAAAAGAAGGTCATCAGCGGCATGATGCCGGCGGTGACGGGGCCGAGATTGACGGAGGCGCTCTCGAGGCTGCCGGCAAAGACGCGGCGGCTATCGGCGGAAAAACCTTCGAGCAGGCCATTCTGAATGACGATCGAAAGGCCGAAGGTGACGAGCAGGGGCGGCAGGATGTCCTTGCCCAGCGTGCGGTTGAGCAGGAAATATTGCAGACTCCAACCGATGGCGAACATCAATGGCATCGCGATTGCGGCGGCTACGAACGGATTGAGCCCGAGCGTCGTCACCAGGATCAGAATCAGGAAGGCGGCCAGCACGATCAGGTCGCCATGGGCAAGATTGACCAGCCGCATGATGCCGAAGACGAGGCTCAAGCCCGCCGCAAACAGCGCGTAGAGCCCGCCGAGCAGCACGCCCTGGAGAATGGTATCAAGCCAGTTCATGATGGTCCGTCCCGAAATAGGCCTTGTGGATGTCGTCTCGGCTGAGATCGGCGGCGCGGCCCGACAGCGTCACCCGCCCTTCCATCATGCAGTAGACGTGGTCGGCCACCTTCAGCGCCTGGGCGATGTCCTGCTCGACGATGACGATCGAAGCACCGGTTTCGCGGATGCTGGGAAAGGCGGCGTAGATATCGCGGACCACGACGGGCGCGAGGCCAAGGCTGATCTCGTCGCAGAGCAGCACCGCCGGATTGGACATCAGCCCGCGGCCGATCGCCACCATCTGCTGCTGCCCGCCGGAAAGTGCTGTGGCCGGATTGTTGCGCCGTTCCTTCAGAATCGGGAACAGCGCGAAGATGCTTTCGAGCGTCCACGGGCCATCGACCTTGCGGCCATAATTGCCGATCAGCAGGTTTTCCTCGACGCTCAGCGACGGGAAGAGCTTTCGCCCCTCCGGCACCATGGCGATGCCGCGCGCCAGAATGTCAGGCGCCGGCATCGCGCCGATCGGTTCGTCGCGATAAAGGATCGATGCCGGCGCATTGGTGAGCACGCCTGAGATGGAGCGCATCAGCGTCGTCTTGCCGGCTCCGTTGGCGCCGATGATGGCAATGGTCTCGCCGGCACCCACTGTGATATCGACGCCGAACAGGGCCTGGAAATCGCCGTAGGAGGCGGTCAAGCCTCTGGTTTCGAGCAGCGCCATCAGATCTCGATCCCCAAGTAGATTTCGCGGACGTCGCGGGACGCCATGATGTCTTCCGGCTTGCCGATGCCGATGACCTTGCCGAAATGCAGGACCAGCAGCCGCTCGACGACGGAATTCAGCGCATGCAGCACGTGCTCGATCCAGATGACGGCGACACCGCGCGCATGAATGGCGCGGATGGTGGCGACCAGTGACCGGCACTCGCCCTCGGTCAGTCCGCCGGCGATTTCATCGAGCAGCAGCAGCTTCGGTTCCGTAGCCAGCGCCCGGGCCAGTTCCAGCCGCTTGCGCTGCAGCAGCGACAGACTTCCGGCCAGCACATTCGCCTTGTCGATCAGCCCGGTGTCCACCAGGATTTCGGCGCAGCGGTCCGACACCTCGGCCTCGCGTCGCCGCGATCCGAAGGCGCCGGCGACCAGCAGGTTTTCGAAGACCGTCAGCTTCTCGAACGGCTGTGGGATCTGAAAGGTGCGGCCCATGCCCGACAGGCAGCGCGCCATCGGCGGCGTGCGCGTCACGTCGCTGCCGAGAAAGCGGATGCTGCCGCGATCGGCGGGGATATTGCCGGTGATCAGATTGAACAGCGTCGACTTGCCCGCACCATTCGGTCCGATAATGCCCAGCGCCTCCCCCTCGCCGACGGCAAAGGAGATCTGCTCGGCGACGGTCAATGCGCCGAATTTCTTCGAGACCCCATCGAGTTCGAGAATTGCCAAACCTATTCCTCCCAGAACAGACGAGGCCTCTAGCAGGCCCCATGCCAAAAATCAGGCGATTGCTTCCATCTTGCCACCGACTGGAATGTTCGGCGCCGTCTTGTTGTCGGTGATGACGAGATCGTAGCCGCCGCTGTCCTTCAACCGCCACTGGCCGCCGACAAGCGGCGTCTTGGCGATGTTCTTGGCCGCGAAAGGCGGCAGGCCCTTGCCGTCCCAGGCGATCGGCCCGACCAGCGTATCGAGCTTGGTCGCCGCAATCGCCCCTGCGATCGCATCCCCGTCCTTGGGATCTCCGCCCCGCTTCATCGCATCCACCGCCAGTTCGAACAGCGCATGGGCAAAGCCGATCGGCTGCGTCCAGGGCCTGTTGGTCGCCTTGGTGAAGGCGGCCGCCACCTCTGCGGTACTTTCCCCCGTCAGGGACGACTTGAACGGATGGCTCGGCGTCCACCAGACTTCCGAGGACAGATTGTGCCCGGCATTGCCGAGCGCCTCCACGGTCTGCGGGAAGAGCAGCGCCTTGCCAATCGATGCGATCTTCGGGGCGAAACCCTGCTGCTTGGCCTGGTTCCAGAAGGTGGTGAAGTCAGGCGGGATGACCACGCCGGTGATGATTTCGCACTGGCTTGATTTGAAGGCGTTGATCTGCGCCGAGAAATCATCGGTCATGTTCTGGTAGCGGCCGGGATCGATCAGGCCATAGCCCATCTTTTCCAGCACGGGCGGGAAGCCGACGACTTTGTCGCCCCAGGCATTGCCGTCGCCATCGTTGGGGAAGAGCCCGCCGACCTTCTTGTTGGTCTCGATCTGCTCCCACATATTGGTGAAGACCGAGATGACGTCTTCGAGACCCCAGAAGAAATGATAGGCGTAGTTGAATGGTTTCCAAGACTTGGGATCGCCGGGATTGCCCTGCTGGCCGATGAACCACGGCTGCCAGGGTGCGACCGTCGAAATGCAGGGCATTTCCTCGGCCTCGCAGGTGGTCGCCACCGGATTGGTGGTCTCCGGCGTCGAGGCGACGAGGATCAGGTTCACCTCGTCAGCGACGATCAGTTCCTTGGCGACTTCGGCTGCCCGGTTCGGATTGGACTGACTGTCCTTAACGACGACCTCATATTTGAGACCCATTGCTTTGGTGGTCGCCAGAAAGCTGTCGATGACGAATTTGTCGGCCTCGCCGAAGGCAGCAAGCGGTCCGGTCTGCGGGCTCACATAACCGAGCTTGATCGCAGCATCCTGTGCGATTGCGGGGGCGGCGAGCCCGGATGTCGCCGCCAATGCACCGGTGGCGGCTGTCGTCTTCAGGAATTCGCGTCTCGTAAACATGTTTCCTCCTCCCATTGTGCTCTCCTCCCAGAGAGCGTGATGTCTGTCGTCAGCCTATGCCGGCCGCTTGCCCTCCCAGGCATCCTGTAGCAGGGCACGAATGGATTGCCGGTCGATCGGCCTTGGATTCCAGTAGGGATTTTCAGTGGCGATACCGGCGGCGCGATCGAGATCGGCTTCGCTGAGACCCAGATCCTTCAGCGCCAGAGGCGCACCGATTTGCCTGGCGAAATCCCAGAGCCCCGCGCCGACCGAGCCACCAAAAATATCGGCGACCGGCGCCAGAAGCTTCGGCACGGCAACCGCATTATAACCGGCGGTATACGGGAGCATAATCGCATGCGTATCGGCATGCGGCGTATCGAAGGTGCCGCCCAGCGTGTGGCAGATCTTGTGGTGCAGCGCCATGCCGACCGTGCCGAGCACGGTGCCGCAGAGCCAGGCGCCGTAGAGCGCATCAGCGCGGGCATCGGCGGCCTTAGGCATAGCGACGATGTCCAGCAGACTGGTCTTGAAGGCCCGCAGCCCTTCGGCCGCCATCAGCGTCGAAATCGGATTGCGATCCTCGGCGTAGAGCGCCTCGACCGCATGAGCCATGGCATTCAGCCCCGAGGTGACGCTCATGCCGACCGGCAGGCCAAGCGTCAACACCGGGTCGTAGATCACCACCTCTGGCAGGATACTCGCATGGCGTACAGTCGTCTTGCGCCCGCCCTCCGTCTGGCCGAGGATAGGCGTCACTTCCGATCCGGCATAGGTTGTTGGAATGACGATCTGCGGCAGATCCGTGCGATAGGCGATCGCCTTGCCAAGCCCGGTGGTCGAGCCGCCGCCGAGCGAAATAACGCAATCGGCCTTCAGCAGGCGAACCACTTCCATCGCCTCTTCGGTGACACCGACCGGCGTGTGCATGACGGCGTCGGCAAAGACGTCAACAGCGAGAGAGTCCAGCCGCGCCGCCAGCGCTTCGGCGTCGGCCTTCTGCTGCGGCGTCGAGAGGACGAGCGCCCTGGCGCATCCGAGCTTTTCCACCCACTCGCCGGCGGTAGCGCTCTTGCCTTCTCCAAAGATGATATGGGCGGGGCTGCCGCTATAAATGAATTCGCGGCTCATGTGTCGGCTCCCTGCCTGGCGCGGACCATGACGAAGGTCAGGTCCAACAGCCACCCCTTGCCCTGCCGCTCGAAAGTTCGCACTAGATCCGGCTTGACGGCGAAGATCGCGTCTTCGGCCAGATAGGGATCGCTGCCGTCATAGATATGCGTGGTGATCGTCTCGAAGCCCGGCGCCTTGATGATGAAATGAAGATGCGCGGGGCGGCGTAGCGGATAGCCCGCCTGCCGCAGAAGTTTTCCCACGGGACCGTCGTCCGGCACGCCATAGCCGCGGGGCTTGACCGTCCGATAGTGGAAACGTCCATCCGCATCCGTTCGGAAGCCGCCACGCAGATTGAATTCCGGCTGCAGATCCGGCTGCTGGTTTTCGTAAAACCCTTGAGCATTGGCTTGCCAGGTGATGATTTCGGCATTTGCGATCGGATCGCCATCAAGATCCTGCACGCGGCCGAAAACCTCCAGCGTCTCGCCGATGCCATCGAGCGAGATATTGCTGCCGAGCGGCAGCTGCGGAATGTCGGCGCGGAAGAAGGGTCCGCGCACCGTATTGGGAGTGGCGGTCTTCGGACGGCGTGAATTGATCTCCTCGACTAGCGCCGAAGCGCCGAGCAGATCCGACAGCAGCACCCACTCCTGGCGCCGCTCGTCGCTGGCATGACCGACATCGGTCAGAAATTCGATCACCTTGCGCCAGTCCGCCTGGGTCGGCCGCAATTCCCGGATGAGGGCATGAAGATGCGTCACCGCAGCCACCAGAATCTGCGGCAGGCTGTCATCCCTAGTTTGCGGAAGTCGTTGCGCGAAAATGTCATGCGAGGTGGTCTCGCTGAAATTCAGCGCCGTCGGACCCGGCATCATGCTTCTCCTCCAGGGCATTGGCTGGTGGAGAGAAAATTAATACAAACGCGATGGGCCGGTAATGATTTTATTCGCGATTAATATATCATATCGTTATGAAGATAGACGAACGTCATCTTGTCCAGCTTGCGGCAGTCGTTAAAACCGGCGGGGTAACCGAGGGAGCTGCCCTGCTCGGCCTGGCGCAGCCAGCCGTCTCGCGCACGCTCTCGATGCTCGAAGCCCGCATTGGCGAACCGCTGTTCGTCAAGGGTCGACGGCCGCTGCAACCAACCCCGCTCGGACGAGCGCTGGCCGATCACGGTCAGACCATGCTATCGGCATCACGCAAGGCCTCTGATGTCGTCGAAAGCTTTAGAGTCGGCAGGAGCGGCGTGGTGCGTATCGGCGGTACGCCTTTTTTCATGGATGCGTTGATCTCCGGCATGATCGCAGAATTCCAGAATCAGCATCCGGATGTGCGCATCGACCAGACCTATGGTTATTTCCCGGACCTCCGCGTCGCGCTCAATGCCGATCAGATCGACCTTGCCATCTGTCCGATCGATATTCTCGACGAGGGCTCCGGTCTCGAATTCCAGCAGATCCTGCCCGGGCGCAACGTCATCGCCTGCCGGGTCACCCATCCACTGCTACTGAAGCGGCGGCCTCCGCCGGCACACCTGCTCGATTTTCCCTGGGTGGCGCCGCCACCAGGCAGCCCGCTGCTTGCCGATCTGCGCAGCATGCTCCTGTCCTTCGGCGCAACCGAAGTCAAGATCCGCTATTCGGGCGGCTCCCTGATGAGCGTCGTCCACTACATGAAGGCGGCCGATGCGCTGACCATCCTGCCGCACAGCGTCGTCTTCGCATTGCGCAATGAAAAATCCATCACCGCCCTGCCCGTTCCCATTCCCCATCCGGAACGCGCGCTCGGTCTGCTGAAGCGTTCGGACGCACCTCGCACCCCCGCCGTCGATCACTTCGCCCGCCACATCCGCACGAGTTTCGAAAATCTCAAACATCTGATCAAGCGGCACGAACGATCTGTGGTCTGGGGAGCCTAGACGCTATCTTCCCTGGATCCGCTGTAATATCAGGAAAGCAATGAATACTGGAAGCAGTCTTCGGCCCGCTCCGCGATCACCGGATTAGCCCGAGCTCCTCTTCAATGTCGCCACCGGCTTCCGCTCGGTTTGCGAATGGTCAAGGATATACCGGCGACGAGTGGCTCATCCCCGCCACGCATTCAAATCAGTCCCCGCTGTTTGCAACCGCACGGAAACATCGGTTCAGCCCAAAAACCAGAGGGTTTCAGTTGGCTGCTAGACCTCGGTACATCTGCAGAGAACGGGTTTGCGGCATTGCAATAGTAATGCAGCGCAATATAACTGTCATAATCTGGGGCAGTTAGGCGCCACGCGATGAGGATTTGCATCCATAAATGGGATAGGGCACCTGAGATTACCTTTTGCTGCGAGAAGGCCTGCCTATATCCGCGGATACCAAGATAGACAAATGGACCAAAATTAAGGTCGTCACGACAGTGAGATGAGGGCAGACCTTTTGATTCAAATCGGCGGGATGGGGTATGTGTTAATTCGACTCAGCGCGAATAGACGAGGCTAGCACGGCCGTTGCCGTCGCGTTATCACGACACTACCGCCGCATAATCCGAGCCGGTAAACCAGCATTCGAGTGCTGAGTTGTACCGAACGAGCTAGAGCTTTCAAGACCGGTTGCGAAGTATCGCCAAACTAGCCCCCTGAGATCAACATGCAGTTCAAGCGCAATGAAATTCACGAGCTGTCGATCTTTCTCGCGATAGTCCAGTACCGCAGTTTTCGGAAAGCGGCGGATCACCTGGAAGTAACGGCTTCCGCTCTGAGCCACAGCATGAAGGCGCTTGAGCAAAGGCTGGGCGTTCGCCTCCTTAATCGAACCAGCCGCAGTGTTGCGCCAACCGCTGCCGGAACAGCGCTCGCTGAGAAGATTTCTGCCGGGCTCGAGCTTATCAACTCCGGATTGGAGGACTTGAACGGGCATTATCAAGCTGGCGCCGGCAGCATTCGTATCAATGTTCTGAAAGATGCCGCCGTTCTGCTTTTGCGGCCAGCCATTCCGGTCTTCCAGCAACGCTTCCCGAATGTCGAACTTGAGGTCGCCGTGGATGACCAGTTCGTCGATGTCACCGCGGACGGCTTCGATGCCGGTATCCGGTACAGCGGCACCATCCCGGAAGACATGATCGCAGTTCCTCTCACTCCTCCTTTGAAATGGGTCGCGGTCGCTGCTCCTGATTATCTCAGGAGTCATGGTCGCCCTATCATGCCGGAGGATCTTAATTCCCACCGCTGCATCCGGATAAGGACGGGCCGCGGCCAGATCTACAAGTGGGAATTCGAACGCGGCGATGACCGGCGCGAGATCGACGTTCCCGGAGCGCTGATATCAGGCGAGACCGATCTTGCCATCAATGCTGCGCTGGAAGGTGCCGGCGTGTCCTATTGCCTGGAAAGGCTGGCAAGCCCCTACGTTTCCGCAGGGCGCCTGGAAGTCGTCCTTGCCAAATGGGCATCGATGGGCCCGCCGTTTTCGATGTATTATTCCAGCCGGCGGCAGCTCCCCTTTGGCGTCGACGCGCTGATCAAGATCGTGCGCGGCTTGAACGGGTTGTAGCGGCCGTTTCTAATCGATGATTCTTGTTCATCGGTTCAGTGATTTCCACTCTATTGATTCATCGCTCTCCCGCGTTGTACCGCTTCTATCGAACCTTCATCAGGAAGCGGACAGATCACATGAGCAAGCGGATCATCTTTACCGGCGGCAGCGGCAAGGCTGGCCGCCATGCGGTTCCATATCTGGTGGGGAAGGGACACAAGGTCCGCAACCTCGACCTCGTTCCCTTGAACTGCCCCGGCGTGCAGACGTTGATCACCGATCTCACCGACAGCGGCCAGACCTTCAACGCCCTGTCTATGCATTTCAGCGGTGAGGGTCTGCAAACGTCGGGCGGACCGGCCAAGGTCGATGCCGTCGTGCATTTTGCGGCTATACCGAGCCTGCTGCTCAAACCCGACAACCAGACTTTTTCGGTCAATGCGATCTCGACCTATAACGTCATCGAAGCGGCGGTGAAACTCGGCATTCCCAAGGTGATCATCGCGTCCAGCGAAACGACCTACGGCGTCTGTTTTGCCGAGGGCGACAAAGATTTCCATTCGTTTCCGCTCGAAGAAGACTATGACATCGACCCGATGGACAGCTATGGGCTCTCCAAGGTCGTCAACGAGAAGACGGCCCGCGCCTTCGCGATGCGCAGCGGCATCGACATCTACGCCTTGCGGATTGCCAACGTTATCGAACCGCATGAATATGAGCGTTTTCCAAGCTTCCTTGCCGATCCGCCATCGCGCAAGCGCAACGCCTGGAGCTACATCGATGCTCGCGATCTCGGGCAGATCGTCGATCTTTGCCTGCAGGCCGATGGCCTCGGTTTCCAGGTCTTCAATGCCGTCAACGACACGATTACAGCAAGGGAGCCAACGCGGGATTTCCTCGGCAAATGGGCGCCGAACACGCCCATCCTCCGGGAGCTCGGCGAATTCGAAGCGCCGCTCTCGAACCGGAAGATCCGGGAAGTTCTCGGTTTCAAGGAAGAACACAACTGGCGGAAATACGTTACTGGCGCATGATGCCGCGAGGCGCATTCCCTGTACGGCCAACCAACAACTCCGAGGAAAGACCATGAAGACCATAAGACTTGGCAAGACAGGGCTTGAGGTCAGCCGCATCTGCTTCGGCTGCATGTCCTTCGGCAAGCAGACGGACGAACGCCCGTGGGTTCTCGGGCTCGAAGAGGCGCGGCCACTCTACAAGCGCGCATGGGATGCCGGCATCAATTTCTTCGATACGGCCAATGTGTACGCGCAGGGCACGAGCGAAGAGATCACCGGCGTCCTGCTCAAGGAACTGGCGCCCCGCCAGGAGATCGTGCTGGCGACCAAGGTGTTCGGCCGCATGCGTCCCGGCCCAAACGGCCAGGGTCTTTCCCGCGCCGCGATCCTTACCGAGATCGACAACAGCCTGCGCCGCCTCGGCACCGACTATGTCGATCTCTACCAGATCCACCGCTTCGACCCGTTCACGCCGGTCGAAGAAACCATGCAGGCGCTGAACGACGTCGTGCGCGCCGGAAAGGCCCGCTATATCGGCGCATCCTCGATGTGGGCCTGGCAGTTTTCCAAGCTCCAGCATGCAGCCGAGGTCAACGGCTGGACGAAGTTCGTCTCGATGCAGAACCAGGTCAGCCTCACCTATCGCGAGGAGGAACGCGAAATGCTGCCACTCTGCGGCGATCAGGGTATCGCCGTCCTGCCGTGGAGCCCGCTTGCCGGCGGTAAGCTGACCCGTCCCTGGGGCACCGAGACCAAGCGCGCCACGACCGACCGCTACAACAAGAGCATGTATGAGAAGACCGGCGATCGGGACGTCGTCGAGGCCGTCGAAGCCGTCGCCAAGGCGCGCAAGACGCCCATGGCGCAGGTCGCGATGGCCTGGGTGCTGCAGAAGCCGGTCGTGACCTCGCCGATCGTCGGCGTCAGCAAGATGAGCCATCTCGAAGATGCGATCGCAGCGGTTGACTTCAAACTCACCGGTGATGACGTCAAGGCGCTCGAAGCCTCCTACAAACCGCTGCACGTGGCCGGTTTCTGAGGACAGCGCCGCGCGGCTTTTCGGACGCGCAGCAAGATATTGAATTGCTGCATAGGAAGAGAACATGACGAAAGAAGCAATGGTCGCCGGCATCCCGCAGATGGGGTACGGCACATGGAACCGCTCGGCCGATGAAGCCCATCAGGGCGTCATCTGGGCGCTTGAAGCCGGATGCCGCCACATCGACACCGCCCAGGGCTACGGCAATGAGCAGGATGTCGCCCGCGGCATCAAAGATGCCGGTGTGGCGCGCAACGAAATCTTCATCACCACGAAGGTGAAGCCCGACAACTACGGCCCCGGAGCCGTCATGCCGTCGGTCAGAGAGAGCCTGGAAAAGCTCCGCGTCGACCAGGTCGACCTGTTGCTGCTGCACTGGCCGTCGCCGCATAATAAATATCCGCTTGCCGATTATCTCGGTCAGTTCGCCGAGGTTTTCGATGCCGGCCTTGCCAGGCAGATCGGCGTTTCGAACTTTACCAAAGCGCTGATCGACGAAAGCATCCACCTGCTCGGCAGCCGCACGATCACCACCAACCAGGTGGAGTGCCATGTCTATATGCAGAACCGGCCGATCATCGATTATTGCGAAAAACTCGGTATCGCGGTCACGGCCTATTCACCGCTTGCGCGCGGCGCCGTCGTCGGCGACCTGGTTCTCGAAGAGATCGGCAAGGCCCGCGGCGCCACCAGCGACCAGATCGCGCTCGCCTTCCTCATCGCCAAGGGGCATGTCGTCATCCCGTCTTCCAGCAAGAGGGGCCGCATCATGCAGAATTTCGAGGCCCGCAAGATCACGCTGACGCTGGCCGAGAATAAACGGATTGAAGGCCTCGAGAAGGGCATGCGGCTGGTAAACGGCGATTGGTGCCCTGTTTGGGACGTGTGAAGGTAGTTCGCTGCTCTTTCCTTCACCGTCGTCGATGTCGAAATGACAGCCGCCGTTGATGCCGCGGTTGTGTTCAAAGAGGAGATAAACATGGATTATCGCAAGCTCGGTCCGAGCGGGACCGTCGTCACCGCCTATTGCCTCGGCACCATGACGTTCGGCGCGGAGGCCGACGAGGCCGCCTCGCACAAGCTGCTCGACGATTATTTCGCCTGGGGCGGCAATTTCATCGA
>NZ_JABFCN010000068.1 GCF_013087515.1 Rhizobium sophorae | reverse complement strand
TGCGATCAAACTCGCCGCAACACGCATCTGGATCAGGTCGTTATGAGTCTGTGCCCTAGTAAGCCATCTGCGCGCGTAGGCGGGGCCTGATCCAGTCGAGGAAGCACCGCACCTTCAGCGGCAGGGGGTCGACTGGTCCATGGACAACGTTCACCGGCAGCGGTTCCGGTGCGAACTCCGTCAGCAATTCCTGCAGCGCGCCGGAGCGCAAGTGATCGGAGATCTGGTAAGACAGAACGCGGATAATGCCGATACCGGCCAGCGCAGCCTGAATGGCAGCCTCCGTCGTGTTGACCGCGAGTTTGGAGCGCGGCTCGACAGCAAAGGCCGCGCCATCCCGGCGGTAGCGCCATTCAGGCGCGGTCGCGAAGCCCTGGAAACTTATGCCGTCGTGCTGGGCGAGGTCATCCGGCTGACGCGGCACTCCTCGGCGGGCTAGATATTCGGGGCTCGCGCAGATCACCCGGCGGACGGTGCCCACGCGCGTTGCGATAAGCGCGCTGTCCGCGAGATGCCCGATCCGCAGAGCCACATCGACGTGCTCATCCGCCAGACTTAGCTGCCGATCGACGAGGCTCAGGCGCAGGTTGATATCGGGTTGCTCCTTCAGGAATTCCAGCGCAATTGGCAGCAGATGGCGCTCACCGAAGGCAATCGGTGCGGTCACGTGCAGCCTGCCACGCAGCGCGCCATAATCGCCGTTGGCCCGCCGCTCCGCCGCGTCCAGTTCCTCCAGAATGCGACGTGACGCGGCGACGAAGGCGCGCCCCTCCTCTGTCACGGCGAGGCCGCGGCGGGTGCGCAGGACCAAGCGCACACCAAGGTGCTTTTCGAGATCGGCGACTTTGCGACTAACCGTGGCGAGCGGTGCATGCAGTCGCCGCGCCCCAGCAGAAAGGCTGCCGGCATCGACCACCGCCAGCAGTACCGACATCGCTTCAAAACGATCCATCCAATCCTTCCGCAAACTGAGAGGAAAGTTCCCAAAATGGTAGGATACCCTATTGTTTGTGGGTATCATAGCTTTCACGTCGTCCAAGGGCGCTGCCGGCACCCCTATTGCCAATGATCAGGAAAGACGTCATGCCCCAACTTTCGCGTCGTGCCTTTGCAAGCGCTCTCCCTCTCGGTCTCCTCGGGGGGAGCCTCTTCGGCGGAGGAATGATTGGAGGCGCGTCTGCGTTTGCTGCGACGCAGGATACCGCCAACGCGCCGGTGAGCGTTACGCCGCTCGCGCAGATCCGCATCGGTCGCTTTACGGTGACGGCGTTGACGGATGGGTATGCCGATATGCCCTATGGTTATTTTCCGGGGCGCACCGCGGCGGAGGTTGAACAGGCGGCAGTCGCGCAGTTCACCGCCCGGCCGAGTGGGGTGCGGTTCCTTTTCAACCAGTATCTCGTCGAGGATGGCGAGCGCCGCATCCTGATCGATGCCGGTGCGGCGGGCTCGATCGGGCAAACCGGGCAATTGCCGCAGGCGCTCGCCGCGCTCGGCCTGCAGCGCGACCAGATCGACGCGGTGATCGTCACGCATATGCATCAGGACCACATGGGCGGTCTGATTCTCGGAGGGAAGAACAACTACCCCAAGGCGGAACTCTATATAGATCGCCGCGACGTCACCCATTGGACTGATCCGGCCAAGCGCAGCGGCGCGCCCGATTATCTGCAGACCAGCTTCAAGATGGCGCAGGAGGTCGTACGCCTCTATCCGAAACTCCAGGCGATTGACGGTGAGCGTGAGATTGTGCAGGGCGTCTCAATTGTCGACCTTACCGGCCATACACCCGGCCATATTGGCGTGCGGGTAGAAGATGACGGGCAGAGCCTCATCATGGTTTCGGATATGATCTTTCCGGTCGTGCATCCCGGGGCGACCGATGTGTTCTTCCTGTTCGAGCAGGACCCTGCAGCGGCCAAAGCGATGCGCGACCGCTTTTTTCCTCGCGCCGCTTCGGAGGGTGCGCTCATCGCCGCCACGCACATGCCCTTCCCAGGGCTCGGCCGTGTCGTCGCCGACCGTGGGCAGATGCGCTGGCAGATAGCGGACTGGGCCTTGCAGAACTGAGGTCCGCTCCGGCGGTCGCGAGGATTGAACCCGACATGAGCACCAGATATCTCAGTATCGCCGCCTCGAGATGGGACGCTGCGCGGAACCGTCGGGCTCTGTGAATATACCGGGGCGGTAACACTGCATCACGTCAAGCTGCCAGACGGGCACGATTGCCTCGTCCTGCACGACGGTCGTGACATGAAGGCGGGAATCCAAATAGGACTTCGCGCCGATGTCTCGAAGGTGCACTTTTTCAATGATAACGGACAGACAATAAAGCAGACCGACCAAAGTCATACCGCTTGAACGTACGGCCG
The DNA here is from genome assembly GCF_013087515.1 of Rhizobium sophorae. Lineage (GTDB taxonomy): Bacteria > Pseudomonadota > Alphaproteobacteria > Rhizobiales > Rhizobiaceae > Rhizobium > Rhizobium sophorae. The sequence goes on along the minus strand of NZ_JABFCN010000068.1, from coordinate 33,279 downwards.
CCCTTGGCACAAGCTGCAGAAGTCTCTCAAGGGCCGGATTCGCCTACTCGCCCTGTCGCAAGTTGCGAAGTCGGTCGAAAAGGACGGCCAGCACGATTGCCCCGCCGATAAAGCATCCTTGCCAGAATGCATTGATGCCGAGCAGGCCAAGACTGTTGCGGATGATCTCGATAAGTGCGGCGCCGACCAAGGCTCCAAAGGCGGTGCCGACGCCACCGGCCAGATTGGCGCCGCCGATGACTGCGGCGGCAATGACCTGAAGTTCCATCCCGGCGCCGATGTTTGTGGTGACGGCGCCAAGCCAGCCGGTTTGAATGATACCGGCAACCCCTGCCGAGAGGGCAGAAATCATATAGACGATGACCTTGATCCTCGGCACGGGAACACCCGTCAGTGTCGCGGCGTGCTCATTGCCGCCGATGGCAAAGACATAGCGGCCGAACTTGGTCCAGCGCAGCACAAAACCGGTCACGAGTGCCAGCACGACCATGTAAAGCACTGGATTGGCGATGCCGAAAACCCAGGCGCCGCCACCCAGCGCCAGTAGTTTGTCGTGATCGGGTCCGAACTGGAAAACGACAGTGTTGTTGGACGCAACCATCGCAAGGCTGCGCGCAATCGACAACATGCCGAGCGTGACGACGAAAGGCGGGAAGCCGAGATAGGCAATCAATACGCCGTTAAAAGCGCCGACCAAAAGAGCAGTACCGATTGAAGCGGCGATGCCGACTTCAATGCTGTATCCTGCGTGCATGACCACCGCCAGCACCATGCTGCAGAGGCAAAGCACGGAGCCGACGGACAAATCGATGCCGCCGGTGATGATGACCAGCGTCATGCCGAGCGCGATAATGGCGACGAAGGTGACGTTGCGGGTGATGTTGTAGATGTTCTTCGCGGTCGCAAAAGAGTCTGTCGCCGTCGACAGAAAAATGCAGGCGAGAATGACCGCAATCAGAACCCAGAATGTCTGGCCGGCCATGATCGTCGCAAGCCAGCTCCGTTGCTTCTGTCCGATCGTCTGGTCAAGTGTGATCGCCATCGTCGACCTTCTTCTTTCCTGTTGCGTTGGACAGCATCGATCACACCTGTTCGATGGCGCCGGTGATAAGCCCCGTCACTTCCTCCGGCGAACTTGCCGCAATCTGCTTGTCGGCTACTTTTCTGCCGCGCCGCATCACGATCACGCGGTCGGCGACCGAGAAGACGTCGGGCATGCGGTGGCTGATCAGGACAACGACAATGCCCCGGTCACGCAATTGGCGGATCAGATTGAGAACCTCAGCCACCTGGCGCACGGAAATGGCTGCGGTCGGCTCGTCCATCAATACGATTTTCGCTTCCGAGAGCATCGTGCGGCCGATCGCGACCGCTTGGCGCTGGCCACCTGACATTTGCTTGACGAGATCGCGCGCCCGCGTCTCGGATTTGAGCTCGCGAAATATCTCGCCGGCGCGTTTGTACATGGCCTTGTGGTCGAGGATGCGAAGAGGCCATACGCCGCGGCGCAATTCTCGTCCGAGGAACACGTTCGCTGCCGCCGTCAGATTGTTGCAGAGCGCCAAATCCTGGTGAACGATCTCGATGCCATGCTGGCGTGCTTCCTTCGGCCGATGAAGCACGAGGTCAGCGCCGTCGAGCCGCATGGTTCCATGGCTCGGTCGAAAGTTGCCGGCAATCATCTTTACCAGGGTGGATTTGCCAGCCCCGTTGTCGCCCATGAGGCCGACAACCTGCCCCGCTTCGAGCGAGAACGAAACATCGTTGACTGCCTGGATGGCACCGAAATGTTTGGAAATATTGCTGAGCTCAAGAACCGCCACCAGCCTTCTCGCCTCCCAAAACCTGCGGGCTATCCATCGCACCGAACCCTGCTTGTCTTGAAGGCAAGGCTCCGGCGAGTTCGCTTCCAGTATCCTCCCAGGAAAAGCGATCGGGAGCATTTACGCAAAACCCTGCGACAGCGTCAACTCATTGTCCCGGCAATTGACCTTATTGTCGCAAAAATCTGTTTTGTCAGACAAATATCATTTGACGAGAGTGGCGCGCAGATATTAGCTATTGATGGGGGAGAAACGGCATGCTGATCCTTGTGACCGGAGCGACGGGCAAGGTCGGGCGGCGCTTCATTGCTGGGCTGCTTGACGATCTGAGATTTTCCAAAGCCCGTATTCGTGCGCTTTGTCATAATCGTTTGTACGAGGCGACCGACCGTGTCGATGTCTTCCGAGGCTCGATCGCCGATCGCGATGTTGTGGCAGCGGCGCTGGTTGACGTTACCCATGTTGTGCATCTCGCCACATGCAAGGAAACGCCTGAAGACATCATGGATGTCACGGTCAAAGGTCTCTTTTGGCTGCTCGAGGAGTTCCGTACGAGCGTTACGGCACGCCAGTTCATCCTGATCGGTGGTGATGCGGGTGTTGGACATTTCCACTATCGCCACGACGGCCCGATCACCGAGAACGCCCACCATTGTGCCTATCCGGGAAGCTATGCGCTATCCAAAGTCTTGGAAGAGGTCATGCTGGAGCAGTTTGGCATTCAGTATGGCCTCAATGGCTGTTGTCTGCGCGCGCCCTGGATCATGGAAAAGGACGATTTCAAGTATTCGCTGTCTTTTGGAGACGACGTCTTTGGTGGCCCGGACTGGAAGACATTCGTTCCGGAAGACGCGGCACGGCGCTATGCGGCGATGAGTACGGTGCCGCTGCTCTTGGATGCCGACGGACGTGCACTGAAGCGCAATTTCGTCCATGTCGACGACCTCGTATCGGCAATATTGGCAGCGATCGACAATCCCCGGGCGGAGCGGCAGCTCTTCAATATCTGCATGGATCGCCCCGTCGACTATGCTGAAGTCGCCGCCTATCTCCTGCGCACGCGCAATCTCGGCTCTGTCGACATACCGAGCCGCTTCCATTCCAATTGGATGGACAACAGCAAGGCGAAGTACCTGCTGGATTGGCAGCCAAACTACGATCTCGAAATGCTTATCGACTCGGCCTGGCAATACGAGCGTTCGAAGGAGGAGCCTCGCATCGTCTGGTATCCGGGTTGATTTTGTGTGGCGGGCACGCGGTGTCCGTCTGTTTCAAGGGAGGAAACTATGAGGAAGGCACTACTACTTACAGCCGCAGTTTTAGCACTGACCGCCGGGCAGGCCCTGGCCAAGAAGCAACTCGTCATCGTCGTCAAAGGCCTCGACAATCCGTTCTTCGAAGCAATCAATCAAGGTTGCCAGAAATGGAACAAGGAGAACCCCACTTCTGAATACGAATGCTTCTACACCGGTCCGGCATCGACATCCGATGAAGCCGGCGAAGCGCAGATCGTTCAGGATATGTTGGGCAAGGCGGACACGGCTGCGATCGCAATCTCGCCGTCAAATGCAAAGCTCATTGCCCAGACCTTGAAGACGGCCAATCCGACGGTTCCAGTGATGACCCTCGATGCCGATCTTGCCGCCGAGGATGCAGCGTTGCGCAAGACTTATCTCGGCACCGACAACTATCTGATGGGCGCCCGCATCGGCGAATACATCAAGAAGGGCAAGCCGAAGGGCGGCAAGATCTGCACGATCGAAGGCAATCCGGGAGCGGACAATATTCTACGTCGCGCACAAGGGATGCGCGACACGCTTACTGGTCAGAAAGGCTTGACCGAGCTGAAAGGCGAGGGTGGCTGGACCGAGGTCGCCGGCTGCCCGGTGTTCACCAATGACGATGGTGCCAAGGGTGTTCAGGCAATGACCGATATTCTCGCGGCCAATCCCGACTTGGACGCATTCGGTATTATGGGTGGCTGGCCATTGTTCGGCGCGCCGCAACCTTATCGCGACCTGTTCAAGCCGATGGCCGACAAGATCGCCAGCAACGATTTCGTCATTGGTGCCGCCGACACGATCGGCGACGAGGTCGCCATTGCGAAGGAAGGACTGGTCACGGCGCTCGTCGGCCAACGACCGTTCGAGATGGGCTACAAGGCACCGTCGGTAATGATGGATCTGATTGCCGGCAAGCCGGTTGAAGATCCGGTCTTCACCGGGCTCGATGAGTGCACGAAGGATACAGTCGACACCTGCATTCAAAAGTAGCTTCACGGTTTGGCGCACCCGGTTCAAGGGTGCGCCGACTGTCTTCACGAGACGGATCGAGAGATCCGCTGGGCTTGACGCGCCCTGAATTCCGCGCTTTGTGCCAGCGTCAATCGCAGGCGACTTCCTCGTTATTACGATTGTTGTGATCATACGTGCAGACAGTCGAAAGAATGCTGAGGCAGTAGAAATAGATGCCTGACAAAAAATCGGGAAAGCCAACGGCTGCGCTCGAGGTGGTGATGGTTGACCGCTCGGCCACCACAAGGCGCCCAAATTCTCCCCGCATGACTGGGGCGAGTGTTCATGTGTCCTTAGCAGGCGAGATCGGTCTGCGAATCGTGCGCGGCGACTATCCGCCGGGCACGATCCTGCCAAATGAAGCAAAATGGTCGGAAGTATTTGAGGTCAGCCGATCGGCGGTGCGCGAAGCGATCAAGATGTTGATGGCCAAGGGCCTGCTTTCTTCCCGCCCGAAAATCGGCAGCTGGGTCGAACCCAAGGAACGTTGGAACCTGCTGGATCGAGATGTCTTGGGCTGGTATGCGGCATCTCCTGATCGCGAATCCTTTCTGAGGGCCGTGCAAGAACTCAGGCATATGATCGAGCCGGAAGCGACCGCGCTTGCTGCGGAACGCCGAACTGACGAGCAAATGAACGCGATCAACCAGGCCCTGCATGACATGGATCAGGCGACATCGCTCCAGCAGCGAACAGAAGCCGATGCGCGATTTCATATCGCGATCTTACGCGCCTCGGGAAATGATCTGCTGGTGCCGCTCGGCGTCTTGATCGAATCGGCGCTGAACCACCTCTTCGCCCATGTGACGCGGGAGGAAGACAATTTGCGGTACGCGCTGAAACTTCATGAAAATATTGAGAAAAGCATTCGACTACAGCGACCGACCATGGCGCGCAACGCAGTCCGCAAGGCGTTGGCAAATACTGACGAAATCATCGCCCGGTGGTCACGATAGATTTTTGCATCCTGTCCGACTGGCGCGTTGCCGATAGCTTGATGCGGGGGAATTCAACCTCCTACAGTCCTCGATGCCTACCCAAAACCCGCGGCTTGTGCTACTTTCCTTGGCAACCTTCGGGGGCTGAGCCATGCGTGGGCTGCTTGCATCGGTGGCGTTGATTTTCACAGGGACGGTGGCCGCTGCGGGGAACCCTTTGTTCGATGCCGTTGCCACTGGAAACACCGCCGTCGTCGAGCAGGTTCTGGCTAGCGGTGCCGATGTCGACAGCCGGGCACGCGATCAAGCAACACCTCTTATCAACGCCGCGCTCGGAGCCCAGCTTGCCATAGCCGAATTGCTGATCGGCAAAGGCGCCGACGTCATGGCTCGGAACTCGGGCGGCTTTACGCCGCTTCATGCCGCAGCCTTTTCCGGCAGCGTGCCGATCAGCAAGCTGCTGCTCCACCATGGCGCAACGCTCGACGACGCGGCCAATAAAGCGGGTGTAACGCCGCTGATGGTAGCCGGTGAGGAAAACCACGTCGCTCTCGCCACGTTTCTTCTGGCTGAGGGGGCTGACGTCGGTCATGCCGAGGTTCACGGCTACACGCCAATCACGCGAGCGATCTGGAAGGGCAACACGGACATCGTGCGGCTTTTCAAGCGGCATGGCGCGCCTTGCCCTCCGGCCAGCCGCATCGGCGAGAAAGAATACGCGAAATGCATGGAAATCCAATGATTGAACAGGAGGCAGGGATGTATGCAGGGACCAGAAGCGGTGCGCGAGGAATTGGCCGCTCTATGGCGGTGTTCCTTCTGGCTTTCGCCGCTGTCGGTGGATCGCGGGCTTTCGCCGACGACTCGGTAAACACGGGGTACTTCGGCGGCGTGGCAATCATGGGATACGACCCCGTTGCCTATTTCACCGAAGGCAAGGCGGTGAAAGGCTCCGAGGAATTCTCCCACGAATGGCTGGGGACGCCGTGGCTTTTCGCCAATGCCAAACACCGCGAAATGTTCATCAGCGAGCCGATCAAATATGCGCCTCAGTATGGCGGCTACTGCGCGGGCGAGGTGGCTCTCGGATCGGTGACGATCAACGTCGACCCAGAGGCATTCAAGATCATCGACGGGAAGCTTTACCTGATCTACGACAAGGGATCGGCGGAGGGGTTTGCCGCTCACGTGGCCGAAGCAGTGCCGAAAGCCGATAGAAACTGGCCGAAGGTCGCAGCCGATCTCGAGCGGGATCAGTATCACTGACGCAAGTGGAGCGCGGCTATTTGACGGGCGAAAAATAGAAGACCTTGGTGGAGTTCACATAAGCATAGCTGGTTTCAGCGGGCAAGTTTTCAGGTCTGTAGACCGGTCCGCAATCGGCTCGTCCAAATGCGTTTTCGCTCTGCTCGCAGAGCATGTCCCCATTGACGAAAACCGTTCCGGTGATCATCTGCGTCGCCGAGCGGAAGGCTGCCTTGCCGTCGCGTTCGATTTGCATGAGTGCAGGGCTTCCTGAGGGCTCGGTCTTGCCCCGGAGGAGTTTGCCCATGACGGCGCTTGCGATTTCGTCACCGTGCAGCCGATCCTGCTCATTGCCCCTGAAACCGAACGGCCATTCCGGCAGGCCGGCCTCGCGCAGAGCATCGAGGATAAACGCCAAATCCTGCTCGTTGCGGAAATGGGCATTGCTGATACGCCAGGCCGCCAGGGAATCGCGCCCAGCTAGAAAGCGAAGTCCTTCGGCGACAGTCGCACGAGCAGCATCGAGGCGACCGGCACGGGCATAGGCCATAGCGAGTGGGGTAACGAAATCGCCATTTCCCGGAGAACCATCGCGCGCGCGTTCGAAGTTGTCGATGGCCTTCGTGTAGTCGCGCTGCAAATAAAACACCAGACCAGCCGTGTATCGATTGATGGCTGAGAGGTTCGGATCGTGCCTGATCGCCGCCTCGACGGCCGCGCCGGCCTCGGCATGATTGCCGGAGAACAGTTGAACGTATGCCAATGCCATATGAGCTTCGGCATCGGCAGACCCAAGCGACACCGCCTGCTGCGCCGAGGCAACCGCCTGCTCGTAGCGGCGGTCCACGACTTGCATGACGGCAAGAACGGCGTATGGCGATGAAAGAGCCGGGTCGAGCGCCAGCGCGCGACTAGCCTTCTCGTAGGCCCTTTTTCGCGCCAGCGCGCTCTGGAGAACGTCGTCGTAAGCGCTTCGCCAGACATAGGCGGTCGCGTGCGCGTCGGCGGCGAAGGCCTCTGCAAAACCGGGGTCGAGCGCCTCCGCCTTGTCAAAGAGCGCCAGTGCCTCGAGCAGCCGGGAACGGCGGCCGGTACGCGTCGCCTGCTCGGCACGAAGGTAGTAGTCGTATGCCTCGAGATTGGCGGTCGGCGGACGGGTAATCCGTTCCGTCTCAGATTGAGTGAGCTTCAGGCCGAGCGCTTCGGCGATCTGCCGACTGAGCTCATCCTGCACAGCCATGACATCCGCCGCGGCGCGGTTAAATCGGTTTGCCCACAGGTGGTCGCCGGTTGCGGCATCGCTCAGTTGCGCATTGACGCGGATTTGATCGCCGATCCGTTGTACGCTGCCCTCAACGACAAAACGCACGCCGAGATCGCGTCCGATGTCGGCCAAAACGAGAGGCTTGCCTTTGTAGGCAAACACCGAATTATGGCCGATGACGTCAAGGTCCGAAAGCATGGTCAGATCGGCAATCAGGCTGTCTGTAATGCCATCGGTGAAATAATCCTGGCCGGCGTCGCTGCTCAAATTGGCAAAAGGAATCACCGCGACAGATGGACGTTGCGGCACAAACGACCATGGCCATGGCCATGTGAAGACAATCGCAGTGGTCGCGATCAACAGCGCTGCAAGCGTGGCCAGAATGATCGACCGGCGGCGCGGCCGACGAGAGGCGACGACCTTGCCTGCCTCAGAGGGATCTAACAGAACACGATAGACGCGAACCGGATCGGCTATGTTCTTCAGTTGCTGCTCACCGAGAGCCGAGAAGCCGACCTCAGCCTTGTGTACGGTGTGATCGAATGCGGTGCCGGATATGCAAATTCCACCGGGTGGGGCAAGGCTCTCCAGCCGTGCGGCTATGTTGACGCCGTCTCCGTGAATGTCCTCCCCTTCGACGATGACATCGCCGAGATTGACGCCGATGCGGAAAAGCATCCGCTGCTCGGGCCGCAGGGCCGCATTGCGTTCCGCCTTTTGTTGCTGGATTTTGACTGCGCAGCGCAAAGCATCCACCACGCTATGGAACTCAACCAGAATCCCGTCGCCCATAGTCTTGATCAGGCGGCCGTGATGCGTGGCGATTTTCGGTTCGAAGAGCTCGTGGAGGTCGGTGTGGAAGCGGATACGCGTTCCCTCTTCGTCGATCTCGCTCATGCGGCTGTAACCGACCACATCCGCAATCAGGACTGCTGCAAGACGGCGCTCCATTCCAGCTCTTTCCCGGTGTCCGATCCGCTAACCGATATCTTACAGCAGGTGCCGTGCCGTTGCCATTACAGTTGCCCAAGGTGGCATCATGTTCGCCGGCCACATTCCCCCGCGGAGAAGGCGTGATCTGAGAGGCTTCTCGCGCATCCGCCCATAAAATGAGCTGTTTGCCGTATGGGCTCGACGGCAGGTTCCCTCAGCAAGGACCAAGATCCGCCGTTGTAAGTCCTGCCTTACGTAGCCCTTCCACACGGCGGTTAAAGTCCTCGGGGTTTCGGAATGGAAGAATCCGCCGGCGGCGCTCGACAGAAAAATCAGGATTGATCCGGAGTGCCTTCTCCCAGGCCTGCCGGCTCTCCTCCGGCCGGCCGAGGTGCCCATAACATGAGGCAAGCAGGGCGTAGGCGGTCTCAGACTGGGAGTTTTGTTGGAGCCGCTGCTCGATCGCGACAATCGCTTGTTCGTACTCGCCGAGAGAAAAGTGGGCATCGGCGCGAAATTGGAAGAGAATTTCAGGATGGTGCGGGTCGAGCCGCATCGATGCATCGAGTGTTTCCAGGGCGCCGGCGGGATCGCCGGAAAATATCTGGATATGGGCCAGCAGTATCAGGAGATCTGCGGAGTTGGGGGAAAGTGCGAGGCCCTGCTGCACTTCTGCCCGCGCGCGGTCAAGTTCCCGGTTCCACATGCAAGCCATGCCCAGTGCGAAGCGGCCGTTGGGCTGTTCCTCGGCCATTTCCACGGCCTGCTGCGCGAGATCCATGCCGATTCGCAGCGAGCCTTCCGGATCGGTGCTCCAGGCGTTGACGTAGTCGAGCACATGGGTGAAGGAAATGAGTGCCTGGGCGGCCGCATATTGCGGATCAATGGCGAGGGCGTCGGCCGCTAGGCTGCGGGCGGCCATATTTCCGGTTCGGGTATGGGCCGACGCCTGCTCGCGGCCACGCAATAACAACTCATAAGCGTCGACATTGAGTGCGCGCCCTTGGGCTAATCGATCCTGGTCGCCATGCGTGAGGTTCAGCCTGAGCGCGGCCACGATCTCCTGCGTGAGCTCATCCTGAACCGCGAAAATGTCGGTGAGGTCCCGATCAAACCGGCTGGCCCAGATATGTCCGCCATTGCTCGCGTCGATCAATTGGGCGGTGACACGCACGCGGTTGCCGGCCTTGCGCACGCTGCCTTCAAGGACATAGCGGACGCCGAGCGCCTTGGCCATCTCAGGCACGGAGGCTGTTACATTCTTGTAGACGAAGGATGAGTTGCGGGCGATCACGTGCAATTCGGACAGTTTCGAGAGATCGGTGATGATGTCCTCGCTGATACCGTCGGAGAAATACTCTTGTTCGGCATCGCCGCTCATGTTGTTGAACGCCAGTACGGCGATGGACGGCTTGTCGGAAACGGCCGGAACTGACGGCATTTTGACTGCGGGCTGCACCTGTCGTGCCGGGCTCGGCTGCGGAGTTCCGATCTGAAGCGAATAGACCTGCATCGGTTCAGCGATATTCTTGAGCTCAATTTTGCCGAGATCGGTGACAGCAAGATCCAGCCGCGCTTTCACCTGGCGGTAGGCATCTTCGGAAAGACAAATGGCGCCGGGCTTGGCAACTCCCTCCAACCGAGCGGCGATATTGACGCCGTCGCCCATCAAGTCGCCGTCGTTCTCCTCGACCACATCTCCCAGATGGATCCCGACCCGGAACTCGATGCGATGTTCAGGCGACACGCCGATATTGCGCTCGACCATGGCGGTCTGCACTTCGATCGCACAGCGCACGGCGTCCACGACGCTGCGAAACTCGATGAGGCTTCCGTCACCGGTACGCTTGACGACCCGGCCATTGTGCACGGCAATGGTCGGATCGACCAGGTCGCTGCGCAGCGTTCTCAGCCGCGCCAGGATGCGATCCTCGTCCGCACCGGCGAGGCGGCTGTAGCCGACCACATCTGCGACCAGGATCGCCGCCAGTTTTCGCGTCACGCTCGTAAGTCCCAATTCCTCGTCGGATCAAAATAACACAGTGTGACCGGCAACGCCGCCAAATCCGATTGCCTTTACTCAGAAGCGGTCCGGTGGCGGGTTGCTTGGACTTGAATGTGGTCGGTGAAGCCTATGCGATATCCGCGGCTAAGCTCCGTCTTTCAGAGAGAAGGCAAGGACGTAGTCGCCAACGTCTTTCGAATAGGGTGCGCCGCCTACCGATATCAGGACATATTGCTTGGCTGTTTTCGGTGAGACGTAGGTCATGGGCGTTGCGCTCGAGCCGACCGGCAGGGGGTATCTCCAGAGCTCGGCACCATTCTCGGCGTCATAGGCACGGATATAATAGTCCTGGAAGCCGGCGAAGAAGACGACGCCACCGGCGGTCGCGGACGTGCCCGCATAGCTAGGCAGACCCATCGGCATGGGCAGCTTGGTTTTGATTTTGAACGGTCCGAGTTCTTCGGCGGTCCCGGCCGGAACCTGCCATGCGATCTTGCGCGTCTTCAGATCCACTGCGGTGACGGTGCCGAAGGGCGGCTGCGTGCAGGGAACGCGGAGCCTCGATGTCCACATCTCGGTGGCCATGGCGTAAGGCGTACCGCGCTGGGGGGCGGAGGGGCCGTGCGCTGTTGTGGTCAGAGCAAAGTCGACGTATTCGGCGCGCGGAACGAGTGTGAAGAGACTGGGCACGCGAATATCGTTCATGAAAACCCGGTTGTTCGGCAGGTCGACCGATACGCTTCCCCAGTTGAGACCACCCAGATTTCCCGGCTGCTGGATCGCATATTGCAGGCCAATCGGGGTGAAATCGCCGTCATAGCGCATCTTCCGGAAGGCGATGCGGCATGCCAGCTGATCGAACATCGTCAGGCCCCAGGCCGTCTGCTCCGTCACGCGCTCCGCACCGATTGTCGGCATGCCGACGGAGTAGGGCTGCGTCGGGGAGAGTTTCTCTTCCGGCACGCCGCCTTGCTGCGGCACCGGCTTCTCCTGAACTTCGGCAAGCGGTGTGCCGGTCCGGCGGTCGAGGAGAAAAAGCTGCCCGCGTTTGGTGGTCTGCAGCAGAGCAGGCACAGTGGCGCCATTGCCGTCGGGCAGGTCGATCAGGACCGGTTGGGCCGGCAGATCATAGTCCCAGATATCGTGATGCACGGTCTGGAATTTCCACTTCTCCCGACCCGTCGTCACATCGAGTGCCACCAATGTCGCATTGTATTGATCGGCGAAGGAAGGGCGATTGACGCCGTAATAATCCGGCGTGGTATTGCCGAGCGGTGCATAGATCAGGCCAAGTTTGTCGTCAAATGCGGCAGTCGTCCACATGTTGGGCGTCGCCCGCGTATAAGTCTGGCCCTCCGGCGGGAGTTTAGTGATCTCAGGATTGCCGAGATCCCATGCCCATTCGAGCTCGCCGGTGATGACGTTGAACGCGCGGATGACGCCAGAGGGTTCGCCGACCTCCTGATTGTCCGTGACCCAGCCTCCGACGACGATCAGGTTGCGGGCAATCAACGGCGCTGATGTCTGGAAATAATAGCCCGTCTTCACTTCGCCCATGCCCTGGGAAAGCTGCACGGTGCCATTGTCTCCGAAGTCCCCGCAGGGCGCGCCGGTCTTGCTGTCGATCTCCAGGAGACGGGCATCGATCGTCGTCTGCACCAGGCGCTCATTGCAGAGACCGTCGGCGGACTGGGCTTCCGTCGGCACCTTGTAGTAACCGAGGCCGCGGCAACGTTGCCAATAAGGTGCTGTCGCCTTGGGATCGAAAGTCCAGCGGGGTTTGCCGGTATCTGCATCGAGCGCTGCGATCACATCTGTCGGCGTGCAGGTGTAGACCGTATCGCCGATCTGCAGAGGCGTGTTCTGATCGGCGCCATCGCCCCTTCCGGTGCGATATGTCCAGGCGAGATCGAGCTTGGAAACATTGCCGCGGTTGATCTGATCGAATGGGGAATAACGATCTCCTGCCGTGGTGCGGCCATAGGATGTCCAGTCGGAGGGAGAGTTGTCGCCCTTGGCGGCTTTATAGGCGGTGATGTCGGCGGAGGGGTGGATGATCCCATGTGGCACGAAGCTGAGACCGAAGCCCGCGACAAAGATGAGAGCGGTCACCAAGGCGCCGCCATAAAAGAGCTTCCGGTTGGCGGCCGGGGAAAGCGATGGTGCAAAGAGAAGGGCAAAGCCCGCCAGCGCGGTGGGGGACATCAAGCGGGCAAAAAGCGCCCAGAAATTGAAACCCGACTCCCATAGCGCCCAGGGAAGGGTGAAAACGGCGACAAGCAGGACGATGAGCCCGCCTAACGTTTTCCGGCGCCACAGCAGAAGTGCCGCAACCAGATAGGCAAGCCCGACGATCGCATAATAGGGCGAGCCGCCGAGGCTGAGCAGCCAGGCGCCGCCTCCGATCAGCCCCAATCCGATAAGGGCGAGAACAATACAGAACAGGGTGGCCAGAAATTTCATAGTCTCCTCATCCAATCTGCCGCCCGATCACCTGGATTCCAACTCCGACCGTCGCATGGCCCTCGGGAGGCACAGGGCCATGGGTTGATGGTCAGAGACGCGTCTTCGGGAGAGGGCTGCTCTCTCGTTCAATTTTTACCTGATGTACCTGTGGTCACTGACACACGGCCCCGACCCGGCAATGATACCGCCGCCGCTCTGCGGCAACGGCTTGCCATTACAAATCGAGTCAATACTTCTGAAAGGGGCACAGATGGTTCTCGGCGAAAAGCTTAATCTAGCGAACGGGCGACCGACAGGATTCGACTATATGCGATTACTGTTAGCCTTTTCAGTACTTTGGATACACACGGCCCGCGTCACCTATGGCGACGATCTGTTTCTCTGGGAATCGCCATTCCGTCCTTTTATCAAATCAGTGCTGCCCATGTTCTTTGTCCTGAGCGGGTTCCTGGTGGCTGGCAGTCTAGAACGATCGAAGACATTGATCTCCTTCCTCGGTAATCGATTTATCCGAATCTACCCCGCTCTCGCGGTAGAGGTATTGTTGGCTGCCTTTATACTCGGAGCAATCTACACTGAGTATGACCTGCGTGACTATTTCACCGATCCTCAGTTCTTTACCTATCTGATGAATGTCACAGGGCACATTCACTTCAATCTCCCCGGGGTATTCCTGGATAATCCTGACGCCGCAATGGTGAACGGGCAGCTCTGGACGGTGCCCTTCGAGCTTGAGTGCTATGCCGTGATCGCCGTTCTCTTCCTGCTCGGCGTGGTCAGGCGGCGGGTGATTGCCCTTATCGCCACGCCGGCGTTGATCATAGCCTTCGGTATCGCAAGATATTGGAAACATGACAGCGCCTGGGCAAGTATGCCGACGACCGCGTCGGGCAATCTGCTCATTTGTGCTTTTCTCGTGGGGGTGACCTTCTATCTCTACAAGGACAAGGTTCTTTGGGATATCCGAATTTTCCTCGCCTCTGTGGCCGTGATATTGTGGGCATACTGGTTCACCTCCTTTGGGGACTTCATTGCCATTCCGGCCATGGGATATGTCACGGTCTTCCTTGGTCTCACCTCGCCCCGCAAGCTCGGCGTCCTGCGTGGGGCCGACTACTCCTACGGCGTCTTCCTCTATGGCTATCCGATTCAACAGGCGTTCGTAGCGCTCGGCCCCTGGGCGCATAACTGGTGGTTGAACGGCATTGTCTGCAGCATTGTTGCCGCTTGCTTTGCCGCCTTCTCGTGGAGATTCATCGAAAAGCCGGCGTTGAAATTGAGGAAACAAGTCACCTGGCTGGAAAACCTCAGTCTCCAACGCGGCGCAAAACGGCAACTGGCCGGCGCCGTCTCGAAATAGTTTCGTCGATATCGGCCTCGGGGCTGGCAATTCCATCGTAGGTGCTCAACCGGCAAGGACATCAGCAGGGCTCGCCATAGCGGCGGGCCTTGTTTCGTTGTCGGCTGACCGATCTCAGATAGATATCCGGGTCCATCGCGGGGCCGAATTTTCCGAAGGCCGCTGAGCAACCCTGATGCCGTCGATGTCACGCTTGTCGGACGAGCGTAAGCCCGATCGTTGCCAGCGCACATGCGCTCGATCGTAAGCCTATGGCCAAAATCATCTTTTCAGGAACAACAAATGAACGTTGAGTTCGGCGAGAGAACGCCGCAGCTGCATTACCGGCTCCTGTATAAGCCTCCGACACCTAAATCTTCTTGGCCGCAATATCCAAGGATTTCTTGGGTTTAATCGGTAGAACGGCTCCGCTGGGTGAATAGTCGAATATTCTCCGGCATTGTTCCGTCGACTTGCTGGGCCGGTATTAGCAATATTTTAACCACGATAGGTAAAATACTTTGATCGGACTTCGTTTCGACTTTGGGTTTTGTCATGTCATCGAGGGCTGACGGTGGCTTGAAGGAGGTGTGAAGAGAGGATCAGAATAATGCTGAAGAGCACGCTCGTCGTGGTTGCTGTCTCTATCGCCGCCGGAGCGACCATTCGCGCCTCGGCCTTTGCAATCTTTGCATTTCTGGTGGTCACGGCCTTGGGCGGCGTGATCCTGCTGAAGGGTTCCTCCTTGACGGAGGCGGTCGTTTCTTGCATCGAAGTGCTTGTATTGATGGAGATATGCTATCTGGCGGGTCTATTCGCCTTTTCTTTGTGGCATATTCAAAAGCGCCGGAAAAAGAACTCCATTACTGAGCGCTCCCATGTCACGGGTAAGCGTC
This sequence comes from Rhizobium sophorae, assembly GCF_013087515.1. GTDB lineage: Bacteria > Pseudomonadota > Alphaproteobacteria > Rhizobiales > Rhizobiaceae > Rhizobium > Rhizobium sophorae. Next base: position 18,076 of record NZ_JABFCN010000068.1, on the reverse strand, counting down.
CTCATGGGTAATGACATGACCGACGGGGCAGGATGCTCGGCTGCGCTATGTCAGGGTGTAAAGCGCGTCGCGATCTTTTAGATTCGCTTGCCACGCCTTAGTCTCTGATTTTGCGCATGTCTTTATCGCAAAACCGCACCACAGTTTTGCGCGACATGCTTTAGGAATCCGCTTTGGGCAGCAACGCGTGCCGGAAAAGAAGCGCCGACAGCGTTTTTGCCATGATCACGAAATCCAGCGTGAGCGTCCATTTGGACAAATATTCGACATCGAGGGAAATTCCATTCCGATAGCTGACGTCGTTGTGCCTGCTGGTCTGCCAATGGCCAGTCAGGCCGGGACGGAAGGCCATGTAGGCATCAGCATGTTCACCGTAACGCGGCAGCTCTTCTTTGGTAATGGCGCGAGGCCCGACGAGGCTCATTTGACCCAGCAAAACGTTGATCAATTGCGGAAGCTTGTCGAGGCTCGATCGCCTCAAAATATCGCCGACGACCGTGACCTGCGCGTCGGTCGTTGCGTCGGATCCTGTCGTCCGAAACTTTAGGCAACCAAACTCTTTTCCCTTATAACCGATCCTGCGATGGGAATTGAAAACAGGGCCCCAATCACTTAGCGTGACGATGACTGCTGCCGACAGAAGGAGCGGCGACAGAAAGAATAAGAAACTTGCCGCAATGATGATGTCCAATGCGCGCTTCAGAATTCTGCTGATCAGACGCGGTTGTGACGAATTGAATGGACGCCTTTCCTGTCGAGCCGTGGCGAAATCCCGCCAAGGTCCGGTTGGGTTGATGCCCTGATTTTTTCCCGCCACATGCGTCTCCGTTAGACGAATTCCAGAAATCACAGCCAAAGCTTTGTTTTAATGCAAGTTTGATGTCTGTGACCGAGGTCATAATCATGAATAAATTCTTTGCTCTCTAAAGAAATTCTTGGAATAACAAAAATATTACCTTTTATTGTGACTATATATCAGAAATGTTATTTAGTTTTATTTTAAAATTCTGTGTTGTTGTTATGCTTGTTAAATGTATTCTTCAGGTAGCCAATTGTCATAAATTGTATAAAAATTGTCATGCAGCCCCAAAGACTTGTCTGCGATAGAATTCAATATGAATTTTATGATATATAAACATGAGGATTATTCATGATAATGTATAGTTTGAACACGAAGTTTTCATTATATTATTGTTTGACTTTCTAATTTAACCTATTACGAATGTCGCTCCAGATAATAAGTTATTTAGTCTGTGTGGAGTTGTGCGTATGGACGGGGCGATCAGCACCAGAGACAACAGAGCGAGAGGAAACGCCGCGCGAACAAGCGAAGCGGTTACTTGCGGGTCTGCAGGTATTGTTTACGACGGCCGGGCGGGTTTGGATCACGAGTTCCCGTTTTACCGCTCGAGTGTTCGAAAGTTTCGCCGCGGTGAGATTATTGCTGGCGCCGGCGTCGTCCTCGACATGTTCGCCCGCGTACAGCGCGGAATGGTGAGCGCAAGCACCCCGCTTGCCGATGGACGAGAGTTCATCGTGGAAATCGTTCCGAAAGGCGGCTTGATCGGCGAATTGGAGGTGCTGCGCAAGCAGTCTCTCAGCCTGGAATATCGGGCCTCGTCGGACTGCGAATTGCATTACTTCGACGGTCGGTTGCTGCGGGACTTATGTGCGAACGATCCGCAATTTCAGGTGAAGATCCTGTCGAAGGCGCTGGCTCGTGTTTCCGAACTCGAACTGCGGATCATTTCCAATGCCGGATCGAGTCTAAGGCAGAGACTGGCCCGGACGCTGCTGCGTCTTTCTGCCCTGTATAGAATGGACGGGCAGAATAGCGGCGACGAGCTGATCATCTCGCAGCATGAGCTGGCCGCGACGCTTCCGGCGTCGCGTGAAAAGGTCAACCAGTGCCTGCGGCGTTTGCGCGAGAACAAGGTGGTCGACGGGACACAGGGCAAAATCCGCATTCTCAATCGGAAGGCGCTGGAGGCTTATGCCGAGGGGACGGGTCTCGCCTGAGGCTTCGCCGCGATAAAAAACAGAACGGCAGCAAGCCTCAACAGAACCCGCCGCCGGCGGGTTTTGTGTTTGATGACAGTGGAAGTTGATAGTCAGACGAAGCAGGCTGAAAGATCAGGTTGGCGTGTTAGCGCTTGGCTTGACGCACGTCGTCCCAAAATCGCTGCGCATTTGGCGCAACATACTTAGACTTCGCTCTCGGAAGCATTTCTCCAGTATTTCCAGCCTTCACCCTGTATGAGCCCATGATCGGACAGGTCCTTCCAGCTTCTGTAGGTGCCCGTATCGTCATAGACGAAGTTATCCATGTCTCTGCCCGAGGAGTATACGGTATATTCCTCCGTATGTTGCGACCGGTGTGCCGCATCGGCAACCTTATGCACGAAGGTCGACAGGAACTTGAAATGCAGAAGGGCGCCGGATACGCCGAGCGCTCCGCGCATGTCGCCCAAATTCAGAGAGAGCGGCCAGACCTGGTGCGATGATTTAAGAAACAGGCGCTCTCCCGCCACATAGACCAGCGGTATCTTGTTGAGCGCGGGGCCATCCCAGAGCCGGTCGTGGAAATAGACGCGCCCGCGAACGCCGCCCTTGATCCATGTCGTCCTGTTGCGTTTGTCGAAATGCGCGACATAGCCGGACCGGTCGAAAAGATTGCAGACTTCGAGCGGGTTGCGGCCGGGTTCGCATATGTTTTCGAGAACCGGATGCGGGCTGTACATGTCGATCATGACGGAGCGGAGGGAATGACCGCCCATGGAATCGATGTAGGCGGTCAATTGATCGATCGGCCGGGTATCGCAGTGCGGATAGACCAGAAACTCATCCGCATCGACATAGAGGACCCACTTCTCCCGGCAGTGCCGATTGATGACTTCGTTGATCCAGTCGTTTCCGAATCTCGCCGCCTTATAGGAACCATGAGCCGAAAGAAGGGAGACATCGTCGAAGCTGGACAGCAACTCGGCCGTGCCGTCGGTCGAGCCGTTGTCGATGCAGATGAAGTGCTCGAAGCCGAGATCGCGATAATATTGCAGGAAGAAGGCCAGCCGGTGTCCCTCATCGCGGATGACGCATATGACGACGTGACGTGCGTGCTTGAGCCCGTCGCGCAGCAGGTCATAGCGAAGCTGCCGGGCTTTCAGCGACCGGCGCAGGCGGGCTTTCGCGTAATGGGAGATGCTGGCGACGGAAGCCCTGTAACTCATATTCTGTCCCGAACATTCACGCCGCGAAGACGCGTTCTCCCTTTTCATTTCTGGAAAAAGGCCTGCTTTTGCGCGCGCATCCGCGCGGGAAGCGACGATCCCGTGTTTCCCGCTGACGTCGCCAGGATATTCGCCTCCGGTGGGATCGATCCGCTTCATCATACGATGTAATCACCGACGAGCAGGCTCTGGACCCGCGGATTGGGCTGGTCTTTTTGAACGGCGTGCTCCATGCGCGCCCGCATCGACCGATATTTATACAGTATTTTACGGTCGAAACTTATGCCGCGATAGAGCGCGTTATAGATCGGATGCGCTTTGCGCAGGTCGACATAGACTTGGCTTTCCGTGTCGCTCCACGGAAAGAAGGTTCCATGCCATGGCTTCGGATGCGCCATATAGTGGACGATTGACAAGGAGGACATGTTCACCAGGTGGAGGAACTGCTTGGGGAAGTTCCAGCGGTTCGAGATAAGGGTGAGCGAGGAACCGCAGACATAGTTCAATGCTCCCTGATCATGTTTGCCCTCGCAGGCCTCGGGATTCCTGGCGAAAAGCTCAAGCGCCTCCTGTCCGATCCAGCCGTTGCGGTGGAATTTCAGAACGCCCGCGTTGAAGTAGTGGCTATCCTTTCCCGTGTTGAGGAAATCATGGATGGCCGTGTAATCGCGCGCGGCAAAAAACCTGCCTTCGGGCACGGTGGCGCTTTCAAACTCACCGAGATCGCTGACGATCTGTGTATCCCCATCGAGATAGATGATCTGCGTATAGTGGGCAGGCAAGACTTCGCACAGGACCAGCTTCGCCATCGTGCTGACGCTGATGCGTCCCTGGAAATGCGCGCCATCGAGCTTGCCTAGCGACTCCTGCAATGCTTCGGTCGCATCGGTCAATATGACCCCACTCCTTGCAAGCAGGGCTTTCAGCTCTTCGAAATTGTCGAGATGTTCCGACATCAGAACGCAGACGTCGGTCGCAGGGCTTGCGAATTTGCGAGCCTGAAGCGCCGAGAGAATGGTCGGAAATGAATATTCGACATCCGTGACGTAGACGATGCACTGGTTGTTCATGTCATCACCTTTCCGAGTGTGCGCAATACAAATGAAACGGTGTTGTCTTTGCGAGGCGAGGGAACAGTTGTGAATTGAGCCGATGGGTCTGTCATATGAAGGCCCTGTTCGGTATATATAGCCAGCATCCAGTGCGGTGGTGCTGGATCGGGGTCTGGCTGCTGGCGGCTTTTGTATGTTTCATTGTTGAGATATTCACCATGAAGAGTGCCTTGCCTGTCAAAAGGCTATGTTTCGACATGTTGTTTCGCGGTACGGCGTTTGGTGCCGGGTCCCTTGTCGGAATGCGGAGGCAAGGGGGATTGTCATGTTGATCACCACACTCGGGGCAGCCGTGATTTCGATCGCTGCCGGAGCTTCCATCCGCGCCTGGGCTTTTGCAATTTTTGCAATCCTGGTGGCAATCGGCTTCGGCGGGGTGGCTTTCGCCGACGGGTCTTCCGTGATCGCGGCCATGCTCTCCGGCATCGCCATCCTCGTGCTCATGGAAATCGGCTATCTGGCAGGCGTGTTCCTGTCGGGGCTTTTGCGGCGCAGCGCCAGGCTGCGCGAAAACAATTCCGTTGAAGATAGCGTCGCGACCACCAGCGAGCGCCCGCAAGGCTGATGTCGACATAAAACCCGCAGCATAGGTTTCTGCGACTGGCCTCGCAGGACGGCGTTTGTCCGATGGACTGCTTTTACAGGCGATCCTTGAAAGATGCGGTGCGGTCGGCCGGCTTCGGCCCAATGCGGGCGTCATCGTGTTGAAAACATCGGCGCTCTCATCAGAGATGTCGATGTCTCCAGCGGGGTTCGATTGGCAAGCGATCGGGTCGCGCGCCTGGGGGAGGTATTGGTTGCCAGGCAGCCGGCCGCCAGACCTGCCGTGGTGCTGAATAGCAAGCCGAGATCCGTGCCGCTCCCCGATATCGCTGCCGAGGCGACCTGTGCGATGGATGCCATAACCGCAGCGGTTCCGATCGCGTGCGTCTCCCGATCGCCTGAAATGTGCCGGCCGGAGGCCCTCACAAGGCTGTACAGGAAGGCGGCGAAGAGAAGAGTGCCGGTCAATCCGACATTGGAGAGCAGCGCAGCGATAAAACTCGACGCTCGAACCGTGCCGAGCCCGGCGCCGAAGGTGGCGGTATCGACGAATGCGATCAATGCCAGCGTATTCCAGGCGGTGCGCTCTTCACCGGATTGCGATTGGAGCTTGTCCGACAAGGTGGTGCTCATCAGGCCGGCGATGGAATTCCACGCATCGGGGACAAGGCTGAGTGCGACGATGGCGCAGGGAATCAAGAACAGCGTGATCACCAGGAAAGTCACATGCGGGGTCTTGGCAGGGCCGCTGATCAGTCGTTTCAGGCAAAACAGAACGAACATGCAGACTACGAAAATGCCCGCAATATAGGCGGTTGTCGATGTGCAGAGGACGATGGTCGGGCCGATGAAAAGCGTTGCAAGTCCTGCCATACGACTTTGGACGCGCTCCAGCCAGAGCAGAAGCGTGAAGGAAAAATAGGCTAATGCAACCGCGCCATAAGTGCTTGCTTCGGGGAACGGCCCGACGATGCGTTTGAAGCCGCTGATCGTCTCGGCCGTATGCATCGTATAGTTCGCGTTTCTGATGACATCGAGCAGGTAGGACTGGTCGGTTAGGAATGTTCCGATGTCAATCAACGCCAGGGCAAAACATGCGATCGAGGCGACGATTAACTGCAGTGCGATGAAACGGGCATAGCCGAGCCTGGCAAGCCCCGAGACGACGGCAAAACAGGCGAGGTCGCCGAGCAGATAGACAGACTGGCTGAGATTGGACGAACCCGGCGATAGGGGAGCCGCCACCGTCGACATCATGCCCGTGGTGTCTCGCGCAGAGGAGTAGACGAGGGTCGCGCCTGCAAAGATGCGCGGCAAAAAGAAAGATGATGCCACGGAAAACAGGATGTAGGCGGCAAACCAGAAACCGGGACCCGGATAGGCGATGCTGGCGAGCGTCGCCTGTGTTTGAGCCGGGCGCAGCAGGGCGGCTACCACGAGAAAAAGCACGAGAAGATGGCTTGGCTGGATGCTGCTGCCGCCTAGCGCGGGCAATTGGAGAGCCGCTGCCGCTCCGAGCAGCGTCGACAGGCAAAGTGTCGTGATCGCAAAACGCGCCCCGTTGACCATGCTAAGCAGGCCAAGCAGCAGAACGATGAAGCCGATCGGTTCTATCGACATGCTTCAGATCCCGATCCTGACGGAGAGCGGCGGAGGCATCGGGTTTGCCGAAAGCGCCTTCCGGCGCAATGCCCGAGGCGAAAGCCGCCAGCTGTCGTTAATGGTCACGACCGCCCCCTAATTCGATCCCGTCTGGGATATCCAGCCGGGAGCCGTCTGATTGTCGCCTGCTACATCCGACAGCGGAACTGCCGAGCTTTGCTGCAGTGGCGCGGACTGCTGCAGCGGAGGCGACGTCGTCTGGAGGTCCGTGTTGATGCCGATCTCTACGACATCATGCGGCCGCAAGGCGGTCGTCTCGTCCGCCTCGATGTTGCGATAAGTGCCATCGTCGTTGCGACGCACGATCCTGTAGTTCTTTTGCGCTCTGCCAAGACCCGGCATGTCCGTATTCATCTGGGCGAGTTGAGCGCTGTAGCCAGCCTGTTCGCCCAGGAGCTGGGCCACCTGAATGTCGATCGCCGCCCTGCCGATCGCGAGATTGACCTGGTTGAGCAGCTCCTGGTTTTCGCTGTTCTGCCGGTTGACGATATTGATCTTCGAGCGATCGGCTTCGCTCAGCCCCTGGCGAGCCGTGGTCAGGGCGACCTCGAGATCGATCAGGGTGCCTTGTGCATCCGCAACGCCGCGGTCGACCGTGACCTGCCGGCTATTGCTGACCAAGCCCTTGCTCACCAGGCTGTTGACATTATCCAGTTCCTTTTGCGCAAGGTCGATCTGCCGCTTTTGCGAATTGATCTTGGCCTCGAGTGATTGGACCTGCTGGCCGTAGAGACGGGCGAGGTCGCTCGCCGCTTCGATCTGGCTTTCGATGTCGACGCGTCGCAACCGCATCAGGTTTAATTCCTGCGCCTTCAGCTTGTCCACATCGGGTGTTCCGGCGAGTTCGGCAGGGATATCGAAACTCTGTTCGCCGGCGATCTCGGCGCGCAACCGCGCCTGGCGCATCAGAAGATCGCGCCGGTTGAGAATGGCTGTTCGGTAGGCGCCGGCAGCCTGGATCCGGTCGCGCTCGAAGACGGTATTCTCCTCGCGCTCCCGAAGGAAGCCGCCGGCGATGCTGACGGCTTTCATGACCGTCATATCGGCTTCAAAAGCATAGCGCCCGGGGGTCTGCACGGTCCCGGTTACGAAGATCGGCGCATGCTGGGCAATTTCCACGGCGATGAACGGCTTCCCCGGCAGTTCGGCCTTTTCGGAGAGGGCAGTGGCGATCGCATCGGAAACCTGCTCCGTCGTCTTGCCGATCGCTTGCACTTGGCCGGCGATCGGAATCGCCAGATTACCCGCATCGTCGACTGTATATGTTCCGCCGAGGGCTTCCCAGCTGGCATACCGGGAATCCGATGATCGCCATTCGACGACACGCAGTCTCACCTGATCTTCCGGCACCAGGGTATAGTTTTCCGCATGGGCGACGCTCCAGCCGGTCACGCCGGAAAATACCAGCAAGGCAAGGGCGATGGAGATGAGGCGACCGGACAAGGATGTGCACTGCATTGTCTGCTATCTCCGTTTCGTTGCGATCGACGGCGAAGGCATCTCGCGCGGCGCGGGATTGCCAAATTCCAGGATGCGGGACGGAGAGACGCGGCCGACAAGAAGATCGGATAGCGCCAGCAAATTGCCGTTCAAGCGTCCCCATCGGTCGATCAAGCGGTCATTGAATAATAGGCCCCGCGTATTCGCCAGGATGTTGCGGCCGATCTGTGCGACAGCACGGCCCTTCGACATCGTGCCCTTCCGGATCAGGTAGACAGGATTGGCAACTTGCGAATAGCCGAGTCTTCGGCCGGGCTGGCGCCCGGATCTGACGCCGAGATGCACGCCGCGAGCGCCTTCGACACGCACGGACCTGCCGTAACGGGCGATGGCCCGGCTGAAATCGACGTCTTCGAGCCAGCCGTAGAGCGGCAGTTGTTCATCGAAGGTGAGCGCGTGCTGGAGAACGGGTGAAAGGCGAACCGCCATGTTGCATCCGTAGGCGTTATAAACCTCCGCCACCTGCCCGGCCCTTTCGCCCGCAGTTTCAAGAACCTGCAGGGCCTTTGACATGCTGAGGCCGCCATCGAGGATGCCGTCGGCCAGGACTTCGCCGGTGGCGATCGCCACGTCGGGGTTTGCCGCAAAGACAGCCGCCATCCGCGACAGGAAGGTCGCTGCGGGAATGAAGTCGTCGTCCAGGAAGATCAGAATATCTGTATCGGCGGCGGCTGCCTGGATGATTCTGTTGCGCTGGGAGGTCAGGCCACGGCTGCCGACGATGACTTCCACATCGAGACGGTCGGCGAGGCCGGCGGCGTCGTCGATCACGGGCACGCAGACGATCAGCCGCTCGGCCTGGTCCGGCAGGGCGGTGAGATAATCGACGGTCTCCCGCAGTATCGAGGGGCGGCCTGCCGAAGCAATTCCCACAGCCATTCGTAATGGGCGGCGCGCGCGGCCCTCCATGGCTTCAGCGCCGCAATGAACAGGCGCCGGTCCGATCGGACTGTCCTGCCTGGTTGCTTCTGCCGAAAGTGAAGTCATGACTCTATTCTTTTCGGTGCATGGTTGATGATCGCGCCGAGGATCTCGGCGCCGACATTCCGCAGGGTCTCGATGACGTGCATGGTATCGTCGATCGAGGTGTGCCCGTGCGAGGTGACCAAGAGGACACCGTCCAGTTCCGGCGCGATCGCATTGGCATCCGGCGAAGCAGAGAATGCGGAAATGTCGACGAATATGGCGTCGAACTCCTTTTTCAGGTCGGCGAAGCTCAACTGCGTGCGGCGGGAACTGAGGCGAATGGCCGGCGTCACCGCTTCGACTTTGCCGAGGGGTAGGAATTTCAGCGTCGGGGTGAGGGGTAATGCCGCCGTCTGGATCAGTTCGCCATTGTCGAGAACATCGACGAGGCCTGTGGAACTATGGGGCGCAATCGATTTGCTGAGCGACGATTTCTGCGCAGCCGCATCGATCAGCAGCGTCTGCGCTCCTGATATCGACGAGAGCACCGCAAGTTCGCATGCTATGGTCGATGCCCCGCTGCCGGGATTGACGGCGACGATTCCGATGATGACCCGGCGTTTGCGCCGAAGACCAACGACCGTCGCGCTCAGCTCCGCCATGCCTGGAATAACAGGATAGGCGGCTGCGGTGCTGCTGCCGGTACCGGCGGCGAGGAAACGCGCAGAGTGACCATTGCGGGTCCTCGATGTCGCCAGCAAAGTGACAAAGGGCAGCCCACCGGCTTCCGCGATCTGATGGGGCCGGACGATCCGGCGATCGCCGGCGTGCCGTATCATGGCGAGTGCGAAGCCGACCCCAAGACCAACCGCCGCCGCAAAGGCGATGATGAGCGTGCTGCGTGGTCTGGCTTTCGAAAGAGGCAGGGTGGCCCGAGAGACGATCGTGGCATCCGACACCGGGTAGGTGATGCGCTGCTTGGCTTCGGTCAGCTGATTCAAGGTATTTTCATAAAGGGTGCGGCGGGCGTCAGTCGCGCTCTGCAGTTCCGCAAGCTTGAACTGATCGCGCGGATTGCTCGTGAAGCTGGCCAGGGCACTGGCAGCTTCGGCCAGTCCGCGCTGCTGCTCGCTTACGAATCTGGTCAGCCATTCGCTGTATTGCCGGGACGCATTGGCCTTCATCGCAATATTCTTCTGGATATACTGCCTGGCCAGCGTGTCGGCGATATCGACGGCCTGCTGCGGGGTCGACGCCGCAGCCGATATCTCGATGATCGTCGAACTCCCGACCCGGCGTACTCCCATCATGTTCAGCAGCGTGGCGACCGCCCTGTCATGGATCCGCCCGTCCTCGATCTGCTGTTGCGGCTGTGTGTCACGCGGTCCTGGGCCGGCCGCTTCCTGCGATTCCGTATCCAGTTCGGAAGAAACCCCCATCAACCAGTTCTTTGCCCTATCCTGCAGCGAAGGCGTCTGATCGACAAAGTCAGGATCGGTATCGAGACCAAGTGCCGTTACCGTTCCACCGACGACATCGCTGGATTTGGCGATCTCCAACTGTCCCTCGATGAACGCGTCTTCCGCGAAAGCCCTCTGTGCTTCGGAGCCGCTGACCTGGGGGACGATCACAAGTTGCGTGCTGGCAACGAACGTCGGTTCGGCGGTCAGCACGTAGCTCCCTGCCATTACGAGGAAAGCGAAAGTCGTCGCCGCAATCCACAGCCAGCGCATTCTGAGAAAGAAGAGCATATCCCGCAAGGTGAGCGGCGAATTCCCGCCGCTGGCTGAGGCAGGCAGAGATATCGGAGAAACACCGCTGAAGATCGTGCTTGAGGTCATGTCGTCCTAATCCAAAATGGCGAGATCACGGAGTAACCGGGTAGTGGCAGCTTGGAGGGACGGGGGAGTAGCGTGTCTTCCGATTCCAGGCATGATCGGCGGCTCTCCCCATGAATGCTCAATACGAGCCACGCTGCGAAAACAGAGCGGGAATGGTCTTGGCAATGATGATGAAGTCCCGGCCGAGCGACCAGTTGTTGAGATAGTGAACGTCTAGGGAAACCCGGTACTCGTAGCTGACATCATTGCGCCCGCTGGTCTGCCAGTGACCGGTCAGGCCCGGGCGGACGGCCATGTAGGCCCATATATGCTCGCCGTAGCGCGGCAATTCCTCGGCCGTGACCGGCCGGGGGCCGACAAGGCTCATGTCGCCACGCACGATATTGATCAGTTGGGGAAGCTCGTCGATGCTCGACCGCCTGAGGATATCTCCGACGGCCGTGATCCTCGGATCGTCCTTCAGCTTGCGTGTCGCTTCCCATTCGCTTCGTGCAGCCGGGTTGTTTTGCAGCAATTCGGCAAGCTGAGCGCTCGCATTGGTCTTCATCGTGCGAAACTTGAGGCATCCGAAAGGCGCTCCGCCGACGCCGATGCGCGTATGGGAATAGAAGACCGGGCCGCGGTCGCTCATCTTCACGATCATTGCGACGATCAACAGAAGGGGGGAAAGCAGGATCAGGGCCGTGACTGCGATGACAAGGTCTAGCGCGCGCTTGGACGATCTGCCTGCCGCACGAGGCCGGGACGACTGGAGATCGCCGCCTTTTGCGGACCGTCCGACACGCGACCAAGCCTCGAAACTATGTGCTTCCCATGTCATCGCTGGTCTCCAAAACATTCCTATTAAGAACCGTTCAAAGTTTGCTGCGCCGCACTCTGGTTGTCTGTTACCAAGGTCATAATCCTTAACAAATTCTTTATGCTACTAACGGGCATTCGAGAATTCGGATTACACCTGATGGCCTTATTTTCATTTCAAACGACAATCTAATCTAATTCGTGCTGATTATCTGCTGAAACTTATTTATCAGTTTTGATATCATCATTTCGATTATTGCCGTTTTTTATTCAGTAAGCCATTTTAATAGGCAGTCATCTTCGGTCGTGTGGCGATTTTTTAGCTTCGTTGAGATTTTGATTCCTTATTATGGTGTCTATTTTGTTTTGAAGCTAAATATATACTTTATCTTTACGTTATACATCCGTGATGTTATTTGACTCTCATATTAAGACAATATAAATGATGCAGTGCAGCATTGCCTATGGTTATCGAGTGGAGTTATGCGCATGGATGGGGCGACACACGCATCAGATCGCAGGGCCGGCATCGGCAAGGCGGCGATATCGGCTAACGGCGGCATTCATCTGAACAGCCGCATCGTCATCGACGACGAATTCCTTTCCTGCCGGTCGAGCGTCCGGCGTTTCCGGCGCGGCGAGATCATCGCCGGGGCCGGTGTCCTCGTCGATACGTTCGCGCGCGTCCATTCGGGGGTGGTCAGCGCAAGCACGATGCTGCCCGACGGCAGGGAATTCATTGTCGAGATCATTCCGAAATCCGGCCTCATCGGCGAGCTCGAGGTTCTGCGCAGGCAGACATTGAGTCTCGAATACCGCGCCGGTTCCGCCTGCGAACTGCATTTCTTCGAAGGCCGGCTGCTGCGCGACATGTACGCCAGCGATCCCTGCTTTCGCGAAAAGGTATTCTCCAGGGCGCTGGCGCGTATTTCGGAGCTTGAACTCCGGATCATTGCGAATGCGGCGTCGGGCCTGCAGTCGAGGCTGGCCAGCACGCTGCTGCGGCTTTCCGCTGTTTATGGAAGAGATGCGGCAAACAGCGGCGACGAACTGATCATCTCGCAAAATGACCTGGCCGCGACGCTGCCGGCGTCCCGCGAGAAGGTCAATCAATGCTTGCGGCGCCTGCGGGAAGGCAAGATCATCGACGGGGGCCAGGGCAAGATCCGCATCCTCAACCGCAAGGCGCTGGAGGCCTGTGCCAACGGCGCGGTTTCGGTGAAGTGATGCGCCCGTCGCTTCCCGAGGCCCTCCGATCCGCCGCAAGCGTCGGCCGGTTTCCCGGCCCCGGCACGACAAAGATCGATCGCGTGGTCATCATCGACGACTATTCGGTGGCCAGAGGCGGTGCGACGGCGCTGGCGGTGCTGTCCGCCAAGCTTTTTCGGGGCCTCGACATCCCTGTGACCTATATTTGCGGGGATGACGCCGCCAATGCGGATCTCATCGCTCTCGGGGTCGTAATGGTCGGGCTGAACAGCCGCGATCTGCTCAGTGCCGAGCGTGCGAAGGCTTTCGTGACCGGCATTCACAATGGCGCCGCCGTCCGCATGGTCGCGAACTGGATTGCCGCAAACGACACCGCCAACACTGTCTACCATGTGCATGGCTGGCACCAGATCCTGTCTCCGGCGATTTTCAGAGCGTTGATGCCGGTCGCCAGACGATGTGTGGTGCACGCGCATGATTTCTTCACAGCCTGCCCCAACGGCGCCTTCTTCGACTATCAGGCGCAGGAGGTCTGCCTTCGACGCCCGCTCGGCGGAGGCTGCATCGCGACGGCCTGCGACAAGAGAAGTTATTCGCACAAATTGTGGCGGGTTGCCCGCGGCTCCAATATCCTCCGGCGGCTGAAGGATCAGGCCGATTTCGGCCGCATCATCCTGCTGCACGAGAAGATGGCAAGCTTCCTCGTCGGGGCCGGATATCGGCCCGAACGACTGACGACGATCCGCAATCCCGTCGCTCCGCTCTCCATCAAACGCATCGAGGCGGAGGCCAACGAGGAGTTCGTCTTCATCGGGCGGCTGGACGAGGAGAAGGGCATAGAGGACGCCGTGGCCGCCACGCGTAAAGCCGGCGTCAGGCTCTGCGTGATCGGGGACGGGCCGCTGATGCCGCTGGTTGCGGCTTCGGGAGATCACGTCAGGGCCCTCGGCTGGCAGTCGCATGCGGAGATCGGCCCGACCATCCGCAAGGCGCGTGCATTGTTGATGCCGTCTCGCTATCCCGAGCCATTCGGCCTCGTCGCTATCGAAGCGGCCAGGAGCGGTCTGCCGGTCATCATGTCGCGCAGCGCCTTTCTTGCCGAGGAAATGCAAAGAGCCGGCATGGCGATCGCTTGCGATACGGCTGACGAAAGCGCCTTTGCCGATACTTTGACGAGATTTAGCCAAATGCCGAGGCACGAGGTCCGCGCCATGAGCGAGCGGGCCTTCCGGCTGTCGCCGGATCTTGCGTCGACACACGAGGAATGGCGCGACGCGCTTCTTTCCGAATACCACAGCCTGATTTCGACGAATGCGGTTCCCGAGCTGACAGACGGTGTGGCGATACAAGGAGTATTGAGTTGACCCTTAAGGCAACAACCTCTCTTCCCGACGCGAGGGCATTTCTCGGCGATGCGCCTGTCATGGCGAAAAGACGTATCTCCGAGACCGGAAGCGCGAGCGATACCAGGCAGCTTCGTGTCGCCATCGTGCATTATTGGCTCGTTTCGATGCGCGGCGGCGAGAAGGTCGTCGAAGAGCTGTGCCGCATGTTTCCGCAGGCCGACATCTTCACCCTCGTCTGCAACCGGGATCGCATCAGCGATTTTCTGAAGACGCGGAACATCCGCACATCCTTCCTGCAGAAGATCCCCGGTGCACAGCGGCATTATACCAAGATGCTGCCGCTGATGCCCTTCGCGCTCGAGCAGTTCGATCTGCAGGATTACGATCTCGTGCTGTCGAGCGAATCCGGACCCGCAAAGGGCATCATCACGCGCGCCGACGCCCTGCATGTCTGCTACTGCCATTCGCCGATGCGCTACATCTGGGATCAGTTCCATGTCTACCGCCATGGCCTGCCCTGGGTGGGTCGCGCAATGATGTCGATCACTGCACCCATGCTGCGCGCCTGGGACGTGACGACCTCCTCGCGGGTCGATGTGTTCGTTGCCAATTCCGATTATGTCGCAAGCCGCATCCGTCGCTTCTACGACCGGGAATCCATCGTCATCCATCCGCCGGTTGCGACCGACGATTTTGCGGTGGGGAAGGGGAAGGGCGAGTTCTATCTCTATGCGGGACAGCTGACCACCTACAAACGGCCGGATATCGCCGTTCGCGCCTGCACCGAGGCCGGCCGAAAGTTGGTGGTGATCGGCGAGGGCGATCAATTGGCCTATCTGAAGTCGATCGCCGGACCGACCGTCCAGTTTCTCGGCCATCAGCCCTTCAACGTTCTGCGCGACCATTTGTCGCGATGCCGTGCCCTGTTGTTTCCGGGCACGGAGGATTTCGGCATCCTGCCGGTGGAAGCCATGGCATCAGGACGGCCGGTTCTGGCTTTCGACGCCGGCGGCGCCAGGGAAACCGTTTCCTCGCCACAGGTCGGGTTTCGCTTCGCGCAGCAGACCACGGAAGCTCTGTTGGAAACGATGGCGGCGTTCGAAGAGGTGGAGGACGATATCGATCCGCATGCCATCCGCGCGCACTCGCTGAAATTCTCTTCCGCCGTGTTCCGCGACCGTCTGTCCAGCCTGATCGAGCAGCAACTGACCAACCATGGCGACCGATCCGCCGAGGTCTTCGGAAGACGACCGGGCTGACGGGAAGAAGTGGAGCTGGCTGCTTTGCCGCCGCGACCGAAACCGTCCCAAACCCTCGACGAGGAATAGATAAACAGATCATGTCAAGCGTATCTCAGAGGACGGCGACGGCGAGCATCTGGACCATCAGCGGAAAATTCCTGGCGCGGATGCTCGATTTCGTCAGCCTTCTGGTGCTGGCAAGGCTTTTGAGCCCTGCGGATTTCGGCCTGGTCGCCATCGCGACCTCGGTGCTGGTCATCGTCGAGGCGATCCTGGACCTGCCGTTGACGCAGGCCCTGATGCGCCAGCCTTCGCCTTCGAACGAGATGTTCGCCACGGCCTTCACCCTCAGCCTGCTGAGGGGGCTCGCGATCAGCCTGCTGATGATGATCATCTCCTGGCCGATGGCTCTGATCTATGACGATTCCCGGCTTTTCTCTCTTGTCGCCGTGCTCTCCATCGCGCCTGCCATGCGCAGTGTGATCAGCCCACGCATGGTTCTGTTCATGCAGCGGTTCGATTTCAAGCGCGAGTTCGCACTCGATCTGATCACCAAGGGGTCGACACTGCTATTCGGCGTCGGGGTGGCGGTCGCGACCGGCAGCTATTGGGGACTGGCGATCGGCGCGGTTGCAGGCCCGACCGCAGCGGCGATCACCTCCTATGTCTTTGCGCCGATGCGACCGAGGTTCAGCCTTTCCGAATGGAAGCACTTTCAGGACATGATCAGCTGGAACACCGTCTCGCAGGTATTGAGTTCGATCAACTGGCAACTGGACCGACTGCTTTTGCCGCGCTTTACAGGCTTGTCGACCTTCGGCGCCTTCAGCGTCGCTGACAATATCGCGGGTATTCCATACCAGACCTTCGTCGGCCCGTTGCTGCGCCCGCTGATGGCGGCATTCTCCACTGTCGAAGACCGCCGCAACTTGATCGTCGCCTATTTGAAGGCGACGAATGCGATCACCTTCGTCGCGGCGCCCATTCTCATCGCGCTTGCTCTTCTCGCCGAGCCGACCGTGCGGATCCTCGTCGGCGAGAAATGGGCATCGTCCGCGCCGATCCTGCAATGGCTGTGCCTTGTCAGCCTGCTCGGTCTTCCCACGAACATGATGCCGCCATTGGCCATGGTCATGAACAATACCCGTTATGTCGCCCTCAGGATGTTTGTCGAGTTCGCCGTCAGGGCTCCAGTCACCATCCTGGGCATCGCCTATTTTCAGGTAGCGGGTGCGATCGGCGCACGGATCGTGGCAGTCCTCGTCGCCTATGGCGCATCGCTGGTCATCACGCGGCGGCTGATCGGCGCGAGTTTTGCCGCGCAGCTGAATTCGTTTTGCCGGCCGCTGGCCGCGAGCTTGCCGATGATCGCTTTCCTGCTGTGGATGGAGCCGATGCTCGCCGCCATGCCTGTCGGCCTCAACCTGATCGTCAGCCTGGCGCTTTGCGGCGGGGCGGCAGTGGCGATCTTCTGGGCCTTCGCGCTGCTCGTGTGGCAAATTGTCGGAAGGCCCGACGGCATCGAGACCATCGTCGTCCAAAGGCTCATGCCGCGACGAAACGGAGTTCTCATCTCATGATCGAAACAAGTGCAGCCCAACGATTGGTTTGGCGTTTTCGGAGGAGCAGAATGCGTTACGGGATATCTTCTAAGGCTCTGGGTTTGCTAATCGTTCTTGGTCTGGGGGCGTTGCCCGGCCAGCCCAGCGTGGCTCAGGAACCACTCAATATCAATGCCTACCAGCTTACGTTCGAGGAGAGTTTCGACAGTCTCGACGTCTCGGCCTGGGGGGAGAGAAGTTCCCGCTGGATCGCCCATACGCCCTGGAACGGCGATTTCGGTGACGCCCGTTTCACAGATCCGGCCCCCGGCTTTCCATTTACCACCGATCAGGGAATTCTGAAGATCGAAGCACGCAAGGAGGCCGATGGAACCTGGCGCTCAGGCTTGCTGTCGTCGGTGAACCCGAAAGGCGAAGGATTTTCGCAGCAATTCGGTTATTTCGAAGCACGGATGAAGCTGCCGCCGGGCAAGGGCGTCTGGCCGGCCTTCTGGCTTATCGGGCTCGACCGGTCGAAATACACCGCCGAGATCGACGTCCTGGAATATTATGGGCGCGCGCCCTACGAATTCAGCATGGGCTTTCATATCTGGCGTCAGAGCCAAGGCGGCCAGAACACGACCGGCGGCCATTGGCAAACCGTCCAGGACGGAATTCTGAACAGCGAATATCACACCTACGGCGTCGATATCCAAGCCGACAAGACGAGCTTCTATCTCGACCGTCAGTTCATTTGGAGCTTCGACACGCCGAAGGAATTCCACATGCCGTTCTATCCGCTCGTGAACCTGGCACTTGGCTCGGGTTGGCCGATCGATGAAACGCCGAATCCTTCCATTCTGCTCGTCGACTATATTCACGTCTACCAGCGGAAGCCTACTGACGCGGCGAATTGAACAACTGTCGGGGATAGCGTTCCGTCGCTAAAGCGCTCGCGATCTTTCAGATTCGCTCCTCGCACTCTAGGAGCCGTGGACTCTTGGGATTCCCAAAGCTGAGCAAATCAGATTCAAGACTGTCTTTTGGAGGCAGTCATGGGTGTTTTGGACCGTTTAATTCTTCGGGATGACCAGTGGGAGCGGATGTCTCGTCATATCATTGGCGATGATCGCACACGCGGTTCGTCTGG
>NZ_JABFCN010000067.1 GCF_013087515.1 Rhizobium sophorae | reverse complement strand
AAGAATTAAACGGTCCAAAACACCCATGACTGCCTCCAAAAGACAGTCTTGAATCTGATCTGCTCAGCTTTGGGAATCCCAAGAGTCCACGGCTCCTAGAGCATGATGCCGAAAAGTGTGTGCGGTTTTCGGCATCATGCTCCAACTATATAATGTAGAACAGGATTCAGATTTTAGGCTGGCCTAAAATCATCCTGTTCTGGGGGTTGAACTTACTGCCTGGTTGATGAACAAGAGATAATCTGACGCGGGCGCCGGTTGGGCGCCCGTTTCGCTTGACAGGATATCCAGGCCCCAGGAGCATTGCGCGATGAGCATTCCCGCCCGGATCAAGGACGATCTGCCGTTTCTGACCTCCCTGCGCCGCGACCTGCACGCCCACCCCGAACTCGGTTTCGAGGAGGAGCGCACCGGCGGCATCGTCGCGAGGCTTCTCGAGGAGGTCGGCATCACGGTGCACCGCGGTCTCGGCGGCACCGGCGTGGTCGGCACGCTGCAGCTCGGCAACGGCACACGCAGGATCGGGCTGCGCGCCGACATGGATGCGCTCGCCATGCCTGAAATGGCGGAGCGGCCCTATAAATCGACCGCGCCCGGAAAGATGCATGCCTGCGGCCATGACGGCCATACGGCGATGCTGCTTGGCGCCGCGCGACATCTAGCGGCAACGCAGGATTTTTCCGGCACGGTGCATTTCATCTTCCAGCCGGCCGAGGAAGGGCGAGGCGGAGCAAGGCGCATGGTCGAGGAGGGGCTGTTCAAGCTTTTCCCCTGCGATGCCGTTTATGGGCTGCATAACATGCCTGGGCTTGCGGTCGATGAGATCGCCGTGGGCGAGGGGCCGCAGCTTGCCTCCTCCGACAGCTGGCGCATGACCTTCCGTGGGACCGGCACGCACGGCGCCAAGCCGCATCTCGGCCGCGATCCGATCACGGCGGCCGGAACCTTCCTGGCATCGCTGCAGACGATCGTCGGACGGGTGGTCGATCCGCTGCAACCGGCCGTCGTCAGCGCCTGTTTCCTGCAGGCGGGCGACTCGAAGGCGCTGAACGTCATTCCTGATATCGTCGAGATCGGCGGGACGGCGCGGGCCTATTCGCCCGATGTGCGCGACCAGCTGGAGACCGAGATCGGGCGGTTGGCGCATGGCACTGCGGCCATGTACGGCATCGCCGTGGACTATGTATTCGAGCGGCGGATTCCGCCTGTCATCAATGACGCGGAGGCGACCGAACGGGCGCTGGCAGCGGCTGGCTCAGTCTTCGGCGGGAAGGTGCAGACAAGCTTTCCGCCGTCGACGGCGGGCGACGATTTCGCCTTCTTCGCGCAAAACGCGCCCGGCTGCTATGTCTGGCTCGGCAACGGTCCGGCGGTGGATGGGGCGCTGCATCACAACACGGCCTATGATTTCAACGATGAAGCGCTGGGATATGGGGCGGCCTATTGGGTGGCGTTGGTCGAGCGAGAGTTGAAGGTTTGATTATCTGCTGCAGCGACTTCGTCAATGTCCATCAGTCAATCGGCGATTCCTCAACCCGGGCCGTCCCGCGCGTGGCATGGATGAAGGCGAGCACGAAGCCGATCGCCAGCACAAGCACGATGGTCGGCGCCGGCGCGCTGTCGATGAAGAAGGACAAGTAGACGCCGACAAAAGAGCCGATCACGGCAATGGCGACGGAGAGGAGCAGCATCGTGCTGAACTTGCGGGTGAGCAGGAAGGCGATGGCTCCCGGCGCAATCAGCATGGCGATCGAAAGGATGATGCCTACCGCTTGCAAGGCACCGACGATCGTCAGCGAGATGAGGGCGAGAAGGCCATAATGCAGCAGGTTGATCCTGAGGCCCACCGCTTTCGCCTGTGCCGGGTCGAAGGCGTGCAGCAGGAAGTCCTTCCACTTCACACCAAGAATGACAGCCGTGATCGCAGCAATGACGGCCGACTGCCCGATGTCGCGCCAGGAGACACCGAGCATGTCGCCGAACAGAATGTGGTCGAGATGCACGTCGGATTGGATCTTGACATAAAGAACCAGGCCGAGCCCGAACATGCCGGAGAAGACGATGCCCATCACCGTATCCTGTTTGATACGGCTGTTATCTTTCAGGAAACCGGTGGCGATAGCGCAAAACATGCCGGCCACGAAGGCGCCGACCGCGAAGGGTATGCCGATGATATAGGCGATAACCACGCCGGGGAAGACGGCGTGGCTGATGGCGTCTCCCATCAGAGACCAGCCTTTCAGAACCAGAAAGCAGGACAACAGCGCCATCGGGATTGCGACCAGCACCGAGATCACCAGCGCATTGACCATGAAGCCGAACTGGAAAGGCGAAAGAAGAGTGTCGACCATGTTCATGGCGCTGCCTCCAGTGCCCGTGCGGCGCGTCTGCGCGCCGCCAGCATGCCGTGTTTGGGTGCGAAGAAGAACGCGATCAGGAAGATTGCCGTCTGCAGCACCACGATGATGCCGCCTGTCGCGCCATCAAGGAAGTAACTCGCATAAGCGCCGACGAAACTGGTCATCGATCCGATGATGACGGCGATCACAAGCAGCCGCGGGAAGCGGTCGGTCAGCAGATAGGCGGTCGCGCCAGGCGTGACCACCATGCAGATGACGAGGAATGCACCGACTGTCTGCAGCGCCGCGACGGTGGAGGCGGACAGCAGCGTGAAGAAAATGACCTTGAGAGCGGTGGGATTGAGACCGATCGATCGGGCATGGCTCTCGTCGAAGAAAGTGACCATCAGGTCCTTCCATTTGACGAGCAGAACAGCGAGTGACACGAAGCCGATGATGGCGAGTTGCAGCGTATCCTCGGGTGTGATGGCGAGAATGTTGCCGAGCACGATCGTCTGGATGTTGACCGCCATGGGCTGGAGCGAAACCATGAACAGGCCCAGCCCGAAGAAGGAGGAGAAGATCAGGCCGATGATGGCATCTTCCTTCAGCTTGGTGCGCTGGTTGAGGAAAAGCATCGCTGCGGCAGCGAGCCCTCCCGAAAAGAAGGCTCCGATCGAAAAGGGAAGTCCGAGCATATAGGCGCCGGCGACGCCGGGAACGATCGCATGCGAGAGCGCGTCGCCGATCAGCGACCAGCCTTTCAACATCAGATAACAGGAGAGGAAAGCGCAGACGCCGCCGACAAGGGCGGACACCCACATGGCATTGAGCATGTATTCATAGGTGAAGGGCTGCAAGAGCTCGGCTATCATTCCCGGGCCCCATTGCCACTATCGGACCTCCGGGCAGTCGCTTTGCCACCCTGCAAAATCAGGGGGCGCTCATCATCGGTTATGACGCCGATCGACGTTGGCCTGCCGTTCTGCGCTTCGCTCAACATGAAATGACGCAGCACGCCGCCAAAAGCCTTTTCCAGATTTTCCTGCGTAAAAGTCTCGACGGTCGGGCCGTAGGCGAGCACTGTGCCCTTGATCAGGATGGTCCGGTCGCAGAACTCCGGCACGGAGCCGAGATTGTGGGTGGAGACCAGCATGACGCGACCTTCATCCCGCAGTTCGCGCAGGAGCTTGATGATCTGGTCCTCGGTCTTTACGTCGACACCGGTAAAGGGTTCATCGAGAAGAATGACCCGGCCGTCCTGCGCCAGTGCTCGCGCCAGAAAGACCCGCTTCCTCTGGCCGCCGGAGAGTTCGCCGATCTGGCGCTTGCGGAACTCGCTCATGGCGACGCGGGCGAGTGCGGACGCAACTGCCTCGTGGTCTGCAGCCTTCGGGATGCGCATCATGCCCATGTGGCCGTAGCGGCCCATCATCACGACATCCTCGACCAGCACCGGGAAATTCCAGTCGACTTCTTCCGATTGCGGCACATAAGCGACGAGGTTCTTGCGCAGCGCCTCTTCGACCGGCATGCCAAGCACGCGAATGTGGCCCCTGGCGAGCCGCACGAAGCCCATGATCGACTTGAAGAGCGTCGACTTGCCGGAACCGTTGACTCCGACCAGCGCGGCGATCGTGCCCGTCGGAATCTCGAAACTCGCGTCCCTCAGGGCCGTATGTCCATTGCGGTAAGTGACGGTCGCATCCTTTACCGTGATCCCCGATCCCGCATCCGAGGATGCGGGACGGACAAGATTGCCAAGCAGCACGGTCATTGCGACAACCCATGGGCAAGACCCTTGGCGACAGTATCGGAGGTCACGCGCAGAAGATCGATATAGGTTGGCACCGGGCCGTCGGCTTCGCTCAGCGAGTCGACATAGAGGACGCCGCCATAATGCGCGCCGGTTTCGCGCGCCACCTGCCGGGCCGGTTTATCGGAAACGGTGCTTTCGCTGAAGACGGTTGGAATCTGGTTTTCCTCGACCGCATCGATGACCTTGCGGACCTGCTGCGGCGTGCCCTGCTGGTCGGCGTTGATCGGCCATAGATAGAGTTCCTTCAGCCCGAAATCGCGTGCGAGATAGGAAAAGGCGCCCTCGCTTGAAACCAGCCAGCGCTTGTCCTCGGGAATTTTGTCGAGGGTGGCGCGGATCGGCGTGATCGTCGCTTCGATCTTTTGCTTATAGGCCTCGGCGTTGGCCTTGTAGGTCTCCGCATTCGCCGGATCATACTTTGCGAAAGCATCACGGATATTGTCGACGTAAATCAGGGCGTTCTTCGGCGACATCCAGGCGTGGGGATTGGGCTTGCCTTCGTAGGGGCCTTCCGAGATGCCCATCGGCTCGATGCCGTCGGAGACGACGGCGCCGGGGACGTCGTGCAGGTTCTGGAAGAACTTTTCGAACCAGCGCTCCAGATTGAGCCCGTTCCAGAGAATGAGCTGTGCACCTTGTGCCCGCTGGATGTCACCCGGCGTCGGCGCATAGTTGTGGATCTCCGCGCCCGGCTTGGTGATCGATTCCACGATCGCGGCATCACCGGCCACGTTTTTTGCCATGTCGGCAATCACCGTGAAGGTCGTCACCACCTTGAACTTCGAATTGTTTGTCTGTTGGGCAGCGGCGGGAAAAGCAGCCAGCACGGCCGCGAATGCCACCCCAATAACTCCGGCCAAAACCGACCGTCTTTCCTTATACAGCATACGTTTCTCCTCTTGCTGCTATTGCGACCGAATTGCAAAAGCCGCGGAGAGTCGAACAAGTTGCGATTCAGAATGATTTGCAAGAAATGCTTGACGACCCTTGCTTTGAATATTGTGCAATTAAGAATGAATTGCAACAATGATCCGGACAATAGGCCGAAAAATGATGACGCGATGGGCTGACTGCGGTCAACCTCAGCGAACAACGCATACCGGGATGCCGTAACGGCGCATGCTTCGACCGGTTAGGCGTTTGAGGAGCATACGGCACGCCGTCTGGCGGAGCTGCGCTTCCTCGATCTACCAAACAGCCAGCACCGGGCTTTCCAGCACCTTGCCCGTCACCACATCGGCAATACCCCGATCAGTCTGATGCGGGCCGACATTGCAGGCGAGCGTTGCGCCGAAGCAAGCCTTGAAGACCAGATAGGGCGGCTTCCATGTTACGATCTTCTCCATCGCCTTGCGGATGCCGGCGAAGGCCAGGGCCGTGTCCTTCAGCGATGCATCCGTCACCAGGCCGGAGAGCGGCAGCGGCAGCATCGCCTCGATCCTGCCGTCTTTGGCGACCGCCATGCCGCCGCCGGCGGCGATGACGGCGTTGGCGGCGAGCGCCATGTCGCCTGCATTGGCGCCGAAGACAGTGAGGTTGTGGCTGTCATGCGAAACGGTGGTACAGAAGGCGCCGCGCCATTCACCCCAGCCGGTGAGGAAGCCGATGCTCGGGATGCCGTCGGTCTTGCCGTGGCGATGGACGACGGCGATCATGGCGCTGCCGGCCGGCGGCACGATGAAACCATCCCTGACCTCGGTTTCGGCCTCGCCCCATTGCGTGAAGCGCGGGCGGTCGATGGTGGCGACGCGGACGCGCTCGCCCTTCGCCGGGATGCGAAAATCATTCTCGGTCAGCGGCGGCAGCTTCACCGAATTGACAAGCGGCGCCGTATCGATCTGCTGGACGGCAACCTGCATGCTGCCGTTGCGGGCAACGATACAGCCGCCTGATATGACGAGCCGCGCCCGGAATTCCGCGAGGTCGTCGAAGAGCACGATGTCGGCGCGGCGGCCGGCGGCGAGGAGGCCGAGATCGGAGCGCTTCAGACGTTGTGCGGCGTTGAAGGTCGCGGCACGGATGGCCCATTCCGGCTTCATGCCGTAGCGCACCAGGCGCCTGATGACGTCGTCGAGGCCGCCGCCTTCCTGGAGTTCGTCTGGAAAGACGTCGTCGGTGCAGAGCGTGACGGTCGGGGGCAGGTGGCCGAGACCGTTCAGCACCTCGACGAACTCCTGTAGCAGATGGTCGTGCGAGCCGCGCAGCTCGATCGTCAGGCCGGCGGAAAGCTTGGCGAGGAGATCGGCGCCGGAGGTAAGTTCGTGGTCGGAGGTGATGCCCGATGCCATGAAAGCGTTGAGATCGGCGCCTTCGAGGCCGCGGGCATGGCCGCAGACGAGCTTGCCGGCGGCAAGGCCGGCATTGACGACGGCCGTGATGCGCGGGTCGCCGTCGATGACGCCACGCATATTCATCACTTCGGCGACGCCGCCGACGGCGGAGGAGCGCAGCATCTCGGCGACGACCGCAGCATCGAAATCGGCGCCGGCAAGTTCCAGGCCTGGTGCGGAGGGCACGCAGGAGGGCGCGAGAAGGATCATACGCAGCGGCAGGCCGCGCGCCGCCTCGATCGCCCAGCGCACGCCGTCGAGGCCATGGACGTTGCCGAATTCATGCGGATCCCAGACGATCGTTGTCACGCCGCGTGGCAAGACGGCGCTCGCATATTCGGCGGGTGTCACCATCGAACTTTCGACATGCATGTGCGTGTCGATCAGGCCGGGCGTCAGGATGCTGCCCGTCGCATCGATGATCTCGACGGCATCCGCGCGGCTTGCCGGGGCATGGACGCTTGATATCAGTGCGCCGACAAGGCCGATATCGGCTTGCCGGATCAGGCCCGTCACCGTATCGAGCAGCCGGCCGCCGGTGATCAGCATGTCGAAGGGGGCGTCGCCGCGCGCAGCCGTGACGGCGCGGGCCCGCAAGGCAGGATCATTGAGATCGGCCGGTTCTTGGCGAGCGGTAAGGTTCATTTGCGGGCCTCGTTGACCAGGGCAGCGAGAATGATGACACGCGCCATGTCGGCATCGATGTCGGCGGCGAATTGCGCATTGAAACTCGCATGCGTGGCGCGGGTCTCGACGACGGTGCGACCACGGGTCAAGCTGCCATGCAGTTCGACGTCGATACGGGCAGGGCGGAAGCTGACGATATCGGGAGCGACGAAGGCGACGGCGGCGGAAGGATCGTAAATTGCCATGGCCGGGCGGCCGCGGCTGGTACCGATGCGGATATAACCCGAAAACATATCGGCGATCAACTCGGCGTTGGCGCCGCCGGCATTGCGCACCGGCTCGGCGTCTTCGGGCCTAGCCAGCACCCTGCGGCAAAGGTCGAGATCAACCATGCGCAGCGGCAGGCCATGGGCGATGACGATCGAGAGGGCCTCGGGATCGGCGAGCGCGTTGAACTCGGCGGAGGCCGTATGGTTGCCGCTGGTGACGCCGCCGCCCATCCAGACGAGTTCGGTGATGCGGGCGGCAAGATCCGGCCGGGCAAGCGCCACGACGGCGATGTTGGTGAGCGGTCCAAGCGCCAGGATGCGGTGCTGGCCTTTGCGCTCCAGCCAGCGGCAGAGTGCTGCGAAGGCATCACTTTCGGCAAGGGCAGCCGCCTGCGGCAGGCTCCTGCCGATGGTCGGGATGCCGGTTTCGCCGAGGATCGCCTGAGCGGTTTCGAGCTTGCCGAGCACGGGCATGGCGCGGCCGGTGTGAATAGGGAACGTCCAGCCGAAGGCGCGGGCGGCGCCGGCGGCGTTTTTCCTCACCTGCGGCAGCGCCGTATTGCCGAAGACCAGCGATACACCGTCGATCTCGAGTTCCGACTGTCCCACCACCAGAATGGCGGCGATGTCGTCGAATCCCATGTCCGTATCGATCCAGACGCCCATGATTTCACCCGAACCGTTTGAGGCTTGCCGCGCCGGCAAGCGGCAGATCGAAGGCGAGCCGGCTGCCGATCTCGTGCGGCGGCAGGCCCGCATCGATCTCGGCCTTGATCGGGCCGAGCTGAGTGTCGAGCAGGTATTCGCGGGTGTTGCCGGCGAAAGACGTGCCGCGCACGATGCCCTGGAAAGCACCGGAGCCAAGGGTCACCATGCGCGGACGCCAGGCGAGGCCGGCTGCGGCTTCCGGCGCCTGGCCGGAAAGTCCGACCGGTCCATTCGGCGTCGCAAGCTTTCCATCTTCCAGCGCGAAGACATTCTCGAAGCCGACGAAATCGGCGACGAAGGCCGAGGCCGGATTGTTGTAGATCTCCTCCGGCGTGCCGATCTGTTCGATGCCGCCGTTCAGCATCACGACGATGCGGTCGGCGAGCGCCAGGGCTTCCACCTGGTCGTGGGTGACGAAGATCATGGTGACGCCGGTCTCTTTCTGCACGCGCTGCAGTTCGGCGCGCATTTCAAGGCGAAGGCGGGCATCGAGATTGGAGAGCGGCTCGTCGAGCAACAGCACCTTCGGCTCCATCACCATCGAGCGGGCGAGCGCCACACGCTGCTGCTGGCCGCCGGAGAGTTCGGCTGGCTTGCGGCTGGCGAAAGCCGACAGTCCGACCGATTTCAGGCCGGCGCCGACGCGGGCATCGAGATCCTGCGCTGAAATGCCCTTGAGACGCAGGCCGAAGGCGACGTTCTCATAGACTGTCAGATGCGGGAAGAGGGCATAGGACTGGAAAACGAGGCCGACGGCACGTTTGTTGGCGGAGACGCGGGTGATATCGGCGCCGTCGAGGCGGATGCGGCCGGCGGCGGGCGTCAGCAGGCCGGCGATGGCGCGCATCGTCGTCGTCTTGCCACAGCCGGAGGGGCCGAGAAGTGCCACCAGCTCACCTTTGCCGATCCCGAGATCGAGGTCCCGCACCGCAACCGTGTCGCCATAGGCAAGGGTCAGCTTGTCGAGTTGAAGATAGGCATCAGACATAACGCGAGAATCCCAGGAAGCGTTCGGCGAGAAAGACGATGCCGATCGAGAGAAAGGCGAGAAGGGCGGAGAGCGCCGCGATGGAAGGATCGTAGGTGGTTTCCATGTAACCCAGCATGTCGATCGGCAGCGTGCGGACACCGGGACCCGACAGGAAGAGCGAGACGGGCACCTGATTGAAGCTGGTGACGAAACCGAGGATGAAGGCGGCAAGGATGCCGCCGCGGATATTCGGCATCACCACGCGGAAGAAGGCCCCGAGCCGCGAGGAACCGAGCAGGACGGCCGCCTCCTCGATGTCCGAGCGCAGATTGTCGAGGCTCGCCGAGACGACGCGCACTGCATAGGGCAGCACCAGGGCCGCATGGGCGAAGAACAGCGCGAGCGTGATGTTGAAGCCGAAGGGCACGACGAGATAACGCAGCAGCGCCAGACCGACGATGATGCCGGGCACGATGATCGGCAGCGAGACGATGGTGCGGACGGTCTCGGCCGCGGGCAGCTTGTAGCGGGAGAGGGCGTAGGCGGCCGGGATGCCGAGGAGGAGGGCTGCGAGCGTTCCGAAGACAGCTAGGAACATCGACATGACGAAGCTGTCGCGGAAGCTCTCGATGGTGAACACCTTCATCACCCAACGCAGCGACAGGCCCTGCGGCGGGAAGGCCAGCGTATCACCTGATGATAGCGAAGCGGCGATGATAATCAGGAACGGGCCGATCAGGAAGACCAGCAGCAGGAAAAGCACGAGAGGCGAAAACACGCGCAACGTCATCGGCGGTTCCTCGCCGTCGCAAGGCGTTTCAGCAGAATGTTGGCGGCAAAGCTCATGACGATCAGGATGAAGGCGATGACGCTTGCCGAAACGAAATCATTGGCGACGGAAACCTGCTGGTACATCAGCGTTTCCAGCATCAGCACCTTGGAGCCGCCAAGCACGGCGGGGGTGATATAGGCGGTCAGCGATCCGGTGAAGACAAGCGTGCCGCCGACGACGAGGCCTTCCCTGGTGAGCGGCAGGATGACTTTCCAGAAGACCTGGAACCAGTTGGCGCCGAGCACGCGGGCAGCCGGAATTGCATCCTTCGGCATGTTTTCGAGCGCGCTGATCAGCGATAGGATCATCAGCGGCAGGAAGAGCTGCAGGAGGCCGATGAAGACGGCGGTCTCGGTGAACAGCAGCCGCAGCGGCTCGGCGCTGAGACCCAGGCCTGTTATCGCCTGGTTGACGATGCCGGTGCGGCCGAGAATGACGATCCAGGCATAGGTGCGCGCCACCGGGGAGATCATCAGCGGCAGGGTCACGAGGCCGATCATCCGGCCCTTGCCTTTCGCCGGCAGGTTGACGATGGCAAAGGCTGCGGCATAACCGATGATCGCGGAAACGGCGGTGACTTCGAGCCCGAGCCGGAACGTGCGCAGGAAAACGGTACGGTTCAACGTCCCGGAGAAGAAATCGGCATAGGCCGACAGGCTCCAGCTGCTGCCGGCGCGGAAGCCCTCCGACAAGAGGATCGCAACGGGCAACAGAAAGACCACAGTCGCAAAGATGGCTGCCGGCAAGGCGAGTGCCAGGGCTTCTGCGCGGTTCTGGAACATGAGGCGCCTTTCGAGCGGACAAGAGGAAGGCCCCGGCAGAGGCGCCGGGGGCCAGTTTTCACGCGGGCCTTACTGGCCCACCTTCTCGTTCCACGTCTTCAGCCAGCCGGCGCGATTGTCGAGGGCGACGGGCGAGGAGATCAGCTTGAGGCTCTTGGCCGTTTCCTCGCCATAGGTGAGGTTGTTGGCGGCGGCTTCGGAAAGCTTGACCTCGCTGTTTGCCGGACTGTCGATCAGCTTTTCGGCGAGTTTGGTCTGGATGTCGGTCGAGAGCCAGAAGTCCATGAACTGCAAAGCGAGATCCTGGTTCTTCGAGCCCTTGGTCAGAACCAGCACGTTCATACCGCCGGTCTGGCCCTCCTTCGGCGTTGCCCAGGCGACCGGGACGTCGAGCTTGGTGAAACCGGCCCAGGAGAAACGGCCGATCGGCGCTGCCCAGATCTCTTCCTGTTGCATCAGTTGCACCAGCTGCGAGGACTTTTCATAGAAGGTGACGATGTCGTCCTTCTTCTCGCCCAGCGCTTCGATCGGTCCCTTCAGATCCGGCGTGTCCTTGCCGAGCGCCAGGCCGAGCATATAGAGCGCCGGCGGGCCTTGGTTGGTGGTCACGTTCGGAAAGGCGACGTGGCCGACATATTCCGGCTTCAAGAGATCGGCCCAGGAGTCGATCTTCATCTTGTCGGAGCGATAGGCAATCGAAGTGGCGTAGAAGGTGTAACCGACGCTCATGCCGTCACCGTTCGGATCCTTGGCGACGTCATAGAGCTTGGCGAAATCGGCGAGCTTCGCGGTATCGATCTTGTCGATCAGACCGGCGCGGGACGCGGCCAGCGCATCGGCCATGGAAACGGCAGCGAGATCGACGACCGGGCTGGCCTTGTTCGCCTCCATTTTGGCCAGACGCTCGACGCTGTTGCCGGTCTCGACCACGAGCTTGCAGCCGCATTTGGCTTCGAAGGGATCATAGACCAGCGACTTGAAATCGTCCTGCGCAAAAGCATAGACGGAAATCGTCAGCGTCCGCTCTGCTGCTGCGGCGCCGAGTGGGGAAAGGGCGGCGAGGGCTGCCGAGGCAATGAGAGCTTTTTTCATCCTACATGTTCTCCTTCTCTGAGGTTCTTGGTGCCGGGTTCGCAGGCCCGGATGATTGGCGGACGATCAGCTGCATGGCGACGCGTTCGATCTCCGCGGTAACGAGCACGCCCTCCCGGATGCTGCTTGTTCTTATGGTATCCACCAGCGCCGACACGGCGATCCCGGCAATCCTATCCATGTCCATCCGGACCGTCGTCAGCGACGGTGTGACAACAGGCGACCAGATGAGGTCGTCGAAGCCGGTGACGCTGACATCAGTGGGAATGTTGATACCCGCCTGCTGCAACTCCGTCAGCGCCCGCAGTGCCAGCAGATCGGAGAGGGCTGCGAAGGCGGTGAAACCTTGGCCGACTTTTTCGGCGAGGCCGAGCGGGCAGCCGTTGCCGTTCTCCTGCTCCAGCCTGTCGATCCACAGCGTTTCCGAATGCATGCCCGGGCGCATGCCGGATCGAATGCCGCCGGCGCGGTCGTTCTGGACGTTGGATTCCTGATTGTTGCCGATGATGAGGATACGGCGATGGCCAAGGCCCGCGAGATGGCCGGCGATTTCGCGGCCGCCCTGCCAATGGTCGGCGGCGACGGTGTTGCCGGGCGTCGAGGGAGTGTCGATGACGGCGACCGGACAGGCGGCAGACGATATGCGGGTGGCGCGGCGGGGAATGACGACCATGCCGTCGACGCCGCGCTCGACCAGCCGGTTGATCGCCTCGGTCTGGGCGGCGACATCACCGCGGGAATCGGCGATCAGCACGCCGTAACCTGCGGCGGAGGCAGCGAATTCGATCGCCTGCGCGATCTTCGGGAACAGCGGATTGGCGATGTCGGGCAGCACCAGGCCGAGAACGCCGCTGCGGCCGGTCCGCAGCGCCCGCCCGGCTTGGCTCGGGACGTAACCGAGCTCGGCTGCATGCTCACGGATCCTTTCGACCAGTTGGCCGGAAACCCGGCCCTTGCCGGAAAGCGCATTGGAGACCGTGGCGACGGAGACGCCAAGCGACGTCGCTATCCTGCTGAGGTTCGGTCCCGGGCGCGATGTAGCCATGATCTACGATCACTCTGATTAATCGTTTAATCAGAGTGATAGCTCAGCTTTTCCCGCCTGTCGAATCCGAATTCATCTTATGCGCAATTATTCGATTACGGTCCGCGGCAGATACGAAAAAGCCCCGCGAGACGATCGCGAGGCCTTGAACTTTCAGATCGATTGAAACAGCCGTCAGCCCTTGACAGCAACAACCTTCGCCGCCGGTTCGGTCGTCTTGCCGCCGGGGGCGAAGCCGCCGCCGACTGCGATGTTCAGCGACACGTAGTCCTTGGCCATCTGCTGGACGGCTGCGGCAAGGCTTGCCTGGGCGAGCGAGACCTGGCGCTGGGCGTCGAGAACGTCGAGCAGCGAAGAGGCGCCGTCCTTGTAGGATGCGGTGGAAAGTTCGAGCGTTTCCTGGGTGGTCTTGACCTGGGCCTGAAGGGCGGCGACCGTGCGGGCGTCGCGCCGGACGGCCGAAAGGGCGTTCTCGACCTGTTCGACCGCGGTCAGCACTACAGACTTCCAGTTGAGGTAGGCGGTCGCGGCATTGGACTGTGCCGACTTGACGTTGGCGCGCAGACGGCCGCCATCGAAGATCGGCAGGTTGAGGGTCGGACCGAAGGACCACGGCGTCAGACCGCCATGGACACCACGCTGGTTGATGTAGGACGGCGAGATCGAGCCGCTGAGCGAGATGCTCGGATAGAGCTGCGCCTGGGCAACACCGATATTGGCGGTTGCGGCGGCGAGATCACGCTCCGCGACGCGAATGTCGGGACGGTTGCGGATCAGGTCCGCCGGGATGCCGGAGTTAATGCCGCCGCGGAATACCGGCTGGCCGCGCCCCTTCAGCAGTTCATCGACGAGGGCCGAGGCCGGCAGGCCAAGCAGCGTGGCGATGTGATGGGCCGATATGCGGATGTTGGTTTCGAGGCCGGGAATTTCAGCGAGCGTCGACTGGACGAGGCCTTCGGCCTGAACGACGTCGAGACGCGAGGCAGCGCCGGCTTCGAGCTGAAACTTGGTCAGCTCGTAGGTTTCCCGGCGAGACTTCAGGTTGGCGTTCGAAAGCGCCAGGCGCTGCTGATAATAGCGAACGTCGATATAGCTCGAGACGAGATCCTGCACGAGGGTCAGCTTGGCCACATCAGCGGATGCGTAGGCGGAATCGAGCGAAGCGAGCGCGCTCTCGGTGCTGCGCTTGTAGAGGCCGAAGAGATCGAGCAGCCAGCTCAGCTGGACGTCGCCGCCGCTGGTGTTGCGCGTGTCGAACTGCGTGCGCAATTCGCCCTTCTGGCCGCTGACGGTGTGCGAGGCGCCGACGTTCAGGTTCGGCAGGCCGCCAGCACCGGCGGTGGTGACGTTGGCGGAGGCCGCATTGATGCGTTCGATCGCCTGTTGGACTGACAGGTTCTGATCGAGGCCTGCCTGGACATAGCCATTCAGTTTGGGGTCGTTGAAGGCGGTCCACCAGGCTGCGGTTGCAACGTCGCCTACACTCTTCGTTCCGCCTTCTCCGAATTTGGCGGGCAGCGGCATTTCAGGAGGAGCATGATCCGGGCCTACGACGCAGCCCGACAACAATAATAATAATGCCGGTGTGGCAAAACGAAGAGATACCATTCATTTCATCCTGTACTCGAGCAAGTCAATTCTTGTCCGACGCTTCATGCTTCACTATCGCCGCCGCGCCTCGTCATACCAAAAAAACACACCGAAGCAGTCGGGCGCAATGTAGCAACGGGAACTGCATTATCACAGTGCATTTATATCACAGTCCTGCCGCATTTTTGGCGCGTGTGGCAAAGATGCGTCGAATGACGACGAAAAACGACGGCACGAAGAAAATTCCGAGCAGCGTCGCCGCCAGCATGCCGCCGAGAACGCCGATACCGATGGCATTCTGCGCCGCCGAGCCCGCGCCTGTCGCGATCGCCAGCGGCACGACGCCGAGAATGAAGGCAAGCGAGGTCATGATGATCGGCCGCAGCCGCAATCTCGCGGCTTCCAATGTCGCCTCGTAGAGCCCCATGCCGCTTTCCATGCGGTCCTTGGCAAATTCGACGATCAGGATGGCGTTCTTCGCCGCCAGCCCGATGGTGGTCAGCAAGCCGACCTTGAAATAGACGTCGTTTGCCTGGCCGAAGACGGTTGCCGCCGTCAGCGCCCCGAGGATGCCGACAGGCACCGCCATGATCACCGAGAAGGGGATCGACCAGCTTTCGTAAAGCGCTGCGAGGCAGAGGAAGACGACGAGCACCGAGATCGCGTAGAGCATCGGCGCCTGCGAACCGGACAGCCGCTCCTGATAGGAGATGCCCTGCCAGGCGACCGTATAGCCGCCGCCGAGCTCACTGGTCAGCGCTTCCATTTCGTTCATCGCATCGCCGGAGGAAACGCCGGGTGCGGAAGCGCCTTCGAGCGGAATGGCGCTGACGGCGTTGAAGCGGGCGAGCGAGGGCGCGCCCTTCACCCACTCCGTGCGGGTAAAGGCGGAGAAGGGCACCATTTCGCCGTCATTGTTGCGGGCGTACCAGTGGTTTAGATCGCTCGGCTGCATGCGGAAGGGCGCATCGCCCTCGACGTAGACCGGCTTGATCTCGCCGTTCAGCGTGAAGTCGTTGACGTCACGGCCGGTGAAGATGATCGACAGCATCGAATTGACCGAGGTAATGTCGACGCCCATAGCGCCGATCTTTTCCTGATCGAGCACGATGCGCATCTGCGGCTCGACTTCCTTGTTGCTGCTGCGCAGCGCCACGATTTTGCCCGAGCTATTGCCCATCTGGATCAGCCGCTTGGAGGCGGCTGTCAGGGCGTCGTTGCCGTGGCCGCCAGTGTCGACGAGATACATGGAGAAGCCGCTCGACACGCCGAGACCCTGGATCGCCGGCGGCAGCAGCGCGAAGACCTGCGCCTCGCGGATCGCAAAGAAATTGCCGAGCGCCCGGTTGACGACCGACTGGGCACTCAGCGCCGGATCGGTGCGCAGCGAGAAATCCTTGAGCTTGGTGAAGACGATGGCGCTGTTCTGGCCGGAACCGCTGAAGCCGAAACCGAGCGCGCCGAACACGGAATCGACGGCGTCCTTCTCGTTTTCACGATAGTATTTCTCGACCTTTTCGACGACTGCCTGGGTCTGCTGCGTGGTCGAGCCCGGCGGCGTGGTGACGATGGTCAGCAGCACGCCCTGGTCTTCCTGCGGCAGGAAGGAACTCGGCAGGCGGCTGAAGAGATAGGCGCAGCCGGCGCCGACCAGAAGGAAGACCAGCATGACGCGGATTGGCCGCTTCAGCAGGTAGCCGATGGCGCTGATATAGCCGTTGGTCGAGCGCGTGAAGTTGCGGTTGAACCAGTCGCCGACGCGGTGCTTCCTGTGTTCGCCGACCGGCTTCAGCATGGTGGCACAAAGTGCCGGCGTCAGCACGAGGGCGACGAGTGCCGACAACAGCATGGCCGAGACGATGGTGATCGAGAATTGGCGATAGATGATGCCGGTCGAACCGCCGAAGAAGGCCATCGGAATGAAGACGGCGGTGAGGACGAGCGCGATACCGACAATGGCGCCGGTGATCTCGCCCATCGATTTTTCCGTCGCCTCGAGCGGCGAAAGCTTTTCTTCGGACATGATGCGTTCGACGTTTTCGACGACGACGATGGCGTCGTCGACGAGAAGACCGATCGCCAGCACCATGGCGAACATCGTCAAGGTATTGATCGAATAGCCGGTGACTGCCAGCACCCCGAATGTGCCGAGCAGCACCACGGGAACGGCAATCGTCGGGATCAGCGTCGCCCGGAGATTCTGCAGGAAGACAAGCAGCACCACGAAGACGAGCACGATCGCCTCGATCAGCGTGTGCACGACCTTCTCGATCGACAGTTCCACGAAGGGCGTGGTGTCGTAGGGATAGGTGATCTCGACACCTGCCGGCAGGCCACGGCCGATAACCTCGAGCGCGGAGCGCACGCGGGCGGCGGTATCGATGGCGTTGGCGCCGATTGCAAGGTTGACGGCGAAACCGGTCGACGGCTGGCCGTTGTAGCGCGAACTGCCGCCGTAGCTTTCCTGGCCGATCTCGATGCGTGAGACGTCGCTCAAGCGCACCGTCGCGCCGTCCTTTTCGACCTTCAGGATGATGTGCTCGAAATCGGCGACGGTGGTCAGCTGGCTTTGGGCGGTAATGGTGACGTTGAGCTGCTGGCCGGGGATCGTCGGCTGGGCACCGAGCGAACCGACGGAAACCTGGGTGTTCTGCGCCTGGATGGCTGACGTCACGTCGCTCGGCGTCAACTGGTATTTCAAGAGCTTGAACGGATCGAGCCAGACGCGCATGGCGTATCCCGAACCGAAGACATTGATGCTGCCGACGCCTTCCAGGCGCTGGATCTGATCCTCGATCGAGGTCGACATGATATTGCCGAGGTCGACGGAGTTGCGCTTGCCGTCGGTCGAAACGAGCGAGCCGACGAGAAGGATGCTCGAGGTCGAGCGGGTGACGCTGATGCCGGCATCGATGACGTCGCCTGGAAGCTGCGACTGAACCAGCTGCAGCTTGTTCTGCACCTGCACCTGGGCGATATCGGGGTCGGCGCTCGTCCCGAAGGTGAGCTGGATGCTGGCCGAACCCGTCGATGAGGTCGAGGTCATGTAGGTGAGATCGTCGAGGCCGGTCATGCCGTCCTCGATGATCGTCGTCACCGATTTCTCGACAGTCTCGGCGCTGGCACCGCGATAGGTGGCGTTGATCCGAACCGTCGTCGGGGCGATGTCGGGATATTGCGAGATCGACAGCGTGAAGATCGCCAGCAGGCCGGCGAGCATGATTGTGATCGCAATGACCCAGGCGAAGATCGGACGTCGGATGAAAAACTTGGCCATCGGTTGTTCCTGTGCGGCGGAGACGGTGACGATGCGGGCCTGCAGCGATTACTTCGCTGCGGGCTTCTCAGCATCACCGGCCGCGGGCTGCTCGGCAGGCACGACCACGCCGTTGTCGTTGATCTTCATCGGGACCGGCTTCACCGGCATACCGGAGGTGATCGATTGCAGGCCGCTGACGATCAGCTGATCGCCGTCCTTGATGCCTTCGGTCACGAGCCAGGAATTGTTGGAGGGCGAACTGTTCTCAAAGGCGCGGGTTTCGACCTTGCCGTCGGCGGAAACGAATTGTGCCGTCAGCCGGCCGTTGGCGTCACGGCTCGTCGCCAGCTGCGGCAGCGCATAACCGGCCTCGGCGCCGAGCTCGACCGTTGCGCGGACATACATACCGGGCAGCACGATCCGGTCGGGATTGGGAAAGAGCACGCGGATGATGAAGGTGCCTGTGGTCTCACTGACCACCTGCTTCGACATGTCGAGCTTGCCCTGCTGGTTATATTCCTTGCCGTTTTCCAGGATCAGGTGGAAGACGACGTTGTCTGCACCCTTGATGTCGCCGGCGGCCATCGCATCGCGCAGTTTCAAGAGGTTGGTGCTCGATTCCGTCAGCGAGATGTAGATCGGATCGAGCTGGCGGATCGTCGTCAGCGCCGTCGTCTGGTTGGCAGAGACGACGTTACCGACATTAACGGCCGTCTGGTCGATGATGCCATCGAAAGGGGCGACGATCCTGGTGTGGTCGAGGTCGATTTGTGCCGCGGAAAGTGCAGCCTTCGCCGACTCGACTTCGGCCTTGGCCTGGAGCAGCGTCGTCTTGGCCGTTTCGAATTCGATCTGGGTGGCGCCGCTGCCGACGAGGCGCTGGTAGCGTTCGAGATTGCTTTCAGCGCTCGGCACGCTCGCCTGCGCCTTGGAGATCGCCGCCTTGGCCTGCTCGACGGCGGCGATATAGGGTGCATCCTCGATCTGGTAGAGAAGGTCACCCTTCTTGATCTCGGCGCCGTCCTTAAAGGCGACCTCGCGGATCAGGCCGCTGACCTGAGGCCGGATATCGGCGGTCTGAAATGTCTCGGCGCGGCCGGGAAGGATCGTGGTGACCGGGAAGGTGCCCTTCGTCAGCGTGATGACGCCGACGGGCGCGGCCTGCTGTGCCGCGCCTGCACTCGCATT
This sequence comes from Rhizobium sophorae, assembly GCF_013087515.1. Lineage (GTDB taxonomy): Bacteria > Pseudomonadota > Alphaproteobacteria > Rhizobiales > Rhizobiaceae > Rhizobium > Rhizobium sophorae. The sequence goes on along the minus strand of NZ_JABFCN010000067.1, from coordinate 6,690 downwards.
GCCGGCAGGCTTGGAGCCACTGTCGCTGCAGGCGGCGAGAAGGGCTGCGAATGCCAGGGCCGAGGAGATGACGAGGGCACGCCGTATCATGCTGAATTCCTGTGCGGTGGCAATCGCCGTTCAATCCACGAGCTCGACCCGCGGGCTCAGGTGGAACCGAGCGCAGGCTTATATAAGCGTCAGGATTGGTCTGGCTTCAAATGCCGTTATCCGAGTTTAAGAAAGGCTTTACGAAGTGACGTAATTCAGCAATCATCACTTAGCAAGCGCTATTTTGCAGTGCGGCATTGACGAAACACACGATTTTTTCGGCGCGGTGCACAAGCGTCTCCTTGTCGTCGCGAGCGATCAGGACAGGGTGCAGCACGCAGGACAGGACATCTGCGACGGTGTGCGCCGCACTCTCGGGATCGCGGCAGTGATAACTTCCCTCCGCCATGCCTTCGAGGATGATCTCGCCGAGCTTCGCCTCAATGCGGGCGCGATAACGATTGCCGGCCTCGAGTTTGGCTTCGATCGTCGAAAGCACCATTTCGAAGATGTAAGGGTTCTTCTGGATGTCCTGCAGGTGGCTTTCCAGCAGGCGCAGGATGAAGCGGAGCAGTTGTTCCTTTGGCGGCAGCTTCTCATCGAAGGCGGCGAAGCGCTCGGCAGCATCGTCGAGATGGCGTCCGGCGATCGCATCGACCAGCGCGACCTTGGAACGGAAATGCTTGAAGACATTGGCGGGCGACATGTGGAGCGCGCCGGCGATATCGGCGATCGACACCGCGACGAAGCCGCGCTCGCGAAACAGCATCTCTGCCATGGAGAGAATGTCTTCCCGCGTTTCCTCGGCCTTGCGTCTTGGCCTTCTTACCATTTGTTCCCCGCCGGGCTGAGCCCGATACCCCTTTTTTTCGATGCTAGCGCATAACCCCGAAAATCGGAATCGATTTTCGGAAAGGATTATGCGCCAATTCAAAGCGATAGCGCGTCCTTAGCCCGTCCTCTTGGACGCGCGGCTCTAGCGCGATTGGGCGAAATGCCGCAAGCCGATGAACGGCTTGGCGGCCTTCGCGTTCGCCTTTTCAAGGGAAATAGCGGGCGAGGTTGTTTCGGACACGGGCAAGCGGCGTCTCGCCGCTGTCATCGGGGACAAAGCGCTCGCCGGTGATCGCCTCGTAGGCTTTGATGTAGACGGCCGAGGTCTGCTCGATCAGTTCGGCGGGGATTTCCGGGATCTCGTCCTTATAGGGGTCGCAGCGCTCCGCCACCCAGGCGCGGACGAAATCCTTGTCGAAACTTTCCGGACGTTTTCCGGCGGCAAAGCTTGCCGGATAACTTTCGGCAAGCCAGTAGCGGCTGCTGTCCGGCGTGTGGATCTCGTCGGCGAGGATAATGTTGCCGTCACCATCGGTACCGAACTCGTATTTGGTATCGACCAGGATCAGCCCGTTTTTCGCCGCCATCTCCTGGCCGCGGGCAAAGAGGGCGAGCGCATATGTCGACAGCGTCTGCCATTGCTCTTTTGTGAGAAGGCCGCGTGTGACGATTTCGGCAGGTGTCAGCGGCTCATCGTGGCCGCCGTCGAATTCCTTGCTGGTCGGCGTGATGACGGGTTCCGGCAGGATCTGGTTGTCGCGCATGCCGTCGGGCAGACGCATGCCATACATCTCGCGTTCGCCCTTTTTGTAAAGCGTCAGGATCGAGGTGCCGGTGGTGCCGGCGAGATAACCGCGCACGACGATCTCGACCGGCAGGATATCGAGGCGCTTGCCGATGACGACATTCGGATCGGGATAGTCGAGAACATGGTTCGGGCAGATGTCCTTCGTTGCCTCGAACCAGTAGCGCGCCGTCTGCGTCAGTACCTCGCCCTTATAGGGGATGCAGGTGAGGATGCGGTCGAAAGCGCTCAGCCGGTCGGTGCTGATAATAATGCGGCGTCCGTCCGGAAGATCGTAATTCTCGCGCACCTTGCCGCGATAATAGTTCGGCAATTCCGGGAAATGGGCTTCGGAGAGAATTCGCACGGCGCTCGACTGTCCTTCATTATTGGGTGAAGACTTCCTGCTCTAGTTTCATTGCTGGGGAAGTCAAGCCGACCGGGTATCGCATCACAGCCAGAACAGACCGGTAAGAAGCAGGGCGAGCCCGTAACTTGCGACGGCAAGCGGCCAGCCGGCGCGCAGGAAATCGCTGAAGCGGTAGCCGCCGATGCCCATTGCCAGCGTGTTGTTGTGATGGCCGAAGGGCGTCAGGAAATCCAGGGAGGCGCCGGCGGCCACCGCGATCAGATAGGCGTCCGGCACATGCCTGCCGGTTCTTGCGAATTCCAGTGCGATCGGGGTCAGGACGATTGCGACCGTCGCGTTGTTGACAAAAGGCGTCAATGCCATGGCGAGGAAGAGGGTGAGGGCGATGCCGAAGAGCGGATGGGTGATCGGCACGACGAGGCTCAGCCAGCCGGCTATGGTTTCCGCCGCTCCCGTGGTTGCCACCGCCTGGCCGATCGGGATCATCGCCGCCAGCATGATGATGATCGGCCAATTTAGATCGGCCATCGCCTGACGGATGTTCAGATGATTGAGCAGAGCGAGCACGAGCACGACGCCGGCAAAAGCGATGTCGGGACGCAGGCCGGTCGCCGAGGCGGCGACGCCACAGGCAAAGAGCGCGAAGGGCCGCCGGGATAGGAGCGCCGGTTCGCTCGGTGCTGTCGAGGCGAGCGGCAGGCACTCGCTTTCCTCCAACGCTTCGCCGATTGCAATGCGCGGCCCCTCGAGCGTCAATATATCGCCGATCGACAATTGCAGGTCGAGGAAGCGGCCTTCGATGCGTGGCGCGCGCATGGAAAGGGCGGTGACCGCGATGCCGCGACGGTGGAAGATCTCGAGCGAGCGGACGCGCGAACCGACCAACGTGCTTTCCGGCATGACGACGGCTTCGACATGGGTGAAATCCGGCTGCAGGCCATGCGGATGGGTATCGGCGATCAGCGCTTGCGTGGCGGCAAGGCCGGCAAAGACCGCATCGGTGCCTTCGGCAAGCAGCACGTCGCCGGGTTCTATCACCGACTGGTCAAGCGGACCGAAGACGAAATTATCGGCGCGGATCAGCGCGTGCGGCTTGATGCCGAAACGCAGCGGGCAATCGGAAAGCCGCGCGCCGATCAGCGGTGAGACGTCAGGGATGCGACGCTCGACGACGATGCGCCGCGCCGTCGGGGAGACCGTTGCGGGTGTTTCGTCGGGTTCCAGAAACAGGTGCTGCACGCGAAAGGCGATGAGCAGAATGCCGGCGATGGCCACCGGCAGGCCGACATAGGCGAAATCGAAGAAGTGGAAGCCGGTTCCGGTCGCGTTGGCGAGCGCATCGCTGACGAGCAGGTTGGCCGGCGTGCCGATCAGCGAAACGAGGCCGCCGAGCAGGGCCGCGAACGAGACCGGCATGACGAGCTGGCGGCGGGGGATCGTCAGGACCGCGCCGAGACGTAGCGCGACCGGCAAGGTGATCGCAAAGGCGCCGATATTGTTCATGAAGATGGAGATGATTCCGGCAAGCGCGGACGTGCCGGCGATGACCTTGAACCTCGAAGGCCTTGCGGCCGCGAAACGGGCGGCGAGACTGTCGAAGAGCCTGGCGTGCGCCAACACCTGGACAATCAGCAAGATCTCGACGACGGTGATGACGACAGGACTAGCAAAGCCCGTGAAGATCTGATCGGCGGGATAAAGGCCGAGCGCATAACCGCCGAGCAGGCCGGCGATCGAGACCACCTCGATGCGGATGCGATCGAGCGAGAAGAGGATGAGCATCGCCAGCAAAAGGATCAGCAGGGATGCTTGCTCGAACGACATGGGCGGGTCCGTTGTTTCATCGATCAGACGGACTGTAGTCGTTCCTCATGCGCTGTACAGAGGCGCTTTCAGGCGAAGATTGAACAATCCTCATCTCGCGCGTCAGGCTGGTGGTGCCAGCCATCGGCCCGTGGCATTCCGCTCCAGAATGGGAGTTGTGAAGACGCCGACGGTGCGCGCGCTCCATTGCGGCCCGGCGGCTGCGAGGCTTTCTCGCCAGCGCTCCGATTGCAGCATGGCTGCACCGATGACGACGGGTTCGATACCGCAGGCCATCAGCAGATGAAGACCCGCGACGATCGAGGCGCCACTGGAAATGACGTCATCGATGAGTGCGACGCGCTGTCCCTGAAGCAGCGGCAACATGCGCGGATCGATATAGAGGCGTTTCTGCTGTGTCGGCGTGGTGATCGAAGACAGAGCGACGGAGAGCTCGTCGCGATACCAGAATTTGCGCGAGGTGCCGAGCGGAACGTAGCGGTCATGGCCGAGCTTCTGCGCCACCGCGGCGGCCAATGTCAGGCCGAGCGTCGGCAGGCCTGCCACGACATCGATGCGCATGGGCCTGATCTTTTCGGCGAGGCTTTCGGCGAGCGCATCGAGCACGGCGAAGCTTGCCTGGTTGACGATCAGCGAGGCGAGGGCGTGACCGCCATCCGCCAGCTCACGGATCGGCAGGCGAAGCTGGCGGCCGTCTTCGAGCGTGGCGACATAGAAGGAGGTGAATTCCCCATCGCCGGCAAAGGTGCCGGGCGGGTGAAGCTCCTGCCAGAAATCGTGCGGCGCCATCTCCGTCACAGCAGTCAATTGCGTCTCGTCCTCTCCATGCCGGTTTTCCGGCGCAGTGCCTGCAATTCGGGTTCGGTCAGTGCACGCACAGCGCCTTTCGGCAGTTCGCCAAGTTCGAGCCCGCCGATTGAGACGCGCACGAGGCGCAAGCATTCGGCTCCGAGCGCCTCCAGCATGCGGCGGATCTGGCGGTTGCGGCCCTCGTCGAGCTCGACCTCGATCCATGAATTCCTGTCGCCCTGGCGCAGGCGCCGCGCGGCGGTTGCCGTCAGCAGTTCGCCGTCGTGGCGGAGGCCCGATGTCATGACGGCAATGTCCTCGTCGTCCATGATGCGGTCGATCTGGACGTGATAGGTCTTCGTCACATGCGTGACCGGATCGAGTAGGATCTGGGCGAATTCGGTGTCGTTGGTGAAAAGCAGCAGGCCCTCGCTGGCCTTGTCGAGCCGGCCGACCGGAGAGAGATGCGGGATGTCGAAGTCCCTGAGACAATCATAGACCGTCGGCCTGCCTTCTGGATCGTGGCGGGTGGTGACGAGACCGCGGGGCTTGTTGAGCATCAGATAAATTTTCGCTTCGGCAGCGATGACAAGGCCGTCGATGCTGATGCTTGCCGTGGCAAGATCAACCCATGCGGAGGTATCGCTGACGGTTCGGCCGTCAACCGCAACGCGATTTTCGGCGATCAGGCGTTCGGCCTGCGTGCGGGAGCAGTAACCGAGCTTGGAAAGGGCGCGGGGAAGGGTGACCCGTTTGACCGCGGCGCTATCGGTGGGCTTTGTCCGTTCACGCGTCTTGTGCGGTGGGCGCCGCTCCCTCATCTGCAATCCTTATCCTGCTTTTGATGCCGTTTTCTTGGCATGAACGACAGAAGGATGCCAGCAGACTGAATAAAAAACGAGGGGAATAACAGGCGCTGCAAAAAGGCTCAGCGCTTTGGATAAAGCGCCGTCGCGGCTTTGTTAGGGTGGCGCTGCCTCAGCGGCAGGCCATGAAGCCGGCTAGTTCCTTGCGGCTGACGACGATGCCGGCGGCGGCCTTGACCGGGTCCGGATGGGTGTAGGACAGACTAGGCATTTCCGGCAGATCGAGTGCCTGACGCATATTCATGATGCCGACCGCATAGCGGCCATTGGCGCTGTCGACACTGACTTCGATAATGCAGTTGGCCCTCTTGTTTTCCATGGTAGTCCTCCCTTCATTTTTTATGTTCCCATAGCTGGCATTAAAAATTGGTTTTTGTAAGACATAAGCATTTACGCACCCTGCCGAAAAACGGATCGGCGGGTGCGTAAAAAGCTGGTTTATGAGTGGATATGGCGTGTTCAGCGCCACCAATGGCGAGGCTGCGGCTGCGGACTGCCGGAAAGCAGGTATCCGGCAAGAAAGCCAATGGCGCCTGCAAGCACCAGAGCCGTGGTCGTTGCAGTCGGATGCTCGCGGGCGGCGTCGGCGGCAGCCACACCTTCGGCCCTGATCTGGGCGACGGCGTTCTTTGCCCGGGGCAGGGCTTCATCATAAGCCTTGCCGGCGCGGCCGCGCACTTCGTAATAGGCTTCGGCGCCTTGAGCGGAAATCATCTTCTGCAGGCGCGAGACTTCCTGCTGGAGGGCGGCAATGTCCTTGCTGACAGATGCTCTGATATCATCGGTATTGGCAGCCATGTTGGTCTCCTTCCTTCAATGGGAAAGACAACACCCAACTCGGTGATAGGTTCCGAAATGTTAGCCGCTGATTTGTGATGGAAATTTAAAGCTCGCCGGTCGCAGGCGCTTTAATCCTCTGTTAACCATAAATTCGCGCAAGATCCTGTTTTCTCGTGACCTTTCGGGTGTTGAGAACGACTTTCCGATGGATTTTTGACCAGCCGGTAAAGAAATTTTCGGGAATCCGTCCCGAAAGGGCGCCCTGTGGATAATATCCACCGACAAAAATGCCAGCCGAATCAACCTGTTACAAAAATGTCAAAAAACTTTGGTTTGGTGTGTTGACTGTCTGCAGGGGTTAGTTCTATAAGCCCCCTCACTGAACGAGGGCGGCGGCGCTGCTGGCGACGAAG
>NZ_JABFCN010000066.1 GCF_013087515.1 Rhizobium sophorae | reverse complement strand
GTTCCTGCATGAGAGGCTTTCGTACGCCTGACGGCACCCGAAACCCTTCACCATATCGGCCATCGCGGCAGTGGATGCTGCTGCCCTAAAGCGGCCGGAGTTCGTAACGACATCCGTGCAGCAATGCGGGTCGTCGACTTCAATTCAGACAAAGCCGACGAGGAGCTGCACCCGCCGGACAGCGTTTGGATTAAGCCTCGGCTCGGCTTTTTGTGCCATTGGCGAGCCGGGGTCGCAGTGTCAGCTAGGCTGAGACTTTGGATTTCTACAATAAAAGGGAGCAGTTGCGCCCATTCCCATTGATGATCTCAGAGCCGGCCACGACAACAGATGCCATACTTGCATGCCGGACGCCCGGCATATAAATTGGCCCAATGGTTGATCGTTCATCCCAATCTTCGACGCCTGTTCCCACGGACGCACTAAGCGAAGTTCTACAGGACTTTCGCCTGAGCGGCGTCAACTACGGCCGTTGTGAGCTCCGCGATCCATGGAGCATCGCCTTTCCGCAGCAACAACTGCTTCGCTTTCATTTCGTCAGTGAGGGACCATGCTGGATCCATACCGAAGCCCAGGGATGGCAGGAGTTGCAACACGGCGATCTGGTGTTGTTGCCGCAGGGTGTCGAACACCGGTTGGCCAGCAAGCCTGATGTTGTCGGAGACTCGCTTAAGAGCTGCCAGGTTACCAAGTTTGGAGGCAATGTCTGCGAAGTGGTGCAGGAAGGAACAGGATCGACGAGCACCCTGTTCTGCGGTTCCATGGCTTTAGATGCGAACGCCCTCAACCCGTTGATCGCTCTGATGCCATCGATTATCAAGGGTTGTGATGTTGCTGGCAATGATCCGGTCGTCGGCCCCCTTCTCGCCGCCATGACAGTAGAGGCGTCACAGCCCCAGATAGGCAGCGCCACGGTTTTGTCACGCATGGCCGACGTACTCGTCGCGCGGCTCATTCGCTGCTGGGTCAATTGCAGCGGAGCCTCGACCAGCGGCTGGCTCGCTGCGATCCGTGATCCTCATATCGGTCGAGCGCTGGCAGCAATGCACCGAGATCCCGGCCGCGACTGGACGCTGGAGACCCTTGCCGGCGTGGCAGGTCAATCGCGCTCGATCTTCGCGGAACGCTTCAGTGCCATCCTAGGGGAAGGCGCGGCACGATATCTCGCCCGTCTGCGTATGCAGCTTGCACGAGAGCTGCTCGGGCAAAACATGTCGGTTGCGAAGGTCGCTTCTCAACTGGGTTATGAATCTGAAGCTTCGTTCGCTCGCGCCTTTAAACGTATCACCAGCGTTTCACCTGGCGTTGTGCGCCGCACCATTTCCGGACGAACGGATATAGAATTCGGACTGTAAGGCACATATCATCCTGAAAGACTCCGCTATGAAGACCTCCAACCTTGGAGGTATTTCAATGACGGACACAACATCACAGCTCGACGGCACCGCGACTGGCCTCGATTCTACCGTTCCGAGTTCATGGAGCCCCACCACCTGGTTTGCCGTTATTTCAATGGCAGCCACAAGTTTTGCGCTTGTGTCAGCTGAATTCCTGCCGGCGGGCCTGTTGACGCCGATGGCGCGTGACCTTGGCATCAGCGAGGGAACAGCTGGCCAGGTTGTCACTGCAACCGCGTCTGTTGGCGCGGTAACGGCCTTACTGAGCAATGTTCTCATCGGCAAATTGAACCGGAAGACTGTCCTTGTTGGCCTAAGCGCCTTGGCTATCGGCTCCAATCTCGTGGCCGCCCTCGCGACGGATTTTTGGCTATTGTTATTGGGCCGAGCCGGACTGGGCATCGCCTTAAGTGGCTTCTGGGCACTTTCAGTTGCCGTGGTGGCGAGATTGGTTGGCGCCAATGCGACGGGGCGGGGTATGGCTATAGTCACTCTGGGCGTTTCTCTTGCCACTATAGCTGCACCATCCATGGGTGCTTTGATCAGCGATTGGCTTGGCTGGCGTGCCGCCACGGCCATGACCGCAGGCCTCGCAGTGATTGCGATGCTGCTGCAGATTCTCAGCTTGCCGACTCTACCCGCAAACACAAGTAACAGTCTTTCTGACGTCTTCCGGCTGACCAAACGGCGCACTGTTCAACTGGGAATGCTTGCCATCCTCTTGCTGATGACGGGACATTTTGCCGGCTCAGTCTACGTGCGACCCTTCCTCGAGCAAGTAACCCTGCTTGGCACGGGGCCGATTGCCATGGCGCTTCTCGGTTTTGGCATCGCCGCCGTGATTGGCAATGTCGCCGGAGGCCGACTGGCAGACGCCAATATCCGCACGGCACTCGCTGTGACCGGCGCACTGATGGCGTTTGCGGCGCTTGCTCTTGTACTGTGGGGTTCATATAGGGGCATCGCGTTTGCCCTGGTTACACTTTGGGGTTTCGCCTTCGGGATGGCTCCGGTAGTACTGCCAACCAACTTGTCCCGCGGCGCAACGGATGCCTTGGAGGCAGCTGGCAGCCTGATGGTCGTTTCCTTCCAGGTCGCCATCAGCATCGGTGCGCTTTTCGGCGGCTACGTGGTCGATCACTACGGTGCGTCAGCGCCATTGACACTCACGGCCGTCTTGGCGTTATCGACCATCGTTCTGGCATTGCTGCAGCCCCGCAACTGACTCTTCGAGCTCTGCCACGGTGAGCAGAAGAGGCGAGGTCCAAAGTGCCCGAAGTGCCGGGTGAGGCTAAATCCGAGACGCAACGGTGCTTTCTTGTTCCGGCGAGGAAGCACCGTCCGATCGCCGATGACGGCGACGACAACAATCCCCAATTAAGCATCTATGGAAGACCGGCACTCACGACTAACATGGCCGGTGTGCGCCCCCGCTCCGGCCGGAAAGGCCGGTCGGGTCACCTCCCCAGAACAGACGTATCCCCGAGGCGAGTTTCCCGACCCACGCTACTCGCCCATGCTGGAAAGCAATTCGTCGAGCTGCTCCAATTGCTCCGGCAATGCGACCGCCGAGCCCTGCAGTGCTTCCTCAAGCGCCTCCTTGGACGGATAGACTTCGTGGAAAACCAGAAGTGTCCCCTCGCCTTGATCTTCGAAGCTCACCGTAGTGACCGCGCCCTCTTCGCCCTCGTCGTTAGTCCAGACGATGCGCTCGTTCGGCACCACCTCGAGATACCTGCCGTAGAAGGCCATGGTGTCCGAACCGCCGGCGCCGAATTCCAGCCGATATTTGCCGCCTGTACGGACGTCCATATCGCACGATACGAGCGAAACGCCGGGTGCCGATTTTGGCACCCACCAGCGCTGGAACAACTCGGGCTGGCTCCACGCCTTGTAGACCGTGCTCGGCGGCGCATTGAATGTCCGCGTTACGACGAGTTCTCGATCCCCTTTGCGCTCGACTGACGTGCGGTTCTGCGCACCACCTGCACTGTTAACTTGCTGATTCATCGCTTCCCTCCCGTTTCATTTCGCTGATGATTTCGTCCAATGCTTCGAAGCGGGCCTCGAAGAGCTTGCGATGCGCCTCGATCCACTCGGCCTCCGCCTTGAGGCCGCGTTTCCCAAGCTTGCAGGTTCTCACCCGTCCGACCTTCTGCGTGACGACGAGCCCCGCCCGCTCGAGAACCTGGACGTGCTTCTTCATGCCGGTCAGCGTCATCTGGAACTTATCCGCGAGACTGGTGATCGACGCGTCCCCTCGCCCAAGCTGATCGATGATCCCGCGGCGGGTCGCATCGGACAGCGCCGCGAACGAGAGATCGAGAGGAAGAGTTACATACTGAACCATATAGTTCAGTTTCTATCTTGTTCGCGCAGTAAGCGCAAGCGTCCCGAACTTTCCCAGCCTAGACTGGTCATTCGAGGTCATACCGCGGCGGCGGCAGCAAAAATCATCTGCTGCGGGTCAAGCGGGCCTTCGAGCCGCTGATGAACGAATGTCAGCTTTCAGCGCCTGCGCCCCGAAACCAGTCCGCCGGCTACCGGCCCCGTAGCGGTCGTCTATCCAAGCCGAGCCGATGTCCGTTGTTGTTGCAATCCGGCCATCCAGAACGCGCTAGAGTTTGGTGGCGTTTGCCACCTCACTCCACAAAAAAAGCCCGCGCGGCGATGCCGGCGGGCTCATATCCGGTTCGAAGGCGAACCGTGATTATTTCACGAGGTTGCGCTTGGCGAGCGTGCGCAGGCGCAGTGCATTGAGCTTGATGAAGCCGGCCGCATCCTTCTGGTCGTAGGCGCCCTGATCGTCCTCGAAGGTGACGAGCTTGTCGGAATAGAGCGACTTTTCGCTTTCGCGGCCGATGACCATGACATTGCCCTTGTAGAGCTTCAGCGTCACCTCGCCTTCGACATGCTCCTGGCTCTTGTCGATCAGCGCCTGCAGCATCTCGCGCTCCGGCGAGAACCAGAAGCCGTAATAGATCAGCTCGGCGTAACGCGGCATGATCTCGTCCTTGAGATGGGCGGCACCGCGGTCGAGCGTGATCGATTCAATGGCGCGGTGCGCCGAAAGCAGGATGGTGCCGCCGGGCGTCTCATAGACGCCGCGCGACTTCATGCCGACGAAGCGGTTCTCGACGAGGTCGAGACGGCCGATACCGTTGTCGCGGCCGTAATTGTTGAGCGTCGCCAAGAGCGTCGCCGGCGACATCTCGACACCGTTGATCGAGACCGCATCGCCTTTGCGGAAGCCGACCTTGATCACCGTCGCCTTGTCGGGTGCAGCCTCCGGAGAGATCGTGCGCATATGCACATATTCAGGCGCTTCCTTGGAGGGGTCCTCGAGAACCTTGCCCTCGGAAGAGGAATGAAGAAGGTTGGCGTCGACGGAGAACGGCGCCTCGCCCTTCTTGTCCTTGGCAACCGGGATCTGATGCTGCTCGGCAAAGGCGAGCAGGTCGGTGCGGCTCTTGAACGCCCAGTCGCGCCACGGCGCGATGATCTTGATGTCGGGGTTCAGGGCATAGGCGGAGAGTTCGAAGCGGACCTGGTCGTTGCCCTTCCCGGTCGCACCATGGGCGATCGCATCCGCACCCGTCTTGCGGGCGATATCGATCAGGTGCTTGGAAATCAACGGACGGGCGATCGAGGTGCCGAGCAGGTAGACGCCTTCGTAGACGGCATTGGCACGGAACATCGGGAAGACGAAATCGCGCACGAATTCCTCGCGCACATCCTCGATATAGATCTCCTTGATGCCGAGCATCTCGGCCTTCTTGCGCGCCGGCTCAAGCTCTTCGCCCTGGCCGAGATCGGCAGTGAAGGTGACGACTTCGGCGCCGAGCTCCGTCTGCAGCCACTTCAGGATAATCGAGGTGTCGAGGCCGCCGGAATAGGCGAGAACGACTTTCTTCACGTCTTTGTATGATGCCATGATGATGAGGTCCGTTGCATAAAAGGCCGGCAAAACCCGGTGTCGCGGCACTTTTAGCGAGATTGGCGCGTGACGCAAGGCCAAGCCGGACAGCACAAGCCCAGTTTAGAGACGAGCCGCGATATTCATGCCGTAGAGTCATAAATCCTGTCGATATCGTCGGCAGCGGCTGGCGAGAGAACAAGCGCTTTCATTGGCGGCCGCGGCGTGCTCGCTTTCCCTCGATAAAAGCATCAAAATCAAAAGGCCGTGGCTTGCCGGATTTCTCACCGTCGATAATGGCTGCCTCGATGGCTGCAAACTCTGCCTTGCGCGGCGGAAGCCTCAAGCCGGCGTCTTCCTCCATGTGATCATCGATTCTGATGGACACGACCTTGGCCACGCGCGGGTACCTCGCAGGTTTGACTTGCACTGCGAAACTACCATATTGGGCATCGTCCGAACAATGCTCCGAAGAGAGGCCAGTCCCGTGACGAATATTCAAGACATTTTCAAGAAATCCAATGTTGCCGTCATCACCGGCGGCGCCTCCGGCATCGGTCTTGCCGCGGCGAAATATTTCGCCGGACGCGGCATGAGCGTCGCCATTGCCGACCTCGGCGGCGATCGGCTGGCCGACGCCGCCAATGAACTCAAGGCCATTGCCGGCGAGGAAAATGTGATGGCGGTCGAGACCGACGTCGCAGTCAAGGAATCTCTGGAGGCGCTCGAACGCGCCGTGCTCCAGCGTTTCGGCCGTGTGCACGTGCTGATGAACAATGCCGGCATCGGCCCGGAAACCTCGATCTTCAGCCCGCAGGCGAACTGGGACAATATCTTCGCCGTCAACCTGATGGGCGTGATCAACGGCACGCGCACTTTCGGCCCGAAGATGCTCTCGCATGGCGAGCCGGGCCTGATCATCAACACCGGCTCCAAGCAGGGCATCACCACGCCGCCCGGCAACCCCGCCTACAACATCTCCAAGGCTGGTGTGAAAGTCTTCACCGAAGCATTGCAGCATGAGCTTCGCAACACCGAAGGCGGAAAAATCTCCGCCCACCTTCTGATCCCCGGCTTCGTCTTCACCGGCCTCACCAAGGGCGACCGCGCCGAAAAACCCGCTGCCGCCTGGACGTCGGAGCAGACCGTCGAATTCATGGTCGAAAGCCTCGAACGCGGCGATTTCTATATTTTGTGCCCTGACAATGACGTGGCGCGTCCGGTCGACGAACGCCGGATGGCCTGGGCGGCCCGCGATATCATCGAGAACCGTCCGCCACTATCGCGTTGGCACAAGGACTATGCCGACAAGTTCAAGGCGTTCCTCGAACAGAAGTAATGGGCACCATCAGAAGGTTTGATTGGTAATTTTCCGAAAGCCGGGTAAGAGATCGTCGGATCTTTCCGGCTTTCGGAGTGTGTCATGGATTTCCTGCCTAGCCTTCCGACCCTTCTCGCCTTTGCCGCCGCGACGCTGCTGCTTGCGGCAACCCCAGGCCCAGACATGACGCTGTCGATCAGCCGCGCCCTTGCCCAGGGCAAGAAGGCGGCGCTCTTCGTTGTCGTCGGCACCAGCCTCGGCATCGTCGTCCACACCATGCTGGTCGCTTTCGGCATTTCGGCGCTGATCACCGCCTCGCCGACCGCCTTCCTGATCCTGAAGACCGGCGGTGCCGCCTATTTGCTGTGGCTGGCGGTGCAGGCGATCCGCTTCGGTTCGAAGCTCACCGTCGCCAAGGTCGAGGAGCAGAAGGGTACGGCCCTTTCGAACATCTCGTCAGGCTTCTGGGTCAATCTTCTGAACCCTAAGGTCATCATCTTCTTCATGACCTTCCTGCCGCAATTCGTCAGCGCCGGCGATCCCGCCGTCACCCAAAAGCTGCTTTTCCTCGGCTTCTGCTTCATCCTGATCGGCATGCCGGTCAATGCCAGCGTCGTCTTTGCCGCCGACTGGCTGGCCTCCTGGCTGCAGAACAACAAGAAAGTGCTGCGCGGCATGGATTACACCTTCGCCGGCGTCTTCTCGATCTTCGCCGCGAAGATCCTGCTCACCCAGGCGAGGTAAGCCCGCGGTTGCGAAGCAATCCGCCCGGGGTCGGTTGATCGATCCGCCCGCGGTCGAGAAACGATCCGCCGCCAGCTACACCAATATTCTCGAGACGCCACGCCGGAGCAGGCAGTGACCGCGAATTTCGTCGTCTTTCAAAATTATCCATGCCTTTCGCGCGATTACTTGTGATCAACATATGATCGTAAGTCGGCAATTGTGGCTAGGCCACGCCACCTTCTCTACCCACATATCCTTTATGGCTCACGAAGAGCGACCTTGAAAGGATAAGTCCATGATGACGTTCCGCAATATTATAACAGCAGGAGTTGTTGCGCTGACGTTTGCCGCCACCTCACTTACGGCAACAACACCTGCCTTAGCTCACGGCGGCGGAGGCCATGGCGGTGGCGGCTTCTCGCGTGACGGCGGCCACTTCGGCGGTGGAGCGAATATGGGCGGCGGCAATTTCGCCGATCGCGGCTTCGGAGCGCATCATTTCGGCGGAGCCGGCCATTTTGGCGGACACCGCGACGGGCGTTTCGCCTTCCATGATAGAAATCGTCTGTTCTTCGGCGATGACGACTATGACCCGGAACAGTGCCAGCCGGAATGGCTAAACCAGTACGGCCATCGCGTGCTGGTGGAAGTCTGCTCTTGATGACGGTCCCACTGGCCTCTGAGGACGAGCGGCAGCGCCGCTCGTGTTCAGCAGCAGCAATTCGCCCGCGGTCGTGAAGCGATCAGCTGCCCGCTAACCGATCAGCAACGCATCGTCATCCAGCGTCTGGCCGCGCATCTTGCGGAACATCGCGATCAGGTCCTCGACCTGCAGGTTCTTTCTGTTGTCCCCTGCCACATCGAGAACGATCTCGCCGCCATGCAGCATGATCGTGCGATGGCCGTAGTCCAGCGCCTGCCGCATCGAGTGCGTCACCATCATCGTCGTCAGCTTGCGCTCGGCAACGATCTTCTGCGTCAGGTTCATGACGAACTCAGCCATCCCGGGATCGAGCGCTGCCGTATGTTCGTCAAGCAACAGCACTTCCGATCCCGCCAGCGTCGCCATGACGAGAGAAACGGCCTGCCGCTGCCCGCCGGAGAGCAGATCCATGCGGTCTTTCAGGCGGTTCTCCAGACCGAGATTGAGTTCGGCGATCCGTTCCTTGAAATAGTCGCGCCGCTTGCCGCCGAGCGCCGATACAAGTCCGCGCTTCTCGCCACGCCGGGCAGCCAGAGCGAGATTTTCCTCGATCGACAAGGCGCCGCAGCTTCCCGTCAACGGGTCCTGGAACACGCGAGCGACGAGACCAGCGCGCGCCGCCGTCGATTTGCGCGTCACCTCGTGCTTGCCTATCAGCACCTGCCCTTCGCTCGGCAGGACGTCGCCGGCAAGCACGCCGAGCAATGTCGATTTGCCGGCGCCGTTGGAGCCGATGACGGTGACGAAGGAGCCTTGCTCGATGGTTAGGCTGACGCCGTTCAGCGCCTGCTTCTGCAGCGGCGTGCCGCGCCCGAAAACAACCTTGATGTCCTTGACGCTGATCACGATGCGGCACCTCCGCGAAGACGGGGAAGGATGAGCGCCACGGTCACCAGCACGGCCGTCACGAAATTGAGGTCGGACGCCTGCAGGCCGATGACGTCGCTCGAAAGCGCCAGCTGGATCGCGATGCGATAGAGGATCGAGCCGAGCACGCATCCGATTAGCGCGATCAACAGACCGCGGCGCCCGAGCAGCGTCTCGCCGATGATGACGGCAGCCAGACCGACGACGATCGTGCCGACGCCTGAGGTGACGTCGGCAAAGCCGTTCGTCTGGGCAAACAGCGCGCCGCCGAGCGCCACCAGCGCATTCGAGATCGCCATGCCGAGATAGATCTGCCGGCTGGTATCGACGCCCTGGGCCCGCGCCATCCTTGCATTGGCGCCGGTCGCCCGCATTGCCAGCCCGGCATCGCTTTCCAGGAAACGCCAGACCAGGATGAGCGCGATGACAACCAGAACGCCGACGAAGAGCGGCCGCACGTAGAAATCGCGAAGGCCATGGCCGAAGAACGGGCTGATCATCGTGTCGGCATTGATGAGAGCGACATTGGGTTTGCCCATCACGCGCAGATTGACGGAAAACAGTGCGATCATCGTCAGGATCGAGGCGAGCAAATTGAGGATCTTGAAGCGCACGTTGAGCAGAGCCGTCACCATGCCCGCAGCGGCACCGGCCGCCATGGCGATCAGCGCCGCAAGCCAGGCATTGACACCGGCAATGATCAGCACGGCCGTCACCGCCGCGCCAAGCGGGAAGGAGCCATCGACCGTCAGGTCGGGAAAATCGAGAACTCGAAAGGCGAGATAGACGCCGAGAGCGACGAAGGAATAGACTAGGCCGAGCTCGACGGCCCCCCAGAATGCGATTTGGCTCAAGGCTTTCAGCCCCTTTTTATGTCCGTTCCGCCCGTCGCGAAACGGAGCCTTTTAATACAAACAACCGCTCCCGTGCAAACGAGAGCGGCTGAATACGTCGAAGGCGTTAGAAGTACCGGCCGACTATTCGATGACTTTGGTAGCGCGGGAAAGCACGCTCTGCGGCAGCGTGACGCCCATTTTCGCGGCCGCCGCCTTGTTGACGACGAGGTCGCTGCCGGCGGCAGTCTTGACCGCGATGTCGCCCGGGTTCTCGCCCTTCAGCACACGAACGACGATGTCGCCGGTCTGCTTACCGACATCATAATAGTTGAAGCCGAGAGCGGCGATCGAGCCGCGCGAAACCGAATCCGTATCGGCGGTAAAGAGCGGCAACTTGCTCTCCTCGGCCACCGCGACGGCGCCTTCGAGCGCGGAGATGATCGTATTGTCGGTCGGAATGTAGATCGCATCGGCCCGGCCGACGAGCGCCCGCGCCGCACCCTGAACCTCGGCCGACTTGGTGGCGGCCGATTCGACCACCTTCAGGCCAGCCTTTTCGGCTTCAGCCTTCAACACGGCGAGCAGCGAAACGGAATTCGCCTCGCCGGAATTGTAGAGGTAGCCGATGGTTTTTACATCGGGCAGGATTTCCTTGATCAGCGCAAGGTGCTCAGCGACCGGCGACATATCGGAGAGGCCGGTGACGTTGCCGCCGGGCTTGTCCATGTTCTTGACGAGCTGGGCGCCGAGCGGATCGGACACGGCCGTGAAAACGACAGGAATGTCGCGCGTCGAGGAAACGACCGCCTGGGCCGATGGCGTCGAGATCGGCACGATGACATTGGGCTCGTCGCCGGCGAACTGGCGGGCGATCTGGGCCGCCGTCGCCGGATTGCCCTGCGCCGATTCGAACACGAATTTCAGGTTCTCGCCTTCCTTGTAGCCCGCAGCCGTCAGCGCATCGAGAACGCCCTTGCGCGCCGCATCGAGCGCCGGATGTTCGACGATCGCCGTCACGGCGACGGTGACCTCATCGGCCTTTGCGGGCAGGGAAAGAGCCAAAGTGGCGGCAAGAGCGAGTAAAATCGCGCGCATGGGGATCCTCCTGAATGATTTTGGGGGCACTTTTAGGAAAAGCGCCCTCTGAAATCAATCGCGGAGAATTGTAGCGAGGATCAAACTTGCTGATCAGTCGTCGGCGCCGTGATTGGCGATCATCATCGCCTCGAAGGCCAGACGTTCGGTCTTGCGCATGCGTTCGGATTCCGATTTCAGCTGGCCGCAGGCGGCAAGGATGTCGCGGCCACGCGGCGTGCGGATCGGCGAGGCATAGCCTGCCGAATTGATGAAATCGGCAAACTTCTCGATCTGCTCCCAGTCGGAACACTGGTAATTGGTGCCGGGCCAGGGATTGAACGGAATAAGATTGATCTTCGCCGGCACGCCCTTCAGGAGCTTGATCAACCCCTTGGCGTCCTCAAGGCTGTCGTTGACATCCTTTAGCATCACATATTCGAAGGTGATGCGCCGGGCGTTCGAAAGGCCCGGATAGGCCCGGCAGGCTTCGATCAGCTCCTTCAGCGGATACTTCTTGTTGATCGGCACCAGAATGTCGCGCAGATCGTCGCGCACCGCATGCAGCGAAATCGCCAGCATCACGCCGATCTCCTCGCCGGTGCGGAAGATCTCCGGCACGACGCCGGAGGTGGAAAGCGTCACGCGGCGCCTGGACAGCGACAGGCCGTCACCATCCGTTGCGATCAGCAATGCCTGCTTGACGGCATCGAAGTTATAAAGCGGCTCACCCATGCCCATCATGACGATGTTGCTGACCTTGCGGCCCTCGGCAGGCATGATCGTACCCTGCGGCGCTTCACGGTCCGGAAAGTCCCCAAGCCGGTCGCGGGCAAGCAGCAACTGCGAAAGAATTTCCTCCGCCGTCAGGTTGCGCACCAGACGCTGCGTCCCGGTATGACAGAAGGAACAGGTGAGCGTGCAGCCGACCTGGCTGGAGATACAGAGCGTGCCGCGGCCCTCTTCCGGAATGTAGACGGCCTCAATCTCGACGGGACGCCCGGCGCCCCGCGCGGGAAAGCGCAGCAGCCATTTGCGCGTGCCGTCGTTGGAAACCTGCTCCTCGACGATCTCGGGACGTGCGATGGTGAAATGCTGCTTCAGCATCTCCCGCATGTCCTTGGCGACATTCGTCATATGGTCGAAGTCGGAGACGCCGCGCACATAGATCCAGTTCCAGAGCTGCGAGACGCGCATCTTGATCTGCTTCTCGGCCACACCCTTTTCCCGGAGTGCCGCCCCCATCTCCTCGCGCGACATGCCGATCAACGACGGCTTCTCGAGGTTGGCGGACGTGCGCGCCTGCGGCTTGGTGACAACGATCGCATCCATGACGGACATAGTCTTTCATCCCGAATTCGAACACGTAACCGCCCCGCAAGCCCTGCGAACTTCAGGGTTAAGCCGGAAGACTGGCGGGTGCATGACGGCACATTGGCAGAAATTGAATGGCGGAACGGCGATGGATATCGCGATCTGTCCGCTGTTGCGCGGCCTTTAGCATCATTTTGCCCGCGCGTCACTATAGATGGAAACGACGAGGGCCGGCGCAAGGCCGGCCCTCGAAACTCTGAGAACAAAAAAGCCTACTTGCAGGTTTCGATCTGCTTCAGCGCAGCCGAGATACCCGAGAGCGAATAGCTGTAGGAGGTGCCGGTGCCCTTGCGCGAAACGGCATTGACCGTCATCGAATGACCGGTCTTCATCGCGGCGACGAGGGCCGGCTCCTGCGCCGCGTTCTCGACCCAGCCGGCCTTGTCCTTGGTGAACATCACAAAGGTCTTGTTGTCGATGACGACGTTGATCTTCGAATTTTCCTTGACCGTGTAGCCCATCATCGCCTGCGGCTCGTAGGAGATGTTCTGGCCCGGACGCTGAGAGACGATGAAGAAATTGTCGCCGTGGTCGACGCTTGCCGGCTGCTTTGCCGTCGGAACGGACAGCACGTAGCAGACCGTGCTATTGCCCGACTTGTAGGAGTAGGCACCCCATGCCTGGAACTGCTGGATGCGGTTGGGCGCGGCCTGCTGCGCTGTCGCAACTCCGGCCATAACAAGGGTGAGTGCGAGAGCGGATACGATACTTTTTACAAACATGGATTCCTGCCGGTTCTTGCGATTCAAGGCCCGAAGCGATCATAGCGGGCGCCGCATAATCACGATCTGCTTTATTTTGACTTAATTCAGGTTACCAAATGGTCAACAATAGCTGCGATTTGTATCTGCCTGTGTCATTTCAGCTCGAGTGTCAATTTTCGCCCCTTTGACGGTATCGACCGCAACACCGTGCCCCAATGGCACCGGCCGTCCGTTCGGCTGAATTTAAGACACAAAGATTCAGGCAAGAGTTTGACCTTTCCCAAATCCGTTGTACCTCAGTAAGACTTGGAAATCCGGGACGAAATTATTGTCGCAGGGGGCTGGTGAGGAGATATGGATGCCGAGGAAAGACAGCGTTTCGCTGCCCTCGCAAAGGCCGTCGCGGACGATCGCGACCAGCAGGCCTTTTCCATCCTGTTCGACTATTTCGCACCCCGCCTGAAGGCCTGGCTGATGCGCCAGAGGATGACATCGGGCGAGGCTGAGGAACTGGTCCAGGAGATCATGATCGTGCTCTGGCACAAGGCGGAGCTCTACGATGCCACGCGATCTTCCCTCTCGACCTGGCTTTTCCGCATTGCCCGCAACCGCCACATCGACATGCAGCGCCGCGCCAACACCCGTATCTTCGATGAGACTGATCCGGCCCTGCAGCCGCCGGCCGATATCGGCGCGGAAGAAATCATCGCCAATGACGATCGCGACGCCAAGATACGCGCCGCCGTCGGCCAATTGCCGGAGGAGCAGCGCGACATGCTGCGCGCCGCCTTCTTCCTCGGTCAATCGCATTCGGAGATCGCCGAAGCGACCGGTCTCCCGCTCGGCACGGTGAAGTCGCGTATCCGGCTTGCCTTCGGCAAGCTCCGCAAGGTGCTGGAACGCGAAATCGCCTGATGCAATGTCGCCCGAAAGCACACAGCGGCTTTGGGGATGACAACACGCATGAAACAAGCGGTCGCATCCCGGTTGGACGCGACACGCGTTAAATCGTCTTCATCGCTTCTTCCGGCCGATCGGCGAGAACGCGGTCGGCGGCTTCATAGTGGACCGGTCGGATGTGACCGCGCACCATGGCGAAAGCGGCCGAAAGTACGGCGATGTCGTCGGAAAAGCCGATGACGGCGAAAATATCCGGGATCATGTCGACCGGCATAACGAAATAGGCGAGTGCCGCAAGCAGCACGCCACGCACCTTCGTTGGCGTCTGCGAATCGAGCGCACAATAGAAACCGGCGACGACATCGCGCGAGAACGGGATCTGCCGCACCGCCCGCCGGAACGTCGGCCAGAATTTCTGCCTTACGCTTTTCTCGCGACGGCTCTGGGTGTCCTCGTCGCCCGGCAACAGGATTTCCCCGAATTTGACCTCGTCCATCCCTGCATCCCTTTTGTCCATGCGAACATATGGTGACGGCGCCTAATCTTTTTCAATCGGCCCCTTTCAATCGGCCCCGCTTTCAATCGATACGGCGCGCCGCAGCCTTCTCCATGGCTTTGGCGAGCTTGAAATCCAGTTCCGTCAGCCCGCCGGCATCATGTGTGTTCAGCGTTACATCCACCCTGGAATAGACATTGAACCATTCGGGATGGTGGTTGAGCTTCTCGGCCGCAAGCGCTGCCTGCGTCATGAAGCCGAAAGCCTCGATGAAATTTGCGAACTTGAACGTCTTCGATATCGACGAACCCGCATCATTGAGCACCCATCCCGAAAGCTCGGTCAGTTGCGCCTCGGCCGCCGTCCGTTCCAGTTTTTCCATTTTCATGCCATGGTCCTCTTCTCTGTCCGACAGGTTACCGATGAAACGCATCAGCATCCTCTTCGTTTGCATGGGCAATATATGCCGTTCTCCGCTCGCGGAGGGAATTTTTGGCCATCTCGTCGCCGAGGCGGGGTTGACCGGCGATTTTACGATCGCTTCCGCCGGCACCGGCGACTGGCATGAAGGCGATCCGCCCGACCGGCGTTCGATCGCCACCGCGAAAAACCACGGCATCGACATATCGGGGCAGCGCGCGCGGCGCGTCCAGTCGAGGGATTTCATGGATTTCGATCTGATCCTCGCCATGGACCGCGACAACCTGGCAGCGCTCGAAAAGAGCGCGCCGCACGGGGCGAATATCCACCTTTTCGGTGATACCGCGCTGGGAACGGGAGAGGATATTCCCGATCCCTATTATGGCGGCCCTGATGGTTTCGAGCTGGTCTACACCAGGCTCTTGACCGGCTGCTGCAGGCTGCTCGAAACGCTGGGCGTCGAGCGTGCCTCGTGCAGCGGGAACACTTCCTCGGTGAGGTAAGGCCCTCCACCGACCGATTCGCGCGACGAAAGCAGCACGAAGCGCGGTGCGGTGAAGGTTGCTGTGTGGAAGTTGCCGCGTCCGGCCAGATATTGCACGACATCGTCGAGCCGCGAGGATTTGAGCCGCGCCAGCGTCACATGCGGCATGAATTTGCGGGGATCCGGCGGCAGGCCGATGCGCTGGCAGATGCGCTCGATCTCGCCCTGCAGGGCATACATTTCAGGCGACTGCGAGACGCCAGCCCAGACCGAATGTGGTTTCTTCGAACCGAAGGAACCGATGCCTTCCAGCCGGAACTGGAATTCCGGCCGGTCGATCCGGTCGAGGCGTTCAACGATTTCATCGGCCGTCCGGCCATCGACATCACCGATGAAGCGCAGGGTGATGTGGTAATTCTCCACATCGATCCATCGTGCTCCGGGGAGGCCACCGCGTAGCAATGAAAGACTCATCGCCGCATTGCGCGGAATTTCGAGGGCGGTAAACAGTCTCGGCATCACGAGCACTCCCCGAATCTTTTGCAGGTGCTCACACGGAATCACGCAATCAACAACCGCGCAAGCCCCTATTTCTTCACAGAAGAAATCGTTTCGACGAAATTTGTGACAGCAGGCTCCATCTTTTCAACCATGACGTCGATCCCTCTCGCATTTGGATGCATGCCGTCGTCGAGCTTCAACCCAGCCTCCAGCGCAACGCCGTCGAGGAAGAAGGCATAGAGTGGAAGCCCATGTTTTTCCGAAAGTTTCTGGTAGATCGGGTTGAATCGTGCAGCATAATCCGCCCCCATGTTCGGCGGCGCTATGATACCGGCGAGTAGCACGGCAATCCCGCGCTCCTTTAGTCGGGTAATCATTTTATCGAGATTCTTCTCGCTCTCCTCCGGCGGGATACCGCGCAACGCATCATTGGCGCCAAGCTCGAGAATGACCCCATCGGTGCCGTCGGGTACCGACCAGTCTATACGCGCAAGCCCCCCCGTCGTCGTGTCTCCGGAAACCCCGGCATTGGCAATGGTGACGTCGAGCCCCTTCGCCTTCAGGGCCGCCTGCAGCTTTTCGGGAAAGCCGTCGCCGGGAGGCAGCTGATAACCCGCCATCAAACTATCCCCAAAACCGACGAGATTGATCGTCCGGGAATCGGCTGCAGTGGCAAAGATCAGCGAGACGGCGATGACGGTGAATTGAAGGGCGGCAACTTTAAATCTCATCCTGGTTTCCCTAGATTGGCGAGGTGCCGTTATGCGGCCTTTCGATTACCGACTTATATAGGGCGATTTCTGTTGGCAAAAACCATTATCGAGTTGAAGGGCGCCGATCTGACCCTTGGCAGCGCAGCCGCCTCCGTCCATGTGCTGAAGGGCATCGATCTCGATATCGCGGCCGGCGAATCCGTCGGCATCGTCGGCCCTTCCGGTTCCGGCAAATCTACCCTGCTGATGGTGCTTGCCGGGCTGGAGAAACTCGACAGCGGCGAGATCAACATCAACGACACGCCGCTCCATAGCCTCACCGAGGATCAGGTCGCCGATTTCCGCGGCCGCAACATCGGCATCGTCTTCCAGTCCTTTCACCTGATCGCCAACATGACGGCGCTGGAAAACGTCGCGGTACCGCTCGAACTCGCCAATGTCAGCAACGCCTTCGAGATCGCTCATCGCGAGCTGAAATCGGTCGGTCTCGGCGAACGGCTGAACCACTATCCCGGTCAGCTTTCCGGCGGTGAACAGCAGCGCGTGGCGATCGCCAGGGCGCTCGCCCCCTCGCCTGCCCTGCTGATCGCCGACGAGCCGACCGGCAATCTCGATACCGAGACCGGCCGCCAGATCGCCGACCTTCTGTTCTCAAAGCAGGCCGAACGCGGCACGACCCTGCTTCTCGTCACCCACGACGTCTCGCTTGCAACCCGATGCTCGCGCCAGATTCGCGTCCGCTCCGGCCGGATCGAAGGCGACAGCGCCGCCCGCCGCACCGAAGCGGCGATCGCATGAGGATCATCACGCCACGCGTCTCGCTCGCTTTTCGCCTGGCGCTGCGCGAGCTGCGCGGCGGCATCCGCGGCTTCTACATCTTCCTTGCCTGCATCGCGCTCGGCACCGGCGCGATTGCCGCCGTCAACTCCGTGTCGCAGTCGATCACCGATACGATCGCCTCGCAGGGGCAGGAACTGCTGGCCGGCGACGTCCGTTTCGAACTCAACAACCGCGAAGCCACGCCTCAGGAATTGGGTTTCCTCGAAGGCCTCGGCACCGTTTCGGTGTCAACCGGCCTGCGCTCGATGGCCCGCAAGCCTGACGGTTCCGATCAGGCGCTGGTCGAGGTCAAGGCCGTCGATGACGCCTACCCGCTCTACGGCAAGTTCGTGGCCGAGCCGGAATATCCGCTTGCAGCACTGCTTTCGGGCCAAGGCGGCACCTATGGCGCGGTCGCAGCGCCACTGCTTCTCGATCGGCTCGGGCTTGCGGTCGGCGACGAATTGCTGCTCGGCAACGTCAAGCTCAGCATCACCGGCACGGTGAAAACCGAGCCGGATGCACTGTCGGAAGGTTTTGGCTTTGCGCCGCGTCTGATCGTCAGCCGCGAGGCGCTCCAAGCCTCCGGGCTGATCCAGACCGGAAGCCTGGTCGAACACGCCTACAAGATCCGGCTTGAAAATAAGGCCGCGATGTCGGGCATCCAGGCGCGCGCCTCCAAGGAGTTTCCCTCCGCCGGCTGGGCTATCCGCACCAGTGACCGCGCCGCGCCCTCGCTCACCGAAAACATCACCCGCTTCTCGCAGTTCCTGACGCTGGTCGGCCTTACCGCGCTAATCGTCGGCGGCGTCGGTGTCGCCAATGCCGTGCGCGCCTTCCTCGATTCCAAACGCACCACCATCGCCACCTTCAAATGTCTCGGTGCACCGGCGCAGGTCGTTGTTTTGATCTATCTCTTCCAGATCGCCATCATCGCTCTCGGCGGCATCCTGATCGGCCTCGTCATCGGCGCCCTGTCGCCGATGTTCGCCGCGCAATTCCTGGCGCAATTCCTGCCGGTCTCGACGACGCCGACCCTCTATCCCGGCGCCCTGCTGCTCGCCATGCTCTTCGGCATCCTGACGACGCTCGCCTTCGCCATCCTGCCGCTCGGCCACGCCCGCGAAGTGCCGGCGACCGCACTCTTCCGCGAGCAGGGCTTCGAGGCCCGCCACCTGCCCTCCTGGCCCTACATCCTGCTTGCCGCCCTGTTCATGGCCGGCCTTGCCGGCCTTGCCATCCTCACCGCCTATGACCGCTTCATCGCCGTCATCTTCGTCGGCGCGATCGTCTTCGCCTTCGTCGTGCTGCGCTTGGTCGCAGCCCTGATCGCCTGGCTCGCGCGCCGCAGCCCGCGCGTCAATTCGCCGGCGCTGCGGCTTGCGATCGGCAACATCCACCGCCCCGGCGCCCTGACCCCCTCGGTCGTGCTCTCGCTCGGCCTTGGCCTCGCATTGCTGGTGACGCTGACGCTGATCGACGGCAACCTGCGCCAGCAGCTGACCGGCCGCATGAATGAGGGTGCACCGAACTTCTTCTTCGTCGATATCCAGAGCGCCGAGGTCGGCGCCTTCCGCGATCTCGTTCAAGGCCAAGCGCCGCAGGGCAAACTCGTGGAAGTGCCGATGCTGCGCGGCCGGATCATCGCCTTCAACGGCGAGGACGTCAGCAAGATGAACGTGCCGGCCGCTGGCCGCTGGGTGCTGAACGGCGATCGCGGCATCACCTATTCCGAAACCCTGCCGGAGAACGCTGCCCTCACCGAAGGCAAATGGTGGGACAAGGATTACAGCGGCGAGCCGCTCGTCTCCTTCTCCTCGGAAGAGGCGCATGAACTCGGCCTCAAGCTCGGCGATACGGTGACAGTCAACGTGCTCGGCCGCAACATCACGGCGAAGATCGCCAATCTGCGCCGCGTCGAATGGGAATCGCTGTCGATCAATTTCGTCATGGTCTTCTCACCGAATACCTTCCGCGGCGCCCCGCATGCGTGGCTGGCGACGCTGACAGATCCCTCCTCGACACCGGCCGAAGATGCGGCGATCCTGAAATCCGTCACCAACACCTATCCGACGATCACCAGTGTGCGCGTCAAGGACGCGATCGATATCGTCAACCAGCTGGTCGCACAGCTCGCGACCGCGATCCGCGCTGCGGCTTCCGTCGCCCTCATCGCCTCGATCCTTGTCCTTGCCGGCGCGCTTGCCGCCGGAAACCGGGCGCGCACCCACGACGCGGTGGTGCTGAAGACGCTCGGCGCCACGCGCGCCATGCTGATCCGCGCCTTCAGCTACGAATATCTGATCCTCGGCCTCGCGACTGCGATCTTCGCGCTGATCGCCGGCAGCGTCGCCGCCTGGTTCATCGTCGCCCGCATCATGCGCCTGCCCTCGGCCTTTCTGCCCGACGTGGCGGGACTGACGCTTGTGACCGCGCTGGTCCTCACCGTCGGCATCGGCCTGATCGGCACCTGGCGCATCCTCGGACAGAAGGCAGCCCCCGTCTTGCGCGAGCTTTGACCGGGCAGCGGCACTCAAACCCTTCACCTTACGGCGATTTAACCGACGGAGCCTTTGCAAGCCTCTTGTTTGCAAAGGGCGAAAGCCTCATATTATCCGCAGGCATGCTGGAGCTCCGCAGCGGCGCCCGGGTCGAAAACCCCGACACCGTATCTCCATCGGAGCTTGTAAGAGGAAACTATGGCTGATCTTCGTAACTATCAAAGCCGCGCTCAGACCGGCGAGATGATTGATCAAGGCCTGCGCGCTTATATGCTCAAGGTCTACAACCTGATGGCGCTGGGTCTGGCGATCACTGGTGTGGCCGCATATCTGTCGTTCCAACTCGCCTTCGCCAATGGCGAACTGACCGCTTTCGGCCAGGCGATCTATCTGAGCCCGCTGAAGTGGGTGGTCATTCTGGCGCCGCTGGCTCTGGTGTTCTTCCTGAGCTTCCGGATCAATAGCATGACGGTGGCCGCTGCCCAGACGACCTTTGCAGTTTACGCTGCGCTCGTCGGCCTGTCGCTCTCGTCGATCTTTGTGATCTACACGGGCCAGAGCGTCGTTCAGACCTTCTTCGTCACCGCCGCCTCCTTCGGCGCGCTGTCGCTTTACGGCTACACGACGAAGCGTGACCTGTCGGCGATGGGCTCGTTCCTGATCATGGGTCTTTTCGGCCTGATCATCGCTTCGATCGTCAACATCTTCCTGGCGTCGTCCGCCGTGCAGTTCGCGATCTCGGTGCTCGGCGTGCTGATCTTCGCAGGCCTCACCGCCTACGATACACAGCGGATCAAGGAATTGTACCTGGAAGCCGATGACGTCGCCGTGGCCGGTCGCAAGGCGATCATGGGCGCGCTGACGCTCTATCTCGACTTCATCAACCTCTTCATGTTCCTGCTGCAGTTCATGGGCAACCGTAAATAGGCAGGACAGACTGAGATCGAAAAGGCGGCTTCGGCCGCCTTTTTTTTGTTGCGCAGGCTTGGACGGGGTGGCTCTACAGCGCCACGCGTCTTTTCGGACGCGCAAAGGACGCTGTAGCACTTTGAATTGCGATAATTTCATCCTTAAATCGATTCCGATTTAAGGAATTATGCAGTAGGAAGGCCTTGCCGCCCTAATGGATATAATGCCGAATGTCCTTCCTCCTGCGCGATGCTTCGAACGCCGATATTCCCGCCATTGCCGATATCTATCGCGAATCCGTCCTGAACGGCGTCGCGAGTTATGAGATCGTGCCGCCCTCCGAGGCCGAGATGGCGCTGCGTTTTTCGGCGATCGTCAGCCAGCAATATCCCTATATTGCAGCCATCGGCGCGGACGGGGCGCTTCTCGGCTACGCCTATGCCTCGGCCTTCCGCACGCGTCCTGCCTATCGCTGGCTGGTTGAGGATTCGATCTATCTGGCGCCTGAAGCCCGTGGCCGCGGCATCGGCAAGGCGCTGCTCGCCGAACTGATCATCCGTTGCACCACCCTCGGCTTTCGGCAGATGGCCGCCGTCATCGGCGGCGCCAGCCCCGCCTCGATCGCGCTCCATCGCACGGCCGGCTTCGAGGAGGTCGGCCTGATGAAGGGCACCGGTTACAAGCACGGCTGCTGGCTGGATACGATGTTCATGCAGCGCGCGCTCGGCGAAGGCAGGAGCACCGATCCGGACCCGTCCGTCTATCCCGGCACGCTGTAATCCGGCTTACTTGTCGACGAGCTTCAAGGCCTTGTCGAATACCTTCAGCACCTGGTTCAGCTCGTGACCGCGCTTGAGGATCGTGCCATTGACGCTGATCACGGAATAGGCGCCCTGCTTGGCGGCGAGCTTCGGGTTTTTCTCGATGCGGAAGAGCGGCATTTCGCCGGAACGCTTGAAAACGGAAAAGACCGCCCTGTCCTTCAGGTGATCGATCGCGTAGTCGCGCCATTCACCATCACCGACCATCCGGCCGTAGATCCAGAGGATCGCGTCCAGTTCGCGCCGGTGAAAGGTCACCGGAAGCGGGTCCTTGCTTTGCTTGTATTCCCTGAGATCGACGACGACTGAGGAACTGTGGTCGACGGAACGGCTTTCGCCGTGTCGCAAATCCGGCTGATCTGTCATCAGTCTCACAAGGCCTCCACATGTGACAGGAGGGTGACAGTTTGCCCGAGCCGCCGCAAATTGCAAGAGTGCCAGCCGTCACATTCCGCCGCACGTCTTTCGCGCAAGGACGCTGTAGCACTTTGAGTCAGCGCATCATGCCTTGCGAAAGTTGGGTTCGATTTTCGGACAGCATGATGCGCTGGACAGGTCAACGCTTTCTCCGCAGCGCCGCATTTCAGTCAAAACAGCGCCTCATTTGCAGGAGATTTATGAATTCGGGTTTGGCGCCAGCGCGCCAAAGGGCCCGGCGGAGCGTATCGACCTTAACCCCAGCCCCGAATACGCTCGGCCGGGCCGCCCGGCACTTCATCCGAAACCGGATGGAATCTCAAATATTTTTGCCAGCCATCACCACGGTCGCGCCAAGGATCGCAGCCGGATCGCCGTCTGCGGTCGCCGATTGCAGCAGGATGGCGCAGCCCTCGAGCTGCGGCCGCTGCAGGACGCTGGCCGGCAGCGTCAGGCTGGTTGCCTTGCCGTCCCACATGCCGACCGTTTCGACATTGGTGACGCTGTGCAGATAGGAGATCTTCTGGCCGCTGTTCTCGCCCTTTTCGACATCGATCGTCTTTTCCTTATCGAAATAGACCATCACGACATTGGCTTTGCCCTGTCCCGCGCCGATCTTGATCTCCAGTTCGTCGCCGCGCATCGCGGCACTGATCGGAACGGTCAGCCCGTTGCCTTCGCTGCTATAGGTGTCGATCTTGTTGTTGATGCCATTCAGATCGGCGCCGGCCAGATGGCCTCGTCCGTTGACGATGGCCTGCGGCGTGTAGACGTTGCTGCGGCCCATCGTCTTGGCATAGCCATATTGCCGCTCGGTGTTTTCCTTGGAGCTCAGCGTATCGGCCCAGCCGAGATAGTTCCAGTAATCGACATGATAGGCGAGCGCGATGACATCGCCCTGGTTCACCAGCTTGCGGAAAGCGGCATCAGCGGGAGGACAGGAGGAGCAGCCCTGCGACGTGAAGAGTTCGACGACACCTTTCGGCGTGCCATCTTCGGCCTGCAGCGGGCCTGAGAGAACAACGCCGGCAATCAGCGGAATCAAAAAACGGGGGGACATTCACCTGCACCTCTTTTTCAGCGCCGACGGCATGTTTGAACCGGGGCCCTGACATATGAACGTACGAATAATCCTTCCGGGTCCAAACGAAAAGTCACGAACGGGTGAGACGTAGGTCGACGGGAACTTGCGTAAAACAAATCATCGTGAGCCCCGCTTAAATACTGTCGCCGCAAAGAAAAGCCGCCGGAAACTGCTCTCCGGCGGCCATTATCAGGGGAGTCTCTTAAAAATCAGGCAGCGAGGTCGCGCAGAACCGTCTGCAGGATACCGCCATTGTTGAGGTAGATCACCTCGTCGAGCGTATCGACGCGCGACAGCAGCGGAACCTCCTTCACGGTGCCGTCGCCATAGGTGATCCTGGCAATCTTCTTCTCGCGCGGCTTGATTTTCTCCAGACCTTCGATGGTGACGAGTTCGTCGCCCTTGAGGCCGAGGCTCTGCCAGGTCGTTCCCTCCTCGAAGACGAAGGGGATAATGCCCATGCCGACGAGGTTCGAGCGATGGATACGCTCGAAGGACTGGGCGATCACCGCCTTGACGCCGAGCAGGTTGGTGCCCTTGGCAGCCCAGTCGCGCGAGGAGCCGTTGCCGTATTCGACACCGGCGAAGATGACGAGCGGCACGCCTTCCTGCTTATACTGCATTGCGGCGTCGTAGATCGAGGTCTCTTCCTTCGACGGGTAGTGGATGGTGTAGCCACCTTCCTTGCCGTTCGGGCCGAGCATGTGGTTACGGATGCGGATATTGGCGAAGGTGCCGCGCATCATCACTTCATGGTTGCCGCGGCGCGTGCCGTACTGGTTGAAATCGGCAACGGCGACGTCATGGCCGATGAGATAGGCGCCGGCCGGCGATGCCGCCTTGATCGAACCGGCCGGCGAGATGTGGTCGGTGGTGATCTTGTCGCCAAACAGGCCAAGAACGCGGGCGCCCTTGATGTCGGAGACGCCGGTGCCCTTCTTCCCCATGCCGACGAAGTAGGGCGGGTTCTGGACATAGGTCGAATTGTCGTCCCAGGCATAGGTCTGGCCTGGCGGGACCTGAACGGCCTGCCAGTTGACGTCGCCCTTGAAGACATCGGCATATTTGCTTTCGTAGAGCTCGCGGGTCACGTATTTGAGGATGAATTCCTGGACTTCCTTGGAGGTCGGCCAGATGTCCTTGAGATAGACCGGGTTGCCGCTCTGGTCCTCGCCGATCGGCTCCTTGGTCAGATCCTTCTGCACCGTGCCGGCAAGCGCATAAGCAACGACGAGCGGCGGAGATGCGAGGTAGTTCGCCTGCACGTCGGGCGAGATGCGGCCTTCGAAGTTACGGTTGCCGGAGAGAACGCCGGAAACGATAAGGCCTTTGTCGTTTATCGTCTTCGAGATCGGCGCCGGCAGCGGGCCGGAATTGCCGATGCAGGTGGTGCAGCCGAAGCCGACCAGGTTGAAGCCAAGCTTGTCGAGGTCGGCCTGCAGGCCCGACTTGGCGAGATATTCGCCGACGACCTGCGATCCAGGCGCCAGCGAGGTCTTCACCCACGGCTTCGTCTTCAGGCCCTTGGCAACGGCGTTGCGGGCAAGAAGGCCGGCGGCGATCAGCACTGACGGGTTGGAAGTGTTGGTGCACGACGTGATGGCAGCGATCGCCACGTCGCCGTGGCCGAGATCGAAGTCGGTGCCTTCAACCGCATAGCGGTTGTTCAACTGGCCGGGCTTCTTGTAGTCGGCATCCATGGAGCCGGCAAAACCGGTCGCGATGTTCTCAAGCGAAATGCGGCCTTCCGGACGCTTCGGACCGGCCATCGACGGCACGACGTCGCTAAGATCGAGTTCCAGCGTATCGGTGAAGACGAGCTCGGAACCGTCGCCTTCGCGCCACATCCCTTGCGCCTTCGAATAGGCCTCGACGAGGGCGATCCGGTCATGCGTGCGGCCGGACATAGTGAGATAGTTGATGGTTTCGCCGTCGACCGGGAAGAAGCCGCAGGTGGCGCCGTATTCCGGACCCATGTTACCGATCGTCGCGCGGTCGGCGAGCGGCATGTTGTCCATACCGGGGCCGAAGAATTCGACGAACTTCGAAACGACGCCCTTTTTGCGCAGCATCTGCACGACGGTGAGAACGAGGTCGGTCGCCGTGACGCCCTCCTTGAGCTTGCCGGTCAGCTTGAAGCCGATGACTTCGGGCAGCAGCATCGAGACCGGTTGGCCGAGCATCGCAGCTTCCGCTTCGATACCGCCCACACCCCAGCCGAGAACGCCGAGACCGTTGATCATCGTCGTGTGGCTGTCGGTGCCGACGCAGGTATCCGGATAGGCGATCGTCTCGCCGTCCTCTTCCTTGGTCCAGACGGTCTGGCCGAGATATTCGAGATTGACCTGATGACAGATACCGGTGCCGGGAGGCACGACGCGGAAATTCTTGAAGGCCTGCTGGCCCCACTTCAGGAAGCGGTAGCGCTCGCCGTTGCGCTGGTATTCCAGCTCCACATTCCTGGCAAAAGCCTGCGGCGTGCCGAATTCGTCGACGATGACGGAATGGTCGATGACGAGATCGACGGGAACGAGCGGGTTGATCTTCTCGGGATCGCCGCCGAGCGACACCATCGCGTCGCGCATCGCGGCAAGATCGACGACGGCAGGAACGCCGGTGAAGTCTTGCATCAGCACGCGCGCCGGGCGATAGGCGATTTCGTTTTCGACCGCACCCTTATTGTTCAGCCATTCGGCAACGGCCAGGATGTGCTCCTTGGTGACCGACTGGCCGTCTTCGAAGCGCAGCAGGTTTTCGAGCAGCACCTTCATCGAATAAGGAAGCTTCGACACGCCGCCCAGACCGTTTGCCTCAGCCTTGGGCAGGCTGTAATAGACATAGTCCTTCCCGTTGACGGAAAGCGTGGAACGACAATTGAAACTGTCAAGAGATTTAGACACGAGATACCCCGTTTCTGATAGCCAACACAGTCGTGCGAACGCCTATGCACTTAATGCACATCAGGATGCGGGTACGGCCATTTCCGCTGTCCGCACGTGGAACAGACGCTCCAAGTTCGGCGCAAGGATGAAATTCACGCCGACCGCTGGCGTGGTTGCAGGTCTTATAGATAATTTCCTAAAAACTTGCCATACCCGAGCACAGTCAAAATCGGACATTTTTTGACTCCGCCGCGAGCCGAAACCAAGAAAGAGCAGACGCATGCATCTCACCGCCGAAAACCTGGCTGCAAGGCGCGGTGAAGATCTTCTTTTCGTTAACATTTCCTTTCACTTGGGGGCCGGCGAGGCGCTTGTCCTCACGGGTAGAAATGGATCGGGAAAGTCCACTTTATTGCGTGTCGTCGCCGGCCTCCTCAGGCCGGAAAAAGGCACTGTCATATTTCACGGCGAAGAGAGCCCGGGAGGCAGGCACCCCGGGGAAATCAGCCACTACCTCGGCCATCGAAATGCAATGAAGAATGAACTTACGGTTGCAGAAAACCTCGATTTCTGGCGCGCCTTTCTCGGCAATGCAGGCTCCGCCGCCAGCCTTTCCGTCGAGGACGCCGCTGATGCGGTCGGTCTTTCCGGCATCACCCACCTTCCCTTCGGTTACCTCTCCGCCGGCCAGCAGCGCCGGATAGCCTTCGCCAAGCTGCTTGTCGCCCACCGTCCCATCTGGATCCTCGACGAACCGACCGCGGCACTCGATGCCAGCGCCGACCGGCTGCTTGCCGATTTGATTGGAGCGCATCTGGAGAAGGGCGGCATCGTGCTGGCGGCGACGCACCAGCCCTTGGGGCTGCAAAATACCCAGGAATTGAAGATGACGGGCTTTGCCGGCGTGGATGCGGGGATTTGGGGTTGATGTTTGTCGACGTAGCTACCCCCCTCTGCCCTGCCGGGAATCTCCCCCACAAGAGAGGAGATCACAAGCTGCTCAGATTTTCCGCCTCGAAACCGGATTGCCGATTTGGATGGCTGATTGTTTTGGGAAGCGAGAGCATCCAGCCGACCTCCCCGCTTGTGGGGGAGATGCCCGGCAAGACAGAGGGGGGTGCCCCGTCCACCGCACATCCAGAGAGCTGCCCCGCATGACCGCCCTCCTCCTCCGCGACCTGAAGCTCTCGATTCGCGCCGGCGGCGGTGCTCTGATCGGCGTGCTGTTCTTCCTGACCATCGTCGCCGTCATTCCCTTCGGCGTCGGTCCCGATCTCAAACTGCTGTCGCGCATCGGCCCCGCCATCGTCTGGATCGGCGCCCTGCTCGCCGCCCTTCTCGGCCTCGACCGCCTGTTCCAGGCCGAGCGCGACGACGGATCGCTCGATTTGATGCTGATGCAGGAAACGCCGCTCGTTCTCACCGTGCTGGTCAAATGCTTCGCCCATTGGACGGCCACCAGCCTGCCGCTGGTCATCGCCTCGCCGCTGCTCGGCCTCTTCATGAACATGGACGAGACGGCGATCGGGGCTACCATGCTGACGCTGCTGGTCGGCTCGCCCGCCATCACCTTCATCGGCGCCGTGGGTGCTGCCGTTGCCGTGGCGCTGCCCCGCGGCGGCCTGCTGGTCTCGATCCTCGTGCTGCCGCTGACCATCCCGGTGCTGATCTTCGGCGTCAGCGCCACCTATGCCGCAGTCGAGGATCCCGCCCCCTTCCTGCCGCCCTTCCTGATCCTCATTGCGCTGACACTCTTCTTCGCGGTCATCGGCCCGGCAGCCGCCGCCCTGGCGCTGCGAAACACAGCGGATTGATGGGGCGTTCGATTGCGGGAAAAGCCGGATCAAGGTAAGGAAGCGGACATGAGCGAAACGAGCCTTGCCATCAGCAAATTCAGTGATCTCGCCAACCCGACCCGGTTTCTGGCGCTGGCGGCGCGCGCCATTCCCTGGCTGGCTGGCATCACCGCCCTCTGTTTCGCGGTCGGCCTCTATCTGAGCTTCGCCACCGAAGGCGACTACCAGCAGGGCGAGACCGTGCGCATCATGTATGTCCACGTCCCCTCGGCCTGGCTTTCGATGATGTGCTATACGATTATGAGCATCTCGGCGATCGGCACGCTGGTCTGGCGCCATCCGTTGGCCGATGTCTCCGCCAAGGCCGCAGCCCCGCTCGGCGCCGCCTTCACCCTGCTGGCGCTCGTCACCGGTTCGCTCTGGGGCAAGCCGATGTGGGGCACCTGGTGGGTCTGGGATGCGCGGCTGACCTCCGTCTTCGTCCTCTTCCTGATGTATCTCGGGCTGATTGCGCTCAGCCGCGCCATCGACGATCCGTCGAAGGCCGCGCGCGTCAGCGCCGTGCTCATCCTCGTCGGCTTCGTCAACATCCCGATCATCAAATTCTCGGTCGAGTGGTGGAACACGCTGCACCAATCGGCAAGCGTGCTGCGCCTCGACGGCCCGGCGATCGATCCGGAATTCTTGCGGCCGCTCTTCGTCATGGCGATCGCCTTCACCCTGCTCTTCTTCACGCTGCACATCATGGCGATGAGGAACGATATCTGGCGCCGCCGCATTGCCGCCCAGCGCCGTCTTGCCGCTCGCATGGCGAGCCGGGAGGATTAGTCGTGACTCATGCCTTCTACGTCTACGCTTCCTATGGCTTTGCAGCCCTGGTGACGGTCGCCGTCACCGCTTGGACTTGGATCGACGGCCGCGCCCGCCGCAGGGAGCTTGCAGCCCTTGAGGCTGCCGGCATCCGCCGCCGTTCGGCGCGCCCCAAGGACAGTGTGGGGGATGGCGAATGAACGACACGCCGGAAAACACCGCCGCCAAGCCGCGCGGACTGAGCCGTTACGCATTGGCGCTGTTGCCGCTCGTCGTCTTCGGCGGCATTGCGGCCACGGCGGCAAAAATGCTCTACGACCAGGATTTCCATGGCAAGAACATCGCCGAAATTCCCTCCGCCCTGATCGGCACCAAGGCGCCGGCGCTCAACCTGCCGCCGCTCGACGGGGCCAACCTTCCGGCGCTGACCGACGCGGCAATCAAGGGCAAGCTGACCCTCGTCAACGTCTTCGCCTCATGGTGCCTCCCCTGCCGGGACGAACATCCGCTATTGAAGGAACTGGCAAAAGACGGACGCCTGAACGTCGTAGCCATCAATTACAAGGACCAGAGCGACAACGCCCTGCGTTTCCTCGGCGAGCTCGGCAACCCTTTTCGGGCGATCGGCATCGATCCGAACGGCAAGGCAGCGATAGACTGGGGTGTCTACGGCATTCCGGAAAGCTATCTGGTCGGGCCTGACGGTACGATCCTCTACAAGCGCGTCGGACCCTTCGACGATATCAGCCTGAAGGAAGGGCTTTTTCCTGCGATGGAAAAGGCGCTCGGGAAGCCGGCCTCGTAACGATTCCTCGAAGACCTCCCCAACCCTCCCCACAAGGGGGAGAGGCTTAACGCGGCTCTTGCCGTGCGTCCTATCGAACGTCCAGTGTGCAGTTGGCCCGGTTTGCGAGGCGGTGCCACGAGTTAGCCCCTCCCCCTGGTGGGAAGGGGTTGGGAGGGTCTTAACCCCCACCCTGCCAGACCTTGATCGCCTCCACCGGCCAGATCAGCATCACAACATTGAGCGTCAGGTTGTCGCGGATTATGTAGCCGGTGAAAATCTCGAAAAAGATGGCGATCGCAACCGTGAGCGCCACCGGTGCGCGGCGCGCGAAGAAGAAGCCGACGCACATGAAGACGGTGTCCATCGCCGAATTCAGGATGCTGTCGCCGTAATAATCGAGCGCGATCGTCGCCGTGCGGTAGCGGTCGATGATGAGAGGGGAGTTTTCGAGCAGCTCCCAGCCGGATTCGATGACCAGCGCCAGCAGCAGCCTTGCCGCCAACGGCTTGCCGCGCAGGATGAGATGCGCGAGCCCGTAGAACAGGAAGCCGTGGATGATGTGCGACGGCGTATACCAATCCGACAGATGCTGCGAATTGCCGCTGGTATTGACCCCGCCCTCCCACAGCTTGACATAACCGCAGGCGCAGATCGGCACGCGGCCCATCATAAATTCGGCAGCGATCTGAATGACCAGGACCACAAGGCAGGCGGCAAACCAGAAGTTCTGGTGTCTTACGCGAGATTCTACGTCGACAGCGCTCACTTCTCGCCTTCCGTTTCCAGGTTGACGCTATGTTTCAGCACCAGCGGCATCTGCGCCAGCGTGAAGATGATGGTGATCGGCATCGTGCCCCAGACCTTGAAGGCGACCCAGGTACCGTCGGAAAAATTGCGCCAGACGACTTCGTTCAGCACCGCAAGGAAGAGAAAGAAGATGCCCCAGCGGATGGTGAGCTTGCGCCAGCCCTCGGCATCGAGCTGGAAGGCGGCGTTGAAGACATAGCCGAGCAGCGACTTGCCGAAGGCCAGCCCGCCGAGCAGCGCCACGCCGAAGAGCGCGTTGACGATGGTCGGCTTCATCTTGATGAAGGTCTCGTTCTGCAGCCAAATCGACAGCGAGCCGAAGATGACGACGACGATGCCGGATACAAAAGGCATGATCGGCAGATGGCCGAGCACGATCTTCGAAACGATCAGCGAGATGATCGTCGCCGCCATGAAGAGGCCGGTCGCAACGAACAGCGGTCCGCCCAATTCGGAAAGAGCGGGAAAGGTCTCCACCAGCCACTGGCCGCGCAGATTGGCGAAGAAGAAGATCATCAGCGGCCCGAGTTCCAGCGCCAGTTTCAGCAGCGGATGATGCCGGTCGGCAGCAGACGGGGTGATATCGCTTTCGGTGCTCATGCGTTCTTCAAACCTGTTTTCCTGGAAACCTGTTTCCGGCCGTGCCTTGCAGGCTTTCGGCGGCATATCTGTGGCATCATTGCCCAAGTCCGGCAATGGCATGGGCAAAATCCTCGGCCTCGAACGGCTCCAGATCCTCGACGCCCTCCCCGACGCCGATGAAATAGACCGGCAGCTTGTGCTTGGCGGAGATGGCAACGAGAATGCCGCCACGCGCCGTGCCGTCGAGCTTGGTCATGATCAACCCGTTGACACCGGCGACGTTGCGGAAGATCTCGACCTGGCTGAGCGCGTTCTGCCCGGTCGTGGCATCGAGCGTCTGCAGTACGGTATGCGGGGCATCGGGATCGAGTTTGCCGAGCACGCGCACGATCTTCTCGAGCTCGGCCATCAGCTCTGCCTTGTTCTGCAGGCGGCCTGCGGTATCGACGATCAGCACGTCGCACTTTTTCGCCTTTGCCTGTTCGAAGGCATCATAGGCAAGACCGGCGGCATCGGCGCCAAGCTTGGTGCCGATGAATTCGGAATTGGTCCGGTCGGCCCAGATCTTCAACTGCTCGATCGCCGCCGCACGGAAAGTATCGCCGGCAGCCAGCATCACCTTCAGCCCGGCGCCGGAAAGCTTCGCCGCAAGCTTGCCGATCGTCGTCGTCTTGCCCGTGCCGTTGACGCCGACGACGAGGATGACATGCGGCTTATGCGAAAGGTCGAGCTGCAACGGTTTGGCGACCGGCTTCAGCACTTTTGCGATTTCCGACGCCATGATGCGGCTGACATCCTCGCCGGTGACATCCTTGCCATAGCGCTCGGAAGCGAGCGTATCAGTGACGCGCATGGCAGTCTCGACGCCGAGATCGGCCTGGATAAGCAGATCCTCAAGATCCTGCAGCGTCTCGTCATCGAGCTTGCGCTTGGTGAAAAGCGCGGTGATCTGGCTGGTCAGCTGCGAGGAGGTGCGCGCAAGGCCGTTGCGCAGGCGCTGGAACCAACTGAGCCTCGGTTGCGGGGCAATCGGCTCCGGCTCGACGACCTTGGGGCCGGTGGCAAAACCTTTGGGGAGGATGGGAGAGCCGGTCTCCGGTTCTGCCGGGGGGCTACCCCCTTCTGCCCTGCCGGGCATCTCCCCCACAGGTGGGGAGAATGGCTGGAAGGGCGAATCCAGCCCTGCATCACCCTCAGTCGAAATCTCTTCCGGAAGCTTTTCAACGATCTCTTCGAGGTCAGCCGGCTGTTCTAACGCTCCGGTCTCCACATGATCTCCCGCCTCGCGGGGGAGATGTCCCAGAGGGACAGAAGCGGGTATTTCCGCAACGGTTTCGGCGACCGTTTGGATTTCAGTCTCCGCCTCCGCTGCTGCCTCGGCTTCCAGCAATGAAAGCGGTACGACACCCATATCGCTGAGTTGATCCGCAGCTGGCAGGATTGAGGGTTCGACATCGTCTTCAGCAACCGGTGCTTCGACCCCGCCCTCGCCGATATCGGCAGCCGGCCCGCCGGCCGTATCCATTTCTTCGGGAAGAACAGGATCATCCGCGATTGGCAGATCTTCGTCGCGCGAACGTGGCTCCAGCTCCCTTTCCACGGCAGCAGGCACAGGTTCTTCAGCCGGCTTGCCGAAGGTGAAGACCTTTTTGATGAAACTGAGCGCCATGAGGATTCCGTGAAAGTCAGGCCGCGGCTGCGGCCGTCAATTGCATGTCGAGATGCTTGCCATTGTGGCCGGTGATCGTGACCGGCACAAGTTCGCCGGGACGAAGGCCGGGGGCTGCTACCAGCGTGAAGTTCTCCGTGTGCGCCAGGCCGTTGTTTTCAACAAGCAGCCATTGCCGGGTTCCGATCATCTGATCGAGATGGGATCGATACAGCATATGTCCAGCGGCGCGCAGCCTTGCGGCGCGATCCTTGACCAGCGACCGGTCGAGCTGCGGCATGCGGGCGGCCGGCGTGCCGGGACGCGGGCTGTAGGGGAAGACATGCAGATGGGCGATGCCAGCCTCTTGCGCCAGCCTCACGGCATTGTCGAACATTTCTTCGGTTTCTGTGGGAAAGCCGGCGATCATATCGGCACCGAAGCTCATCTCGGGGCGAAGGCGACGCGCATCCTCGATGAAACGCAGCGTGTCGGCGCGCAAATGCCGTCGCTTCATGCGCTTCAGGATCATGTCGTCGCCATGCTGCAGCGACAGATGCAGATGCGGCATGAAGCGTGGCTCGTCGGCAATGAGATCCATCAGATGGGCATCGGCCTCGATGCTGTCGATCGAGGAAAGCCGCAGGCGACGGATATCGGGGATCTGCTTCAGCAGCGTCTTGGCCAAAAGCCCGAGCGTCGGGGCGCCCGGCAGATCGCCGCCATAACTGGTGGCATCGACGCCGGTCAGCACGATTTCGCGATAACCACCGTCGACGAGATTGCGGGCCTGGTCGACGACGGCTCCCATCGGTACGGAGCGGGAATTGCCGCGGCCATAGGGAATGATGCAGAAGGTGCAGCGATGGTCGCAGCCGTTCTGCACCTGGATGAAGGCGCGCACATGGCCGTCGATATGCCTGACCATCTGCGGCGCCGTCGCCTTGACGCTCATAATGTCGTTGACCCGGAGCTTCTCTTCGGCCGAGACGCCGAAATCCGGCAGGCTGCGATAGGAGGCGCTCGTCAGCTTCTCCTCGTTACCGAGCACGGCATCGACCTCTACCATCGCGGCAAAGGTCTGCTTTTCCGTCTGCGCGGCGCAGCCGGTGACGATGATGCGGGCATGCGGATTGTCGCGCCGTGCCCGGCGAATCGCCTGGCGGGCCTGGCGCACGGCCTCGCCGGTCACGGCACAGGTGTTGACCAGGATGGCATTGTTGAGCCCGGCCTTCTCAGCCTGCGCCTTCATCACTTCGGATTCATATGTGTTGAGGCGGCAGCCGAAGGTAATGACCTCGATGCCGCTCACTGCGCCTCCGCCTCTCGGGTACCATCGCTCGACCAGAGACCCGTCGAAGGATCGACCCTGCCCGACCATTCCCATTCGGCAGGGCCGGTCATGATCACGTGATCGTCGTGCTCGCGCCATTCGATGGAAAGCACGCCCGGCGGCTTGGCACTTGCCACATTAATCGTCACCTTGCGGCCGGTACGCCCGGTGCGCGCGGCACTGACGGCAGCAGAACAGGCAGCCGAGCCGCAGGCAAGCGTCAGCCCCGCGCCGCGCTCCCAGGTGCGCGTCGTCACCGATGTCGGCGACGTCACCTGCGCCAGCGTGATATTGGCGCGCTCGGGAAACATCGGATGGTTTTCGAGCAGCGGTCCGAAGCGGGCGAGATCATAGGACATCACGTCCCTGTCCACCCAGAAGATCGCATGCGGATTGCCCATCGACATCGCCGAAGGCGAATGCAGCACCGGCTTGTCAATCGGGCCGATCTGCAACTCGATGCGGCTGGTGTCGTGGAATTCTTCCGCCAGCGGGATCCTGTCCCAATCGAACACCGGTCGGCCCATATCGACGGAGATCGTCCCGTCCTCGTGCTCGACGGCGTTGAGGATGCCGGCGACCGTCTGGAACGTAAAGACCTTCCTGCCGGTCTCGGCGGCAAGCGCCTGCACGACGCAGCGCGTGCCGTTGCCGCAGGCCTGCGCCTTCGAGCCATCGGAATTCAGGATATCGATGAAGGCATCGGTGCCTTCGGCCTTCGGATCATGGATCGCCATGATCTGATCGAACTCAGTCTGGGGATCGGCATTGAGCGTCACCGCCGCCGCCGGCGTCACTTTGTCCGGCCGGCCGCG
Source organism: Rhizobium sophorae (assembly GCF_013087515.1). Lineage (GTDB taxonomy): Bacteria > Pseudomonadota > Alphaproteobacteria > Rhizobiales > Rhizobiaceae > Rhizobium > Rhizobium sophorae. Next base: position 286,460 of record NZ_JABFCN010000066.1, on the reverse strand, counting down.
CATGTCGACGACTAGGATCTTGTTGCCAAGCCCGTTCATCCTCGCGAATTCGACCGTTGCGCTCATGGGTATCATTCCGTCTGTCTTTCCGGTGTATATGGCGGAAATGCGAAGGAATTACCAGTGGGTGAGTGCCGGGCAGGCGTTACGGCCCGCTGACCCCATCGAGGCAGCAGTTCGGCTTTTACCGCTGCGCACCGTCGGGATCGAAGGACGCGGCATGGGCTTCGACAATAGCTGCGGTGATGACCTTTCTCAGCTCGTAGACCAGCGAGCGGGACCGTTTGCGGTCCAGATCCTGTGCCGCCTTCGCCAGATTCAGGCCTTCGTTCAGGACAATATGATGGGCCCGCGCCAGCGCCCAGCTCTCAATATCAGCATTTAGCATTCGATATCTCCGCCGATTAATTCGGCATCAAGGATATTCACGAATCATTTTACAGGACGCACTTAAGTAGAAAGTAGAATCATAGGCAGAATAATTTGCAACTGGCGCTGACAGCGAATTCGGCCGCCCGAGTGAGAATATTTATCGGCAAAACCCGAAACCCTGGCGGACTGTGCAAGCCAATACATCACTTCGTTTAAATATGTACTTTCACTGCAACCACTGGATGAAACACGACCGCCCTCTCGTCACACAGCTTTTAAGAAGTCGGTCATGCGGTCATTTGTCCGCATTGCCTTGACTTTCGCGCGGCTTTCCTGTTTATCGCGCCCAATCCGCGACGAGCCACACGACTCCGAGCCGCCGACCGGGACCTGAGATCCCGGAGGTCAACACCCGACAGCGCGATGCGCCCTCGGGTGCTTTTTGGCTTTGCGTCTTGTTTTCGTCAAGGAAAAGCACGACGTTTCCGGGCATATCCCAACCCGCCCGAAACGTATCAAGGAAGAGCCGATGTTTGAAAACCTCCAGGACCGTCTTGGATCCATTCTGAATGGACTGACAGGCCGTGGCGCGCTTTCGGAAGCGGATGTTTCCGCAGCGCTGCGCGAGGTTCGCCGTGCGTTGCTGGAGGCCGACGTCGCGCTCGACGTCGTGCGTTCCTTCACCGACCGCGTGCGTGAAAAAGCCGTCGGCGCCGAGATCCTGAAGTCGATCAAGCCCGGCCAGATGGTCGTCAAGATAGTCCATGACGAACTGATCGAGATGCTGGGCGGCGAAGGCGTCGGCGTCGACCTTCATGCCGCTGCCCCTGTCGTCATCATGATGGTCGGCCTGCAGGGCTCCGGCAAGACGACGACGTCGGCCAAGATTGCCCATCGACTGACGACGCGCGAGAAGAAGAAGGTGCTGATGGCATCGCTCGACACACGCCGTCCGGCAGCCCAGGAGCAGCTTCGCCAGCTCGGCGCGCAGGCCAATATCGACACGCTGCCGATCATATCGGGCCAGTCACCGACCGATATCGCTGCCCGCGCCGTGCAGGCGGCCAGGCTCGGCGGCCATGATGTCGTCATCCTCGATACCGCCGGCCGCACGCATATCGACGAGCCCTTGATGGTCGAGATGGCCGACATCAAGAAGCGGTCGAACCCGCATGAAATCCTGCTGGTCGCCGATAGCCTCACCGGCCAGGACGCCGTCAACCTCGCCCGCAGTTTCGACGAACGCGTCGGCATCACCGGTCTGGTGCTGACCCGCATGGATGGCGATGGCCGCGGCGGTGCCGCCCTTTCGATGCGCGCCGTCACCGGCAAGCCGATCAAGCTGATCGGCGTCGGCGAGAAAATGAGCGAGCTGGAGGAATTCCATCCCCGCCGCATCGCCGACCGCATCCTCGGCATGGGCGACATCGTCTCGCTCGTCGAGCGTGCGGCCGAAAACATCGACGCCGAGAAGGCGGCGGCCATGGCCGCCAAGATGGCCAAGGGCAAGTTCGACCTCGATGACCTGGCCGACCAGCTGCGCCAGATGCAGAAGATGGGCGGCATGGGCGGCATCATGGGCATGATGCCCGGCATGGCCGGCATGAAGGACAAGATGGCCGCAGCCGGCCTCGACGACAGACTTTTCGGCCGCCAGATCGCCATCATCCAGTCGATGACCAGGGCCGAGCGCGCCAATCCCGACCTGCTCAAGCATTCGCGCAAGAAGCGCATCGCCGCCGGCTCCGGCACCGATGCCGCCGCCATCAACAAGCTTCTGAAGATGCACCGCCAGATGGCGGACATGATGAAGATGATGGGCGGCAAGGGCAAAGGCGGCATGATGAAGCAGATGATGGGCGGCCTTGCCGGCAAGATGGGGCTGGGGGGCCTCGGCGGCATGGGCGGCATGCCCGATCTCTCGAATATCGACCCGAAGCAGCTCGAAGCGCTGCAGAAGCAGGCGGAAGCCGCGGGTCTCGGAAAACCGGGTGGGGGTATGCCCGGTCTAGGCGGAGGCTTGCCGGGCGGATTGCCCGGTCTTGGCGGCGCAAAGCTGCCGGGCCTTGGTGGTGGTTTCCCGGGCCTGCCCGGATTGCCCAAGAAGAAGTGAAAGGATCGCCTACCCCATGATTGATCCAGACGTCAAAGCCCAGCTTTCGAGCTACCGCCAGTCGATCGACAATATCGACGCGGCGCTCGTGCACATGCTGGCTGAACGCTTCCGCTGCACCAAAGAGGTCGGCGTGCTGAAGGCCAAATACAATCTGCCGCCGGCCGACCCGGCGCGCGAGGAATACCAGATCGAACGCCTTCGCCAGCTGGCGAAAGCCGCCAATCTGGACCCGGATTTCGCCGAGAAGTTCCTGAACTTCGTCATCAAGGAAGTCATCCGGCATCATGAGCAGATCGCTGCGGATCACGCTGAACAAAGCGCTGCAGCCCGATAACCGTACCGCTTAACGAAGCGGTCAAGAAAAGCCCAAGGAGTAAAGAACATGGCACTGAAAATTCGTCTCGCCCGCGGTGGTTCCAAGAAGCGCCCGTACTACCACGTCGTTCTCGCCGATGCGCGCAGCCCGCGTGACGGCCGCTTCCTCGAAAACCTCGGTTCCTGGAACCCGATGCTCGCCAAGGACGATGAGAAGCGCGTTCAGCTGAACGCCGAGCGCATCAAGCACTGGATCGAACACGGCGCTCAGCCGACCGACCGCGTTTTGCGCTTCCTCGATGAGGCCGGCGTTGCCAAGCGCGAAGTCAAGAACAACCCGGTCAAGGCAAAGCCTGGCAAGCGCGCCCAGGAACGCGCCGCCGAAAAGGCTCAGAAGGTTGCCGACGCCGCAGCTGCTGCTGCCGACGCCGCGGAATAATCGGGACTTTCCCTTCGAGCGGGCGGCATGGCGACATGCCGCCCGTTTTCGTTTCCAATCGCCCACACTTCGTTTATGAGAAACCTGTCTTTCGGCTTCACATGAAGGAACCCATGACAAAGCTTGAAAACCCCGTTCTGATGGCGACGATCGGTGGCGCGCAGGGCCTCCGGGGCGAGGTGCGCGCCAAGGCCTATACGGCCGATCCGAGCGCCCTTGGCGACTACGGCCATCTGCACAGCATGGACGGCCGTAGCTTCGAAGTCCTCGAAATCCGCGAGATGAAGAATGTTGTCGTCGTCCGTTTCCGCGGCGTCAACGACCGCAATGCCGCCGAGGCCCTGAACGGGCTTGAACTCTATATCGAGCGGGACAACCTGCCGGACGAGGAGCTGGAGGACGATGAGTTCTACTATGCCGATCTCGAAGGGCTCGAGGCGCGCGACGACAAGGGCGTCAGCTATGGCACGGTCACCGGCGTCTTCGATTTCGGCGCCGGCGACCTGCTGGAACTCAAGGGTCCGGGTAAACGCCCGGTGCTGATCCCCTTCTCCGAAGCCTCGGTACTGGAGATCGACCTCGAGGCCGGCACGCTGCTGATCGATCCGCTGGCGGCAGGTCTGGCCGACGATCCGGAAGAACTTTCGAAATTCACTCCCGACAAGCCGAAAAAGAAGAAGTGATGGCATTCCGGGCGAGCGTGCTGACACTTTATCCGGAAATGTTTCCGGGGCATCTGGGCTTCTCGCTCGCCGGCAAGGCGATGGAGCGGGGGCAATGGTCGTTGGACACGGTACAGATCCGCGACTTTGCCACCGACAGACACCGCACTGTCGATGACACCCCGGCAGGCGGCGGCGCCGGCATGGTGCTGAAACCAGACATTCTCGCCCGCGCAATCGACAGTGCCTCAGAAAACGATACCCGCCCGCGGCTGCTGATGAGCCCGCGCGGCCGGCCGCTGACGCAGCAGCGTGTGCGCGAGCTGGCGGCCGGCGACGGCGTCACCATCGTCTGCGGCCGCTTCGAGGGCGTCGACCAGCGGGTGATCGAGGCGCGCGGATTGGAAGAGGTCTCGATCGGCGATTACGTCCTATCCGGCGGCGAGCCGGCGGCGCTGATCGTGCTCGATGCAATCGTCCGCATCCTGCCTGGCGTCATGGGCAACGATCTTTCCGGCCTGCACGAAAGCTTCGAAGGCGGATTGCTGGAACATCCGCATTATACCCGCCCGCAGGAGTGGGAAGGCCGGGAAATCCCCGCGATCCTCACCTCGGGCAACCACGGCGCCATCGAAAAATGGCGGCATCAGGAAGCGGTGCGGCTGACTCGGGAGCGGCGGCCGGATCTGCTCGAAAAAGGCTAGCGCATCGGCTCGACAATCAGGATCGATTTTCGGAAAGCACGATGCGTAGATTCAAAGTGTTACAGCGTCCTTTGCGCGTCTGAAAAGGCGCGCGGCGCTGCAAAGTGAGAAAAAGCGGCTGATTTCGCAGCCCTTTTCACAAAAATGCCGCCCAAGGGATGACAAGCCCTGGCCTTTCGTGTATTGGCGCACGCGGAAATGGGGTTTATCCCCGTCTGCCAGCAAACAAAGAATGGCGAATCCGCTCCCGCCCTTGACGGGCAAAGTCCTGAGGCCAGTTCCGAAGGATCAGTGTTGAGCGCTCTGGCTGTTTCAGAAGAACCAAAGGTTAAGACGATGAACATCATTCAGCAGCTTGAGGCCGAACAGGCCGCCAAGATCGAAGCCAAGCGCACGCTTCCAGAATTTTCCCCGGGCGACACCGTCCGCGTCAACGTGAAGGTCACGGAAGGCACCCGTACCCGCGTTCAGGCCTATGAAGGCGTCTGCATCGCCCGCTCCGGCGGCGGCCTGCAGGAAAACTTCACGGTTCGCAAGATCTCCTACGGCGAAGGTGTCGAGCGCGTATTCCCGGTCTACTCGCCGATGATCGAAAGCGTCGACGTCGTTCGCCGCGGTAAGGTCCGTCGCGCCAAGCTCTATTACCTGCGCGACCGTCGCGGCAAGTCTGCCCGTATCGTTGAAGACACCGGCGTCCGCGCCCGCAAGCTTAACGACGCCGAGCGCGCCGCTATTGCCGAGGAAAAGGCACGCATCGAAGCTGAAAAGGTTGCAGCAGCTCAGGCGCTCGCCGCCGAGAAGGCAGCAGCCGAAGCTGCGGAAGCCAAGGCCGCTGCCGAAAAGGCCGCCGCAGAAGCAGCCGCCGCTGCAGCGGAACCGGCAGCAGAATAAGATCTGCGCTACGCAAAATTCTTTGCTTGGAAAGGCGGCCTTCGGGTCGCCTTTTCTATTTTTTGCTCGGGCACGCAGTGGGCGGCCTTGCCTCAGACCTATCTTCCGTGACAGTTTTTGCCGTTCAATTTTGGGGAACCGTTCAATGTTGTTTCGCCGTACCGTTCTTGCGAGCTTCGCCGCCCTTGCTCTTCTACCCCTCGCCGCATCGGCCGCCGAGCTGCCCGATCTCGGCGGCAAGAGCGTCGTCGTCGTCACCGAGAATGCCTATCCGCCGCTGCAATTCGTCGATCCGAAATCCGGCAAGGCGATCGGCTGGGAATATGATGCGATGAACGAGATCGCCAAGCGGCTGAATTTCAAGGTCGAATACCAGAACACCAGCTGGGACGCGATGATCCAGGCCGTGTCCGATGGCCAGTACAACATCGGCATGACCGGCATCACCATCAAGGAAGACCGCAAGCAGAAAGTGGATTTCTCCGACCCCTATATGCGCTCGCAGCAGTTCATGCTCGTGCGCGGCGACGAGAAGCGCTTCACCGATGCCAAGTCCTTCGGCGAATTCAAGGATGGCCTGGTCGGCGCACAGCCCGGCACCACGCCTTTCTACACCGCCGTCTATGAAGTGCTTGATGGCAACGAGCAGAACCCCCGCATCAAGCTCTTCGAAACCTTCGGCGCCACCGTCCAGGCCCTGAAGGCCGGCGACGTCGACGTCGTGCTGACCGACGGCACCGCCGGCAAGGGTTATGTCGATGCCTCGAACGGCGCCCTGAAGCTGATCGGCGAACCGCTCGGCACCGAGGATTTCGGCTTCATCTTCCCGAAAGGGTCCGACCTTGTCGCCCCGGTCAATGCCGCCATTTCAGCACTCAAGGCCGACGGCACGCTCGATACGCTGAACAAGAAGTGGTTCCTCGACTACAAGATGGGCGAATGACGCCGAGCAACTATTGATGGCAGTGCGACCATCTCCCGACAGACACGTCAAGGACGACTATCCCTGGTGGCTGGTCGCCCTCGTCACGATCGGCATCGTGCTTGCCGCCGTCATCGTCGCCAACGATATCTACGCCCAGGTCTTCCGCACCGTCGTCAACGGTGTCGGCATCACCGTCTTCGTCACGCTGGTCGCCTTCGTGCTCGCCACCGTGCTCGGCCTCGGCATCTGCCTGCTTGGCATGGCCGACAGCCAGGTGTTGCGGCAGATTGCGCGCTTCTACATCGAGATCATCCGCGGCATACCGATCCTCGTGCTGCTGTTCTACGTCGCCTTCGTCGGCGCGCCGGCTCTGGTTGCAGGCTATAATTTCCTGATTTCACCGCTGGTGACATCAGGCGTAGCCGAGCCCATCCTGGTGCGCGATCTCTCGCTGATGTGGCGAGCGATCATCGCGCTGACGGTCGGCTATTCCTCCTTCATCGCCGAAATCTTCCGGGCCGGTTTCCAGTCGGTCGATCTGGGCCAGATCGAGGCAGCCAAGGCGCTTGGCCTGTCGCGCTACCGGCGCTTTCGCTCCGTCGTCTTCCCGCAGGCGATCCGGGTGATCTTCCCGCCGCTCTCCAACGATTTCGTCTCGATGGTGAAAGACAGCTCGCTCGTCTCCGTGCTCGGAGTCGCCGACATCACCCAGATGGGCAAGGTCTATGCTGCCGGCTCCTTCCGCTTCTTCGAGACCTATTCGATCGTCACCTATATCTATCTGATCCTGACGATCGGCCTGTCGCTGGCGCTGCGGCGGACGGAGAGATGGATGAAGTCGCGGTAAGCGATCAATACCCGCCGCGCCGCGGAGCGGCCGCAGAGCGTCTGCTGATGATTCAAATTGAAGCCGCCGCGAAAAATCGCTATATGCAGGGCCATGGAATCCAAGTTCAGATGCATTGGTGCGCATATTTTCGTGCTGCAGGACCATTATCGCCTGCCGGCACGGTTTTTTGCGTGCGTGTCCGGTGCGCTCAACAGCCGACTTCGTTGATCGAATGACGGCCGGCGGAGCCTGATCTGCCATTTCTCGATTTTCCAAAAGCTTTAGAAAAACGGACTTAACGCCATGAGCGCACCGCGTACCCTCTACGACAAGATCTGGGACGATCATCTGGTCGACGAACAGGCAGACGGCACCTGTCTTCTCTACATCGACCGCCACCTGGTCCACGAAGTCACCTCGCCGCAGGCTTTCGAAGGCCTGCGCATGACCGGCCGCAAGGTTCGCGCGCCGGAAAAGACGCTTGCCGTCGTCGACCATAACGTCCCCACCTCGCCCGACCGCCATCTCGGCATCAAGAACGAGGAAAGCCGCATCCAGGTGGAAGCGCTGGCCACCAACGCCGCCGAATTCGGCGTCGAATATTATTCGGCAAGCGACAAGCGCCAGGGCATCGTCCACATCGTCGGTCCGGAACAGGGCTTCACCCTGCCCGGCATGACCATCGTCTGCGGCGACAGCCACACCTCGACGCACGGCGCCTTCGGCGCCCTGGCGCACGGCATCGGCACCTCCGAGGTCGAGCATGTTCTGGCGACCCAGACGCTGATCCAGAAGAAGGCAAAAAACATGCTGGTGCGGGTCGACGGTGTGCTTCCGCCGCACGTCACCGCCAAGGACATCATTCTTGCCATCATCGGCGAGATCGGCACAGCCGGCGGCACCGGCCACGTCATCGAATTTGCCGGCGAAGCGATCCGCGCGCTGTCGATGGAAGGCCGGATGACCATCTGCAACATGACGATCGAAGGCGGCGCCCGCGCTGGCCTGATCGCCCCTGACGAAAAGACCTTCGAATACATCAAGGGCAAGCCGCGCGCGCCGAAGGGCGAGGCGCTGGAACAGGCGATCGCCTACTGGAAGACACTGCAGACCGACGAGGGCGCTCACTACGACCGTGTCGTCGTGCTCGACGCCGCCAGCCTGCCGCCGATCGTTTCCTGGGGCTCCTCGCCCGAAGATGTCATCTCCGTCCAGGGCATCGTTCCGAACCCGGACGACATTCCGGACGAAACCAAGCGCACCTCCAAGTGGCGCGCGCTTGACTATATGGGCCTGAAGCCGGGCACGAAGATGACCGACATCACCCTTGACCGCGTCTTCATCGGCTCCTGCACCAACGGCCGCATCGAGGACCTGCGCGAAGTCGCCAAGGTCGTCGAAGGCAAGACGGTTGCCCCAACCGTCGACGCAATGATCGTGCCGGGCTCCGGCCTCGTCAAGGAACAGGCGGAAGCCGAAGGCCTCGACAAGATCTTCAAGGCCGCCGGTTTCGACTGGCGCGAGCCGGGCTGCTCCATGTGCCTTGCCATGAACGACGACCGCCTGAAGCCGGGCGAACGCTGCGCATCGACCTCGAACCGCAACTTCGAAGGTCGTCAGGGCTTCAAGGGCCGCACGCACCTCGTCTCGCCGGCAATGGCAGCCGCAGCCGCGATCGCCGGGCACTTCGTCGATATCCGCGAGTGGAACTGATCCGTCAAAACGGATGACAATCAAAAGCCCACCGATGCCCCTGCGCATCGGTGGGCTTCGCATTTTATGGCACCCTGTTTCCTCGGCACCTGACGGGTAATGATCCCATAGTCTCGTCGGTGCATGGCACGCCTTCTCGATTTCACCCGTTCGGGCAATCGACATCGGCGAAGGCCTATGGCTTCATCGAGATGGCGCTTCAGGCGCAAGTCGCGCGACTTTCGACAGGCACGATTTCGGGCGTCCATTGCCGGTTTCGGCGATCACTGGCCTGGCTAGGCCAGCTCCGTGTTGTGTGATCTGGGAGAATAACCATGAGACAGAAAATGGCAGGACGCCTGCCGCAAACCATTCTGGGCGTGTTCGCATCGCTGGCATCAATCGATGCCGCTGCGGCTGCGCCGATCCATCCGACGGTACCGCCGATCACGGTCTCTTCCGGCTTGTGGCAACAGGTCGCGCAAAGCAAGGCACCAACTCTCAATGGATATCGCGGTTATAGCAGCGCCCGGCCCGGCTATACCAAGAGCTCGAACGGCTATTGGTATCCCTCGCGCGCCTTCGCTTCGGACGAACATACCGGCTCGATCGGACGGCCGCAGCGCCTGAACAATGCCTGCAACTACGGTTTTACCCCGACCAACGGCTCGTCCAAATGTAATTATTGAAGCGGCAGGCCTGTCATACAAAGGCCGCCGCGGGTGATCTCTCCCGAGGCGGCCGCTGATTGGCTTGGCAATGATTGGGACGGCGATCAGAAGGTCGCCGTGTGCGGGTCCGGCCCCATGCGGGCGTCGGCGCTATCAAGCTTGGCGATCGCGGCCATATCGTCGGCATCGAGCTTGAAGTCGAACACCTGGAAATTCTCCTCGATGCGCGACGGCGTCACGGATTTCGGGATGACGACGAGGCCGGTGTCGATGTGCCAGCGAATGATGACCTGGGCCGGCGTCTTCTGATGCTTTTTGGCGATCTCGCCGATAACAGGGTTCGAGACGAACTTGCCCTGCCCGAGCGGGCTCCAGGATTCGGTGGCGATATTCAGCTTCTGATGAGCCTCCTGCGCCGCCTTCTGCTGGAAATCGGGATGCAGCTCGATCTGGTTTATGACGGGGACGACGCCAGTTTCACCGATGATGCGCTCGAGATGTTCAGGATAGAAATTCGACACGCCGATCGAGCGGGCGCGGCCCTCTTCCCGGATGCGCACGAAAGCCTTCCAGGTCTCTGTATAAAGGCCGCGATGCGGCGATGGCCAGTGAATGAGATAGAGGTCGACATATTCGGAACCGAGCTTCTTCAGGCTGCCGTCGAAGGCGCGCAGCGTATTGTCATAGCCCTGATCGGTATTCCTGAGCTTGGTGGTGACGAAGATATCCTTGCGGTCGAGGCCGGAAGAGCGGATGCCTTCACCGACGCCCTCTTCGTTATCGTAACCGGAAGCGGTATCGACGTGACGATAGCCGGCGGCGATCGCCGTTCGCACGGTGGGAGCAGCGACCTCCTGCGGCGTCTGCCAGACGCCGAGGCCGACTTGCGGAATGGAATGTCCGTCATGGAAAGTGATGATGGGTTGAGCGGTCACAATATATCTCCGGGAGTTTGAAGAATTGGACGAGGCATGAATTGCACCGCGCCTGCGGATGTCCCTAAACGCATTTCAGCCCGAGCGTTCGGTCACCGAAAACATATAGGCGGCCGCATCCGGAAGACAATCAGACGACGCGGACAATCGTTCCCTTTCGAAGGTGGGGCAGCAGGCGGCGCATATCGCGCAGGCTCACCGCCACGCAGCCCGCCGTCGGCTCGTAGTCTGGCCGGATGAGATGGAAGAAGATCGCCGAGCCGCGATTGCGCGCACGCGAGGAGATGTTCCAATCCATCACCAGACAGACATCGTAGAGCCCGTCGCTGCGCCGCATCTCCTCGTGACTTGCGCTGAACGGCGCGCGCACGAGGCGGTTGTAGCTGGCACTGCCAGACTGATCGCACCAGAGCATGTCGGGGCGGATGCGGCGGATGGAAAGGGGAGTGACGAGCCGGCCGTTCCGCTCGCCGCGCCGGAAGCCTGATATCAGCCTCATCGAGGCGATCGGCGTGGCGCCGTCGCCCTCGCGTTTCATCACGGTGCGGCCGGAGCGGCCGATCGCAGCAGGCACGGTGATGGCGCCAAGCCGGACGATCGCCCGGCTCTTGCGCCCCGGCGCAGGACGCACCATGATCGTCGACGGCGTCATACCTCGCCTCTGCCTTGCTTTTTCCATTTTTCTCGCATGTCGTGCCTTGTCTGGGGCTTCGATTGAAATCATATCGAAACCGACCCGGCAACAGCCCGCTGCCCGATCCTTGCCAAACCAGGAATTTGGCGTAGGACTAGGGGACTTAACATGAGGACGCAAACGGCATGACCGCACGCACCATTCTTCTGGTGGATGACGACGATGACCTTCGACAGACGCTGACGGAGCAATTGTCGCTGTATGAGGAATTCACGGTTCTGCAGGAAGCCAACGCCGGCAAAGGTGTCGCGACCGCCCGCTCGATGCCGATCGACCTGCTGATCATGGATGTCGGCCTGCCCGATATGGACGGCCGCGAGGCAGTGAAGCTGCTACGCAAGGGCGGTTTCAAGGCGCCGATCATCATGCTGACCGGCCACGATACCGATTCGGACACGATCCTCGGTCTCGAAGCCGGCGCCAACGATTATGTCACCAAGCCTTTCCGCTTCGCCGTGCTGCTCGCGCGCATCCGCGTGCAACTGCGCCAGCATGAGCAGAGCGAGGACGCAACCTTCACCGTCGGCCCCTACCTCTTCAAGCCGAGTCAGAAGCTCCTGACCACTGATAACGGCCAGAAGATCCGGCTGACGGAAAAGGAAGCGGCGATCATCCGCTATCTCTACCGCGCCGAACAGAAGGTCGTCACCCGCGACATACTGCTCGAAGAGGTCTGGGGCTATAATTCCGGCGTGACGACGCATACGCTGGAAACCCACGTCTATCGCCTGCGCCAGAAGATCGAGCGCGACCCCTCCAATGCCGAAATCCTCGTCACGGAAAACGGCGGCTACAAGATCATACCCTAGAGCATTTCCGTTTTTCCCTGAATCACGGAAGTGCTCTATCTCTTTGTTTTCACGCAATTCCCGGCAAAAGCGTTTCACGCTTTGCCTGGCAAAACCGCCAGGCACTTTGCTGGAATTGCTCTAAGGCGAAAAGCCCGCATGGCGCTGACCGACGACATTCACATGCTCGCGCAGCTTCCTCTGTTCAAGGACATGAACGAGGATCAGCTGCGGTTGATCGCCTTCGGCGCCGACCGGCGCATGATTGCCGCCGGCCAGATGCTGTTTCGCCAGGGCTCGCCCGCCGAGAGCGCCTATGTCATCCTCAGCGGTAGCCTGGAGCTGAGCGCGACGAGCAGCGACGGCATGCAGAGGACAGGGGGGATCGCCGGTCCGGGAACCCTGGTTTCCGAGCTGGCGCTGGTGACGTTGGTGGAGCGCAAGTTCACCGCGGTAGCACGTGAGGACACCAGCATCATCCGCATCACCCGCGCCCTCTTTCACCGGCTGATCGAGGAATATCCGGACGCAGCCCGGCTGATCGAGAACCGGATCCGCGACAATCTTGCCGAACTCGCGGCAATGGCCGCAAGCCAATTCTACCGCTTCAACTGATCCCTGTTAGCGATAAGAATCCCTGCGCTTCCACGAAGCTGTACCGCTTAGAAATCGAAATGCGCCGTCACTGGCACGTGGTCGGAGGGACGATCCCAGCCGCGCGCCTCCTTCAGGATTTCTATCCGCTTCAGATGCGGCCCGAGATCCGACGACGACCAGATATGGTCGAGACGGCGGCCGCGGTCGGCGGCCTCCCAGTCCTTGGCGCGGTAGCTCCACCAGGTGTAGAGTTTCTCGTTTTCAGGCACATGCTGGCGCATCAGATCGAGCCAGGCGCCGCGCTTCATCACCTCGAGCAACCCCTCGGTTTCGACAGGCGTATGGCTGACGATCTTCAGAAGCTGCTTGTGCGACCAGACGTCATGCTCCAGCGGCGCGATGTTGAGGTCACCGACGAGGATGGCTGAGGTGTTGGCCTCGCCATTGGCTTTCAGCAGCTTCATCTCCTCGATGAAATCGAGCTTGTGGCCGAATTTCGGATTGATCGTGCGATCCGGCTCGTCACCGCCGGCCGGGACGTAGAAATTATGCAGCCGAACACGGCGATTGCCGTGCTCGAAGATCGCCGAGATATGGCGCGCATCGCCGACGCCGCAATAATCCTGCCGGTGATCCTCGGTCAACGGAATGCGCGAGGCGATCGCCACGCCGTGATAGCCCTTCTGGCCATGGATGATGATGTGATCGTAGCCCATCGCCCTCAGCGGTGCCGCTGGAAACAGCTCGTTCGTCACCTTGGTTTCCTGCAGGCAGAGGATATCGGGCCTATGCTTGAGAACCAGTTGCTCGACGATGGGCATGCGCAGCCGCACCGAATTGATATTCCAGGTGGTGATCGAAAAACCCATGCCCAAACCCTTTCACGCTTTCATGAAAGGGCTTTAAAACAAAGGCGGACGCGAGGGAACCGGCCGCTTGTAAAAGGAGCAGCCGATCAACCGAAAAGGCCTCAGTCGCGCGACTGAGGCGTGCCTGGAATGGTCTCATAGGGCACGCGGAAAACGCGATCGTCGAATTGCATGCCGGTTTTGACGTTGAAGATCATCACCGAGGTGTCCTTGCCCTGATTGTCGGTGATCGTCCACTGACGCAGGTCGTAGGTCTTCGGGTCGAACATCATGGTGATGGTCGAGTTTCCGAACACCGTATTGTTGCCGAGCGCGATTGTCGTCAGGTCGGACTCTTCCTTCACGCCCTTCACCATGCCGGCCGACAGATCGATACGCTGCGCCAGAAGTAGGCTGAGCGGGGTTTTGGACAGCGGATAGAGATCCCAGGTCTTCAGCTTCGTATTGCCGATGGCGACGTTCTTGCCGTCGGCGATCACCCGCATCGGCGACGGATCGTCATAGTTGAAGCGCAGCTTGCCGGGGCGCTGGATGAAGAACTTGCCGCCGGTCTGCTCGCCGCGCGGGCCGAACTGCACGAATTCACCCTGCATCGTCGTGACGCCGGAAAAATGATCGGCGATCGCCTGCGCCGTGCCGGAAGCAGGAGCTGCCGCCTGCGCGTAAGCGCCAAGGGGAATGGCGCTCGCTATCACCGCGAGGGCAAAGGCGCCGAGAAGGTCGCGGCGCGTTACCGTCAGGCCGGAGAGGAAGGTATCGGAGTGACTCATCTAAATCTCCTTTATGCGATCTGCATGCTGCCGAAAGGCGGCGTCTTCAAGGCGTTGCGATCGGCCTGCGAGAGGTAACGGCTTCGATGCTATCAGGTTTCCCCAAAAGCGGCTGCATCGGAAATATATGCCTGTTATGTCAGCGGTCGAGGATGTCGCCTTCGGTCGGAACGAGAATCTCGCGTTTGCCGGCATGGTTGGCCGGTCCGATGATGCCCTCCTTTTCCATGCGCTCGACGAGCGAGGCCGCACGGTTATAGCCGATGCCGAGCCGGCGCTGGACGTAGGAGGTCGATGCCTTGCCGTCGCGCAGCACGATGGCGACCGCCTGGTCGTAGGGATCTTCCGATTCGGAAAGATTGGACGTGCCGGCCGGACCGCCGCCGCCACCGCCGTAATCGCCATCTTCGTCGTCATCGGCGGTGATCGCGTCGAGATACTGCGGCGAGCCCTGGGTCTTCAGGTAAGAGACGATCTCTTCCACCTCGACATCCGAAACGAACGGGCCGTGCACGCGCTGGATACGCCCGCCGCCCGCCATGTAGAGCATGTCGCCCATGCCGAGCAGCTGTTCGGCGCCCTGTTCGCCGAGAATGGTACGGCTGTCGATCTTCGAGGTCACCTGGAAGGAAATGCGGGTCGGGAAGTTCGCCTTGATCGTGCCGGTGATAACGTCGACCGACGGACGCTGTGTCGCCATGATCACGTGGATGCCGGCGGCGCGCGCCATCTGCGCCAGACGCTGGACGGCGCCTTCGATATCCTTGCCGGCGACCATCATCAGGTCGGCCATCTCGTCGATGATCACGACGATATAGGGCATCGGCCGCAGATCGAATTCTTCGGTCTCGTACATAGCCTCGCCGGTATGGCGGTCGAATCCCGTCTGCACCGTGCGCGAGATCGCCTCGCCCTTCGACAGCGCCTGCTCGACGCGGGTGTTGAAGCCGTCGATGTTGCGCACGCCGATCTTCGACATCTTCTTGTAGCGCTCTTCCATCTCGCGCACCGTCCATTTAAGCGCGACGACGGCTTTCTTCGGATCGGTGACGACAGGCGAAAGCAAATGCGGGATGCCGTCATAGACGGAGAGTTCGAGCATCTTCGGGTCGATCATGATCAGCCGGCACTGTTCCGGCGTCATGCGATAGAGCAGCGACAGGATCATCGTGTTGATGGCGACCGACTTGCCGGAGCCGGTGGTGCCGGCGACGAGCAGATGCGGCATCTTGGCGAGATCGGCGATCACGGCTTCGCCGCCGATCGTCTTGCCGAGCGCCATGGCGAGCTTCGCCTTGCTGCCCTCGAAATCCCGGGAGGCGATCAGCTCACGCAGATAGACGGTCTCGCGCGTCTGGTTCGGCAATTCGATGCCGATCGCATTGCGGCCGGGCACGACGGCGACGCGGGCGGCAATGGCGCTCATCGAGCGGGCGATATCGTCGGCAAGGCCGATGACGCGCGACGACTTGATGCCGGGCGCCGGCTCCAGTTCGTAGAGCGTGACGACAGGGCCGGGGCGGACATGGATGATCTCGCCCTTGACGCCGAAATCTTCGAGCACGCCTTCGAGCATGCGGGCATTCTGCTCCAGCGCATCGGCCGAAAGCGTGGAGTCGCGCACGACGTTCTTCGGTTCGGCGAGCAGATGCATCGAGGGAAGTTGGAAGCCTTCGGGACGGATGAACGAGCCCTGCGCCTCCCGCTCGATGCGGGCGCTGGGCTTCGGACGCGCGACCACCGGGACGACGCGCGGTTCCGGCTTGCCGGCCGCCTTTGCCGGCGCGCGGATCATCCAGTCGTCGTCGTCATCGTCGTCGGGCAGGATATCGGCCGGGCGCGGCGGCATGTCGTTATCGAAGGGCAGGTCGTCGTCATTATCGTCATCGTCATCGATGGAAAACGATGGTGCGGAGACGATGCGCCGCGGCGAAGCCGCCCTTGCCCCCATCGATGGCTCCATCGACGGCTCCATGCGCTCGCCGCGGACGGTCGGCGCCTTGGCGCGGACGGGTTCGTTCAGCGTGCCGAACTCGTCATCGTTGAAATCATAAGGTGATTCGTAATCGCCCTGGCGCCGCTTGCGCGGCCCCATGCCGAAGAGCCGGCGTAGCCGGCCCTGGCTCATGTACCAGGCATGCGTCACGGCACCGCTGAGAGCGACCCAGCGGGACTCGTCTTCCTCCTCGTCCTCGTCTCCGACGACGCGGGCTTTGCTACTGCGCGTATCGACGTAGTCTTCCTCGATCTCCTCGTCGGCGTCACTGCGGCCGACGAGCCCCGATGCAAAGAGCATCAGCCAGGCGGTCGGCGCGGCGAAGATGCAGCCGACGACCATGGCGAAGGTGCCCGTCGGATAGGCGCCGACGAAGAGTGCGGGAAAACGCAGGATCATGTCGCCGATGACACCGCCGATGCCGTTCGGGATCGGCCAGGTGAGCGGCGGCGGAAAGCAGCCGAGGACGGCGCAGGATAGCACCGAACCGCCGAACCAGGCGCCGGCACGGGCAGGAATACGGCTGAAGCGGCGGCCCGAGATCAGTGTCAGCGCCCAGGCGACGATCGGCAGCATCGAAACGACGCTAGCAAGCCCGAGGAACTGCATGACGATATCGGCAAAGGCAGCACCGCTGTAGCCGAGAATATTCGTCGGCAAGTTGGCGGTCGCATAGGAGTAGCTCGGATCCGCAACATTCCATGTCGCCAGTGCCGCGACGCAGAACGCCAGCAGCAGAAAGATCGCAAAGCCGATGAGCGCCTGGATCTGCCGCAGCATGAATGCCGAGAAGGAGAACCGATCCGGACGGCCATCCATTGCCGGCGACGTGCTTCTTGCCATGTGTCTAACCCGTCCAATGCCTGAGGACACGCGAATCGCTGAAGCTTCGCCGTGCCAAAATGCGTCCGCTCTACCTAATCAGAGCCGGGTTAAAGCGATGTTAACCATGCATGCCTGGACGTGCATTCCGAACCGGGAAATGAAAAAAGCCCGAACCTTGAAAGGTCCGGGCCAAATGCGGTCTATGGTTAGATAGGCCGCGACGGGCCGTGAAGCGGCGCCCTTCTGCCGGGCGCCGCAAACCCTGTGATCAAGAAGAGTGGTAGGCGGCTTCGCCATGGGTCGAAAGGTCGAGACCTTCGCGTTCGGCTTCGACAGTCACACGCAGGCCGATGACGACGTCGACGATCTTGAAGAGGATCGCCGAGCCGATGCCCGACCACAGCAGCGTCGTCAGCACGCCCTTGGCCTGGTTCCAGACCTGGGTTGCCGTGCCGGCATAGGAGGCTGCGAAGTCGGCTGTGGAATAATCGACGATGCCTGCACCACCGAGTGCCGGGTTGACGAGGATACCGGTGCCGAGAGCGCCGATGATGCCGCCGATGCAATGGACGCCGAAGACATCAAGGCTGTCGTCGTAGTTGAACTTGTTCTTCACGACGTCGACGAAGAAGTAGCAGACCGGCGAAACGATGAGGCCGAGAACGATCGCGCCCATCGGGCCGGCAAAGCCTGCCGCCGGAGTGATGGCAACGAGACCGGCGACCGCACCGGAAGCACCACCCAGCATGGAGGCCTTGCCGCGGGTCAGGCTTTCGACGATGCACCAGGACACAGCGGCAGCAGCCGTTGCGACGAAGGTATTGATAAAGGCAAGCGAGGCATAGGAATTAGCTTCGAGGTTGGAGCCGGCGTTGAAGCCGAACCAGCCGACCCAGAGCAGCGAGGCGCCGACCATGGTCAGCGTCATCGAGTGCGGAGCCATGATTTCCTTCTTATAGCCCGTGCGCTTGCCGAGCATGATGGCGCCGACAAGGCCCGCGATACCGGCATTGATGTGAACGACCGTGCCGCCGGCAAAGTCGATTGCGCCGTAGGAGAAGATCAGGCCGGCCGGCGAGGTGTAGGAGCTCGGACCGCCCCAGAACCAGACCATGTGTGCCATCGGGAAGTAGATGAAGGTGACCCAGAGCACGACGAAGAGCATGACGGCCGAGAACTTGACGCGCTCGGCGAATGCGCCGACGATAAGGCCGGGGGTGATGCAGGCAAACGTCATCTGGAACACGATGAAGGTGTATTCCGGAATGGCGACGCCCTTCGAGAAGGTTTCTACGAGCGACGAGGTGTTGACGCCGGCCAGGAAAGCCTTGGAGAAGCCGCCGACGAAGCTGTTCAGCGAACCGCCGTCGGTGAAGGCGAGCGAATAGCCGTAGGTCACCCAGATCAGCGCCACGACGGCCGTGATCATGAAGACCTGCATCAGCACCGAGAGCATGTTCTTGGCACGGACAAGACCGCCGTAGAAAAGCGCAAGGCCGGGGATGGTCATCAGAAGGACGAGCGCCGAGGAGACGAGCATCCAGGTATTGTCACCCTTGTCCATAGTGAGAGCAGGAGCAGCAGCGGCAGTGGCGGCTGGTGCAGCCTCCTGCGCGAAAGCGACGGCCGGCGCCAAAAGGGCGGCCGAAGCTGCGCAAAGACGCGCAAAGGTGGAAGAAAACTTCGAAATTGACATTGGAAAAAGCTCCTTGATCTGCCGTTCTTACAGCGCTTCTGAATCGGTTTCGCCCGTACGGATGCGCACGGCATGGTCGATCGAATAGACGAAGATCTTGCCGTCACCGATCTGACCGGTCTTGGCCGCTGCCGCGATGGCCTCGACCGCCCTGTCGACGAGTTCCGATGCAACCGCGATTTCGATCTTGAGCTTCGGCAGGAAGCTGACTGCATATTCGGTGCCGCGATAGATTTCGGTGTGCCCCTTCTGGCGCCCGTAGCCCTTCACCTCGGTTACGGTCAGCCCCTGAATACCGATCGCCGTAAGGGCTTCGCGGACCTCATCGAGCTTGAACGGCTTGATAATGGCCATCACAATTTTCATCTGGTTTCCCATCCTTCGTTATCCTCGGCGCGGAGCCGACTCTCCTTGCCGCTGACGTTCCTGAACAGCGACCGGCCAATACACATTCAAGGGATGTGCCAGATTCGAGGCGTGTCTTAAGTTATTGAAAAGTAAAGGTTATAATAAAGAGCGCCAATAAACAGGCAAATGATTGGCCAGTAAGCGCACAAATAAAGCGCAAATTTATAAAGTTGCACAATTTTTATTCATTTGCCTTTTTCCGAATCAGGCCTTCCTGCGCAACCGATGCGATCAGGCTACCCGATCGTGTAAACAGGCTACCCCGGGTTAATCCTCTGGCGCCTGAAGCCGACGGACTGTCCTGCGTATAAAGCAGCCAGTCGTCGAGTTTGCAGGGTCTGTGGAACCACATGGAGTGATCGAGGCTCGCCACCTGCAGGCTCTGGTCGAAGATGGACGTTCCGTGCGCATAGAGCGACGTATCGAGCAGCGTCATGTCCGAAAGATAGGCAAGCACCGCCGCCTGATAGAGCCGGTCGTCGGGAACCGGGCCGGTGGCGCGCACCCAGACATCCTGTTTCGGATCGAGCTTCCTGTCGGAAAAATAATGTGTCAGCGAGACGGGACGGATCTCGATCGGCCGCTCGCGCTGCCAGTATTTTCGGATCGCTTCCGGCGCGTGCGCGAGATACTGTTCCTTGATCTGTTGCTCGCCGAGCAGCGCCTCAGGCATCTCCACCTCAGGCATCGCGATCTGATGCTCGAAGCCCGGCTCCTCTACCTGGAAGGAGGCCGACAGCGCGAAGATCGCCTTGCCATGCTGGATCGCGACGACACGCCGCGTGTTGAAGCTCGATCCGTCGCGGATGCGCTCCGCCTGGTAGATGATCGGCACCGTGGGATCGCCGGGACGCATGAAATAAGCATGCAGCGAATGGACGAAACGCTCGCCCTCGATGGTGCGCTGCGCCGCCATCAGCGCCTGGCCGATCACCTGCCCGCCGAAGACCCGCTGCCAGCCGACCTTGGGGCTGCGGCCGCGGAAGATATCGACCTCGATCGGCTCGAGGTCGAGTGTCGAAAGCAGCGTCTCCATCGCCGAAAGCCCGGTCGTCTCGCCCGTCATTTTCTATGTCTCCCAGCGGTAGGAAGTGAAGTTGCGATGATCTATATAGAGCACATCTAAGGCACAAGGTAAGGGAGCGGCGCGATGCTGGACATGCTGGTTGTGGGCGGGGGTTATGTCGGCCTTTCCGCCGCTGTCGCGGTCAAACAGGCAGCACCCCATCTGAATGTCGCGGTCGTCGAGGCGGCTCCCGAGCATGTCTGGAAAAACGATACGCGCGCTTCCGCCATCATCGCGGCGGCGGCAAAGATGCTCGAGGTTTTCGGCATTTGGAACGAGATCGAGCCGGAAGCCCAGCCGATCACCAAGATGATCGTCACCGACTCCAAGACCTCCGATCCGGTGCGTCCGGTTTTTCTGACCTTCGACGGAGAAGTGGCCGACGGCCGGCCTTTCGCCCACATGATCCCGAATGTCGCGATGGTCGCGGCACTCCGCGGCGCCTGCGAGCGGCTCGGCATCGACATCCGCCACGGGCTCGGCGCCACGGAGCTGAAGACCCATGACACCCATGTCACCGTCACGCTTTCGGACGGCAGCGCGCTGGAAACCCGGCTGCTGGTTGCCTGTGACGGCGTGCGCTCGACGCTGCGCGATCTCGCCGGCATCAGGAGCGTTACCTGGGACTACGGCCAGTCCGGCATCGTTGCGACGGTCGAGCATGAGCGGCCACATGACGGCTGCGCCGAGGAACATTTTCTGCCGGCCGGTCCCTTCGCCATCCTGCCGCTCAAGAACAATCGCTCCTCGCTCGTTTGGACCGAGCGGACGCATGAAGCCGACCGGCTGGTCGCCGCCGACGACCTGATCTTCGAGGAAGAGCTCGAACGCCGCTTCGGCCACAAGCTTGGGAACCTGAAAGTGATCGGCGACAAGCGCGCCTTCCCGCTCGGCCTGACGCTCGCCCGCTCCTTCGTCGCGCCTCGTTTCGCGCTGGCCGGCGACGCCGCCCATGGCATCCACCCGATTTCGGGTCAGGGGCTCAATCTCGGCTTCAAGGATGTGGCGGCACTCGCCGAAACCGTGGTGGAGGCCGACCGCCTCGGCCTCGATATCGGCTCGATCAACATTCTCGAGCGCTACCAGACCTGGCGGCGCTTCGACACTTTCCGCATGGGGGTGACGACCGACGTGTTGAACCGGCTCTTCTCCAACGACGCGACGCCGATCCGCATCGCCCGCGACGTCGGCCTCGGCATCGTCGACCGGCTGCCGCGCCTCAAATCCTTCTTCATCGGCCAGGCGGCCGGAACGACGGCAAAGGACAATCCGCGGCTGCTTGCCGGCCAGACGATTTGACCTGTGTTCTTACGAAATTCCGGACGGAAAACTGCGACGTGTTTTAGTCGTCGAGGCGGCGGGCCTCGGACACCAGCATGATCGGAATGCCGTCGCGGATCGGATAGGCCAGCCGCGCCTTTTCCGAGACAAGCTCATTCTGCTCGCGATCATAGGAAAGCCGGCCCTTGGAGAGCGGGCAGACCAGGAGATCGAGCAGCTTTGGATCAACGCGGCTGAGTTTTTCGTCCATGGCTGAAGTCTACTGCAGAACCGTGTCGGAGTCACCGAAGACGCGCGCCAGCACGATTTCGGTAATGGCGATCAGCGTCTCGGCCCGCGTCTTCAGGTCGGGCGCTTCCAGCAGCGCCTGTTTTTCCGCCGGCCCGAAGGGCGACATCATCGCCAGCGAATTGACGAGCGTCAGATTGCTTGCCCGCTCGACGCTCTCCCAGTCCGCCTCCAGCTTGTTGGCATCGAGATAGGCCTTGAAGGCGGTGAGAAGCGCTGCGCGGTCGACCGCCTCCTCCTCGTTTGCGGCCGAGAGATCGGCGATGAAAGGGGCGATACGGAAGATGCGGAAGGGATCGCTGGTCGGTTTCTCCTCCAGCAACCGGAAGCGGCAGACGCCGGTCAGCGATACGATATAGCGCCCATCGCCGGTCTCGGCGAAGGAGGTGATGCGGCCGAGGCAGCCGACAGCGGCAAGGTTGGGCTCGCCGCCCTTGTCCTCATGTTCGCCGAGTGCCGGCTGCACCATGCCGATCAGCCGGTTTCCGCTCAGTGCCGCATCCAGCATCGCCAGATAGCGCGGCTCGAAAATGTTGAGGGGAAGCTGCCCGGCCGGCAGGAGAAGGGCGCCGGTCAGGGGGAAGACAGCGATTGAATCAGGCAGATCGCCCGGCTTCAGGTATCTGGCATTCCCGACTTGCATGAAACCGTCCCACATTCTTGTAACGGGCTTGCCCGTCCTGACGAGAATGTGGTGCCCTCGTCCGAAAACGCAAGGGCAGATGCTCGAACTTACAGCGCCGCGCGTCTTTTTAGACGCGCAAATCACGCTGCAACACTTTGAATCGCTGCATAATTTAATCCTTAAATCGATTCCGATTTAAGGAATTATGCAGTGGCGAATACCCCGAAAATCGGAATCGACTTTCGGAAAAGATCATGCCCGGATTCAATGCGACAGACCGTCCGTAGCGCGTCCTGTCGGACACCGGCGCCCTACGAGAACAGCATCGCCGAAAGCTTGCGGCGCGCTGCAACCGTCGCCGGATCCTTGAAGCCCCAGACCTCGAAGAACTGTAGCAGCTGGCGGCGGGCGCCATCATCGTCGAAGGTGCGGTCCTTGCGCATGATCAGCAGCAGATGGTCGGCCGCCTCGTCGCGCCGGCCTTCGACATTGCGGATCTTGGCAAGCTTCAACCGCGCCTCGTGATCGTCGGGATTGGCGGCCAGTTCGCGCTCGAGCGCAACAGGATCGCCGAGCTTGCGGGCCTCCTCGATCTGCTCGAGCTTCATCAGCACGGCCTGGATGCCGGCGTCTTTCGCCAGCTCTTCCGGCAATTCCGTCAGGATTTCGCGTGCCCGCTGATGCTGGTTGGCGGCAATCATGCATTCGGCCATGCCGGCAAGCGCCTTGGCGTTCTCGGGATCGGCCTGCATGACGGCGCCATAAAGCTGAGCGGCCTCGTTGATATTGCCGGCGGCAAGCAGTTCCGCCGCTTCCACAAGCACGGCTTCGATTTCGGCCGCCTCATCGGCGCCGGCCGGACCGGCGATACGGTCGATGAACTGCTGGATCTGGCTTTCCGGCACCGCGCCCATGAAACCGTCGGCAGGACGGCCGTTGACGAAGGCGATGACAGCGGGGATCGACTGGATGCCGAGCTGGCCGGCGATCGAGGGATGATCGTCGATGTTCATCTTGACCAGCCGGACGCGGCCCTTGGCCTCGTTGACTACCTTTTCCAAGACCGGCGTCAGCTGCTTGCACGGACCGCACCAGGGCGCCCAGAAATCGACCAGCACCGGCTGCTTGCGCGATTCCTCGATGACGTCCTTGGCGAAATTCGCGGTCGTCGTATCCGTGATGTAGCTGCCGGCCGCAGCCGCGGGTTCCGGCGCAGCACTAAAGCGTGTCGTCGCCGTCATCTGATTTCCGAAGGAACCGTTATAGGGGTTGTCGCTGCCGCTCATAGGTATCTCCCGCCGCGCCGATCCTGCCGGCGTCTTTGCTAAAGCATGTCGCGCAAAACTGTGTGGCGGTTTTGCGATAAAGACATGCGCAAAACCAAAGACTAAAGCGCGACAAGCGAATCTAAAAGATCGCGACGCGCTTTAGCGCTAAAATCGTATGTCAGGACGTCACTTTCAATACAAGCGGCTTATGTCCCGTCGCTTCCATAAAGCGGATAAGGTCGCTGCTCGCAATCGACGTCGTCGCATCGTTGGATAGCGGATGGCAGTTGACGATCTCGTGCGCCATCAGCTCTGCATCGAGCACGAAGGTGACATTCTCCGCAGTATCGTTGATCGCGCCGAAGGCCGTCACCGAGCCCGGAGCAACGCCGAGATACTCCATCAGCTTCTCCGGCCTGCCGAAGGAGACCCGGCCGGACCCGCCGATCAAATTATGCACCTGCTTGAGATCGACTTCGGCATTTTCCTCCACGGTCAGCAGAAAATACCTGTCCTTCTTGTCTTTGACGAACAGGTTCTTGGTGTGGCCGCCGGGGATTTCATCGCGCAGGGCCACTGATTCCGCCACGGTGAAGACCGGCGCATGGTCGACCGTCTTATGGGCGATGCCGAGCCCGTCGAGAAAGGCAAACAATTCTTCTCTTGTCTTCGGGGCATTTTCGGACATGGGGCAATCCATTGGACAGGAAGGGAAAAAAGCGAGGCGTCCTGATTAAGTCGGTCCACGTCGTTTGGCAATCTTTGCGACCGACGCTTTGCCCCGCATTTGCGGCCTTTCCGCCGGGCGTCTGCGAACACTGGAATTTTTCTTCGCCTCTCCGTCATTTCCCTGTTGCATTTGAAAACCCGTTAGGCCATATAGCGCCGGTCGCCGCGAGGCGGCGCCCACGGTCCAACAACTACCCCGGACCGATGCGGATTGAGCGGGTGTAGCTCAGGGGTAGAGCACAACCTTGCCAAGGTTGGGGTCGAGGGTTCGAATCCCTTCGCCCGCTCCAGTTTCTCCCGACTTGTTCAGCTTGGATACACGGACGGCACGATGTCCGTCCCGCTAGTTCGGGCCGCTCGTAGCTCGCACATGTTTGTCAAGGTGCGGCTTCTTCGTTGCGCGATTGCCGAAAATAACGGCGACATATTTACTGCTTGAAGCAGTGCTCGCGGTGCCATTGCAGAAAATGCGCATGCGGTCGCTCAAATGCTCTTCGGGGCGCAATCGCGCGACCGGTTTTGTTGATAAAACCCCGTACTGCATCGGGATCATTGACCTGTCGTGAAATCAGAATCTCGAGATTGTCGGTGAGCCCGATCAATCCTCGATCAAACATCCAATGGGCCGTGCCGGATAGAGCAATCCCATTGCTGACGATATCGGGACCGTTCGCCTCGACCGGCCGGATATGCGCCGCATCGACTTCTGCCCGCCCTCCGCCATTGATCAACTTGAGCCCGGTAATTGCGCAGCGCTTATCATAGGCGCTCAAAACGACTTGGCGAAAAACGCGATCTCGCACAATTCGGGACGCTATATAGCTCACTCGGTCGCGGCTCTGTTCGAATTGGAATGGCGCTTGCTCTTCCCCAAAACCTGGAGGCGATGCCCTCGCATCGACGCGTGGCAACAATGGTTCGCGATCATCGAGGCCCAGCGCAACGATGCGGCTGAAGTCGTCCGTCGAGATTGGACGAACCGCCGACTGCGCGCGGCCGGAAATTCGACCTTCCGCGTTTAGCACACCGCGCTCGACGACACCGTCGGCACCGCTGAAGGGAACTGGGTGGACGAAGTCGAGATAACTTCCAGGTTCGATCAGCGCTAGATACATGCCCGATGTGGTGGAATCTCGAACGACTTGCTGCACCTTCGCTACAGCAAAATAACCTCGAGTCTCGGAGACCTTTCGAGGCTCGTAGTAAATAATCCAGTCGCCGACGCATGCTTGGACACGATGGAGATACTGGCTGGGAAACTGATATTGCTCCGCCGGGCTGTCGTCATAGATCGAATCTGAGCGGTGGATGAAAACCCCTAATCCCATGATCGTCGTATAACATATCCGTTTTGGCTGCACAGGCACCACACCACCCACTCGCCTGCGCCCCCCAATCAAGCTCGTAATTATTTTGGTTGATTGGTTCGATTGTAAATTTATTGTCGGGGCAAAATGGACGCGTCTTTGAATAGGGAACCTTTATGTTCAGTTTATCGCAACGCGAGTTCCTTTGGACGACATTGATCCTCACCTGGCGCATCGACGCCAGCGTCTGCGCCGGGTGCCGCCACCACCCATAAATTCCTGATTGCTCCCAACATCAACTGAGGTTTCCTATGCGCATCGCCGTCGGTGGCATTCATATCGAATGCAGCACATACAATCCCGTCTTGAACGAAGAGAAGGATTTCCGCATCGTGCGCGGCGAGGCGCTGCTGGCAGCGCCCTATTTCGCCTTCCTCAAGGATTACGATGCCGAGTTCCTGCCGACGATCCATGCCCGGGCCATTGCCGGTGGCCCGGTTTCGCGTGCCACCTACGAGGCCTTCAAGGGTGAATTCCTCGAGCGGCTGAAGCCGATGCTGCCGCTCGACGGTCTCTATCTTGCCATGCACGGCGCCATGTATGTCGAGGGCATGGAGGATGCCGAGGGCGACTGGATCAGTGCGGCCCGTGCGCTGGTCGGCGAAGATTGCACGGTTTCGGCAAGCTACGACCTCCACGGCAACGTCACCCAGCGCATCATCGATGCGCTCGACATCTATTCCACCTACCGCACCGCACCGCATATCGATGTCGAGGAGACGATGCGCCGCTCCGTCTCCATGCTGGTGAAAAGCCTGAGAACCGGCGAGAGGCCGATCGTTCTCTGGGCGCCAATCCCCGTCGTGCTGCCCGGCGAGCGCACCAGCACCGTCGATGAGCCGGCAAAGAGCCTCTATGAGATGCTGCCGGGGATCGATGCAATCGACGGCGTCTGGGATGCATCGCTGATGGTCGGCTATGTCTGGGCCGACGAACCGCGCGCCACCGCCGCCGCCATCATGACCGGCACCAACCGCACCGCGTTGGAGCGCGAGGCCAAACGTCTCGCGAGGGCGTATTGGGATGCGCGCGAAGACTTCGTCTTCGGTTGCGAGACCGGTTCGCTCGAGGAATGCGTCGAAAGGGCGATCGCAAGCCCGACCGCCCCTGTGGTGCTGGCCGAATCCGGTGACAACCCGACAGGTGGCGGCGTCGGGGACCGGGCCGACGTGCTGGCCGAGCTGATCGCCAGGGGTGCCACCGGCGTCGTCTTTGCCGGCATCGCCGACAAGGCGGCGACCGAGGCCTGTTATACCGCCGGCATCGGCGCGGAACTGGAGCTCAGCGTCGGCGCCTCGCTCGATACCAAGGGCAGCAAGCCGGTCTCTGCCCGCTTCACCGTCAAATTCCTGCATGAGACATCAGATTCCACTGACCGCCAGGCGGTGGTTTCGGTCAGTGGCATCGATCTCGTGCTTTCCGCCAAACGCCGGCCCTATCACAATATCGTCGATTTCACCCAGCTCGGCCTCGACCCGCACCGGGCGAAAATCATCGTCGTCAAATCGGGCTATCTCTCGCCGGAACTGGCGCCGATCGCCAACCCGAACCTGATGGCGCTATCAACAGGTGTCGTCGACCAGTTCGTCGAGCGCCTGCCGCGGCTGCGCAAGCAGCATCCGACCTACCCCTTCGACAAGGATTTTGCCTTCGAGCCGCAGGTCTTTCTCTCCGCACGCTCGACGCCGGCCTGAGTTTCACCTGAACCAATTGCGTTTTCTGGATGATAGTGACGATCGCGGCGCCGCCCTGTCGCCGCGATCGACTGTTTTCCCGTCCCGCGACAATAGCAGCAATTGAGCAAAAAACGGGCAGATTTCCATTTGCACAAAAAAGCGCTTGACGGTCAGCACGATTTGGTTTGCACTGAACCAATAGAAAATTGGTACGGACCATTTAAGCTAATGCCGATGGATGAGACGCAGGGCAATTCGAATTATGCGCTGGAAAGGCTGAGGGCCCTCCTGCGGTCCGACAGTCTCGACGCCGACGGCAAGCTGCCGACCGAGCGCACCCTTTCGGAAATGCTTGGCGTCGGCCGCCGTGCCGTCCGTCGCGCCCTCGAAGTGCTGGAGGCCGAGGGGCGCATCTGGCGCCGCCAGGGCTCCGGCACCTATGCCGGCCCGCGCCCCGACGGCTGGAGCGATCATGTCGGCTCGATCGTTGCCGGCACCGATCTCATGGAAGTCATGGAAGTGCGCCTGCGCATCGAGCCGCAGCTTGCCCAGCTTGCCGCCATGCGCGCCAAGGCCGCCGATATCGAGCGCATGTATGATCTGGTGAAAAAGATCTACGAAAGCACCGATGCCGATGGGCGCGAACTCTGGGACGGGGCGCTGCACCGCCAGATCGCCCAATGCGCCGGCAACGGTTTCTTCCTCACCATCTTCGACGTCATCAACCGGGTGCGCCAGGACGAGACCTGGCAGACGATCCGCGAGCGCGCCCGCAGCGCCAGCCGGACGCGGCCCGTCACGTTTAACCAGCACACGGCGATCGTCGATGCGATCGCCGCCCGCGATCCGGCCAGGGCAGGCGAAGCGATGCGCCAGCATCTGCTGACGCTGCAGGAAAGCCTCGTCCGCATCACCTCGCTCGATCACAGCGAAACGGAGGTCGACAAGACCCTCGCCTGAACTGGGAGGTGAACAGAGAAAAGAGACAGGCGGGTCGTAACCGCCGGAATGGAAGCAAAAACCAAGCAAAAACAGAACAGAGGAGAATGGAATGAAGATCGCCAAATTGCTGACCGCCACCGTTGCCGGCGCGCTGTTTGCGCTTCCTGCCTTCGCCGTCGACCTGAAGATCGGCCTGCAGGACGATGCCGACGTGCTCGATCCCGCGCAGTCGCGCACCTTCGTCGGCCGCATCGTCTATACCGCGATGTGCGACAAGCTCGTCGACGTCTCGCCGGATCTGAAGATCGTGCCACAGCTTGCCACCGAATGGAGCTGGTCGGCCGACGGCAAAGAACTCACCATGAAGCTGCGCCAGGGCGTCAAGTTCCACGACGAGACCCCGTTTAACGCCCAAGCCGTCGTCGCCACCATCGAGCGCAACATCACCCTGCCGGAATCACGCCGCAAGAGCGAGCTCAGCTCGGTCGCAAAGGTCGAGGCGACGAGCGAATACGAGGTCAAGTTCACCCTCAAGGCGCCTGACGTCACCCTTCTTGCCCAGCTTTCCGACCGCGCCGGCATGATCGTCTCGCCGAAGGCCGCCAAGGAACTCGGCGCCAAGTTCGGCGATCATCCGGTCTGCGCCGGCCCGTTCAAGTTCGTCGAGCGCGTCCAGCAGGACCGCATCGTGCTCGAAAAATTCCAGGACTACTGGAACAAGGACAAGATCTTCATCGACAAGCTGACCTATCTGCCGATCCCGGATACGACGGTGCGCCTCGCCAACCTGCGTTCCGGCGATCTCGACATGATCGAGCGCCTGGCGGCGACCGACGCTGAAGCCGTGAAGGCGGATTCGAGCCTCGTCTATGCCGACGCCGTCGGCACCGGCTACATGGCGCTCTATACCAATATCGGCAATGGTGCGCGTGCCGACAATCCTTTCGGCAAGGACAAACGCCTGCGCCAGGCCTTCTCGCTGGCGATCGACCGCGATGCCGTCAACCAGATCGTCTATGAAGGCACGGCCGTCTCCGGCAACCAGCCCTTCCCACCAAGCAGCCCGTGGTTCGACAAGGATATTCCCGTCCCCGCCCGTGATCTCGACAAGGCCAAGGCCCTGATCAAGGAAGCCGGCTTCGACCGCGTGCCGATCGAGCTGCAGATCCCCAACAATCCCGTCGCCATGCAGATGATGCAGATCATCCAGTCGATGGTCGGCGAAGCCGGCTTCGACGTCAGCCTGAAATCGACGGAATTCGCCACGCTGCTCAGCGAGCAGACGGCCGGCAACTATCAGCTCAGCCGTTCCGACTGGTCCGGCCGCGTCGATCCCGATGGCAATATCCATCAGTTCATCACCTGCAAGGGCGGTATCAACGACACGAAATACTGCAATCCCGAGGTGGACAAGCTGCTGAACGAAGCCCGTGCATCGACCGACGATGCCGTGCGCAAGCAGAAATACGATGCCGCCGCCGTCATCCTCAACGATGATCTGCCGATCATCTATCTCGGCCATCAGTCCTGGATCTGGGCGCTGCACAAGAACATCACCGGCTTCGTTCCCTCGCCGGATGGGATGATCCGTCTCGTCGGTGTCAAGAAGGCCGGCTGACCATAAGCAAATCATGCGGCGCAAACCCTCCGCCGCATGACCCCAGTCGTGTCAGGATCGCCCATGTACACCTACATCGCCAAACGGCTGTTGGTCGCCATACCGACGCTTTTGATCATTTCGATCTTCGTCTTCTCGCTGCAGAAGCTGCTGCCCGGCGATCCGATCCTCGCCATGGCCGGCGAGGAACGCGACCCGCAGGTTCTCGAATTCCTGCGCGAGAAATACCGGTTGAACGATCCCGTCCCCTATCAATATGTGCGCTGGCTGGGTGCCGCCCTTCAGGGCGATCTCGGCATCTCGCTGCGCACCAACCAGCCGGTTCTGCAGCTCGTCGGCGAGAAGCTGCCGGTCACCATCCAGCTCGCCATCATGTCGATGATCTTCGCCTTTGCGATCGGCGTGCCGATGGGCATCCTGGCGGCCGTCAAGAAGAACACGATGATCGACTATCTCGCCAACATCATCGCGCTGACCGGCCTGTCGATCCCGAATTTCTGGCTCGGCATCATGCTGATCCTGCTGGTTTCGGTCAATCTCGGCTGGCTGCCGGCATCAGGCTACGAACCCTTCTTCAGCAATCCGCTGCGTTCGCTGGAAACCATGCTGATGCCCTCCTTCGTGCTCGGCAACGCGCTGGCCGCGACCCTGATGCGCCACACCCGCTCGGCAATGCTCAGCGTGCTGAGCGCCGATTACATCCGCACCGCCCGCGCCAAGGGATTGCCCGAAAGCACTGTCGTGCTCGAGCACAGCTTCCGCAACGCGGTGCTGCCGATCGTGACGCTGACTGCGCTGCTCTTTGGCGAACTGCTTGCCGGCGCCGTGCTGACCGAGCAGATCTTCACCATTCCAGGTTTCGGAAAGCTCATCGTCGACGCCGTCTTCAACCGTGATTACGCCGTCGTCCAGGGTGTGGTGATCTGCACCGCGATCGGCTTCATCCTGATGAACCTCCTGGCCGACATTCT
Source organism: Rhizobium sophorae (assembly GCF_013087515.1). Classification (GTDB taxonomy): domain Bacteria; phylum Pseudomonadota; class Alphaproteobacteria; order Rhizobiales; family Rhizobiaceae; genus Rhizobium; species Rhizobium sophorae. Next base: position 255,435 of record NZ_JABFCN010000066.1, on the reverse strand, counting down.
CTATGTCCTGCTCAATCCGCGCATGAGGGCCGCCCTATGACCGCGATCGGAGAGACCGGCATTCCCTCTGCGATCGACCGCACGCCAAGCCGCGCCTGGCGCAAGCTGAAGGCCAACAAGGGCGCCCTCGTCGGCCTTGTTATCATCGCCTTTTTCGCGATCCTTGCGGTTGCCGCGCCCCTTCTTCCGATTCCCGATCCGAACGCCACAAGCTGGTCGGCAATCCGCAAGGCGCCCTCCGCCGCCCACTGGCTCGGCACCGACGACATCGGCCGCGACATTCTTTCCCGGATGATCTGGGGCGCGCAGGCATCGCTGATGGCCGGCGTCTTTTCGGTGGCGATCGCCGTTGTCATCGGCGTGCCCTTCGGTCTTATCTCCGGTTATTTCGGCGGCTGGATCGACATGGTGATCTCCCGCATCACCGAAGCCTTTCTGGCCATGCCTTTCCTCATCACCGCGATCGCGCTCGCAGCCTTTCTCGGCCCGAGCCTGACCAATGCGATGATTGCGATCGGCCTTTCGGCCATGCCCGTCTTCGTGCGGCTGACGCGCGGCCAGGTGCTTTCGGTGAAGACCGAGGAATATGTCGAGGGCGCCCGCTCGATCGGACTCCGGTCATCGAGCATCATCACCCGCTATATCCTGCCGAATGTCTTTGCGCCGATCCTCGTGCAGGCGACGTTGACCGTCGCCACCGCGATCATCGCCGAGGCGAGCCTCTCCTTCCTCGGCCTCGGACAGCAGCCGCCGGCGCCGAGCTGGGGCTCGATGCTGAACGTCGCCAAGAATTTCCTCTCACAGGCGCCATGGATGGCGATGTGGCCGGGTGCGGCGATCTTCCTCGTCGTCATCGGGTTCAATCTTTTAGGCGATGGCCTGCGCGATGCGCTCGATCCGCGCGAAGCATGATTTCTTGAAAGGACATTTGACATGACCGCATTCACGACCCGTCCAGAAATCCTCGGCACCTTCGGCGTCGTCACCTCCACCCACTGGATCGCCTCGGCGGTCGGCATGAGCATTCTCGAAAAGGGCGGCAACGCCTTCGACGCGGCGGTGGCGACGGGCTTCGTGCTGCAGATCGTCGAGCCGCATCTTTGCGGCCCGGGCGGCGATCTGCCGGCGGTGATCTATTCGAAGAAGAAGGACAAGGTCGAGGTCATCTGCGCGCAGGGCCCCGCCCCCGCCGGCGCGACGATCGAACACTACACGGCGGAAGGCCTGAGTCTGATCCCCGGTGACGGCTTGCTTGCGACCGTCATCCCCGGCTCCTTCGATGGCTGGATGCTGATGCTGCGCGACTATGGCTCGATGAGCGTGCGCGATGTGCTGGAACCGGCGATCTATTACGCCGAGCACGGCCATCCGATGCTGCCGCGCGTGTCCGCCACCATCAAGGGGCTCGCCGCCTTCTTCGAGCAGGAATGGCCGACCTCCTATGAGACTTGGCTGCCGGGTGGCAGCGCGCCCGAAGCGCATGCGAATTTCAGGAATCCGGTGCTTGCCGAAACCTGGAAGCGCATCATCGCCGACGCCGAGACGAAAAGCGGCCGGGAAGCGCAAGTGCAGGCGGCCCGCGACGCTTTCTATCGCGGCTTCGTGGCCGAGAAGATCGACGACTATCTGAAGACCGCCGAGGTGATGGATGCGAGCGGCAACCGCCACAAGGGCGTTTTGACTGCCAACGATATGGCAAACTGGTCGGCAACGATCGAGGAACCGCTGACCTATGATTATCATGGCTGGACCATCGCCAAGATCGGTCCCTGGGGCCAGGGTCCGGTCTTCCTGCAGACCCTGTCGATCCTCAAAGGCTTCGATCTCGCCGCAATGGACCCCGCTGGCGCCGATTTTGTCCATACCGTCGTCGAGGCGATGAAGCTCGCCTTCGCCGACCGCGAAGTCTATTACGGCGATCCTGAATTTTCGGAGATCCCTGTCGCGCACCTGCTGTCGGAGACCTATGCCGCCGCGCGGCGCAAGCTTATCGGCGCGGACGCCTCCTTCGATCTTCGCCCCGGCATCGTGCCTGGCTTCGAAGCGCAGCATGATCTGACGATGACGATGCTCGGTGCGGATTCGAAAACCGGCGCCGTCTACGAGCCGACCATGGCGCATCTCTCCGAAAAGCGCGGTGATACCGTGCATATCGATGTGATCGACCGCGACGGCAACATGGTCTCCGTCACCCCGTCCGGCGGCTGGCTGCAATCCTCGCCCACCGTGCCCGGCCTCGGCTTCTGCCTCAATTCCCGCGCCCAGATGTTTTGGCTGAAATCAGGCCTGCCGACGTCGCTTGCCCCCGGCAAACGGCCGCGCACGACGCTGACGCCTTCGCTCGGCCTCTATGAGGGCCGCCCGACACTGGCCTTCGGCACACCCGGCGGCGACCAGCAGGAACAGTGGCAGCTCTCCTTTTTCCTGCGTTATATCAATCATAAGATGAACCTGCAGGCGGCGATCGACCAGCCGCTGTTCCACACCTCGCATTTTCCGGGCTCCTTTTATCCGCGCACCCGCGAACCCGGCAGCCTGATGGCGGAAGCGAATTTCGGCCCCGATGTCCTTGATGCCCTGCGCCGCAAGGGCCACAAGCTGACGGTCGCCGATCCCTGGACGATCGGCCGGCTGACCGCCGCAAAACGCGATGCCGACGGACTGCTGCGCGCCGCAGCCACCCCGCGCCTGATGCAGGCCTATGCGATCGGGAGATAGCCGTGACCTGGTCGATCGTCGCCCGTGATCCCCTGACCGGTCATCTCGGCATCGCCGTCGCGAGCCGCTTTTTCGCCGTCGGCGCCCTTGTGCCGCATATTCGCGGCGGCATCGGCGCCGTCGCCACGCAGGCCTTCGTCAGCCCGCTTTACGGCGTCGATGGCCTGTCGCTGCTGGCCGCCGGCAAAGCGCCGGAGGAGATCATTGCCGAGCTGACCGCGCGTGACGCCGGCCGCAATCAGCGGCAGCTGCACCTCATCGGTGCGAAGGGGCGCAACGCCGCCTTCACCGGCGCTGCATGCATCGACTGGGCGGGGCATCTGATCGACGAAAACGTCTCGGTCGCCGGCAACATGCTGGCGGGTCCTGACGTCGTCACCGAAACGCTTGCCACCTACAACAAGGCGATGGACAAGCCGTTGGCCGAACGCCTGCTGCTGGCGATGCAGGCAGGCGAAGATGCCGGCGGTGACAAGCGCGGCAGGCAGTCCGCCGCCCTCGTCATCCATCGCGACCAGGATTATCCGTGGCTGAGCCTCCGTGCCGACGATCATCCCGATCCGCTCGCCGAACTTGTCCGCCTCCATGCAGTGGCGGGTGAACGCTACCTGCATGTCGCGGAGACAATGGCGACGCGGCAAAATCCGAACGGCATGACCGACAGGCGCGAGATCGATGAAAAGATCGCTGCGCTGGAAGCGACCCGCATCGCGGCAGGCAGGCCTTCCGCCTCCTTCGCGACGCCTTTGAAGACGTGAACCCAGACAAGAACAAGGCAACGACATGCTTGATGTTTCTTCGACCCCCGCCTCTCCGGTTCTCTCGGTCAGGAACCTGACGACCTCTTTCCTCGTCGATGGCGACTGGAAGCCGGTGGTGCGCGACGTCTCCTTCGACGTCACACCTGGCGAGACCGTGGCGATCGTCGGCGAAAGCGGCTCGGGCAAGAGCGTCACCTCTCTTTCGATCATGCGGCTTCTCGCCAAGGGATCGAGCCGCATCGATGGCGCCATCACCTTGAACGGCAAGGATGTTCTCACCCTTCCGGAAAAGGAGATGCGCCGGGTGCGCGGCAACGACGCCGCCATGATCTTCCAGGAGCCGATGACATCCCTCAACCCGATCTTCACCATCGGCCGCCAGATCTCTGAAGCGCTCACCTGCCACGGCGATATCGGCAAGTCCGAGGCGCGGGCCGAGACCGTGCGCCTGCTGGAAAAGGTCCGTATCCCCAACGCCGCCGCGCGCTTCGATGAATATCCGCACCAGTTCTCAGGCGGCATGCGCCAGCGCGTGATGATCGCCATGGCGCTCGCCAGCCGGCCGAAATTGCTGATCGCCGACGAGCCGACGACGGCGCTCGATGTGACGATCCAGGGCCAGATCCTCGACCTGATCAAGATGCTGCAGGAAGAAGAGGGCATGTCCGTGCTCTTCATCACCCATGACATGGGCGTCGTCGCCGAAATCGCTGACCGCACCATCGTCATGTATCGCGGCGAGGCGGTAGAGACAGGCACGACCGACGACATCTTCCATCGCGGCAGGCATCCCTATACCCGCGCTCTGCTCTCGGCCGTACCGCGCCTCGGCTCGATGGCCGACCGGAAATGGCCGCTGCGTTTCCCCGTGGTCGATACCACGACCGGTGAACGGCGCGAGCCGGTCGAGGTCGCCGATACCGTCGACCGCCGCCGGACGCCGATCCTCGAAGTCAAACACCTCGTTACCCGTTTCGATATCCGCGGCGGCCTGCTCGGCCGCAAGACGGGCGCAATCCATGCGGTCGAGGACGTCTCCTTCGATCTCTTCCAGGGCGAGACGCTGTCGCTCGTCGGCGAATCCGGCTGCGGCAAATCGACCACCGGCCGCTCGATCACCCGCCTCGTCCAGCCGAACGGCGGCAGTGTCAGCCTCGACGGTTATGACGTGCTGAGCCTTGACGCGGCCGATCTCAGGCGAATGCGCCGCAGCATCCAGATGATCTTTCAGGATCCCTTCGCCAGCCTCAACCCGCGCATGACCGTCGGCGCCGCCGTCGCCGAACCGATTACGGAGCACGGCCTCGGCACCGGCGCCCAGGCCCGAGACAAGGCGGCCGATCTTCTCGAACGCGTCGGACTGAAACCCGACATGATGAAACGGTATCCGCACGAATTTTCCGGCGGTCAGCGCCAGCGCATCTGCATCGCCCGCGCGCTTGCACTCGATCCGAAGGTGATCGTCGCCGACGAAAGCGTTTCGGCCCTCGATGTCTCGATCAAGGCACAGGTCTGCAATCTGCTGATGGACCTGCAGCAAAGCCTGAACCTCGCCTTCCTGTTCATTTCCCACGACATGGCGGTGGTCGAGCGCGTCAGTCATCGGGTCGCGGTGATGTATCTCGGCGAAATCGTCGAGATCGGCCCGCGCGCACAACTGTTCAGCAACCCTCAGCACGCCTACACGAAGAAGCTGATGGCAGCCGTGCCGGTTCCCGACCCCTCGCGGCGCGGCATCAAGCGCAACCTCGGAACCGACGAGCTCAACAGCCCCGTTCGCCCGGTTGGCTTCGTCGCGCCGCCGCGCCGATATCGGGAGGTGTCGGCAGGTCATCTGGTGCGGGTCGATGAAGCCGCCTGAGCGTGAAACCCGCTCTGTAGAGCATCCGATGAAGCAAGTATTTCAGGAAATGAGCTGTGCCAGCTAGGGGCAGATCGCCCTTTTTGCTGCACCGCTTATATCACTTATCCTAGATATTATTTCACCCATAATTGTTAACGACGAATTCCGCCCATTTGTGTTCTCTTATCCCTACGAATCAAAAAGGTTTGATTTGCTCGGGGACGGCCACCATGTTGAAGCATGGGGCGATGCAACAGTTGGGTAGGAGCCTATGCTGCAACGGATTGAAGACATTGATGCAGCGCTTGTCGACAGGCTGCAGCATTCGGCATTCAAGTACTTCCTGAAATATACCAATCCCGAAAATGGCCTGGTGGCGGATACCTCGATCGGCGGCGTGCCGGCGAGTATCGCGGCCGTCGGCTTTGCGCTTTCCTCCTATCCCGTCGGTGTCGAGCGTTGCTGGATCAGCCGCGAGGAAGCAGCCGAGCGTACGGTCAATACGCTGCGCTTCTTCGCCGAGGCGCGCCAGGGCGAGGAACGCCACGCGACCGGCCACCGCGGCTTCTTCTATCATTTCCTGCACATGGATACCGGCCATCGCGCCTGGAACAGCGAGCTTTCGACCATCGACACGGCGCTGCTCGTCGCCGGCATCCTCACGGCTGCGCAATATTTCAATCGCGAAGACGACCAGACGGAGACTGAAATCCGGGAACTCGCGACCTTCATCTACGAGCGCGTCGACTGGCGCTGGGCGCTGAACAAGGGCGACACCATTGCCATGGGTTGGAAGCCCTCTTCCGGCTTCCTGCGCTGGCGCTATCACGGCTTCGACGAGGCGATCATCCTCTATACGCTGGCGCTCGCTTCGCCGACGCACCCCATTCCGCAATCGAGCTACGACGCCTTTACGTCAAGCTATTCCTGGATGCTGCATGGCGAGCAATCCTATCTCTATGCCGGGCCGCTCTTCATCCACCTCTTCTCGCATGCCTGGATTGATTTCCGCACCATTCAGGACAAGCCGATGGCGGAGCGGAACTGGGATTATTTCCGCAATACGCAGGTGATGATCAACGTCCAGCGTGACTATGCCGAGCGCAATCCCGGCCAGTTCGTCGGCTATAACAGGAACATCTGGGGTTTCTCCGCCTGCGACGGTCCGCCGCCGACACGGCGCATGCGCGGCGGCCGCCAGCCGAAGGTTCTGGGTTACGCCGCACGCGGCGCACCGCTCGGCCCCGATGACGGCACGATCGCACCCTGGGCAGCGCTCGCCTGCCTGCCCTACGACAAGCAGGCGGCTCTCGACGGCACCAAGGCGCTTCTGACCACCTATCCGAACCTGCTGTTGGAAGGCGGCTTTCCCGGCGGCTTCAACCCGACGGTCAAGACCAAGCGGCCGGAAGGCTGGGTCGACGACCGCACCGTCGGCATCGACCAGGGCCTTGTCGTCATGACCATCGAGAACGACCGTTCGGATTTCATCTGGAAACTGATGCGGCAATCGCCGGTCATCCGCCTCGGCCTCGAACGCGCCGGCTTTACCGGCGGCTGGCTCGAAGGCATCGAGCCGGAAGAAGTGGTGCGCAAGTTCGGCTAGGTCTAGGGCTGTCGCGCGGTATCAGTTCTCGAAGACATGCGCCTTGCCGGCGATATCGAGGCGAACGAGATCGCCTCGCGCCGGAAGCGCGACGCTCGATGTCTTGATCAGGATCGGCGGCAGCGCCACGCCGTCGAGCGAGACGGCAACGGTGCAGACCGCGCCGCCGAATTCCACCTCAACGACACGCCCGCCGTAGTTGCGATCGCTTTCATCGGCGACGACGCGGATCTGCTCGGGCCGCAGCATGATCTCCGCCTTGCCCTGACGACTGCCTTCGACGGCGACATGGCCAAGGGCGCAGTCTGCCAAGCCGTTGCGGATGATCGCGGGAAGCAGCACGGCATCACCGAGAAACAGTGCCGTCTCGCGATCTCGCGGATGCAGATACAATGATTGCGGCGACCCTGCCTGGATCAGCCGTCCTTCTCTGAGCACCGCCACCTGATCGGCAAAGGTCAGCGCCTCCTCCTGGTCGTGGGTGACGAGAATGGTGGTGATGCCGGCCGCCTGCAGCACGCGCGCAACCGCCTTGCGCATATTTTCCCGGAGGCCGGTATCGAGGGCCGAGAAGGGTTCGTCGAGCAGCATCAGCCGCGGCTTGCGGCCGAGCGCACGGGCGAGCGCCACACGCTGCTGTTGGCCGCCGGAAAGCTGATGCGGGCGCCGCGCCAGCATGCCGCGGTCGAGCTCGACCATATCGAGCAACTCGACGATGCGCTTGTCGCGATCGGATGCGCCTCGCTCAAACCCGAAGCCGATATTCTCGGCAACGCTTAAGTGCGGAAACAGCGCGCCATCCTGCGAGACGATGCCGATGCCGCGCTTGTGTGCCGGTACCGTCGCCGGACCGTCGGCGAGCAGGTCGCCATCCAGCGTCACCCTGCCGACATCGGGTTGCTCGAAGCCGGCAATGATGCGCAGCAGCGTCGTCTTGCCCGAACCGGACGGACCGACGACGGCCGTGCGGCTGCCGGCCGAGACCTCGAGCGAAATATCCTTCAGCGCCTGGACCGGGCCATAACGCTTGCTGATGTTTTCGATCGTGAGCAGCGTCATTGACCGGCGGTCCGTTTCGATTGGGTATAAAGCATCAGGGTGAGCGGCAGCGACAACACGACCATCATGAAGGCGTAAGGGGCGGCCGAGACATAATCGATCTCACTGGTAAGCGACCAGAATTTCGTCGCCAGCGTATCGACGCCGTTGGGTGACAGCATCAGTGTCGCCGTGAGTTCATTGGTGATGCCGAGTGCGGCCAGCGCGACGCTGGCGGCCGCTCCGGGTGCGGCAAGCCGCATGGTGATCTGCCGCACCGCCTGGCCCGGCGTACGGCCGAGACCCATCGCGGCGCGCTCCAGCTCCACCGGGGCCTGGGCGATGCTGGCACGCAGCCCGACCATGGCGCGCGGCAGGAAAAGCATCACATAGGCGACGATGAGCGTTGCGAAGGTCTGGTAGAGCGGCAGCACGAGACGCACGGTAATCGTCACCAGCGCCAGCGCCACGACGACGCCCGGCAGCGAGCCGACATAATAATGGCAGGCTTCAAGCACCCGCTGGAAGCGGCCGGGCGCCCGCACGGAAAGCCAGGCCATCGGTGCTGCGGCAATCGTCGCCAGCACGCCGCCGACAACGGCAAGCATGATGGTCTGCAGGAAGGCGCTGCCGACCTCGATGCGCCAGATATCGATGCCGCCGAGATAGAGCCAGCGGCCAAGCGTCACCAGCGGCACGCCGAGCGTCAGTACCGCCAGGACGACGGGCAGCAACATGGCCGGCGCCACGAACCAGCCCAGCCGGCGGCGGTCCGCCGGACGTGGCGAGCCGGAGCCGACGCGGGCATAACGTTCATTGCCGCGCACCAGCACCTCGAAGCCGAGCAGAAAAAGACAGCAGGCGACCAGCACGCCGCCGAGCATGTTGGAGGCCGGGCTGTTGTAGGAGGACTGGAACTGGTCGACGATCGCCGTCGCGAACGTGTCGAACCGGATCATGACGAACAGGCCGTATTCCGAAAGCAGATGCAGCGCGATCAGCAGCGAGCCGCCGCAGATGGCAAGTCTCAGCTGCGGCAGCACGGCGCGGAAGAAGACGCGCCAGGGATTGAGACCAAGCGAGGCAGCGGCATCCTCGATGGCCGGATCGAGACGGCGCAGTGCTGCGACGACCGGCAGGTAGAGGAACGGATAGTAGGCTATCACCGAGACGAAGACGCCGCTCTGCAGGCCGCGCATGCCGGGAACGAGGCTGACCCAGGCATAGCTGTGCACGAAGGCAGGTACGGCGAGCGGAGCGATCGCCAGCCAGGCCCAGAGCCGCGCGAAAGGAATGTCCGTCCGCTCGGTCAGCCAGGCGAGCGTCACGGCGAGTGCGATCGACACCGGGATGGTGATCGATTCCAGGAGAACCGTGTTGACGAGAAGTTCGCCGACGCGCGGTCGGAACACCAGCGCCTTCACCGTTTCCCAGCCGACATCGTAGGTGACCCAGCCGATGAAGCCGAGCGGCACGAGACTGAAGATCGCGACGACGGTTGCAAGCAGGATCACGGAAGCGTGCGGCATGCGTCCACGCGGCAAAACCATTCGCGCGGCCCTCGGCGCGACCGGCGTCTCGTTGCCGGATGCGAGCAATCTGTTGTCCTGCAGCAAGGCCGATGCCTTTACACGCTGAAAAAGGAAGGCAACCGCCTTTGAAAGGCGGTTGCCGGATGTCGTCATGCCCTAAGGTTTTCTTGAGCCAAAAGCAATAGTTTTGGCCGGAAGACGCCTGCGGCAGAAAGGTTAGATCAAGCCGGCGGCCGTCATCAACTCCACGACTTTCTTGCTGTCGAGGGTCGAAGCTTCGACCTTCGGGGCATTGAGATCGGCAAGGGGGGTGAGCTTGTCGTTTGAAGGCGCATCCTTGCCGATGGCATATTCATAGGAGGTGCCGTCCTTGAGAACTGCCTGGCCTGCCTTGCTGGTGACGAACTTCAGGAAAGCCTGGGCTTCCTTCATGTGCTGGGTAGACTTCAGGACGCCGCCGCCCGAAACGCTGACGAAAGCGCCCGGATCCTGGTTCTTGAAGTAATGCATGCCGACATTCTTGCTGTTCTCGCCGGTTTTCACCTGATCGCCGAACCAGTAGTAGTGATAGATGACCGCGCCTTCGACTTCGCCCGCATTGACGGCCTTCATGGCGACGCTGTTGCCCTTGTAGGGGGTGGCGTTGTCCTTGAGACCCTTCAGCCATGCCTTGGTCGCATCTTCGCCCTTCAACTGCAGCAGGGCTGCGACGATAGCCTGGAAGTCGGCGCCGGCAGGTGCCGCGCCCCAGCGACCCTTCCAGGCCGGATCCTGGAGGTCGAGCAACGACTTCGGCAGCTTGTCTTCGGTGAGCTTGGTCTTGTCATAGGCAAAAACGGTGGTGCGGGCGGCAATGCCCGTCCACATGCCGTCAGCTGGGCGATACTGATCCGGAACCTGATCCAGCGTTTCCTTTTCGATGGGGGCAAACAGGCCCGCGCCATCGACCAGCGTCATAGCCGGCGAATTCTCGGTCAGGAAGACATCAGCCGGCGAGGCGTCGCCTTCCTGGATGATCTGGTTAGCGAATTGCATGTCGCTGCCCTGGCGCATGGTGACCTTGATGCCGGTCTCCTTGGTGAAGGCATCGATCCATTCGCGGCCGAGGCTTTCGTGCTGGGCATTGTAAACGACGAGACCTTCATCCTGCGCATACGCGCTACCCGCAAGCGCGGTGACGGAAAGAAGCGAAGCGGCAAGCGCGAGGGAAAAACGGTTAAGAGCAGTGTTCATGATGGCCTCCGTAGCGATGTCACCCGAGCTCTCCAAGGGCGATCAGAGGCGTATATTTTTCCTGACTGCCAATTTCAAGTTTGGCTTGCCCGGAAAAGACATCACAATATCTTGACTAATTATTTCATATTACAAGGAATAAATCTCAACTCGGTCGAAAAGGCGACGCTCTGCAAAGCGCCGCCTCTCTTTTGCACCTTTTGCCGCCGGCTTATTCGACGTCGAACTTGACGCCCTGCGCAAGCGGCAGCGTCCTGCCGTAATTGATCGTGTTGGTGGAGCGGCGCATATAGGCCTTCCAGGCATCCGAGCCGGATTCGCGGCCGCCGCCGGTTTCCTTCTCGCCGCCGAAGGCGCCGCCGATTTCGGCGCCCGATGGCCCGAGATTGACGTTGGCGATGCCGCAATCCGAGCCGCGTGCGGAGACGAAGGTTTCGGCCTCGCGCATGTCGTTGGTGAAGATCGACGACGACAGGCCCTGCGGCACGGCATTGTGCAGCGCCAGCACCTCGTCGAAGTCACTGTATTTCATCACATAGAGGATCGGCGCAAAGGTCTCGTGCTCGACCGGGCCGGTCTGATCAGGCATTTCGACAAGCGCCGGGCGAACGTAGAAGGCCTCGGTCGAACCGGTTTCGACGCGGTCGCCGCCGGTTACCGTGCCGCCGGCCGATTTCGCCTCGCCAAGCGCTGCCTGCATGTTCTTAAAAGCTTGGCCGTCGATCAGCGGTCCCACAAGCGTCCCGGCCTCGAGCGGATTGCCGATGGTGACGGAGCCATAGGCCTTCTGCAGGCGCGGCACCAGCTGGTCGTAGACGCTCTCATGGACGAAGAGACGGCGCAGCGTCGTGCAGCGCTGGCCGGCCGTGCCCATGGCGGAGAAGGCAACGCCGCGCAGCGTCAGGTCGAGATCGGCCGTCGGGCAGACGATCGCCGCATTGTTGCCGCCGAGTTCGAGAATGGCGCGGGCAAAACGCTGCGACAGGCGCGGACCGACCGCGCGGCCCATTGCCGTCGAGCCCGTGGCGGAAACGAGCGGGATTTTCGGGTGGTCGACCAGTACCTCGCCGACCTCACGGCCGCCGATGATCAGCGTCGACAGATTGGCCGGTGCGCTACCGCCCTCGGCGACGAAACGCTTCAGCGCCTTTTCGAACAGCGCCTGCACGGCAAGCGCCGTCAACGGCGTCTTTTCCGAAGGCTTCCAGACAGTGGAATTGCCGCAGACCATCGCAAGTGCCGCATTCCACGACCAGACGGCAACCGGGAAGTTGAAGGCGGAGATGATGCCGATCACGCCGAGCGGATGCCAGCTTTCCATCATCCGATGCTCGGAGCGCTCAGTGGCGATCGTCAGGCCGTAGAGCTGACGGGAAAGGCCGACCGCGAAATCGCAGATGTCGATCATCTCCTGCACTTCACCGAGACCCTCGGAGGTGATCTTGCCGACCTCGATCGAGACCAGACGACCGAGCGCCGTCTTTGCGGCGCGCAGTTCCTCGCCAAGCAGGCGGACCAGTTCGCCGCGCTTCGGCGCCGGCACGGCACGCCATTCGAGGAAGGCCTGATGCGCCGCTTCGATTGCCGCCTTCGCCTCGGAAACGGAATGTTCCCTGAGTTTGCCGATTTCCTTGCCGGTGACCGGCGAGGTAACGGAAAGCGTGCCGCCATGATAGCGGCCGGCATCGACGCCGAGTTCGGCAAGCAGCTTGGCGGTTTCGGTGGCGAGATCGAGGACGGCGATGGTCATTGTCTTGGTTCCAATCTAATTTTTCTCAGAAGCGGGCATCGGCGAAATGGGCGACCTGAGCGCCGGCTTCGTACCATATTTCTTTCAGCGCACGGAAGCTCGGTTCGGTCGGCGAAGTCAGCGGCAGCGGCAGATCGGCTTCGGTGAGCCGGCCAAGGATATGCTCCGCCAGCGTGCGGCCGAAGACCGTGCCGGGCGCAATGCCGCGGCCATTGTAACCCGAAAAGCCGACAACCCCAGGCGCAAATTTGTGGAAGCGCGGCAGCGCATTGTCGGTCATGCCGATCTGGCCATACCATTCGCACTCGAATTCGACATCGCCGATCACAGGGAAGAGCCGCTTCAATGCGCGTTTCGCCCAGCCTTTGTGTACGGCAAGGCCGGTATTGCGCAGCGCCCCGACACTGCCGAAAACGAGACGCCCGGCCTGGTCCATGCGGAAGGATGAGAGGATTTCCTTGGTATCCCATGCGCCTTCCCGCCCCGGCAGGATCGACTGACGCAGATTATGGCCGAGCGGCACGGTGGCGAAATTGAAATAGGGCAGATAGATCTGTTCGTTGCGCACCTGCTCGAAAGGACCGGTGCTGTAGGCATCGGTCGCAACGATGATCCAGTCCGCGCTGACCTCGCCCTTTGCCGTCTTCACGATCCAGCGGCTGCCGTTTTGCTCCGTTGCGATGACGGGGCTTGACGTGTGAATGACGACCCCGGTCTTGACGGCGGCATGGGCAAGGCCGCGCGCATAGGCAAGCGGCTGCAGCGTTCCGGCGCGTTTGTCGAGCAGCGAACCGGTATAGGCATCGCTTCCGATGCGTTTTGCCGTTTCCGCGGCATCGAGCAGCGTCACGGCTGCGCCGCGGGCGGACCATTGCGCCGCGCGATCCTCGATCTCCTTCAGCCCGTCCGCGCCGACCGCGCAATGCAGCGTGCCGTTCCGTTCGAGTTCGCAGGCAATCTGATGTTTGTCGATCAGCTCCATGACGAGCTTCGGCGCATTGCCGAGCAAATCGAGCAGACGTTCGCCATGCACCGAGCCGAGCACGCCGGGCAGATCGTTCGGCATCACCCACATGCCGGCATTGATCAGCCCGACATTGCGCCCGGCACCGCCGAAGCCGATCTCTTTGGCCTCCAGCAGCACCACCTTCGACCCGGCTTCGGCAAGATGCAAGGCGGAAGAGAGACCGGTGTAACCGCCGCCGACGATGACGACGTCGGCCGACATCGCGCCGTCGAGAGGCGAGGTCGTCGGCGCTTCGGGCGCTGTCTTTTCCCAGAGGCCGTGGGAGCGCGGATCATTCAGCATGGCTCAGTCCGATCAGAGCGAAATCGCGGATACTCTAATGCATAAAAGAAAGTGTTGAACCTGCCATTTCACGCAACGGTCTTCAGCGGCAGGCCCGCAAGGCCAAGCGCGGCCAGTGCCGAATCCAGCGATGCAGCCTGGCGTTCGGCGTAAAGCGCCAGCTCATCCTGAACGGTAGCACCCAGTGCTGCCTCGAAGGCATCACGGTTCGAGCGGGTCGCGTAGTTCTGCTGCTGGTCGGTGCCGAGGTTCGACTGAAAGATTCCGGCCGCACTGACGGGCAGGAAGTCTTCGTAGACGATCGGGGTGAAGGCGAGGTAACCCTTGGCGATCAGCGCCTCCGGATCGCCGGGCAGCGTACTGCCGACCGTAGCCGCAATGCCCGCCGGCGTCGCGGAATAGCGGAAAAAGGCGAGATCCGCCCTGCGCAGCTCATCCCAGCTGTCCGGCAGTGCCTTGAAACGCGCAGCGAGTTCGTCGTCGTAGGCGCCCGCCTTGGCGCCGCCGGCGCCCACCTGCACCTCGCCGCGAACCGAGGCGAGCAGTTGGTCGTAGAGCGCCCGGCCCTTCGCCGTCAGCGCCACGCCGCGTTGTTCGATCTCGCCGAAGCGGGCGGTATGCGTCCCTAGAATCGCACCGTCATCACCGGAAAAGGCGATCGTTTCCTCCAGCGCCTTGAAACTCGTCTGTCGCAGCAGGATATCGCAATGACGGCGCGGCGGTCCTTCGATGACCGCCTTCGGCGTGATGCCGCGTTCCGGCATACGGGCCTGGACCGCGTCGATATCGAGCGTACGCGGCGTCAGATGGTTGATGTGCGGCCCCTTGAAGCTGACGACGTCGGCGATGAGCCGATGCGCATCGTGCAACCGCTTATAGGTGTCGGCGCTGACTGTCGCTTCGCCATGCCAGCGGAAGGTTTCCAGCGCCTCGGCAACGAATTCCGTCGCTTCCGCCTCGGTCAGGCCGCCGTTCTGCTCGTGGCGCTCGATCAGCGCGACCGCACGCGGCGTATAGATCCGCCGTTTTGCCAGAATGGCTTCGGCCTCGCCGCGCAGCTCTTCGTCTTCGATCAGTTCCAATCGCAGCAGCGAGGTGAAGACGCGGAATGGATTGAAGTTGAGCGCCACCTCGTCGACTGGGCGGAAGCTGGTGGAATGAACCGGCACGCCGGCAACCGAAAGATCGTAATAGCCGACCGGCTGCATGCCCATGACCGCAAACAGCCGGCGGATGGTGAAGAGCTCGTCGGCCGTACCGAGCCGGATGGCGCCGTGGCGCTCCACATCGATGCGCTCCAGCTCGCCGGCGCGGGCCAGGCGATCGCGGAGGTCAGGATCCTTTTCAAGGCAGCCGGCATTCACATCCGCCACCAGTTCGATCAGCGTGCCGTATTGCGGCACCTCCGCCCGGTACATCTGCGACATCGCCTCGGTGAACAGCGATCGGATGCGATCTGGGGAAACGAAGAATTGCGGCATTGGGAAACTCCGACTCATTCCGTTTTTGCAGGATGAACCCCTTTACACGCGCGACAAAGCCGCAAATATCGCTATTTCGGAAATAGCCCATTCTGAAACGGAATGACCATGCTGACGTCTAGACGTTTTCTGCCATCGATTTCGCATCTCGCCGCCTTCGAGGCGGTTGCCCGCACCGGCAGCGTGACGGCAGCGGCGCGCGAACTTGATCTGACGCAGAGCGCCGTCAGCCGTCAGGTAAGCGCGCTCGAGGAGCAGCTTGGTGTCGAGCTCTTCCTGCGCGAACGCCAGACCATGCGGCTGACGCCTGCTGGCGACGGATATGCCCGCGAGATTCGCGAGGCGCTGCGGCGGATATCGAGCGCCTCGCTGAATCTACGCGCCAATCCGCATGGCGGCACGCTCAATCTCGCCATCCTGCCGACCTTTGGCACGCGCTGGCTGGCGCCGCGCCTGGGGCGCTTTCTCGCCGCCAATCCCGGCGTGACCATCAATCTGGTGACCCGGCTTTCGCCGTTCGATTTCCGCCTTGATTCGATCGACGCCGCCATCCATTTCGGCCATCCGCACTGGCCGGGCGCCGAACTCGCCCTTCTGATGTCGGAGCGCACTGTGCCGGCCTGCAGTCGGGATTTTCTGAAGCAATATGCGATCTCAGGACCGGAGGATCTGCTGGCCGTTCCGCTTCTGCACCTGACGACACGCCCGGACGCCTGGGAGCAATGGTTCGCCGGCAACGGCGTTTCCTTCGAAAGCGTGCACGGCATGCTCTTCGACCAATTCGCCACCGCCGCGCAGGCGGCGATCGCCGGCCTCGGTGTCGCCCTGCTGCCGACATTCCTGATGCAGGAGGAGATCAGGCGCGGCGATCTCGTCGCCGCTGTCGACCGAGAAATGGAAAGTCGCGAGCGCTATTATCTCGCCTTTCCGCCCGAGCGCGCCGACTATGCGCCACTTGCCGCCTTTCGCGACTGGATCGTCGCAGAAGCGACCGCCAGCCCGACTGCGTGACGAACGGCTTGCATCGGCATAGCGCTTTCGACCATTATGCGCGCCAAACAACTTTGCAGGAAATCTCCATGAAGCCGATCTTCGTCCAGCTCCAATGCGCACCCGGCAAGACCTATGATGTCGCCGACGCCATCTACCAGACCGAACTGGTCTCGGAGCTCTATTCGACCAGCGGCGACTACGATCTGCTGCTGAAGGTCTATATCGAGGAAGGCCAGGATATCGGCAAATTCATCAACGACAACATCGCCAATATTCCCGGCATCGTCCGCTCGCTGACGACGCTGACCTTCAAGGCGTTCTGAATTCCCGTCAGACACGGTTAACCTTTTTCGCGAAGATTGGCCCCCGCAGGAGGTCACCTAAACCGCGCCTTAACGCCGGGCATATCTGGTCGTTGTTATATCACGGGCCTGCATCAGCGCGGGCCGGCACGTGCAGCGATAGGTGGAAAATGTCAATCGTCGAGGCAGATAGGTTGCGCGCGAAGCCGCAGTTGGAAACGGCGCCGCTGATCGTCCATGTCGTGCGCCAATTCCTGCCCAATCGCGGCGGCCTGGAAGACGTGGTCGCCAATCTCGCCCGCCAGACCGTGCGCCGCGGCTATCGTGTGCGCGTCGTCACGCTGGATTCACTCTTCACTGCGCCAGAGGACAAGCTGCCGCTTCGCGAAGATATCGACGGCATCGAGGTGGTGCGCATCCCCTGGTTCGGCACCAGCCGCTATCCACTGGCACCGCAGGTTTTTCGCCATCTCGCCGACGCCGATCTCGTCCATGTCCATGCCATCGACTTCTTCTTCGACGCGCTCGCCTGGGGCCGGCGGCTGCACGGAAAACCGATGATCGTCACGACCCATGGCGGCTTCTTCCACACGCGGAAATACGCGACGATCAAGAAGATCTGGTTCCAGACGCTGACCCGCGCTTCGGCGATGGCCTATCGCCGCGTCGTCTGCTGCAGCGCCTCCGACCTCAAGCAGTTTTCCGAGATCGTGCCCGACAGCCTCCTGATCGAAAACGGCGCCGATATCGGCAAATTCGCCGACACCGCTTCGCGCCGGGCAAAGCGCCGCATCGTCACGATCGGCCGGTTCTCGGTGAACAAGCGCATCGACCATCTGCTCGATGCGATGGCCATGTTGAAGACCCGCGACCCGGAATGGCATCTCGACATCGTCGGCGCCGAATCCGACCTGGGCCGGGCGGATGTCGAAGGCGCAATCGAAAGCCGTCATCTGTCCGGCCGCGTCACCCTGCATGTATCGCCCGAGAACGACACCATCCGGCGCATTATCGCAGAAGCCTCGATTTTCGCCTCCGCCTCGGAATATGAAGGTTTCGGCCTGGTGGCGCTGGAGGCGATGAGCGCCGGTCTCCTGCCGGTGCTGAACGCCAATGATGCCTTTGCGACGCTTGCAGCCCGGCATCCTGTTATCATGCTTGCCGATTTCACCGATCCTGAGAGCGCCGCCACGGCGATCGAAGCGGCCCACCAAGCTCTTTCGCGCCAGCCGGACGCCGTTCGCGCCGGACTTCTCGACGCTGCCCGCGGCTATTCCTGGGATATCGTCGCCGGACGTTACATCGATCTCTACAGGTCGCTTGATGTCGTCGCCGCGAGAAGCATCTGATCCTGTCTTCCTGCCGCATATGCTACAGCATTGCGCATGTGAAACGACGCGGCGCGGTAGAATCGCCGGTTATGCTTTCGCCAGACGGATGATCTCGTCGAGCACGAATTTACGCGATTGCGGCGGCGTCAGATTGTGATCGGCATCCGGCAGCATCAGCAGCCGCACGTTCGGATAGCGGGAAAGCCTGGCGCCGCGCGGTCCGAAGTGGAAATAGACGTGGTCGAGCCCGACATCGGCCTCGCTGTAGATCAGCGTCAGCGGTACCTTGCGCTTGCCGAACAGCGCGAATGAGTGCCGGACCTCGCGGGCGATATGGCGCCGGTCGGGAAGCAGCTCGAGCAGCGGCGCGATCCACGGCGACAGCCGGCGGCCGGCGGCGATGACGATGTTCCGCAGCGCCGCAACGACGTCGACCTGGCCGCGCAGCAGCCGCTTCAGCGTGTCGAGTCGCGCCAGGCGCTGGCTGTAATCATCAAGGCTACGCGGGACCGAGACGACATGCTCCCGGCGAACCGGCACGTCGGGATCCCAGTAATAGACGAAGGGATTGATCGACACGACCGCCTTCAGCCGTTCGTCGGCGACGCCGGCGCGGAAGGCGACATAGCCGCCGCTGCATCGGCCGGCGACCATGACGGGACCGGCGACGACGTTTTCGAGTAGATCGAGCGCGGCGACAGCATCTGCGGTCTGCGTATCCGAATAAAGCACCTGTTCCGGCGCATCCGGCCGCGGCGGGCTGTCGCCGACATTGGCGGAGTCGAAGCGCAGCGAAACGACGCCTTGGCGGGCGAGCTCGCGCGCCATATCAACCGTCGTCCGTCCCCAACCGGCATGCCGGTCATAGGCCGTCGACAGGAAGAGCACGGCATTGCCCTTGATCTCGCCGAGCGGCCGACTGACGACGCCGACCAGATGATTGTGGCTTCCGAAACGCACCGGCGTTTCGGCAAAACCATCGCCGGCAAGCGGCTGGTTGTCGAACGCGGCCGGTGAATGGACGGCGGATGTCGCCGTCGTCGTTGTTTCCAGCCACGTCGTCAGCAGTGCGACGACAGCCATCGGCGTCTTGGCAAACAGCGGATTGGTGGCCAGCTCGTCATAGCCTTCGAAGGCCGCCTGCTCCACATCGGCGCCAAGCGCCCTCAGCGCATCGGCAAAACCGGTATCCTCGGCCTTGGCAGGACGTTCGAGGATCAGATAGCGGGAGGCTGCGATCCCCTGCGGCGAGGCGATGCTGAGCTTGCCGAGCTCGGCAGCGATCTCTTCGGGCATGACGAGCCCGGCGATCTGCACCTTGGCGGTCTGGACATGCTCCTTGCCGAGGCCGAGATCGGCATCGATGATCTTGGACCACATGTTGAGTTCGCGTAGATAGGCTCTGCCGCTCAGCACCGGCGCCAGCATGACGAGGCTGTCGACGCCGTCGATCGAGGAACCGACGCGATGGGCAAGGGTCGCGCCGAGGCCTTGGGCTATGAGGATGACACGGTCGCAGCCGCTCAGGGATTTCAGCTCGGCGGCGGCCGCACGGATCGAGTTTTCCCAGGTTTCCAGCCTTGCCGGTAGCGCCCCGAAATCGAGCGCGTCGCCGGTGCCGCGATAGTCGAAACGCAGGCTCGGCACGCCGATATCCGAGAAATGCTCGGCCGCCACGCGGAAGAATTTCCGGCTGCACATCTCCTCGAAACCCCAGGGGCTTACGAAGAGCACGGCGGCCGAACGTTTCTTCGCGAGCGGATTCTCAGGCATGAACAGCCCGATTGTACCGTCGAAGACGACAGGCAGGGCAGCGTTGCGCCCCGCACCCTCGGCCGGCTCCAGCGAGAATTCGCCCGGCGCGACTTTGGCGCGGTCGGGATCGCCGGGAAGCCGCGGCGCGATGAAATTGATCGCCTGGCTGACCGGTCGCCGCAGCAGGGGCGGCATCTTCTCGAGAATGGAGCGCATGACCTCGACATCCTCGGCCGGCACGGCGCGCAGCACCCGCAGCGCTGCGAAATAGCAGAATGCGCCGGCGATGATCGCGCCGACCAATCCGGCCGGACCCTGGACAAATTCCAACACGGAAGTCGCTCCGCAAGCACACAGCACGGAGGCGAGCGTCACCTTCGTCAAGCTTGCGTAGAGACCCGAAAGCTGGGATCCGAATCCTGTCTGTCTGATCATCATCACCGACATCGCAACGAATACGAGGATGCGCACGAGTGCGGCACCCTCGGCTGCAAGCCTAGGTACGATCAGTAAACAACCCGCTACCATCAGTAGGCCACCTATTACACTGATGTTCAGGCGAAAGCGGGCCCTGTCCATCGACAGCAGGTAGAGGCTGAGGATCTGCATGAAAGTATAGGCGGGCGCGACCAGCGCAAGCAGCGCCACCACCGTTCCGCTGCGGCGGAACGCTTCGCCGAACACGACCAGCACCAGTTCGCTGGATATCGCGGCAAGCCCGAGGCTCATCGGCAGCACGATATAGGCCATGCTGCGGGTGACCGCGGTAAAGACCTCGACCGGCAAGGTCGAATCGTCGCTGTTGTGGCGCCGCTCGGAATAATAGGGCAGCAGGCTGCCGGTCATCTGGATCGGCAGTTGAAGGGCGATATTGGCGATCGACAGGCCGACGGCATAATAGCCGACCATCTCCACCGACCAGAATTGCTGCAGGAAGAGCAGTTCGAGCCGGTTGAGGAAGATCGAATCGATGATGAACTGGACCGACAGGATGACGGAGGAGGAGGCGAGATATTTCAGCGAGACCCCGCACCAGTCGCGCCGCGCAAGCAGGATCGGCAGCGTGGCGAAGAACAGCACGAGCTGGCCGAGCGCATAACCGACGAGAACGCCCTCGACGCCGTAGAAAACGGCGCCGGCGGCAACACCGGCAAGCTGCACGATCGAGACGGCGACCGTCAGCTTGAAAAAGGCGCCGAGCTTCTTTTCGCCGATCAGGTAGAATTTGACGAAGGATCCGATTGCCTGGATGAAGAACAGCACGCCCGTGACCAGAGCGACGGATGGCGCGGTGTCGGCCCAGTGCATCTTTTCGGAAGTCAGGAAGAACAGCGCGTAGAGCGCCAGCAGCACGACGGTCGAGAACATCATGAAGCTGACGAGGATGGCGGCAAAACCCCGCCGGCGGCGCGCATCGAAGCCCTCTGCCGAAAGTTGCGGCAACGTCTTCAGCAGCGTGATGCTGGAGCCAAGCTCGGCGATCGAGGCGCCGGTCACCACCAGCCAGAGGGAGAAGGCGACGATGCCGTTGGCTTCCGGCCCGAGCAGCCGCGCGGTTATGATCGATGAAACAAAGCCCGTCAGAAGCAGCAGCATGCCTGCCGCTGCGTTCATCACCGAGTTTGCGATAATACCCTTCGACATCTGTCCATCCGTCAGGATCGGCCTACCGCCGCATACCCGCCATCTCTAATGCGAAAATGTTAAAATAAAGCGGAGTGGCACCTTAGCTGGCCTGCATCGCCGGCAGCGTCTGAAGCGCCTTCTCGTAGCTGTTTTCCGCGAGGTAACGCAGCAGGAACTCTCGCGCCTTCTCGGCCTTCTCTCGTGCACGCTCGGGTGTGCGGAAGATATCTTGCAGGTGCGCGGCGGCTGCTTCTGGAGAGGGATCGGCCCAGACCGCGCCCTCGAGCCCGGCAAACTCCGGATGGGTATCGACCACCGCAATGAGGGGAGAGGCGACCAGCCAGCTATTGTCGGGATCGCAGAAATCGACCGTGCCAGACCACGCAGTGGAAACAACGGGCGTACGCTGCATGATCGCCTCGGCCACCGTCAGCCCGAAACCCTCGGAACGATGCAGCGAAAGATAGGCGTCTGAGCAGCGGATGAGGCCGTTGATGTCGGAGTCCGACAGCCTGTCGGTGACGATCCTGATCCGGGCGTTGCCAGCGACCGAAGCGACCAGTTCGCGCAGGCCCTCATCCTTGTTGATATCGCCGCTGGCCTTCATCAATAGGAAGGCGCTGGGGCATTCGGCGGCGAATATCCTGAAGGCCTCGATGACGGCCCGCGGATTCTTCCGGTTGATCGAGGAGCCGGCGCTGAAAATGAAGCTGACGAGAAAGGCGTCTTCCTCGATGCCGAATTTCTGGCGCATGCCTTCCGTCGCCGGCTTCTCGGTGACAGGATGCGGAACGACGATGACCGGTGCCGCAGTGAGGGGCGCAATCGCCCGCCTGGTGAATTCCGACGGCACAAAGACGGCATTCATGTAATGCATCGCATTGCGCCACTCGGTCGGCACGACTTCGAGCTCCCAGGCGAAATAACCGATGTTGAAGGCGCGGTTGAAATTGGCAACGCCTTTCTTCAGGATGGCGCGCGGCAGCATCGGCGGATTGAGATGCCAGATCCGGCTCCCGGCGGGTTCGGTGGAGAGATGCGACGGCATCCATCCGGCGAAGGAATTCTCGTCAGGATGCGTGCTGACGTCGGAGAGCGAAATCGCCCGCCCAGCTTCCGCCAATGCGCCGGCACAGAGCCTTGCCGATTCGCCGACGCCGACCGCCATCGAGAGATAGCCGACTATTTCCACCGGCCTGCGCGAATTGAAGGCAAGACGCGACCGCGGGATCAGCCGCTGCAGAACATGGGCGCGCAGAAAGCGGTATATCGTTCTCAAATCACGGTCTTTCCCAATGGATCGGCATCATCGTTCGCAGCGGCGTCAGCCCCAGAGCATGATGCCGAAAAGTGTGGGCGGTTTTCGGACGACAGCATGCTCTCTCTTTTCTAGAACGCGACGCGATGCGAACTGCCTAGACTTCTGATCTCGCCCGCAGGCGGAATATCGCTTTCCACGCCGGACAGCGCGTGGAGCAACACGCGCCGCATCGCGCCCGGGGCAAGGTGGAACCAGTCGTCGTCGGCCCGATAGCCTTCGACGTCGATATGCACCGATTGTGCCAGCCGGTCGGTCCTGAGATCGACGAACCAGTCGTCGCCGTCTCTGATGAATGATGCTTCGATACCTGCATCATGCAGCGCCTTCCCCCGTCCGCACGGGAAGTGGAAGCTCTCGGCGAGAAGGGCGCCGTCCGCCAGCGAGCGCAGGCGCGCTACACTGGCATCATGCGCCGGCGGCCCGAAACGAAAAGCATAGGTCGTGTCGAAGAAGGCGCCGAACAGCGCGGTACAGGCAAGGCGCTCCGTGTCTCTTGCCGCCAGCTTGAAGGCCCTGCTGCCGCTGACGACCTGCTGTTTTCCGCCGCGCAGACAGACGACCTCGAGCTCGACATCGAGCGCGGCATCCGTCTCGTTGACGATATGCACATCGAGACCGTTCGTTCCCTCGTCGGTGAAGACCACCTGCACCGGCCGGAATGCACGGCGCATCGCATACCAGACCGGCTTCGGCTCTCCGGTGGAATCGATCACCCCCCAGCCGGGGCCTGGCAGCAGGTCCTGCAGCGTCCAGACGAGCGCGCCGTTGCAGGCGGAGCCCTTGCGCCGCCATTCGGCAAAAGTCTCCTCGATCACCTCGCAGGTCGCAGCGCGGGAGAGATCGAGATAGCGTTCCGGCTCTTCGCGGCGCAGCTCAGCCGGATCGAAACCGTAAAGAAGCTGCAGGTAGAAATCGCGAACATCCTCGAAATCCCACGATGCGCTGCGGTCGCGGGGCACGCGAGCCTTCCACAGCGGGCTGTGGACGGCGGGCACATCGAGATGACGCACCAGCGTCCTTTGCTGCGGCACATGCGCGAATGCGAGGCTTTCCGAGGCAAAACGCACATCGGCGCGGCGCGCATCTGCAATCGGCCGCATATAGGCGCCGACACCGTAATAATGCGCAATACCGGCATTGGGCGAAAAGGGCATCGCTCCGCCATATGGCGAGTTCGGCACGTAGGGCACGTCGGGACGCATGCGCGCGACGACCGCCGGGATGATTTCATCGGTGACCGGCCCGCTCCAGAATTCCGCCGGCAGACCGAGCATTGCCGCCTGCTGGTGGATTTCGCTGCCACCGCAAAGCACCGCGAGGGAAGGCGCCGCCTGCAAACCGTGCAGGAACTCCTCGACCTCTGCATGCACGTGACCGAGAAAAGCCTTGTCGTTGCGCGGATAATCGAAATTGGCGAACATGAAATCCTGCCAGACGAGCAGACCGAGCTCGTCACAGAGCGCGAAGAAATCAGGCGTTTCGTAGGCCATGGTGCCGCCGATGCGGATCATGTTCATGCCGGCTGCAGCGGCAAGCCGCAGGAACGGCTCATAATCCGCCCGCCCGCCCGGCAATCGCACGATATCGGCCGTCGTCCACACCGCGCCCCGGCAGAAGATGCGTTCGCCGTTGACGAGGAGCGCGAAGTCATCGCCATCGGCACCGCGGTCGACGTCGATGCGCCGGAAGCCGGTCCTGCCGAGCGGATATTCCACGCCGTCGGAAACCAGCGTCAGCTCATAGAGACGCGGAGCGCCATGCGTATGCGGCCACCAGGCCTCGATGTCGGAAAGCTTGAGGATAGCCGAGTAATGACTGTCGCCGACCTTCTCGAAGGGCTGCTCCATCCCGCCGCAGCGCAGCAGCATTGCCGGATCCTCGGCATTGCTATGCAGGGAAACGCTGAGGCGACCGACGCCACTCTCCTCCAAAACGGCGCGTATGGAGACATTGTCGATCGAGACGGGATGACGCCGCACCATCGAAATCGGCCGCCATGGGCCGACGGCATGGATATCGGGGCACCAGCCCGGCATATGGCCGAGCAGCGTCGTGCGGAAATTCTTCAAGCCCGCCGGCGTGATCATCTGCGGCCGCCAGCGTGCGCGCGGTCCCGGCTCGGACAGACGGGGGCCGAGCGCCCGGAAGCACAGTGCCAGTTCGTCGCCGCCCGACAGCGTCACCGGAATCTCGTGCGCCGTGAACATGCTCTCGGAAAACAGGATTTCCTGGCCGTTCAGGAAGACATGGCAGAGAGTCGCCAGCCCTTCGAAACGCAGGATCGCGTCGCCGGGCTCGGCATCGAAAAGCCGGCAGAGATACCAGGCATCCCGCGTGTTCAGCGGATCGGGATTTTCACGGTCGAAGAGCCCGGCTTTTTCGAGGGCTGCGGCGACGGTGCCGGGAACGGGTGCTGGAATGAACTGCGCCGACAGCGGGATGTCGTGCGGCACGGCGCAGGCGCCCGGCTCCGCCAGGATCAGGTTCCAGCCTTCGGAAAGTAGACTTTCCTCGGCACCGATGCTCGCCAAACGCCCCCGCATGGTCAGATCTCCGGCCTCAGATTCGCCCCGCAAGCGACGCCATCATGGAATCCCATGCATCGGCGGCCGGATCAAGTGCTGCCTGCAACGGCTCGAATTTCCTGCGGGTGACGGCGCGGGCAAGCTGGAACTGCACCGACTTCGCCACCTCCGAAATGCGCCCGGCATGCTCTGCGGCAGCCGCGAATTCACCAGGGGAAAGCCAGGTGAGATGATCGGCCGCCAGCTCGAAATTGGCGCCGACCTGGCGAAGCGTGTTGAAGGCGTATTTGTGGAAGAAGCCGAACGGCTGTTCCGCCACCGCTTCGACCTGTTGCGGAAAGACGCTTGCAAAGGCGCGGATCGGGTTTTCGCGGGGACGCCGGGCAAAATGAAAACCGGCAAGCCGCCGCGCGGTCGCGCGCAGATGCGCTTCGTCTGCCGGCCTTTCCGGGAATCGTGCAAATTCCGTATAGGGCAGGAACGGCGGGTCGTTTTCCGTCAGATGCAGCTGGAACAGTCCGTCGAAATCCTCGCCTTCGAGACGGAAATAACCGGCATTGTGGAAATAATCGACGCGCTTGGCCGCAACATCCAGCCGATTGATCGCAACCGTCGTCTTGCCATGCTCCTGCCGGTAGGCGGTGCCGCGCGTATCCGGCATGTAGAAGGAATCCATTTCGATCAGGCAGAGACGGGCGCGAGCGATCTGAACCTCGACATGGCGTTCGACGCGGTCGTAGATGGCAAGCTCGGTCGCACGAATGCCGTAGAGGGCTTCGAGATCCTCAAGCGGCACTTTGAAGAAGGTGAACTGGTCGCCCTCGAAATCCTGCGTCAGGGTAAAACCAAGCATTGCCTCCGGCGCAACGCCTGATGTCGACAGTACCTCGATCCAGAGATCGACATAGCAATTGGTTTCCGGCCAGGCGCGCTCACCGGAATGCAGCGCATGCGGCCGGTAGGTTTCCGGGTCGATTCCCGAAAAGACCGATGTCATCGATTTGCTCAGCCCCACAGCGCTTTCCGTACGCTGGACGGCCATTGCTTCACATCGAGTCCGTGATGATGGAAGAGGGCAAGGGCGATGCGCTCCAGTCCGAAGCCGACGCAGGCGGTGTGCGCGACGCTGCCGTCCTCGAGATTGAGACCCCACTTCGTGCCGAAGGCATCCTGATGGTAGTTGAAGCTCATGCAGGCCGTCGGATTGGCGGCCGAGGTGATCGGGATCAGAAGCTCGAACTTCAGGTTCTGGTCGCGCTGATTATTGGCGAGCATCTTGCCGGCGCGGCCGAAGAACGGATCATTGGCAACGTCGATCGTCACCTCGAGGCCGACCGCCTTCATCATCTCGACACCGCGATCCATCCAGCGCTGGCGGAAATCGGTGACGTGCTGTTCGGTGCCCATGCAGACATATTCACGCATGCGGAACAGCTGCTGGCGGGCCGGATCTTTCGACGGCTCATGGCGGAAGCAATAGGATTGCAGGTCGAAGAGGCCGCCCGTCTTCGGCAGGTTGCCGCGCTTGGCGATCGTCGGATAGAGCGGATAGCAGGCCGCCGGCGTCAGCACGATGTCGGTCGCCTCCTGTCCCTTGGTCCAGTCTTCGCCGACTTCCATGCATTGCAGCAGGCTGACATGATCGAGCTCGCTGCCACAGAAGCTGTGCACCGTGCCGGCGAGCTGCGGAAAGCTCTTCATATAGCCGCTCTTCTCGAAGAAGGCGCGGTTCATGCCGGGCGGAAAGCGCATGGCTTCGGCACCATCGGCGCCGCCGAACACGTCGATCAGGCGCTCGAAGGCAGCGATCACATCTTCGAACTGGCCGCTGCGGCCGTAGAGCCCGTCGATGCCGGTATCGATCAGCAGACCGGATTCGAAAAGCCGGTCCAGAAACGAGGTCTGCATATCCATGACTGTCACCCCAGTAGGCTAGTGTCCTGCTTATGGACAAGAAGCATGCTCGACGTGTTGCCGAGGATGCGGTCATTCGAAATCATGAGCTGTGCGGAATGCGCGTCGCGCAGATGGCGTCCGAGGCTGAAGGGCGTGCCGTTCTTGTAGCCCATGATGCCGCAGATCAGCATGGCATGGTTGACGATCTCCAGGATCGTCTCGGACGAGGCGATCTTGACATTATTCATCGCCACCGCGAATCCCATCGAAGATAGCCTGTCGGCATCGGCCTTGGCATCCTCATAGGCCTTGAGGCCGGCAACCACGTTGGATTTCACCATCTGCAGCAGGTTCGAAACCTCGGCGAGGCGTAGCGCGCCCGGCGGCTGGGCATCCGGCGCCTTGCGGGCTGCGGCGCGCACGAAAGCCTGAGCCCGCACAACGGCGTCGACGGCGATGCCGTACCAGACGCCGCTCCACAAGAGGTGCGAGGAGGCAAGCATGGACTGCGCCGCGATCTCAGCGAAAGGCTTCGGCAGGATCTGGCAAGCCGGCGCTTCGCCCTTGAACAGGAAGCCGTCGGAGCAGGTGCCGCGCATGCCGAGCGTATTCCAGACATGCGTTTTCTCGAGCGTGTACTGGTCGTTGAGGAAGGCCGTCAGCACCTGATCGGAGGAAGCCGCCTGCGCGTGGGCACGCGAGGTGATAAGGATGGCGTCGGCGTGCGAGCCGTAGGAAATGACGGTCGCATCCTTTTCGAGGCGGCACGTGTCGCCATCGACCTCGACCGCGCAGATGCTGTTGCGCAGGTTTCCGCCGATACCGCCTTCTGTGGTGGCCGATGCGATCAGCAACTGCTCGGCGGCGATGCGGCGCATGAAACCTCGATGCCATTCGCTGTCGGCGCCATGTTCAACGAGGCTCGACAGCTTGATGTGGTGCATGGCGAAGACCATGGCGCTTGCGGCGCAGGCCTGGCCGAGCATCGAGCACAATTCGGCGATCTCGGTGATCGAGGCGGATTCGCCGCCGAGATGGCGCGGCACCTGGATGCCGAGCAGCCTTTCGGCCTTCATCGCATCGACGGCTTCCCGAGGGAAACGGGCCTCGGCATCAACGGTATCCGCGTGTTTCGCCGCAATTTCGGCGACACGGGCCACCCTTGTGACAAGACCGTCCTGCATGATCTTGACGGGGAAATTCATCAGGCGACCTTCCGGCCGTCCCGGATGAGATCGACGGTCCTGGCGATGGCCGAGATGCTCGCGAAGGACTTGCGGTTCAGGAGATTGTCGGGAAATTCGATGTCGAAGGCCTCTTCGAGGCCGAGCATCAACTGCACGGAAGCAAAGGACGTCAAACCTGCCGCATAAAGATCGGCGTCGTCGGCGACCTGGTCGATCGACCCAGGAAGCTTGCCGAATTTGGCTACGAGGTCGCGGATTGCCTTATTCATCCCATCACTCCAAGATTCCCATGATCCCGAACCGGCGTTCATCGCCTTGTCATGAGCGTTCTTTTAGTGCGGAAAACAGAACATTCCGCTAATTTATTGAGTTAAATATGACTGAGGCTCATAGTTAGGATTTTAGCGATCATTCCCGCACCGTCGTAAACAACCACGTTAAATCAATGACTTAAGGTAATTTCGATACTGCGACACAGTCTGGTTTGTGGCGTGGCGAGTACAGAAATGACACGCAAAACGCCGCGTTATGTCTCAATCGGCCGGGGGATAGGAATGCTCGCCGCCGCGATAATCGGTGACGGAATAACATCCGTCGCCGGTCGCTCGGATCGCGCTTCCACTGATGACGGCCTTGCCGTGACCGCCTGGGATATCGAGGATGTAGGCCGGCTGGCAGAGACCGGAAATCCGGCCGCGCAGCGCCGCGACGATCTCCTGACCCTCCTCGATCGTCACTCTGAAATGACTGGTGCCGGGCGCCAGATCCGGATGATGGAGGTAATAGGGTTTGACGCGGATTTCGACGAAGGCCTTCATCAGCTTCGCCAGCACGTCGGGATCGTCGTTGACACCCTTGAGCAGCACCGACTGGCTGACCATGGCGATGCCGGCATCGACGAGGCGGCCGCAGGCAGCCCGCGCTTCCGGCGTCAGTTCGCTGACATGGTTGGCGTGCAGCGCCACATACACTGTCTTGCCGCTGGCCCTCAGCGCGTCGATCAGCGCCGCATCGATCTTCTCGGGATCGACGACCGGAACACGTGTGTGGAACCGCACGATCTTCACATGCGCGATGCCGGCAAGCGCCTCCATGATCTCGCCGAGCCGGCGCGAGGAAAGCACCAGCGGATCGCCGCCGGTGAGGATGACCTCCCAGATCTCCTCGTGACCGCTGATATAATCGAAAGCGGCCTGCATCGCCGCGGCATCGAGCGTGCCGAGGCCCTGCGGCCCCACCATTTCGCGTCGGAAGCAGAAGCGGCAATAGACCGGGCAGACATGCACGGCCTTGAGCAAGACACGATCGGGATAGCGGTGAACGATTCCTTCGACAGGGCTGTGGGAATGATCGCCGATCGGATCGGCGCGTTCTTCCGGGGCGATCGTGAGTTCAGCTGCATCGGGCACGAATTGCCGTGCGATCGGATCGTCAGGATCGGCTCGATCGATCAGCCTGGTGACGACAGGCGTCAGGGCAATCGCGTAACGTGCGGCAACCGCCTCGAGCGCCGCGCGGTCGGCCGGCGCGGCAAGCCCCGCCTTCACTAGGTCGTCGACACTCTTGATCGGCTTGACGGCATTCATCTTCCGTACTCCGCAACCGGCGCCCAGAGCACCTGATCGATACGCGATGCGCCCGTCGCCAGCATCACCAGCCGGTCGAAGCCGAGCGCGACGCCGCTTGCATCAGGCATCAGCGGCAGCGCAGCGAGGAAATCCTCGTCGATCGGATAGGTCTCGCCGTAGACCCGCGCCTTCTCGGCCATCTCGATCTCGAACCGCCGCCGCTGTTCGGCAGCATTGGTGAGCTCGCCGAAGCCGTTCGCAAGCTCGACGCCGCAGGCATAGAGTTCGAAACGCTCGGCAACCCTCGGGTCGCGTGCCGAGGGACGCGCAAGGGCTGCCTCCGAGATCGGATATTCGTCGAGGATGGTGATGCTGCCGAAACCGAGACGCGGCTCGATCTTTTCCACAAGCACCCGGCTGAAGAGATCGGCCCAGCCGTCGTCATCGGCAACACGCATGCCGACGCGCTTCGTCTCGGCCGCCAGATGGCCGCGGTCAGTCGAACCGTCGGCGGCCACGGAGGCGAGAAGATCGATGCCGGCATGACGCTCGAACGCTTCGGCAACACTGATCCGCTCCGGCCCGGCGAAGGGATCGCTCTCGGCGCCGCGATAGACAAGCTTGCCGGTCTTTGCCGTCTCAGTCGCAAGCGCCAGAAGCCGCACGCAATCCATCATCAGGCTCTCGTAGCTTTCGCCGGCCCGATACCATTCGAGCATGGTGAACTCAGGATGATGCAGCGGCCCGCGCTCGCGGTTGCGATAGACATGGGCAAAACACGAGATGCGCTCCTCGCCCGCCGCAAGCAGCTTCTTGCAGGCAAACTCCGGCGAGGTGTGCAGGTAAAACGGCGCCTTTCGCCCATCCGTCGTCATTGCTTCGGTGGCGAAGGCATGCAGATGCGCCTCATTGCCGGGAGAGATCTGCAGCACCGCCGTATCCACCTCGATAAAATCCTCGCGCGCGAAAAACCCCCGCAACGCCGCCTGGATCGCATTGCGCCCGATCAGGAACGGGCGGCGGTCGGCATGCACGGACGGGGTCCACCAGGGGGATGCTTTCGCCGAAGAGTTCATTCCAAGCTTTCTTCGCCGGAGAAGCCGGTATGGGGGGTGGCTATTTCCCGGATTTTAGGTTAGTTGCGCCCCAAAGAAAAACATTTGCGTCTTCGGGCGTCTCGACAGTCATCTACGACGCCGAAAGCCGAGTTACAAGGAAGTCTTATGGTCAAGGTCATCGCCTCTTCGGTCCGCAAGGGCAACGTTCTCGATGTCGACGGCAAGCTCTACGTCGTTCTCACCGCCCAGAACTTTCATCCGGGCAAGGGCACGCCGGTCACACAGGTCGACATGCGTCGCATCGTCGACGGCGTGAAGGTTTCCGAGCGTTGGCGCACCACCGAACAAGTCGAGCGCGCCTTCGTCGAGGACGTGAACCATCAATTCCTCTACGAGGACGGCGAAGGCTTTCACTTCATGAACCCTGAAAACTACGATCAGGTCGTCGTCGATGTCGACACGATGGGGGACGACAAGGCTTATCTGCAGGAAGGCATGACCTGCGTTCTGTCAATGCATGAAGGCATTGCGCTGGCGATCCAGATGCCGCGCCATGTCACGCTCGAAATCACCGAGACGGAACCGGTCGTCAAGGGCCAGACGGCATCGTCCTCCTACAAGCCGGCCATGTTGTCAAACGGCGTGCGCACCATGGTGCCGCCGCACATCAATGCCGGCACCCGCGTCGTCATCGCCACGGAAGACAATTCCTACGTCGAACGCGCCAAGGATTGATCCCTGGTTTCAGCCTATCGAAGAGGCCGGCTCATCCCGGCCTTTTTTTGTGTCCGCCACCTTCAAAGATGCGGGTTGCGCGGCCGGTATTTCCGCACGAGCTTCTGGTTGATCTCGGCGGCACCCGGCATGTTGGCGCTGAGATAGACCGGTGCATCGCCGGATTTCGAAAGCTCCGAGGCGACTTCGGCGAAGATCGCATTGATCACGGTCACCCCGACCGCCGTCGAGACTGGCCCAACCCGAAGCCCCGTGCCTTCGAGATCGACAACGGCGTCACCCGGTGGCAGCCCGTTGTCGAGCACTACATCGGCCACGTCGGCGAGCCGCCGGCGGCCATTGGCGATCGCTGAGGAATAGGCGATCGACGTGATGGCAATCACCTTTGCGCCGATTTCGCGCGCATAGTCGGCGGCCTCGATCGGCGCGGCGTTCACGCCGGAATTGGAGGCGATGATGATGACATCGCCCGGCTGCATGCCGTAGCGCTCCAGCATCGGCCGCACCAGGCCTTGCGTGCGCTCATAGACCGAACTGATGACCGCACCCTCGTGCAGCATCGCCGAGCCGACGAGCACCGGCACGGTGAAGGCGAGCCCGCCGGCACGATAGTGCACCTCTTCCGCCAGCATATGCGAATGGCCGGTGCCGAAGACATAGACGCGCTTGTCGCCGCGGGCGGCATCGAGGATGACGGCTGCTGCCTGCGCCATCGGCTGGGCAAGCGTCTGCTTCAGTTCCTCCAGCCGGCCAATCAGATTGGAGAAATAGGCATCGGTAATGTCGGTCATCCGGCTTATCCTTGATTTCAGGCCGCTTCGCCGCTGAGCCAGGTGGCGGTGACGGCAAGCGCATCGGTGAGATGCACGAGATCGGCACGCGTACCCGGCGAGAGATGGCCGCGATCGGCAAGCCTGAGGAACCGGGCCGGATAAAGCGTCGCCATGCGCAACGCCTCGGCGAGCGTCAGGTCGAGATAGGTGACGCCGTAACGGATCGTCGAGATCATGTCGACATCGGAACCGGCCAGCGTGCCGTCGGAAAGCACCAGCTTCGAGCAGAAGCCGCCCCTTTCGCGCCGGACGGTACGCCCGTTCAGCGTGAACGAGTCCCTCTCCGACCCGACGAGCGACATCGCGTCGGTGACGAAGAACAGCTTGCCTTCGCCGCGCTTGGCGCGCAGCGCCGTGCGCAGGGCCTTCGGATCGACATGATGGCCGTCGGCGATGATGCCGCACCAGGTCGAAGGATGATCGATCGCCGCGCCGACGAGGCCGGGCGTGCGGTGTCCGAGCTGGCTCATGGCGTTGAAGAGATGCGTGACGCCGCGCGCCCCGGCATCGAAACGTTCCTCCGCCGCCTCGCTCGAACAATCGGAATGACCGATGCTGACGGTGACGCCGGCCTCTGCAAGCTCCCGCACCTGGGCAACCGTGACCTGCTCGGCGGCCATGGTGACGAGCAGCGTGCCGATCGCCTCGCGCGCCCGGATGAAAGCCTTGACGTCGCGATCTCCCACCGGCCGCATCAATTCGGCCAGATGCGCGCCCTTCCTCGCAGGCGCCAGATGCGGGCCTTCGAGATGCAGGCCGGCAACCCCGCGGTTCGCCTTCACGGCCTCCTTGGCCGCCTCGATCGCGGCAGCGGATGCTTCTGATGTATCGGTAATCAGCGTCGGCAACAGCGACGTTGTGCCATAGGGCCGGTGCCCGCCGGCAATAATGTCCATCGAGGCGGCGGAAGGCTCGTCGTTCAGCATCCGCCCGGCGCCGCCATTGACTTGCGCATCGATGAAGCCGGCCGACAGAACGCCGCCGGCAAGCGTCACGACCTCGCCATCCGGCAGGTCGTTTCTCGCGACGATCGCTTCGACGCGGCCATCGGCAACGATGAGTGCCTTGTCGTCATGGAAACGTTCGCCATCGAAGATGCGGGCGCCGAGGAAGATCTTGCGGGCCATCAGACCGTCTCCGTCACCTTGAGCAGGTTTGCCGGCTTGTCGGGATCGAAGCCCTTGCGACGCGTCACCGACTCGA
Organism: Rhizobium sophorae; assembly: GCF_013087515.1. Lineage (GTDB taxonomy): Bacteria > Pseudomonadota > Alphaproteobacteria > Rhizobiales > Rhizobiaceae > Rhizobium > Rhizobium sophorae. Next base: position 221,831 of record NZ_JABFCN010000066.1, on the reverse strand, counting down.
TCAGCCGGTAATAGACGAGCAGCGACACCAGCGGATCGACGAGGCCGTTGCCCGTCGTCGGCACGCGCAGATGGACGCCGGAAAGCGGCTGCGTCGAGAAGCCGACTGTGGTCGCGCCGAGTTTCTGCAGACGTTCCAGCGCCTGCACATTGTTGGCGAAGGCCGCATCGTCCGGCGCAAAAGCGACGATCGGGAAGCCCGGTTGCACCAGGCGCATCGGACCATGCATCAGTTCTGCCAGCGAGAAGGCCTCGGCATGCAGGCCGGAGGTTTCCTTGGCCTTCAGCGCCGCTTCGAGGGCGATCGCGAAGGCTGGGCCGCGGCCGGCCGTATAGAGCGAGGTCGCGTTGAAGAGCACCTCCTCGGCTGCCGCCGTATCGATCCCCGCGGTCGCCGACAGTGCCTCCGGCAGTTTGACGAGCGCGGCCTGCAGATCGGACGCGCCGCTGATCGCAGCCGTCACGCCGGAAAGGGCTGCAACCGAGGCGATGAAGGATTTTGTCGCCGCGACACTCTTTTCAGCACCGGCATTGAGACCGAGAACGATATCGGCCTGTTTCGCAAGCGGGCTGTCGGTGACGTTGACGACGGCGATCGTCGTTGCCCCGCCCTTCTTCGCCGCATCCTGCAGCGCGACGATATCTGGGCTGGCACCCGACTGCGAGACGGTGAAATGGACGCCGCCGTTCAGATGCAGCGCCGCACCATAGACCGAAGCGATCGAGGGGCCGACCGAGGCGACCGGAACGCCGCAGGTGATCTCGAAGAGATATTTGAAGAAGGTGGCGGCGTGGTCCGAGGAGCCGCGCGCCGCCGTCGTCACCACACTTGGGCGGGCGGACGAAAACAGCCGGGCAATCTCGGCAAAGACCGGTTTTTCCTTTTCGAGCAGCGTGGCGACCACCTCTGGCGATTGGCCGGCTTCCTGCAGCATCAGCGACTGGTTGTCATTCATAGGTCATCTCCGATTCTCAATTCGGCAACGAAATCATAGGCATCGCCGCGGTAATGCGAGCGGGTGTATTCGACCACGCGCTGGTCTTCCAGGCGCGAGACACGTTCGATCAGAAGCGCCGGCGCGCCGGCCTTGACGTTCAGGATCGCGGCGGAGGACGGATCGAGCGTGACCGCCGTCAGCCGCTGCAGCGCGCGCACAGGCCTGTGGCCACTGGCCGTCAGTGCATCGTAGAGCGATCCCTCGCCGCCGGCATCGTGCCCCAGGAACTTGATCGGCACCACGGCGCGTTCGATCGCCAGCGGCAGGCCGTCGGCAAGGCGCAAGCGGTCGAGTCTCAGCACCGGCTCGTCGCCGCCGAGGCCGAGCAGGAAGGATTCCTCCGGCGACGGCGTGTTGACCGCCCGCGACAATATCCGTGCGGCCGGCAGACGCCCGCGCGAGCGCATGTCGGCGGAGAAGGAGGAAAGCCGCCACAGCGACTGTTCCATGCGTTCCACCCTGCTCGATACGAAAGTACCGCTTCCGTGGCGCGATTCCAGTGCGCCGGATGCCATCAAATCTCGATAGGCGGTGCGCACGGTGACACGGCCGAGCTTCAGAGCCTCGGCAAGGTCGCGCTCACCCGGCAGCGCGGTGCCGGGCTTCAGCAGTCCTTCCTGAATGAGGCCGGTCAGCGTCTGCGCCAGCCGCTTGTAGAGCGGCCCGGTCAGCGCCTCGCTGCGCAGGCCGCGGCTGTTCAGTTCCGCTATCAGACTGGTTCTATCCATGGGCGCACAATAGAACCTATATAGAACCAATCGGCAAGACAGAAATCGAGTTCCGAAAGAAAAAACCCTCGCCGGCAGACTGGCAAGGGTTTCATAGCGATCAAATTTGACAGTCGTGCGTCCGCAGGCGCTCAGTTCTTGGAGAAGATATAATCCGTCTCCTGGCGCAACACTTCGCCGGGGCGCAGGACCGCATTCGGAAAACCTTGGTGATTGATGGCATCCGGCCAGACCTGCGTCTCCAGGCAGAACCCGGCGAATGGGCCGTATTTGCGACCGCCGATGCCGGGAGCCCCGACATCGAGCTTGAAGCCGGCATAGAACTGCACACCTGGCTCCGTGCTGCGCACTTCCAGCGACACGCCGGAATACAGGCTGCGGGCAAGCGCGACGCTCCGCTTGGCGGTACGCTCGCCTGACAGGCAGAAATTATGGTCGTATAACGCTTGTTCATTGCCGACGAAACGCTTCATCGGCGCCATCTCGCGAAAATCGAATACCGTGCCCTCGACGGGACGGATCTCACCGGTCGGCACCTGCTTCTCATCGGTCGGCAGATAGTGATCGGCGGCTATCATAATGTCATGGCCAAGTGCATCTTCACGGCCGTCGAGATTGAAATAGGCGTGCTGGCAGACATTGGCGAGCGTCGGCTGGTCGCTGGTCGATTCGTAGGTGATCGACAGTTCACCATTGCCATGCACCCGGAAAGTCGCCTGGATGGTGCAATTGCCGGGATACCCGGCGCGGCCATCGGGATCGACGATCTTCAGCACCACGCGGTCGACGTCATGTTCGACAATCGTCCAATTGCGTTTGGCGATATTGTCGCTGCCGCCATGCAGATGCGTCACGCCGTTTTCATTCAGCTCGAGCTGATAGTCCTTGTCGTCAAGCGTGAACCTGCCGCCGCCGACGCGGTTGGCGCAGCGGCCGGGCGTTGCGCCGAAGTAGGACGAATAGAGAAGGTAGCTGTCGAAATCGTCAAAGCCGAGCTGCAGCGGCGCATCATGTCCCTCGAGACGCAGGTCCTGGATGACTGCGCCCCAGCTGATGATCTTGGCCGTCAGCCCGCCGCCCTTGATCTCGACGCGATAGACGGTCTCGCCCGCCTTCGTCTGCCCGAAAACGTCCCGCTCCAACTTATCCGACATGATCGACCGTCCATTCTATCTCTGCTGCAAATTCCTCAATTCGGAATCGATTTGAGGAATTTGCAGCGATTCAAAGTGTGCATTGCACGTCCGACGAAGACGCGCGGTGTGGTAGGCTTCGGGACAGGAACCTGCCCGCATTTGCTTCGATCCGCAACCGGCAGATCAGAAAGAAAGACCGCAGCAATGGTGCAGCGGCATCGGCTCGCGGCGCGATCGGCAACGGTCAGAGATCGGTGCCGATCTCTTCCACATCAAAGGGCGTCGTCTGGTAGATTTCGTTGATCCAGTTGCCGAACAAGAGATGCGCATGGCTGCGCCAGCGGTTCTGCGGCGCAAGCGCCGGATCGTTATGCGGGAAGTAATTGTGCGGCATCTTGATCGGCACGCCGGCATTGACGTCGCGGAAATACTCGTCGGAAAGCGAGGTGGAATCATATTCGACATGGTTGAACATGTAGAGCCGCCGGCCCCTCTTCTCGTGCACGAGGCAGACGCCCATTTCGCTGGACTCCATCAGGATCTCCAGGCTTTCGGATTTCTCGATATCGGCGCGGCGCACTTCGGTCCAGCGCGACACCGGCACTTCGAAATTGTCGGAAAAGCCGTTGAGATAGATCGAGGAAGGCTTCAGGTTCCGGTGGCGGTAGACGCCGAAGGCCTTCTCTTTCAGCTCGTATTTCGGAACGCCGTGAAAATGATAGACCGCCGCCATCGCGCCCCAGCAGACGTTCATCGTCGAATGGACATTTGTCTCCGTCCAGTCGAGAATCTCCTGCATCTCCGGCCAATAGGTGACGTCCTCATAGGGTAAAAGCTCGATCGGAGCCCCAGTGATGATGAAGCCGTCGAACTTGCGGTGCTTTACCTCCTCCCAGGTCTGGTAGAAGGCAAGCAAATGATCCTCGGACGTATTCTTCGCTTTGTGGCCGCCGATGCGAATGAGCGACAGCTCCACCTGCAGTGGCGAGGCGCCGACGAGACGGGCCATCTGCAGCTCGGTCTTGATCTTGTTCGGCATGAGGTTGAGCAGCCCGATCTGCAACGGTCGGATATCCTGACGGATCGCCAACGTCTCGGTCATCACCCGCACACCCTCCTGAACCAGGGTTTCGAAGGCGGGCAGCGTATCGGGGATCTTGATGGGCATTGCGGTCACTCGATCAAAAACAAAAACCGGCGGCGACAAAAATCGCTACCGGTCCGCACGCGGCCCTTTAGCGACTTTTTTAACGTGGCTGCAAGCCGGCCGGCCAAATCACCACGGAGGCCTTAATTAGACCCAGTCTGATTGCGAATCAACTGGCGAATGCATGCAGGAGAGACTCATGCAAGCATCATCACAGTTTAATGACTGATAGAATCTGTTGATAGACCCGTAACGCCACCATGTTATTTATAGGGCATGGGCGATTTGGAAAAGCGTAATGGCAGATAAGATCGAGGGGAGGCCGGGCATCCGGAGGCAGGATAGGGTAGGGTATGATTTCAGCCTGACATATCGCCTCGGCGTCATGTTCTCGGCATTCTGGAATTCGGAAGTGCGTGGCAAGGTGCTGTTTCTGGCGACCGTGCTGATCCTCGTTATCCTGGCGACGTCCTACGGCCAGGTCATTTTGAACGAGTGGAATGCTCCCTTCTACGACTCGCTGGAGCGCCGCGACCTCGGCGAATTCTTCCACCAACTCGAAATCTTCGCGATGATCGCCGGCACACTGCTGCTGCTCAACGTGCTGCAGGCCTGGCTGAACCAGATGACTGCGCTCTATATGCGCGAAGGCCTGTCACGCGATCTGGTTGACCAGTGGCTGAAGCGCAAGCGGGCGCTACGGCTTGCCTCCAGCGGCCTGATCGGCGTCAATCCGGACCAGCGCCTGCACGAGGATTCCCGCAACCTCGCCGAAAGCACGACAGGGCTGGTTCTCGGCCTGCTGCAGTCGACCATTCTTCTGGTGAGCTTCATCGGCGTTCTCTGGGAGCTTTCGAGCGGCTTCATCTTCCGCATCAGCGGCCATAGCTTCTCCATTCCGGGTTACATGGTCTGGGCGGCGATTTTCTATGCCGCTTCTGCCTCGGTGCTGAGCCAGGTCGTCGGTCGCAAGCTGGTAAAGCTCAATGCCGACCGTTTTTCAAAAGAAGCCGAGCTTCGCTTCACACTGATGCATGCCAATGAGAACATGCCGGCAATTACCGTTGCCCGCGGCGAGGAGAACGAGCGCCGGCGCATTAACACCGACATCAGTTCGGTCCTGACAGTCGTCAAGCGGCTTGCCATGGCCAATACCAATCTCACTTGGGTTTCTGCCGGTTATGGCTGGCTGGTGATCGTCATCCCGATCATCGTTGCCGCCCCCGCCTATTTCTCCGGCGGTCTCACCCTCGGCCAGCTGATGATGTCCGTTGGTGCCTTCAACCAGGTCAACACCGCGCTGCGCTGGTATGTGTCCAATTTCGGCCCGATCGCCGAATGGCGCGCCACGCTGATGCGCGTCACCGATTTCCGCCAGGCGCTGGTCGACATGGAAGACGACTTCGACCTCAAGGACAGCATCGCCTATGAAAACGCCGCGCCCGACACGCTGACGCTGAAGGACGTGGTGATCGTCGCCAAGGTCGGCGAAGACATCGAGGAATGCGGCGGTTTCCGTCTGCGTGAAACCAATGTCGTGATCAAGGCCGGCGAAAAAGTCATGATCAACGGCGATCACAGCGTCAATCGCAAGCTGCTCTTCCAGGCGATGGCTGGCCTCTGGCCGTGCGGCAGCGGCACGATGGGCCTGCCGCCAATCGACGACATGCTCTTCGTTCCGCAGCTCGCCTATGTCCCCGGCGGCTCACTGCGCGAGGCGCTGGCCTTTCCCGAACGTCCCGAAGCCTACGAGAAAGCCGACGTCGAGGCGGCCCTCGACAAGGTTGGTCTCCATTCGCTGATCGCAAGGCTCGAGACCCGTGCCCGCTGGGACAAGCTGCTCGACAGCGACCAGCAGAAAGCGATCGGCTTCGCCCGGCTGCTTCTTGTGCGCCCGCGCTGGATCATCTTCGACGAAGTGCTGGAAGGCATGGAGCCGGAATTGCAGGAAACGATGGCCAAACTGCTCACCTCGATGCCCGAAAGCGGCATGATCTATATCGGCCGCTCCGAGGCATATCTCGAGGCGCTGAAGCCGCGCGTGCTGCATCTACAAGCGCTGCCGTCAAAATCCGAGGAGCCGCCTGTCGTCCAGACCGGGGCCAGCGCCAGTGCGGGCGCTGCCGCCGTGCCTGCGCCGGCGCTTTAATGCATGCCGCCCAAAAGTGTGGAGCGGTTTTGGTATAACGGCATGCATAAGATGAGGATTTAAGCCGCTGGTCACATCGGCGGTATGACGCCGTTGAGGCCGACGGCGATCTGGCTGGCCGAGATGCTGCCATCCGCCGCCTTCTCGCCGGTGACGACGACGCCGGCGCCGGGCTTCAGATCATCTTTGGTCGCAGGCGCCAACGTCACGATCGGCGTGCCATCGGCAATCGAGATGGTCTTTTCCTTGCCCTGATAGGTCAGCGTGACCGTGTGGCCGTCGACGGATTTGACGGCGTTGCTGACAGTCGCATTGGTCATCTGGCTATTCGGCTGCGCATCCCAGGGACGGTTGCCCTCGCCGGTTCCCTTCATCGACGCCGGAAAGATCAGCACCTCGATCGCCCCGTCCGGGCCGGTGCCCTTCGGAAGTGAGGCCACACCGACGAAATCCCCAGGTTTGATATCCTCGACCGAAGCTTGTCTGATACCGCCGACCTTCCAGCCAGCTTTCAGCGCGACCGTCGCATCGTTGCCCTCGCGCGTCTTGACGACGAGCGTATCGCCGCTGAGGCTTTCGATTGCGCCGCGAACACGAATGCGCTGGGCATCCTGCGCCTGAGCGGCTTGCGACAGGGCAAGCGCCACGAGGCTGCCGGCGATAACCGCCGTGAAAATTCCGGAATGAGGCTTGTGAGACATATGACTTTTCCTTGTCGCCATTGCGATCGGCAATATCCCCAGCTGCCGGACGGCACCTTATGCCGCAGGACGGCACACTGACGAATCAAGGAAAAGTGAGCCTTCAGCCTCGAGAAAATCTCAGCCTTCCAGCTCTTCCCGCAGCATTTCGAGCTCCAGCCACTCCTCTTCCATCTTTGTCAGGCCGGCACGCAATTTTTCCATCTCGCTGGCAAGCCGGTTGAAGGCTGCAGGATCGCGCGTGAAAAGATTGGGATCTGCCATCACCTGTTCGCGCTTGGCGATTTCGGCTTCGGCCTTCGCCATTTCCTTTGGCAGGTTTTCCAGTGCGAATTTCTGCTTGAAGGAGAGCTTGACCTTCGAGCTGCCCGACGCTGTTGCCTCCTGCGCCTTCGGCTTCTCCGCCGCCTTCTCGGCTTTTCTGCGCTCCTCGAGCGCGCCCTTGCGTTGCACAAGCATATCCGAGTAGCCGCCGGCATATTCGATCCAGCGGCCATCAGGCGCATCCGGCACGGCGGGTGCGATCGTCGAGGTCACGGTGCGGTCGAGGAAATCGCGGTCATGGCTGACGAGAATGACGGTGCCGGGAAAGCCGGCGACAATCTCCTGCAGGAGATCGAGCGTTTCGATATCGAGATCGTTGGTCGGCTCGTCGAGGATCAAGAGGTTCGTCGGGCGCGAAAGGATGCGCGCCAGCATCAGCCGGGCGCGTTCGCCGCCGGAGAGGTTTCTGATCGGCGTACGCGCCTGTTCCGGCTGGAATAGAAATTCCTTCATATAGCCGGTAACATGGCGCTGCTCGCCGTTGACGAGCAGGTTTTCGCCGCGCCCGTCCGTCAGATAATTGGCAAGCGTATCCTCGGGGTCTAGATCCTCGCGCTTCTGGTCGAGCGTCGCGATCTCCAAATTGGTGCCGAGCTTCACCGTGCCGCTATCAGGCGAAAGCTGCCCGGTCAGCATCTTCAGCAGCGTCGTCTTGCCGGCGCCGTTCGGCCCGACCAGACCGATGCAGTCGCCGCGATGCACGCGGATCGAAAACGGCGTGACGATTGCACGCTTGCCGAAGCTCTTGGTGATCTTATCGGCCTCGATCACCAGCTTGCCGGATTCCTGGGCGTCCGAAACCGTCGCCTGCACCGTGCCCTGCGGCCCCTTGTGGCCGCGATAGTTCGAGCGCATCGTCTGCAACTCGCCAAGACGGCGCATGTTGCGCTTGCGCCGCGCCGTGACGCCGTAGCGCAGCCAATGCTCCTCGCGCTCGATCGACTTGCCGAGCTTGTGCTGTTCCAGCTCCTCGGCCTCCAGCACCTGGTCGCGCCAGGCTTCGAAATGCGCAAAGCCTCTGTCAAGCCGGCGTGAGGTACCGCGGTCGAGCCAGACGGTTGCCGTCGAGACCTTTTCGAGGAAACGCCGGTCGTGCGAAATCAGCACCAAGGCGCTGCACGTCTTTTGCAGCTCGCCTTCCAGCCATTCGATGGTCGGCAGGTCGAGATGGTTGGTCGGTTCGTCGAGCAGCAGAATGTCCGGCTCCGGTGCCATAACCCGGGCAAGGGCTGCGCGCCGCGATTCGCCACCGGACAGCATTCTGGGGTCTTCATCGCCAGTCAGCCCGAGATGGGAGAGGAGATAGGTGACACGATAGGGGTCATCGCCCGGCCCGAGGCCGGCCTCTGCATAGGCCTGCACCGTGGTGAAGTCGGCAAAATCCGGCGCCTGTTCGAGATAACGCACCGTCGAGGACGGATGGCGGAAGACCTCGCCGGACTGCGCCTCGACCAGGCCGGCGGCAATCTTCAGCAGCGTCGATTTTCCCGAGCCGTTGCGCCCGACGAGACAGATTTTGTCACCGGGCTCGATCTGCAGGCCAGCACCCGCCAGAAGCGGTGCACCGCCAAAGCTCAGGAAGATATCGTCGAGTTTCAGAATGGGAGGGGCCAAAAATCAGACTCCGGTAAGATCATAAGGCCGGGCGAGCACGAACGCTCGGCCACTGCGGAGCGAAAAGCGAACCTTGCCTTCCGCGACGTTGGAAATGGTGCGCGACGAGCCGAAAGGTAGATGAAAATCCACCAGCGGATAACGCGCATTCTCGATGGAAAGCCCTCTCAGCTCGCTGAATCCGGGCACGGAAAACAGGCAGCCTTTGGGAAGGTCCAGTTCGATCGTACCGGCCACCAGCGGCACGGCCTCTTCCTTGCCCGAGGTCAGCAGCAGGTCGAAACCCTCTTCCGCCAGGCTGACGGCCGACAGCAGATGCTGAAGCGCGTGGTCGGAACGTTCACCGCCGAGCGCACCGGCCAGGATCAGCCGCCGCGCACCGCGCGCGATTGCTTCGGCCACTGCGATTTCGCCGTCCGTCGCCGCCTTTGCGGCCGGATAAGGCTGTTTCGGCACATCGGGAAATGCACCCGCGAGATCATCAGGCGTCGAATCGAAATCGCCGACCCAGAGTTCCGGCGTAATACCGAGTGCTGCCGCATGCCGCATGCCGCCATCGGCCGCAATAAAGCGGCTGTCTTCGATGGCATCGCGCAGGCGCTCCGTCAGGCTGAGTTCGCCGCCAAGGAGAATGGTGAAGGTGGATTGGCTCATGGGCATTGCCCTTAGCGCAAACGAGGGGTCGAGGGGAAGGGCCGGCGAACGCCAGCGTCTGCCTCAGCCCGGCGTATCCTTGTCGCGCGACAGGAAAACCGCCTCGTAGCCGCCGATGAAGCGCTCGAAAAGCGCTGCGAAACGCTCGACATCCTCCTGCGGCCAGTCGGAAACGATCTCGGAAATGATCGCAAGCTTCTGCGCGACGATCTCGGCAAGCAAGTCCTGGCCGACCTCGGTCATGACGACGACGATCCGCCGCGCATCGGCCTGCGAGGCCTCGCGGCGCAATACGTTGCGCCCGACCATGTCGGCCACCACCCGGCTTGCCCGTGACGGATCGATGCGCAGCATCTCTGCGATCATGCCGACCGTCACCTCGCCGGCAGGCCGCGCCCTCCGCACGGCATCGAGCACGTCGAGATGCGAAAGCTCAAGGCCCGGTGCAGCACTCTGGATCGCCAGCCGGCCGATCAGCCGCCGCCCGGTCATCAGCCGCATGCGCGCCATGCTCCGGCCGATACGCGGCACGTTTTCACGATCCGGCTCGGCCGGCTCCGCAGAAGGGGTCTTGGTCAGGACGTCGCTCATCACAGGACCATAACAGAGCCGATTCAAAAATTGAATATGCTGATGTCATTAATGTGCCATTGACATTTATATGCTGTTAGCACATAAAAGCACGTCAACCCGGAACGATGCCTCCCATGGACATGCAACTCGCGCCTGCGCCGCTCGTGACGGATCCTCGTCGCCGGCTTATCCTCTTCTTCTTCCTGATGACCGCCATGTTCATGGCGACGCTTGATAATCAGATCGTCTCCACGGCGCTGCCGACGATCGTCGGGGAATTCGGCCATCTCGAGCGCTTCGGCTGGATCGGTTCGGCCTATCTCCTGTCGCTGAGCGCCGTCATGCCACTCTACGGCAAGCTCGGCGATCTCTTCGGCCGCAAATACGTGATGATGACGGCGATCATGATCTTCACTGTCGGATCGACAGTCTGCGGTCTTGCGGTCTCGATGAATACGCTGATCGCCGCCCGTGTGTTGCAGGGCCTTGGCGGCGGCGGCATCATGGTATCGATCTTCGCCGTCAACGCCGACCTGTTCGAGCCGCGCGAGCGGGCGCGCTACCAAAGCTATTCCAGCCTCGTGCTGATGGCATCGGGCGCGATCGGCCCGGTACTCGGCGGTACGATGAGCGATCTCTTCGGCTGGCGTTCGATCTTCCTCGTCAACGTGCCGATCGGCTTCATCGTGCTCACCGGCCTTGCCTTCATGCTGCCGTACCGCAAACCGCATCGCCGCCCCAAGATCGATTATGCCGGTGCGCTTCTGCTTGCCATGACGACGACAAGCATCGTGCTTGCCACCGACAGCAGCGAGCTGTTCGGTGCATTGATTTCGCCTGAGAGCATCGGCATCGTCGTCTTCGGCGTCGTCTGTGCCGTCACCTGGGTGTTCGTCGAGCGCCGCGCGTCCGAACCGATCGTTCCCTTGCAGCTGTTTCGCAATTCGACCTTCAGCCTGCTCCTGGTGATCTCGATCATGGGCGGCGCCATTGCCATCGGCATGGTCAATTATCTCGCCCTCTTCCTGCAGACCACGACCGGCCTTTCGCCGTCGGCCGCCGGTCTGCTCTTCATCCTTCTGACCGGCGGCCTCGTCTGCGGGTCGCTTTCCGCAGGCCGCATCATCTCGAAGACGGGGCGCTACAAGCCCTTTGCCATCGCAAGCCTCACCTGCAGCGCCATCGCCTTTGCCCTGATGTCGCAGATCCACGCGGGAACGCCGATCGCCTTTATCGGCGCGGTCATGATGCTGCACGGCATCGGCATCGGCCTTGCCCAGCAGGTTCCCGTCATCGGCGTACAGAATGCAGCACCGGCCCGCGACGTCGGCGCCGCCACCGGCTCGGTGACGCTGTCGCGCATGGGCGGCGCCTCGATCGCTATTTCCATCTACGGCGCCATCATCGCCTCCGAGCTCGGCAAGGTCGGCGTCTCCATTCCCGGCGTCGCCGATATCGAACAGCTGACGCCGAAAATGATGGCCGCCCTTCCCGAAGCGAGCCGCCAGGCCGTCGCCGATACCTATGCCGCCGCCTTCTCGCCGCTCTTCATGACCTCCTGCGCCATTGCGTTGATCGGCCTTGCCGCCGCCATCATGCTGAAACCCGTGCAACTGCCCCGCGCCGGCGAGACGACGAAGCCGCAACCGGCGACCGCGGAAGCTGCCGAATAGTCGACTCGTTACTGCGAGAGAATGCTTCATCAGGACGCGTTCCCTCTCGATGCCTGTATCAAGGGTTGCAATTTTCTCGCAGGACTGTCGCTGTCGAGCCAGTTGCTTCAATCGGGCCGTTCTTTTTCCGCGCCGGCGACGAATCTCCGCTTTGTGACGGAACTTTCGCCATAATTTCATCCGAGCGAAGGGAAGCCTTAATGCCTGAGGCTTGCTAAAATGCAACGGCGCCACATTTAAACAGAGTCTCGCTATGCAACCGATGCGTAAATCAGCTACAGCAACGACTTGTATCGGCCGATTGTGCAGCGCGAGACCAGGGGTGCGCACCTGTTGAGTTCCCCATGCCACGGTCGGTCCGAATCTGCGGCAAACCGGCAAAACAGCGACATGATGCGGAGAATCAGACTGGACAGCTTGACGACGTGGAAATCGCCCGCGCTTTCCAGTGATGCCATCTCCGCGCCGCGGCGCTTCGCGCGTCGCCTGATGCTGCTTTCGGCCCTCGCAATAGCGCTGAATGGCTGTCAATCGCTGATCGACCAATCCTATCAGCCCAGTGTTTCGCCTTCTTCAAATCCTCAGATCGTCGATGAGGTGCAGAAGAACGATCCGCGTGCGGCGATGGGCGCCCGTGAGCATCCGCGCATCGTGGCAAGCTACGGCGGTGAATATAAGGACGCCAAAACCGAGCGCCTCGTCGCCCGCATCGCCGGCGCGCTGACGGCTGTGTCGGAAAATCCGAGCCAGTCCTACCGCATCACCATCCTGAATTCGCCGGCGATCAACGCCTTCGCGCTGCCGGGCGGTTATCTCTACGTCACCCGAGGCCTGCTCGCCCTTGCCAACGACGCCTCGGAAGTCGCCGCCGTGCTGTCGCACGAAATGGGCCATGTGACGGCGAACCACGGCATCGAGCGGCAGAAGCGCGAAGAGGCTGAGGTCATCGCCAGCCGTGTCGTCGCCGAGGTCCTCTCCAGCGACATTGCCGGCAAGCAGGCGCTTGCCCGCGGCAAGCTGCGGCTCGCCGCCTTCTCCCGCCAGCAGGAGCTGCAGGCCGATGTCATCGGCGTGCGCATGCTCGGCGAAGCCGGCTACGACCCTTATGCCGCCGCCCGGTTCCTCGATTCGATGGCCGCTTACAGTCGCTTCATGTCGGTTGATCCCGAGGCCGACCAGAGTCTCGACTTCCTGTCGAGCCATCCGAATTCGGCCCAGCGCATAGAGCTTGCCCGCACCCACGCCCGCGCCTTCGGCCAGGAAGGCTCGGTCGGCGACAAGGGTCGCAATTATTATCTCGACGGCATAGACGGACTGCTCTACGGCGACAGCCCGGAAGAAGGCTATGTGCGCGGCCAGACCTTCCTGCATGGCGGTCTCGGCATCCGCTTCGACGTGCCGCCGGATTTCCACATCGACAACAAGGTCGAAGCGGTGATGGCCACCGGCCCGAACGACATTGCCGTCCGCTTCGACGGCGTCGCCGACAATCAGAACCAGAGCCTTACCAACTATATCTCCAGCGGCTGGGTGACCGGCCTCGACCCATCGACCATCCAGCCGATCACCATCAACGGCATGGAAGCAGCCACCGCGCGCGCCAGCGCCGACCGCTGGGATTTCGATGTGACCGTGATCCGCAACAATTCGCAGATCTTCCGTTTCCTGACTGCCGTGCCGAAAGGCAGCGGCGCCCTTGAGCCAACGGCCAATGTGCTGCGCGCGAGTTTCCGCCGCATGACGCCGGCAGAGGCCGCCTCGCTGAAGCCGCTGCGCATCCGCGTGGTCACCGTCCGGCCGGGTGAGAACATCTCGACACTCGCCGCCCGCATGATGGGCACAGACCGCAAGCTCGATCTCTTCAAGCTCATCAACGCCCTGCCCACGGGCGCAGCCGTTTCAACAGGCGATCGCGTCAAGATCATCGCCGAATAAAAAAGGCCCGGCTTGCGCCGGGCCAGTCTGTGCTGCTGGAGGGGAGAAAACATCTCACGCAAAACTGGGCGGCGGTCTTGCGACAATGACCTAAATCGCGACGCACTTTAAGTTCAGGCGTAGGCCGCCATATGCGGATCGGCGCTGACGAGCGCGCTGCGAAGCTTCTCCATCGCCCGGCTTTCGATCTGACGCACGCGCTCCTTGGAAATTCCGAGATCGGCACCGAGCTCTTCGAGCGTGGCGCCATCTTCCGCCAGACGCCGGGCGCTGATGATCTTCATCTCGCGTTCGTTGAGATGTTTCAGTGCCGAGGCGAGCCAGACGCGGCGGCGCTCGCCGTCGATCATGTTGGACACCTGCTCGTCCGGCAGGGGATCGTCGCTGACGAGGAAATCCATCTTCTCCGCACTCTCTGCATCGCCAGAGACCGAAGGCGCCTGCAGCGAGGCGTCGTTGCCGGAAAGCCTGGCATCCATCGTCTGCACATCCGAGAGGCTGACGCCGAGAGCGGCGGCGATTTCCTGGTGAATGGATTGCAGCGTCAGCTGGGTGTCGCCCTTGGCGAGCTTGGCGCGCAGACGGCGCAGATTGAAGAACAGCGCTTTTTGCGCCGAACTCGTGCCGCCCCGCACGATCGACCAGTTGCGCAGGATATAATCCTGGATCGACGCCCTGATCCACCAGCTTGCATAGGTGGAAAAGCGCACGTCGCGTTCCGGCTCGAAGCGGGCGGCGGCCTCGAGCAGGCCGACATAGCCTTCCTGCACCAGATCGCTCATCGGCAGCCCGAAATTGCGGAACTTGCCGGCCATGGATATGACGAGGCGCATATGCGCCATGGCGATCTGGTTGCGGGCGCCGCGGTCGTCGTGATCCTTCCAGCGGGTGGCGAGATCGTGCTCTTCCTGGCGGGCGAGATAAGGAGCGGCCATCGCGATTTTGATCATGCGCCGATCTGCAGACATGTTCTTCATTTCGATCTCCCGGAAACAGGCCTCTCGCCCTGAAATGAACAATAAAACTCATCTTCCGGAACATCGCTGTCCGGATTGAATGGGTTATGAATGCATAAAAGCCTCGCCCTGGACTTTTCAGGGGGAGGCCCTATTTCTCATCATGTGCCGGTAAGACGGCCGGGCTGGACCTGTTTCTTCACTTTGCCGGATGGGCAATCTAGAAAAGGCATGATCCGCTCCTCATCGAACATTGACGGAATAGCAGTTCGCCCGTTGAGGCCGTTGCCCGACGAGCAGTCCGCAATTACGTGTGAGAAACGCGGCAGTCAGGAAAAAGTTCCAATAAAAAACCCGGCTCACAGGCCGGGTTTTTTGATAGAAAACAGGGGTCGCTTTTACGCGGCTTCGTCCTGTGAATCGTCTTCTTCGATTGCCTTGCCACGCTTCGGACCCTTGTTGAGATTGGTCTCGACGAGGCGAACGGCTTCGGTTTCAGACATCTTGTTGACGGCGGCGATTTCGCGCGCCATGCGGTCGAGCGCAGCCTCATAAAGCTGGCGCTCGGAATAGGACTGTTCAGGCTGATTCTCGGCACGATACAGATCGCGCACGACCTCAGCGATGGAAATCAGATCGCCGGAATTGATCTTGGCATCATATTCCTGGGCGCGGCGCGACCACATGGTGCGCTTGACGCGCGCCTTGCCCTGCACGACCTTCAAAGCACGCTCGACGAAATCCGTTTCCGAAAGCTTGCGCATACCAATGCTCATCGCCTTCGCGACCGGAACCTTCAGACGCATCTTGTCCTTCTCGAAATCGATAACGAAAAGTTCGAGCTTCATGCCGGCAACTTCTTGCTCTTCGATAGCGGTGATGGTACCGACGCCATGAGCGGGGTAGACGATCGATTCACCGGTCTTGAAGCCGTGACGTGCTGTAGAAGGCTTTTTCTGCTGAGTCGTCATTCTATTCAAAAACTCCCTGTTACGCTTCCGGCGGCGGCCGGAGCCGGGTCAGTCAGGCCCGGGTGAGACGGTAGTATCCGTCGGGTGACTTCACTCTGGTCCCATCGGGCAAAAGCAAAGACTTCTTGCGCACGATCTTGGGACCCGGCGCTCAAAGCGTTGATATGTCACGGAAACCGTGTACGGATTTGTTTTGCTTTCGTGATGGTTTTGGGCATGCGTTATGCCACAAATGGAACAGTAGACGAAACCTATCATAAAAATATGAGGAAATCAATAATTTGCTTCGCTTGAGTCATGCGGGCAACACATGTCACCCATATGCCTCACGCAGCTTTTAAAACGTTTCGCCCTGCGGTCGCCCGAATCCGGAGGCCGCATGTGGGCGCTGTCTCAATCGCCGGAACCGGGCTTCTCCGAAAAATACTTCTCGAATTTTCCGGTTTCGCCATCCATTTCCTTGGCCTCGGGCAACGGGTCCTTCTTGACCGTGATATTCGGCCAGATCGTGGCATATTCGGTATTGATCTTCAGCCATTTGTCGAGGCCCGGCTCGGTATCGGGCTTGATCGCCTCGGCGGGACATTCAGGTTCGCAGACGCCGCAATCGATGCATTCGTCGGGATGGATGACGAGGAAATTCTCGCCCTCATAGAAGCAGTCGACAGGGCAGACTTCCACGCAATCGGTATATTTGCACTTGATGCAATTGTCGGTCACGACATAGGTCATGAAGAACTCCAGGATTTCCATGCGGATGGGGCCGGGCAACCTGGAACGTCGCGCCTATCCCCGTGCCGGAGGAAAAGCGTGAGCAGGCTTGGGAGGCAAGCACGCTTCCGGCAGGTTGTCAGTGACGTATCGGCTTTGGCGTCGGATTTCAAGGATAAACGATCTGCAAAAGCCGCCGCCGCAGACAGAGTTTTCTAATCCTCGTCCGACATCAGCCTGTCGATTGCACGTCTTTCCTTTTTAGTCGGACGGCCGGTGCCGGTGGCTCGGATCGCCTGCTCGTAGGGAGTGAGACGTTTTGCCTCATCGGGCGGCGGGGATTGGTCGTCGTAGAGCAGGCGCGCCTCCTCGTAAGGCCCCCGCCGTTCGCCGGCAAGGCGCATGACGAGAACGACATCGCGCCGCTCCAGCGTCAACTCGATACGGTCGCCCGGCTTGACCATCTGGCTTGGATGGTTGCAGCGCTCGCCGTTGATGCGCACATGGCCTGATTGGATATGGCTCTGCGCCAGCGAGCGCGACTTCACCATGCGCGCGAAGAACAGCCACTTGTCGATGCGCTGGCGCGAACCGCTTGTCGGCTGTGTCTCCCCGCTCATGATTACTTCTTCATCTGCTCCTTGAGAGCTGCGAGCTTGGCGAAGGGCGAATCCGGATCGATCGGCTTCTCCTTGCGCGGCGGCTTGGCCTCGAAGCGCAACGGCTGCGAGCCGCCACGATTGTTGTTTCGGTCGTTGCGCTCGCCGCGATCCTTGCGATCGCCACGGTCCTGCCGGTCGCCGCGCGGCTGGTCGCCCCGTGGTTGATTGTTGCGGTCGCCTCTTGCCTGCTGCGGCCGGCCACCATCGCGACCGCTGCCTTCCTTGCCACGGTTCTGGCGATTGTTGTCGCGGCCGTCGCCGCCGCGATTGCCCTCGCCGCCTTCACCGCCGCCCGGCCGGCGATTGCGGTCGCCGCGCTCCTGGTTTTGACCGCGCTGCTCGCCCTGGCCGCCACGGCGTTCGCCATGCCCGCCGCGCCCCTGGCGCTGATTGTCGTTGCGACCGCCAAGACGCCACAGAAGCACCGGCTTCGGTTCCGCCGGCTCGCCGGCTTCCCCAGGAGCAGATCCTGCTTCCCCGGAAGCCGATATCGCTTCCACAGGAGCAGAGGTTTCGCCGGAAGCAGAGGCTTCCGCCGGAGCGGATGCCTCGATCGCTTCGGCCGGAGCGGGGCTTTCAACCGCTTCCGCCACGGGCGCGTCGGTTACGGATGGCTCGGCAGCAGTCTCTTCCGCGGCGCCATCGGCATCGTCGTGATCAGCCTTCTCGGCTGTCTCTTCCGCAGGCGTTTGCACGCTGGCGGCAGGCACTGAGGCCGCATCCTGCGCCGCAAGATGGAGCGATGCTTCTTCCGCCTTCACGGCATCGGCACGATAGCCGAGACCCTTGAGGATTTCTTCCATGTCCTCGAGCGTCGCACCGAGGATCGACAGCATCGCGGTCGTCGTCGTGAAGCGGCGGCCGTCATAGGCGCCCTCCGGACGGTTGTTCTGACCGGGCTTCCATTGCAGCAGCGGACGGATGATATCGGCAAGCCGTTCCAGGATGTCGATGCGCACCGCACGCTTGCCGAGGAAACGGAAGCCGGCGAGCTTGTAGAACATCCGCTCGAAGCTCGGATCGGTGACGACCGAGGTGCGGCCGGCGGCAAGCACTGGAATGAGATCGCCGTAGCCCGGCTTGTCGAGACCGTCGTTCTTCAGCGCCCATAGCAGCGTGATGAGCTCGGCCGGCGCCGGCTTCAGAAGTGCGGGAACGAAGATATGATAGGCGCCGAAACGCACGCCGTAGCGGCGCATGGAGGCACGGGCCTCCTGGTCCAGCGACTTCACCTCCTCGGTCACGTCGCGGCGGAACAGTACCCCGACATTCTCGACGAGCTGGAAGGCAAGCCCCTTGGCGAGACCCTGCAGGTCCTCGGCGCGCGACAGGTCGTCGAGCGGCTTCAGCACCGTGCTGATATGATGATTGACGAAGCGCTCGATGCGGGCGGCAACGTGATCGCGGGCATTGCCCGTCAGTTGCTCGTCCGCCAGCAGAATCACGCGCGGACGCATGATATGATCGCTGCCCGAAAGCCGCGCCACCGGGTCGCCCAGCCAACGGATCAGCCCATCCGAACCGATCAGCAGATCGCTGTTGCCGGCGGCATGCATCCGGGCCGCGCGGGCTTCGAACTCGAGCCCGAGCGCCTTCTGCGACGCAGCCTGAACCGCCTTGGCATCCGGTCCGTCCGTTCCCGCCACCGGCGTGAAACGGAATCCGCTCAACTGCCCTACATGATGTCCTTCAACGAAGACATCGCCATTCACACTGATTTCAGCTTCCAGCATCGCATTCTCTCTCAGGCGCTTCATGAGCACAGATGTCCTGCGATCAACAAAGCGTTTCGTCAACCTTTCATGTAACGCGTCGGACAATCGATCTTCGATTTCCCGCGTCTTTTCCTGCCAGTGTGTCGGATCGGCAAGCCAACCGGGCCGATTCGAAACGTAGGTCCAGGTCCTTATCTGCGCGATTCGCGCCGAAAGCGTGTCAATTTCGCCATCTGTTCGATCGGAGCGATGAACCTGCTCCGCAAGAAACTGCTCATTCACCGTGCCATAGCGGACGAGATCGGAAAAGAGGGTCGAGATAAGATCGGCATGTTGTGCTGGGGTGATACGCCGATAGTCGGGAAGCGCGCAAGCCTCCCAAAGTTTTTCGACGCGCGCCGGCCTGTCGGCGAGATCGATGACCTCAGGATAACGCGAAAGCTGTTCCAGCGCCTGCTGGTCGACCGCAGGCAGCGCCCGCGTCAGCCCCGGTACGCGCGGTCCCGCCTCAAGGCTGGCGCGCAGCGATGCGATTGAGGAGAAGTCCATCACGGTCGTGCGCCACTGCAAAACCTTGACGTTGTCGAACTCGTGTCCCTCGATGCGCTGCACCAGCTCCTCGTCGAAGGGCGAGACTTGCCCGGTGACGCCGAAGGTTCCGTCCCGCACATGCCGCCCGGCGCGCCCGGCGACCTGGCCGAGTTCGCCCGGATTGAGATTGCGGAACTGGTAACCGTCGAATTTCCGGTCCTGGGCGAAGGCGACGTGATCGACATCGAGGTTGAGGCCCATGCCGATCGCATCGGTCGCCACCAGATATTCGACGTCGCCTGCCTGATAGAGCGCCACCTGCGCATTGCGGGTGCGCGGGCTGAGCGCGCCGAGCACGACCGCCGCACCGCCGCGCTGCCGGCGGATGAGCTCGGCGATGGCATAGACCTCGTCGGCGGAGAAGGCGACGATGGCCGAGCGCTGCGGCAGCCGGGTGATCTTCTTCTGCCCGGCGTAGAAAAGATGCGAAAGCCGCGGCCGCTCGACGATATTGATGCCAGGCAGGAGCTGCAGCAGGATCGGCCGCATCGTCGCCGCACCGAGCAGCAGCGTTTCCTCGCGGCCGCGAAGATGCAGGATGCGGTCGGTGAAGATATGGCCGCGCTCGAGATCGCCGGCGAGTTGCACCTCGTCGATCGCGACGAAGGCGGCTCTGGTCTCGCGCGGCATCGCTTCGACGGTGCAGACGGAAAAACGCGCATTGGGCGGCGAAATCTTTTCCTCGCCGGTGACCAACGCCACATTCTGCGCGCCGACCTTCTCCACCACCCGCGTATAGACCTCGCGCGCCAGCAGCCGGAGCGGCAGGCCGATCACGCCCGTCCCGTGCGCGACCATGCGCTCGATGGCATAATGGGTCTTGCCGGTATTGGTCGGGCCGAGCACCGCGGTCACACCGCGCCCACTCAGAATCATCGGCTGCGAAGTCAGAGTCATGGGTCCATGCAAATGAGGCGGGGTGGCCCCAGGAAAATCTCGGCTCCTCGATGGAAGCTGGACAACACATGGACAGCTGCCGCCGCAAACGCAAGGGCAGATTTCAAAATGCCTCGGGGATTACGACCTTTGCGAGTCGCCGGGAACGCCCGAATTTCCGATTCGGAACAGCGTGAGAACGAATCAGCGACGAATCGATGACTCCGGCTGATTCAGCTTTTGTTCACGGCTAAGTATTGATTTTGAATCACTTTTTCCCACTAGATGCTGAATCGCGAGACTCTCTCCTGTTCGTATTTTCGCCATGGTGAGCGACGATCTTCGCCCGATCTCGAACAGGCGAAAATCCGCCCGAAATTAACCTCTTGACCAAAGCCGGAACGAATCGGAGACGAATCGCTGACGCTGCCATTTTCGCCTTTCGTTCACGGCCACATCTGGTAGCGTTATCAGGTTCAGGCCCTAGATACGCATTGGCGGCAGATCGCCTCGCCCCGCCTCGTCGTATCAGCATTAATCTTTCAGGCGCCGGATTCAGACAACATTAAGTCAAGGCGGCCGATCTCGGCGCACCGATCACAAACGGAACGAATCGCTGACGAATCGGCGACATCGCCGTTTTCCAGCTTTGTTCACCGCAACATATTGTATTTAAATGTCTTTTTAACCATAGTGACAATTTTCCGAGATGACGGAAATTAAACCGTGAATCAGGCTTCGTCACATTTCCGGAGCTTAACCGGGAACAAAAATCGCCAATGCGTGTTTCTCGTCCATCCAAATTGCGGATGAAATGAAGGAAACACACCATGCTTGGCACGATACTTCTTATTATCCTCATTCTGCTCTTGATCGGAGCCTTGCCGAATTGGGGTTATAGCCGTGGCTGGGGCTATGGACCTTCGGGCGGTTTGGGGCTAGTTCTCGTGATTATCATTATCCTTGTACTAATGGGCCGCATCTAAAGGCCAACTAACCTGGGGAGTTACGACATGATGAAGAAGATCGTTCTTATTGGTGCCCTCGTCGGCGCCCTGGCATCCTGCACAGCGACCGAGCAAGGTACGGCGATCGGCGCCGGCACCGGTGCGGTCATCGGCGGTGCCGTCACCAACAGCTGGGGTGGCGCCGCCGTCGGCGCCGTTGCCGGCGGTCTGACCGGTGCTCTGATCGGCCAGTCGGTCGAACGCCGCGGCTACTGCGTCTATCGCGACCGCTACGGCCGCCGCTACGAGGCCCGTTGCCGCTACTGATCGGCAAAGCATATCGGACTCCCAACGGGCGCTTCGGCGTCCGTTTTCTTTTGCCGGTCGCATCCGTCAACGAGACGTTGACAATCGGTTACGAAAGTCAAACCTATCACCGCCCAACGGGCAGGCACATATTTCCTTCACGAGCGCAACGGACGGGCAGAACCGCCCAGCGCACCGGAAAGGAAACGCTTCCATGATTCAGATTTTGCTGAATTCCCTCGTCGTCGTGCTCATCGCGTCGGCTTTCCTGGCGACCGCGATATCAGCCGTCAGCACCGATGATCCTTCGCTGCGTAAAGTGCCGGCCAGAGTTCGGCCATAGCGACGTCCATAAACTGCGATTGGCGCGTCCTGCCGGACGCGCCAATCGCTTTGAATCTAATCTCTGCTGTCGACTCGAAGACGGAAATGTCTAGAGCGGTTCAGCTTTCAACGGAAACGCAGGACCGCCCTAGCCTTTTGTTTTTATGCGAAGAACTGCCCGCCATTGGCTGTCAGCGTCGAACCGGTGATGAAGCCTGCATCGTCGGAGACGAGGAAGGTGACGCAGCGCGCGATCTCTTCCGGTTCGCCGAGACGGCCGACGGGGATCTGCGGAATGATGCGTTCGTTCAGCACTTTCTCCGGCACGGCAAGCACCATTTCCGTTCCGATGTAACCGGGGCAAATGGCGTTGACGGTAATGTTTTTGTTCGCGCCTTCCTGAGCCAGCGCCTTGGTGAAGCCGAGATCGCCCGCCTTGGCCGCCGAATAGTTGACCTGGCCCATCTGGCCCTTCTGCCCGTTGATCGACGAGATATTGACGATACGTCCGAAGCTGCGGTCACGCATGCCGGTCCAGACCTGATGGGTCATGTTGAACAGGCCGGTGAGGTTGGTATTGATCACCTCGTGCCATTGCTGCTGCGTCATCTTGTGAAACATCGCGTCGCGGGTGATGCCGGCGTTGTTGACGAGGATTTCGACCGGCCCGATTTCGCGTTCGACCCTGGTAATTCCCTCGCCGCAGGCAAGGTAATCCGAAACATCCCATTTGAACACCGGAACGCCGGTAACGTCGTGGAAGGCTTTGGCCTTCTCGTCGTTGCCGGCATAGTTGGCGGCGACCCTGTATCCGGCATTTTTCAATGCCATGGATATTGCCGCGCCGATGCCACGCGTACCCCCGGTGACCACAGCCACTCTGCTCATGTTCCGCTCCCCTTTTGTTTTTCGCCCTGCCCCGCGGCGGGATCTTCAATCAATTATGGATTGTATGCTATTTAAAGCGCTTCAAAGCACATGGCCACACCCATGCCGCCGCCGATGCAAAGCGTGGCGAGACCCTTCTTGGCGCCGCGGCGCTTCATTTCGAACAGCAGCGTGTTGAGAACGCGCGCACCCGAGGCGCCGATCGGATGGCCGATCGCGATCGCTCCGCCATTGACGTTGACGATCGACGGATCCCACCCGAGATCCTTGGTGACGGCGCAGGCTTGCGCCGCGAAGGCCTCGTTGGCTTCGACGAGGTCGAGATCGTTGACCGACCAGCCGGCCTTTTCGAGCGCCTTGCGCGAAGCCGGGATCGGTCCGGTGCCCATGATCTGCGGATCGACACCCGCCGTTGCCCAGGAAACGATGCGGGCGAGCGGCTGGATGCCGCGCCGGACTGCCTCGGCTTCGCTCATCAGCACCGCGGCAGCAGCACCGTCGTTAAGGCCGGACGCGTTCGCGGCCGTGACCGTGCCGTCCTTGTCGAAGGCTGGGCGCAGCTTCCCCATCGCCTCTATCGTCGCGCCGTGACGGATATATTCGTCGGCATCGACTGTAACGTCGCCCTTACGTGTCTTGATGACGTAAGGAATGATCTCGTCGGTAAAGCGGCCGGCTTTCTGCGCCGCCTCCGCCTTGTTCTGCGAGCTGACCGCGAACTGATCCTGCTCGTCGCGCGAAAGCTGCCACTGGCGCGCGATATTCTCGGCGGTGATGCCCATGTGGTAGCCATGGAAGGCGTCGGTCAAGCCGTCCTTGATCATCGTGTCGATCATCTTCATGTCGCCCATCTTGACGCCGCCGCGTAAGTGCGCGGCATGCGGCGCCATCGACATGGATTCCTGGCCGCCGGCAACGATGATCTTCGCATCGCCGGTGGCGATCTGCTGCATGCCGAGCGCGACCGCGCGCAGGCCCGAGCCGCAGAGCTGGTTGACGCCCCAGGCTGTCGCTTCCTGCGGAATGCCGGCCTTCATCGCCGCCTGGCGAGCCGGGTTCTGGCCCTCGCCGGCGGCAAGCACCTGGCCGAGGATCACCTCATCCACCTCGCCGGCATCGACGCCGGCGCGCTCGAGCGCGCCCTTGATGACGGTCGCCCCGAGCTCATGCGCGAGAACTGTCGCGAAAGCTCCGTTGAAGGCGCCGACTGCTGTTCGCCCTGCGCTGGCGATGACGATGGATGAATTGCTCATGGGGACGCTCCTCGTTTTCGTCTCACTTACATAAGTGGAAACTGGCAAAGCTTGGAGCACAAGTCAAACGCGAAGACCGGCCGCCGTCATTTTTAGCCAAAGCCCGTCAAAGCCCGATTTATCTGCTCTGTTAAAGGTTTGCCGCATCGCACAAAGAGATTGTCACCGGGCTTCTTTTGCGTTTACAGTCTCAAGTGGAGGAATATCCATAAATCAGACGGGGGTTCAGGAGACTGATATGGCGAAGCATGAGGGTCAGATCGTTATCAAGAAATACGCCAATCGCCGCCTATACAACACGGGCACCAGCACCTACGTGACGCTGGAAGACTTGGCGGAGATGGTGAAGAAGGGCGAAGAATTTACCGTACAGGATGCAAAAAGCGGAGATGACATCACCCATTCGGTGCTGACCCAGATCATCTTCGAACAGGAATCGAAGACCGGCAACACCTTGCTCCCGATCTCCTTCCTGCGCCAGCTCATCACCTATTACGGCGACCAGATGCAGATGGTCGTGCCGAGCTTTCTCGAACATTCGATGCGCTCCTTCACCGCACAACAGGCCCAGATGCGCGAGCAGGTAAACCGCGCCTTCGGCGAAACGCCGCTCGGCAAGAACCTGCAGTTGCCGATGCAGATGGTCGAGGATCAGGTTCGCCGCAACACCGAGCTGTTTCAGCAGGCGATGCAGATGTTCTCACCGTTCATGACGCCGCCTGCCAAGGAAAGCCGCAAGGCCGAGGCCAAGGATATCGATGAGCTGAAGGAACAGCTCCGCGCCCTTCAGAACAAACTCGACAACCTATAATCCGATCGAGACATCCCGCCCGGCGCTCCGGATCGACACGGCAAAACCGCCGATGACATCGATCAGAGCGATCGTCATCAAAATGAAGAAGACCTGCGTCGCAGCATCCCGGACGAGCAAAAACTCGACCAGGAAGGCGATGAACACCAGCATCGACAGCATGTGGTTGACGAGATTGCCGGGACCGGTTCTGGTCGCTTTGAGGATTTCGAAGAACAGCACGACAAGCGCGATGACGATGAAAAGATCGCCGAGCGCCATGCTCCAGATCGCGCCCGAGATCATCGACAGCACGATGATGTCATGTTGCAGTGCCGGAATGCCGCCATCGCCCATCAGGCCCAGCATCGCAAGATTGTAAAGAATGAACGGGATAATCATTAAGGGCATGGCGGCTATCATCGGCAATCTCCCAGAGCATCATGGAAGAATACTGCCGCAAACCCTTGCCCCACCGCAAGTCATTGCAAATATTATATTGTCGAAATGCAAAAGGCCGGCATGACGCCGGCCTTGAAACTTCGATCGGACAAGCCGGATCGGGAAATTATGCGCTTTCCTTCGGCGTCAGAACCTGGCGGCCGCGATACATACCGGTCTTCAGATCGATATGATGCGGACGGCGCAGTTCGCCGGAGTTCTTGTCTTCAACGTAGGTCGGCGCCTTCAGGGCGTCTGCCGAACGGCGCATACCGCGCTTGGACGGGCTTGTTTTTCTCTTCGGTACAGCCATTTCTCTTACTCCACTTGCGGGCAAAACATTCCCACGGCCAGACTGGCGGCCGAAACGGACATGTCGCGATTTCGGAATTTGGCGCGCTTATACATGCAAGGGGTGACCTTGACCAGTCCCCATGCGTATTTTTTGCGAAGCCGATGATTCCGGGCTCAGACTTCGTCTTCCGGCACGATCCAAGGCTCGGCGCGGGCCGCCTCTTCCCATTTCCGCCAGGCCCGATGCGCCTTCATGGTTTCCATATAGGCCAGCGTATCGTTTTGGCTGACGAGATCATAAATGTCGAACCGGTTGACGACAGGCGCAAACATCGCATCCGCCCCGCTGAACGCGCCAAACAGAAACGGTCCGCCGGATTGCTGCAGGAGATCGCGCCAGATCGTCTCGATGCGGCTGATATCGGCGTCGACACCATCCGGCAACGCGATCCTGCCCTTCGGCCGGCGGATATTCATCGGGCAGGCACTGCGCAGCACCCGGAAGCTCGAGAGCATTTCCATCGAAACCGAACGGGCCAGCGCCCGCTCGGCGCGATCCCTCGGCAGAAGGCCGGCGTCCGGATAAAGCTCGGCGACATATTCGATGATCGCCAGCGATTCCCAGATCGTCAATGCGCCATGCTTGAGAAACGGCACCCGTCCCGTCGGCGAAACCGCCTTTATGCTGGGATTACCGGCCGCATCGTCGAAGGGGATGAGGACTTCCTCGAAATCGATGCCGATGGCCGTCATCGCCATCCAGGGCCGGAACGACCAGGAGGAATAGTTCTTGTTGGCGATATAGAGGGTCGGTGTATCCATGGTGGCCTCTCCCGTTTAGGCTTCGAAATCGAAGATCAGCAATTCGTGAAAATGGTTCATGTCCTCGAACACGCAGAATGCCGGCGGGGTCAGCTCGAGAACAGGGGCTTTGCGGCGGATATCCCCGGCCACGTCATCGAGCATTGCCTGCCAGCGTGGCAAGGCTTCGTCCTCCAGCCGTTCGATCGCATAGGCGAAGGTCATGTGGAACTTGTAATCCTGATGGTTCGGCTGGCGATAGCCCAGAAGCTCGGCCAGCGCATTGCGCCAGGCGCGCATGACCTTGCGGTCGTTCTCGGTCACCCCGTCGACGAGCAGACCCGAGGGACGCGCTTCGACGACGGCGACCTTGAAGGGATCGAACACCGAGAAACCTTCGAGCCGGGCCGCCATCAACTCGGTCATGTCTTCGATCGGTGTATCGAGCGGCAGATCGCCCGGCCAGCAATCCTGCCGGCGCCTGGTTTCGATCACGCCTTCGAAAAGCGTCATGTGAATGCTTGATATCGGCGTGAAGAGGAACTGCGAGGCCTCGGGCATCGCCAGATATGTCTCACGCGCCTCGATCAGCACTGCCTGCGTCTGCGAGCCCTTCTCGATATGGCAGACGATGGTGTTGCCGGCTTCCGGCAGAAAGCCGCCGACCTTGCGATAGCGGCTGCCGAGATGCGTGGGCGGGTTCGGATTGTGCGTCTTCGAGTAGGAGAGAAGTTCGGGCGAAAATGTCGTGATAGTCATGGGCGACTCGGGGGCTCTGGTTGGACTGCATTCGCCCATATGGCAGAACCACGAATGTCAGATGACGCTTACCGCTTCCAACGACAAGTTCTGATGTCAATCATAGATGCACTTGATGTAATCGCCCGAACCTTGTGCGCGTCTCTCGATCACGCCGGCGAGCCGGCGAAGACCTCGTCCGGGCTTGCCGGCATTGCGGTCGATCGGGTTCGGGAGCGAGACGGCAAGCAGCGATGCCTGGCGCCGCGTCAGCTTCGAGGCCGGCACCTTGAAGTGGTGTTGGGCCGCCGCCTCGATGCCGTAGATGCCGGGACCCCATTCGGCGATATTGAGATAGATTTCCATCAGCCGCCGTTTCGACAGGACGAAGTCCGTGGTCACCGCGAGCGGAAGTTCCAGCGCCTTGCGCACGAAGGAGCGGCCGTTCCAGAGAAACAGGTTCTTCGCCGTCTGCATCGGGATCGTGCTGCCGCCACGTGTCGCCTGACCCTTCAGCGTATCCTCGACCAGCATGCGCATTTCCACCCAGTCGACACCGCCATGGAAGCAATATTGCCCGTCCTCGGACATCATCACCGACTGCACCACAACCGGGGCGATCTTGTCCAGCGACACCCATTGCCTGTCGTAACCACGCAGCAGCACGAGATCGCGCAGCATCAGCGTCGAGACGGGGTGAATGAAGGGCAGCAGATAGAAAAAGATCAGCGCATAGGGAAGGATCAGCACGATCAGCACGGCAAGAACAATGCGTTTCAATATACGCCGGTCTCCGAACCATAGCCGACGAGCCGGCATGTCGACGCTGTCCTCTCTCTCCGGCGCTATATCCAATGTCCCCAGTCCGATTTCGCTCCTGTCGTTCTCATAACGCCTGTGCGGAGCTTATGCCAGAGTGCGCGGCGAATCTTGCCGCCGCCATCGACAATTCCGTTGCAAGCCCGGGGGCGCTCATGCCAAACAGCGCCCATGGACGCGAACCCGGACACTTTCGAGACAAGGCTGAAGAACAACGCCCGCGACATCGAGGCGCTGCTCGACCTATTGCTTTCGCCGAGTGCCCTTTCCGATGAAATCGCCAGGCCCGAGACGCTGCGCGATGCCATGCATTATGCCGTGCTGAACGGCGGCAAGCGGCTACGCCCGTTTCTCGTCGTCGAAAGTGCCGCTCTTCTCGGCGGGGACGCCGAGGCGGCCCTTCGTGTCGGCGCAGCCCTCGAATGCGTCCACTGCTATTCGCTCGTGCATGACGATCTGCCTGCCATGGACGATGACGACCTGCGCCGCGGCAAACCGACGGTCCACATCAAGTTCGACGAAGCGACGGCGATCCTCGCCGGCGACAGCCTGCTGACCTACGCCTTCGACATCATAGCCGCGCCGGAAACGACCCTTCCCGATACGAGCAAGGCATCGCTGGTGCTGGCCCTTGCCCGCGCAGCCGGTCTCGGCGGCATGGCCGGAGGCCAGGCGCTTGATCTCGCGGCGGAAAAGCAGGCGCCCGACGCGGCCGGCATCATCCGCCTGCAGGCGATGAAAACAGGCGCGCTGATCCGCTTCGCCTGCGAAGCCGGCGCCGTCATCTCGGCAAGCCCGCCGGAAGATCGCCGCCGCCTGCGCGCCTTCGGCGAAAAGATCGGCCTTGCCTTCCAGCTGGCCGACGACATTCTCGACCTGACCTCGGATGCGGCGACCATGGGCAAGGCGACCGGCAAGGATGCGGCCCGCGGCAAGGGAACACTCGTCGCCCTGCGCGGCATGGAATGGGCCGAGACCCAGCTCCGTGAGCACGTCCGCGATGCCGAGGCGCTGCTTGCCCCCTACGGCGCCCGTGCTTCGATCCTCATTGCTGCGGCGCATTTCATCGCCGACCGGAAGAGCTGAAGCGGCAGGTCAGGCTGCCAGTATCTCCTTGAGAGCGGAAACCAGACGGGCACACTCTTCATCCGTACCGATGCTGATCCGCAGGAAGTCCGAAATACGCGGCTTGGCAAAATGCCGGACGAGAATGTTCCGCTCGCGCAGAGCGGCGAGAAGCGCCGCGCCCGACTGGCTTTGGTGCCTAGCAAAAACGAAATTCGCCTGGGACGGCAGAACCTCGAAATCCAACGCTTCTAGTTCCCCAACAAGGCTTTGCCGGTTGGCAATGATTTTCCTTCTGGATGTCTCGAACCACGCCTCGTCCCTGATCGCTGCCGTCGCGGCAAGCTGCGCCAGGCGATCGAGCGGATAGGAATTGAAGCTGTCCTTGACGCGCACCAGCGCCTCGATCAGTTCCCGCTGCCCCAGCGCGAAGCCGACGCGCAGGCCTGCAAACGAGCGGGATTTCGACAGGGTCTGAATGACAAGCAGATTGGGATATTTTGAAATGAGCGGGATGGCGCTTTCACCGCCGAAGTCGACATAGGCCTCGTCGATCACGACCACCGCATCCAGGTGGGCGGCGACAAGCGCCTCTATGTCGGCAAGCGGCAGGCCGATCCCGGTGGGTGCATTCGGATTGGGGATGATGATCGCGCCGCATGGCCTGTCGTAATCCGCCAGTCGGATCCGGAACCTGTCATCGACAGGCACTTCGATCGCTTCGACGCCGTATAGCAGGCTATAGGTCGAATAAAAGGCGTAGGTCACATCGGGGTAGAGAAGCGGCCGCTCATGTTTCAGCAGCGCCTGGAACGCATGCGCAAGAACCTCGTCGGAGCCGTTGCCGACGAATACTTCCTCAGCCGTCAGGCCGAAACGAGCCGCGATTGTCTCGCGCAATTCCGTGGCAGTGGGATCGGGATAGAGCCGCAGACGATCGTCCGCCGCTTCCCGAATCGCCTCGAGCGCCTTCGGAGACGGCCCGTAAGGATTTTCGTTGGTATTGAGCTTGACCATGTTCGCGATACGCAGCTGCTCGCCCGCGACATAGGGCCGAAGCTTGCTGACGATTGGCGACCAGTACCGGCTCATCCGAACTTGCGGGCGGTCATTCCGCCGCCGTCCGCTGGCCGAACCGCTTCTCGATATAGTCGACGACAAGCGCCTCGAAATCGGCGGCGATATTGGGACCGCGCAGCGTCAGCGCTTTCCGGCCATCGATGAAGACGGGGGCGGCCGGCGTTTCGCCAGTGCCCGGAAGCGAAATGCCTATATCGGCATGTTTGCTTTCGCCCGGCCCGTTGACGATGCAGCCCATGACGGCGACATTCAGTGCCTCGACGCCAGGATATTTCTCGCGCCAGACCGGCATGTTCTTGCGGATGTCGTTCTGGATGTTCTGGGCAAGCTCCTGGAACACCGTCGACGTCGTGCGTCCACAGCCGGGACAGGCCGCAACGACCGGTATGAACTGACGAAAGCCCATGACCTGCAGGATTTCCTGCGCCACCTGGACTTCGCGCGTGCGGTCGCCGTTCGGCTCGGGTGTCAGCGACACGCGGATCGTATCGCCGATGCCGTGCTGCAGCACGAAGCCCATCGCCGCCGACGAGGCGACGATGCCCTTAGTGCCCATGCCGGCTTCGGTCAGGCCGAGATGCAGCGCATGATTGGAGCGTTCGGCGAGCATGGAATTGACGGCGATCAGGTCCTGAACCTGGCTGACTTTGGCCGACAGGATGATGCGGTTGCGCGGCAGGCCGATCTCTTCGGCAAGGGCTGCCGACAGCAGCGCCGACTGCACGATCGCCTCGCGCGTTACCTGCCGGGCCGAAAGCGGCGACCCGGCCTCGGCGTTCCGGTCCATCAGCGCCGTCAGCAGATCCTGATCGAGCGAACCCCAGTTGACGCCGATGCGCACCGGCTTGTCATAGCGGATCGCCATCTCGATGATCTCGGCGAACTGCTTGTCCTTCTTGTCCTTGAAGCCGACATTGCCGGGGTTGATGCGGTATTTCGCCAGCGCTTCGGCACAAGCAGGATGATCGGCGAGCAGCTTGTGGCCGATATAATGGAAGTCGCCGATCAAGGGCACGTCCATGCCGAGGCGCAGCAGCCGCTCGCGGATCTTCGGCACGGCGGCCGCACTCTCGTCGCGGTCGACGGTGATGCGCACCAGCTCCGAGCCCGCCCGGTGGAGGGCGGCGACCTGCGCGACGGTGGAATCGATATCGGCCGTATCGGTGTTCGTCATGGACTGCACGACGACCGGCGCCCCGCCGCCGACGATGACGCCGCCGACATCGACGGCAACGGAAGCGCGGCGCGGTTTCGGATCAAAATCGGCGGCTGAGGACATGAAGCGCTTTTTCACCCCTAAAAACAGTGCCTTTCAGGTGGATCATGACCGCTTTCTTGTCAACCGCCCCTGATATCACTTTTGTTGGGAGGCGGCTTAGTGACCGCCTCCGGAGGTCTCATCGGCATAATGGGCCAGCTTGGAAAGCAGCAGAACGACGAGCAGCAGCACCGGCAGCGCCATGAAAACGACGGCAAAACCGATATGCTCGGCGACGAAGCCGATCAACGATGGTGCCACCAGCATCCCGGAATAGCCCATGGTCGTGACCACCGAAATACCGATGCCGGGCTTGAGGCCGGGAATATTGCCCGCCGCCGAGAAGGCGATCGGCACCATGTTGGAAATGCCGATACCGCAAAAGGCAAAGCCCAGGATGGCAAGCTCGGCATTGGGCGCCAAGCCTGCAAGCAGCATGCCGACAATAGCAAACAAAGTGCAGATCCGCAGTGTCTTGACGCCGCCCAGACGGTCACGCACCAGGTCGCCGGCAAAGCGCATGATTGCCATGGTGGCCGAAAAAGCTGCGAAACCAAGACCGGAAAGTGCCACGGACGCATCCATTTCCTGCCGAAGATAGAGCGCGCCCCAGTCGAGAACAGCACCTTCCGGCACCATGCTGAACAGCGCCATCAATCCGAGCAGCCACGGCAGCGGCACCATCGGCAGCCTCGTCTTTTCCTTCTTGGTGTCGGGATGCGGCGGATCCGCAAGGATCATCGGCCAGGCGACGGCAAGGAAGATCGCCGCCAGCACCGTCGCCAGTTGCGCATGGCCGAGAATGCCGAGCTTGGAGATCACGATGCCGCCGAGACCTGAGCCGATCAGTCCGCCAAGGCTCCAGAAAGCGTGGCAGGACGACATGATGGCGCGGCGCATGGATTTCTCGACCGACACCGCATTGGCATTCATCGCCACATCCATTGCGCCGATGAAGCCGCCGAACAGGAAGAGCGAGATCGCCCCGGTGATCACATTTGGCGCGAGCGTCAATGCCAGCAGCAGCGGCAGCACACAGACGGCCAGGACCTGAACGACGATGCGCGAGCCGTGTTTGGCGATCTGCGCACCGGCGATCGGCATCATGACCAGCGAGCCGACGCCGAAGACCAGGATCATCAGCCCGAGCTCGAACTTGCTCAGCGCCAGCCGCTCGGCAAAATCCGGGATCTTCGGCGCCCAGCAGCCGACGACGAAGCCGTTCATGAGAAAAAGCAGCGAAACAGCCGCCCTGCTTCTGGTAACGAACCCGCTCCGAGCTCCCGGCGGCGCACTCACACGACTGTCCATTTTCGGTCTTTCCTCATTGCCGGGCTTGCAAGCGCCCGATTTCCCTAAAGTCTGTGGCCGCAGCCTCAGTTCGTTTTCTCGGCGATCACGGTCCAGCATCCGCGCTCGCGGTAACGGGCGAGAACGGCCGGATCGGCATCATGCTCGACGACCAGGCATTCGCAACGGGCAACCGGCAGGATGCTATGGGGGGCCGCAGTGCCGAATTTCTCCGAGGTGACCGCCACCAGCACTTTTCTGCTCCTGGACGTCGCAAACCGCTTGAACTCCGCATCCTCGAAGCCGAACACCGTGATGCCGGCCTCGAGATCGACGCCGCAGGCGCCGAGAATGCAGAGATCGGGCGAAATTTGCTCCATGTCCCGGAGAGCCTTGGCGCCGAGCGCCCCGCCCGTCTGCCGGTCCACCATTCCGCCGATGAGGATGACGTTGACGGCAGGCTTGTCGATCAGCGCAGCGGCGATCGCCGGCGCATTGGTCGCGGCCGTCAGCTCGAGTTCGGCCGGCAGTGCGTTGGCGATTGCCAGATTGGTGCTGCCGGCATCGAAGAAAACACACGCACCGGCAGCAATCTGCGTTGCCGCGGCGCGCGCCAGCGCCTGTTTCCGATCGGCGGCAAAACCGATGCGCTGCGTCAGGCTTCCATGCGCCGGCGAAACCGGCAAGGCGCCGCCATAGACCCGCTCGCAGAGCCCGGCCGCGGCCATCTCGCGCAGGTCGCGCCGCACCGTATCCTCGGAGACACCGAATTCCAGCGCGAGTTCCGCCGCCAGCACGCGGCCATTCAGCCGCAGCCTCTCGGAAATCACCCCCTGGCGCTCTCGCAACAGAAAATCCTGCATGTTTCTACCGGATCGAGATCTCATAAAACCGAAAACGTGCATAACCGCTTATGATCATGCAGGCAATATGCACGGTCACACGTTTTCTGACGTTCGGAAACAAAGCTCCACCGCCATAGCAAAATATGCCCTATTGACCGGTCCGAGAGGCGGGAATATCGATTGATCGTTCCCGATCCTGCCTGCATATCCGCCATCTGGTGCGTTCTCCCCGTGAAAAACTCCGTCAGCCTGGGCATCCTGCTCACGACCCTCGCCTATATGGCGTTCACCTTCCATGACGCGATCATCAAGGTCCTGGCTTCAACCATTCCCGTCTGGCAGATTCTGTTTTTCCGCAGTCTCACGATCCTCGTCGGTTGTCTCGCCTATGGTCGCGGCAAGCTCCTCCAACAGACGCTGAGGTCGCCGATCATCAAGCCGATGATTGCGCGCAGCGTGCTTCTGCTCTGCGCCTGGCTTTCCTATTATTCCGCCGCAAGCCGCCTGCAACTTGCCGAAGTAACCACGCTTTATTACGCCGCACCTGTCGTCGGCACCTTGCTTGCCTGGTTCATCCTGAAGGAAAAAGTCACGCCGGCGCGTTGGCTGGCCGTCGGGGTCGGCTTCGTCGGCGTCCTCATTGCCTGCAATCCGATCGGCCTCACCATTTCCTGGCCGGTCTACCTGGCGCTGCAGGCGGCTGTGCTCTGGGCCTGCGCCATGGTGCTGCTGCGCAAGACCTCGCTGCATGAGAAGACGATTATCCAGCTCGCCGTTTCCAACGTCTTTTTCCTTGCCATGACCGGCGTTGCCGTTCTCTACACTTGGCGGACACCCGATATGGCGCAGCTCGCGCTTCTCATCGCCACCGGCATCGTTGCCGGCTGCGCGCAGTTCGCCCTTTTTGAAGGTATGCGCCAGGCGCCCGTCTCCGTGCTTGCGCCATTCGAATACAGCTCTCTCATCTGGGCCTTCCTCCTGGGTTATCTGATCTGGGCCGATATCCCCACGCCCAATGTGGTCGTTGGCGCGGCCATGATTCTCGGCGCCGGATTGATCATCATCGTCAGCGAAAAGCTGCGCCACCGCATCACGGCCTGATGCCTGTTTCTGCAGGATTCATGGTTCAAACGGCCGCTTGAGAAAAATATTTGCAGTTGCTGCTTTTATTCGCAGTTTTTTACGCTTCCCGCGCCCTAATTTTCTGCGAACTATCCCTCATCCGATGACAACCTCCCAAGGATGGATACAACAATGAACTGGCTGAAAACCGTCGCCGCCGCTGCCCTCATTCAGGCTGCGGCCCTCCTACCTGCGCATGCCGGTGAAAACCTCGCCGCCATCAAATCGGCTGGCGTCTTCAAGATAGGTACCGAAGGCACCTATGCGCCCTTCACCTATCATGACGAAAGCGGCAAGCTCGTCGGCTTCGACGTCGAGATCGGCGAAGCGATCGCCGCCAAGCTCGGCGTCAAGGCCGAGTTCGTCGAAGGCAAGTGGGATGGCCTGATCGCCGGCCTCGACGCCAAGCGCTACGATACCGTCATCAACCAGGTCGGCATCACCGAAACCCGCAAGCAGAAATAC
Source organism: Rhizobium sophorae (assembly GCF_013087515.1). Lineage (GTDB taxonomy): Bacteria > Pseudomonadota > Alphaproteobacteria > Rhizobiales > Rhizobiaceae > Rhizobium > Rhizobium sophorae. Next base: position 186,992 of record NZ_JABFCN010000066.1, on the reverse strand, counting down.
GATTTCTCCGAGCCCTATATCGCCTCCAAGGCCGTGTTGATCGCCCGCGACGGCGACGACAGCATCAAGTCCTTCGCCGATCTGAAGGGCAAGAAGGCCGCCCAGTCGCTGACCAGCAACTTCGGCAAGCTCGCGACCGAAGCCGGTGCCGAACTGGTCGGCACCGACGGTTTCGATCAGTCGATCCAGCTGGTGCTGACCAAGCGCGCCGACGCCACGATCAACGACAGCCTCTCCTTCCTCGATTTTAAGAAGCACAAGCCGGACGCGCCGGTGAAGATCGTCGCCGAGCAGGAAAACGCCGACTATTCCGGCGTCATCATCCGCAAGAACGAACCGGAGCTTCTGGCCGAAATCAACAAGGCGCTTGCCGACATCAAGGCCGACGGCACTTACAAGAAGATCGCCGACAAATATTTCGGCCAGGACGTTTCGAAGTAAGCCCTGACACCAGCGGTTTCCCACTGCCGTCATATCATTTATAGCTGCATGGAAAAGCGTTCGGCGAAACCTCGCCGGACGCGTCTTTTCTTGAGGAAACGCCCTTGCCGCACTGGCTCCAACTGATGGCGGAATCGCTTCCCTCGCTCCTCTGGGCAGGGCTGATCTTCACCATCCCCTTGACCCTGCTTTCCTTCGCGTTCGGCCTGATCTTGGGCTTGGCCACCGCAATCGGACGTCTCTTCTGCCCGGAGCCAGTTGCAGCCATTGCCCGCTTTTATGTTTGGGTCATCCGCGGCACGCCGCTGCTCGTCCAGCTCTTCGTCATCTTCTATGGCCTGCCGAGCATCGGCATCCTGCTCGACGCCTTTCCGGCCGCCCTCATCGGCTTCACCCTGAATATCGGCGCCTATAGCTCCGAGATCATCCGCGCCGTCATTTCCTCGGTGCCGAAGGGCCAGTGGGAAGCCGCCTATTCGATCGGCATGAGCTGGCGCCAGGCGATGAGCCGCACCATCCTGCCGCAGGCGGCCCGCGTCGCCGTGCCGCCGCTCTCGAACACCTTCATCTCGCTGGTCAAGGATACCTCGCTTGCCGCCGCCATCACCGTGCCCGAGCTCTTCCAGGCGGCACAGCGCATCGTCGCCACCACCTATGAGCCGTTGATCCTCTATATCGAAGCGGCGCTGGTCTATCTCGTCCTGAGCTCCGTCCTCTCGCAGCTGCAGGTGCGGCTGGAACGTCGTTTCGCCCGGTACGGCGGCATGCTGGAGGCAAATGCATGATCGAGCTTTCCAACATCGAAAAGCGCTTCGGCGACGCCGTCATCCTCAAGGATATCAGCATCCGTATTCCTGAAGGCAGCGTCACCGCGCTGGTCGGACCGTCCGGCGGCGGCAAGAGCACGCTGCTGCGCTGCATCAACCTGCTCGAAATTCCGACCGCCGGCTCCATCCGCCTCGGAGAGGAAACGCTGGCCTTTGCACCGGGAAAACGAACAAGCTGGCCGGCGATCCAGAAGATCCGCCGCCAGACCGGCATGGTCTTCCAGAACTTCCAGCTCTTTCCGCATCAGACCGCGATCGAGAATGTCATGGAAGGCCTGGTGACGGTGCTGAGATGGCCGAGGGAAAAGGCCCGTGAACGCGCGATGGAGCTGCTGACCAAGGTCGGCATGACCCACAAGGCCGACGCCTGGCCTTCGACACTATCGGGCGGTCAGCAGCAGCGCGTGGCGATCGCCCGCGCTCTGGCGCCGTCGCCGCGTGTGCTTTTGTGTGACGAGCCGACATCCGCCCTCGATCCCGAGCTTTCGGCCGAAGTGGTGGATGTGCTGGGTCAGCTTGCCAGCGAAGGCACGACGATGGTGATGGCGACCCACGATCTCCGGCTCGCTTCGAAGATCGCCAACGACGTCGTTTTCCTGGAAGCCGGGAGCGTGGTGGAAACGGGTAGCGCCAGAGCAATCTTCAGCGCGCCGGAACGCGAACGCACCAAGCGCTTCATCTCAACGATCAACGCCGCCCATACTTACGATATCTGAGCTAGAGCATGATGCCGAAAAGTGTGAGCGGTTTTCGGACGACATCATGCTCTATTTCTTTGATTTAGATCCGGATGATTTTAGGCCGACCTGGCCTAAAATCATCCGGATCTAATGCCGGGATGCGAACATCCCGGCATAGCTGGAACTCCAATCAGGAGGCCGTGACGACCGAGCGCGCCGCCTTCAGCGCGTTGCCCCACCAGGTGATCTGGTCGAGCTGGTTCTTCGCCGCTTCGTTGAGATGCGCGTAATCGCTGAGGCTCTTGCCTTCCTTGAGGACGCCGAGATATTCGCCAAGCGCGATATGCACGCCGGTTTTCACCGAAGCCGCCCCCATTTCCACGAAGATCAGCCGGAGATGTTCGACCGCACGTGCGCCGCCGACACCGCCGTAACCGACGAAACCAACCGGCTTATGGATGAATTCGCCGAGGTCGATGGCGTTCTTCAGAACGGCTGTCGGAGCGTGATTGTACTCGGCAACGGTGAGGATGAAGCCGTCGAATTCACGCAGCTTCTTTTTCCAGCGCTCTGCCGTCTCACTTTCAGCGGTCGTGGCACGCTGCTCACCGAAAAAATGCATGGGGTAGTCGAGCAGGTCGAGAACCTCGACCTCGATGTCCTGGCGCTCTGCGGCGATAGCGGCAATCCACTTGGCCGGATGCTCGGCAAAACGGCCAATACGCGTGCTGCCGACGATGACGGCAATCTTCAACTTGCTCATGGATATCATTTCCTGATTGGTTTTGGGGCGGAGAGCGCAAGTTTATGAGAAAGCCTCCGCGCCGGGCAAGGCGCGAAGGCTTCGGAAAATCAGCTTTTTGACAGGCCGATCGTACACAATCGAGTGAATGGAGCCCGCTCGCAAAGTCGGCTGATAGGCGCTTTGCGAAGGATGACAGCTCTTCAGCCTGCGTAGACGACGAGCAGGTCCTTGGCGTCGATCTGGTCGCCGGCCCGAACCAGCACCTCGGAAATCGTGCCGTCCTTTTCCGCATGCAGCGCCGTTTCCATCTTCATCGCCTCGATCGAGACCAGCACGTCACCCGCGTTGATGGTCTGCCCGGGCGAGACGAAGACGCGGCTGATGACACCCGGCATCGGCGCACCGACATGACCGGCATTGCCCGGCTCCGCCTTGCGGCGGACGGCTGCACCTGTCGCCCCATGAGCCCTGTCCGGCACCTTGATGCGGCGCGGCTGGCCGTTGAGCTCGAAGAAGATGGTCACCATGCCCTGGCTGTCGGTCGCGCTCATTGCCTGGTTGACGATGACGAGCGTCTTGCCGCGCTCGATATCGGCAAACAGTTCCTCCCCGTCCTTGAGACCGTAGAAATAGGCGGGTGTCGGCAGCACCGAGACCGGACCGTAGGTATCGGATGCGAGTGCGAAGTCGGTGAAGACCTTCGGATACATCAGGTAGGAGGCGAATTCGAAGTCGCTGACCTCGCGCTCGAGTTTCGTCTCGATGTTTTTACGCTCGGCATCGAGATCCGCCTCCTTGAGCAGCGATCCTGGACGCACCGTATAAGGTTTGTCGCCCTTCAGCGCCTTCTTCTGCAGCGCTTCGGGCCATCCTGACGGCGGCTGGCCGAGATCGCCCTTCAGCATCGAGACCACTGATTCCGGGAAGGAGACTTCCTTGTCGGGGCTGACGACGTCGGCAACCGTCAGGTCCTGCGATACCATCATCAGCGCCATGTCGCCGACGACCTTGGAAGACGGCGTCACCTTGACGATATCGCCGAACATTTGGTTGGCGTCAGCATAGGCCTGCGCCACCTGATGCCAGCGGGTCTCGAGGCCGAGCGAGCGGGCCTGTTCCTTGAGGTTGGTGAACTGGCCACCCGGCATTTCATGCAGATAGACTTCGGACGCCGGGCCCCTCAGATCGCTTTCGAAGGCGGCATACTGGTTCCGCGCAGCTTCCCAATAGAAGGAGATGCGGCGGATCCATTCCGGATCGAGGCCCGGATCACGCTCCGTACCGCGCAGCGCCTCGACGATCGAGCCGAGACAGGGCTGCGAGGTATTGCCGGAAAGCGCATCCATGGCGGCATCGACGGCATCGACGCCGGCATCGACAGCGGCAAGAACGGTCGCGGCCGCAATACCCGATGTATCATGCGTGTGGAAATGGATCGGCAGGCTGGTCGCCTCGCGCAGCGCCTTGAACAGAACCTTCGCCGCCGCCGGCTTGAGCAGGCCCGCCATATCCTTGAGCGCGATGATATGCGCGCCGGCCTTCTCGAGTTCGACCGCAAGATCGGTGTAGTATTTCAGATCGTATTTCGGACGGGCCGAATTCAGGATATCGCCGGTATAGCAGATCGCCGCCTCGCAGAGCTTGTTCTCCTCGGCAATGGCATCCATCGAGACACGCATGTTCTCGACCCAGTTCAGGCAATCGAAGACGCGGAAGAGATCGATGCCGCCCCTGGCCGCCTGGCGGACGAAATATTTGACGACATTGTCGGGATAATTGGTGTAGCCGACGCCGTTGGCGCCGCGCAGCAGCATCTGCAGCAGAAGGTTCGGCGCGCCCTCGCGGATCAGCGCCAGCCGCTCCCACGGGTCCTCGGTGAGGAAACGCATGGAGACGTCGAAGGTGGCACCGCCCCAGCATTCAAGGGACAGCAGGTTCGGCAGCGCATGCGCATAGGTGCCGGCAATGCGGGCGATGTCATAGGTGCGCATGCGGGTGGCGAGCAGCGACTGGTGGCCGTCGCGCATCGTCGTATCAGTCAAAAGCACGCGCTTCTCATTGCGCATCCATTCGCCGAATTTCTTCGGGCCGAGCGTGTCGAGGAGCTGCTTCGTACCATCCTTGACCGTATTGCCGTTGGCGTAGGGAACCACTGGCTCGGCCGCATTTTCCAGCGGCTTCGGCCTGTCCTTGGCCTCGGGATGGCCATTGACGGTGACGTCGGCGAGGTAGGTCAGGAGCTTCGTGGCACGATCCTGGCGCTTGACCTGCTGGAAGAGTTCCGGCGTCGTATCGATGAAGCGTGTCGTGTAGCTGTTATCCCTGAACTTCGGATGGCCGATGATTGCTTCGAGGAAGGTCAGGTTGGTTGCCACGCCGCGAATACGGAATTCGCGCAGCGCCCGGTCCATGCGGGAAATCGCTTCGGAAGGATTGGGCGCCCACGCCGTGACCTTGACGAGAAGCGGATCATAAAAGCGGGTGATGATCGCGCCCGAATAGGAGGTGCCGCCATCGAGGCGGATGCCGAAACCGGACGCCGAGCGATAGGCGGTGATGCGGCCGTAATCCGGAATGAAATTATGCTCCGGATCTTCCGTGGTGATTCGGCACTGCAGCGCATGGCCGTTGAGGCGGATATCCTCCTGGCGTGGCACGCCTGATTCCGGTGTACCGATCGCAAAGCCGTCGAGGATGTGGATCTGCGCCTTGACGATATCGATGCCGGTGACGACTTCGGTCACCGTATGCTCGACCTGAATGCGCGGATTGACTTCGATGAAATAGAATTTCCCGGTATCGGCATCCATCAGATATTCGACGGTGCCGGCGCCGATATAACTGGTCGCCGCCGCGATCTTCAGCGAATAGGCGGCGAGTTCCTGGCGCTGCGCCTCAGAGAGATAGGGCGCCGGCGCGCGCTCGACGACCTTCTGGTTGCGGCGCTGGATCGAGCAGTCGCGCTCGAAGAGATGCACGACATTGCCGTGCGTATCGCCGAGAACCTGGCTTTCGACATGGCGGGCGCGCTCGACGAGCTTTTCCAGATAGACCTCGTCCTTGCCGAAGGCCGCCATCGCCTCGCGCTTGGCTTCCGTCACCTCGCGGGCAAGATCCTTTGGATCGCGGATCGCGCGCATGCCGCGCCCACCACCGCCCCAGGAAGCCTTCAGCATGACGGGGTAGCCGATCCCTTCCGCCATCTTCGCCACTTCGGCCATGTCCTCCGGCAGCGGCCCGGTGGCCGGCACTACGGGAACGCCGACCGAGATCGCCAGGTTGCGCGCTGCGACCTTATTGCCGAGCTGGCGCATCGTATCGGCCTTCGGGCCGATGAAGATAATGCCGGCCTTATTACAGGCATCGACGAATTCGGGGCTTTCAGACAGCAGGCCGTAGCCGGGATGGATGGCATCGGCGCCGGAGAGTTTCGCAACGCGGATCACCTCCTCGATCGACAGATAGCTCTCGATCGGGCCCATGTCCTTGGAAAGATGCGGGCCGCGGCCGACCTGGTAACTCTCGTCCGCCTTGAAGCGGTGCAGCGCCAGCTTGTCCTCTTCCGCCCAGATCGCCACCGTTTTTATTCCAAGTTCGTTGGCTGCACGGAACACGCGGATGGCAATTTCAGAGCGATTGGCAACGAGAATCTTGGAAATGGGCAAAACGGTCTCCTCAGACGTTCAGACGCGGGAATGCTGCACCCGCGAAGGAAATTCTTAACTTCTTGTCACAAGAAGTTCAATTTATCTTGCGACTGCGAAATGCAATTTTTCGACATTCTGAAGCAACTCCAGGAAAACTCCGAAACGGTTTTCCGTCCGGAGTTGCGCAAAAATAAAATAACAGAGCGATTGCTCTAACTTATCAGGCCATGACGGAAGGCAAGTGCCACTGCCTGCTGCCTGTTTTTCGCCTTCAGCTTGTCCTGCAGGCCGTTCATATACCAGTCGACGGTGTGGTTTGAGATCTTCAGCATCTTGCTGATCTCCATCGAAGTCATGCCTTCGGCGAGATAATGCAGGATTTCCATCTCGCGCCTCGTCAGCGGCGTGTCGGCCAGCAGCACGGTTTCCATTGCCTGCGCCTCGCCCTTCAGATCGAGCAACCGCCAGAAGGCCTTGCGCGCCACCGCCTCCAACAATGCGATCTCCACCGGCGACAGTTCGATCGGCTTGCCGGCGAGACTGAGGCTGGCGAGAATCCCGTTGCGCCCGTGGATCGGAAAGATGTAGCCATCCTCCAGCCCATGCCCGAAGGCATCGACCATCATCTGCTCCATGCGGCGCTGGTGTGCGTCCTTGTGGAAGGCCGCCATCGCTTCCCGCCAGCGGAAAGGCCGCTGCGCATGAGCCAGATAGCGCACCATCGGATCGATCAGTGCATATTTTTTCGCGGTATATATCTGCGGCCATTGTTCCGGCCAGCGGCCAGCAAGCGCCGCAGCCCAGGGGTCCGGATTCTGCTGCACCGGGTTCTGCGGCACATGGCGCAGCAGGCCGTAATATTCGAAGCCGCAACCGCGGAGGATCTGCTCCAGCTCGGTGACGACGGCTTCAGGATTTGAGCATTCTTCCAGAATTACAAGTAATTGAATTAACGAATTAATATTCACAAAAATGCCCCTTGCCCGGACCTGACGCCCGCATGAGGCCGTCGGCGGCTGGTCAAACTGGCCGCGAAACGGTCTTCAATAAATGCAGTCTGTAATTTAATGCTGCGCTAAACATTTAATAAAATGCAAGCGCAAATTGTTGCGAGATATAGCTGAACGGCAATTTCGGCGCCATGCCCATCTCGTCGCATCCTGCAATAGTATGATCGTATTAATCACCACATCGGTTGAAGCCTGAATACTCCGTTAATCGCCCGTTCAGGTAGCCTTTTGTAGCATCGCATCATCCCGTTTTTCGCAGATGCACAAGAGGTTCGACGTGACGCTATTCAAGGTCTATGCAAGGGCTCTGCGCTATCTTGGCGCCTACAAGCTGCGCGTATCCCTGGTCGTTGTCGCAAACATTGTTCTTGCGACGATCACCATCGCGGAGCCGATCCTGTTCGGTCGCATCATCGATGCGATTTCGGGCAAGGGTGAGGTCAAGCCCATCCTCTTCATGTGGGCGACTTTCGCCGTCTTCAACACCATTGCCTTCGTTCTGGTGGCCCGCGAGGCCGACCGGCTGGCCCATGGCCGGCGGGCGACGCTGTTGACGGAAGCCTTCGGCCGCATCATTTCCATGCCGCTTGGCTGGCACCATCAGCGTGGCACCTCCAACGCGCTGCATACATTGCTGCGCGCCTGCGAGACGCTGTTCGGCCTCTGGCTGGAATTCATGCGCAACCACCTGTCGACGGTCATTGCGCTTGCTCTTCTGATACCGACCGCAATGTCGATGGACCTGCGCCTTTCCGCCGTGCTCATGGTGCTCGCCATCGCCTACTGGCTGATCGGCCGCGTCGTCATGGGCCGCACCAAGGACGGCCAGGCTTCGGTCGAGAACCATTATCACACCGTCTTCTCGCATGTCAGCGACTCGATCAGCAACGTTTCGGTCCTGCACAGCTATAACCGCATCGAGGCCGAAACCAGGGCGCTGAAATCCTTCGCCGACCGTCTGCTCGAAGCTCAGTATCCGGTCCTCGACTGGTGGGCGATCGCCAGCGCACTGAACCGCATGGCGTCGACTATCGCGATGATGGTGGTCCTGATCATCGGCACCATGCTCGTCCAGGCCGGCCAGCTGCGCGTCGGCGACGTCATCGCCTTCATCGGCTTTGCCAACCTGTTGATCGGCCGTCTCGACCTGATGCGCCAGTTCGCTACGCAGATTTTCGAGGCCCGTTCCAAGCTCGAGGAATTCTATGCGCTGGAAGACTCGGTGCGTGAACGTGAAGAGCCTGCCGGCAACGGCGAGATCAAGGACGTCAAGGGTGCGATCGAGTTCCGCGACGTGTCCTTCGGCTTCGGCAACAGCTCGCAGGGCCTGCACAACGTCTCCTTCTCGGTGAAGGCAGGCCAGACGGTCGCGATCGTCGGCCCGACCGGCGCCGGCAAAACGACGCTCGTCAACTTGCTGCAGCGTGTCTACGATGCCCAGGGCGGCAAGATCCTCGTCGACGGCACCGATATCACCAAGGTGACCCGCAAGTCGCTGCGTCGCCACATCGCCACCGTCTTCCAGGATGCGGGCCTGCTGAACCGTTCGATCAGCGACAATATCCGCCTTGGCCGCGAGGGCGCCAGTGAAGAGGAAATGCGCCGTGCGGCCGAAGCCGCCGCCGCTGCCGATTTCATCGAGACCCGCGAGGATCGCTACGATACGCATGTCGGTGAACGCGGCAACAAGCTCTCCGGTGGCGAGCGCCAGCGCATCGCGATCGCACGCGCCATCCTCAAGGACGCGCCGATCCTGGTGCTCGACGAGGCGACCTCGGCGCTCGACGTCGAAACCGAAGCCCGTGTCAAGGCCGCGATCGACAATCTGCGCCAGAACCGCACCACCTTCATCATCGCCCACCGCCTGTCGACGGTCCGCGAAGCCGATATGGTGCTCTTCCTGGATGACGGCCGCGTCGTCGAACAGGGTAGCTTCGACGAACTCAGCCACAGCAACGGCCGCTTCGCCGCCCTGCTGCGCGCCAGCGGCATCCTGACGGACGAAGAGGTCCGCAAGGCCCACACCACCGAAGCTGCCTGATCGGTTCGGGTTTCAAGATAAAGGCCGGAAGGGTGACGCTCTTCCGGCCTTTTTGTTTGCTCTCAGACCGAGGACAGATCGATATTCAAGATTCCCAAGGTTGATCACTGATTCATAGGGTACTGCAGCACGGGGCCTTTGTGATTGGATGTTTGTGGATCCTGCGCTCGGGCGCAAACTCGCAGGAGCTGCCAGAGCGCTATGGTAGGTGAGTGGAAGGCGGTCCACGCCGGTCCAGCACGCGCAGTAGGGGAGCGGGCCGTTGATGCCATCACTGCTGACCGGACAATCGGTACTCAATGATCGACAGCGCCATAGTGCGCACCGGCGGCGAGCGGAAAGGGGGCAAAGGATTAGGCGCTGGGGCGTTCCAGAGGTGGACTGACGACAAGGTCCATATGCTAGCCGATGCGCTCCCCTGCGCTTGATCATGCGGCCGGCCAGGTCGGCAACATCACGCAAGCTACCCGCTTTTCGCAATAACCCGACAGGTCATACCATCTGGGCCATAAAGCGTATGATCGTAATTCCTTGCGCGCAACGATCGCGAAGATGAGGCCGAGGTGGATCATACCCTCAAACCGTTGGCGAAAACCGAGCGACGGTATCGCACCTGCCTGGCATCTCTCCGCCAAACGATGCTGACCGCGCGAGAAATCATCACAGAAGTGCCAGGCATGTCTCCGAACATCAGCTATATCTCCGGACTTTAAACAAGGAGGGAGATGGGGATGCCGCGCGGGCTGCCCACCGCGATAGCATTTGGCCGGGTCAAGCCTTCCTGGCGTTTGGTGCTTTGCGTCAGAGCAAGCCTCCTGCCGATCACCCTCCTTGCGGGGACATGCCGCGCGGAGCAAAGGAGGATCGCCGTAAGATACGGTGTCTCCACACTGTCCACATGATTGATCGCCGCGCTGATCCCCGCTATCCTTTCCCATCATGGAGACCTCGGGAGCGAACCCATGAAGGTCCTGCGCATCGTCGCCAATATCCGGGCAGCGGATATCACTCCGGCCAAACGCTTCTATCAGGATATCCTCGGTCTTGACGTCATCATGGATCACGGCTGGATCACGACGTTCGGCGCCGCACGCTCGCTGAACGTTCAGCTCAGCATCGCCAGCGAAGGCGGTTCCGGAACGGAGGTGCCCGCCCTCTCCATCGAGGTCGACGACCTCGATGCCGCTTTCGAGGCGATGTCAGCCTCAGGTTTCCCGATCGAGTACGGGCCGGCCGACGAGCCTTGGGGCGTCAGGCGCTTTTATGTGCGCGATCCCTTCGGCGAGCTGGTGAACATCCTCGTTCATAAAAATTGAGCCGGCGGCTATCCGCCACCGGCTCCTTCATGTCGGGAAAATCCAAGCCCTATTTTCGATCGTTCCGGCGAAAGGCATTTGCCGTCCCGCCAATGCGGACGGGAACGGGGATGGTGGCGGTATCGGCGACAAGTTTCCCCTTGACCTTGCCCTGCTGGCGTTTGCGCTCGAGATAATAGGCATAGGCGAATTGTATCGCGATCCCTGCAATCACGAAGAGTGGACCGGCCAGCTGATCTTTGTTGGTGATGTAGAGCACCACCTGGCCGATCATGGCGAGGATGGTGCCGGCGACGAAGATGTTCAGCGAATGACGGCCGAGGATCGTCAGCGGATGGTCCGCAGGACGGCGCAGGATGCGTGAGAGCGCCGGGATGCTGATGACCAGATAGGTCAGCGCCAGCACATGCAGCAGCCGCGGCAGCGACAGGAAGGTCTTGTCGAAACCGGTGATGACCGTCGGCAGGCCGAGTGCCGCAAGCGAATTGCCCCAGATCCAGAGATGGCCGGTCACCCAGATGAAGGATAGCATGACGTAACCGGCAGCGGCCGCAAGCAGCAGCGGATGCCGCGGGATCGTGCCGCCGCGCTTGATATACAGCATCGACACGATGCCGATCGAAAACAGGAACTGCCAGGAGAGCGGATTGAGGAACCAGTAGTCTTCAATCAGCATGTTGTGCGGCGCCACCTGGTAGATGCCCGCAACCAGCCAGACCGCGGCCGAGACGCCGAGCGCCAGCCAAGGGCTGCGCGCATTCAACAGCAGGATGATCGGCACCATCAGCATTAGCGCGCCGTACATCGGCAGGATATTGTTGTAGCCGATCTGGTGGCCGAGCAGGAGCAGTGCCGGAATGCCTTCCTTCAGGTTCATCAGAACCGCCAGGATATTGATTTCTACCAGCAATCCCGGCCGATGGAACAGCCAGGCACCGCAGATGAAGAGCGCGAGCGTCATGAAAGTGGTGATCATATGGGCGAGATAAAGGGTGAAGGCGCGCTTTACCGCCTTGATCGCCACCGTGAGCCGGTTGCCCGGCTGGAATCGGGATCCATAGGCAAGGCCGACGGCAATGCCCGAGATCAGCACGAAGGCTTCGGCGGCATCGGAGAAACCGAAATTCTTCGTCGTTACATATTCGAAGATCTGGCCGGGAACATGATTGATGAAGATCATGATGAGGGCCACGCCGCGCAAGACGTCGAGCCTCGTGTCACGCACTGGCGCAGCTGCGGATAGGGAACTGCGCCCCGTGGCGATGGCTTCGGTCGGCGTGCTTGCCATGGGTCTCTCCTTATTATCCGATTTGCAAACGCGACGATGGCCAAAAGGGTTCCCTTTTGGCCATCGCGAATCGCCGTGTTTTTCAGCGTGGAGAACGCTGTTATCCGAGCGGATATCCCTCTTCGGGATCGGTGACTTCGCAGCCGTTGATCGACAGAGTGTAGCCGCTATCATTGGACGCTTTTGAGACCGAAATGCGGTATTTGCCGCCGCCTTGCTCCACCTCTGCCGCAAAACCGTCCCATTCCGACGGGAGCGACGGGCGTACATAGAGCCGGCCGTCCTTCAGCCGGATGCCGAGGATGCCCTCGACGGCGGCGCGGTAGAGCCAGCCGGCTGACCCGGTATACCAGGTCCAGCCGCCGCGCGACGTATAGGGCTCATGTCCGTAGACGTCGGCCGCTACGACATAGGGTTCGACGCGGTATTGCTCCGCTGAAGCCTTGTCGAACGCATGGGTGATCGGGTTGAGGATCTGGAAGCAGCGGAAAGCATCGTCGCCCCGCTTCAGCTCCGCCAGCGCCATCACCACCCAGGTCGCGGCATGAGTATATTGCCCGCCGTTTTCCCGCACACCCGGCGGATAGGCCTTGATATAGCCGGGATCCTTGGCGGAATCGGCGAAAGGCGGCGTGAACAGCCGGATGATGCGGGCATCCTCATCGACCAGCTGATCGAGCACGGCATCCATCGCCTTGACGGCGCGGGCCGGGTCGCCTTCGCCGGACAGAACGCTCCAGGACTGCGCGATCGAATCGATCCGGCATTCGGGGCTTTCGAGGGAGCCAAGCAGCGTACCGTCGTCGAACGTGCCGCGGCGATAGTAGCCGCCATCCCAGGCCTCAGTTTCGAGGGCCTTCTTCAGCTCGGCAAGATGCGCCGACCAGCGCTCCGCACGGGCCGTGTCGCCGCGCTCTTCGGCATAGGGAATGAAGGAGCGCAATGCACCCGCCAGGAACCAGCCGAGCCAGACGCTGGTGCCGCGCCCGCCGATGCCGACGCGGTTCATGCCGTCGTTCCAGTCGCCGCCAAGGAACAGCGGCAGGCCGTTTGTCCCCTTGCGGGCGATGGCGAGATCGAGCGCCAGCGCCGCGTGTTCGTAGACGCTCGCCTTGTCCTCGGAAATTTCCGGCTTGTAGAACGAGTCGTGCTGGCCTTCGAGCAGGGCCGGCCCTTCCAGGAAGGCGATCTCCTCGTCGAGCACGTCTTTATCGCCGGTGACACTGCAATAGTGATGGATTGCATAGCTGAGCCAGACGACGTCGTCGGAGATCAGCGTACGCACGCCGGCACCCGTTCCCGGCAGCCACCAATGCTGTACATCGCCTTCGCGGAATTGCCGCGAAGCGGCATTCAGGATCTGCCGGCGGGCAAGCGAGGGTTCGTGCAGCACGAAGGCCAGCGTGTCCTGCAGCTGGTCGCGGAAGCCGAAGGCGCCGCTTGCCTGGTAGAAGGCGGTGCGGGCCATGATGCGGCAGCCGAGGCTCTGATAGGGCAGCCAGGTATTGACGAGATTGTTCATCCCGCGATCCGGCGTCGATATCTGCAGCCTACCGGTGAAGTCTCGCCAGAAGGCGCGGTTCGCTTCGACGGCATCGTCGAACGACGCCTTGCGGATATAGGCGATGACGGCGCGCGCTTCTTCTTCCGTCGGCGTATCGCCGAGGAAGAAGGTGAAGTCACGCTCCTCGCCGGCGCCGAGCTCGATGTCGATCGCAAGAGCCGCGGCCGGATCACCGTCGAGATCTGTCGTACCGGAAAGGGCAGCGGCGGAGGTGACGGCCTGCGGCGTCTGGATCGTTCCCGCCTTGCCGATGAATTCTCGCCGGCTTGCCGAGAAGCTCGAAAGCGTCTCGCTCGCCGCGAAGAAGGCGGTGCGGTTGGAAAAATCGATGCTGTAGGGATTGGTGGCAAACAGCGCTCCCGTCTCCTCGTCGTGGCTCGACAGGATGAAAGGCACCGTGCGGGCCGGATTGCTGCCGAGGACCCATTCGACGTAACCGTAGAGACGCAGCTTACGGCTGGCCGAACCGGTATTGCGCAGGCGCAGGCGCTGCAGTTTCACCGGTTTTTCGCGGTCGATCGTCAGCGTCAGCTCGAGCGCAATCTCGTGTTGAACGCTGGAGAAGACGGAATAACCGAGCCCGTGGCGGGCTTCGAAGCGGATGTCCGGGCGGCGGGAAAGCGCTGCAAACGGCGTCATGACAGCACCGCTGTCGAGATCGGTGAGATAGAATGCCTCGCCCGAACGGTTGACCACGGCATCGTTCGACCAGGAGGTCAGCTGATAGTCGCGCGAATTGGCGCTCCAGGTGAAGCCCGAGCCCTCGGCCGACACGTGGAAGCCGAATCTGTCATTGGAGATGACATTGATCCAAGGCTGCGGCGTCGCATGACCTCCGGGCAGCCGAACGACATATTCGCGTCCGTCGCGGGCAAAGCCGCCGATGCCGTTCCAGAAGTCGAGATCGCCTTCCTCCTCGATGACGACGGCCGGCACGACAGGTGGCGGCACCGGCGCGATACGCTTGACGGGGGCTTTGTTGCGCTCAGCCCGTTCCACCTCCTGCAGCTCTTCCTTGGAGGGTGCAGACAGCGCGACGGCGCGGTTGATCTGGTCGACGACCTTGCCATTCTTGGTATGCAGCGTGACGCGGGAAGCCGCGATCAGCGCATGGTAGGTGCTTTCCTCCATCAGGTCCTTGCGAACCGCAAAGATATGCTGGCGCAATCCGTCGGCCTGGCCCATGCGGCGCACGTTTTCGCACATGGCATCGAGCGCATGCTGCATGTCCTGCGCATAGGAAGAGGCGCGTTCGTTCATGATGACGAGATCGGCAGTGACGCCGCGCGAGCGCAGATATTCCTGCGCCAGCAGCGCCTCGCGGGCGATGTCGAGATCCATGTCGTCGTTGATGCGCAGCGTGAAGATAGGGAAGTCGCCGGAGATCGCCAGCGGCCAAAGCGCCGATTGCGACTGCAGGCCGGCCTCGACGGTCGCCTCATCCTTGCGCAGTTGCATGTCGGGATAGACGAGATAACGTCCGAGATGCTGGAAGGCAGCAGCCTGCTGCGAGGTGACGCCGACATGGCGCATCTGCACCTGCGTGCGTGTCCAGGCCTGGACGAGCTCGTGAGTGAAGGCATCGGGATGACGGTAGCGATTGACCGCCTTGTCGACTTCCTCGCGGCTTGGCGCCGCAATCGTCCAGAAGATCACGCTGACTTTCTTGCCGGCGGGTACGCGGACGGTTCGACGCAGCGACATGACGGCATCGAGCATGAAGCCGTCGCTGCCGGAAAGCGTAGCACCTGGATCGAAGGCGGCCGCATCGGCAAGACTGCGGCCACGGCCGATGAACTTGCGCCGGTCGGTCTCGAATTCGGTATGGCGGGTGTCGCCGGCATTGTCGACGATCAGATGTGCGATGCTGATGTTCGGCTCGTTCGGATCGCGCTTGTTGCGTTCGGCGCGGATGACGTCGCCGCGCTTGCCGATCTCTGTCTTGACGAACATGCGGGCGAATGCCGGATGCGCATTGTCGGTATCGTCGGAGGTAATCACCGGTTCGAGATAGGAGGTGACCTCGATGAAACGGTCTTCCGTGCCCATGTTGAGCAGGGTGACGCGGCGGGCCTCGGCATCATGCTCGGTCGCGATGATGCACTCTACCTCGCTGGTGAGGTCGCCGACCGTCTTGGTGAACTGCGCCTTCTCGTCGGCGAATTCGACCTTGATCTTTTCGCCTTCGACACCCTTCGGCTCGGCGCTCGTCGACCACCATTCGTTGGTGGCGGTATCGCGCAGGAAGATGAAGCTGCCCCAGCGGTCTTCGGTCGGATCGGCTTTCCAACGCGATACGGCAAGACCGTTCCAGCGGGAATAGCCGGCGCCCGTCGCCGTCAGCATCAGTGAATAATGGCCGTTCGACAGGAACACGAGTTCGCGGTCGCGCGAAGCCGGATCGCTGATCTTCCGGAGTTCCGGCCGCAGGAGATCGTCCTGGATGCTGGCCGGCGTGTCGGATTCATGCTTGCCGCTCATGACGGGAATGTCGCGCGGCGCCTTTTCCTGCAGCAGGAGCTCTGCCGCCTCGATGACGGGATCGGCGTGGAAGAGCTCGCGC
This sequence comes from Rhizobium sophorae, assembly GCF_013087515.1. Classification (GTDB taxonomy): domain Bacteria; phylum Pseudomonadota; class Alphaproteobacteria; order Rhizobiales; family Rhizobiaceae; genus Rhizobium; species Rhizobium sophorae. The sequence continues at coordinate 170,870 of NZ_JABFCN010000066.1, read as the reverse complement.
AGATGACCGTTGAAGGCGACGTTGGCGACGGCAGCGATCGACATGCCGTGATGGTGGGCATAATAATTGTAGACCACCGCGCATTTCTTGCCTTCCGGCACGCGCGTCGGCGTGAAGTCGACGGCGTCGTGAAAGCCGAACTTGCCGAGCGCACCGACCTTGCGCAGCCTCTGCAGGTTTTCAAGCGCCCCCGGCGGGTCGTACTGGGCAGCGAGCAGCGAGGCGTAAGGCGCGATGACGGCATTGTGGCCGAGACCGCGCTTCAGGCCGAGCGTCGGCACGCCGAAATTCGTGTACTGATAATTGAGGTTGTGGTCGCGGGCATTGAAGGCCGCTTCCGAAATGCCCCAGGGAATACCGAGCTTGCGGGCGTAATTCATCTGCTCGACGACGACCAGATTGTTCGTCTGGTTAAGAATCCCCCCGCCGCGCTCCTGCATGACGAGCGGCGGCATCAGATATTCGAACATCGAGCCGGACCAGGAAACCAGCGCGCCACGTGACCCCACAGGCACGACCTGGCGGCCGAGGCGGTACCAGTGTTCCGTCGGCAGATCGCCCTTGGCGATACCGAAGAGGCTGGTCAGGCGGCATTCCGAGGCGAGAAGGTCATAGCAGGCCTGGTCGAGTTCACCGCTTTCGACGCGGTAGCCGATCGACAGCAGACGCCGCTCCGGCCGGAACAGGAAGCCGAAATCCATCGAGAAGGCGAGATCGCGCGCCTTGTCGCGCAGCGCCACCAGCCGCGGCCTCAGCGCATCGACCTTGGAAAGATCGAAGGTGCTGTCGGAAATATGCGCCTCGCAGACCTTCACCAACGATGCCGCCCACAGGGTGACCTCTTCGCTCTGCTTCGACTTGACCTCATGGTCGAGATTGGCGGCGAGCTTCTCGATATCTCGCGCGAGAACGGCGAGGTTGATGATGCGGATCGAGGCGAATTCGTGCTCGCGCTTGACGGCGGCGAGTGCGTTCTGGAAGCCGACGATGCGCTCCTCCAGGCGCCGGCGCAGCGGGCGCACGGTCTTGCGGTCGTCGGGCAGGTCCGCCAGCACTTCGCCGAGAATGCCGGCCGTGTCGCCGACGCCGTCGAGATTGCCCTGCATATGGGCGGACGGCGCCTCGGCCCAGTTGCGGCAGGCCGACGAAATGGCGATCAGATGACCGGCGAGATTGCCGCTGTCGACGGCCGAGACGTAACGAGGGCCAAGCGTCTGCAGTGTATCGGTGTGGTACCAGTTGAACAGGTGACCGCGGAATTTCTCCATTCTATCGATCGTGGCGATCGTCTGCTCCAGCCGCTCAAGCGTCTCCTCGAAGGAGAACCAGCCGAAATGCCGGCCGGAAACGACGGAAAGCAGATAGACGCCGATATTGGTCGGCGAGGTGCGCGCCGCGACGATCACATGCGGCGTTTCCTGGACATTGTCCGGCGGCAGATAGTTCTGCTCGGCCGTCGTGAAGGTCTCGAAATAACGCCAGGTGCGCCGGGCGATCTTGCGCAGTTCGCTCGACACGGAATCGGCGACCTCGAGCCGGTCCTCGGTCTCCGCCGACTGGCTGACATACCAGGCGACAACCGGCGATAATATCCACAGCAGCGCGAAGGGAATGCCGACGAGGAAGGCGTTGTCGCCGGGAAGGGCTGCGAAACCGAGCGCCAGCAGCGCCAGCGCCGGTGCATGCCACATCGCCTTGTAGTAGGAGATCAACGTGCCCTGGCCGCCGGCCTGAACGCTGGCGGCGGTCCGCCATTGCAGCATCAGCTTGCGGCTGACGAACAGGCGGTAGAGCGAACGACCGATCGCATCCGCCATCATGCAAGCCGAATCGGCGATGAAGACGATGCGCAGCGCAACCTGCGCATTGGCGGCGGTAATATCGGACCAGACCGTATAGAGATGGGCGCGGGCGATGATATCGCTGGTGCGCGGGATAATGCCATTGATGAGTGACAGCGTCGGCGCGACGAAGAGGCAGAAGATCAGCAGAATCTGCCAGATGAGCGCGCCGAGCGGACCCATGAAATACCAGCCGAGCACGGAGGCGAAGAACCAGGCGATCGGCGTCAGCGAGCGGCGCAGATTGTCGAACATCTTCCAGCGGCCAAGTGCCGTGACGCCGTATTTCGGATTGAACATGTAGGGGAGAAGCTGCCAGTCGCCGCGCGCCCAGCGATGCTGCCGCGAGGTTTCCACCTCATAACGGATCGGGAAATCCTCCACCAGTTCGAGATCGGTGACGAGCGCGCAACGCGCCATCGAACCTTCGAGAAGATCGTGGCTGAGCACGGAGTTCTCGTCGATCCGGCCCTTCAGCGACGCTTCGAAGGCGTCGACATGGTAAAGGCCCTTGCCGGTGAAGGTGCCTTCGCCGGCGAGATCCTGATAGACGTCGGAAACGGTGAAGACGTATGGATCGAGGCCGCGGTTGATCGAAAAGACGCGCTGGAAGACCGATGCGTCCTTGCCCGTCGTCAGCGACGGCGTGACACGCGGCTGCAGCACGCCGTAGCCGCTTTCGACGCGGCCGGTTTTCGGATTGATGACCGGGCGGTTGATCGGATGATAGAGCTTACCGACCAGCTTGGTGACGGCATCGCGCATCAGGCGCGTATCGGCATCGAGCGTCATGACATATTGCACATTGGCCGGCACAGCATTGGCGCCCGGCAGGTAGGTCGTGTCGCGGTCGCCGCGCAGAAGCATGTTCAGCTCATGCAGCTTGCCGCGCTTGCGCTCCCAGCCCATCCAGACGCCTTCCGAGGGATTGTAGAGGCGGCGGCGATGCAGCAGGTAGAAACGCGTCTTGCCGTCATAGGCATAGCGGGCGGAGAGATTGGCGATTTCGCGTCGCGCATAATCGAGAACTTCGAGATCGGCGGGCGTTTCCTCGACGTCGCTGTCCGGCCAGTCGCTGAGCATCGCGAAGTAGATCTCGCCGCGCGGATTGGCGAGATAATGGACCTCGAGATTGCGCACGTGGTCGTCGACGCTGTCGCGGTTCGAGATCAGGCAGGGCACGACGAGCAGCGTGCGCGCATCTTCCGGAATGCCCTCCTTGAACTCGTAGCCGACGAGGCGCGCCGGCGTCACGAAGAAGGACAGCAAGGTGTTGAAGAGGCCTGTTGCCCCCTCCGACGCCGGCACTGAGAACATGATCAGCAGCAGGACGATTTCAAACGCACCCATGCCGGCATTCGCCATGAACTTGCCGACGATCGCCATGGCGATGACCGTCAGCAGCATGACGGGCACCGCAATTGCCAGCCAGTTGAACCGGCGCACGGCGCGCACGAAATGTTGGGTGACGGTCGGGCGATAATTCGCCCGCGCCTCGAGCTTCGGCCGCTGCGCGCCCGACAGGAAGCCGCCGACATTGGGTTCATGCGGCTGCGGCTCGTCGGAGGCCTTGGCGGCATCGGTCATGTCGAGCGCCAGCTGGGCGATTTCCATTTCCGACAGCGGCGAGCGCTTGGCCAGCTTCTCGATCTGCTTGCGGTATTTGTTGCGCGAGCCGGAATCGAGGATGCCGTAATCCGAATGCTCCCAGAGCAGCTTGTCGACATGGCTGACCTGCTCGACCCAGACCGACCATTCGGCATCATCGATCTCGCGAAGGCTGCGGATGATGTTGCCCATCGTCACATTGCCGGAAGAGAGCCGGCTGTGTTCGGCCGTCGTCGCCTCTTCCGTGTTGCGGCCGAGCTCTTCCAACCGCTCGTCGAGCCAGGTGATCGCCAGGCTCGATGTCTGCGAGCCGTCGCGCAGGCGATAGAGGAACTGCGTCGAGAAAGTATTGTCCTCGGCAAGCGGTTCCAACGTCTTCAGATAGGCGGCAGCCGCGGCCGGATCGGTCAGTCGCACCAATTCGTCGGCTGCCTCGTTGGCGCGGCGGCGCAGCCGGCGGCTGGCTTCGACACGGCTCGAAATGCGGCGAAGGTTTTCCACGAGCACGTAGCGCACGAGAGAGGGCAACGCCCATAATTCGCCGATCCTGAGCGTCTCGCTGGCCTGGAAGCCGTCAACCAGCGCCGTCAGACTTTCCTGTGAGATCGTGCTGTGGGTATGGGCGACATAGAGCCAGGCAAGTACGAGGGTGCGCGGCACCTCGACGCCGCCGACGACCATGGTCGGCAATTCGCGATAGAAGCGGCGGGGGAAGTCGCGCCGTACCTCCTGTATCGCCTCTTCGACGATATAATGGTTGTCCAGCAGCCATTCTGCCGCCGGCGTAATCGTCTCGCCGGCCTCGACGTCGGTCGCCGTGGTCCGGTAGACGCGCAGGATTTCCTTCTCGTTTTCCTTATGCCGAGCAAAGAAATCAAAGGGGGCGAAAGCCGGCAGCTTGTCGACGCCGTTGCGGGCGACCGCATCGCCCATCGCCTTGATGTCCTCGTTCGACAGATAGGTCGAGCGGATCGAACCGTTGTGATCGATCTGCTTCGTCTCGGGTTCGCGCGGAAGGCTCGGAGAAAGATGAGAAATAGACATGGGTTCGGTTCTGGATCCAAACGAAGTTATGGCTGTTTTGCTCAGCCTTTTGCACTGCTTATCATGACTGCTACATGAACGGAGCCCTATTCTTCGAAGATCGATGAATCGGGATAAATGACGCTACGGCCAAGCGATGCTAACGGGCGAAGCCCCGGTCTCAGCGCGGCCCAACGGATAATCGAGACCATCGATACCCTCTCCGCAAAAGCCATGGCGAAAACTTGGCCATCATCGGAATAATTCAAGTCAAGAGGCAGGAGTCGGTACCCCCGCGCTGGTCCGGGCGGCTGGATTGACAAAATGCCGGCACTGGTTCCGGCAATGCGAGAGCTCTTTGATTTCGGGAAGGAACGGGTGTGGCGTCACCGGCAAAACCTATCTCGTCCGGCCGGACTCAGGAGTGCTGATGGCGGTCGTCCAGGTGCGCAGCGGAAATATGAAGCCCAGCCAGATCGCATGAAGACGTTCGATGCGATCGCTTCAGATGGTATGAAAAGAATATGGAAGAAGGACGATGAGGATCGGAATGCCGACCACCGGAGCAAGATAGCTCTCATGACCACTCTCCATTCGGCGAGTGTCAGGAGAATGACGGGACAATCAAACGTTCCGGAATCCAATAAAGGCGAAAACCGCCGCAGCGCCGGTATCTGCCGACGCTTATCATCGACCGGATTATCCGACGACGCCGCAAACCATCGCCACGACGAACAGGAATGCCGCCGTGAAGATTGCTCCATGGAGCATCGTCTGAAGCCGGTGACGCGTTGTGAGCGGCTTTTTCGTCGCCACGGAACCGTATTGGTTCACGTGAGTATGCGAAATACCCAGATCTGCCATATGTCGCCTCCGTTGTTCTCGTGCGGCCGGTTGTGCGGCTCGCGCTTATATTCTTATTTTCTCTATCAAGTAGGTAGAGATAAATTTCCGTCCAGAGCGAACGGAAGAGAAAATTCAACCAGCCCTTTTAGCAGAGCGTGCGCCAAGCCCAGATCCACGAGCGCTCGACGGCACTCTCATTCTCAGGCGGGTTGGAGGAAGTCTCGATCAGCCGGCGGTCCTTCTCCGCAGGAAGGGATACCGAAGCCTGCTCTTGGCGATCGGTTCTCATGGGAGGATCGAGGTAGCCCATGGTCATCCCACCGAGAAAGAACATGCTTCAACCTCCATCGATCACGAAAGCTAACAAACGTTAACGGGATCATGACAGAAGCAAGGCAGCTGTCAATAGTCTAGTTGAATGGTCGTCTTTTAGGGAAGCATTATCCTTAACATCGCCGCTGGTCTTTTCTTTTCAATGATTTGAAAAGATTGCCTTTCAGGCTTTGACGAAACCCTTGCTCGCGATCATCAAATTTCTCGTATATTCCTCCTGAACCGCGCCTTGCGCCAGTTCTTGCGAGCTCAGCCGCTCGACGACGGCGCCGTTGCGCATCACGGCGAGCCTTTCACACATATGGGTGACGACACCGAGATCATGGCTGACCATCACGAAGGTGAGCTTGCGGTCGCGTCGGATCTCTTCCAGCAGGTTCAGCACCTCGGCTTGCACCGAAGCGTCGAGCGCCGATGTCGGCTCGTCGAGCAGCAGGATCGACGGTTCCACGATCAGCGCCCGAGCGATCGCCACGCGCTGGCGCTGGCCGCCGGAGAGCTGATGCGGGTAGCGGAAACGGAAACCATTGCCGAGGCCGACCTCGTCAAGCGCGCGGGCGATACGCTTCTCGCTATCGGCGATGCCGTGGATCGCAAGCGGTTCGAGCAGAAGCCGATCGATCGTCTGGCGCGGATGCAGCGAACCATAAGGATCCTGAAAGACCATTTGCACGCGTCGATAGAAGGTTTTGCTGCGATTCGAACCCTTCAGCGCCTCACCATCGATGTTGATCGCGCCGCCGCTGATCGGCGCAAGTCCGGCAACGGCCCGCAGCAAGGTCGATTTTCCCGAGCCGGACTCGCCGACGAGACCAAAGGATTCGCCGCCTTCGACAGTGATGCTGACATTCTTCAAGGCATGAAAATGGTCGTAGATGACGCTGAGATCGTCGATCGCGAGAGCTGCGCTCATGCCGCCCACTCCGGCTTGCGGTCGAGCACCGGCAAAGGATGACGGTTCGCGCCGATCTCGGGCATGCAGTTCAGCAGCCCCTGCGTATAGGGATGCTGCGCATGTTTGAGGTCGCCGGCCGCCAGCTCCTCGACGATCTTTCCGGCATACATCACAATGACGCGGTCGCAGAAGGAGGAGACCAGCCTCAGATCGTGGGAGACGAAGATCAGCCCCATGCCGCGCTCGGATACCAGCCTGTCCATGATTCTCAGCACGTCGAGTTGGACCGTTACGTCGAGCGCCGAGGTCGGCTCGTCGGCAATCAGCAATTCCGGCCCGGCAATCAGCATCATGGCGATCATCGCGCGCTGCCCCATGCCGCCCGAGACCTCGTGCGGATGCAGGTCGAAGACACGTTTCGGGTCGCGGATCTGCACCGCTTCCAGCATGGCGAGAGCGCGCTCGCGCGCCTCCGCCTTGCCCACCTTCTCATGCGTGCGCAGCGTTTCGCAGATCTGCCGTCCGATCGACATGACGGGATCGAGCGAATATTTCGGATCCTGCAGGATCATGGCGATGCGCTTGCCGCGCAGCCTGCGCCTTTCACCGGCAGACGCATTGATGAGATCGATGCCATTGAAATTAAGCCTCTCGGCCGTGACGATGCCGTGTTTCGGCGTCAGACCCATGATTGCACGGCCGGTCTGCGACTTGCCGGAACCGGATTCGCCGACGATGCCGAGCCTCTCCTTGCCGAGCGTGAAGGAGACGTCGCGCACGGCCTCGATCATCCCGGTGCGCGTGGGGTAGCTGACCTTAAGTTTGTCCACGGTTAGAAGTGTCGTCATTGGCCGCTCTCCTTCGGATCGAGCGCGTCGCGCAGGCCGTCGCCGAGAAGATTGAAGCCGAGGCTGACGATGAGGATGGCGATGCCGGGCATCGCCGCGACCCACCATTGATCGAGGATGAAGCGCCGTCCCGAGGCGATCATCGCCCCCCATTCCGGCAGCGGCGGCTGCGCCCCCAGGCCGAGGAAACCGAGACCGGCGGCCGTCAGGATGATGCCCGCCATGTCGAGCGTCACACGCACGATCAACGAGGAAATGCAGAGCGGCATGACATGGCGCACGATAATGCGGAAAGGCGAGGCGCCCATCAGCTTCACTGCCGAAATATAATCGGAACGCCGGACCGTCAGCGTCTCGGCGCGCGCGATACGGGCATAGGGCGGCCAGGAGGTGATGGCGATGGCGATGATCGCGTTCTGAATGCCGGGGCCGAGGGCTGCAACGAAGGCGAGCGCCAGCACCAGCTTCGGAAAGGCGAGGAAGATATCGGTGATGCGCATCAGCGTCGCATCCACCCAGCCTCCGGCATAACCGGAGACCGTACCGACGATCAGCCCGACCGGCGCCGAGATGACGGCGACGAGCACGACGACGAGCAGCGTCAATCGCGATCCGTAGATCAGCCGCGAATAGATATCACGGCCCTGGTCATCTGAACCGATCCAGAATTCCCCCGTCCCGGGCGGCAGCAGGCGGGCATTGCGCAGATCGCCGACAACGGGATTGTGCGTGGCGAGCACATCGGCAAAGGCGGCAATGAACAGCAGCGCGACGATGATCAGCAGGCCGACGACGGCGAGCCTGTTGGCCGTGAACTGCCGCCAGGTGACATAGGCACGGCCGAGGCGGGCTTGCAGGCGCGATTGCGGCCGGTCGGAAAGCAGCCATTCGCGGCGGCTCATTGGCTGGGATGGGGTGGCGGGAACCGTCATCGGTTTCGCGTCCTCGGATCGAGCGTCCGATAGAGAAGATCGGACAGAAGGTTGATGCCGATGAAGACCGTGCCGATGACGATCGTGCCGCCGAGCACGGCGTTCATATCGGCGTTCTGCAGCGAATTGGTGATGTAGAGCCCGATGCCCGGCCAGGAAAAGACGGTCTCCGTCAGCACCGATCCTTCGAGCAGACCGGCATAGGAAAGCGCAATCACGGTTACGAGCGGCACGGCGGCATTGCGCAGCGCATGACCCCAGATCACCCGCGTTTCCGAAAGCCCCTTGGCGCGTGCGGCAACGATATATTCCTGGGAAAGCTCGTTCAGCATGAAGCTGCGCGTCATGCGGCTGATATAGGCGAGCGAGAAATAGCCAAGCAGGGAGGCGGGCAGGATGATGTGACGGAAGACATCATAGAAGACGTCCCATTGCCCTTGCCAGGCGCTGTCTAGCAGGTAAAGGCCGGTGATCGGCGTGAACGTATATTCGAAAACGATGTCGATGCGGCCGGGGAAAGCCACCCAGCGCAGCCGCGCATAGAAGATGACGAGCGAGATCAATGCCAGCCAGAAGATCGGCACCGAATAGCCGACGAGGCCGATGACGCGCACCACCTGGTCGACGATGCTGCCGCGGCGCACCGCGGCGAGAACGCCGAGCGGTACGCCGACGACGGCGCCGATGATCGTTCCGAACGTTGCGAGCTCGATTGTCGCCGGCAGGACACGGCGGATATCGACCATGACAGGATTGGTCGTCAGCACTGAATTGCCGAAGTCGCCGGACAGGATGCCTTTGATATAGATAAAGAATTGCTGATAGAGCGGCAGGTTGAAGCCCATTTCCTGGCGTACGCGCTCGACGACGTGGTTGGGCGCGCGGTCGCCGAGAATGGCGAGCACGGGATCGATCGGCACGACGCGGCCGATGAAGAAGGTGACGGCCAGAAGGCCGAGATAGGTGGTTACGGCGGCAAACAGAAACCGCCCTAGCGCCTTCGCAAAGGCCCTAGCACGGCCCTTTCGGGGCCGCGCCTCCTGCGTTGTTTCGACGGTGCTCAAGCGACCAATCCTGCCGGACTATTCCTTGGCGATCGGACCGACGAAATTGGTGTCGAAGCTCGGACCCAGCTTGAAGTCCTTCACTCTCTTGCGGTAGCCGGCCACCTCGGTCTGCTGGAAGATGAAGACGAAGGGGCTGTTTGCCTGATACTTCTTCTGGATGTCCTGATATATGGCGGCACGCTTGGCGGCGTCGCGTTCCAGAAGTGCTGCCTTGGCTTGCTTGTCGAGCTCCGGCGCTTCCCAGCTGTTGCGCCACGCGAGCGTCTTCACCGTGCCGGCATCGGAATTGTCAGGATTGCTGGTAAAGGTGTCGGCATTGGAATTCGGGTCGAAATAGTCAGAACCCCATTGGCCGATATACATGTCGTGGGTACGGGCGCGGTACTTGGTCAGCGTCTGCTTGCCGTCGCCGGGGATGATTTCCATCTTCACGCCGGCCTGCGCCAGCGTCTGCTGCATCGATTCAGCGATACCGGTCACCGGCTGCGTGTTGCGCACGTCCATGGTGATCGAGAAACCGTCGGGTACACCGGCCTTGGCGAGCAGTTCCTTGGCCTTGGCGACATCGAGCTTGTAGGGATTCTCATCGAGCGCGCCGAGTTGACCCTTTGGCAGGAAGGTCTGATGGATCTCGCCGATACCCTTGATCAGCGTTGCGCCTATCGCATCGTAATCGACCAGATATTTGAAGGCTTCCTGGACTTCCGGCTTTTTCAGGTTCTCGTTCTTGTTGTTCAGGCTGACATAATAGATCGTGCCCTTCGGCGCACTCGTTGTCGCGAGATCGGCATTCTTCGAAACGGCGTCGATGTCGCCCGGCTCGAGATTGCGGGCGATATCGATGTCACCGGCTTCGAGCGCCAGGCGCTGGGCAGAACTTTCCTTCATGTAGCGGTAGATGACGCGGTTGAGCTTTGCCTTGTCGCCATAATAATTGTCGTTGCGCTCCAGCACGACGACTTCGTTGGCGCGCCATTCGCGCATCTTATAGGCGCCGGAACCGGCATAGCCGGTCTTCAGCCATTCATTGCCGAAGTCGTTGTCGTATTTGTGGTCGGCATCGGGCGTCATCGCCTTCACATGCTCCAGCACCAGCTTCTTGTCGACGACGGAAGCCACCGTTGCCGTCAGGCAGTTGAGCACGAAGCTCGGCGCATAGGCCTTGTCGACTGTGAAGACGAAGGTGCCGGCATCGGCCGCCTTGGCCTTTTCCGTGACGTTGTCGCCGGTCAGGCCGAATTGGGTGAGAATGAAGGCCGGGCTCTTGTCGAGCTTGACGGCGCGCTCGAACGACCAGGCAACGTCTTCGGCGGTGATCGGGTTGCCGGAGGCGAATTTCAGGCCGGACTTCAGCTTGAACGTATAGGTGAGACCGTCATCGGAAACGCTCCAGCTTTCGGCCAGATCGCCCTTCACCTTGGACGTGTCGTCCATGTCGAGACGGACGAGCAGGCTGTAGCTGTTGCTGGTAATTTCGGCGGTCGAAAGCTCGAAAGCCTCGCCCGGATCCATCGTGATGATATCGTCGATGGCGAAACCTTCGACCAGCGTATCTTTCGGCGTCTCGGCGAAGGCCGAGGGTGCGGCCATCATCAGCAGTGAAAGTGCAGCTCCCGCGGAAAGCATACGGAAATTGCGGTGGAGCTTGGTCATCATCATAGTTTGTTCCCCTGTTTTGATTGATTACGAAGCGTTTGCGGTCATACCCATGAAAACTATGGTGCCTTCTCAGCGCGTCCAGAGGCGCGCGCGGCGCTTTAGGCGTGACCCTCCCGCCAAGCTTGTGCGAGAATGCGAAGCCAATTTTCACGGGCAAGTTTCGTGAGATCGGCTTCACCATAGCCAACCTCTCTGAGAGCGGCAATCAGCTTCTGATTGCCGGCTGCATCGCCGATTTCCTCGGGAATGGTGGCCCCGTCGAAGTCCGATCCGAGCCCCACGCAGTCGATGCCGATGCGGTTCACAAGATAGTCGATGTGGCGGATCATATCGGCAAGCGGCGTATCACTGTCCGAGCGGCCGTCGGCGCGCAGCATGGCGGTGGCATAATTGATGCCGACCAGCCCGCGGCTTTCGCGGATCGCATCGAGCTGCCTGTCCGTCAGGTTGCGCGCGACCGGCGTCAGGGCGTGGGCATTGGAATGGCTGGCGACCAGCGGCTGGTCCGTCTTCTTCGCCACGTCCCAGAAACCCTTCTCTGTGATATGGGCAAGGTCGATCAAGATACCGAGGCGATTGCATTCCCTGACCAGCGCGAAGCCGGCATCGGTAAGGCCGGGCGCCGTGTCCGGTGACATCGGGAAAGCGAAGGGCACGCCGTGACCGAACACGTTGTGTCGGCTCCAGACCGGCCCGAGCGACCGCAGCCCTGCCGCATAGAATACCTCGAGCGCCGCGAGATCGGCGCCGATTGCCTCGCAGCCTTCCATATGCATGACGGCGGCGAAAATGCCGTCCGCCATGGCGCCGCGGATATCCTTCACCGTCCGGCAGAGCCGCCAGGCGCCGGCCTGATCGAGCCGCAGCGCGATGGCCGCCATTTCATTGGCGATGGCAAGGGAAGGCAGCGGATCGAGAGGGGCCGCCATCGGCGTCACATAGCGGCCATCGGCATCCGGATCGGCGAAGACGAGATCGCCCGAGGGAATGTAGATGGCGCAGAGACCGCCTGAAAGACCGCCCTCTCTCGCCCGATGCGCATCGATATGGCCGACCGTCGTGCCGTCTGCGAATTCCGCGATCGGGTCGCTGCCGTCTTTTGAATGTGTCCAGAGTCGAAGGAGAACGTCGTTGTGACCGTCAAATACGAATTGCATCTGTCTTCCTGCGCTGCCCGATCGGGCGAATGAAGCGGCCAGAATAGAAAAGCTGACGGAATTCGCCACCTCTTTTTTTAGAAATCCATCGGCGCTGAAAACGAAACGGGGGCCCAAGCCCCCGCAAAAACCAACGGATCGACGGAGATCAGTGCTTGCGGCGTTTCTTCTGTCTGTAGACGTCGATGACGACAGCCGCGACAATGATAAGGCCTTTGACGATCTCCTGGTAATAGGCATCGATCCTGAGGAACGTGAAGCCGGAGGTCATGACGCCGAGGATGATGGTGCCGATGACGGTGCCGGTGATGCGCCCAACGCCGCCGGTGAGCGAGGTGCCGCCGATGACGGTCGCAGCGATCGCGTCGAGTTCATATCCGACGCCCATGCTGGCCTGTGCGGTTTCAGCACGTGCCGCCGTGACGATACCGGCAAGGCCGGCGAGCAATCCGGCAATCACATAGACCTTGACGAGATGCGCCTCGATGTTGATGCCGGAAACGCGTGCGGCCTGCGGGTTCGCGCCGATGGCATAGGTGAACTTTCCGTAACGCGTATAGCGCAGCGCAATATGAAAGATCAGCGCAACGACCAGGAAGACGACAACCGGCCAGGCTTTCGTTCCGATGAAATGAAACTGTTCGGTGATCCCCGAAACCGGCTGTCCCTTCGTATACCACTTGGCGACACCTCTGGCCGAAACGAACATGCCAAGCGTTGCAATGAACGGCGGGATCTTCGTGTAGGCGATGAGCGCGCCGTTCGCGAGACCGGCGGCCGCCCCGATCAGCAGACCAACGACGATCGGCACGAAAGCCGGCAGGTCGGTCAGCGAGGGAAAAACGGCTCGTCCCCAGGTCGAGGACTGGGCGAAGCTTGTGGCGATCATCGCCGTCATGCCGACGACCGAGCCCGACGAAAGATCGATGCCGCCGGTGATGATGACCTGCGTGACGCCGACGGCAATAATGCCGATGACGGAGACCTGCAGGATCATGATCGTCAGACGCTGCGAATTCATCAGGAAGCTTTGGCCGATGAACATCCAGCCGAGCACTTCGTAGATGAGCGCGATGCCGACGAGCACGAGGAAAATGCTGAGTTCCGTCGGTATGCGCCGCCGCCTTTGCCGGGTTGCGAGCGGAGCCGCGCCCTCTGCTGCCTTGGTAGTCATGTCAAACCTCCCTTGGACGATCGCCGTCAACGCATCACTGCGCAGCCAGCTCCATCACCTTGATCTGCGTTGCTTCGTCGCGATTGAGGAAACCGGTCACGCGCCCCTCGTGCATGACCATGATGCGGTCGCTCATCCCGAGGACCTCGGGCATTTCGGAAGAAATCATGACCACCGCCACACCGTCTCGCGCCATCTCCACGACCAGCCTGTGGATTTCCGCCTTGGCGCCGACATCGATGCCGCGCGTCGGCTCGTCGAGGATGAGGATGCGCGGATTGGTGAGCAGCCAGCGCCCGATCAGCACCTTCTGTTGATTGCCGCCCGAAAGATTTTCCACCCGCTCGTAAAGATTGGGCGTTTTCACGCGCAGCTTTTTTGCCATGTCTTCGCAGGTTGCCTCGACTGCGCCCTGCTGCACGAAGCCACCCTTGACATATCTGTCCTGCAGAACGGCGATCTGCATGTTCTCGAGAATATCGAGGATCAGCAGGCAGCCTGTATCTTTCCGGTCCTCGGTCAGGAACGCCATCCGATTGCGGATGGCCTCGGTCGGCGAAGAAATGGTGACCGGCTTGCCGTAGAGCTCGATCGAGCCGGAACTTGCCGGCGTCACCCCAAACAGCGTTTCGGCGACGTTCGACCGCCCGGAACCGACGAGGCCGGCCACGCCGAGGATTTCGCCGGCCCTGACCTCGAAGGAGACGTTCTTGAAGACGCCGTTGAGACAAAGATCCTTGACCGAGAGCACGACCTCGCCGATCGGCACCTCTTCCTTAGGGAACATCTGGGTGATCTCGCGCCCGACCATCATGCGGATGATGTCGTCGCGGGTGACGTCGGTCGAGGCATGGGTGCCGATATATCGGCCGTCGCGGAAGACGGAGAACTCGTCGGCGATCTCGAAAAGCTCGTTCATCTTGTGGGTGATGTAGACGATGCCGATGCCTTGGGCCCTGAGGTCGCGGATAATACGGAAAAGATGCTCGACCTCGCGCTCCGTCAGTGCCGAAGTCGGCTCGTCCATGATCAGCACGTCGGAATTATAGGAAACCGCCTTGGCGATCTCAACCATCTGCCGGTTGGCGACCGAGAGGTGCCGAACCTCGATATCGGGATCAATGTCGATATTGAGCCGGGCAAACAGCTCCTCGGTCATGCGATGCATGCGGCCGTGATCGATGAAACCCAAGCGGTTTTTCGGTTCGCGGCGGATCCAGATATTTTCCGCGACCGTCATGAATGGCATCAGGTTCAGTTCCTGATGGATCATGGCAATCCCGTTCTCCAGCGCGTCAAGCGGAGATTTCAGCCGGATCTCGATCCCTTTCAGGCGGATATCGCCCTTGTCGGGGATATAAATGCCGGCGAGGATCTTCATCAACGTCGATTTGCCGGCGCCGTTTTCGCCCATCAGCGCATGCACGGAGGCGCGCTTCAGCCGGAACTGCACGTCGTCGAGTGCGACGACACCCGGAAATTCCTTGCGAACGCCCTCGGCGCTCAAGAGATATTCCGCATTCGGAACTGCACCACTCGCGCGCACGGCGGCCATGGTTGTCGGGCTGACGGCCATATCATCTCCTCCGGATACGGACAGGCGGAAAGGATGCGGGCAAAGCCCGCATCCTGCTTGGCATTCGCCTCAGTTCTTGGTGACGAAGTCCTTGACGTTCTCAGGCGTCACGAGCTGGAAGGGAATGTAGACCTTTTTGTCGACCTTTTCGCCCTTGGCAAGCTTGAGCGCTGCATCGAGCGAGCCCTTGCCCTGGCCGGCAGCATCCTGGAAGACGGTGACGTCGAGATCACCCGCCTGCATGGCGGCAAGCGCGTCCTGCGTGGCGTCGACGCCGCCGACGACGACCTTGCTCATATCCTTGCCAGCCGCCTTCAGCGCCTGGATGGCGCCGATCGCCATTTCGTCGTTGTTGGAGATCACGGCGTCGAATTCGATACCGCTGGAGAGCCAGTTGGTCATCAGGTCGGCGCCCTGGGTGCGGTCCCAGTTCGCCGTCTGCTCTTCAACGATCTCCAGACCCTTGCATTCATCCGTCTTGATGACGTCATGAACGTCCTGGGTCCGCATGCGCGCAGCCTGGTTGGAGAGCTCGCCCATGATGACGACGGCCTTGCCCTTACCGCCGAGAATGCGGCAGATTTCCTTGGTTTCCAGCGTGCCGGATTCCTGCTCGTTGGAAGCGACGAAGGCCTGATTGTCCGGCAGCGTGTCGACGTTGACCGGCTGACGGTTGACGTAAACCAGCGGAATGCCGGCATCGGCCGCGAGCTTCGACATTGCCGTGGTCGCATCGGTATCGACAGGGTTGACGATGATTGCATCGACCTTGGAGGCGATGAAATTCTGGATCTGGCTCTGCTGCTTGGAAACGTCGTTCTGCGCGTCTTCGACCTGCAGCGTCACGCCGCTCAGTGTCTTTGCATAATCGGTCATGCCGTTGCGCAGAACGGTCAGGAAATTGTCGTCGAATTTCGCCATCGAGACGCCGACGGTTTCTGCGTGAGCGGCCGTCGACAGGACGAGCGCCATCGCAGTGCCCAGGATAAACTTTTTCATTTTCACTTCCTCCACAAAGCGGTGCCCGGCTGCACCCTCCTCACGCCGGAGCTCCAGGCATTTGCTCTGAAGCCGCAATTTCCCCGCGCCACCTCTCCCGCGGCGCTCCGCAAAACGGAACAAACAAACCGTCAAATCCGCTCTGCGGAATATTCATTCCATTTTCTGGGAACGGCGTCAAGTCTCTTTAGCGGCGACCAGATACGGATGAAGCGCAATGCCATGGGCCTTCACGGCCGGCGCCTGCATTTCCTGCGTTGTGAAAGGCGAAGCGAGCATCCATCTATGCGTGGTCGAAGACAGGCCGAGAGTCGCAGGCGTCTTTGATCTCTCGCTGCGGCCCCAATCATTTGAAGATTTTGGAGACAGGACAGATGTCCATTTCGATCTATCGCCTCACCGTTCCGATGTTCCAGCGCGGCCTCGCCGGCCTGAAAACCTACCTCGACAAGGCCGAAGCCTATGCCACGGAAAAGAATATCGATCCTGCCATATTGGTCGCCGCTCGCCTTGCGCCCGACATGCTGCCGCTCTCCGGCCAGTATCAGCGCGCCAGCGACAGCGCCAAATTCGCGCTCGCCCGCCTGACCGCCACCGACGCCCCGAAGTTCGAAGACAACGAAACGACGCTCTATGCCCTGCGCGAGCGCCTGGCAAAAACCGAAGCCTATCTCGCCGGCTTCTCGGCCCAAGCGCTGGAAGGCGCGGAAAACCGTGAGATCACCCTGCCGGGAAAGAGCGGTATCGTGCTCCCCGGTGACGAATATATCGCCACCTTCGCCCTGCCGAACTTCTATTTCCACGTCGCAACGGCTCACGCCATTCTGCGCAACCAGGGCGTCCCGATCGGCAAGCGCGATTATCTCGGCTGAGCCACTGCATAATTCCTTAAATCGGAATCGATTTAAGGATAAAATTATGCAGCGATTCAAAGTGTTACAGCGTCCTCTGCGCGTCTGAAAAGACGCGCGGCGCTGTAATGTCAGGGCCGGTGCGTCACCGGCCCTCTTTCCGTCAGCTCGGTATAGGCAAGCGTCTGGTCGAGATGCCGTGCCCGCAGCGACAGCAGCTTCTCGGCATAGGCGAGCCGTATCGCCGCATAGGCCGGATCCGCTGCGACATTGTCGAGCTCCATCGGATCGTTGCGAAGATCGAAGAGCAGCGGCGGCAATGCGGTAAAATGCACATATTTGAACTGTCTGTCGCGGATCACCGCGAGATTGCATTGGTTGGACCGGAGCCTGAAATGCCGCTCGGCCCCGCAATGCGCAATGTCGCGGAAATCGAATTCCCAGAATGCCGCATCCCGCCAACCCTGTCCGCTACCGCCGTTGACGAACGGCATGAGCGACCGGCCATCGAGCCCGTTCTTCGCGTCGATGCCGAGCCTTTGGCAAAGGGTCGGAAAAATATCCGCAGCACTGGTGAAATCGTCGACGATCCCGCCCCGAGCACCGCTTGCGGGATCCCGAATAACAAGCGGAATATGATAACTGCCGTCGAAGAAGCCGCCCTTGCCAAGCGTCCAGTGATCGCCCGCCATCTCGGCATGGTCGGAGGTGAAGACGATCAATGTGTCGTCCCAAGCGCCCGCATCCTTCAGGGCTTGCCAGATGCGGCCGAGCTGCGCATCGACCTCCGATATCATCCCGTAATAGATCGCCCTTATCATGGCGAAATCCTCGGCGTTCCAGTCGCCGAGCGGTCCCGTTGCGCCGTGGATGAAGTTGCCCTTCTCAACGCGCGGCATGGCATAGGCGAGATAGGGATGACTGTTCTCTTCCGCTTCGCGGTCTTCCGCGCGTGCAAAAACCGGTCCGTCCCCCGGCTTGAACATTCGGTTGAACGGCTCCGGCACGGAGAATGGCGGATGCGGACGTAAGAAGGAGACATGCGCGAACCACGGGCCGTCCTGTTCGCCCATCCAGCGGATGAACTCGCCGGCCAGGAACGCCGTCTGGGTCTCGTCGCTGGAATAGGCCGGCGCCGTATCGGAAATTTCTCCAGCTCTGGCACCAACAGGAATATGGATATCGCGGCTGACGGCATCCGCATGGCCGCGGGACCTGAGCCAGGAGAGCCATTGTTTCTCATGTTCGGGCAGAAGCTGGCGGGCGGTAAAACCTGGCAGCACGCCTTCATAACTCGTCAGATGCGGATCGCCGGCATCCATGCCGCGCGGATCAGGCGCCGTATCCGTATAGCCGAACAGCGTCGGGTCGTATCCCGCCCGCCGGGCCGCCAGTGCCAAATTGTCGAAGCGGGCATCGAGCGGCGAACCGTTGCGGCAGACCCGGTGGTTCATCTGATAGAGACCGGTATAGAGTGTGGCCCTCGCCGGCGAGCATGGTGCCGCCCCGGCATAGTGCCGCCGGAAGAGCGTGCCTTCACGCGCCAGCGCATCGACACCAGGCGTCTTCACGCAGGCATGACCGACGGCCGACAGGCAATCGCCGCGCCACTGGTCCGCCGTGATCAGCAGGATGTTCGGCCGACGCGCCTTTTCAATGCTGGTTGGATTTTGCATGCCAGTCCCAGGCGGAGCGGATGATCTCGGACAGATCATACTGCGGCACCCAGCCGAGCACGTCGCGCGCCTTGTCGTTATTGGCGACCAGCGTATGCGAATCGCCTTCGCGACGGCCGATATATTCGACCGGGAAAGGCCGGTTCGACACGTCCTCGATGGCGCCCAGCAATTCCTTGACTGTCGTGCCGGTGCCGGTGCCAAGGTTGAGCGCGACGGAATCGCCGCCCTTCAGCAGATATTCGACGGCGCGCACATGCGCATCGGCAAGATCGAGCACATGAATATAGTCGCGCACGCAGGTGCCGTCGCGGGTCTCGTAGTCGCTGCCGAACACCTTGAAACCCTGGCGGCGGCCGAGCGCCGCGTCGATCGCTAGCGGTATCGCATGGGTTTCCGGCTGATGCCATTCGCCGATCCGGCCTTCGAAATCGGCGCCAGCCGCATTGAAATAACGCAACACCACCGAGCGCAGGCTCCTGTACTGGTCGTAATCGGCAAGCGCCTGCTCGACGATATATTTCGTCCGCCCGTAGGGATTGATCGGCACCTGCCGGTGCGTTTCGTCGAGCGGCACGCTCTGCGGCAGGCCGTAGGTCGCGCAGGTAGAGGAGAAGACGAAGGCGTTGATATCAGCCGCCTGGGCTGCTGAAAGCAGCGTCAAAGTACCGATCACATTGTTCTCGTAGAAGGAAACCGGATCCTTGACCGATTCGCCGACCTCGATCAGCGCCGCAAAATGCAGGATCGCCGCCGGCTTGTGTTTGGCCAGCACCTCATCCAGCCGGGCGCGGTCGCGAATATCGCCTTCCTCGGCCGGCCCCCATCTGACGAACTCGCGATGACCGTTCGAAAAATTATCGAAGACGACAGGCCTATAGCCCTTGTTCGCCAGGTCGAGGCACGTATGCGAGCCGATATAGCCGGCACCGCCGACGACAAGAACCGTTTCACCTGCCATACACCACCCTTATTCTTCACGAGAGATGAGAGAAACCTAGACGAGATACACGTCAATAAAAAGAAGGAACTGCGATCGGCGTCAACGGACAATACGTCAAATGCCGAAGCCGCCCGCCCGTGTCCTTTGTGCCGGGTCGGCAATATTCATGAATTATTCGCGTGATTTGCATAGCCGCCCGATCTAAGGGGCTTGCACCACCATGTGATGATCAACGGTCTGCAGCCATCAGGCAGGGAGAGCGCGAATGAGGAAGGCATTGGTCGTTTGGGGCGGCTGGCACGGCCACGAGCCGGAGCCATGCGCTCATATCGTCGCCGATCTCCTGCGCGAGGACGATTTTACGGTCGAGGTGACCAGCGATCTCGGCGTATTCGGATCTCCGACGCTGGCGAAAGCCGATCTGCTGGTGCCCATCATCACCGGCGAAAAGCTTGAGAGGGAACATGCCACTGCCCTCGTCGAAGCCGTGCGTGGCGGGCTCGGGCTTGCCGGCCATCACGGCGCGCTCGCCACATCCTTCAAGGAAAGCGCGCATTTCCGCTATGTCTCCGGCGTCACCTGGGTCGCCCATCCCGGCAACATCATCGACTTCCGCGTCGCCGTCACCCGCCAGAACGATCCCGTCATGGAGGGCATTCCGGACTTCGACTATCGTTCGGAGCAATATTATCTCCACTATGATCCGACCGTCGAAATCCTGGCGACGACCACCTTCACCGGCGCCTACGATCCGGCAGCCCGCAATGTCGTGATGCCCGTCGTCTTCAAGCGCCATTTCGGCGCCGGCCGCATCTTTTATTCCGCCCTCGGCCATGTCGCGGCCGAATTCGACCATCCCTACATGCCGCTCATCCTGCGGCGTGGTCTGAGCTGGGCCGCCCGTCAGTAGCGTTGGAGGGCGGGTGAGCAGTCTTGCCAATCGCCCACCCGCGACTAATCTCCCCGTATGCCGGATCGCTTCTCTTTCCTTCCCGCCACTGCCGACCGCTTGACCGATATAGAAGCAGTCTTCGACGATTGCTCCGGCGGCCGGAATTGTCGCTGCGCCTACTGGTATCGTCCGAATGCCGACTACAAGGCAGGTTGGGGCGAGGGAAATCGCAACTGGTTCCGAAGCCTGCTCGCCGGGCCGCGCCCGCCGGGCATTCTCGGCTATCACGAGAATGAGCCGGCCGGATGGTGCGGTGTCGCGCCACGCGCCGTATTCGACCGGCTGCGCCGTTCAAAACCCTTTGCTCCGGTCGATGACAGGCCGGCCTGGTCGATCAATTGCTTCATCGTCCGCAAGCCGTTCCGGCGGCGGGGCCTGTCGCGACTGTTATTGAAACACGCCGTCGAATTCGCAAGCGCGAACGGAGCCGAATGTCTCGAAGCCTACCCTGTTGATCAGGCCGCCCGTGCTTCGAACGGAGCCGAGCTCTATCCGGGAGCGCTCTCGATGTTTCTCGATGCCGGTTTCGCCGAAGTGGCAAGACGCCTGCCGGCAAGGCCGATCGTCCGCCTGGAATGCCGCTGAACATTTCGGCATTCAGGGGAGTGGCAACATGGTCTAGCGAGCCGCTTTGATCTGCCGGTCGTTCTCGACGGCGGGCGCTGCCTGATCATAGATCCGCATCAGCCGCCCGGCTGCTTTCAGCTTCTCGATGAGATCGTTTCCGTCAGGCGAGGCCTTCGTCAGCTCAAGCTGCTCGAACTCCCTCAACGCCTGCGCCCAATGGCTTTCCCCGCGGCCATCCGGCCTGCCTTCCGATTCCCACAACGAATAAGCGCGCTGGCTGACCCAGGCGTCTTTATTATGACTCATAATCAACCCCAGCGAGAAATTTGGAAGCAATATTCGACAGGCAACAAGGTGCCAAAACCGGCTTTAGGAGTCGTTACGAGGCAGCGTTAGTTTTTAGCTAATAGCGAGGCGCCGAAGGATTATCCCGTGTACACATTCCCGGACCTTGGCCTCGTACTGCCTGCAGGGTAGGGTCACCCGCAGAAACGACAGCGATGACGATGGCAGCCAAGACGACACTCAATGCGAAAAATCTCGAATCCCTTGGAGCGCAGCGCCTTGCCGAGCTGCTGATCGAGGTCAGCATGGGCAGTGCCGCCCACAAGCGACGGCTTCGAATGGAGCTTGCCGGCAATCACGGCAGCGCCGAGGTGGCGCGTGAGGTGCGAAAGCGGCTTGCGAGCATTGCCCGGGCTCGCACCCTCATCAACTGGCACAAAGTGAAGGCGCTGAAGAACGATCTCGAAACCCAGCGCAAGACGATCGCAGAGACGGTTGCCGCCGATGATCCCCAGGAAGCTTTCGAACTGATATGGCAGTTCCTCGCACTGGCCGATTCGATCTTTGAGAGGTCCAACGACCGCGGCGGTTCGCTTATCCAAAGTTTTCACCAGGCTTGCGAGGATGCTGCTGCAATTGCTGGGTCCGCCAAAATCGACGCCCATGTTCTGGCCGATAAGGTGTTCAAAGCCGTGCAGGACGATAGCTACGGCCAGTACGACAACTTGATTGCTGCGATGGTGCCAGCCCTCGGCAAGGATGGTCTCGATCGCTTGAAAACCCTCGTCGCCCAATGGTCCAAGGAGCCGAAAGACAAGCCGGCGGAAGAGGAGCGCAAGGTCATTGGCTGGGGCAGCGGCGGCGCGATTTACCAAGATGAGATCGCCGGCACTCACCGGGATCTGACGGTGCGCATAGCCTTGCAGCAAATTGCCGACGCTCAGGGCGATGTTGATGCCTACATTGGCCAGCATCCCGAGGAGACACGCAAGGCGCCGATGATTGCGGCCGACATCGCCAATCGTCTGCTTTCGGCCGGGCGGGCGAAGGAAGCGCTGCAGACGCTGGATGGGGCCGACAGGAGAGGCTGGGCCGAAATGCCATTCGAGTGGCAGCTTGCTCGCGTCGAGACGCTTGAGGCTCTGGGGCGCGCAGAGGAGGCACAGACCTATCGATGGGCGTGCTTCGAGCGGTCGCTGCATGCCGGGCACCTCAAGGCCTTCCTCAAGCGATTGCCGGATTTCGACGATCTTGAGGCCGAGGAGAAGGCATTTGCCCATGCCCGGGCTTTCCCGGACGTCCACCAGGCACTTGTCTTTTTTCTGAATTGGCCGGCACTTGCCGAGGCGGCAAAACTGGTGGCGATCAGGAAAGCGGAACTGAACGGCGATCTCTATGAGCTGATGACGCCGGCGGCCGAAGCTCTGGCGGAGAAACATCCGCTCGCAGCGACCATCGTCTTGCGCTCCATGATTGATTTCGCGCTCGATAACAGCCGGCCCAGCCGCTATAAACACGCGGCGAGGCATCTTGCGGACTGCGCGTCGCTTGCGCCTCATATCGATGACTTCAGCAACATAAGATCCCATGACGCCTATGTCGCGGAACTCAAGCGCCGGCACGGCAAGAAGCATGGCTTCTGGAGACTGGTACCTTAAGTCGCTTCGGATGTTTTACCTTCAGAGAGGAATCCCATGACGACCCCTTCCTGGCACGCCGATCCGCTCAACTGGGGAACCGGCCCCCGCATCTTCGAAGCCTTTCTGGAGCCGACTTGCCCCTATTCGGTCAGGGCGTTCAACAAGCTCGACGAACTGCTGAGCCAGGCGGGCGAAGACAAGATCACCGTGAAGATCCGCCTGCAGTCGCAACCTTGGCACATGTATTCCGGCGTCCTCGTCCGCTGCATCATCGCAGCCTCGACGCTGGAAGACGGCAAGCAGACAGCAAAGAAAGTAATGGCCGCCATCGCAGCCCATCGCGAGGAGTTCGAATTCGAGCGTCATGCCGGCGGCCCGAATATGGATGTGACGCCGAACCAGATCATCGAACGCCTGGAAGCCTACAGCGGCGTCAAGCTGAAGGAAGCCTTCGCAATCCCCGATCTCGACCGGGAGATCAAATGGCACTGCAAATATGCCCGGCAGAACGGCATCCATGTCTCGCCAACCTTCATGATCGACGGGCTGGTGCAGCCTGACATGAGCAGCGGCGATGAGGTTGGATCCTGGGTGAAGAAGGCGCTGGGGAGCTGACGCTGGCCACGTGCCAGAGACTATCAAGGGGAGCC
Organism: Rhizobium sophorae; assembly: GCF_013087515.1. GTDB lineage: Bacteria > Pseudomonadota > Alphaproteobacteria > Rhizobiales > Rhizobiaceae > Rhizobium > Rhizobium sophorae. The sequence continues at coordinate 147,348 of NZ_JABFCN010000066.1, read as the reverse complement.
ATCTCACCGATGCCCTTATTGTGTTCGTACGGGGATGGAATCAGTAATGAATCTGGGCTAATTGCTTTTTAAGGCTTTGCTGGTGAACTGCCCTCATGAAAAAGCCGCCTCGCAAGCCTCTCAAACCGCTGCTCGGTGAAGCCTACGAGCCACTTCGCAGCCGACAGCGCCGACGGCCTAATCCCGCTCAACCAAATCTTCCTATCAATCAGATGCCGGCGCGTATCGCGCCGTGTCGGGCGTCAGTGGGGAGGGCACGGTTCAGATGAGCGACGACCCGAAATTGAATCGAGCCAAAGGTCCGCAATGGCAGCAGACGAGCGACTGGGACATGGTTGCTCGCAAATACCCGAGCCTCGACACTGCGATCTTGCTGGGGATCCTGTTTATTGCCATCGTCTTCAGGTTTCATAAGATCACCTTGCCGTTGGTCGACGGCTTCAGCTGGCGCGAGATAAGCACCGCAATGATGGCCGACAATTTCCAGCAGCGCAGCTGGAACATCTTCTTTCCTGAGGTCAGCTGGACCGGGCCCGGGCCAAGCTATCAGGGCCGCGAGTTCCAGATCGTCAGCTATCTCACGGCCTTGCTCTACCAACTCTTCGGCTGGCAGGACTGGTTCGGCCGCGTGGTTTCGGCCTTCTTCGGTCTGGTGACGGTGTTTTCGCTACACAGGCTGACGGCGCTATGCTGGGGCGAGATGCACGCCCACGCGGCGGCACTCGCCTACGCACTGATGCCGGCGGCGATCATGATCGACAGCTCGTTTCTTCCCGATCCCGCGATGCTGGCCTTGGTCACTCTTGGTGTTTGGCTGTTCGTCAGATACTGGGCCGGCGGCAGCGGCTGGCTCTTGCCGCTCGCCACGCTCAGCTTCTCGCTCGGCGTGCTGTCAAAGCTGCCAGGCATCGCTGCCGGCGCCGTCATCTTCTACCTGATGGTCTACTGGATTCTGGAGAAGAAACGAAAGCAGGCAAGCTGGGTTTTCCTGTCGGGGCTTTTGAGCCTGGCCATCATCGGCGCTTATTACATCTGGGCGATTTATCTCGGCCGCAGCTATCCGCCGTTTCATATCGCCGGCACCGGCGGCTATATCTGGGATGACGGCTTCTGGACATATGTCAGGGACAGGTTCTACTTCAATTCCTTGTGGAACACCTCGGTCTTGTGGTTCTACGGCTATCCGTTCTTGGTGCTGCTGGCCGTCGGCTTGTGGATGCCGCGCAGTCCCGCCGAAGACCCGAAGCAACGCGTCCTTTCGGCAATTCCCTATGTGTGGCTGGCCGCGGCCACCATCCTCTATCTGGCGGCGGCCGGCGAGATCACCAGCAATGTGTGGAATCTCCACATCTTCCATGTGCCGATCGCGATGTTCTGCGGCCACGGCGCGCTTCTTCTGGCAACGCTTGGGTCGAGAACCGTTCTGACGCCGGCTGTGATGCTTCGCTCGGTCTTCATCGTGGCCATCGCGCTTGCCTGGTCAACCTTGCCCCTCGTCAGGACGATGAAGAAGCCAATCGCCATGAACGGCAAGCTGCTAGGTGAGGAACTGGCGCGATTGGCGCAACCGGGCGACCTTGTCGTCGCCATCGCGCCTGAGGTCGGCGATCCCGTCGCAGTCTACTACAGCAGGGCGCGCGGTTGGGTGTTCCCGCCTGGCGGAGGTGATGCGGAATGGTCGAAATTCGTTGGGGATGACGCCACTGCGATCGCGCAGCTCGAGGAACTGCGCGCGCAGGGCGCGGATCTGTTCGGCGTGACCAAGAACGCCACCGACAAGGAGGGCCGGCTGTTCGTCGAACATCATGTTGGGGTTATCGACCATCTGGACAAGACCGCAACCAAACTTGCGGATTTGAATAATTTGCTGATCTATAGGATCACCCGTCCATGAGAGCTGCGACAGTCTGGCATCCATGTCTTGCCGACCTTCATGATCGAGTCTGGGTGAAGAAGGCGCTGGGCAACTGACGCCGGCCGTGTGCCAGTGACTATCTCCCCGCCTATTTGTCTGCTGCCAGTTCTCGACCGCCATGAATCTCATGTGTCGCGATCTTCCCAATCTGCTTATTCCCTGATTCAAGACTGGTTTCGCAAGCTAAACAGCCATGCAGACATGTAGCTGCCTGCCAGGCCGCCGGACCCAGGCTTGCCAGCGGCTTCCTAGTTTTCGGATCGTCCGCCATCTGGTCTCCAACAACTTGGTGAAGATCCACATAGTGCGCCTCTGGAAGCGTATTCGCAAAACCCCGCTCTGGTCACGACCTTGTGTCAGCAGCGTTCATTCGGTAGAATCGGGGCCGGCAATCTACAGCGGCAGGTGAAGGTTCGAGTATGCAGGTCATTGGGAACTCGACCCCGGTGGCGCACCAAAATTCCGCTCGTAATGCCTTCGGACAAGTTGACCATGACTGGCGTCGACGATCGGCTTCTCGAAAGCAAGATGATCCAGATCGAGCAGGCTCGATCCTGGAGCCCGCGCGTGATCTCAAAGTTCGAAGCGCTAATCAGGGACGGCAACGACCTCGCCCTTTATCGTGTCAATCCGCTGGCGTTCGCACGTGACCGCGCGATAACTGATACGGAATCCATTGACCTGTTCCTCCATGCCACCCGATGCGGCCTGTTCGAGATGACCTGGGATGTGCTTTGTCCGCAATCTGGAATGGTGCTCGACAGCTTCGGCGCGTTGCGCACGCTCAAGACCCATTATGTCTGTGGCTTGTGCGACGTATCGGGCGAAACTGACCTCGATGACTTCATCGAAGTTACGTTCTCCGTGTCGCCGCATCTTCGGCGGCTGCCGTTTCATGATCCCGACTCGCTCTCGGTCGAAGACTTCCACTGGAAGCTTCGCTTCGCCAACGACGGGAGGCTGCCCGGCCAGCAAGCCCGATTTCTCGACTACCTACGCGGATTGGTCCGCGGCCTCACCTATCTGCCGCCGAACTCGAGCGTCACGCTACGGGCGGAGCTGGGTCCTGGTATTCTCTCCGGCGTGAATGTCCAAACGCAGGCCGCCTTCATGACGCCGATATCGGGTGAGCCGGCCACAGCGCCGACGCTGCTGCGGGTCAGGTATGATGGGCAACGCTTTTCCCCGGCCCTCGCCGTTTTATCGCCGGGTCCTTGTATTATCGAGGTGGAAAATACAGGACCCGTTCGCGGCTCGCTGCTTTTGATAAATTGGCCGCCCGAGGTGGCAGCCCTGACAATCAAGCCGCAGCTCGAATTCGAGCCGTATATCTCCGGCGGGATGTTGCTGGCAAGGCAGACCTTCAGGCGCCTGTTCCGGTCCGAGCGAGTCGACGAGCGGGAAGGGCTCGGCATTCGCCAGGTGACTTTCCTCTTCACAGACCTAAAAGGTTCAACGGCTCTGTATGAGCGCTTGGGCGACCTGAACGCCTACGCCTTGGTGAGGGAGCATTTTGCTCTCCTCGAATTGACGGCACAGCAACATTCCGGCGCCATCGTAAAGACGATCGGCGACGCGGTGATGGCCGTCTTCTCTCGCCCAACAGACGCAGTCTCGGCCGCATTGCAGATCTTAAAGGAAATCGAGCGTTTCAATCTCGAACATGGTGAGCCCGGCATCATCCTCAAAATCGGCGCACACTGCGGCCCATCGATAGCTGTGACGCTAAACGATAATCTCGACTATTTTGGTCAGACCGTAAATGTTGCCGCCCGCGTGCAATCTCTGGCAGATGCTGGCGAGATCTGTATCTCGGAAGCGCTCTATACGGCGCCAGGCGTCATTCATCTCCTGACCGGCCACCATGTCGTGGAATTTGGTTCCTCACTCCACGGAGTTGAGGGCAATGCTTCCGTGTATCGCATCATCAACGGGCCATAACCGCCTGCGTCGCCTCTTGGGGACGGGTTGCTTCACGCCGCGGATGCGGCCCTGCAATCGAATGTGACGTCGCCAACCGTACGTTTTCGCACGTGCTCCATTGCATGATAATTATGTTTATGGCGGAGAGGGTGGGATTTGAACCCACGATACCCTTGCAGGTATGCCGCATTTCGAGTGCGGTGCATTCGACCACTCTGCCACCTCTCCGCGGTCTGGTCGGCGCTTGTTCGGCGCGGGCGTTCACATAACGAGCAAATGACAGGCTGGCAATTTTAATGGCTGCGGCAACGGCAATGTGGCAGCAGCGTGCCGAAAGTCAGGTCAACGAATACCTGCCCACAGGTGTTCGTGGGATCCAACGTGATTCTCCATGCCCGGCTTTGTCAAGCAGCCGGTCGGCTTAGTAAAACTGTCGATGCGCCTTATCGGCTTTTCACTCCAAGTGATATTGAACGCCCAATATCGCGGATAGAATTGAAGTTCGGAGTAGGGCAGATGATCGTGAATCCACCACGCCATCTTTTGCCAATTGCCTTCCGCCTGGAATCGATCCCAGAAACTTGACACAACGATGCAAGCAGTCGCGCCCATGTTTCCGTTTGCGTCACGTCGATCCCAGATATGGCCAGCATGGTTGGATTCATTGAAAGCACAGTTGTAACCTTTCTTTCAACGCCGACTTATTCATCTTCATCGAACTGGATCTCAGAACTCTCACGCCAACGTTCTATGTGCTGACTAACGCCCAGGCGTGCGCCACCTTTCGAGACTACATCGGCGGTGGAAATTGCTACCCACCCGAGGTCAGGCGCCTGATCACGCCGAACGACTTCTCGGCGCTCACAGCACACCACCACGACGCCCTGGGCTTGCTAGCGACATCAGAGCTTTCTGATCATCCCCATATGATCTCCATCGACGGTGACGATCACGAGTAGAATGCCCGTGGAAGGAGCCAAGGATATCCCGGCCCAAAGGCGGTCTATTAACCGCAATCCAGAATAAGTAGTGTTGAGCGTGCAACAACCTTGTCAGCTTCAGGCGTATGTAGTTTGATAATCTCGGGCTGGGAGCTTGTTCATGCGTAAGTTGCTTCGATCTGCCGCGGTGAGCGCTGCGCTATGCGGAATGACAATTGTCAGCCCTGCCGCCGCGTCTGAGAAGGCCTTTGGTCCGTTTGTCGTGGATGACGCCAAGCCAGATGTCATTGTGATGAACGGCGATATCGACGTCGGCTCAGCGCTCAACTTCCGGCGGGCTCTTCATGCAGCCCCCGGCGCTAAACTTGTTACCTTGAACAGCTCAGGCGGCGCCGTGCAGATGGGTCTGCTGATGGCAGACGACATTCATGAGCGAAAGCTCGCGACCTACATTCCGAAAGACAGCGCATGCCTATCCGCATGTGCTTATATGTTTCTTGCGGGTATCGAGCGGAAGGTCGAGGGCAAGCTCGGCGTGCACCAGATCTCGTCTGATACCTCGGATCTCGTGGGAGCGCAGCTCACGATTTCGGACATCATTGACGTCCTCAACCGCTTCGATACTCCCGTGGACGTGTTGAGCGTCATGTTCAAGACACCGCCGAATGACATGCACGTCTTCACTCCAGAAGAGATTGAGCGGTATAAACTCAATCGCACTGGCGATGGGTCAAAGCCCTCTGCAGCGGGCACGTCGGCAGCACCAGATACATCTCCGCCCGCCCCGAACGCGACGAGCACAAAGGAATCAACTGCGCAGCCGGTGACACCGGAGCAGCCGCGCTCGACAGAAACAACGGTAAGCACAACGCCGACGCCGCAGACACAAGCGAAACTCTCAACGATCGAAGAATTCACGAAGCGCCCAAACCGAATCGCCGTCTATACCGGCCTCGATCTCTTCGGCGACGACATTTCTTCTATCCGCGCAAGCGACGCTGCGGAATGTACTCAGAGTTGTCTGGTGATGAACGGTCAATGCAAGGCGTTCACTTTCAACGCCAACCCAAAGATCACAAAAGGGCCGAACTGCTTCCTCAAATCCAGTGCGGACCGGGCAGATGGAAATAGCGTCGCCTTCTCAGGCCGATTCCTCAGCGGGGCCGACGCCGACCCGCCCACATTTGCTCTTGGAACGATCGACCCGCAGAGCGCACTCTTTCACGACGTTGACTTTCGAGGCGGCGATCTCTCCCCACGCCCTCATAGCACCGCCAAGACGCCGCTCGACTGTCGCCTCGCCTGCGTTGACGACAATCGCTGCATGGCATTCTCCTATAACTATGCGAAGAAGCAGTGCTGGCTGAAAGGGTCGGTTGGCACACCCATGCCAAGCAAGGGAATGGTCAGCGGGTTCAAGAAGTTTCAGAACTTCTCGCCCGCGAAGATCATCAGCTTGAACTAAGGGGCGGCCGTGCGATTTTCTGAGGAAGTATGCGAGCGGCTTGGCAACTATGTCTATCGCCTCATCGATCCGCGGAACGGCGAGACGTTTTACGTCGGTAAAGGTCGTAACAATCGCGTATTCGATCATGCCGCTGGCGTCGCAGACTTAACAGATGACGACAGCCAAACACTTGGATCAAAGCTCGATCGCATCCGGGCGATAAAGAACGCTGGGCTTGAGGTGCTTCACGTCATCCATCGTCATGAGATACCTGAGGCAGCGATCTTTGAAGTCGAGGCTGCATTGATCGATGCCTATCCAGGCCTCACCAACATCCAGGGTGGCCACGCCAGCAGCGACCGCGGTCCCATGAACCATGCCGAGATCGTGGACAAGTATAGCCTGCCGACATTTCCTTCGATCCCTAAGCATCGCCTTGTGCTGATCAACATCAACAAGCTTGATGATAGGTTCGATCGTCGAGCAATCTACAATCTCGTCCGCTATTGCTGGAGAATTTCAAGGTTACGCGCTGAGAATGCTCAGTATGTGCTCGCTGTTATCCGCGGTGTGGTTGTAGGAGCCTTTGAGGCCGAGAGGTGGATGGCCGCAACTGCCGACAACTTCCCTGACATTCCTTATGCCGATGGATCCGAGGCACACAGGCTCGGCTTTGTCGGGCGGGACGCACCGAAAGAGATATGGGATCTCTACGTTGGCGCGAGAGGCAAGCGGATAACGGCCCCCGAGCTCAAGCACGTTCAAAATCCCGTCCGGTTTTGGAATTGCTGAAAGACATGGTTGAATGATCGGATTAACTTATCGTTTTTCATTGGAGCAGCAGAATGGCGAAGTTTAAGATAAGTAAACCACGGGCGCAACTTCTCGCGAGACTAGAACATATCATTGGTAGCAATTGCTATAACGGAAATATACAGAATTACGGTCCGGGTGGATTCTATGAAGGATCCGGTCGCGATTTTCGCTATCCCCTAACAATGATTGATGAGAACGGCGAGAAGATTAAGAGAAGCTCTCCAGCTGCGACGGACGTTTCACCGCAAATTCTATCATCAGGCTACTACGCATTCGGCGCCAATCGCCTTCAGATTATTCACGCGCTGAATGAAGTCCTCGAGTATTTGGAGGAACACAAAGGTCTAAAAGTTTAGCTTTGGAAGAGCATCGATGGCTTTTGTAGAACTGCAGCATCTCATCCTCGAAAAGGATCCTCCAGAGAAGAGATTATCCAAAGCCGACGGCAGCATGGAGCGGCATATGAGTGAAGCCGCGGTCATGCTCGCCTTTGCGATGCATCTATTCTCACGCGGCGCTCAGAAGGTATCCGTTCACCCCGACGGTGAGCACGGCAAGCGGTTCGAGATTCAAGCTTGGTTGATTATGCACGGCTTCACTTGGCACAAAGGCTGGGGAACGACGAGCTATGCTGGTCGGTATATGAACGGCGACCTGATTCTTGAGGTTCATGTGAACCCAGGACAGGGTGACGTCGTTGCGACGATCGGAGGTTGCCCGGTTATTGCGGAATGCAAAGGCGGCATCATCAACACACGTCACGCCGGGCAGGTCTCTCGTCTGCGGAAGGGACTGCAGGAGGCAGCCGGACAACTCCTCACGAGGGCAGGAGAAGGTGAGATTAACATCGCGGTGGTCCCAAACACGATCACAACGCGCGATCTCGCACGCAAGATGACATCACGAGCGAATCAGGCAGGTATCGCCATAGCGCTTGTCTCGGCGACCGGAGCCGTTGAATACTACGGCGCAGACCCGTTTAGTGCCGGGGTCGTGGCTCTGCGATGAAGAATGCCGACACGTCGCTCAAAAGTCGCCTGAACCGAGTGAGTCGTCACGCCACAAGCGCTTGATCCGAAAGGGAAACCGAATGGCGGAGAGGGTGGGATTTGAACCCACGATACCCTTGCAGGTATGCCGCATTTCGAGTGCGGTGCATTCGACCACTCTGCCACCTCTCCGCGGTCTGGTCGGCGCTTGTTTGGCGCGGGCGTTCTCATAACGGGCAAATGACAGGCTGGCAAGCCGAAAAGTCGAAGCATTCCATCCTTTTGCCTTGACACCTTTTTGTCACTCGCGTATCTCGGCTGCGCAATAGGTTTGGAGAAATCCGCGCCTTGGCCGTCCCGCGCTCGCGCGGGGCTTCACCGGCAGGACGAGTTCGAGGATTAGACCTCTGAAATCCCTGCTTAACTTCGACTGATAAAAAGACAGCCACCTGCTGGATTTGCGGGGAGCGCTGGAACGAACATGAAAGGATAAAAAATGTTCGCAGTCATCAAGACCGGCGGTAAACAGTACCGTGTGGCAGCCAACGACGTGCTGACCATCGAAAAGCTGGAAGCCACCGCTGGCGACTCCATTGAATTCACCGAAGTGCTCGTGATCGGCGAAGGCGCCGACGCTGCGATCGGTGCGCCCTTCGTAACCGGCGCCTCTGTCAAGGCAGAAGTCGTCGAACAGAACCGCGGCAAGAAGGTCATCGCCTTCAAGAAGCGCCGCCGTCAGAATTCGAAGCGTTCGCGCGGCCATCGTCAGCATCACACGGTCGTCCGTATCACGGACATCGTGGCTGCCAAGTAAGATCAACGGGACAAGGTTTAAAGGAGAACTCCAATGGCACACAAAAAAGCTGGCGGTTCATCGCGCAACGGTCGCGATTCTCAGTCCAAGCGCCTTGGCGTGAAGAAGTTCGGCGGCGAAGCCGTCATCGCAGGCAACATTATCGTGCGTCAGCGCGGTACTGAGTGGCATCCGGGTTCCAACGTCGGCCTCGGCAAGGATCACACGATTTTTGCGCTTACCGCCGGCAATGTGAACTACCGAACGAAGGCCAACGGTCGCGTCTACGTGTCTGTCATGCCGAAAGCGGAAGCAGCGGAATAAGCCGGTAGCGCTCAAAAACAGCCGGCGTCTCATCGACCCGGCTGGCCGTATCAGGTTCAGTCTAGAAAACAGGGGAGATGGGGCGCCATCTCCCCTTTTTCTTTACCCCTCAAGGAGGACTGAACCATGCAAGGCGAATTGTTAAGGGTAGACCAATCACGGTCTCCCCGGGAAGACCAGCGGTCTTCCACGGAGCGGCTGAGGCCGGAACGGTTAAGGACCGATTGCCCTGTCTTGTTATCGGAAAGGCTCGTCATGCGCGCGCCCCACGAAGAAGACATCGACGCCCTTGCCCATCTCGCCAATAACGCCAAAGTCGCTACCATGGTATCGCGTATGCCGCACCCTTATACCGCCGATGATGCTGCCGACTTCGTGCGTCGCACGAAAAATGGCGAGATTGGCAAGTGCGTCTATGCGATCACCAAGGCGGAAAACGGCGCCTTTATCGGCTGCTGCGGTGTGGAACCGCAGACGGACGGCAAGACCGTCGAGATCGGCTACTGGCTGGGCGAGCCCTATTGGAACAAGGGTTATACGACCGAGGCCTGCCATGCCCTGGTCGATATGGTATTCAGGACCCGCCAGGACGTCGATCAGATCGACGCCCGTTGCCGGGTAATGAATGTCGCCTCGCGCCGCGTCATCCAGAAGTGCGGCTTCCAGTTCCAGGGTTCGGGGCTCGCCGCCTCGCTGGCGCTCGGCAGCAACGTGCCGGTCGAATGGTACAGGCTCGACCGCAAGACCTGGATGTCCCTCCGAAGCTGGGGGAACATCGCATGAGCACGACTGCGCTGCAAAGGCCCGAGGTCAAGCCGATGATGCCCGGCCCCGCGCCGGTCATCTCGACCGCCCGCCTGACGCTCCGCCCCCACAGGCTGAGCGATGCGCCTGCGATCGCGGAATCGCTCTCCGATTTCGCGGTCACGCGCATGCTGTCCCGCGTACCCGCGCCGTTCGACCGGCAGGATGCGCTGGACTGGCTGGTCCCGGTCACCTCGGGCACCCTGCCCGACTGGCCGCTGGCGATCACCGATAAGGACGATGTCCATATCGGCAACGTCTCGATCGAGCTGCGCCACGGCCGCTGGCACCTCGGCTACTGGCTGAACCGCTACTACTGGCGGCGCGGCTATATGAGCGAGGCGGTGACGGCGATCATCGAGCGCTTCTCGCGCCGCATGCCGGAGACGCCGATCTATTCCGGCGTCTTCGCCGACAACCCGGCTTCGCTGCGACTGCAGGAGAAACTCGGTTTCCGCATGACGGGTTGCGGCGAAATCTACTGTTTCGCCCGCAACACCATGGTGTCGCACATCGAAACCGTGCTGCAGCCGGGCATGCTGCAGCCGCGGAAGGTTGCCTGATCAAGATCGAGACGTCGCCGCACCGGCGGCGTCTCCTTTAATCGCCGATCTCGACCCATAGAGGGAAGTGGTCGGAACCGACGGATTGCGTATCGATCCGGGCGGATTTCAACCGGCTCTGCAGGCCGCAACTGACGAAGCAATAATCGAGATGCATGCGCTTGCCGTGATCTTCGGGATCCATCCAGCTGTAGCTCTCCGGAGAGTAGGCCTCCAGCGCCGCAAAGGCGTCGACCGGCGTGCCGATCCTCGCCACGCGGCCGTAATATCCGCCGCCAGCCCCGGCAAGCGCGCAATATTCCGGCGATTCCGGCTCCATGTTGAAATCACCCATGATGATATAATCCTCCGGCAGCGGCGGCTCCGGCAGGTCGAATTCACCACCTCCCGTCAGCGACCCACCCTCCTGGACGAAGGCATTGATATGCGTGTTCAAGAATTGCAGCTGGCGGATGCGCTCGTCGGCGGAGACATGGTCGAGATGCACGGAATAGACGCGGACCGCACCGCCGGGTGCGTCGATCACCGCCTCGGTTGCGCCGCGCTGCAGGTTGATCTTGCCGATCGTCCGGCTGCGCGGCAGAAGCAGCGTTCGGGTCGAGAGGATCGGCCAGCGCGACAGCACCATATTGCCGAACTGAAAACGGGTGCCGGGCACCGGCTGGAGCCCGCCTTCATCAGCCTCGATATGCATGTCGCAGGCCGGCCCATAGACCCAGAAATAGTCGGCAAAGAAGGCTGCAACATCGGCCACGATGTCGGCAAAACCGTTGCGGGAGAAGCCGCGGGTCACCTCCTGCAATGCGATGACATCTGCACCCTCGAGGCTCCGGGCAATCCGCACCAGATCGTATCTGCCGTCGAGACCGAAGCCGTACTGTATGTTATAGCTCGCAAAATTCACGATAATCTTTGACCTCCGTCGGAACCGCCTATATCGAATGGGCCAAGACGGGCCGTCCAACTGCCACTGAATATTGGAAGTAAAATGAAATTTCTCGACGAAGCAAAGGTCTATATCAAGTCCGGGGACGGCGGCGGCGGCAGCGTTTCCTTCCGGCGCGAGAAATTCATCGAGTTCGGCGGCCCGGATGGCGGTGATGGCGGACGCGGCGGCGACGTCTGGGTCGAGGCCGTCAACGGCCTGAACACGCTGATCGATTTCCGCTATCAGCAGCATTTCAAGGCGACGATCGGCACCCATGGCATGGGCAGGAACCGCACCGGCGCCAATGGAAGCGACGTGACGTTGAAGGTTCCCGTGGGCACCCAGATCTTCGAGGAAGATCAGGAAACGCTGATCTGCGACCTGACCGTCGAGGGCCAGCGTTACTGCCTGGCCCATGGCGGCAATGGCGGCTTCGGCAACGCCCATTTCAAGACCTCGACCAACCAGGCGCCGGATTGGGCCAATCCCGGCCTGCCCGGCGAGGAAAAAACCATCTGGCTGCGCCTGAAGCTGATTGCCGATGCCGGCCTCGTCGGCCTGCCCAATGCCGGCAAGTCGACCTTCCTAGCTGCCGTCACCCGCGCCCGGCCGAAGATCGCCAACTATCCCTTCACCACGCTGCATCCTAATCTCGGCGTCGCCACCATCGACGAGCGCGAATTCATCCTGGCCGACATTCCGGGCCTGATCGAAGGCGCCCATGAAGGTGTCGGAATCGGCGACCGATTCCTCGGCCATGTCGAGCGCACCCGCGTTCTGCTCCACCTCATCTCCGCCCAGGAGGAAAAGGTCGGCAAGGCGTATAAGACGGTTAAGCACGAGCTCGAAGCCTATGGAAACGATCTGACCGACAAGGCCGAGATCGTGGCGCTGTCGCAGATCGACGTGCTCGATGATGCCGAACTGAAGAAGAAGTCCAAGGAATTGGCCAAGGCCTGCGGCAAGACGCCGTTCCAGATTTCGGCCGTCACCGGCAAGGGCATGACCGAGGTGCTGCGGGCACTCCGCGACATCATCGTCGAAGCCAATACCGAGGAGAAGCCGGCCAAGGTGCCGAAGCTGCGCCATCGCGACATGGTCGTCACCGATGAGGGCGAGGACAAGCGTGGGGACGAGGACGATGACCAGCCGTAAGCCGCTTGGCCGCTACCGCCGGATCGTCATCAAGATCGGATCCGCGCTTCTGGTCGATCGCAAGGCCGGGCTGAAGAAGGCCTGGCTCGACGCCATGTGCGCCGATATCTCCGGCCTGAAGGCCAAGGGTATCGATGTGCTCGTCGTCTCCTCGGGCGCAATCGCGCTCGGGCGCTCGGTGCTCGACCTGCCGTCAGGTGCGCTGAAGCTGGAGGAAAGCCAGGCAGCGGCGGCCGTCGGCCAGATCGCGCTGGCGCGCGCCTGGTCGGAAAGCCTGTCACGCGACGAGATCGTCGCCGGCCAGATCCTGCTGACGCTCGGCGATACCGAGGAGCGCCGCCGTTATCTCAATGCCCGCGCCACCATCAATCAGCTTTTGAAGATCGGCGCCGTGCCGATCATCAACGAGAACGACACCGTCGCCACCAGCGAGATCCGCTATGGCGACAACGACCGGCTGGCCGCCCGCGTCGCGACGATGACCGGCGCCGATCTGCTCATCCTTCTCTCCGACATCGACGGCCTCTACACCGCGCCGCCGCATCTCGACCCGAACGCGACGTTCCTGGAAACGATTGCCGCAATCACCCCGGAGATCGAGGCGATGGCCGGAGGTGCGGCCTCCGAACTCTCGCGCGGCGGCATGCGCACCAAGATCGATGCCGGCAAGATTGCGACGGCATCAGGCTGCGCCATGATCATCGCCTCCGGCAAGACCGACAACCCTCTGTCGGCAATCGAAAACGGCGCGCGTTCCTCCTGGTTCGCGCCGTCGGGCACACCCGTTACCGCCCGCAAGACCTGGATTGCCGGGCAGCTGCAGCCGGCCGGCGAACTGCATGTCGACGACGGCGCCGTCGTCGCCCTCGGTGCCGGCAAGAGCCTGCTTCCGGCCGGCGTGCGCAGCGTTTCCGGCCTCTTCAGCCGCGGCGATACGGTGGCGATCATCGGCCCGGCCGGCCGCGAGATCGCCCGCGGCCTTGTAAGCTACGATGCCGACGACGCCCGTCGGATTGCCGGCCGCAAGTCGGCGGAAATCGAGGCCATTCTCGGTTATGCCGGGCGAGCCGCCATGGTCCATCGCGACGACATGGTGATGACCGCGCAGATCGGTTCGAAATCGGAAAGGCAGAAGAAGGACGCGAGCTATGCTTGATACCGTTGCGCCAGGCCCTGACATTGACGTGCTGATGAACGACATCGGCCGCAAGGCAAAGGCTGCCGCACGACCGCTGGGCTTTGCGTCCACCGAGGCCAAGAACAGGGCGTTGAATGCCATGGCCGATGCGATCCTGGCAAACAAGGCGCATATTCTTGCCGAGAACGCCAAGGACCTGAAGGACATCGAAGGCACCGAGATGCTCGCTTCCTTCGTCGACCGGCTGACGCTGAACGACAAACGCGTCGCCGAAATGGCCGAGGGAATCCGCGCCATTGCCGCCCTTGCCGATCCGGTCGGCGAAGTCATCGCTGCCTGGGACCGGCCGAACGGGCTGAAGATCGAGCGTGTCCGCACGCCGCTCGGCGTCATCGGCGTGATCTTCGAAAGCCGGCCGAACGTCACCGCAGATGCCGGCGCCCTCTGCCTCAAGGCAGGCAATGCCGTCATCCTGCGTTGCGGCTCGGATTCGCGCCGTTCATCGCAGGCTATCCATGCCTGCCTGATCGAGGGCCTGAAGGCGGCGGGACTTCCAGAGCATGCTATCCAGCTTGTGCCGGTCACCGATCGCGCCGCCGTCGGCGCCATGCTGCGCGGCCTGGACGGCGCGATCGACGTCATCGTGCCGCGCGGCGGCAAGAGCCTAGTTGCCCGCGTGCAGAGCGAGGCCCGCGTGCCGGTTTTTGCCCATCTCGAAGGTCTTTGCCACATCTATGTCGATGCCTCGGCCGATATCGAGATGGCGAAAAAGATCATCGTCAACGCCAAGATGCGCCGCACCGGCATCTGCGGCGCAGTCGAAACCCTGCTCGTCGATGGTGCTGCGATCGGCACGCATCTGACGCCGCTGCTCGAGGTTCTGACGGAGGCCGGCTGCGAGGTCCGCGCTTCGCCAACAGTGCTGAAGGTTGCACCCGGCATGAAGCCCGCGACCGAGGAGGACTGGTCGACTGAATATCTCGATGCGATCATTTCGGTTGCCGTCGTCGACGGCCTATCGGGCGCCATCGCCCATATCCAGACATATTCCTCGAACCACACCGAGGCGGTCATCGCCGAAGACCCTGACGTCGTCGCGCGTTTCTTCACCGAGGTCGATTCGGCGATCCTGCTGCATAATGCCTCGACGCAGTTTGCCGATGGCGGCGAGTTCGGCATGGGTGCGGAAATCGGCATCGCCACCGGCAAGATGCATGCCCGTGGCCCGGTCGGCGTCGAACAGCTCACCTCCTTCAAATATCGGGTGCATGGTGCCGGACAGACGCGGCCCTGACGTGACGACCGAGCCTGACGTGGCGATTGAGCCTAACGTGGTGATTGAGAATGTGGACCGGCACTATCTCCGCATGCCGCACAGCGAGCGCGGGATGGTCGTCGGTCTGTTCGGCGGTTCGTTCAATCCGCCGCATCAGGGCCACGCGCTCGTCGCCGAGATCGCCCTCAAGCGGCTTGGCCTCGACCAGCTTTGGTGGATGGTCACCCCGGGCAATCCGCTGAAGAGCCGCAACCAGCTCGCTCCGCTTGCCGAACGCATTGCCGAAAGCGAGCGTGTTGCCGCCGATCCCCGCGTCAAGGTCACCGCCTTCGAACAGACGCTCGGCACCAGCTACACCGCCAACACGCTTGCCCGCGTTAAGGCCCGCAATCCGCATGTGCATTTCATCTGGATCATGGGCGCAGACAGCCTGCAGAGCTTTCACAAATGGCAGAAGTGGCAGGAGATTGCCCGCACCTTCCCGATCGCGGTGATCGATCGGCCGGGCGCGACGCTGTCCTTCCTGTCCTCGAAAATGACAAGGACCTTCGATTTCGCCCGTGTCGACGAGGATGACGCCCGTGTTCTCTGGAAGAAACGTGCCCCGGCCTGGACCTTCATCCACGGGCCGCGCTCCGGCCTGAGCTCGACGGCAATCCGCAACGGCTCTTCGCACGGCGACGCCGAATAGAGCGCTGCGCGCCCCGCAAGACGCATGCGCCAGCCTGATTTCAGAAGATCCCGAAAACGAGAAAGCCCGACGGGGGAGGAGATCCGTCGGGCTTATAAACTCGATCGACAACTGGGAGGAGGAGTGTTGTCGACCCTATCGAACGGCTATGGGAGGAGGAGAAGCCGTGTCGATGAGTGTGTTGTAGCATATTTCGCAGGAAGATGAATATCGATTGGTGCATTGCAGCAATGCACTGCCTGCAATCCTGTGCAGCCTTGCGGCTTTGGCATTGCCGTTTTTCTTGGCAGAAATCGACGGAGATGCTCTGCCGCCGGGAATCCCTGCGGTTTGCCAAGCTGTCCCGCGGGTATTTCAACCCTATGGATCTCACGCTGCGGCTCAAGCCATGCACTTCGACAACGCTCAACTATTGGGTCATTGCGGACACCGCGGTCCAATACTGTTATATTTTCCTGGATATATCCCTAGTCAAGACGCCTCGTCCGTTATATTCCTCGCAATATTTCGAACTCGGGCAATGAATCATGCAAAACAGCCGCCGATGGATGAAACTGGCAACCGCCGCGATCACAGCCCTGTGGCTTGGCGCAGCAGCGCTCCCGGCGCCTGCCGCCGCAGCCGAAAAACTTACCGTCTTTGCGGCGGCGAGCCTCAGGGATGCGCTCGCCGCCGCCAATGCCGCCTGGGCAAAGGAAAGTGGCAAGGAAGCCGTCGTATCCTACGCGGCAAGCGGCGCGCTGGCCAAACAGATCGAAAACGCCGCACCCGCCGATATCTTCATCTCGGCCGACCTCGACTGGATGGATTACGTCGCCAAGAAGAAACTGATCAAGGCCGATACCCGTTTCAACCTAGTCGGCAACCGCATCGTGCTCATTGCCGAAAAGGACAAGGCAAAACCGGTCGAGATCAAGCAAGGCTTCGATCTCGCGGGGCTTTTGGGTGACGGCAGGCTTGCCATAGGCGAGCCAAAATCGGTTCCGGCCGGCAAATACGGCATGGCCGCTCTCGAAAAGCTCGGCGTCTGGAAATCGGTCGAAACCAAGGTCGCCGGCGTCGAAAGCGTGCGCGCCGCCTTGGCCCTCGTCTCCCGCGGCGAAGCGCCTTATGGCATCGTCTACCAGACGGATGCGGCAGCCGATAAGGGTGTCGCCGTCGTCGGCACCTTCCCCGCCGATTCCCATCCGCCGATCATCTATCCAATCGCAATTCTTGCCGAGAGCGAGAACCCGGATGCGACAGCCTATCTCGACTTCCTGAAATCCGAAAAGGCAGCCGCCTTCTTCACGGCGCAGGGTTTCACCATCCTGAAGTGATAAGCTGAGGTGATTGCAGAAACGATTGTCGCAGCTTAGCGTGGAGACTCGCCTCGCGAGCGCAGACTACTACAAAAGTCGGCCAACTTCTCCTTCGTCATGCTCGGGCTTGTCCCGAGCATCTGCAGCCGGTGCAGCAGATCCTCGGCACAGGGCCGAGGATGACGCCGAGTGAAGAGCGAGGCTTGTCATCACTGAGGCACGTTTCGGCGAACCTTCGATTTTCCGGGAGACCACCGCATTTGGACATCTTCGGCTTGAGCAATGAGGAATGGACGGCGATCCTGCTCAGCCTGCGCGTCTCGATTGTCGCGATGCTGGCGAGCCTGCCCTTCGGCATCCTCGTCGCCCTCCTGCTTGCCCGCGGCCGGTTCTGGGGCAAGTCGGTGCTGAACGGCGTCGTTCACCTGCCGTTGATCCTGCCCCCGGTGGTCACCGGTTTCCTTCTCCTCATTCTGTTTGGCCGCCGCGGTCCGATCGGCAGCCTGCTCGACCAGTATTTCGGCATTGTTCTCTCCTTCCGCTGGACGGGCGCGGCCTTGGCCTGCGCCGTCATGGCCTTTCCGCTGATGGTGCGCAGCATCCGCCTGTCGATCGAGGCGGTCGACCGCAAGCTGGAAGAGGCGGCCGGAACGCTCGGCGCCGGCCCGGTCTGGGTCTTCCTGACGATCACCCTGCCGCTGACCCTGCCCGGCATCATCGCCGGTATGATCCTTTCCTTCGCCAAGGCGATGGGCGAATTCGGCGCGACGATCACCTTTGTCTCCAACATTCCGGGCGAAACCCAGACGCTGTCGGCGGCGATCTACACCTTCACCCAGGTGCCGGGCGGCGATGCAGGCGCGCTCCGCCTGACGCTTGTCGCCGTCGTCATTTCCATGGCCGCCCTGCTCGCCTCCGAATTCCTTGCCCGTCTCGCCGGCCGGAGGATCGACCCGGAATGACGCTGATCGTCGCGGCAAAACAGAGGCTCGGTGCCTTTTCGCTCGATGCCGCCTTCACCTCCGAGCGGGGCGTCACCGCGCTGTTCGGCCGCTCCGGCTCCGGCAAGACCTCGATGATCCGCATCATCGCCGGCCTCGCCCGCCCGGACGAAGGCCGCGTCGTCCTCGACGGCGAGGCCTTGACCGAAACCGAAACCGGCCTCTTCGTCCCGAAACATCGCCGCCGCTTCGGTTATGTCTTTCAGGAAGCGCGGCTTTTCCCGCATCTCAGCGTTCGCGCCAATCTATTCTATGGCCGCTGGTTCGCGGCGAGAACGGCGCGCGGCGAGAGCTTCGATCGCATCGTCGACCTGCTCGGCATCGAGACGCTGCTGGAGCGCAGCCCCTCGAAACTCTCCGGCGGCGAGAAGCAGCGCGTCGCCATCGGCCGCGCGCTTCTCTCCTCGCCTCGCCTGCTGTTGATGGACGAGCCGCTCGCCGCCCTCGACGAGGCGCGCAAGGCCGAGATCCTGCCTTATCTGGAGCGATTGCGCGACGAAACCGACATCCCGATCGTCTATGTCAGCCATTCGATCGCCGAGGTGGCCCGGCTCGCAAACCAGGTCGTCGTCATGCGTGACGGCACGGTGGAAGCGACGGGCCCCGCTATCGACATATTGAGCCGTCCCTCAACCTCCGCCGACCGGCGGGAAGCGGGCGCACTGCTGGAAGGCACGGTGGAAAGCTTCGATGCGCGTCACCGTCTATCGACGGTTGCGTTGAAATCCTGTCGGCTCCATATTCCGGGTGCCGCCCTTGCGCCCGGCAAATCGGTCCGCATCCGCATTCCCTCCCGCGATGTCATGCTGGCGACCGCAAGACCCGAGGGGCTGAGCGCGCTGAATATCCTGGAGGCAAAGATAGACGGGATGTCGTCGACCGAGGACGGAACGGTGGAAATCCGGCTCGATTGCGACGGCGATATCATTCTTTCCCGGATCACGACGCTCTCCTGCGAGCGTCTCGATCTTCGACCGGGAAGAGTGGTCTTCGCCGTCATCAAGACGGTTGCCCTGGAGGCCTGATCAGCCGCGTTCGCCCTGCTGCAGGTTGCGCTTGGCCTCGAGCCAGGCGAGGTCCTCCGCAAGGCTGGTCTGCACCGTCTTTTCCATCCGGCGGAAACGCTCGAGCAGTTCCTCGCCGAACGGCGTCAGCACCGCGCCGCCGCCCTTTTGCCCGCCGCGCTGCGATTCCACCACCTGTTCGTTAAACATCCGGTTCATCTCGCTGACCAGCAGCCATGCCCGCCGATAGGACATGTCCATCGCCCGCCCCGCCGCTGAGATCGATCCCGTCTGGCGGATATGCTCCAGCAGTTCCATCTTGCCATGGCCGAGACGATCCTCGTCCGGGAAGCTGATTCGCAAGACGGGCACGAGTGTTTTTGCGGCTGAGTCGGTCATTGAATCTGGAGATCGTGGAATTTGCCGCACTTTACGCTGCGGCAGGGAAACTGTACACCGCCCGCACAAGGCCGCCCCGAGCAGTCAAATACTTCAATTCGAACGGCAGATCGGATTTTCGGCCGTTCCGTACCTTAGCATGTCTTGAAACATTAATGGTTTGATGCCTATCTTAACCATGATCCGGTCTCGATCGGATCCGTGTTGTGCATAGTTTGTCATTCCAGGAAAGGGAAAGCACTGACAACAGTACACGCCAAGGGAAAAACGCTCGCCGTTATCCCGAAGAGTGCGGAACGTGGCGCCGATGCCGCCGCCCGTGCCCTAGAAACCGTCCTCGCCAGCCTCGAGGACTCCAAAGCTGAAGATATCGTTACCATCGACATTGCCGGAAAATCGGCGCTGGGAGACTACATGATCGTCGTCTCCGGCCGCTCGAACAGGCATGTCATGGCGATCTCGGATCACCTGCTCACTGACCTTAAGGATGACGGCCTCGGTACGGCTCGCGTCGAAGGTCAGGAAGGCGGCGATTGGGTCCTGATCGACACTGGTGACATTATCGTGCATGTGTTCCGGCCCGAAATCCGCGAGTTCTACAACATCGAAAAGATGTGGGCGGCTCCGGATATGGATGAAGAAACACGGCACTGACAGGCGAGCCGGCATTCTGTCCGGCGCCTGAGACGTAGCATTGGCTGGCCGGCAACAGATAAGCCGGCCGGTGGCGTGGTGTGCGCCCGATGTGCTGCATGAGCGGGAGCGGATGAATGCGAATAGGTCTTTTTGCGGTGGGACGGCTGAAGTCCGGCCCGGAAAAGGATCTTGCCGCCCGTTATTTCGACCGTTTCGCCAAGGCCGGCCCTGCCGTCGGTCTCGAACTGACCCGTGTTGCCGAAGTTGGCGAAAGCCGGGCCTCCAACGCGGAGACCCGCAAGCGCGAAGAGGCGGCGATGCTTCTGAAATCGCTTGCCGATGGCAGTATCCTCATTCTTCTCGATGAACGCGGCAAGGCGCTCGACAGCGAAGCCTTCGCAAATCTGCTCGGCTCCTATCGCGACCAGGGCAAGCGCGAGCTGACAATTGCGATCGGCGGCGCCGACGGCCTCGATCCTTCCCTTTACGACCGTGCCGACGCCACGCTGTGCCTGGGCAAAATGACCTGGCCGCACCAACTCGTGCGCACACTGATCGCCGAGCAGCTCTATCGCGCCGTCACCATCCTGTCCGGCCACCCCTATCACCGCGTCTGATGCCGCGTCGGCCCGATGCGTCGACAATCGTAATGTCACGCAGCCGTGTTTTGCTAGGCAGCCCGTTCTCCTGCAAACCTTATGGCAAAGCGCACCAAATCAGCTTAGTCTCCGTGCGATTTGAGAAAGTGCCCCAACACGCATGACGAGAGCATCCACCAGGCGACACCGCATGATCCTGCCGGCTATCGCGGCCGGCGTCGGTGTGACGGCGATTGTCGTGTCGGCAAATCCGTTCAGCGTCCGGGCGCAGGATGCCGCGCCCGAAGCAGCACAGCCTTCGACCGAGCTGGCCGCACCTCCGCCGGCAGCCGAGCCGCCGCCGCCCGATCCGGCCGCCGAACTTGCCGCCAAGCGTGACCAGACCCGTGCCGAACTCGAAATCCTGTCAAAAACGATCAGCCTCTCCACCGACAAGGTGAGCGCGCTTCAGCAGGGCATCGCCGATCTCGAAAAGAGCACGGAAAGCATCCGCCAGGCACTGATCGATTCCGCCGCCCGCCGCAAGACGCTCGAAAAGCAAATCCTCGAAAGCGAGAAGAAGCTTGCCGATCTCGGTGTCAAGGAGGATGGCATCCGCCGCTCCCTGCACGATCGACGCGGCCTGCTGGCCGAGGTGCTGGCAGCACTCCAGCGCATGGGCCGCAACCCGCCGCCCGCTCTGCTCGTCACCCCCGATGACGCGCTTGCCTCCGTGCGCAGCGCCATTCTGCTCGGCGCCGTCGTACCCGGAATCCGCAAGGAGACCGACAAGCTTGCCGCAGACCTTGCAAGCCTCGCGGCATTGCAGACTGCAAGTGCTGCCGAGAAGGCCTCGCTGACCGCGACGATGACCAATGGCATCGAGGAAGAGCGGCGCATGGACCTGCTGCTTGCCGAAAACGACAAGCTCAGCCGCAACAATGCTGCTGAACTCCAGGCCGAAAGAAAACGTTCCGAGGAGCTGGCGGGCAAGGCGACGAGCCTTGAAGGCCTCGTCGCCTCGATGGAATCCGAGATCGCTTCGGTGCGGGATGCCGCCGCTGCCGCCCGTCAGGCCGAGGAGAACCGCAAGCTTATGACCGACGAGCAGCGCGCCCAGGCCAAGGCGCTTGCCGACAGCGGCGTGCCCGATAAAAACCGCATTGCGCCCGCATATCCCTTCGGAGAATTGAAGGCGAAATTGGAGGTGCCCGTTGCGGGCGATATCCTGCGCCAGTTCGGCGATGCCGACGGCACCGGGCACGAGGCCATGGGAATGACGGTCGCCACAAATCCAGAGACAGTGGTGACGGCGCCTGCGGATGGTCTGGTGGTTTTCGCCGGCGCATTCCGCAGTTACGGCCAGATGATCATTCTCGACGCGGGCGATGGATACCACTTGGTTCTCTCGGGAATGGATACGATCAATACCCGCCAGGGAAAGTTCGTTTTCTCCGGCGAGCCACTTGCCGTGATGGGCGCGAAAAGAGTGGCAAGCGCAACTGCATTGGCGCTGGAAACGAACCGGCCAACGCTTTACATTGAATTTCGAAAGGACGGTAAACCGGTCGATTCCCGGCCGTGGTGGACCGCCAAAGACACTGGAAAGGCACGCAATGATTCGTAGGGCTTCTCTTGTTCTGGTCGGCGCATTGATGGGTGCGACCGCAATGAGCGTCATTTATTCGGCAGGTGTGCCGGCAGAAGCGGCCGGATCCTCGACCTACAAGGAACTTTCGGTTTTCGGAGATGTCTTCGAGCGTGTGCGTGCGCAATATGTGACGCCGCCTGCGGAAGACAAGCTGATCGAGAACGCCATCAACGGCATGCTGTCGTCGCTCGATCCGCATTCGAGCTACATGAATGCGAAGGACGCCGAGGACATGCGCACCCAGACCAAGGGTGAGTTCGGCGGCCTCGGCATCGAAGTCACGATGGAAGACGAACTCGTCAAGGTCATTACCCCGATCGACGATACGCCCGCCGCCAAGGCCGGCGTTCTCGCCGGCGACTACATCTCCGAGATCGACGGCCAGTCCGTGCGCGGCCTGAAGCTGGAAGACGCCGTCGAGAAGATGCGCGGCGCCGTCAACACGCCGATCAAGCTGACGCTGATCCGCAAGGGTGCCGATAAGCCGATCGAACTGACGATCGTTCGTGACGTCGTCGCCGTCCAGGCGGTCAAGTCGCGTGTCGAGGACGATGTCGGTTATCTCCGCATCATCTCCTTCACCGAGAAGACTTATCCTGACATGGAAAAGGCGATCAAGAAGATCAAGGACACCGTTCCGGCCGACAAGCTGAAGGGTTATGTTCTCGATCTGCGCCTCAATCCGGGCGGTCTGCTCGACCAGGCGATCAACGTCTCCGATGCCCTGCTGCAGCGTGGTGAAGTCGTTTCGACCCGCGGCCGCAATCCGGATGAAACCCGCCGCTTCAATGCCGGCCCGGGCGACCTGACGGATGGCAAGCCGGTGATCGTGCTGATCAACGGCGGCTCGGCTTCCGCATCGGAAATCGTCGCCGGCGCTCTTCAGGATCTGCGCCGCGCCACCGTTCTCGGCACGCGCTCCTTCGGCAAGGGCTCCGTCCAGACGATCATTCCTCTCGGCGAAAACGGCGCGCTGCGCCTGACCACGGCGCTCTATTACACGCCGTCGGGCCGCTCGATCCAGGGCACCGGCATCACTCCCGACATCAAGGTCGAGGAGCCGCTGCCGGAGGAACTGCAGGGCAAGATGGTGACCGAAGGCGAATCTAGCCTGCGCGGCCACATCAAGGGCCAGAGCGAGACGGACGAAGGTTCGGGCTCCGTTGCCTACGTCCCGCCGGACCCGAAGGACGACGTTCAGCTGAACTACGCGCTCGACCTTCTGCGCGGCAAGAAGACCGATCCGGCCTTCCCGCCGAACCCGGACAAGGCCGTCGTCGCCAAGTGATCGATCAACTCAAGGCCGGGCACTCGCCCGGCCTTGAGTTTTTCTGCTGTTTCCCGGTTTTGGAGCGGGCAAAAAATTGGGAACGGACCTGCATGCGCCTTTGGGCCGCAACCGCAAAACCGGCCGCCGGCGCCCAGGTGTCCTGCGCCTCGGTCGTATCGCCGCCAGTCTTTGCCTTTTCGCGATAGGCGGCTTTTCGCTCTATACGGCATTTCGCGGCGATGGGCTCGAACGCACCAAACCGCCGGCGGCCGAACAAGCCGCAACACCCCCTGCCAATAGCCCTCAGCCGCCGACGGCCACCACGAGCCAAGCGGCAGACGGCATGCCCCGCGCCGAGCCGCGTTCGGGCGCCAATGTCGAGCAGATGGTCACTGGCGACGGCTCGGTGGTCACCAAGTACAGTCCCCGCTCGCGCGACGGCGGCGGGCCGGTGCTGGTCGACGCCATGCAGATCGGCCAGGATCCGCGCATGGCAGCCCAGCCTAATGAAGCGCTGCTCGAAGAGACGCCTTTTGGCAGGCTGCCGATCATCGGCCCCGATGGCCGGCGGCCGATGGATCAATATGCGCGTCCCTCGTCCGGCGCGCGCGGCGTCCGCATCGCCATCGTCGTCAGCGGCCTCGGGCTCAGCCAGACCGGAACGCAGCGCGCCATCGCGGAATTGCCGGAAGAGATCACCTTCGCTTTTGCCGCAAGCGGCAACAGCCTGCAGCGCTGGATGCAGGAAGCCCGCCGCGGCGGTCACGAGATCCTTTTGCAGGTGCCGCTCGAACCCTTTGATTACCCGGCGAACGATCCAGGCCCCGAAACGCTGCTGACCACGAAACCGGCCGCCCGCAACATCGAGAACCTGCACAAGGCGATGGGCGAGATCACCAACTATACCGGCGTCATGAATTATCTCGGCGGCCGTTTCCTGTCTGATCCCGCCGCCATGGAGCCTGTCATGCGCGACATCGGCAAGCGCGGGTTGCTGTTTCTCGACGACGGCACATCGGCGCAGTCGAAGACGGCTGCGATCGCCAAGGGAACCGAACTGCCTTATGCCTTCGCCGACCTGCAGCTCGACGGCCAGCTTGATATCAACGCTGTCCTGAAAAAGCTCGACGAGCTCGAGCGCATCGCCCGCAAGAACGGCCAGGCGATCGGCGTCGCCTCGGCTTTCGATGAGAGCGTTGACGCCATCGCCAAGTGGAGCGAGGAGGCCGCGATGCGCGGCATCGAGATCGTCGGCGTTGCCGCCCTTTCCAACGACCCCAAGAATCCTTGAGAGTATCCTTGAGAAGAATCCAGAACGGAGAACAAGATGAGCCAGGCGACCGTGAAGGCCGAGGATCTGCCCTACCGCCCCTGCGTCGGCGTGATGATCCTGAACCGCGATGGCCTTGTCTGGGCGGGAAGACGCATCTCCGACGGCAATTCCGAATATGACGGCTCGCCGCAGCTCTGGCAGATGCCGCAGGGTGGCATCGACAAGGGCGAGGATCCACTGGACGCTGCCTATCGCGAGCTTTACGAGGAGACCGGCATCAAGACGGTGACCCTGCTTGCCGAAGCGAGAGATTGGATCAACTACGATCTGCCGCCGGCACTGATCGGCATCGGGCTGAAGGGGAAATTCCGCGGCCAGACGCAGCGCTGGTTCGCCTTCCGCTTCGACGGCGATGACAGCGAGATCGCTATCAATCCGCCGCCTGGCGGCCACGAGCCGGAATTCGATGCCTGGGAATGGAAGCCGATGCAGCAACTGCCGGGGCTGATCGTGCCCTTCAAGCGCGCCGTCTACGACCAGGTTGTGGCCGAGTTCCAGCATCTGGCAGCCCTACAATCCGAAGATTGATCGATACAGCATGATCGCGATTGATCAGGTCCGTTTTTGATTTCAGCAAATGGAAATAAGGGGCACCGGTTTCGATCCGGTTTGATGCAGCCGATCGCGGTGGCTGGCAGCGGATAATTCGATAGGTAACCCCGGCCGCCATAGGCGGCCGGTATCTCGTTCGAATACTATTCGGCTTCGTTGGCGGAATCGGCGTTGAGCTGGCCGTATTTGCTCTCGCCGATTTTCTCGAGCAGGTCGATCTGTGTTTCGAGGAAGTCGATATGACCTTCCTCGTCCGCCAGCAGCTCCTCGAAAAGTTTCATGGAAACGTAGTCGCCGGCGTCATGACAGATATCGCGCGACTTTTTGTAGGCCGCGCGGGCGTCGTACTCGCCCGCAAGATCGGCTTCCAGAACTTCCTTGACGTTCTGGCCGATGCGCAGAGGTGCAAGAGTCTGCAGATTGGGATGGCCTTCGAGGAAGATGATACGTGCGACAAGCCGGTCGGCATGGTGCATCTCTTCGATGGATTCGGCGCGCTCCTTCTTGGCGAGCTTGGTGTAGCCCCAGTCCTCAAGAAGACGATAATGAACCCAGTATTGGTTGACCGCACCGAGTTCGAGGAACAACGCCTCGTTAAGCCGCTCGATGACCTTTTTGTCGCCTTTCAATGTCCGCTCTCCTGTTTTCCTCATGGAATTGTTTCAAGCGGGACATGAAATCAAATATTTCGGTCTCCGTCGAGTGGCGACGGGCGTGATATTCCTCGGTCGTCTGGATAATGATGTCGACGACGTTGGGGAAACAGCCGCAGCAGCGGCCGCGTTTTTCCATGGCGTGGTAGACCTTCGCAGGCACGATAAGCTGCCAACAGTCTTCATCGAGAAGGTTGGTGATAACCTCCCGGATTTCTTTATCGGTTATATAATTGCAGCTGCAGACGAGCACGTCTTCATTCCAAACATGACACTGACTATCGTGTTTTCTGCTAAAGAAGATGGTGGCTGTCAAGAAAAAATTCGAGTCCTGCATCATTGAACAGCGGTGTCCGGTGAGACCTCCATGCATATCGTCCGGGATTATGCAGCGGTTTCAGGATGATGACGCCATAAGCAAATAAAGGCGCGCCGTATGGTCCTTATCGGTGCGATGCATTTTTAATGAAAGTTGCGTCCGCGCGGCATCACTTGGGCGGTTTCTGCCGCGCCAGCATGGCGGCCTGTGGCAACAATCCGTTTTTCCAGCTCGGCCATCTCCTGCACATTCGCAAGCTTTTTCTGCCGCTGATCGGCACCCGGCCTCAGCACCTCGTCTGCCCGCTTGCAGACGCCGAAACGCCGGGCCTCGCGTCGCAGGATACCGAGCGCCGGCGTCATGTCCTCGATATGCTCGACGACGGTATGGATCACCCCGCTCTGGCTTTGCAGCCTGCCGCGGATTTTCACCAGCCGGGCGCCCATCACGACCGAGCGGTATTTGTCGAATATCTTGTTCCAGACGATCGCATTGGCAACCCCGGTCTCGTCTTCCAGCGTCATGAAGATCACACCTTTGGCCGAACCCGGCCGCTGGCGCACCAGCACGAGGCCCGCGATCGTCACCCTCTTTCCGTTCGTGACCTTCAACAGATCGACATTGCGCGTCACACCGGCCTTGCGCAATTCCTCACGCAGGAAGGAGACGGGATGCGCTTTCAGCGACAGTGAGAGATAACGATAGTCCTCGATGACCTGCTCTCCCGGTAGCATTTCCGGCAGCTTCGCTACAGGCTCGGCCTGGAGGTCGACATGACGGACCTGCTCGAAAAGCGGCAGTTCCTCGGCCGCGCTCTTCACATCCAGCGCCCGTACCGCCCAGAGCGCGTCGCGTCGTGACAGTTTGAGGGACTGGAACGCATCGGCATCCGCCAGTCGCTCGATGACCGACTTCTGCAGACCGGAGCGTAGCCAGAGATCCCGCACCGAGCTGTAGCCTTCGCCTCGATGACTGATCAGCTGTTCCACATCGTCTGTCGAAAGGCCCTTGATTTGCCGGAAGCCGAGCCGCACCGCATGCCGGGACTTGATGATCGCGCGCATCTTCTCATGCCGGAAATCGACGGCATTCTGATCGAAGACAGCTTCTTCCAGCCCGCAATCCCAGTTCGATTCATTGATATCGACCGGCAGGATCCTTACCCCGTGCTCGCGTGCATCCCGCACCAGCTGCGCCGGTGCATAAAAGCCCATCGGCTGAGAGTTCAGCATCGCCGCGCAGAAGACGTCGGGATAATAGGCCTTGAGCCATGAGGAGGCATAGACGAGCAGCGCGAAGGAAGCGGCATGGCTTTCCGGGAAGCCGTATTCGCCGAAGCCCTTGATCTGGTTGAAACACTGCTGCGCGAATTCCTGGGCATAGCCCCTTGAGACCATTCCCTCGATGAACCGCTTTTCGAAATTGCCGATCGTACCGGTTCTTTTGAATGTCGCCATCGCTCTGCGAAGCTTGTCGGCTTCCGCCGGTTTGAAGCCTGCGGCGGTAATGGCGATCTGCATAGCCTGTTCCTGGAACAAGGGCACGCCGAGGGTTCTTTCCAGAACCGTTTCCAGCTCCTTGCTCGGATATTCGATCGGGATGTTCTTGGCCCGCTGCTCCCGGCGCTTCAGATAGGGATGCACCATGTCGCCCTGGATCGGCCCTGGCCGCACGATCGCCACCTCGATGACGAGATCGTAGAATAGCTTCGGCTTCAGACGCGGCAGCATGCTCATCTGCGCCCGGCTTTCGATCTGGAAGACGCCGAGCGTATCGGCCCGGCCCATCATCTCGTAAACCGGCTCGCCTTCGTCTCCATGCTCCTTGTTGCCGAGGTCTGCGAGCGTCTTCTTCACGTCGTAATGCAATTCAAGCAGCGAGAAGGCCTTCCGCAGGCAGGTCAGCATGCCGAGCGCCAGCACATCCACCTTGAGGATCTTGACGTTGTCGAGGTCGTCCTTGTCCCACTCGATCATGTAGCGATCCGGCATCGCCGTCTTCATGATCGGCACCACCTCGTCGAGCCGGTCCCGTGTGATGACGAAGCCGCCGACATGCTGGGTGAGGTGGCGGGGAAAGCCGAGAAGCTCGGAGGCATATTTCAGCACGTTCTGTGACACAGGATCCTTGATGTCGAGGCCAGCTGCCTTGGCATCCCGTTCCGAGAGATTGTCTTCGGACCAGCCCCAGACGAGACTGCTGATCGCCGATTGCACATCCTCCGACAGTCCGAACGCCTTGGCGACCTCACGGCCGGCCGAACGGGTCCGGTAGGTGGTCACCCCCGCCGTCAGTCCGGCATGTTCTATGCCGTATCTCTTGTAGATGAACTGGATGACCTCTTCGCGCCGGTCATGTTCGAAATCGACATCGATATCCGGCGGTTCATCCCGATCCATCGAAATGAAACGATCGAAGAGCAGCGTGCTCTTTTGAGGATCGACTTCCGTTATCTCAAGGCAATAGCAGATGACCGAGTTTGCCGCCGATCCGCGTCCCTGGCACAAAACCTTGAGCTCATAGCGGGCGTGCTGGATAATCCTGTGAACCGTCAGGAAATAGGAGGCATATTTCTTCCTTCCAATCAGATCGAGTTCATACTCGATCTGCGGTGCAACCTTGGGCGGAATACCCTCGGGATAGCGTCTTGCCGCTCCCGCCCTCGTCAGCCTTTCGAGTGTCTCCTGCGGCGTTTCGCCGGGATCGTTTTCTGGCGGATAATTGTGCTCCAGTTCCTTCAGCGAAAAGGTCAGCCTGTCGAAAAATACCTGCGTATTTTCGATCGCATCAGGATAGTCCCGGAAGATCCGGACCATTTCACGTGAATCCTTGAGGTAGCGCTCGGCATTCGGCGCCAGCAGAAATCCGGCTTGTGGTATCTGCACATGCTCCCGGATCGCGATGACGACATCCGAAAGCGGCCGGCGTTCAGGATGATGGTAAAGCGGCTGGTTGGTCGCAATCAGCGGCAGACGATTTCGTACCGCAAGCATGGCAAGCACCGCAAAGACCTGCCTATCGCGGCCGTCATAGGCTGGCGCCAGCGCCATAAAAAAAGCCTTGCCGAACCGTCTGCGAAACCGCTCCAGATAATCCTCCAGTGCCGACTGCCCGGCCTGGCTCTCGACAAGAGTCCGATCGGGAACGAGGGCAAGCATCATCTCGTCCCCCCATTCCATGAGTTCCGCTTCCGTCAGAATGCAACTTCCCTTGACCGATTCCTCCTTCAGATTGCCGGCGCTCAGAAGACGGCAAAGGTTTGCCCAGCCTCGCCGATTACAGGGATAAGCGAGGATATCAGGCGTTCCATCGGAAAAGACGAGACGGGCGCCCGGTTGAACCCGGATAGGATCGAGAATGACCTCCGTTTTTCCTTTCTTCTTCGTCTCGGCTAAAATCGCATCCTTGTTTTTGTATCTCTCCTCAAGCTGCTCCGCCTGTGCATGCGCCCGCACCACGCCGGCAACCGAATTCCGGTCCGCAATCCCGAGGCCGCCGAGCCTGAGATGAGCGGCCTGTACGACCATCTCTTCCGGGCCGGAGGCGCCTTCGAGAAACGAGAAATTCGTTCTCGTGCCGATCTCGAAAAATGCGGGTTCGCTCTTCATGCGAAAACACCGTGCATGAACCAGCGAGGATGGAATTCCTGACCATAGAAGCCGCGACGATAGATCCAGAAGCGATGTCCGGTCTCGTCCTCGATGCGGAAATAGTCACGCGCCTCGGCATCATCCCCATCGATCCACCACTCCATGGCAATCCGTTCCGGCCCTTCGCTTCTTGCCACCTGATGCTGCATGCGTCGCCAGCGGAAGATCTGCGGCGGACCATCGGGCACTTCGGCAAGTATGGTCTCGACGGGCTCCGGCGTTGCAAAGAGCCGCAGCGGGCGCTCTTCGCGGAAAGGAAGAGGAATGTCCTGCGCCGCCTTCCGCCTGGGAAGGCTCTCCATCACAGGAACCGTGATGACGGCGCGTTCCGGCACATGGCTCTCGCGGAGCTGGAAGCTTTGCAGGCAATCCGCACCAAGCCGGGCCGAGACCCGGTCGACGAAGGCCGAAAGCGAGATCTCTCCCTGACGGCCGCCCTCGAAATCACCCTGCGCCTCGTTGAAGGGATCGTGCCGCAACACATTCAACCGCAGGATCTCGAAACCATAGCCGGCATCGAGATCGTCATAGACCGCCTGCAATCGCTCGGAAAAAAGCCCGGCAATGAATTTTGGTTCGCGAAGCGGCTGCGAAGCGCCGACGGAGATACGAAAGACCCTGCCGTCGACGCGGAACAGCACCAGTTCGAATACCCGCCCGCCAGCCCCCCGCGCCTCCAGCGACGGCTGCAGCGATAAGGCGAGCTGCCTGGTGACGGCAAGGATCTGCTCTTCCGTCCCGATGGGCTCGATCAGCCGGCTTTCGGCCGAGAGGCTGGCAACAGGACGCCGAGGCGAGACCGGCTCCTCTTCACGTCCCAGCGCCTGGTCGAGACGCAGAAGCGGCTCCGGGCCGAACCGTCGGGTCAGCGGCGCTCGCGGTGCATCGATGACGTCGCCGATATATTTCAGACCGAGCTTCTTCAGGGCATCGACGGTTTGTCCTTCCAGCCGCAAAGCTGCAACCGGCAAGGACACCAGCACATGTTCCGTCTCTTCGTCCTCGATCACGCCGCCTTGCCCGAAGCGGGACGCGGCCCAGGAAAGACCGGGCGACGATGAGATCGCGCCGCGGGCATCGAACCCCATATGAAAAAGCCGCGACAGCACATCCTTGAGAAGCGCCTTTTCACCGCCGAAAAGATGGGCGCAGCCGCTAATGTCGAGAAACAGGCCGTCCTTGCCGTCAAACGCCACCAGCGGCGTATAGCGGTCGCACCAGTCGGCAATTGCCTCCAGCAACCGGCGGTCGGCCGCCGGATCCTCTTCCGCGACCTCGAGCATCGGGTACATGGCGCGCGCTTCGGCAACGCCCATCTCCTTCTTCAACCCCAGCCTCTCGGCCAACTCGTCCAGCGCCGTCAGCCGCATGGCATTGTTGAGTTTGCCGGAACAGACGATAGGCGGCGTCTCAGGACGCCCTTTCGAACGCCAGGAGAGCCCCCATCGCTTGCGGGCGATGCGGTCCGTTGGCAGATGTGGGAAGCTGAGCGCCAGAATGCGCTGACTGTTCGCCTGGAGGACGAACGAGGTTTGGTTCGGCGACAGGGAGAAATTCTCGTTCATGGGGATTCCACTCCAGAAGAAAGGAGAGCGGGGCCGGATTTCGGCTCTTCTCCAGCGTCAGACGGAAAATCGGATTGCCGATGCTGCCGGAAAGTTTCGATCCATCCGGCAACGACCGCAGAGCGGACGGGGCTGGTTCGACATGCAGACGGAAGGCCGCACTGCTTGCCTCCTCCGCTCCGGCCTGACGGACAAGAAAGAGCGGACGGCGGGCAGCATGCGCCCTGAGACTGAGCCGGCGGCTTTCGGTCAGGCCGAAATGGGCGGGATTGCCCCGCACTTCGAAGATGACGGCCGAGAAGGCAGCGCTTTCCACCGCCACCTCCGCCAGCCAGAGCGCCTCGTCCAGCTTGCGCGGCGCGGCATGGAGAAACCGCTCCGGGCTCAGTCCGAAATCCCGAAGCCCGGGAGCATAGGGACGGCCGGCCTCCAGCGTGCCGACGGCATCACCGATCCAGAGCAACGGCAGAAGGCGGCCGGCATCCGCCTCCTGTTTTTGCAGTCGCGCGGCAACAGCCATCGCCAGCCCGCTTGCAGCACCGGCATCACGAGACAGAGCGGAACGGAATTCGGTGATCGCATCGAGCGGCAGGCCGCCTTCCAGCGCCCCGTCGAGAAACTCCACCCCAAACGGCAGGGGCGGCAGAGTGCGCTCCTGGCGGGTCTTACGTCCTTCCGCCAGGGCTTCCCGTTCCGCTGCAGCAAGCGCCGGCGCGGGCCTTCCCTCCAGTCTGGCGATAGTTTCGCGGAGCGCAAAAAGCCGCTCGCGCGCCAGGGCGTGCTGCGCCATGGCGTTCTCCGATCCATCTTGTTCCTGTTATGTTCTTATAGATTCCAGAGAGCTAATGAAGAGTCAACGGCCATTTTCTATGAAAATATTCCTGCCTTTGATTCCGCACTCGAAAATTGGCGATAAAGGTTCTATATGGGCCCGCAAAGGAAGGAATATTCATGGCCCGCATAGACCAGAGCGATGATTGGCGGGACCGCCATGCGCCGACGATCAGCGCCTTCGAGTCGCTGGCGATGGAGGCCTACAGCCATCTTCCGGATGAATTCCGCCAGCTGACGACCAACCTCACGATCGAGATCGAAGATTTCCCCGATGATGACGTTTTCGAGGACATGGCGCTGGAAACCCCTTTCGATCTGCTCGGCCTTTTCGAGGGCAGAGGCATTTCCGAACGTTTCACGGTGGAAACCGGCGAGATGCCGAACCGCATCCGCCTCTACCGCCGTCCCATTCTCGACTACTGGGCTGAGAACGACGAGACGCTCGGCGATATCATCACCCACGTCCTGATCCACGAGATCGGCCACCATTTCGGGCTGAGTGACGATGACATGGAGCGGATCGAGGCAAGTGCCGAGGAAGCCGCCGAGCGCTAAACCGCGCGTTCGGCAGAACGCGCTACTGCTCGGAGAGCTTCATCTCGGGATGGTAATCCTTGCCTTCGACATGCTTGACGACGGCCTGGCCGCACTGCATCGCGCCGGTTGCGGCATTGAAGGCATAGGTCGGAGAGCCCTCCAGCGACCAGCCCTTGTTGAGGGCGGCGGTGACCTTATGGCAGAAGGAAGCATCGTCGGGACCGGTCAGGAAGCGGTAGAGTTTCATCACATCGTCTTTCGTGCTGCAGCCTGGCGGGCTGCGATCAGGCGGGCTTTATGGACCAGACTTTCCGCCTGGACAAGATGCAGCCGCTCGACCATCCGCCCGCCTGCATTGATGACGTTCAGCCCATCGGAGGCGGGGTCGGCAAAGGCTGATATGATCGCCTCCGCTTCCGCAATCGCTGCCGGATCCGGGCCGAAATGGCTGTTGGCGGGCTCGATCTGCGCCGGATGGATCAGCATCTTGCCGGCAAAGCCCATGGCCCGGCCCTGCAGGCATTCGGCATCGAAACCCTGTTCGTCCCTGAAATCGTTGAAGACGCTGTCGATCGCATCGAGCCCATAGGCACTGACCGCAAGCACGACCTGCATCAGCCACGGCACGAGATAGCTCCGCCCCGGCTGCGGCAGCACGCCGGTTTCCTTGCGCAGGTCGTTCAACCCGACGACAAGACAATCGAGCCGCGAGCCCGGCGTGCGCCCGGCCTCGGCGATCGCTCCCGCATTGAGGATGCCGCGCGGTGTCTCGATCATCGCCCAGATGCGCAGATCCTCCGGTGCATCGGTCTCGGAGAGTAGGTCACTGAGCGCCATGACATCCTGCGGTTCATCGACCTTCGGCAGCAGCACGGCATCGGGACCAAGCGCCGTCACCAGCTCCATGTCCGCTAGGCCGAAATCGGTGGACAGACTGTTGATGCGGATGATCCGCTCCTTGCCTTGGAGCAGCCGAGCCGAAAAGAAATTCCTCAGGTTTTCCCGCGCTTCCGTCTTCCTTTCCGGCGCCACGGAATCCTCGAGATCGAAGATCACCGCATCGCAATCGACCGCATGGGTTTTTTCGAGGGCGCGGGGATTGATGGCAGGCACGCTCAGCACCGAACGGCGCAGGCGGATGGAGCGGGTCATGTGGTTTCGGCTCATGGCGAATTAGTGCCAAGCTTTGAAAGCCGAAGCAAGCAGCCCACCCCAGAACCTCCTACAGAACAACAAAAAGCCATGCTTGCCTTGCAGAGAGGAAAGAGAAGGACCACATTCCTTTCCGAAGAAAGGTCTCTAACCATGCAGAACATTCGCTCCATCTTCCTCGTGCTTGCCGGCGCCACCATTTTCGTGGCCATGCTGATTTTCACCTTTTCGGTGACGCTCGCCGTCGGCGGCATCCTGACCGTGCTCATGGTCGGACGCGCGCTTTCGATGAAGATGAAGCCCGCTCCGGTCCGCGCCAAGGCAAACAATGGCAAGCGCGAGATGCGGGTGTGGAACGACGGTCGCGGCACGATCATCGATCTCTGATCACCTTTTCGCTGAAAATTTTGGTTCGCTGAAAAATTTCGGCCGACACTGTCGGATCACGCTTCCATGCTACGTCCTCGAAGCAGCCAGGCATTCAGCCGGCGTTCGAAAACGAATGGAGGACAAGCATGGATACGACGACAGAGAGCAACCCGACCAAGATGCCACCGGTCAAGAACGGCCTGCTGCCCTATCTGACGGTCGGCGGCGCGGTGAAAGCTGCGGAATTCTACAAGAAGGCTTTCGGCGCCGAAGAAGCCTATCTCGTGCCGGTCGACGAGAACGGCCGGACGATGCATGTGCATCTCTACATCAACGGCAGCTCCCTCATGCTGTCGGATGCCTATCCCGAATTCGGCCCCTTCAAAGGCCATGAAGGCTTCGCCATCCAGCTTATTATCGACGATATCGATTTCTGGTGGGATCGCGCGGTTGCCGCTGACGCCGAAGTCGTCATGCCGGTCGAACTGATGTTCTGGGGCGACCGCTATGGCCAGCTTCGTGATCCGTTCGGCGTCCTCTGGGGGTTGAACGCACCGTCCAAATAAGGGAAAGGCGCAATTGGGCGGACCGCGCGAAACGTCGCGTGGCCGCCATCTGTGAAAGATTCTCCTTCATTTCGGCGAAAAACTGGACTAGATGCAAATTCAGGAAGTAGATTTGCAGAAATGGAGCATGGGTCATGGATAAATTCGTGAAGCTCACGGGCGTTGCTGCGCCCTTGCCGGTCGTCAATATCGACACCGACATGATCATTCCGAAGGATTATCTGAAGACGATCAAGCGCACCGGCCTCGGCACCGGCCTCTTCGCAGAGGCCCGCTATAACGAAGACGGCTCCGAAAACCCGGATTTCGTGCTGAACAAGCCGGCCTATCGCGATGCCAAGATCCTGGTTGCCGGCGACAATTTCGGCTGCGGCTCCTCGCGCGAGCACGCGCCCTGGGCGCTTCTGGATTTCGGCATCCGCTGCGTTATTTCGACCAGCTTCGCCGATATTTTCTACAACAACTGTTTCAAGAACGGCATCCTGCCGATCAAGGTCAGCCAGGAAGATCTCGACAAACTGATGGACGACGCCTCGCGTGGCTCCAACGCCATCCTGACCGTCGACCTCGAAAACCTCGAGATCACCGGCCCCGATGGTGGCTTGATCAAGTTCGATCTCGACGAGTTCAAGCGTCACTGCCTGCTGAACGGTCTCGACGATATCGGCCTGACGCTGGAAAAGGGCAAGGCGATCGACAGCTTCGAAAAGAAGAACGCCGCTTCGCACCCCTGGGCAGCCTGAGCCCTTCCAATCGGTTACCGATCAAGCCGG
The DNA here is from genome assembly GCF_013087515.1 of Rhizobium sophorae. Lineage (GTDB taxonomy): Bacteria > Pseudomonadota > Alphaproteobacteria > Rhizobiales > Rhizobiaceae > Rhizobium > Rhizobium sophorae. The sequence continues at coordinate 111,502 of NZ_JABFCN010000066.1, read as the reverse complement.
GCTTACGCCCGGCTTTTTCTTTTGCGGCACTTCAAAGAAATTTCTCTTTCCAAGCCTTGAGTTTTTCGAGCGACACGCCGATGCCGCCGCAGACTTCGATAAGCGGATTATCGAAGCGCTGAAGCAGCCCGGCATGCACATCGGCAACCGCAAGGGCCGCACCGCAGGCCGGCTCGACCAGAATGCGCTGCGCATCAGCAAATTTCAGGCAGGCGGCAACGGCATCGGCGTCGCTGACGAGAACACTTTCGATCGGATAATGCTTCGGCAGGTCGAAGACATGCTGCGCCACCTGCCGCGCCCCGAGCGAATTGGCAATCGAGGTAATGGCGGGAAGGGTGATACGCTCATTCGCCTTGAGGCTGGCATGGAGCGAGGCCGCCCCTTCCGTTTCGACGGCGATAACAGGCACATCGGAGAGCCCGTTGCGCTTCAACCCCTCGACGATGCCGGCAAGCAGCCCGCCGCCGCCGACGCTGGTGACGACGCAATCGAATTTTGCCCCTTTCGCCACCACCTCGTCGATCAGCGTGGCATGGCCATCCCACAGAAGCGGATGGTCAAAGGGGTGCACATAGGTTGCCTTGCGGCTCCGGGCGAGTTCGACCGCATGGGCATTGGCCTCATCGAAAACCGAACCATGAACGAGGACATTCGCGCCCGTTGCGGCAATCGTCTGCCGTACGTCGGCCGCCGTCGTCTCCGGCACGACGATTGTGACCGGCACACCGAGCGCCCGGCCGGCATAGGCCGCCGCAATGCCGGCATTGCCGCCGGAAGCGCAGAAGATTTCGCGCGCCCCATTTTCCACCTCGTGCTGGCAAAGCCGGCCGACGCCGCGCAGCTTGAAGCTGCCGGAAGGCTGCAGCGCATCGAGCTTCAGCCAGAGCGGTTTGCCGCTGGCGCTGTAGCCAGGTGCGGTCTGGAGCAAGGGCGTATCGAGGTGGAGAGGCGCGAAAGGCATGGGAACCATCCAGGATAAAGATAGGGTCACCGTTCTAATCCGTTTGCGGACGCAGGAGCAACCGTCGCGGCGAAGAGCGAAGCGTACCGATTCACCGCTTCTGTCGCTTGAAATGCCCATTTCCGGGGTCTAAGAAACCGCAACTTGTTTTTCCCAGGAGGATTTCATGACAGCGCGCAATCTTTTCCTGCTGCCGGGTGACGGCATCGGTCCCGAGGCCATGGGCGAGGTCCGCAAGATCATCGCCTATATGAACGAGGCGATGAATGCCGGTTTCGTCACCGACGAAGGCCTTGTCGGCGGCAGCGCCTATGATGCGCATGGCGCTGCCATCTCCGAAGCCGATATGCAGAAGGCGCTTGCCGCCGATGCCGTTCTGTTCGGCGCCGTCGGCGGCCCGAAATGGGATAGCGTGCCTTACGAAGTGCGCCCGGAAGCGGGCCTCTTGCGCCTGCGAAAGGATCTGCAGCTCTTCGCAAACCTGCGCCCCGCCATTTGCTATCCGGCCCTTGCTGCGGCCTCGTCGCTGAAGCCGGAGCTGGTCGAAGGCCTCGATATCCTGATTATCCGCGAGCTGACGGGCGGCGTCTATTTCGGCGAGCCGAAGGAAATCATCGACCTCGGCAACGGCCAGAAGCGCGGCATCGACACGCAGGTCTATGATACCTACGAGATCGAGCGCATCGCCGGCGTCGCCTTCGAAATGGCCCGCACGCGGCAGAATCGCGTCTGCTCCATGGAAAAGCGCAACGTCATGAAGTCGGGCGTGCTCTGGAACCAGGTGGTAACCGAGACGCATAAGGCGAAATATTCCGACGTCCAACTCGAACACATGCTGGCCGATGCCGGCGGCATGCAGCTGGTGCGCCAGCCCAAGCAGTTCGACGTCATTGTCACCGACAATCTCTTCGGCGATATGCTCTCCGACGTCGCCGCCATGCTGACCGGTTCGCTCGGCATGCTGCCGTCGGCCTCGCTCGGCGCGCCCGACGGCAAGACCGGCAAGCGCAAGGCGCTCTACGAGCCGGTGCATGGCTCGGCCCCCGACATCGCCGGCAAGGGCATCGCCAATCCGATCGCCATGATCGCCTCCTTCGCCATGTGCCTGCGTTACTCCTTCAATCTGGTGAAGGAAGCCGACGATCTGGAAAGGGCGATCGCCAACGTGCTCGACAAGGGCATCCGCACCGGCGACATCATGGCCGATGGCGCAAGGCAGGTCGGCACCGTCGAGATGGGCGATGCGATCCTCGCCGAGTTCAAGGCGCTAGCAGCCTGATATATTTCACGTGAAACAATCCTTTGCCCTTCGTATCGTGCTTGCGGGGGCTTTTTCAGGGATGACAACCCGCCGAGCCCGGTCGAATTATCCGCAACGGCCTATCCTCGGCCGTAATCTCGTGTATTTTTGCGCGGGATTTCACAAGCGCATACTCGCAAGCTGGACGCGATTTTCCGGCTTATGCGCCAGTGCAAACTGTTAGGCGGCTCTCGAACGCGCGACGCTCGAGGTTAATTCGAACGGACGACTTAATGCGGGCATTTTGGAATTCCCTGGATAGGCGCTGGCGCCGGAGCGATGTTGCGATGCCGCCTTTGCGCTGGCAGGCCTGTCTCTTCATCACGATCAATGCGGTGATCCTTTCCATGCTTCTCTTCGATGCGCCGATTGGCGCCAGCGAACCTCACGGGCTGGTGAAGCAACTCGGCGAGCTCCTAACCGGTTTCGGCGATTCCGCCTGGCTGATCTACAGCAGCATCCTGCTCTTCTTTCAGGGCCGGGCGGGCTACAAGCTCCTGAAGACGGCGCGGTCCAGAGCACAGGCGCTTTATGTCAGCTGGATCGGTGCCTATCTCTTCACCACAGTCGTCTTGTCAGGACTTCTCGCCAATCTCCTGAAACGGGCGATCGGAAGGGCACGTCCCGATCAATTCCACGATCATGGTATGTTTTCCTTCGCGCCCTTTTCGGGCCATTCCGCTTTCGAAAGTTTCCCGTCCGGCCATTCCACCACGGTCGGTGCCTTCTTCGCCGCCTTTGCGCTTCTGTTTCCGCGCTACCGCGTTGCCTTCATCGCCTGCGCAATTTGGTTCGGCATGACACGCGTCATGGTCGGCGCCCATTATCCAAGCGACGTCATCGCCGGTCTTGCCTTCGGCGGCTGGTTCTCGCTACTGACGGCGATCGTCTATGCCCGCTGTGGCCTGCTCTTCAAACTGGCGCCGGATGGCTGGCCGCTCGCCAAGCGCCTGTTCCGCACCGTATAATGCCTTAAATCAGAATTGATTTACGAATAAAAATTATGCGGTCGTTATAGTATTTTGCGTGTTCAAAGAGACGCGCGGCGCCGCAAGATAAAAAAGCCCGGCGCCTTGTGAGCGCCGGGCCTCTTTCAAGCTTGCAGAACGCGAATGCGTCATCAATCCATGGCGTGGATATCCCTGTTCTTCGTTTCCGGCAGGAAGATCAGGCCGATCACCAGCGTGATCGACGCAAAGACGATCGGGTACCAGAGACCATAGTAGATATCGCCTGCGGCAGCGCTCATCGCGAAGGCTGTCGCCGGCAGCAGGCCGCCAAACCAGCCGTTGCCGATGTGATAGGGCAGCGACATGCCGGTATAGCGGATACGGGTCGGGAAAAGCTCGACCAGCAGAGCGGCGATCGGGCCGTACACCATCGTCACATAGAGGACGAGGACGAACAGCACGGCGATCGTACCGATCCAGTTGACGCGGGCGGGATCGGCGGTCATGGCGAAGGTACCGCCATTGGCGATGTTGTAGACCGCCATGTCGGTGACGCCATTGGCCTCATCCGCCGTCAGCAGCTTGCCTTCGACCAACTTGGCTGCCGGCATGGTTTCCTTCTCGCCGGTGCGCACGGTATCGGCGTTGAGCGCCAGTTCAGGATTGGCGGCGATGAAGGCATCGAGCTTGGCATCCGGCACCTTGACGGCGCCGCGGTTCAGCGGGTAGCCGGCACCTTGGAGCGCGATGTTGACGCCCTTTTCAAAGGCGGCGGTCATGCCCTTGGCCTTGTCGCCGGCAGCGACGACGTCGAAGCTTGGGATCGTCGCGTTGCCGACCTTCACCGTTGCCGGCTGTCCAGCAGGACCGGGCACGACGTCGTAAGGCACCGAATTCCTGGTCAGGAACGCCGTCGCCACGTCGCAAGAGCTGGTGAACTTCGCCGTGCCGGTCGGGTTGAACTGGAACCTGCAGTCCGCCGGATCAGCTGTCACCGTTGCCCGAATCGAAGCCTGCGCTTCGGCTAGCGCCGGGTTTGCCGTCCAGGTCATCGCCTTGAACAGCGGATTGTAGGTCACCGCCGCAATGAGAAGGCCTGCCATGATGATCGGCTTGCGGCCGATCTTGTCGGAGAGGCCGCCGAAGATGACGAAGAACGGCGTGCCGAGGAGAAGTGCGATGGCGACCATGACATTGGCCGAGAACAGATCCACCTTCAGCACGTTCTGCAGGAAGAACAGTGCATAGAACTGGCCGCCGTACCAGACGACCGCCTGGCCCATAGTGGCGCCGAGCAGCGCGATAATCGCGATCTTGGCATTTTTCCATGTTCCGAAGGCCTCGGTCAGCGGCGCCTTGGAGCCTTTGCCTTCCGCCTTCATGCGCTGGAACGCCGGCGATTCATTCATCTTCAGGCGGATCCAGACGGAAATGCCGAGCAGGACGACCGAGACCAGGAACGGAATGCGCCAGCCCCAGGCGGCGAACTGAGCCGCACCCATCAGATATTGGACAAAGACGATGACGATCAGCGACAGGAACAGGCCGAGCGTCGCCGTCGTCTGGATCCACGAGGTGAAGTAGCCGCGGCGCCCGTTCGGCGCATGTTCGGCGACGTAGGTTGCCGCACCGCCATATTCACCGCCCAGCGCCAGACCCTGGAGCAGACGAAGCGCGATCAGGATGATCGGGGCCGCGATGCCGATGGTGGCGGCACCCGGCAGGATGCCGACGAGGAAGGTCGACAGACCCATGATCATGATCGTCATCAGGAAGGTGTATTTACGGCCGACGAGATCGCCGAGACGGCCGAACACCAGCGCGCCGAAGGGGCGGACCAGGAAGCCGGCGGCAAAGGCGAGCAGCGTGAAGATGTTACGCGTTGCCTCGGGATATTGGGTGAAATAGGTCGCACCGATATAGGTGGCGAGCGAACCATAGAGATAGAAATCGTACCATTCGAAAACGGTGCCCAGCGAAGAGGCGAAGATGACCTTCTTCTCCTCGCCGGTCATCGGAGCGGCCTTCGCGCCGTCGATGCTTGCGACATTTGCCATTGTCTGTCCTCCACAGAGTGATGATCAACGCGTGCGGCCTACTTCTCCTCAAAGCAGACCCCTGGCCGCGACACGCCTGACGGGAGTGTGCCAGAAACGACAGATCAAAAAGAGAGAGGCTTTCGGATTATGACTTTAGTCTAATAATGGCGCCCGGTTCTCACACACATCAGCCCCGCCGCCGCCCGTGAGGATTGCGCTGCCGGAGGTTTGGAAGCAGGTATCGCTTCGGTTTGCGACGTGGACCCATTACGCTCTCAGCGCCTGCGCCGGCGATTGCCGGTAGGCGAGCACTGCCGGCAGCGCGGCAAGAATTGTGGCAAAGGCAAGCAGCACCGCTGCAAGCGCGGTATCTTCACGGGCGAAGCCGACCGGCATGGTGATCCCGCTCGTCTGCAAGAACATATTGGACAAAGTGAGGGCCGCGGCATAACCGAGCACGAATCCGAGTGCGATGCCGACCGCGACCAGGAAGAAGAATTCCAGCCAGACGATGCCGAAAATGGCGCGGCGTGGGGCGCCGAAGGCCCTGAGTGCGCCGATCTGACGGCGGCGCTGGCCGATATGGATGACCGTGACCAGCACCAGCGAGGCTGCGACGAGAGCTTGCGCGCCAGAGGCGACCGCAATGAGGATCTGTTTGGCGTCGCCGAGCGTGGCGTAGAGATTGGTCAGCACCTCGCCGGGAAAGACGGCGACGGTATTGCCGCTGCGATAATCCTGCCGCAGCTTCTAGGCATCGGCGATCGTCTTTGGCTTGACGAGAATGGCAGGAACGCCGGGAGCGCCTCCAGTCCAGCTCTCATCGAGCGCGGCATCCGGATCGGCCTCGCCGTGATGCTCATGCCCATCGTGATCAGCGCCGGCTTTCTCATGCTCATGACCATGTTCAGCGCTATCCGTGCCGGACGCCACTTCATGATCGTGCTCGGCTTCGGCACCATCCTCCAAATGCTTTTCCGCCTCCATGCCATGGATGTGCCAGACGGCCTGGATCGGAACGAGAATGGCCCGATCCCACGCGGTGCCGGTCGGCCGCAAGCGGCCGGCGATATGATAGATGAGCTCGGTATGGGTCTCGCCGCCCTCGTGCAGCGACCCGTGCATCGGCTTGATCTCGCCGCCGAGCGACAGCTTGACAGCGGCGCCGATCACGGCTTCGCCCTCGCGCCCGAAAATCTTGCCTTCGGCCAGACCGCCGGACAGGTTCTGCGCCAGCATGGTCGTCGTGCCGATGATCGGATAGCCGGAGAAGGAATCGCCGAAGCCGATCGGAGCTGCCCAATCGACCCGTGGATCCGCGGCAAGTTTGCCCAGCACTTCGCCCGGCATCAGCGGCAAAGGCGAGGGCTGCAGGAAGACGGAGGACAGCACGAGCTGCGTCTCGCTGCCGCCGGCGCCGATGATAAGATCGAACTTGTCGGCAGCGCGTGCGCTGCCGAGACGAAGCGCCCGCTCCTGCAGGACGACGGAAACGCCGAGCGCGGTCGAAAGCGCCACCAGCAGCACGACCACCAGCGATCCCGCCCAGAGGCGACGAAGATCGGAAAGGATGAAGCGGATCATGCAGCTTCTCCTGCCGTTGCCGCGGAATCTTCGCTGATCCGGCCGGAACCGAAGGCGATGCGCCGATCGAGGCGGCTGGCCAAGCGCTGGTCGTGTGAAACGACGATCAGCGTGCTGCCTTCGGCGATGGCCAGATCGAGGATGAGATCGCCGACCGCCTCGCCGCTTTCGGCATCGAGGCTTGCGGTCGGCTCGTCGGCGATGATGACGCCGGGCTTGCGCAGCAGCGCGCGGCCGATCGCCACGCGCTGCATCTCGCCGCGCGACATGGTTTCGATCTTCTGGCCCGGACGGGAAAGACCGACGGTGCTCAAAAGCGAATGCGCCCGCTCGATGACATCATCCGTGGCGGCCCCGGCAAGACGCGCCGGCAGCAGCACGTTTTCCAGCGCCGACAGGCCGGGGAAGAGATGGAACTCCTGCATAACCAGGCCGATATTGGCGGCACGGAATCGGTCGCGCCGGCTTTCTGAAAAATTCGCGATATCCTCGCCGTTCCAGAGGATGCGGCCTTGGCGTGTCCGCTCCAGCCCGGCAACGATATTGACGAAGGTGCTTTTGCCGGAACCGGAAGCGCCTGTAATGGCGACCCTGCTGCCGGCATCGATCGACAGGCGGCCGATCGCCAGTGCCGGCGAGGACAGGCCCCGGAAGGCAACGGAAAGGTTTTCGATATCAAGAGCGAGCATATCGTTCAGGCAGCGGAATATTCGGCTTGGCGGAGGCGCAGCAGGCTGACGAAGCCGGTGTCCGGGTCCGTCCACGAACCGTATTCCAGCGTGCCGCGCACTTCTATCGTCTGGCGCGGCTGCACGAAGGTCTGCTTCTCGCCGAGATAGACGACGACGATATTGTCCGGCCAATCCGCATCCGAGGAGCAGAAGGGGCAGAGCGACATCGGCACCTCGGTGAGCACGAAGAACTGGGCCTCGGCTTTCAACGGTGGTGCCATGAAACCTTTCATGCTGACGTCGCTGCCGGCAAGGCGCTTCACCTTGTCGGAAAATTCGAGGCCGAGCACGCCGAACTTGCCGTAAAGTTCATCGAAGCTGATCGAGGAATCCGCAGCAAAACTCGGGCGAGCCACAGCGGTAAAGACCAGCGTACCGATGGCGCCGATCAGGCCGCGGCGGCTGAGATGCAGCGAAGGGAACTTTTCCATGGCGATCTCCAAGAATGAAGTCCCGGCCGCTGAACGGCCGGGACTATGATCGACGAAAGCGGCAAGCGGCCTTGCCGGATCGGCTTCAGATCAGTTCGTCTGCTTGGCGCCGAGAGCGAAGGTGTCGGCAAGCACGCGATAGACGTCGCTCTGTTCCATGTAACCATGGAACTCTTCCGAACCCGGGCCCGCCGACTGCAGGACGACGTCGTCGACCGCATGGACGCCACTTTCGCTGCTCTTCGGAAGATTGCCCTGAACGAAGACCGCGCCGGGAACATCCTTATACTGCTCGTTGGCGACATATTCCTTCTTTTCGTTCTGGACAGCCGGAACGAACGGACCGTCGAGCTTCGGACGGAAGGTCTCGTAGTGATCGGGGCCGTTATTGGCGCTCAGGAACAGCCGGCGGCTGACGTCGACCTTATCGGGATAGTCGTCGCCGTTTTCGTCCTTGTAGTTCGGGAAGCCAGCCTCGGCATAGGTCCCGACCTTTTCGCGCATTTCCGTGCCTGGCTTCTCATCATCGACGGTACCGATGATCGATACGCCGTGGGTGTGGTCGCCGGTGACGACGATCAGCGTATCAGGATGGGCCTTCTGGAACTCGCGGGCAACACCGATCGCCTTGTCGAATTCGATGGTGTCGATGACCGCACGATCCCAATCGAGTGGATGCGACATCTTGTCGATGGAGGAGCCTTCGACCATCAGAAAGAAACCCTCCGGATTCTTCGAGAGGCGATCGAGCGCAACCTTGGTCATATCGACGAGGCCCGGCTGGTTCGGGAACTTGTCGACCGTGCCCTTTTTCAGGAACTCTCGATCGAGCGTGACGTCCATGTTGCCGGTGTGGAAGAGGCCGAGGAGATTGCCCTCAGCCGAGGCATTGGCGGCGAGCTCGTTCTTATCGGTCGCCAGCTTATAGCCGGCATCCTGGAACAGCTTGATGTAATCCTGGTTATCCTTGCGCTTCGAACCGGCAACCTCCTTGCCGAGGAAATAGGCCGAACCGCCGCCAAGGATAACTTCCGGCTTCACCTCGAGCAGCATGCCGACGATGTCGGCCTTATCGTTGCGGCTGCGGGTATGGGAAACGACCGCAGCTGGTGTCGCGTCCTCGACTTCGGAGGTCGCGACGATGCCGATCGACTTCTTGGTCGTGCGGCGAACGGCTTCCCCAAAGGTTTCGACACGCGGATCATCGAGCGGAGCCGGCGTACGGTCCGCATAAACGCCGAGTGCGTTGACGGCCGCCTTATGGCCCGTCATGAAGGCCGACATGGTGTTGGCCGAGTCGGTGGCAACCGCATTCGTCGCCGACGTGCCGATGAAAGCCATGCGATCGAGGTCGTCCATGTTCAGCCGGCCATTGGCCTTCCCTTCGGTCATGCCCTTGGACATGATGCGGGCGGCAGTGCGGTGCGCAACGGAAAGCCCATCACCCAAGAGGAAGATGATGTTCTTGGCCTTCGGCTGAGCCGCGGTTTCGTAGACGTTCCAGGTAACGGACTTCGTTTCGTCGCTGGCAGCGACCTCGACCTTATAGGCGCCGGGAGCGGAAATCTTCAGGCCGCGCAACAGGAGAGCGGAGCCGAGCGCCTTGTCTTCCTTGCCCTTTTCCAGCTCGACGAACTGCGCCTCGCCGCCGAGAACGGTCTTGTAGTCCTGGCCGTTGACGGTGATCTTCACGTCTTCGGGCTTAACCTGCTTGTTGAGCTCGACCTTGAAATCGAACGGCGAACCGACAAGGATCGTCGCGCGATCGAGCGGATAGACCGTCGTCGCCTGAGCGGCGCCCGCAAGGATGGTGGTGGCCGCAAAGGCGGCAAGAAGCGTACGCATGGAAAACCCCCGTTTTCGTTGCAAACATTAACAACCGCGCCGGGATACTTCCCGAGGATGACAGCGGCATGACAAAACGTCGCAGCATTGCGGCTGCCGCTTTCGCCTGCCGGCTCTGAGCGCAAAAACCTTGACTCCTGTAGAAAACCTTCTAAGAGCAACAGCGGAAAAGGAATCTCCATGGTTCGCGACGAACACGCCATTGCCGAATGCAGTGACCGGGCACGAGTTGCCGGGGTGGACATTGCCGTTCCGGTTTCTTCCAAAACCAAGGCCAAAACGACGACGAAAACCGTCTGACGTCTCTGGCCTGCCGCTCTCTCCCCGGCTCGGCTGGGGACAGGAAGACGCGATTAATCGCGCCTTTCCCCTCACCGGACAAGAGGAGAGAAGAGAAAGAGAGCTTGAGAAATGGGTTTCAAAGTAGCAGTTGCGGGAGCGACCGGAAATGTCGGCCGGGAGATGCTCAACATCCTCTCCGAGCGAGGCTTCCCCGCCGATGAGGTTGTGGCACTCGCCTCCTCGCGTTCGCAGGGCACCGAGGTATCCTACGGTGACCGGACGCTGAAGGTCTCCAATCTGGAGAATTACGATTTCTCCGATACCGACATCTGCCTGATGTCGGCCGGCGGCGAGATCTCCAAGAAGTTCTCGCCGAAGATCGGCCAGCAGGGCTGCATCGTCATCGACAATTCCTCGGCCTGGCGCTACGACGCCGACGTGCCGCTGATCGTGCCGGAAGTGAACCCGGATGCCATCAGCCAATTCACCAAGCGCAACATCATCGCCAATCCGAATTGCTCGACAGCCCAGCTGGTGGTGGCGTTGAAGCCGCTGCACGACTTTGCCAAGATCAAGCGCGTCGTCATCTCGACCTACCAGTCGGTATCCGGCGCCGGCAAGGACGGCATGGACGAGCTCTTCAACCAGACGCGCGCCGTCTTCGTCGCCGATCCGATCGAGAACAAGAAGTTCACCAAGCGTATTGCCTTCAATGTCATCCCGCACATCGACGTCTTCATGGAGGACGGCTACACCAAGGAAGAGTGGAAGGTGCTGGCCGAGACGAAGAAGATGCTCGACCCGAAGATCAAGGTAACCTGCACGGCGGTGCGCGTGCCGGTTTTCATCGGTCATTCGGAATCGGTCAACATCGAATTCGAAAACGAGATCACCGCCGATCAGGCCCGCGACATCCTGCGCGATGCACCGGGCTGCCTCGTCATCGACAAGCGCGAGGATGGCGGCTACATCACGCCTTATGAATCCGCCGGCGAGGATGCGACCTACATCTCACGCATCCGCGAGGATGCGACGGTCGAAAACGGCCTCAACATCTGGGTGGTCTCCGACAATCTGCGCAAGGGCGCTGCGTTGAACGCCATCCAGATCGCCGAGCTGCTCATCAATCGTGGCCTTGTCAAGCCGCGCAAGCAGGCCGCCTGATACCATTTGTAAACCATAATATGCTAAAGCCCTGCTGATGATTGAGGCAGGGCTTTTTGCCGAACTGTGGACGCTTCTGTCCATAGGCGCTTGCTGAAAAAGGTGATCGTGACAAGATCGCCTTCGGCTGGCATTCTGCCCGGCATCAAGCTAAAGCATGCCGTCCACAACCGTGCATCGGTTCGGGACAGCGACATGAACAGAACGAAGACTTTGAGCGCGTCGCATGGCCCCGGTCGGCCGCGGCGCGCTTCAGATCGGAAGCGGGGTTTCTCATGCGCATGACAACATTCTTTCTGGCGGCGTTTACGGTAGCGGGCGTCCTCCACGCGCTGCCGGCAGCGGCCCAGGGCGCTCAATGCGGCAATAATAGCAGCGGTTTCGGTGCATGGGTCGCCGACTTCAAGCAGGAAGCGGCGGCAAACGGCGTCAGCCGCTCGGTCCTCGACCGCGCCTTCGCCAACGTCAATTACAACAGGCCGACGATTGCCGCCGACCGCGGCCAGAAGAGCTTCAAGCTCTCCTTCGACGCTTTCATGCAGAAGCGCGGCGGTGCCGCGATCATCTCCCGCGGTCGCAGCATGAAGGCCGCCAATCAGGCGCTTTTTGCCTCGATAGAGCGCCGTTTCGGCGTTCCGGCCGGCCCGCTGATTGCGATCTGGGGCATGGAGACCGGTTTCGGCAGCTATATGGGCAACCAGCATACGCTGTCGGCTGTTTCGACCCTTGCCTATGACTGCCGTCGTTCGCAATATTTCACCGACCAGCTCTATGCAGCACTCCAGCTCGTCTCCGAGGGTTATCTGAGCCCACAAGCCAAGGGCGCTGCCCATGGTGAAATCGGCCAGACGCAGTTTCTGCCGCGCAATGTCGTGCGCTTCGGCGCCGACGGCGACGGCAACGGCCGCGTCGACATGGTCGGTTCCCGCGCCGATGCACTGGCCTCGACGGCGAATTTCCTCAAGGGCCACGGCTGGCGCGCCGGCGCCGGCTATCAGCCGGGAGAGCCGAATTTCGTCGCAATCCAGGGCTGGAACGCCGCCAGCGTCTACCAGCAGGCGATCGCCTATATCGGTCAGCAGATCGACGGCAGATAGGCCCGATAAAATACGCGAAACGCCGCTGCGATATGCGGCGTTTTTCATATGCGGGAATCAAAGCCGCCGCCGGACACCGCCTTGCGTCGCTCCTCCTGCACCGGGGGCGGCAGGATTGGTCCCGAGACGACGCAATTGCGGCCGGAGGCCTTGGCGGCGTAAAGCGCCAGGTCGGCCCGCTTGACCAGATCCTCGAAGTTCCGGTTGGTGGCTTCATTTGCCCGTCCGGCGCATCCGAAACTCGCCGTCACCTTGAGAACATCGCCGCTCGGCAGGGGGATTTCCGCCGCCTCGATCGCCAGCCGCACACGCTCGGCAACGATTGCGGCATCGTCAGGCGTCGAATCCGGCAGAAGCGCCAGGAACTCCTCGCCGCCATGGCGCACCAGCAGATCGAAGGAACGAAAATTCTCACGCGCGACGCCCGCGACATGCCGGAGCACGGCATCGCCGGCGTCATGCCCGTGAATGTCGTTGATCTTCTTGAAATGATCGAGGTCGAACAATACGACGGAAATCCAGCGTGATCCGTGCTCGGCCTGTGTGAGAAGTGCGGATGCGGCAACCTCGAAGCCGCGTCTGTTGTAAAGGCCGGTCAGAAGATCGGTCTGGGCGGCGCTGCGCAACTCCCCCACCAGCGTCTCCCGATCCTGGGTCAGCCGGTCGATCAGGCGCAGGCCCTTTGCCGCCAGCAGCAGCACCAATGTGGCGAGAATCAGCAGGCCGGCACACAGCGCCAGAATCCGCGTGAGGTGTATGTGCGAGCGCGTCGAAAGGTTTTCGCCGGTCTCGTGAATATCCTGTGCGGCCTCGATCATCTTGTGCTGCAGGAAGCTCATGCGCTCGCTCTGCGCGGCGGCCCAGACGTCATGCACGGCGCGTGTCGGCCGCGATCCGGCGAGAATGGCATCGGTGATCGCATCCGCCTTCACCTGGCTGCTGCGGCCGAGATAAGCAACGATGTGGCGCACGACCGGCGCGGAGGAATGGAAAACCATGTGATCCATGCCCTCGCCGAGCATGACCTTGCCCTGTACGAAGAGCTCAACCGGCAATCTGGCTGAAGCCCCTTGGTTGAGATAACGGGTGCCGATCCCGGTGATCAGCCTTTCGCCGTAATAGGTCAGCAGGATGCCCATCAGCTGATTGGATTTCTCAAGCAGCACCGGATCGCTGATCAGCGGTGAAAGCGCATCGACGACGGCAAGCTGCTTGAGAGCCGCATACCAGTAGATGGAACCGGGATCACTGCCGGTATAACGCCCCTGGTCGACGGCGCTGCGCGCCGCGACGATGCGGCTGTAGGCAAGGCTGAGGATCGATAATTCGCCGACGAGCCCCTCGTCGAGCGCATCGCGGGAGGGCAGGCTGGCATAAAAAGCGCGGCGTTCGCGATCGAGCGTCACCCGGCTTTGCTGCATGTCGATAGCAGTCCTGCTGCTGGGATGTGCGAGGTAGCGGCGGGTGGCGCCAATCTCAGTCAGAATCTCCGTGGCGGCGATCGACCCGCCACGGGCAAGCACATCGGCAAACTGCCGGTCCTTTTCGAGGTTCCAGTATTGATTGACCGAAGAACGGATGACGACGACGCCTTCAATGAGCATGAAGACGAAAGGCAGCATGATGGCCGCCAGGATAACCCTTTTGATGGTTTCGAACTTCATCGCCAATCGCCACGGTGATCAAAACGTCGGTCGTGCGCGACCAATTGACGGCGAGCTTAACAACAATCCTTAAAAAACTGATAAACTGGCATGTCCCTAGATCTCGGGACGAATGAAGTCGCGTGTCTCGGCGTCCATGACCCAGAGTTCACCGGTCGAAATGTCGAACCAGGCACCGTGGAGATGAATCTTTCCCGCCTCCTCGAGCGCCTTGATGTCGGGAAAGCTTCTGAGATTGTTGATCGAATTGCGGATGGAGACACGCTCCAGCGCCGTCTGCCGCTCGGCCGCCGTCATCACGTCGTTGCTCTGGATCTGCTCGGCGGCGGGTTTGACCAGCGACATCCAGCGGCCGATGAAATCGCCGGGCGACAATGGCTCGGCATTCGGATCGAGCGCCGAGCGGATGCCACCGCAGCGGCCATGGCCCATCACGACGATATCCGAGACCTTCAGCACCTGCACGGCAAATTCGAGTGCGGCCGAGGTCGAATGAAAATGACCGTCCGGCTCGTAGGGCGGCACCATGTTGGCGACGTTGCGGATGACGAACAATTCGCCTGGGCCGGCATCGAAGATCAGCTCCGGTGCCGCGCGAGAATCCGAACAGGCAATGACAAGCGTATGGGGACTCTGACCGTTTTCGGCAAGCTGCCGATACCTGTCGCGGGCGTCGGCATAACGCCCGTTCATAAAGTTGCGATAGCCGTCCAGAAGGGGATTTGGAAAACGCTGCATGCTTCTGGATTAGCGCGCGCCGAAGACAAGATCAACTGCTGCACCGCAAAATGAACATATTGGCAGATGCGTCATTTTTTTCGCCGCTGCGCCGGGTGCACGAGCCGGCGCATCTGCACCATGGCCATCGGCGTCGAAAGGCTGGAAGCATCACTTGCCAGCATCAACTCGTTGCTGCCGCGCTTGACGGCACGCGCAAGCACCTCGAAGACGCTGGCGGTGGCAAGCTGCAGCGCCTTTTCGTCCTCGATCCCGGAAAGCAGACGCGACAGGAAAACGGCTGCGATGAGGTCGCCGAGACCATTCGGCGGGTTGTCGACGACGCGATGCTCGGCAAGAAGGGCGTGACGGCCAGAAAGATAGAGATTGCCGGTACCGCCCGCCATCATCGGCACAGCCGAAGTGACGAGCATGCGCGATGGTCCGAGCGCGAGCGCCGCCTCCATGATCGCGCTATTGTCTTCGAGGGCCGCCCCCGAAAGCCATGCGAGCTCGTAGCGGTTCGGCGTCGCGAGCGAGGCGAGCGGAATGAGATGATCGCGAATGGCCTCAGCGGTCGCTTCCGGCACGTAGAGGCCGCCGAGATCGCCCATGACGGGATCGCAGACATAGAGCAGCTCGGGATTGTTTTGTCTCAGCGCGCCGATCAGCCGGGCGACCGAGCGCGCCTGGGCGGCATTGCCGAAATAGCCCGAAAGCACCGCCTTGACTTCGCCGATCCAGGGCGCGCGGATCAGATCGTCGATTGCCGCATCGAAATCCGTTTCCGCAAAAGTCAGCCGCGTCGAGCGGCCGTGACCGGGATGCCAGGGCAGCACGATGGTCGGCAGGGCCCAGACCGGATGACCGAGCGTCTCCAGCGCAAAGACGGCTGCCCGGTTTCCGACCGAGCCCCGCACCACATGGCTGGAAATGACGATGACTGCGCCCGCTGCATTTTCCGACATGATATCCAATCCGAATGATGACCGCGTTTGATGATCTTTTTGACGCCACGCTGTCAACCATTCTTCATCTGGACGTGGAAATGTTCGGCGGAACGAAAACCGGAAGACGGGACTTTCGCTTTCGCTCGGCGAAGAAAGCGTAAAATCTCTTACAATTTCTCTTTTCCAGCGCCAAAAAAGCGTCAAAACAATCCTTCGGACCTCTCTTTTAGAGATTTTTTCGAAGAATCTTCTGCTAGCTTGCAAAAAATCAGACATTGAGGGAGGCGATCCATGGCTGCCAGAAACAATCCGAAACGGGAAAAGCAGATCGACAGCGCGCGCAAGATCGCCAAGGCGACAGGCGAAGCGCATCTCGATCCGGAAATTCTCTTCGGCCGGGCAAGCAATGACGATCTCGAACTCTATACGCCGGAAATGCTGGCGCTCTCTGCGGTGCATTCGGCAAAGGAACTTGCTGCCTGGAATGGCAAGGCGCCCCGCGTCAGCATCGACACGATTGCCGATGTGACGCCTGATGGCATCGCCGTCTCGGTGCTTTCAGTCACCGACCAAAACATGCCTTTTCTGTTTGAATCGGTCATGGGCGAAGTGACAAGCACCTATCGCGACCTGTTCATGGCCGTGCATCCCATCCTGGTCATGGAAAAGGGCAAGGCGCCGGCGATGTATTCCGCCGATCACCCGAGCGACCCGGCCAACCGCGTCAGCCATATCCAGCTTCATATTGCCCCCCTCAATTCCGCCCAGGCCGCCGATCTCGTCAAACGCATCGAAAAAGTCCTCGAACAGGTTCGCCTGTCGGTGTCCGACTGGAAGCCGATGCTTTCCAAGATCGACGGAGTGATCGCCGAGCTTGCGGCCAATGGCGCCAGCCGGAAGAAGGCCGATCGCGACGAAGCCGTGGCTTTCCTTACCTGGCTGCGCGATGAGAATTTCACTTTCCTCGGCATGCGGGAATATGTCTATTCCGGCAAGGGGATCGATGCCAGGGTCGAACGCGACAAGGGTGCAGGCCTCGGCATCCTCTCCAATCCCGATGTTCTCGTGCTGCGCACCGGCAAGGACGCCGTGACGACGACGCCTGAGATCCTCGCCTTCCTCGACGGCCCCGACTTCCTGATCGTCACCAAGGCGAATGTGAAATCGATCGTCCATCGCCGGGCCTATATGGACTATGTCGGCGTCAAGCGCTTCGACGCTGAGGGCAACGTCACCGGCGAGCTGCGCATCGTCGGCCTTTTCACCTCGACGGCCTATACCTCGCTCGCCTCGGAAATCCCGCTGCTGCGCTCGAAGATCGAGAAGGTGAAGGAACATTTCGGCTTCGACCCGATGAGCCATTCCGGCCGCATGCTGGACAACACCCTGGAATCCTATCCGCGCGACGATCTTTTCCAGATCGACACGACGCTGCTTGCAAGTTTTGCCGAACAGATCAACGATTTGGCCGATCGGCCGCGCGTCCGCGTCCTGCCGCGCATCGACCATTTCGACCGTTTCGTTTCGGTGATCGTCTATGTGCCGCGCGAGGAATATGACTCGATCGTGCGCGAGCGGATCGGCACCTATCTGAAGACCGTCTATGACGGCCGGGTTTCCGCCTATTACCCGGCTTTCCCGGAAGGCGGCGTGGCGCGCGTGCATTTCATCATCGGCCGCTCGGGCGGCAAGACGCCGCGCGTTCCGCAGGCGAAGCTGGAGCAGGTGATCCGCGAAATCACCGCCCGCTGGGACGACCGTTTCGAAGCGCTGGCCGGGCCCAAGGCGCCGAAACTTACGGTCGATCAGGCCTTTCAGGATTCATTCACGCCGGAGGAAACTGTCGCCGATCTGGCAGATATCGGCGCCTGCGCGGCCGGCGAGCCGCTTCGCATCCAGTTTTACCATCGTGAAGAAGCACAGGGCCGTATCCTGTCGCTGAAGATCTTTCACGCCGGCGGCCAGCTGGCGCTGTCGCGGCGCGTGCCGCTTCTCGAGAACCTCGGCTTCAATGTCGTCAGCGAACGCACTTTCGATATCGGAGTGCCGGTCGCCGATGGCGAAACCAAACTCGTCGTGTTGCATGACATGGAGCTCGAGGCCCGCAACAGTCGCGAAATCAACCTACACCGTCATGGCGCCGCGCTCGAGGAAGCCTTCGTCGCCGCCTTCGCCGGCACGATCGACAATGACAGCTTCAACCGGCTGATCCTTTCGGCCGGCCTCTCGGCGCGCGAGACGAATGTGCTGCGCGCCTATGCCCGCTATCTCCGCCAGGCCGGCATCGCCTATTCGCAGGATTATATCGCAACGACGCTCGACAAATATGCCGGTGTGGCCGCCGCGATCTTCCGGCTGTTCCACGACACGCTCGATCCCAGGCTTTCGGAGAAAGCCCGCGTCAAGAAGCTCGCCGACCTGCACCAGGCGATCGAGGCCGAGCTTGCCAACGTGCCGAGCCTCGATGACGACCGTATCCTGCGCCGCTACGTCAACATCGTCGATGCGACGCTGCGCACCAATTATTTCCAGAAAAACCCGGACGGCTCGCCGAAACCGATGCTGGCCTTCAAGCTCGATCCGCACTTGGTCGATGGGCTGCCGGAACCGAAGCCCTTCCGCGAGATGTTCGTCTATGGCGTCGAGGTGGAAGGCGTGCATCTGCGTTTCGGCAAGGTGGCGCGCGGCGGCCTGCGCTGGTCGGATCGCGCCGAGGATTACCGCACCGAGGTGCTCGGCCTCGTCAAGGCGCAGCAGGTCAAGAATGCCGTCATCGTGCCGGTCGGCGCCAAGGGCGGCTTCTATCCGAAGAAGCTCCCCATCGGCGGCAGCCGCGACGAGATCTTCAATGCCGGCCGCGAGGCTTACAAAACCTATATCCGCACACTGCTTTCGATCACCGACAATATCTCCGGCGCCGATATCGTCCCGCCGGAGGATACCGTCAGGCTCGACGGTGACGATCCCTATTTCGTCGTCGCCGCCGACAAGGGCACCGCGACCTTTTCCGACACCGCCAATGCACTGGCGCAGGAAGCCGGCTTCTGGCTGGACGACGCCTTTGCCTCCGGCGGCTCGGCCGGCTACGACCACAAGAAGATGGGCATCACCGCCCGCGGCGCCTGGGAAACCGTGAAACGCCATTTCCGTGAAATGGACATCGATATCCAGACGACGCCCTTCACCGTCGCCGGCGTCGGCGACATGTCCGGCGACGTCTTCGGCAACGGCATGCTGCTCTCTCCGAAGATCCGGCTCATTGCCGCCTTCGATCACCGCGACATCATCATCGATCCCGACCCCGATATGGAAAAGACGCTGAGTGAGCGCCAGCGGCTCTTCGACCTGCCGCGTTCAAGCTGGCAGGATTTCGACAAGAGCGTTCTGTCGAAGGGTGCAATGATCATTTCTCGCGCAACGAAATCGGTCACGCTGACGCCGGAAGCGGTTGCCGCGATCGGCATCGACAAAGCAGTGGCCACGCCCTTCGAGATCATGACGGCGATCCTGAAGAGCCCGGTCGACCTGCTCTGGTTCGGCGGCATCGGCACCTATGTGAAAGCGCCGTCCGAAACCGACGCCGAAGTCGGCGATCGCGCCAACGACCCGATCCGCATCACCGCGGTTGAGGTGCGCGCCAAGGTGATCGGCGAAGGCGCAAACCTCGGCGTCACCCAGAAGGGCCGCATCGCCTATGGCCTCAAGGGGGGGCGCTGCAATTCCGACGCCATCGACAACTCGGCCGGCGTCAACACCTCGGACGTCGAGGTCAATATCAAGATCGCGCTGGCGGCCGCCATGCATGACGGGCGCCTGACGCGTGCAAAACGTGACCAGCTTCTTTCGTCAATGACCGGCGAAGTGGCGACCCTGGTGCTGCGCAACAACTACCTGCAGTCGCTGGCGATCTCGCTGACGGAACGCAAGGGGACGGCAAACGGCCTGGAACTTGCGCGTTTTATGACGGTTCTGGAAGGCGCCAAGCAGCTGAATCGCAAGGTCGAGACGCTGCCGGACGACCAGACCCTGGCGGAGCGCTACGCGGCCGGCAAGCCGCTGACCCGGCCGGAAATCGGCGTGCTGTTGTCCTATGCCAAGATCGTGCTCTTTGATGCGCTGGCCGCAAGCGATCTGCCGGACGATCCCTATTTCATCGCGACGCTGTCGAATTATTTCCCCGTCAAGATGCAGAAGTCGAACGCCGGCGATATCGCCGGCCACCGGTTGAAGCGTGAAATCATCGCGACCGTGCTTGCCAACGAGGCGATCAACCGCGGCGGGCCGAGCTTCACCGTCGCCATGATGGACGCGACGGCGGCTTCGGCACCGGAAGTGGTGCGCGCCGCAATCGTCGCTAGAGACGGTTTCGACCTGACAAGCCTCTGGGCCGGGACGGACGCCCTGGACGGTAAGATATCAGGCGAGATGCAGAACCGCATCTACGAGGAGATCAGCCACAGTTTTATCGTACTGACGCGCCTGCTGCTGAAAACGGGCATGACCAAGGCCGATATGGCGGAAGTGATTAGCCGGCTGCAGGCAGCCCTGAAGAAGCTGAAAACCGCCTTCGCCGGACAGGTGGCCAGCGAGGTCGCCGTGCGCCAGGCGGAGTACAGCCAGGCGGGCCTGCCCGAAAAACTCGCGGCCGAGATCGCCAGCCTCCCGATCTTCGCACTGGTGCCGGAGATCATGCAGATCGCCGAGCGCACCGGCGAACCCTTGGTGCGCGCCGCCGAGAACTACATCGCCGTGTCGCAGACCTTCCGTATCGGCAGGCTGCTGGCGGCGGGCGGGCGGATCCTCACCTCAGACCATTATGAGAATCTGGCGCTTGCCCGCAGCATCGACCAGATCGCCAGCGCAAGGCGCGACATCGTCATCTCGGCCCTTTCCGATCACGGCAAGGAAAAGCTTCCCGTTCAAGCGTGGCATGCACAGGATCGTATCCGCATCAACCGTATCCTCGAGGAGCTTTCAAGCCTCAGCGACGGCGGCGATCCCAATCTCGCGCGTATTACCGTTGCTGCAGGTATCCTGACCGATCTTGCGCGCGACCGGGTGAGGTGAGACAGTCCGCGTCAAAACAAGGAGCGGATGTTGAATCGCATTGACTGGACAGGAACGCAACCGCCGAAGGCCACGGAGAAGGGCATCTGGGGGTGGATGTTCTTCGATTGGGCAGCGCAGCCCTTCTTTACCGTGGTCACGACCTTCATCTTTGGGCCTTATTTCGTTTCCCGCCTGACCGATGACCCGGTTTCCGCGCAGGCGACGTGGAGCAACATGGCGACGATCTCCTCGGTGATCATCGCCTTGCTCTCACCCGTCCTCGGCTCGATCGCCGACCAGTCCGGCGCACGCAAACCCTGGATCGCCTTCTTCGCGATCATTAAGATCGCCAGCCTCTTCTGCCTGTGGTTCGCCGCACCCGGTTCACCTGTTCTCTACCCCGTGATTTTCATGATCCTCGCCTCGATCTCGGCCGAGTTCTCGATCGTCTTCAACGATTCGATGATGCCGCGCCTGGTCGGCAGGCACGAGGTCGGCAGGCTCTCCAACACCGCCTGGGGGCTCGGCTACCTCGGCGGCATCATCGTGCTCATTGCCGTGGTGACGCTTTTGGCCGCGAGCCCCGAGAGCGGCAAGACCGTCCTCGGCCTTGATCCCCTGTTCGGCCTCGATCCTGAGACCGGCCAGGATGCCCGCATCACCGGGCCGATCTCGGCCGTCTGGTATCTGATCTTCATCCTGCCGATGTTCTTCTTCACGCCCGATGTCGGCAAGGGACTTCCCTTCGGCATCGCAGTGCGCTCCGGCTTGCGAGAACTCAGAAACACGCTTGGCGAACTCAGAGAGCGCCGCGGCATCCTGACATTCCTCATCGCCCGGATGATCTATCAGGACGGCGTCAACGGCCTGCTGATCCTTGGCGGCATCTTCGCGGCCGGCATGTTCGGCTGGGCGACGATCGAGATCGGCATCTACGGCATCATCCTGAATGTCGTTGCGATCTTCGGCTGCCTGATCGCCGGCCGCATCGACAAGGGCGTCGGTTCGAAGGTGACCGTCGTCATCAGCCTGACGATGCTGCTGTTCGCCACCATCGGCATCATCTCGACAGCACCGGGTTACACCCTATTCGGACTGATGCCGCTGCCGGCGGCGGATTCCGGCGGTCTCTTCGGTACGGCTGCAGAAAAGGCCTATATTCTGTATGGCCTGCTGATCGGGCTCGCCTTCGGGCCGGTGCAGGCCTCGTCACGCTCCTATCTCGCCCGCAGCGTCAACATCGAGGAAGCCGGCCGCTACTTCGGCATCTACGCGCTTTCGGGGCGCGCCACCAGCTTCATGGCAACGCTGCTCTTCTCGCTGATGACCTATATCAGCGGATCGCCGCGGCTTGGAATGGCAACCCTGATCCTGTTCCTCGCCGGGGGACTGGTGCTCCTGATCCGCACGCCCTATCCGGCCGATCGGGCATAACAACCGGCCCGTCGGGCCGGTTGCACAAAACTCTCAGTGACGGAAATGACGCATGCCGGTGAAGACCATGGCGACGCCGTGTTCGTTGGCGGCATCGATGACTTCCTGGTCGCGCATCGAGCCGCCCGGCTGGATGACAGCCGTCGCACCTGCGGCGATCATCGACAGAAGACCATCGGCAAAAGGCAGGAAGGCTTCGGAGGCGACTGCCGAACCATGCGTCATCGGCACTGCAAGGCCGAGCGCCTTGGCCGCCTCTTCGGCCTTCAGCGCGGCAATGCGGGCGGAATCGA
Organism: Rhizobium sophorae; assembly: GCF_013087515.1. Taxonomy (GTDB): domain Bacteria; phylum Pseudomonadota; class Alphaproteobacteria; order Rhizobiales; family Rhizobiaceae; genus Rhizobium; species Rhizobium sophorae. The sequence continues at coordinate 89,008 of NZ_JABFCN010000066.1, read as the reverse complement.
CCCGGCTCATCTGGCCGGCGCCGATGCCGGCCGTCTGGCCGTCCTTGGCATAGACCACGGCGTTCGACTTCACATGTTTGCCGACCTTGAAGGCAAACTTCATGTCTTCCAGTTCTTGCGCCGTCGGCGCGCGCCTGGTGACGACCTTGAGTTCCAGATCCTCGACCATGCCGTTGTCGCGGCTCTGGACGAGCAGGCCGCCGGAAACGGTCTTTGCCGTCAGGCCCGCGGCACGCGGATCAGGTAGCCCGCCGGCAGACAACAGCCGCAGGTTCGGCTTACGGGCGACGATCGCCTTCGCCTCCTCCGTGACATCCGGCGCGATGATCACTTCGGTGAAGAGCTTAACGATCTCTTCGGCCGTTTCGGCATCCAGCGTCCGGTTGAGCGCGATGATGCCGCCAAAGGCGGAAACGGAATCGCAGGCCAGCGCCCGCCGATAAGCCTCGACCAAGCTCGATCCGGTGGCGACGCCGCAGGGATTGGCATGCTTGATGATCGCGCAGGCCGGCGCCTTCTCCGGCAGGAACTCGGCGACGAGCTCGTAGGCCGCATCCGTGTCGTTGATGTTATTGTAGGAGAGCTGCTTGCCCTGGAGAAGAGCGGCCGTCGAAACACCCGGACGCTTCTCGCCGGTCACATAGAAGGCGGCCTTCTGGTGCGGGTTTTCGCCGTAGCGCATCTCTTCCTTCAGCGCACCGCCGATGACCCGGTGGCGCGGCGTGTCGATCGACAGTGCCTCGGCGAACCAATTGGAGATCATCGCATCATAGGCGGCGGTGCGGGCATAGGCCTTGGCGGCCATGCGCTGCCGGAAGGCATAGGCCGTCTTGCCCTCATCTGCGGAAAGCTGCTCCAGCAGTTCGGCATAATCGGCCGGGTCCGTCAGGGTCGTCACATAGGCATGATTCTTGGCCGATGCGCGGATCATCGCCGGACCACCGATATCGATATTCTCGACGGTCGTCGGATAGTCGCCGCCGGCTGCGCGCACCTCCTCGAAGGGATAGAGGTTGATGACGGCGAGGTCGATACCCTCGATGCCGTGTGTTTTCATCGCTTCCTGGTGTTCGCTGTCGTCACGGATCGCCAGCAGGCCGCCATGCACCGTCGGATGCAGCGTCTTCACACGCCCATCCATGATCTCCGGAAAACCGGTGATTGCGGAAACATCGGTGACGGCAAGACCGGCAGCGGTGATCGCTTTAAACGTGCCGCCGGTCGAAAACAGGCGCACACCTCTGGCAGACAAGGCGTGGGCGAGGTCGACGATCCCCGTCTTGTCGAAGACGGAGATGAGCGCGGTCTTGATTTCGACCTTGTCGGGGGCGGGGATCTTCTTGGAAATGAGGGCCATGAAACCTTCTCCGTTCGGGCTTCGGGAGGACATCCGCAAGGGATGTTCGCATGCTGGCGCCGCGTTAGCACAGCTTTGCCGCCGCGCAAACAGGCGTCAGCGCATGACGCCGAAAAGCACGAGCCATTTTTGGACGGCATCGTACTTTACATCCCTTGATGTGGACGCGATCCCGATCTTTGGCCACTCGGCTTAAAATCATCCGCCTCTAGCTTTTGCGGGACAAAAACCAGCGGATTTCGGTCTTCTCGGCAAGATCGAAATCGATCTCGATCTGGTCCGAGCCGCAGATGCCGGAGCTGTCGGCAAAGAAGATGTCCTCGGCGATCAGCACTTCATTGCCGGGCGCGGAGAACAGCCAGCTTTCACCGTCCGGCGCCGTCAGCAGCACGGACTCACCGTCACTCTGATGCAGGACGATCGAAGGATGGATATGAAAACGGGCGACGGCCTTCACGGGCTCGTCACTCTCATATCCTTCGCAGACGACGAGCCGGTCGCGGCCGGTCACGATCGTACCTGCGGCATTGAGCGTCAACTCACGCTCGTGCAGCACCCCGAACATCCTGAGATAACCGTCATGGCTGAGCTTGATGCCGTCGCGTCCGTCTTCGGTTTCGGCACGCTCGACGGTGATTGTCCTCACCGGTTCGGTGATTGCGTGGTTAAGGAAGGGCGAGGGCGAAAAACGGCTGGACGAGGTGTCGTTGAGGATAACGGTCGAATGCGCCGCCGTCGTGCGCGCCATCTGGACATAACGGTGCCCGGCAAATTTCGGCGAACCGGAATTGACGATGAAGCGATGACGGCCGGACGACATCTCGAAGGAGAGGCTGCCGGCATGCACGGTGCGAAGCGCGCCTCCAGAAGGCGGTGTGCCGGTATCGGCAATGATCACCGTCTTTCCCCCGGATAGCCGCTGATAGCGCGAATGCGGCAAAGCCTTGAACGGCTGACCGGCGGTTTCGTCATATCGCAGCACAGACATCAGCTCGTTTGCGAGCGTGGAGGTCGCCCCGTTGAAGAGCGCCAGGTCCCCGTCCTGATGGCGAAAGAACCGCAATGCCGGATACATCCGGTCTATGCCGGAGATCAGTTTCTGCGGCAGGTCATGGCCGAGATTGACATAGGTCTGCCGGAGCGGCAGCAGATCGAGCAGCAATTCCAGCCCGACGCGCGGATTGCGCGACACATGGCCGCCATCTGATAGAATCTGGCTATCGAACTCACGGTCGAGCGCCTGCGCCGCCCTTCTCAGCGTAGAGGCGCGCGCCGGCATGGCGACGGAGGCCATGGCCAGCGCGATACGCAGCCGAAACAGCTCCAGGCCGCCGAGGGTGAACGGCGCCATCCGGTGCAGGAACCTCACCTGGAACGCCAGCGACTTCATGAAGCGGCGATAGAAGCCTCGGTCGGCGTTCTGCAGCACCACCGGCGAATGCGACAGCCAGGCGATGACGCGTTGGGCGGTGACGTCGGTCTCCCAGGCAATCCCCTCCATGCGACCGGCATGGATGGAAAGCCAGCTGTCGACGATCGCACGGGCGGCAGCCGAACTACGCTCCGTCTTGTTCGCCCGCATATGCCGCAGCCAGCCGAAGCTGTGAAGACGGATCGCGAAAGGGCGTGAGGGCAGGGTGAAGGTGAAGGGCGACTTTCCGTTCGTTTCCAGCATGCGCCCGGCCAGGAGAAACCGTCCGTTGAGGATCTCGTCGGCTACATGGGGATCGATGCTGCGCAGATCGGTCGGCGCGACGATCAGACGCTCCGGCACTTTGATCGAATGGCGAAAGAGCTTCAGGCGCAGCAACGCGACGCGGCGCAAAGCGCGCCGCCAAGCCTCCCGAACATACATGCTCGCAAAACGCCAACCGGACTGCATATTCTATTGTCTATTGACCCTCGTGGTTAAGAATAGGTGAAAAGCGGCCGATTTCATCGCCCGCAATGAATTAATTTGTGACAAGGTTCGAATATACGCAAATTAACGCGTTTCACCTGAAATCATGCGGGTGGTTTTGGAGAACGGCATGGGTGACACGAGGCTATGGAGCACCTCGTAAATGCAGGCTCGCCGCGAACACTCACGCCTTGCAATCAGGCCACGCGCCGCAGCACAGCCGCATAGAAGCCATCGAGGCCGGAGCTGATGCCGTCAGGCATTTTCAGCATGGTGGGAAGCGTGCGGAATTCGCCGAGCGGCGTGATCGCCGTCTCAAGGCCCGGCCAGTCACCGGCGCCGATCGGAACGCGCTCGACCGCGTCAGTATCGGAAAGAACACGGGCGACGACGTCCTCACCCTCGACAGGATCGAGCGAACAATTCGAAAAAACCAGTGTGCCGCCCGGCTTCAGCAATGTCAGCGCATGACGCAGCAGCCGTTCCTGCAGCGCCGCCAGCCTGGCGATATCCTCAGCTCCCTTGGTCCACAACACATCAGGGTGCCGGCGTGTCGTGCCGGTGGAAGAGCAAGGCGCATCGAGCAGGATTGCATCGAAACGCTCCGTCGGCTCGAATGTCGTCAGATCGGCTGCAATTGTCTCCGCTTTGAGGCCGAGCCGGTCGAGATTCGAGCGCAGCCGTCTCAGCCGGTTTTCCGACTGGTCGAGCGCGGTGACTGCGCCGCCGGCAAGGACGAGCTGCGCCGTCTTGCCGCCAGGCGCAGCACAGAGATCGGCGGCACGCTTGCCCGAGAGATCGCCGAAAAGCTTCGCAGGAATGCTTGCCGCCGCATCCTGAACCCACCACTCGCCCTCGTCGAAGCCTTCGAGCGAGGGGATTCCGCCGTCGAAGGCGGCGAGACGAATGCCGCCTGTGGGTAAAACAACGCCGTTCAGCCGCTTCGCCCAGCCATCGGGATCGGACTTGACGGTCAGATCGATTGCCGCCGGTTCGAGCTGGGATTCCGAAATTGCCAGCGCCGCGTCCCGGCCGTAGGCCTTTTCCAGCCTGGCAATGAACCAGGCCGGCATCGGCGCGACCTTGCCGATGGCGTCCAGCACCTGCTCCTTCTCGCGGCCGAGCCGGCGGAGGATGGCATTGACCAGCTTGGCGAAACGGCGATTGCGCGGATCCTGATTGGCCTGCTCGACGGCGAGGTCGACGGCCGAATGATCCGGCACGTCGAGATAGAGGATCTGCGTCGCCCCGATTGCGAGCACATGATGCAGCGCCCTTGCCCCCTCCGGCAGCGGCGAATCCAGCAGCCCGGCAATCGCGGCATCGATGCGCGGCAGGTGGCGCAGCGTCGTGTTCAGGATGGCGCGGACGAGCGCCCGGTCGCTTTCGCCGAGCGCCCTATAGGCCGGATTGCCGTGTTCATGATCGAGAGCGCCGTCGAGCGGCAGCTTGCGGTCGACAACGGCGGCAAGAATTTTTGCCGCCGCGGCCCGGGCCTGCAGGCCGGGCTTTACCGGAGCAGATCGCTCAGTGGAGGGCTTATGCTTGCGGAATGGCTTCTTCGTGCCGTCTGAATTCAAGACCACGGACCTTTTGGCGGTTGCGAACCACCGCGACCAAGACCCGTATCCGGAACAGAGCGCGATTTGCGCGACGGATTAGCAGCACGCGCCGGCGACGTCGAGACATTCATGCCGCTTTGCGCCATGTCATGCAGCGCAGCGATTCGGTTTTCCGTGTTCGGATGCGTGGAAAACAAATTGTCCATGCGCTCGCCGGAAAGCGGATTGATGATGAACATATGCGCCGTCGCCGGGTTGCGCTCGGCATCTTCGTTCGGCACGTGAGCAGCACCGCGGGCGATCTTGCCAAGCGCCGAAGCGAGCCACAGCGGGTTGCCGCAGATTTCGGCGCCGCGGCGGTCGGCCGAATATTCGCGTGTGCGGCTGATGGCCATCTGCACCAGCATGGCTGCGAGCGGCGCCACGATCATCGCGACGATGACGCCGACGAAGCCGAGCGGATTGCTGTTGTTCTCACGATTGCCGCCGACGAAGAAGGCAAAGTTGCCGAGCATGGAAATCGCGCCGGCAAGTGTTGCCGTGATCGTCATCGTCAGCGTGTCGCGGTTCTGAATGTGGGCCAGTTCATGCGCCATCACGCCTGCGACCTCCTCGGCAGACAAGGCGCTGAGCAGGCCGGTCGAGGCGGCGACGGCGGCATTGTCGGGATTGCGGCCGGTGGCGAAGGCATTCGGCTGCGGGCTGTCGTAGAGATAGACCTTCGGCATCGGCAGGCCGGCATTATGGGCGAGATCGCGCACGATCCGGAAGAATTCCGGCGCGTTACGCTCGTCGACTTCCTGGGCGCGATAGGCCGAAAGCACCATGCGGTCGGAATTCCAGTAGGAGAAGAAATTCATGCCGGCGGCGATAACGAAGGCAATCATCATGCCGGCCCGACCGCCGATCAGGAAGCCGACAAACATGAAAAGCGCCGTCATGAAGGCAAGCAACATGGCAGTGCGGACGAGGTTCATGGCGGATCTCCATCTCCGATTTCGGCGCCACAAGCTTTCAATCCCGGCGCCGCCGCATTATGATTTGGTTATTCACCAGCCATTTTCAATATTTTCCGGCAGGAGAAGCCAATGCAGGATGCCGACAACGACAACAGCGAAACGCCGACGGCCGAGGGATCGGAGCCGCCGCGCAAGATGCTGTCCCCGGCTGCCAGGCGCGCCCTTGCCGAAGCCGAGGAGCGGCGAAAGAACCAGAAGCCGCTGGAACTGCCGCCGGAGATCGGCGGCCGCGGCGGAGCCGAGCCTGCGCGCTTCGGCGATTACGAAATCAATGGCAGGGCGATCGATTTCTAAGCCAATATTTGTGTTGGCATCCTCGGTCGCAGCAGCATGGAACTAAGACTCCGGCTAATGACATCTGGCCGACAGGTATTTCAGCCGCATCTAGCTTGCGTGACCTCGCCGGCAATCTTCTTTCAGGCCTTCGCCCGTGAATGGATACGGCAAACCAAGCAGAATACGCGGAAACAAAAGAGCCGCCCGGAAGCCCTAAATGGGGCGACCGGAGCGGCTCGACATATCAGGCGGTCGCCTTGTTCTGCCGGTTGGCGATCAGATCGTCCACGACTGCCGGATCGGCGAGCGTCGACGTATCCCCGAGCGAGCCGAAATCGTCCTCGGCGATCTTGCGCAGGATACGGCGCATGATCTTGCCGGAGCGGGTCTTCGGCAGGCCGGGCGCGAACTGGATCTTGTCGGGGGCGGCGATCGGGCCTATTTCGGTTCGGACATGTTTCACCAGTTCCTGGCGAAGCGTGTCCGACCCATCATGACCCGCCATCAGCGTCACGTAACAATAGATGCCCTGACCCTTGATCGGATGCGGATAGCCGACGACCGCTGCTTCCGAGACCAGATTGTGCGAGACGAGAGCGGATTCCACCTCCGCCGTGCCGAGCCTGTGGCCTGAGACATTGAGAACGTCGTCGACGCGGCCGGTGATCCAGTAATAGCCGTCCGCATCACGCCGGCAGCCGTCTCCGGTGAAATACTTGCCCTTGTAGGTGGAGAAATAGGTCTGGATGAAGCGCTCGTGATCGCCATAGACCGTGCGCATCTGGCCCGGCCAGCTGTCGGTGATGCAGAGATTGCCGTCGGCCGGGCCTTCCAGCACCTTACCCTCGTTGTCGACAAGCTGCGGCTTGATGCCGAAGAATGGCGTCGTCGCCGAACCGGGTTTCAGATCGGTGGCGCCCGGCAGCGGCGTGATCATATGGCCGCCTGTTTCGGTCTGCCACCACGTATCGATGACAGGGCAGCGCTTGTCGCCGACGACATTGTAGTACCACTCCCAGGCCTCGGGATTGATCGGCTCGCCGACCGTTCCGAGCAGGCGCAGTGAAGAGCGTGAGGAGCGTGTGACGAACTCGTCGCCGGCACCCATCAGCGAGCGGATCGCCGTTGGTGCCGTATAGAAGATATTGACCTTATGCTTGTCGATGACTTCCCAGAAACGGCCTTGGTCCGGGAAATTCGGCACGCCCTCGAACATCAGCGTCGTCGCGCAGTTTGCCAGCGGCCCATAGACGATATAGGAGTGGCCGGTGACCCAGCCGACATCGGCCGTGCACCAGTAGACGTCGCCGTCATGATAATCGAAGACATATTCATGCGTCATCGCCGCATAGACGAGATAGCCGCCCGTCGTGTGCAGCACACCCTTTGGCTTCCCCGTGGAGCCGGACGTATAAAGAATGAAGAGTGGATCTTCCGCCCTCATCTTCACCGGCGGGCATTCCGCCCTCACGGTGGCGATCTCCTGATGATGCCAGAGATCGCGGCCCGGCGCCCAGCCGGTCTTGCCGCCGGTGCGGCGAACGACCAGAACCTTGTCCACGATCACGTGCTGGCGTGCTGCAATGTGAATTGCAGTATCGGTATTGTCCTTCAGCGGCACCGGCTTGCCGCCGCGCACGCCTTCGTCGCAGGTGATGACAAAGGTGGATTCACAGTCGACGATGCGCCCTGCCAGCGCCTCCGGCGAGAAGCCGCCAAAGACGACCGAATGCACCGCGCCGATGCGGGCGCAGGCGAGCATCGCATAGGCCGCTTCCGGGATCATCGGCATATAGATGGTGACGCGATCGCCCTTCTTGACGCCGTGCTTCTTCAACACGTTCGCCATGCGGCAGACATGCTCGTAGAGCTCGTTATAGGTGATCTTCTTGTCGATGTACGGGTTGTCACCTTCGAAGATGATGGCAGTCTGGTTGCCATGCGTCTTCAGGTGACGATCAATACAGTTGTAGGAGACGTTTGTCTGACCGTCCTCGAACCACTTGATCGAAACCTTGCCGGTAAAGGAAGTGTTCTTGACCTTGGTATAGGGCTTGAACCAGTCGATCCGCTTGCCGTGCTTGCCCCAGAACTTGTCCGGGTTTTCGACGCTTTCCTCGTACCATTTCAGGTACTTTTCCTTATCGATCAGGGCGCGCGCCTTCACCGGCTTCGTGACCGGATAGATCTTCTCCGACATGCAACTCCTCCTCATGGGACATGCGACGGGCCAGGTGAGCTATGCAGGCCCGGACTTGAAATCACGGCAATTCATAGCAGTTCGCATCGCCACGGCAATTAGACAAAGGTCATTTCATTTCGGAAGAATTGCAATTCTGCGACAGTGCGGTTATATAGCGCCATATTTCCCGGACATTGTGGTGACAATCCACGGACCGCGACCGGCGCGGACGATAGAAGGACTATATCCATGGCTCAAACACTGCTCATGCCGAAGGCGACAGCCATTTGGCTCGTCGACAATACGGCACTGTCTTTCGATCAGATCGCGCAGTTCTGCAAACTGCATCCGCTCGAAGTCAAGGCGATCGCCGACGGCGAAGCGGCGCAGGGCATCAAGGGCCTCGACCCGATCTCGACAGGACAGCTTTCCCGCGACGAGATTGCCCGCGCCGAGGCCAATCCGAACCACAAGCTGAAGCTTTCCGAACCGAAGGTGCGGGTGCCGGAATCCAAGCGCCGCGGTCCGCGTTATACGCCGGTTTCCAAGCGTCAGGACCGTCCGAACGCCATTCTCTGGCTGGTTCGCAACCATCCGGAGCTGAAGGACGCGCAGATTTCCCGCCTCGTCGGCACGACGAAATCGACGATCGAGCAGATCCGCGAGCGCACCCACTGGAACTCCGCCAACTTGGCGCCGATGGATCCGGTCACGCTCGGCCTTTGCAGCCAGATCGATCTCGACATGGAAGTGGAAAAGGCCTCCAAGGGCCGTCCGCTGCCGACCGCTGCCGAGCTCGGCGCAACGCTGCAATCGGCCCAGGACACCGAGCGCCTGACCCCGAGCTACGAGCGCGAGGAGGAAAAGGAAAGGGAAATCGACGCCGACGCCGTCTTCCGCAAGCTGAGCTCGCTGCGCTCGGCCCCGAAGGACGAGGACGACGATCAGTACTGAGATACCAGTCATCTCATGAAAAACCCCGCCGGTATGAGCTGACCGGCGGGGTTTTTTATTGCGGATGGCCTGTTTCGGATTAGCTGCGGAACAGGGTGAGGATGTTTTGCGCCGAGGTATTGGCGATCGAGAGCGACTGGATGGCGAGCTGCTGCTGCGTCTGCAACGCCGAGAGCTTGCTCGATTCCTCTTCCATATCGGCATCGACCAGGCGTCCGACGCCGGAGTCGATCGAATCGTGCAAGCCGCTGACGAACGTTTCCTGCAGCTGGATACGGGTCGAGATCGAGCCGAGCGCCGAGCCGGCGGCGGTCATGGCGCCGAGAACCAGTTCGATACCGGTCAGGGCTGCGTCGAGCTGTCCCTGGGTGAAATTGGTGATGTCGAGAGCATATATCGACGGCATGACGATGACGGCACCGCCATAGGTCCCGTTGAAGGCCGTACCAATGATACCGCTGGTCGTCTCGATCGCACCGGTACTGGTCATGCCGAAAAGCACGTTTCCAAGCGTGCCTGCATTGAGCACGTAGTCCGTCATCTTGACCGAAACGGCATTGCTGCCGTCGCGCACGAAAGACGAAACGACGCTCTTCGTGCCTGAGGCGCCGGCTACCCAGTTTTCGCCGGAGAAGGACGCCGATTGGGCAATGCTGAGCAGCTGCTCCTGAAACTGGTCGAGTTCCTGCTGGATCTTCGTCTTGTCGACGCCTTTTTCGGTGGCGGCGACGATCTTGGCCTTGATTTCGCTGACGACATCGAGCGCGCTATCCATGGCCGAATAAGCGGTATCGACCTTGGCTGCACCAAGCCCGAGCGCGTCGGAGACGGCCGAAAGCGCCTTGTTGTCAGAACGCATGGTCGTAGCAATCGACCAGTAAGCGGCATTGTCAGCCGCCTTCTCGACACGATAACCCGAGGAAACGCGACCCTGAGTGTCCTTGAGGCTATCGTTTACGCCGCGCAAAGTCTGCAGCGCTGCCATGGCAGCGTTGTTGGTGAGGATGCTTGTCATGATCCGTTCCACAATCGTTGAGAAAGGGGCAATCCGGACTAAGCCGGTAACGGCGACCGCGTCATGCAAAGCCTGCTATGCAAGCCATTGCCGTTAACAAATGCTTGCATCAACATGGTTAACAATTCCTCAATTAGGCTTACCGAAAGTTTAATTCACATCGGCAGGGAGCCTAAACCGCGTCCGCGGAGCGCCTCGGCAATTTCCTCTAAAATCGTTGGATCATCGATAGTTGCAGGCATTTTCCAGGGTATGCCGTCGGCGATCTTCTGCATCGTTCCGCGCAGGATTTTGCCGGAGCGTGTCTTCGGCAACCGGTTAACGGTGATGGCCGTCTTGAAGGCGGCGACAGGCCCGATCGAATCACGAATCATCGCCACGACCTCTGATTCGATCGCCGTCGTGTCACGGGAAACATGTCGTTTCAGCACCAGGAAACCGCAGGGCGCCTGACCCTTCAGCGCATCGATCACGCCGATAACAGCGCATTCGGCGACATCCGGATGACGCGCACAGACCTCCTCCATCGCCCCGGTCGAGAGCCGATGCCCGGCGCAATTGATGATGTCGTCGGTGCGCGACATGATGAAGAGATAGCCGTCCTCATCGACATAGCCGGCATCGGCCGTCTTGTAGTAGCCGGGGAACTCATCGAGATAGGCCGAGCGAAAACGGTCGTCCGCGTTCCAAAGGGTCGGCAGGCAGCCGGGCGGGAGGGGCAGCTTCACGACGATATTGCCGAGCGTTCCCGCCTCTATCGGATGACCGGCATCGTCCAGCACCGCAATATCATAGCCGGGCATCGGCAGCGCCGGCGAACCGTGCTTGACGGGAAGGGCGCCGAGACCCAGCGGATTTGCGGCGATCGGCCAGCCGGTCTCCGTCTGCCACCAATGATCGATGACGGGTATGCCAAGCATGCGCTCGGCCCATTTCAACGTCTCCGGATCCGCCCTCTCGCCGGCAAGAAACAGCGCCCGTAGATCCGGCATGGGATATTGGTGCATCAGTTCACCGTCACCGTCCTCCCGCCGGATGGCGCGGAATGCCGTCGGCGCCGTGAAGAGCACCCGCACCTGATATTCTGAAACGATGCGCCAGAATGCGCCTGCATCCGGAGTGCCGACCGGTTTTCCCTCGAAGATCAAAGTGGTTACGCCGGCGAGCAGCGGGGCATAGACGATATAGGAATGCCCGACAACCCAGCCGATATCCGAAGCCGTCCAGAAGACCTCGCCCGGTTTCAAGCCGTAGATATTCTGCATCGACCAGTTGAGCGCGACCATATGGCCGCCATTGTCGCGCACGACGCCCTTGGGTTGGCCCGTCGTGCCCGAGGTATAGAGGATGTAGAGCGGATCGGTCGCCTTGACGGAGACACAGGCGATCTCAGCGCCACGATGCTGCGCCACCGCCACCTCGAAATCCTGATCTCGACCGCTGACGAGATCTGCCCGAAGCTCCGGCCGCTGCAGCACCAGACAGCGCTCCGGCTTCGAACGCGCAATCTCGATCGCCTGATCGACCAGTGGCTTGTAGGCGACGATGCGACCAGGCTCGAGCCCGCAGCTCGCGGTGATCACCAGCTTCGCACCGCAATCGTCGATGCGCGCCGCAAGTTCGCTGGCGGCAAACCCGCCGAAAACGACGGAGTGAACCGCACCGATGCGGGCGCAGGCGAGCATCGAAAAGACCGCCTGCGGCACCATCGGCATATAAAGGATGACGCGATCGCCTTTGCCGACGCCGCGCTCGACCAAGGCTGATGCGATGGCCATCACCTCGCGAATCACCTCATCATAGGTGAAACGGTGCTTCTCGCCGTTCATTGCGCTGTCGAAGATGACCGCTGTCTCGCCGCCGCGGCCGGCAGCCACATGCCGGTCCAGGCAATTGTGGCATGTATTGGTTTCGGCATCTGAGAACCAACGGCCATAGACGCCGTCATTCGGCGAGAACACCCGCTCCGCTGGCTCGAACCAGTCGATGTCACTGGCCGCTTCGCGCCAGAAGGCTTCGGGATCGCGCTTCCAGGCCGCATAGGCCTGATGATAGCCGTTCTGCATCTGCTCCTCCCCAGGACATGCAAACCTAATCTAGGCGGCATTAAGGGGAACAGGAAGCCCGACCAAAGCAGCGTTTCAGCGCGTGCCGAAAATCGCTGATCCCACACGCACGCTGGTGGCGCCGAAGGCGATCGCCGTCCCGTAGTCGCCCGACATGCCCATGGAAAGTTTTTCGACGCCGCATTTGAGCGCGAGCTTCGCCAAGAGGGCGAAATGCGGCCCGGGATTTTCCTCGGCTGGCGGAATGCACATCAAACCTTCGATCGAAAGGCCGAGTTCGTCGCGGCAGAAGGCGACGAAGGCCGGCGTGTCGTCAGGAGCGATGCCGGCCTTCTGCGGTTCGAGCCCGGTATTGACCTGGACATAGAGCCGCAGCGCCTTGCCTTGCCGCTTCATCTCCTCGGCAAGCGCGCGGGCGATCTTTTCCCGATCTACCGTCTCAATGACGTCGAAAAGCGCCACAGCATCCGCCGCCTTGTTCGATTGCAGCGGTCCGATCAGATGCAGCTCGATATTCTGATGCTCTGCTTTCAGCGCCGGCCACTTGCCCTGGCTTTCCTGCACCCGGTTCTCGCCGAAGACACGCTGCCCGGCTTCGATGGCCGGGCGGATCGCGTCCGCCTCGAAGGTCTTCGACACCGCGACGAGCTGAACGGAACCCGCCGAACGACCTGCCTCGCGTTCCCCGGCCGCAATCCGCGACCGCACATCGTTCAAGCGCTCTTGAAGTTCCATCGTTCTGCCTCGACATACCAGCATGAAAGGATCGGCAATGAACTAACTAGCCAGCCTGTGCTTGCCAAGACCCGCCTTCGCGAAATCGCCTGGTCATGATCAAGATCGGACGCTCGCAGCGCCTGCAAAACTTGACGCTACGGTGGTTTCATGGTGAAGGTCTCGACCAACCTCCCCAGATTTTCCGGAAATACGAATACCATGGCCACCGAACGTTATAATCCGCGCGATGCCGAGCCCCGCTGGCAGCAAAAATGGAATGAAGACAAGGTCTTCGAAACCGACAATGCCGATCCGCGCGAAAAATATTACGTCCTCGAAATGTTCCCCTATCCCTCGGGGCGCATCCACATGGGTCATGTCCGCAATTACGCCATGGGCGATGTCGTCGCCCGCTACAAGCGCGCCCGCGGTTACAACGTGCTGCATCCGATGGGATGGGATGCCTTCGGCATGCCGGCGGAGAATGCCGCCATGGAGCGCGGCGTGCATCCCGCCTCCTGGACGTACCAGAATATCGGCTCGATGAAGGCGCAATTGAAGGCCATGGGTCTTTCGCTGGACTGGAGCCGCGAATTCGCCACCTGCGACGTCGAATATTATCAGCACCAGCAGCATCTCTTTCTGGATTTCCTGGAGAAGGGCCTGGTCTATCGCAAGCAGTCCAAGGTCAACTGGGATCCTGTCGACAACACCGTGCTCGCCAACGAACAGGTGATCGATGGACGCGGCTGGCGTTCCGGCGCGCTCGTCGAACAGCGTGAACTGACACAATGGTTTTTCAAGATTACCGACTTCAGCCAGGATCTGCTCGACGCGCTGGATACGCTCGACCAGTGGCCGGAAAAAGTGCGCCTGATGCAGAAGAACTGGATCGGCCGTTCGGAAGGCCTGACGATCCGCTGGGAGATCGTGCCGGAAACGGCACCTGCCGGCGAAAGCGAAGTCACGGTCTATACGACCCGGCCGGACACGCTCTTCGGCGCTTCCTTCCTGGCAATCGCCGCCGATCATCCGCTGGCAAAGGGTGCCGCCGCAAAGAACCCTGATATCGAAGCCTTCTGCGAGGAGTGCCGCCGCGCCGGCACCTCGCTCGCAGCACTCGAGACCGCCGAAAAGAAGGGTATGGATACCGGTATCCGCGTCCGGCACCCGCTCGATCCCTCCTGGGAGCTGCCGGTCTATATCGCCAATTTCGTTTTGATGGATTATGGCACCGGCGCGATCTTCGGCTGCCCCTCGGGCGACCAGCGCGACCTTGATTTTGCACGCAAATATGGCCTGCCGGTGGTGGCCGTCGTCATGCCGAGGGATGGCGATGCCGCAAGCTTCTCCGTCGGTGACACCGCCTATGACGGCGATGGCGTGATGATCAATTCACGCTTCCTCGACGGCAAGACGACCGAAGAAGCCTTCAATATCGTCGCCGACCGGCTGTCGGCCGCTTCGCTCGGCAATGCGCCGCAGGGCGAACGCAAGGTCAATTTCCGCCTGCGCGATTGGGGCATTTCTCGCCAGCGTTATTGGGGCTGCCCGATCCCGGTCATCCATTGCGATGATTGCGGTGTTGTTCCGGTGCCGAAGGCGGACCTGCCGGTCAAGCTGCCCGACGACGTCACCTTCGACCAGCCGGGCAATCCGCTCGACCGTCATCCGACCTGGCGCCATGTCTCCTGCCCGAACTGCGGCAAGGATGCCCGCCGCGAGACGGATACGATGGACACCTTCGTCGATTCGAGTTGGTATTTCACCCGCTTCACCGCGCCCTGGGAAGAAAAGCCGACCGATCCGGAGGCGGCAAACCGCTGGCTGCCGGTCGACCAGTATATTGGCGGCATCGAGCACGCGATCCTGCACTTGCTCTATTCCCGCTTCTTCACCCGCGCCATGCGCGAGACCGGTCACGTCGCCGCCACCGAACCCTTCAAGGGTCTCTTCACCCAGGGCATGGTGGTCCACGAAACCTATAGCCGTGGCGCCGGCGCCAGCCGCGAATGGGTGGCACCCGCTGATATCCGTATCGACGAACTCGACGGCAAACGCCGAGCTTTCCTGCTGACGTCGGGCGAGGAAGTCGCGATCGGCTCGATCGAGAAAATGTCGAAATCGAAAAAGAACGTCGTCGATCCCGACGATATCATCGCCTCCTACGGCGCCGATACCGCCCGCTTCTTTGTTCTGTCCGACTCTCCACCCGAGCGTGATGTCATCTGGTCCGAGGCAGGCGTCGAGGGCGCCCATCGTTTCACCCAGCGTCTGTGGCGCCTGATTTCCGAAGCAGCGGACGCGCTCTCCGCCGTTGCACCTGCGCCGGCAACCGATGGGGAAGCCTTGTCGATCTCGCAGGCCGCCCACAAGACGCTGAAGGCTGTCGAGAACGACTATGACAAGCTCTGGTTCAACAAGGCCGTTGCCCGAATTTACGAACTCGTCAACGCGCTGGCCGCACCGATGACGAGAGTTGCGGCAGGCGAGGGTGATGCCACCTATCGCGCGGCGGTGCGCGATGCCGTGGAGATCCTGATTCAGCTCGTCTCTCCGATGACGCCGCATCTGGCTGAGGAGTGCTGGGCCGCGCTCGGCAATGAAGGCCTGCTTGCCCGGACAGACTGGCCGCGCTACGACGAAACACTCGTCATCGAAAACGATGTCGTCCTGCCGGTACAGATCAACGGCAAGAAACGCGCTGAATTGACAATTTCTCGCGATGCAGATCAGAATGCCGTCACCGACGCCGTGCTGGATCTGGATGCGGTGAAGAACGCGCTGAACGGACAGGCACCGAAGAAGATCATCGTGGTTCCCCAAAGGATTGTAAACATTGTCGTTTGATATCGCTTGCAAGCTGGCCCGCAATGCCGGCATCGCCATGATCTTTGCCTCGGCGGCTTTTCTCTCCGCCTGCCAGGTCCGACCGCTTTACTCCGAGAATTCCGGTGTCGTCGAAAAGCTTTCCTCGGTCGGCTTTTCCCCAGCAAGCAGCCGCGTCGAGCAGCAGGTGCGCAATCGCCTGATCTTCCTTGCGTCGCGCGGTGCCGGTGAAGCGGTAAACCCGCAGTATCAGGTTGAGCTTCGCGCTACCTCGTCGGTTGCCGATACGCTCCTGACGGATTCCTCGGATACGTCGCGCGCCGGCCGTGTGACCGTCAGCGTCACCTACACGCTGCGTTCGGCAACCGACGATCACATCATCAAGGCCGGCAGCCGCGCTACCACGGCGCTGGTGGATTTTTCCGAACAGGAATTCGCCAAGCAGCGGGCGATCCGCGACGCGGAGAACCGCGCGGCGGATCAGGTGGCGGAATTCGTGGGAGCCGATATCGCCGCTGCCCTCAGCCGCTGAGGGCGGAGACGTGGCAGAGATAAAATCCCACGAATTCGAGACATTCCTGCAGAAATCGGCACGGAACTATCGGATTTACGTCATCTACGGACCGGATCGTGGTCTTGTTTCCGAACGGGCAAGCCAGCTCGCCGGCAAGAGCGGTGTTGCTCTCGATGATCCCTTCTCGCTGACGAAGCTCGATATCGGCGACCTGCAGAAAGACCCCGGTCGGTTGGTCGACGAGGTCCAGTCGATCGGCCTGTTCGGCGGTGAGAAACTGATCTGGATCCGCGGTGCTGCCAACGAGAAATATCTCGTCGATTCTTTGGCGCTGCTGGCCGAAAAACCACTCGAAGCCGCTTATCTGATCGTCGAGGCCGGTGACCTCAAGAAGGGTTCCCTGCTGCGCAAGACCGCGGAAGCCGCACGATCTGTCATGACGATCCCCTCCTATGCCGATGACAGCCGGGCCTTGAATGCTTTGATCGATACGGAGCTCGGTGCAGAAAAGCTCGGCATTACGCCGGCCGCGCGCCAGGCGCTGATCGCGTTGATCGGCGGCGACAGGATCGCTTCCCGAAACGAGGTGCGCAAGCTTGCTCTTTACTGCCGCGGCTTCGATACGGTCGAAGAACATCACGTTACCGAAATAATCGGCGACGCCAGCGCCATCTCGGTTGACGACGCCGTCGACGCCATTCTCGGCGGTGATCTCAACGCCTTTCTGCACGCCATGCATAAAATCAGCAGCTCGAAAACTGCAATCTTTCTCGTACTGCAGGCATGCCTGAAGCAATTCCAGCTTCTGGATTCTATGCGTGCCGAAATGGATGAAAAGCGGCTACAGCCGCCACAGATCATGCAGACGATGGGGCGGCATCTGCATTTCCGCCGCAAACCGATCATCGAACAAGCGCTGCGCCAATGGACCGCGGAAAGCATCGCCCGTGAATCCAATCGGCTACAGGCCGCTATTCTGCAAAGCAGACGGCGGCAGGTGCTGGAAGACAGCGTTGCGATGCAAACGCTGCTGTCCACCACCCTTCAATCCGGTCGGAAATCCGCCTGACCAGGGCACATTGACTGAAAATCACAACCGTTTTCTGAAAGCACGACGCGTTGATTCAAGGAGTTAGAGCGTCCTACAGCGCTCTAGCGCCTCTCGAGCAAACGGCAGATTTCCTCGAGCTGCTCTAGCGACTTATAGGAAATTTTGATCTGGCCGCCGCTTGCCTTGTGATTGATCGCAACATCAAGGCCGAGTGCATCGGAAAGTGTCCGTTCCAGCGCCAGCGTATCGGAATCTTTCTGATCTCGCCGCAATGTCGCCTGCTGCGGCTCCGATTGGGCCTTGATATTGTTTTGCGCCAGCTTTTCCGCATCACGCACCGACATGCCCTTGGCAACGATCGTACGGGCAAGACCTGCCGGGTCGGATGTCGAAACCAATGCTCGCGCGTGCCCGGCCGATAAGCTGCCGGCGGCAAGCAGATCGCGAACCGGATCAGGCAATTTCAACAGGCGCAACGAGTTGGCAACGTGGCTGCGGCTTTTGCCGATGATTTCGCCAAGGTCGTTCTGGGTGTAGCCGTATTCCGAGATAAGCTGTTCATAACCCAACGCCTCTTCCAGGGCATTGAGATCCGCGCGCTGCACGTTTTCGACAATCGCGATTTCCAGCGCGGTCTTGTCATCCACATCACGGACAATGACAGGAATCTCGATCAGCCCGGCAAGCTGAGCGGCGCGCCAGCGTCGCTCGCCGGCGATGATTTCATATCGATCCCGCGACATCGTCCGCACAACAATCGGCTGAACGATACCATGTTGACGAATGGAGCTTGCGAGATCGTGCAACTCCGAGTCATCGAAGAAACGACGGGGATTGCGGGGATTACGGCTGACGAACTCGATCGGGATCATTCTGTCGGCGTTGATAGTCCGCTCGGCTTCCACCGGGACAGGCTGATCCATTTCACCAATCAGCGCCGCAAGGCCACGGCCCAATCGCCGCTTTGATACATCGTCATTCATGATCTACACTCACCTACACCCCTAAAATGATATCACGCGGCCAGTCTTTGGCGTTCTCGCTGAATGACCTCGGAGGCCAGTTGCAGATAGGCCTGACTGCCCGCGCACTTCAAGTCATAGAGAATAGCCGGCTTACCGTAGGACGGAGCTTCGGAAACCCGGACGTTGCGCGGAATTAACGTGTGGTAAACCTTGTCCCCGAGATGCGTACGCACGTCATTGACAACCTGCTGGGCAAGATTGTTGCGCGCATCGAACATCGTCAAGACGATACCCTGAATATCCAGACGCGGGTTAACTGTCCGGCGAACCTGGCTGACGGTCTCAAGCAGCTGGCTCAGCCCCTCCAGGGCAAAGAATTCGCATTGCAGCGGCACCAGCACCGAATGCGCTGCCGCCATGGCATTCATCGTCAGCAGATTGAACGACGGCGGGCAATCCAGAAGAATGTAAGAAAACGCCATGGCTTCGGGGGAAGACAGCGCCTTCCGCAATTTAAACACCCGATCGCTCTGCTGCGAGATTTCCATCTCGATGCCGAGCAGATCCATGGTCGAGGGGACGATAAACAGATTAGGAACCGCTGTTTCGAGAGTCACTTCGGGGATCCCCCGATCACCGACCATAAGGTCGTAGGAGGACAGCTTGCGATCACGACGATCGATACCGAGGCCAGTGCTGGCATTGCCCTGCGGGTCGAGATCGACGATCAAGACGCGCTCGCCTATAGCAGCAAGCGCCGTTGCCAGATTGATTGCTGTGGTCGTCTTACCAACGCCACCCTTCTGATTTGCGATGGTGATAATCCGATGTCGTTCGCCAGCCATTGCCGCAATATCCGATCTGTTAAACCAAGCGCCGGAGATTTGATATTTCCAGAATAACAGATTTCTGCTCGACGGCGCTCTTATGTTCTAACAGATCGAATTCCCACCGACCACGTGCTTTGTCAATTTCCCTGAGGTAATCCCGGCCTTTATGAAAGAAGCCACGACAATTTTCCTTGCCAAGCATCCAGGGGGATGAATAACCGATGAGCGCCTCAAGATCCGCAAGGGCACGCGCTGAAATCGCACCGCATTCGCCAACTTCCGTATAAGCATCTTCGATTCGAATGCTATGGACGCTGCCGCGCGCATTTGTCTCCCGCAGCGCTGTCCGCAGAAACGCTGCCTTTTTGTGGTTGCTTTCGACCAGATGGACCCATCCACCTTGCAGCTCGGCCAGAAAAATGGCCGTAATGACGCCAGGAAAGCCGCCCCCACTGCCGAGGTCAACCCAGGTAGTCGGTTGAGGATGGATCTGAAAGATCTGGCTGCTATCAGCGATGTGCCGGTGCCATAGATCATCGAGTGTCGACGGCGCCACCAGGTTGATTGCTCTTGCCCACTTCTGAAACAGCGCTGCAAAGTGTTGCAACCGTTCCTGTGTTTCACGTGAAACACGCAAACCGTTTAATTCCATTCTGAAAGACTCTCAAATCTTGTAATCAAGCGCTATGGCGCTCGGCAGAGGATAATCGACGCAAATGTACGAGCAGCAGTGCGATTGCCGCAGGTGTCATCCCTTCAACGATTGCAGCCTGGGCAATATTGAAGGGGCGAGCAGCGCTCAGCTTTCCCTTCAGCTCGTTCGAGAGACCGGACAGCGCGTCATAGCTGAAATCAAGCGGTATCTGCCGTTCCTCGTCGCGTTGCTGATCGGCAATCGCCGCGGCTTGTCGATCGAGATAAACCGAATAGCCCGCCTCTATCTCCAACGCTTCCGCAACTTTCGGTCCAATCATACCGAGCTTCTCGGGCCAAACATGACGGAGCACGGTGAAATCATAATTCGGGTAGGACAACAAGTCATACGCGGTTCGGCGCTGCCCATCGAGATTGATATTCAAGCCCGCGCGACGCGCCTCATTCGGTGTAACCGCCAGCGACTGCAACAGCGCCCGGCTGGTTTCGATCTCTGCTTGGTAGGATGTGAATCGCTGTACTCGCGCGTCACTGACGCATCCAAGCCGAATGGCCAACGGTGTCAAGCGCATATCGGCGTTGTCAGCCCGCAAGGTCAGCCGATACTCCGCCCGCGAGGTAAACATTCGATACGGTTCCGTAACGCCGCGGGACGTAAGATCGTCGATCATGACGCCAATATAAGAACTGGTCCGGCTGAAATGGAACGAATCCGAATCGCTGCTTCGCAATGCAGCATTCAGTCCGGCTGCTAATCCCTGCGCGGCCGCCTCTTCATAGCCGGTGGTACCATTGATCTGGCCGGCGAGAAACAGGCCTTTCAGCCGTTTAACCTCCAGCGATGGAGTGAGCTCTCTCGGATCAACATGATCATATTCGATCGCATAGCCCGGTTGCAGTATTCTTGCCGCTTCGAGGCCGGGAATCGTTTTGATGAAGTCGGCCTGCACCTCCGCTGGCAAGGAGGTGGAAATCCCGTTCGGATATACCGTATCATCGTCCAGTCCCTCGGGTTCGAGAAAGACCTGATGTCCATCCCGCTCTCCGAATTTCACCAGCTTATCTTCGATCGACGGGCAATAGCGAGGTCCGACGCCTTCGATCTGCCCGGAATACATTGCCGAGCGCATAATGTTGTCGACAATGATGCGGTGGGTCGCTTCAGTTGTCCTGGTAACCCCGCATTCGATCTGTGGCGTCGTAATCGTGTCTGTCATAAAGGAGAAGGGGACAAGCTCCTCGTCAGCCCCCTGTCGACCGACGGATTGCCAGTCGATCGTCTTTCCGTCCAGCCGGGCGGGTGTGCCGGTCTTCAGACGTCCCAATCGCAGTCCCAGCCGGGCGAGGGTCGCAGACAATCCGATTGACGGCGCTTCACCGACACGTCCGGCCGGTGTCTTTTCCGACCCGATATGAATAAGACCGCGCAGAAAGGTTCCAGTGGTCAAAACCACCGCCGGCGCTTTCAGGGTCCGACCGTCCTTCATAATCACGCCAGCGACGCAACTATCGACAACGTCCAGATCAAACGCATCGCCTTCGATGATATCCAGGTTCGGCGTCGCTTCGATCGCCGCCAGCATTGCCAGGCGATAAAGCTTTCGATCCGCCTGCGTCCGCGGTCCTCGGACAGCCGCGCCTTTTTTCTTGTTGAGCATCCTGAATTGAATGCCTGCAACATCGGCGACGCGACCCATCAGGCCATCCATCGCATCGATCTCCCGAACAAGATGGCCCTTGCCCAGCCCGCCAATCGCCGGATTACAGGACATGACCCCGATCGTGTCCCGCCTATGCGTAATCAGAACGGTTTTTGCCCCGAGGCGCGCAGCTGCGCTGGCAGCCTCCGAACCCGCATGGCCGCCACCGATCACAATCACGTCGAAGACATTATCCGTCATTCAAGACTCCATATCCGGCAGGCGTTTCACGTGAAACCTTGCAGGGGGCTTTAGCCCGAAAGGTTTCACGTGAATCATTTGCCAATACAAAATTCGGAGAAGATTACCCCGAGCAGTTGTTCGACATCCACTCGTCCGGTAATTCTGCCCAAATAGTCCGCGGCAATTCGCAGCTGCTCGGTCCGCAGTTCAAGATTCACATCCGGCTGCGATATGGCCGCATCGAGCGCCGCTAAACATTTCGCTAGCGAATCCTTATGCCGCTGCCGGCTGGGGATTGCCATAGACAGGCCGGCAAAACGTCTCGCGACGATCTCGCCGATCAACCGCCGCAGTTCCGGCAGACCGTCACCCGTCGCGGTGGAAATCTGCAGATCATACCGACCCGAAGCGATTTCGGTCAGATCCTTCTTTGTCCCGACAGTAACATGCGGAGAGGACTGCTCCAAGTCGTCGGGAATCAGAGGTTTCGTCATGTCGACCAGCAGCAGGACTAGATCGGCATCACGCAGTGCTACGCGCGCGCGCCGCACACCTTCCTTTTCGACCCTGTCATCCGCCTCGCGAAGACCCGCAGTGTCATAGAGCCTGATCAGGTAACCATCAATGTCGAGGTCAACCTGCAAGACGTCGCGGGTGGTCCCGGCGATCTCCGTCACGATGGCGACGTCTCGACGCGCCAAGGCGTTCAACAGGCTCGATTTTCCCGCATTCGGAGCGCCGGCGATGACCACCTTGAAGCCGTCTCGGATAATCTCGCCGGCAGAAGCTGCCGCCAGGTGATCCTCGATACCGCTGCGAAGCTTCGCCAAATCGGCCCAGACCATATCCGATACCGACCCTGGAACGTCGTCCTCGTCTGGGAAATCAAGCTCCGCCTCGATCAGCGCTCGGGCACGCGTCAATCGTTCCGCCCACGAATCGTAAATTGCGGATAGCCCGCCTGCGCTATGTTCGACTGCAAGGCGCCGTTGCATTTCGGTCTCGGCGCCAATGAGATCGGCAAGCCCCTCAACTTCGACCAGATCAAGTTTGCCGTTCTCAAAAGCACGACGGGAGAACTCACCCTCGACTGCCATCCGAACACCCGGAATATCGCCAAGCGCGTGAAACAGCGCCGCCAGCACGGCTCTGCTGCCGTGGACCTGCAGCTCGGCAACATCCTCGCCGGTAAACGAATTCGGAGCAGGGAAAAACAGCACCAGGCCGCTGTCGATCGGCTGGTTGTTACGAGTCCGAATCGTTCGGTGAGATGCATGCCGGGCTGCCGGAACGGATCCGACGAGCTTCACCAATATGTCTCTGGTCAGCGGGCCGCTGATTCGAATGACTGAAACACCCGAAGGCAGGGCACCGCTCGAGAGCGCATATATGGTATCATTCAACACGGCCATATCGCTTGGTCCATCGGAATCGAAATCGATTCCTTCAAATAGAAAAGCTGGCGACATCATGACGATGCCTCCAGCTCTCGCAAGGTGAATCCGGCTAAGGATCAGGTATTCATCGAATCGAAGAAGTCGGAATTGTTCTTCGTCTGCTTGAGCTTGTCGATAAGGAATTCGATCGCATCGGTCGTGCCCATCGGGGCCAGGATGCGGCGGAGCACGAAGATCTTCTGCAGGTCCTGGCGTGGAACGAGAAGATCTTCCTTGCGTGTGCCCGACTTCAGGATATCCATCGCCGGGAAGATACGCTTGTCGGCGACCTTGCGGTCGAGGACGATTTCCGAGTTGCCGGTACCCTTGAATTCTTCGAAGATGACTTCGTCCATGCGGCTGCCGGTATCGATCAGCGCCGTGGCGATGATAGTCAGAGAGCCGCCTTCCTCGATGTTACGCGCCGCGCCGAAGAAGCGCTTCGGCCGCTGCAGAGCGTTGGCGTCCACACCGCCGGTCAGGACCTTGCCTGACGAGGGAACGACCGTGTTATAGGCACGGCCCAGGCGCGTGATCGAATCGAGCAGGATGACAACGTCGCGGCCGTGTTCGACAAGGCGCTTGGCCTTCTCGATGACCATCTCGGCGACCTGCACGTGACGCACGGCCGGTTCGTCGAAGGTCGAGGAAATAACCTCGCCGCGAACCGAGCGCTGCATGTCGGTGACTTCTTCGGGGCGTTCATCGATCAGCAGGACGATCAGATAGCACTCCGGATGGTTGGCGGTGATCGAATGCGCGATGTTCTGCAGCAGCACGGTTTTACCGGTGCGCGGTGGTGCGACGATCAATCCACGCTGGCCCTTGCCGAGCGGCGCCACCAGATCGATCACACGCGGCGACAGATCCTTGGTGGTGGGGATATCCAGTTCCATCTTGAAGCGCTCGTTCGGGTAGAGCGGCGTCAGATTGTCGAAATGAACCTTGTGACGGATCTTTTCCGGATCGTCGAAATTGATGGTGTTAACCTTTAGCAGCGCGAAATAGCGCTCGCCTTCCTTCGGCCCACGAATGGGGCCTTCGACCGTATCGCCGGTTTTCAGCGAGAAACGGCGGATCTGCGATGGGGAGATGTAAATATCATCCGGGCCCGGCAGGTAGTTTGCATTGGCCGAACGCAGGAAGCCGAAACCGTCCTGCAGCACTTCGACGACGCCTTCGCCGATAATTTCGACATCCTGGCTGGCAAGCATCTTGAGGATCGCAAACATCAGCTCCTGCTTGCGCATCGTGCTTGCATTCTCGACCTCGAGCGATTCGGCAAATGCCAGCAGATCCGTCGGGGATTTACTCTTAAGTTCCTGAAGCTTCATTTCAGCCATGAAGTGACCAATACTCTTTTCAATTTCAAAGGGGAAAGGCGATGTTGGGTCGTATTCGGTACCGCGAAAGGGCTCGCAGACGACTGAACTCTACACACATGCCACGTAGATGAGATGCGCGGAAAATAGCGACTCGCAATCGCTGCCGCAAGAGGGCTGCTTAAAATGAAGCAAATTTAACCTGAGGACTATTTTCCTCAGAACGGCTTCACCACGACGAGGATGACGATCACGATCATCAGCACCGTCGGGGCTTCGTTCATGAACCGCCAATAGCGCGCCGAGCGGCGGTTTTCATCCCGCTCGAAAGCCCTGACGGCGCGGCTGAAAAACATATGAACACCGGTCAGCAGTACGACGAGACCGATCTTGGCATGCAGCCAGCCACCCTGGAACCCATAAACCGACCAGGCGAGATAGAGGCCAAAAATCCACGTCAACATCATCGCCGGCGTCATGATGATCCGAAGCAGCCGGCGCTCCATCACCTTGAAGGTTTCCGACTGCACCGAGCCGGGCTCCGCATCGGTGTGATAGATGAACAGCCTCGGCATATAAAACAGCCCGGCCATCCAGGAAATGACCGCGATGATGTGCAGCGCCTTGATCCAGAGATAGAGATTATCGGGGTTCCAGGCAAAAAGCCCGACCGCCATCAGCGCAAAGAAGGCCAGCGCAAAATGGGCCCGGCGCCGGGCGTAAGCGCCAGATCTCCGCTCCGTCTGCTTTTCCATCGTCACGCCCCGCCTCGCACGCGATCCACAAGCAGACGCACATGCTCTGGGTCGGCCTGCGGTGTAATGCCGTGACCGAGATTGAAGATCAGCGGACCATTGCCGAGATGCTGCAAAATATCGTCGATGCCTTCCTCCAGCGCCCGGCCGCCGGCAACGACCCGCATCGGATCGAGGTTGCCCTGAACCGGTCCATCCTTCTGAAGTTCGGCT
Organism: Rhizobium sophorae; assembly: GCF_013087515.1. Classification (GTDB taxonomy): domain Bacteria; phylum Pseudomonadota; class Alphaproteobacteria; order Rhizobiales; family Rhizobiaceae; genus Rhizobium; species Rhizobium sophorae. Next base: position 63,508 of record NZ_JABFCN010000066.1, on the reverse strand, counting down.
GCAAAGGCCAGCGGGACCGACCAGTCGAGGCCGATTGCATCAGCACCCGTCTTCTGCCGATAGGTCTTGAGCTGATAGCCGGCGCCCTTGGCAAAAGCGATGATGCGAGCATGCGGCCGTCGCGATTTGACGGAAGCAATCATCCGTGCAACCGGCCTGATCGCAAACGTCTCGAACTCCTTCTCGCCGAGAACACCTGCCCAGGAATCAAAGATCTGCACGGCATCGGCGCCGGCATCGATCTGTGCGACGAGATAATCGGCCGATACGTCGGCAAGCAGCATCAGCAGGTGCTCGAAAGCGCGGGGATGCTTGTAGGCGAAAAGACGGGCAGGGGCCTGATCCGGCGTGCCGTGACCGGCGATCATGTAGGTCGCAACCGTCCATGGTGCGCCGCAGAAGCCGAGCAGCGTCGTCTCCACTGGCAACTCTTCACGTAGCCGCCGCACCGTCTCCAGAACTGGCCTGAGATAATCGACAACCTCTTCGCCGTTCAAACTGCCGATACCGGCTTCATCGATCGGATCCATCTCCGGCCCATGGCCCTCGGTGAACCGGACATTCCGCTTCATTGCGTCTGGAATGACCAGGATATCGGAAAACAGAATCGCAGCATCGAAGCCATAGCGGCGGATCGGCTGCAATGTCACTTCGACGGCGTGGTCAGGCGTGTAGCAGAGATCGAGAAAACTCCCTGCCTTTGCCCGTGTCTCCCGATATTCCGGGAGATATCGTCCTGCCTGTCTCATCAGCCAGAGAGGAGGAGGGGAGATGCTCTCGCCACTCAGAACCCTCATGATCTTTCGGCCCGTATCGCTCAAGCGCTTCTTCCCTATAATAAAACAAAGATGTTTTAAAAGGTTTCTATTTCTTAGAGTCGGTGACTATCAAGGATTAAAATCCATCCACCGCCGATGCCATTTGTCGCGCGCCGGCAAAACAACATCGGAAGAATTTGTCCATCTCGCCCGAATTTCGGGTAGAAGCCGAATCTGAAAGTGATTCCAGATCCTTCCGGATCGGCCTGTTTCCTCATAGCTGTGGATAGGCTGTGGACGAGCTTTCAGGAAATAGATCTCTTCCCCATCGTCCACAGGGCCAATCGAAACCGATCCGCAGAATCCGAAATGTGGATAAGGAGGCATGTTTTCCCTTGCCCGAGACTGCCTCGTAGCCGTAGCTCTGTTTCATCCAGTGTTTTCAACAGGCAGCGGAAAATAGCGTGGAGAACAGAACGAACTTCTTTCATCTGCATCTGATTTCTGACTCAACGGGAGAGACTCTGATCTCCGCCGGGCGCGCCGCGTCGGCGCAGTTCAGATCGGCGCAGCCGATCGAACATGTCTATCCGCTGATCCGCAATCGCAAGCAGCTGCTGCCGGTTCTCCAAGCGATCGATGACGCACCCGGCATCGTGCTCTACACCATTGTCGACCGGGAGCTTGCAAGCCTCATCGATGAGCGGTGCATCGAGATGGGTGTCGCCTCAGTGAATGTGCTGGAGCCGGTGATGAATGCCTTCCAGATCTATCTCGGCGCCCCGTCTCGCCGTCGAGTGGGCGCTCAGCATGTTATGAATGCCGGCTACTTCGCGCGCATTGAAGCGCTTAATTTCACCATGGATCACGACGACGGCCAAATGCCCGACGATTACAACGATGCCGATGTCGTGATCATCGGCATCAGCCGTACGTCGAAAACACCGACCAGCATCTATCTTGCCAACCGAGGCATCAAGACGGCGAACATTCCGATCGTTTATGGCGTGCCATTGCCCGAGAGCCTCTTCGTGGCGAGCAAACCGCTGATCGTCTGCCTGATCGCCACCACCGACCGTATTTCCCAGGTGCGGGAAAACCGGGTGCTCGGGGTGACGCAGGGTTTCGATCGCGAACACTACACCGATCGCGCCGCGATTTCGGAGGAGCTGAAATATGCCCGTTCTCTTTGCGCCCGTCATAACTGGCCGCTGATCGACGTCACCCGCCGCTCAATCGAGGAAACAGCCGCGGCAATCGTTGCCCTGCGGCCGAAGCTGCGTTAAGCGCTGACGAAAAGCCGGCACGCCGAGGAACCTATGACGCCGAAACTCATCCTTGCATCGTCGAGCCCCTTTCGCCGGATGCTGATGGAAAATGCCGGTCTGTCCTTCGAGACACATGCCGCAAGAATCGATGAACGGGCCGTCGAAGCGCCGCTGGAAAAAGCCGGCGCTAAGCCTGATGCCGTGGCCCTCGTCCTGGCCGGGGCCAAGGCGGAGGAAGTCAGCAGCCGTTTTCCGGCTAGCCTGGTCATCGGTTCGGATCAAACAATGTCGCTCGGCGACCGTGTCTTCCATAAGCCGAAAGACATGGTCGACGCGGCTGGTCATCTTCAAGCCCTTTCGGGCGTAACCCACCGACTGAACAGCGCCGTCGCCATCGTCAGCGATGGCGTGGTCCTGTGGGAACATCTTGCGCATGCGGAGCTGACGATGCGACCGCTCACGATCGAGTTCATCACCAGACATCTGGCGCGGGTTGGCGAACGGGCGCTTTCCAGCGTCGGCGCCTATCAATTGGAGGGGGAGGGCATCCAGCTCTTTGAAAAGATCGAGGGTGATTATTTCACCATTCTCGGCTTGCCGATGCTGCCGCTCTTAAAAAAATTGCGAGAACTCGGAGCGATCGATGGGTGATTCACGTGAAACATTGGGGCCGAGGGCCTTTGTCACCGGCTTTCCCATCAGGCATTCGCGCTCGCCGCTAATCCACGGATATTGGCTGAAGACTCTCGGCCTGCCGGGCAGCTACCGCGCCCATGAAGTGGCGCCCGAGGCCTTTGCCGATTTCATTCACTCTCTGAAAGATGGCAGTTCCGGCTTTGCCGGAGGCAATGTCACCATTCCCCACAAGGAATTGGCGTTCCGGCTCGCTGACAAGCCGGACGCGCTATCGTCCGAACTTGGCGCCTCAAACACGCTCTGGCTGGAGGATGGCGCCCTGCATGCGACGAATACCGACGGTCGTGGCTTCATCGCCAATCTAGACGAACGCCATCCCGGCTGGGACCGGCATGGCACGGCCGTCGTCTTTGGCGCCGGCGGCGCCAGCCGGGCGATCATCCAGGCAGTCCGTGATCGCGGTATCAAGGAGATCCACGTCGTCAACCGCACCGTCGAACGCGCGCGTGAACTCGCGGATCGTTTTGGCCCGCGTGTCCGGCCCCACCCGGCCGGGGCGCTTGCCGAAGTCATGAAAGGGGCCGGCCTCTTCATCAATACCACCTCGCTCGGCATGGACGGCGAGCCGGCGCCGCAACTCGATTTCTCGCCTCTTGCAGCCGATGCCGTCGTCACCGACATCGTTTATGTGCCCTTGAAGACGCCGATCCTGACGCAGGCGGAAGAGCAAGGATTTTCGACGGTCGATGGTCTGGGGATGCTCTTGCACCAGGCCGTGCCCGGGTTCGAAAAATGGTTCGGCCAGCGTCCCATCGTCGATGCAGCGCTGCGCGCGCTCATCATCGCGGATATGGACGCACACTGATGCTGAAGATCGGCCTCACCGGCTCCATCGGAATGGGAAAATCAACGGCGGCAAAGCTCTTTGCCGATGCCGGAATCCCGGTGAACGATTCGGATGCCGTAGTCCACGATCTCTATGCCGGCGAGGCTGCACCGCTGGTGAATGCCGCCTTCCCCGGCACGATCAAGGATGGAGCAGTCGACCGGCGTGAACTCGGCCGCCAGCTCGCTCGTGATCCTGACGGCTTCAAACGCCTGGAAGCGATCGTCCATCCGCTGGTTCGCAAACGCGAGACGGAATTTCTGAAGCGACAACGCGCCGCCGGCGCCGACATGGTATTGCTCGATATTCCATTGCTTTTCGAAACCGGTGCCGAGGCAAGGGTGGATGTCATCGTCGTCGTCAGCACTGATCCACAGATTCAGCGCCAAAGGGTGCTTGCGCGCGAAGGCATGACCGAGGAAAAATTCGACATGATTCTCTCACGCCAGACGCCGGACACGGAAAAACGGCGCCGGGCCGATTATCTGATCGACACCAGTCACAGTATCGCGACGACGAGGGAACGGGTGTTCGAGATCGTCGCCGACCTGAAAACGCGGATTGCCAAGGGAGATTTTCGGAATGCGTGAGATCATCTTCGATACGGAAACCACCGGCCTCGACAACCGCGCCGATCGCATCATCGAAATCGGCGGCATCGAGCTCTTCAATCATTTCCCCACGGGCAACACGATCCATATCTTCATCAATCCTGGAGATCAGAAGGTTCATCCCGATGCGCTCGCCGTGCATGGCATCACCGATGAATTCCTGAAGGACAAGAAGCCTTTCGCGGACGTCGCCGAACAAATCCTTACCTTCTTCGGCGATGCGAAGTGGATTGCCCATAACGCCACCTTCGATATGGGCTTCATCAACGCGGAATTCGCGCGAATCGGTTTGCCGCCAATCCTGCCGGAACGGGTGCTCGATACCCTGTCGATGGCGCGCCGCAAACATCCGATGGGGCCGAATTCGCTCGATGCGCTCTGCCGGCGCTACGGTATCGATAATTCGCACCGCACCAAACACGGCGCGCTGCTCGACTCCGAACTGCTTGCCGAAGTCTATATCGAGATGATCGGCGGCAGGCAGGCGGCGCTCGGCCTCGGCATGGCCGGCAAATCCAACCAGGCAGCTCGCGGTGAGGCGGGGATGGAAGATGACGTGGTAATTGCCGCCGTGCTCGAGCGGCCCCGGCCGATCGCCCCGCGCCTCAGCCAATCCGAGGAGCAGGCGCATGAGGCGCTCGTCGCCAAGCTCGGTGAAAAAAGCGTCTGGGCGAAATACGCCAACCTCGATTAAACCGTCTTCAATTGAAAATGCCCGGGACCAGCCCGGGCATCCGCATTTCAGACAGGAAAGAGCCGTCAGTTCGGAACGGCCTGAACCTTGGCGCGGGCCTGTTCTTCGGCAACGCGCTGAGCGAACATTTGCGTGAAATCGATCGGGTCGATCATCAGTGGCGGGAAACCACCGTTGCGGGTGACGTCGGCGATGATCTGACGGGCGAAGGGGAAGAGCATGCGCGGGCACTCGATGAAGAGAACCGGAAGCATGTGTTCCTGCGGGAAACCGGCAACGCGGAAAACGCCGCCATAGGTGAGTTCGGCATGGAAAACCGTCTTGTCGCCGTCCTTGGCTTCGGCATTCAGCGACAGCACGACATCGAAATCCGTATCGGAAAGCGGGTTGGCGTTGACATTCACATTGATATTGATCGTCGGCGCCTTGTCGCGGGCCTGCAGCGAACGCGGAGCACCCGGATTTTCGAAGGACAGATCCTTGGTATATTGCGCAAGGATCGAAAGGGTGGGGTTGGCCGCACCGTTGCTGTTGTTATCGTCTGCCATTGGCTTTTCCTCGAGGGGCATGGGAATGGTGCCGCCATCTAACATTTCAGGGAAGGGCTTACAACCCTGGGCGCTTGGCCCGGTTGATCAGCCACAGTGCCTCAATCGCTAAGATGCTTGCCAGACCACGGCGAGTTGCGGTCCGGCTCTCTATGATAGTCCTCCTCGTCGAGATCGACCACCTTCGAGTTCGGCTTGCGGTCGCGGAAATCGGGCTGCGGACGCGAGGAAGAGCCGCCCCTGGCATTGACGACGACGAAGCGTTTGGCGATCGCCCGCCAGACGAGATCGCGCACCGGCGGAATGAGAATGAGGATCGCGATGATATCGGACAGGAAGCCGGGAATGATCAGGAGCAGCGACGCGATGACGTTCATCGCCGGCCGCAGCAGGTCGCGGCCCGGCATCACCCCGTTTCGTCCTTCGCTCGACATGCGGCGCAAAATACCGATGCCCTGCCGGCGCAGCAGAACCACGCCGAGAACGAAACCCAGCATGACGAGCGCCAGCGTCAGCCACAATCCGATAGCCTGGCCGACGACGACGAAACCGGCAATTTCGGCGAGCGGCAGCAGCAGAATGAAGGCTGGCAGGATCGAAAAACGCATGTCGGTCATGTCCCGGGCTCGCCGGTCTCCTCTTGGCGCCGGCGAAGATGCCAGCCATCATTTGAATCATCTGTATAGGCAGACTATATGGGAGTACAAATCAGAGATGTTAACGGCGGCTGCGATACGATATGAGTTCGAACGACTTCATCACATTATTTTTCCTGGTGGCGGCTGTCCTGATTTTCTTTCAGCTCCGCTCCGTGCTCGGGCGCCGTACAGGAAATGAGAAGCCGCCGCGCGATCTCTATACGCCGCGGGATGCGGCTCCGGCCGAAGCCGCCGATGCCGGCAAGGTCGTGACGCTGCCGCGGCGCGATGCGACGACGGAGGATGAGGATCGCTTCGCCGCCATCGATGCTTTCGCGGCGCCCGGAACGCCGCTCAACGAATCGCTGCGTGCGCTGAACAAGGCCGATCCCGCCTTCAGCCCGAAGGAGTTTCTGAACGGCGCCCGCATGGCTTACGAGATGATCGTCATGGCCTATGCGGATGGCGACCGGAAAACGCTGAAGAACTTGCTGTCTCGCGAAGTCTATGACGGCTTCGATGCGGCGATCGGTGAGCGCGAAGCCCGGGGCGAGAAGGTGAAGTCGACTTTCGTCGGCATCGACAAGGCCGAAATCACCCATGCGGAGACGAAGGGCAGCGAAGCGCAGATCACCGTGCGCATCGCCAGCCAGCTGATATCGGCCACCTACGACAAGGCGGATGTGCTGATCGAAGGCGACGCCGAAAACGTCGCCGAGGTCAACGACGTCTGGACCTTTGCTCGCGACACCCGTTCGCGCGATCCGAACTGGAAACTCGTGGCGACCGAATCGGAACATGAGTGACCACGCATCGGACTTCGTCCTGCAGGCCGTAAGCTTCGACACTCTGGAAGGCTGGAAGGATGATGATCCCTCTGGCCTTTTTGAAGTGATGCGAAGCTGCCGGCGGCAGATCACCGATGTCAAACCGTACCGCACCGGATCGCTCGGCCTGAGCTCGGAGGACCTGCTTCCGCTTCTCGTCGCCGCCGAAGATTTCACCCCGTCATCTCCGGCGTCGGCGCGCGCCTTTTTCGAGACGCACTGTCGGCCATTTCTGATTCGCCGCAAGGATGGCAATTCCGGCTTCGTCACCGCCTTCTACGAACCTGATATCGACGTGTCTGAGCGGCCGGACGAAATTTTCCGTTTTCCTTTCTACCGGCGTCCGGACGATCTGATCGATCTCCACGATGCCAATCGCCCCGCCGAGCTCGACAAGGTCTATGCTTTCGGCCGTCTGCATGAGGGCCACGTCACTGCCTATCCGGACCGCCGCGCCATCGATCAGGGATTTCTCGAGGGCCGCGGCCTCGAAATCGCCTGGGCGAAGTCGAAGGTCGATGTCTTCTTCGTGCATGTGCAAGGTGCTGCCCGCCTGCGTTATAAGGATGGTCGTATCGGCCGCATCACCTATGCCGCGAAGGCCGGCCACGCTTTCTCGGCGATCGGCAAGCTGCTGATCGAGCGCGGCGAGATCGACCGGGTGGAGATTTCGATGCAGGCGATCCGTGCCTGGCTGGCGCGCAATCCCGAGCGCGTCGATGAAGTGTTATGGCATAACCGTTCTTATATTTTCTTCCGTGATGCACCGGTTGCCGATCCGCAGGCCGGTCCGGTCGCGGCCGCCAAGGTTCCGCTTCTCGCCGGGCGCGCGCTTGCGGTCGACCGGATGATCCATACCTTCGGCTTTCCGTTTTTCATTCGCGCCGAAAGCCTCACCCATCTCGACCAGGGCCGGCCGTTCCGCCGGCTGATGCTGGCGCTCGATACCGGTTCGGCGATCGTCGGGCCGGCGCGCGGGGATATCTTCACCGGCTCGGGGGACATGGCCGGGGAAGGTGCCGGCACTGTCCGCAACGAGGCCGATTTCGCCATCCTCATTCCCAATGCCGCTGCCGGAAGATTCGACTGATGGCCAGGGATCGTAAGCTGAGTGCGGATGAGAGGATCCTCTGGGGCAAGGTCGCCCGCAGCACGCGGCCGATGCCCGGCAAGGCGGGGGCGTTGACCGAACTCGATGCCTTTCTTGCCGAAGCCGAAGCGGCAGCCGAACGGGAGCAGGAAAAGCAGACGCCCGCCACATCCATGCCGCTGCAGCCGACGGCATCGTCAATGGCAAAGCCGTCGGCCGGGGTGCATCATCCGCTGGAAAAGCCGGTCAAACGGAAGATCGCCAAGGGTCGGCTGGCGCTTGAAGCGCGGATCGACCTGCACGGGTTGGTGCAGAGCGAGGCTCATGCCATCCTTCTCGATTTCCTGATCCGCGCCCACGAGCGCGGCATGCGCCATGTGCTCGTGATCACGGGCAAGGGCAGCTCGATGGGCAGCGACGGCGCGCTGAAACGGGCAGTGCCTCTCTGGTTCTCGAAGCCGGAATTCCGCTACCTGATCTCCTCCTATGAGTCGGCCGCACAGCATCATGGCGGTGAGGGCGCGCTCTACATTCGCCTGTCGCGGCGGCATGGGGAAAGGCCATGACACCCTTCGGAGAGGCAGTTCGCAGGTTGCGGGCGCGCAAGGGCGTGTCGCAGAAAGAGATGGCGGAAGCGCTGAATGTTTCTCCCGCCTATCTCTCGGCGCTCGAACATGGAAAGCGTGGTTTGCCGACATTCGACCTGCTGCAGCGCATCGCCGGCTATTTCAACATCATCTGGGATGAGGCCGAGGAACTGTTCCTGCTCGCCCGCTCTTCGGACCCGCGCGTCGTGATCGACACCTCCGGCCTGCCCCCCGAATATACCGAATTTGCCAACCGGCTGGCCCGTCGGATTCGCAACCTTGACAGTGCAGAGATAGGCCGGCTATCGGCTCTTCTAGAAAATGGCGGTAAAGGCGACGGAAAAGCGTCATAATCCCCTGTTTTATGCCTTGTTTTAGGGGCTTGCCATTGGGAAGTGGGTTCAAAAAACCTATATACGAGAGTGAAGAAAGCCGGTGATTCGCAAGGCGCGCCGCAGCTTTACGACAACAGGGAAAATCTCGACAGAATGAGCGATACATCCGCGACGGAAAACGGCGTAAGCACCGAATATGGCGCAGATTCCATCAAGGTTCTGAAGGGCCTCGATGCCGTGCGCAAACGCCCCGGCATGTATATCGGCGATACCGACGACGGCTCCGGCCTTCATCACATGGTCTATGAAGTCGTCGACAACGCGATCGACGAAGCGCTTGCCGGCCATGCCGATATCGTCACCGTCACCCTCAACCCCGATGGTTCGGTGACCGTCACCGACAATGGTCGCGGCATCCCGACGGACATTCACACCGGAGAAGGCGTGTCGGCTGCCGAAGTCATCATGACGCAGCTTCATGCCGGCGGTAAGTTCGACCAGAATTCCTACAAGGTTTCCGGCGGCCTGCACGGCGTCGGCGTCTCCGTCGTCAACGCGCTGTCCGTCTGGTTGAAGCTGAAGATCCGCCGTCACGACAAGATCCATGAAATGAGCTTCACCCATGGCGTGGCCGATGCTCCGCTCAAGGTTACGGGCGACGCGCCGAATGAGACCGGCACGGAAGTAAGCTTCATGCCGAGCACCGATACCTTTACCATGACGGAGTTCGACTACGGCACGCTGGAGCATCGCCTTCGCGAACTCGCCTTCCTGAATTCAGGCGTCCGCATCCTGCTGACCGACAAGCGCCATTCCGATATCAAGCAGGAAGAGCTGCGTTATGACGGCGGCCTCGAGGCTTTCGTCGCTTATCTGGACCGCGCCAAGAAGTCGCTCGTCGACAAGCCGGTTGCCATCCGCGGCGAAAAGGACGGCATCACCGTCGAAGTCGCGATGTGGTGGAACGACAGCTATCATGAGAACGTACTCTGCTTCACCAACAACATCCCCCAGCGCGACGGCGGCACACATATGGCCGGTTTCCGCGCGGCGCTGACGCGCCAGGTCGTTTCCTATGCCGACAGTTCCGGCATCACCAAAAGGGAAAAGGTGACGCTCCAGGGCGAAGATTGCCGCGAAGGCCTGACGGCGGTTCTGTCGGTCAAGGTGCCGGACCCGAAATTTTCCTCGCAGACCAAGGATAAGCTCGTTTCCTCGGAAGTCCGTCCTGTTGTCGAAAGTCTCGTCAACGAGGCGCTGAACACCTGGTTCGAAGAACATCCGAGCGAAGCCAAGATTCTCGTCGGCAAGGTCGTCGAGGCCGCCGCCGCACGTGAAGCCGCCCGCAAGGCCCGCGAATTGACCCGCCGCAAGGGCGCACTCGATATCGCTTCGCTGCCGGGTAAGCTCGCCGACTGCTCCGAGCGTGATCCGACAAAATCCGAAGTCTTCCTCGTCGAGGGCGATTCCGCCGGCGGTTCGGCCAAGCAGGGCCGCTCACGCGAGAACCAGGCGATCCTGCCGCTGCGCGGCAAGATCCTGAACGTCGAACGCGCCCGTTTCGACAAGATGCTGTCGAGCCAGGAAATCGGCACATTGATCACCGCCCTCGGTACCGGCATCGGCAAGGACGAGTTCAATGTCGAAAAGCTGCGCTACCATAAGATCATCATCATGACGGACGCTGATGTCGACGGCGCCCATATCCGCACCCTGCTGCTGACCTTCTTCTTCCGCCAGATGCCGCAACTGATCGAGCGCGGTCATCTCTATATCGCCCAGCCGCCGCTCTATAAGGTATCACGCGGCAAGTCGGTGCAGTATCTGAAGGATGAGAAGGCGCTGGAAGAATATCTTATCAGCCAGGGCCTGGAAGATGCTTCCCTGAGGCTCGGTAGCGGCGAGGTTCGCGCTGGTCAGGATCTGCGCGAGGTTATCCTCGATGCTCTGCGCATGCGCGCGCTGCTCGACAATCTCCATTCGCGCTACAATCGTTCCGCCGTCGAACAAGCGGCGATTGCCGGAGCGCTCAACGCCGAGCTCGCCAGCGACCCGGTTAGAGCGCTGGCGCTGGCAAACGAAGTGGCTGGACGTCTCGACATCATCGCCGAGGAAACCGAGCGCGGCTGGCGGGGCGATGTGACAACCGATGGCGGTCTGCGCCTCGAGCGCATGGTCCGCGGCGTCAGGGAACTCGTCGTGCTCGACATGGCGCTGATCGGTTCCTCGGATGCCCGTCACATCGACCAGTTGACGGCACGCCTCAAGGAAATCTATCAGACGCCGCCGTCGCTGCATCGACGCGAAGGCGACGTCGAAATCTCTGGCCCGCGCGCCCTGCTCGACGCGATCTTCGCAAGCGGCCGCAAGGGTCTCACCATGCAGCGCTACAAGGGTCTTGGCGAGATGAATGCCGAGCAGCTCTGGGAAACGACGCTCGATCCGAATGTTCGTTCCCTGCTGCAGGTCAGGGTCAATGATGCCACCGATGCCGACGGTCTCTTCGCCCGCCTGATGGGTGACGAAGTCGAGCCGCGGCGCGAATTCATCCAGGACAATGCGCTGAGCGTTGCAAACCTCGATATCTAATTGATATTTCAGAAATAAGTGGCCCCGCTATCTCTAGGATGGCGGGCTTTCGTTTGCCCGGTATGTGCTTGGCCTTCGGCTTCGCTCAATTCGCGACGAAGCAGCCGTTGAAGGCGACCTCGGAGAGCGGCTTGCGCTGGCTGGGGAATTCGCGCGCCTGATTGCGTTCGGAAAGAACGCTCTTGTCGGCCAGGCGGCCGATGGCGACGCCTGCTTCGACCCGGTATCCCTCGGGAATGGCAAAAGCCTGCCTGATCTCTTCATGCTTGATGCCGCCCATGCCATGGGCGTAAAGGCCGGAGAGGCGCGCCTGGATCGCCAGATGCCCCCATGCCGCACCGGCATCGAAGGAATGCGTGTAGCTCGGCTTTTCCTCGGCGGAGCCGGCAGCGCCGGTGAAGGTGCGCGACACGACGAAGATCAGGGCCGACGCGTTTCTGGCCCATTCCTGGTTGGAATCGACGAGCAATGCGACGAATTTCTCCCAATGCTCTGAACCTTTGAGCGCATAGATGAAGCGCCAGGGCTGGTGGTTGGCCGAAGACGGCGCCCAATGGGCAGCGTCGAGCAGGCTGAGCAACTGCGCCTCTCCGATGATTTCGCCGGTGAATGCGCGCGGCGACCAGCGGTCGAGAAATATCGAATCGATCGGATAGTCGGATTCGCGGTGATTGCTCTTCGTCATGCTTGTTCCAGGGGTTGGGGCAGGATCGGGGCTCGGCTGGTGACGCGCTTAGTCCGCCCAGACGATGTCGAGTTCTTCGCGGAAGGCGAAGCGCTTCAGATGATCGTCGATGACGTGCTGCATCCTTTCCTGCTGCGAGGGATCGGCGACGAAAAGTGTCATGGTCAGCGCCGCATCGTCGGCCGCAAACGTCACCTCGGCCGTATCGCTGAACGGCACCCGGCCCTTCAGAGGATCAAAATCGACGCTGAACTTGTGGCTCCAATGTTTGCAGAGCTGCTGCAGGTAGCGGCTCGCATGTTCGGTCCGCACGACGGCCTTCGAGAGATGCATTTCGAACTCCACGTCATCTTGTGTAGCGGAGTCATATTTCCTGCGTCACCGACTTGGCAAGCGCAGCATCGTCGCAGTTTGGGTGTACAGACTGTCTTCATATAAGCGGCCTCACACCGGCGTCGAAGCAGGATAATGAACGCTCAGTCAGTCGATTGTGGGAGTCGCGCATGCTGGTGAACGGAAAATGGACGGAAGACTGGCAGCCCGTGCAGGCAAAGGACGAAAAGGGCGGCTTCGTCCGCCAGACCTCGAGTTTCCGCAATTGGGTGACCCCGGATGGCAGCGCCGGGCCGACGGGCGAAGGCGGCTTTGCAGCCAGCGCCGGCCGTTACCATCTCTATGTCGCCTATATCTGCCCCTGGGCCTCGCGCACCCTGATCGGCCGTAAGCTCAAGGGCCTGGAAGACGTCATCTCGGTCTCGGTTGTCGAGCCGCTGCTAGGCAAGCAGGGCTGGCGCTTCGGTGACTATCCCGGCGCGACCGAGGATCACGTCAACGGCGTGACCTATATGCATGAAATCTATACCAGGGCGGCGTCGGATTTCACCGGCAGGGCCACCGTGCCGGTTCTCTGGGACATGCAGAAAAAGACCATCGTAAACAATGAATCCGCCGATATTCTGCGTATGCTGAACAGCGGCTTCGGCGGTCTGGCAAAAAATCCGATCGATCTTTACCCGGCGGAGAGGCGCACCGAGATCGATGCTTTCAACGACCGCATCTATCCTGAGCTCAACAACGGCGTCTACCGCGCCGGTTTCGCCGCCACGCAGGCCGCCTACGAAGAAGCCTTTGCCGATGTCTTTTCCTGCCTCGACTGGGTCGAGCAGCAGTTCGAGGGCCGGTCTTTTCTCTTCGCCGATCATCCCACCGAGAGTGATATCCGGCTTTTCGTGACGCTGGTGCGCTTCGATGTCGCCTATCACGGCATCTTCAAATGCAATCTGCGCCGGCTTTCCGACTATGCCAAGCTGCGCGCCTTCTGCCGCCGCATGCTGGATTGGCCGGGCATCGGTGAAACGGTGAACCTTGATCACATCAAGCGCGGCTACTATTCGATCGAAAGCCTCAATCCGACGAAGATCATTCCCTCCGGCCCGGATCTGGCGGAAATTTTTAGAGCATGATGCTGAAAGATAGGGGCGGTTTTCAGCAGAAAATCATCCGAATCGCGGCAAAGCCGTACCGCTTCCCGGCAAAGCCGTAATGACACCGATGAATAATTCGTTCATAGGTGGCTGCAAATCCGTTTTCGATGAGGAGGAAATTCCATGAAGCTGATGCGTGTTGGCGAAGCCGGCAGTGAAAAACCAGCACTTCTCGATGCCGATGGCAAGATCCGCGATCTCTCCGGTCATGTCGCCGATATCGGCGGTGAAGCGATCGGACCGGCAGGCCTTGCAAAGATAGCGGCGATCGATCCGAAGAGCCTTCCGGAAATCGCACCCGGCCGCATCGGCGCCTGCGTCGCGGGCACTGGCAAGTTCATCTGCATCGGCTTGAATTATTCGGATCACGCTGCCGAAACCGGTGCGACCGTGCCGCCCGAGCCGATCATCTTCATGAAGGCAACATCCGCAATCGTCGGACCGAACGACAATGTCGTCATTCCCCGCGGTTCGGAAAAAACCGATTGGGAAGTCGAACTCGGCGTCGTCATCGGCAAAACGGCCAAATATGTGACGGAAGCCGAAGCGCTGGATTATGTCGCCGGTTATTGCGTCTCCAATGACGTTTCCGAGCGCGCTTTCCAGACCGAGCGGTCCGGTCAATGGACCAAGGGCAAATCCTGCGACACCTTTGGCCCGATCGGCCCCTGGCTCGTGACCAAAGATGAAATTCCGGAACCGCAGAACCTCGGCATGTGGCTGACGGTCAACGGCCAGAAGATGCAGAACGGCTCATCGAAGACGATGGTTTACGGGGTTGCGTTCCTCGTTTCCTATCTCAGCCAGTTCATGTCGCTGCATCCCGGTGACGTGATCTCGACCGGCACACCTCCGGGCGTCGGCATGGGCCTCAAGCCGCCGCGCTATCTCAAAGCGGGAGACGTGGTCGAACTCGGCATCGAAGGTCTCGGCACGCAGAAGCAGACCTTTGTAGCGGATCGTTAACGACCCTTCTTGCTGAGAAACTTAAGTTTTCAGGTCGATTATGATGCCGCAGGTCAATTCTGCGGCATTTCTTGTGTGGGTCTGGTACGCCCATGTTGCTGTGCAACAAAAACCTGTTAGTCTGCGCGACGTGCCCGCGTTACGAAAAGAGTCGATGCCTCTCAATCGGCGTCATCTTTTCGATAGAGAAAGGTGGCGCCTTCCAATGTTTTATCAGCTTTATGAATTGAACCATGCCGCCATGGCGCCGTTTCGCGCCGCGGCCGATATCATGCGATTTGCCTATGCCAATCCGTTGAATCCGTTCTCCCATACGCCGTTCGGCCGGACGATGGCGGCAAGTCTCGAAATGTTCGAACGCACGACGCGCCGCTACGGGAAACCGGAATTCGGACTGAAGCAGACGACGATCGGTGACAAGACGGTGACCGTCCGCGAAGAGGTCGTCTGGTCGCGACCCTTCTGCAATCTCTTGCATTTCGCGCGCAATGCGCCCGCCGCCAGCCGCAATGACCCGCGCATCCTGATCGTCGCACCGATGTCCGGCCACTATGCCACGCTGCTGCGCGGTACGGTCGAGGCGCTGCTGCCGAGTGCCGATATCTACATCACCGACTGGATCGACGCCCGCATGGTGCCGATGACGGAAGGCACGTTCGATTTCGACGACTACGTCGACTACGTCATCGAGATGCTGCATTTCCTCGGTCACGACACACATGTCATCGCCGTCTGTCAGCCTTCCGTTCCGGTGTTGGCAGCCGCTGCCGTGATGGAAGAAGCCAGGGATCCGCTTTCGCCGGCGTCGATGACGCTGATGGGCGGCCCGATCGACACACGCATCAACCCGACGGCGGTCAATAAGCTCGCTCAGGAGCGGTCGCTGCAGTGGTTCTCCGACAATGTCATCATGAACGTGCCCTGGCCGCAGCCGGGTTTCATGCGCCCGGTCTATCCAGGATTCCTGCAGCTTTCGGGCTTCATGTCGATGAATCTTGATCGCCACGTCGTCGCGCACAAGGAATTCTTCATGCATCTTGTGAAGAACGACGGCGAGCCGGAAAAACATCGCGATTTTTACGACGAATATCTCGCCGTCATGGATCTGACCGCCGAATTCTATCTGCAGACGGTCGAGGAGGTCTTCATCAAGC
Source organism: Rhizobium sophorae (assembly GCF_013087515.1). GTDB lineage: Bacteria > Pseudomonadota > Alphaproteobacteria > Rhizobiales > Rhizobiaceae > Rhizobium > Rhizobium sophorae. The sequence goes on along the minus strand of NZ_JABFCN010000066.1, from coordinate 47,752 downwards.
ATTCGCTGCCGAAAGGCGAACTGATGCATCGTGGCAAACGCGTCGATCCGGCGGCAATTCGCAACGTGGCGCTGCTGACCGTCGAAGGTGAGAATGACGATATCTCAGGGGTCGGCCAGACAAAGGCGGCGCAGACCATCTGCGTGAACATTCCCGAAGATATGCGCATGCATTATCTTCAGCCGGATGTCGGCCATTATGGTGTTTTCAACGGCTCACGTTTCCGCCGCGAGATCGCGCCGCGCATCATCGATTTCGTCCGCCAGCATTCCCGTTCCGCCGTCAAGCCTCCGATCCCGCGTGTCATCAAGGGCGGCCGGGCAGGCTGAATCAGGGATAGCTGAATTAGCAAAACGGATTCAAGGCCTTGTCCGATTTCGCGGGCAATCGTCTTGAAGGCGGTTATTGCGGTAACCACATCGATTTCAGCGTTCGGTATCCTGCCGGGCGCGGAAAGCGAGGGATACCCGCACGATGAACCAGTCAGCATTGCTTCGACCGGATTGGACTCCGGCTACCATTGCCCTGATGATTCTCGGCTTCATGGTTTTCTGGCCTCTGGGTCTTGCCATGCTTGCCTACATCATCTTCGGCGACCGTCTGCGCGGCTTCAAGCGTGACGTCAACCAGGCGACCGATGGCTTCTTTGCCTCCTGCCGCCGCCCGCATGGCCGTCACCGCCGGCACTTCTCGACCGGCAACGTCGCCTTCGACGACTGGCGCAAGGCCGAGATCGACCGGATCGAGGAAGAGCGCCGCAAGCTCGACGAAATGCGCGAGGAATTCGACGCTTACATGCGCGAACTTCGCCGCGCCAAGGACCAGGAAGAGTTCGACCGCTTCATGCGCGACCGCAGGAACGCCAAGCGCGATGACAACGGCCCGGTCGCTGAATATCAGACGCCGTAAACGCCTGAACGATGAATTGATGACCGGCATCTCCCGATGCCGGTTTTTCCATGCCTGCCCTTCCGGCGATCATTTAGATTTGCCGGCGAATCGTATAGAAAACACGCATGTTCTCGCTTCTGAAAACAAGGTCGAAGGCGCGAAAGCCGGCTCCGCCCGAAATGCGGACGCTCAACGTCGCCGGCCGGCTCATGCCGCTGATGATCAAGCAGCATGACCGGGCGACACGCATCACGTTGCGCATCGAACCGGGTGGCCGCGCCTTGAAGATGACGGTGCCGAAAGGCCTTGCGGCGCGTGAGGTCAATGCCTTCCTCGATCGTCACCAGGGGTGGCTGCTCACCAAGCTTGCCAAGTTTTCGACCGATACCGGTCTGCGTGACGGCGGCGAAATCCTCCTTCGCGGCGTTTCCCATCGCATCCAGCATAGCGGCAGCTTGCGCGGGCTGACGGAGGCGGTTTCCATAGACGGCATCCCGGTGTTGCGCGTCAGCGGCATGCCGGAACATGTCGGACGGCGCATTGCGGCCTTTCTCAAGAAGGAGGCCCGCGCCGATCTCGCAAGACTGGCAACGATGCATGCCGCAACGATCCGGGCGCCGATCCGTTCGATCTCGATGAAGGATACCCGCAGCCGGTGGGGCTCGTGCTCGTCGGAGGGAAATCTGAGCTTTTCCTGGCGTATCGTCATGGCGCCGCCTTCGGTGATCGATTATCTCGCCGCCCATGAGGTCGCCCACCTCAAGGAAATGAACCACGGCCCGCACTTCTGGGCGCTTTGTGGCAAACTTTGCCCCGGTATGGACGAGGCGAAATCCTGGCTCAAGCGGCATGGCAGCCAGTTGCATGCCATCGATTTCGACTAGCGCATAACCCCGAAAATCGGAATCGATTTTTCGGAAAGGATTATGTGCAGATTTAAAGTGATAGAGCGTCCTTTGGACGCGCGGCGCTCTAGCCGAGAGCCGCGCTAAATTCAGTGTCCGTCGCAAATTGGCTCGACTCTTTCCGCATTTCGTGTCACTTCGCTGCCATGAGACCGGATATCAAGATCTGTGGTTTGAAGACGCCTGAGGCTGTCGATCGCGCGCTGAAGCGCGGCGCGACCCATATCGGTTTTATCTTCTTCGAAAAGAGCCCGCGCTATATCGAGCCGGACCTGGCGGCAAAACTGGCCGAACCTGCGCGTGGCAAGGCGAAAATCGTCGCCGTCGTTGTCGATCCGACCAATGACGAACTCGACGAGATCGTGTCGTTGTTGAAGCCGGATATGCTCCAGCTTCACGGCAACGAGAGCCCCGAACATGTGCTGACCATAAAGGCGGTCTATGGTCTGCCTGTGATGAAGGTCTTTTCGGTACGCACGGCAGACGACCTGAAGCGCGTCGAGGCCTATATCGGCATCGCCGACCGTTTCCTCTTCGACGCCAAAGCGCCGAAGGGTTCGGAACTGCCTGGCGGCAACGGTATTTCCTTCGATTGGAGCCTTCTCAGCTGGCTTGACGGCAGCGTCGACTACATGCTTTCCGGTGGGCTGAACAAGGACAATGTCGCAGAAGCGCTTTTCATCACCAAGGCACCGGGTATCGACGTCTCCTCGGGAGTCGAAACTGCGCCTGGCGTGAAGAGCGTCGCGAAGATCGATGAATTTTTTGACGCGGTCGAAAAGGCGAATGCGCCGATGATGGCCTCAGGGAGTTGAGAGTGAACGAGACGCCTAAACCGAATTCCTTCCGTTCCGGCCCCGATGAAGATGGCCGTTTCGGCATATATGGCGGTCGTTTCGTCGCCGAAACGCTGATGCCGCTGATCCTGGACCTGCAGGACGAGTGGAACCGGGCAAAGAACGATCCGGCATTCCAGGCCGAATTGAAGCATCTCGGCGCGCATTATATCGGCCGCCCGAGCCCGCTCTATTTCGCTGAGCGGCTGACGGCCGAACTCGGCGGCGCGAAGATCTATTTCAAGCGCGAGGAGCTGAATCATACCGGCTCGCACAAGATCAACAATTGCATCGGCCAGATCCTGCTCGCCAAGCGCATGGGCAAGACCCGCATCATCGCCGAAACCGGTGCCGGTCAGCACGGCGTCGCCTCCGCGACCGTGGCCGCCCGCTTCGGCCTTCCCTGCGTCGTCTATATGGGTGCCACCGACGTCGAGCGTCAGGCGCCGAACGTTTTCCGCATGAAGCTGCTCGGCGCCGAAGTCAAACCGGTCACGGCCGGCAGCGGCACGCTGAAGGACGCCATGAACGAGGCGCTTCGCGACTGGGTCACCAATGTTGAGGATACCTATTACCTGATCGGAACGGCAGCCGGTCCGCATCCCTATCCGGAGATGGTCCGCGATTTCCAGTCGGTGATCGGCATCGAAGCGAAAGAGCAGATGCTGGCGGCCGAAGGCCGTCTTCCGGATCTCGTCATCGCTGCCGTCGGCGGCGGCTCTAACGCCATCGGCATTTTCCATCCTTTCCTGGATGATCCCTCTGTCAAGATCGTCGGCGTCGAAGCCGGCGGCAAGGGTCTGCAGGGCGACGAACATTGCGCCTCGATCACCGCCGGTTCGCCGGGCGTGCTGCACGGCAACCGCACCTATCTGCTGCAGGATGGCGACGGTCAGATCAAGGAAGGCCATTCGATTTCGGCCGGCCTCGATTACCCCGGCATCGGCCCCGAACACTCCTGGCTGAACGATACCGGCCGCGTCGACTATGTGCCGATCATGGATCATGAAGCGCTCGAGGCTTTCCAGACCCTGACCCGCCTCGAAGGCATCATCCCGGCGCTCGAGCCCTCGCATGCGATTGCCGAGGTGATAAAGCGCGCCCCGACGATGGGCAAGGACGAGATCATCCTGATGAACCTCTCCGGCCGCGGCGATAAGGATATCTTCACCGTTGGCAAGATTCTGGGAATGGGACTGTAAGACATGACCGCACGCATGGACAAACGCTTTGCCGAGCTGAAGGCCGAGGGCCGTCCGGCGCTTGTGACCTATTTTATGGGCGGCGATCCAGATTACGACACCTCGCTCGGCATCATGAAGGCGCTGCCCGAGGCAGGCTCGGACATCATCGAACTCGGCATGCCCTTTTCCGACCCGATGGCCGACGGCCCGGCGATCCAGCTGGCCGGCCAGCGCGCCCTGAAAGGTGGCCAGACGCTGAAGAAGACGCTGCAGCTGGCGGCCGATTTCCGCAAAACCAATGATGCGACGCCGATCGTGATGATGGGTTACTACAACCCGATCTATATTTACGGCGTCGAGAAATTCCTCGACGACGCGCTCGCCGCCGGCATCGATGGCCTGATCGTCGTCGACCTGCCGCCCGAGATGGATGACGAGCTTTGCATTCCGGCGATCCGCAAAGGCCTCAATTTCATCCGCCTGGCGACACCGACGACGGATGAGAAGCGCCTGCCGACGGTCCTGAAGAACACTTCAGGCTTCGTCTACTACGTCTCCATGAACGGCATCACCGGTTCGGCGCTGCCCGATCCGTCGCTGGTTTCGGGCGCGGTCGAGCGCATCAAGCAGCACACCAAGCTGCCCGTCTGCGTCGGCTTCGGCGTCAAGACGGCGGAACATGCAAAGGTCATTGGCGGTTCGGCCGACGGCGTCGTCGTCGGCACCGCGATCGTCAATCAGGTCGCGACCAGCCTGACGCATGACGGAAAGGCAACGGCAGACACGGTTCAGGCGGTAGCCACGCTGGTGCGCGGCCTTTCCACGGGAACACGTTCGGCGCGCCTTGTTGCTGCCGAATAGTTTGCCCACATTGGCAATAAAGCATGTCGCCCAAAAGTGTGCAGCGGTTTTGCGGCAACGACATGCGGGAAACTAGGACCTAAAGCGTGGCAGCGAATCTGAAAGATCGCGACGCGCTTTAGACTATCAGGAGTATTCGAGTTGAACTGGATCACCAACTACGTTCGCCCGCGGATCAATTCCATGCTGGGCCGTCGCGAAGTGCCGGAGAATCTCTGGATCAAGTGCCCGGAAACGGGCGAGATGGTCTTCCACAAGGACCTGGAAGGCAACAAATGGGTCATTCCGGCGTCCGGTTATCACATGAAGATGCCGGCCAAGGCGCGCCTGGCCGATCTTTTCGACAATGGCGAGTTCGAATCGCTGCCGCAGCCGAAGGTCGCGCAGGATCCGCTGAAGTTCCGTGATTCGAAGAAATATAGCGATCGCCTGCGCGACAGCCGTCTGAAGACCGAACAGGAGGATACGATCCTCGCCGGTGTCGGAAAGGTGCAGGGACTGAAACTCGTGGCGGTTGTGCACGAATTCAACTTTATCGGCGGTTCGCTCGGCATGGCCGCCGGCGAGGCGATCGTCAAGGCTTTCGAGCGCGCGACGGCTGAAAAGTGCCCGCTGGTGATGTTCCCCGCTTCCGGCGGCGCGCGCATGCAGGAAGGCATCCTGTCGCTGATGCAGCTGCCGCGCACGACGGTTGCCGTCGACATGCTCAAGGAATCCGGCCAGCCCTATATCGTCGTCCTGACCAATCCGACCACCGGTGGCGTTACGGCCTCCTATGCCATGCTTGGCGATATTCATCTGGCTGAACCCGGTGCCGAAATCGGCTTTGCCGGCAAGCGCGTGATCGAGCAGACCCTGCGTGAAAAACTGCCCGAAGGCTTCCAGACCTCTGAATACCTGCTGGAGCATGGTATGGTCGATATGGTCGTCAAACGTCACGATATTCCCGAAACGCTGGCGCGCCTCTTGAAGATCTTGACGAAGAAGCCGGTTTCGGCGGCGAACGACATGAATGGCGGCGCGATCGCTCTGGCGGCGAGCGCCTGATAACCGATAAGCAGGCGGGGTGCCGAATTGATACCCAGAGGCCAAACCGCGGTGAGTGAGGCAGCACAGGAGATCGACAAGCTCATGGGATTGCATCCCAAGGGTTTTGATCTGTCTCTCGATCGCATCAACCGTCTTCTCGATGTGCTCGGCAATCCGCACAGGAAACTGCCGCCGGTGATCCATGTCGCCGGCACCAATGGCAAGGGATCTGTCACCGCCTTCTGCCGTGCCCTGCTCGAAGCCGGCGGCTACAGCGCCCATGTCCACACCTCGCCGCATCTGGTCAATTGGCACGAGCGTTATCGCATTGGCGTCAAGGGCGGACGTGGACAGCTTGTCGACGACGCCGTCTTTGCCGACGCCGTGCGTCGCGTGGCCGATGCCAATGCCGGACAGCACATCACCGTCTTCGAAATCCTGACGGCGGTCACCTTCATCCTGTTTTCCGAACATCCGGCCGATGCCGCGATCATCGAAGTCGGTCTCGGCGGCCGGTTCGATGCGACCAATATCATTTCCGACCCGGCTGTTTCGGTCATCATGCCGATCTCGCTGGATCACCAGCCTTATCTTGGCGACAGGGTCGAGTTGATCGCAGCCGAAAAGGCCGGCGTCATGAAGCCGGGATTTCCCGTTGTCATCGGCCATCAGGAATATGACGCAGCACTCGACGTGCTGATGTCGACGGCAGAACGGCTGCATTGCCCGAGCGCCGTCTTCGGGCAGGATTTCATGGCGCATGAGGAATATGGCCGGCTCGTCTACCAGGACGAATTCGGTCTTGCCGACCTGCCGCTGCCGCGCCTTCCCGGCCGCCACCAATATGCCAATGCCGCCGCCGCCATTCGGGCCGTCAAAGCGGCGGGTTTCACCGTCACCGAGACGATGATGGAAAAGGCGATGAGTTCGGTCGAATGGCCGGGCCGGCTGCAGCGTCTGAGCGAGGGCCGGCTGCTGTCGCATGCGCCCGCCGGCGCCGAGATCTGGATCGATGGCGGGCATAATCCCGGTGCCGGCGAGGTGATCGCCGAAGCCATGGCCAATTTCGAGGAGCGGCAGTCTCGGCCGCTTTTCCTGATTACCGGCATGATCAACACCAAGGATCCGGTCGGCTATTTCAAGGCCTTTACCGGCCTGGTCGAGAAGGTTTTCTGCGTGCCGATCCGCGGCAGCGAAGCGATGATCGACCCCGTGATATTGTCGAATGCGGCTTATGATGCCGGTTTGGTTGCCGAACCGATGTTGACGGTCGGCGATGCGCTGGAAGCGATAAAAGCCGTTCTCGATCCGGAGGCATTGCCGCCGCGCATTCTGGTCGGCGGCTCTCTCTATCTCGTCGGCGACGTGCTTGCCGACAACGGCACGCCCCCGAAATGAGGGCCGCGAAATGAAAAAGCCCAGTCGAACCGGGCTTTTTCGTCAATGCGATATAAATTGGTCGATATCAATCAGGCAGCGCTGGAAATCCAGTTCGAAAGAGCCGTCTTCGGCTTTGCACCGACAGAGATATCGGCAACTTCGCCGCCCTTGAAGATCGCAAGAGTCGGAATTGAGCGCACACCGAACTGTGCAGCGAGTTCCGGGTTCTCATCGATATTCAGCTTGGCGACCTTGACCTTGCCTTCCATCTCGACGGCGATTTCTTCGAGGCTCGGAGCAATCATCTTGCACGGGCCGCACCATTCAGCCCAGAAATCGACGACGACGGGTTCTGCGGATTCCAGAACTTCCGACTGGAAGTTATTGATATCGACTTTCACGGTAGCCATGGGCTGCTCCTTTAACGGAATTGGGTGTTGAACCACATGTGATGGTGCGGTGCCGAATTTTCAATGTCCGGTATTTCACTTTGTCTTGACCGCTGCAAGCGCCAAACCGAGCGCCTTTTCGCTTAGCGTGAAGAGCGAGGCGTTCTCGGTATAGACAAGCATGCAATCGATGCGCCTATCAGGATAGAGCGGCGCCAGGATCTCGCGATAGATCGCCAGCTGCGCCCGGTGCGCGAAAGGGATAGCCTCCTCTGTGGCCGGCGGCACCCGATTGGTTTTGTAGTCGAGAATGACGACGCGATCGGCAAGGACGGCAAGCCGGTCAATGCGGCCGGAGACGGCATAGCGCCGATCTTCGAGCGTCAATGTTCCCATGATCGAGACCTCGGGCTGGGCCTGCGCACCGAGAACAGCCTGCAGGCCTTGCTCGTCCAATAGTTTCAGAACCGAATCGACAAGCTTGCGCCGTTCGGTTTCCGGCCAGAACCGCGCCGCCCGTTCGGCATAGCGGTCTGCCGCGTCAGGCCGTTCGGCAAGTGGAATTTCAGGAAGCGCCTGCAGCATGCGATGGATCAGCCTGCCTTTCTCCAGTGAACGATCGCTGCGCTCCTTCTCGCCGAACAGCGGCGAGACGACCAGCAGGCCGCCTTCGTCTTCATCGATAATCGTCCCGGCACCGGAAGGACTGAGCGGCCGGGGCAGCTCAGCCTGCGGCGGCAATGGCCGCAATAGGCCGTCCGGCAAAGTCTCCTCGCTGCCGCGCTCTTCGCTGCGATCGATACGCTCGAAGCTTCGATCCACCCGGGGCACCCTCCATTTGATGCCCGGCCATTCCCCATCGGGACCGGAGAATGTGGTCGCCTCCACATGCGGATGGTCGTCGCTGAGTGTCGTCGAAATCATCATATGCCAAGTGTCGTTATTCACCCGCACGCCACGATAGCCGCAGACGACCAGCCGGTCGGCGGCGCGCGTCATGGCGACATAGAGCAACCGGCGGTATTCCTCTTCCGCCAGCATCTGGATGCGTGTCGCATCGTCCTGGGTCAGCGAATTGGCGAGATCCGAGACAGGAACCCAGACGGGCATCGGCGGCTCGTCTGGGCCGGTCTCGATTAGCCGAAGCTTCGGAAGATGGGTATGGGTGAAGGCCTTCGAACCGCCATCGACGAGGAAAACGATCGGTGCTTCAAGACCCTTGGAGGCATGCACCGTCATGATCCGCACCTCGTTGCGCCCCTTGTCCTGCTCGCGCTTCATCACCGGGGCCTCGAGTTCCAGTGTCGAGATGAAGGATTGCAGCCCGGGAAGGCCGGAGCTCTCGTGGTCGAGCGTGAAGGTCAGGAATTCGTCGAGAATATCGCTGACCTCGGTGCCGAGACGGGCAAGGAATTGCCGCCGCCCGCCATAGCTGCCCAGCACGCGCGCATAGAAATCATGGACCGACAGGCTCCTGGACTGCCGAAGAAACAGCTCCAGCCTCTCGACGGCAGCGCGGAAACGCTCGGTGCCGTCTGCGGCGAAGCTTTTGAGATGGCTCCAGACGCTTTCATTGTCGCCGCGCAACGCGGCGACCGCAAAGATGTCGTCCTCGGAGAGATCGAAAAGCGGGCTCTTGAGCACGGCGGCGAGTGAAAGGTCGTCTTCCGGCAGAAGCAGGAAACGGCCGAGCGCCAGCAGATCCTGCACGGCGATATGGCTGGTCAGCACTAGCCTGTCCGCGCCGGCGACGGGAATGTCGCCGCGGCGCTTCAGCGCCCGCGTCAACGCATTGACGAAGGTGTCGCGCTTGCGCACCAGCACCAGGATGTCGCCGGCCTCGATCAGACGCTCCTTGCCTTTGTCGACGATCGTTTCGCGGCCAACAAGCGTGCCGATCGAATGGGCGATCCGCCGCGCGAGGATTGCGGCCGGCGCGCTTTCCGGCGTCGCGTCGAAGGGCGCTGTCCAGTCCTCCTCCTTCACCACCGCTTCCGGCGCAACCATCTCCCAGAGATCGACGGCGCCGGGATGCCCGATGCGGCTGGAGCGATGCACGACGGGTTCGCCGAGCGCGCTGAGGCCGCGCGCGTTCTCGGGCGCCTTGAAAATGTGGTCGACGGCCTCGAGCACGTCGGCGGTCGAGCGGAAGGAGAGCGGCAGCCGCACGGAAGAAAAACTCTGCCCGCTGTCGGAAACGCGCCGCCGCGTCCGGTCGCTCTCCTCGGAAAAACGCTCAGGCCGCGCCCCCTGGAAGGAATAGATCGACTGCTTTTCGTCGCCGACGGCAAAGAGCGTCCGCACGATCGGCCGGGCGCTTTCGCCGGAGAAGAAATCTTCGGCCAGCGACTGGATGACGCTCCACTGGATCGGGCTGGTATCCTGCGCCTCGTCGACGAGGATATGATCGATACCCCGATCAAGCTTGTAGTGGATCCAGGGGCCGACGCCACTTTTCGTCAGGAGGTCGGCGGTGCGGGTGATCAGGTCCTCGAAATCGAGCTGGCTGCGCTGCTTCTTCAACTCCTCATAATCGTGATTCAGCCGATCGGCGAGCACGAGCGCCGCATGCGTGGCGCCGTACATCCGCATCAGTTTCAGCCGGTCGCGGCTTGCTGCGACATGCGCGCGGGCAATGGCGATAGCCCCCCCCAGCTGCGGTGCCTCGGCAAGCATGGCCTTGACGAGGAATTGCGAGTCCGCCTTGGGCTCGCCCTTCACTGTCAGAAAGATTTTCTCGAGGATCTCAGCGCGCCTTGCGTCATCGCATTCCCGCCCGGCGAGCCTGAGGCCATAGCCAACCTCCTGCGCCTTCGCGCCGCCCTTCTGGTCGGCGAGCGAAAGATAAAGCTCCAGCGTGCCGCCCGAAAGCTCCGGCAAAGGCCAATATTGCGCCGCGATCCGGCCTTCCGTGTCGCTGGCGGCAAGGCCGAGCCTTTTGCGCAGAACCATTTCCACGCCGCCCTGCTGTTCGGCCGTCGCCGTGAAACGACGAATGGCATTGCGGTTGGCGACGATGTCGCCGAGCAGGTTCTCCAGTCCGGATTCGTCGCCGAGATTGAGCACGTAGGCGAATGCCTCGGCAAGGGCGCTGTCTTCGTCAGGCGCGGTTGCCGTCAGCAGCGCCCGGCGGGCATCGGAAAGCAGCGCCACCGCCGAGCGATCGTCGAGAACCGAGAAATGCCCGGCAACGTTGGCCTCCAGTGGGAACTGATGCAGCAGCGCCTCGCAAAAGGCATGAATCGTCTGGATCTTCAGTCCGCCGGGTGTCTCCAGCGCCTTGGCAAACAGCCGGCGGGCCTCGGCAAGCTTCAGTCCGTCAGGAGCCGTACCCTCGATCTGCGTGATGCGCCGGCCGAGGTCTTCATCGTCAAGCACCACCCATTCCGCCAGCCGTTCGAAGACGCGGTTCGACATTTCCGACGCTGCGGCCTTGGTGTAGGTGAGGCATAAAATGGCAGAAGGCCGCGCACCTGATAGTAGCAGCCGGATGACGCGCTGCGTCAGCACATGCGTCTTGCCGGAACCGGCATTGGCCGAGACCCATGCCGAACGCAGTGGATCGGAGGCAATCGCCTGCTGGATCGTCGTCCAGCCGATCCAGGCGCCCGGATCGTCGTCGTTGGGAAGGGCGGTCACATCACTCATCACCGCCCTCTTCGGTTTCGGCCGTCGACCATTCGGAGACGCGGGCAAGATGATCGTAGTCGCCGCCGAAATCGAATTGCTGGGCCGGGATCAGCCGCGAGGTAAAGCCTCTTTCGCTGGATTGCAGCAGCCCGACGAATTTGACCAGCTGGTCGATCGATTCGGCGGCGAGATCCATCGCCGACTTCGCCTTGTCGCTGCGCGCCGAGTTCTCGTTGTTGACGGTATCGACCTGGAAGCGGCTTCCCGGACGCAGGCGCACATAGAGAAGATCCTGCGGCACGAGGCTGCCGGCATCGCGGAAGGCGCCGGCGCTCAAGGCGGCCGCTTCGAGCGCAAGCTGCGGATCGAGAAGCACGCGCGCCTGCGCCGGCGAAGGATTGTAGCCGGTCTTGTAGTCGATGATGTCGGCCGAGTGCGGTCCTGTTATGTCGATCCGGTCCGCGACGCCAGTGAGCCGGATATTGATCGACTCCAGCTCCATACCACCCCGTACTTCCGTCAGCGTTTTCAGGATGCCATGCCGGCGTCCAGCCTCCCATTCGAGGAAGGCGCGGGCCACCGCGCGAAAGCGCGGCCGCCACACGGCATCGATATGCGGTGGCAACTTTTCCATGTCGAAAAGCTCGGAAAGAATGCACTCCATCGCCGCTGCCGCATCCGGCGTGCCGGCGATATGGGCTTCGCGAATGAAACGGTCGATGATCTTGTGATAGAGGGTCCCGCGTTCGGCCGCACCCGGATCGCGATTGAACGGATCGACCGGGTCGAGCCGCAAGATGCGACGGGCATAGATGGCATAGGGATCTCGGCGCAGCCGGCCGACTTCGCTGAAGGAATAGGATTTCGGCTGCAGTGCCAGCGGCGGTTTCGGCGAGGGGCGTTGCGCCGGTGCTTGAGCATCTCCCCGATCGATGAGAGCGGCCCATTGGAGAAACCGGTTGCCGCGTCCCTTCAATTCCGCTTCGAATGCCTCGCCGCCGAGCGCCAGCAGCCGCTGCAGCCAGCGCGAGGCGACGGTCGGCGTCGAGCCCTGGCGTAGCGCACGCGAATAGATCAGATGGCGCGTACCGTTTGCCATCTCGAAATCATGCGCCAGCTGGCCGATGCGCCGTTCCGGCGGTTCGAGGCCGATCTCCGTCTTCATCATGCGGGGGATGAAGGGATTGTTGGCGGTCTGCCCTGGCCAGGTGCCTTCATTGAGGCCGCCGAGGATCAGCGTATCGACGCTCTGCAGGCGGGCTTCCAGCGTGCCGAAGATGAAAAGCCTGGGATGGCTCAGCGCCCGTGGCTTCACCGCATGACCGGCAGCAAGGGCTGCCATGATGTCGATCCATTGCGGCCCGTCGGCCTCCATCTGGCCGTTGGTGTCGATCACTTCGCTGAGCAGGGCGGCGAGCGCATCTCCCGCTTCACCAGACCAGAGATCGGCGAGATTGCCTCGCGGATCGGCCGCAACGGCTTCCAGCGAACGACCGGTGCGCTCTGCCCATTCGGACAATGTGAAGCGCACTGTTCTTCCGCGATCTTCCGGCCGGTGCCGCATCAGCGCCGAAGCCAGCGGCTCGGTCGCTTGTGCGACCCGCCGGGCAAGGTCATATGCGGCGTCGGCTGCATCGGGCGAAAGCGCCTTTCGCCATTGCGGCGCGTGCCTGTCCAGCGCCTGTTCGGCAAGTTGGTGGATCAGCAGCGGCTCAAGCGTGCTGATATCCACCTCGGCTACGCCGCCGCGCAACGCCAGCAGCTCGAGCGCCTCGGTAGCGGAAATCAATGGGTGGCGTTCCAGGCCGAAGCGGGCGAGCGGATGCTTGAGCAAAGAGATGATCGCCACCGGATCGCCCGGCCGCAACGCTGCCTCCAGCAGCAATTGCAGAAGCGTGCCCTGCGGCGTGGCCGCAAGCGGTGTGCCGGCCGAATCGTCGGCGAGGATGCCGAAGCGGGAAAGCTCCGCCATCACCCGCCGGGCGAGATTGCGGTCCGGCGTGATGAGGGCTGCCCGGCTGTCGCCGTCCTGCCCCGGTCTCTCCAGCGCCAGCCGGAGCGCGATGGCAATTGCGGTTGCTTCCTCGCGCTCATTGGCGGCTTCGATCAGCGAGATGTCAGAGAAGGCCGAAGACAGTGCGCCTGCCGACAGGTCGTTTTTCCAAGCTCCCCATTCGCTGGTCGCCTCCGCCGGGGCAAGGGCCCGCGACAGGATTTCGGCACGCCGCTCAAGGTCGGCCTCCGGTCTGTCGAGGAGCGTGATGTCGGCCCGCGTCAGCTTCAGCCGCTTGAGCAGCAGCGACAGACCATACTGCGGATGGCTCCGGCTTGCCGGATTGGCGTGTTGGCCGGGCGCCGGTTCCGGCGCGACCATCTGCCAGTGCCTTTCGGGCATGGAGAGATCGAGACCTGGAAGCACGATCACACCTTCAGGCAGATGGGCGACGGCGGCGATGAGATCGGCGGTGGCGGGAACGGAACCCGTCGAACCGGCGATGATGATCGGTCCCGCGGGTTTCGTCGCCGAAAGCCGGCCTGCTTCGGCCCGCAGAATGGCGTTTCTGTGCCGCGCCGGCGAGGATTTGCCGAGTTCGGAAAGCCGCTCGGGCCAGAAGGCGCTGGCGATCTGCAGGAACTCCGCCGTCAGCTGCCACCAGGCGGCATAATCGCCGGTATCGAGTTTGGACAGCTCCGACCAGTCGAGATCCTCGGTCTCGATGGAATCGATCAGCTCGGCAAGATTGCGGGCGAGCCAGATCGCATCCGCCGGGCTTGCCGGCGCGACCAGCGGCGAGTCCGAGTGAATGTGGCGGACGATCTCCGGCAACTTATTTCGCCAGGCAAGGATGAGGCGCGCAAGCTCCAGCAGGCGGGCGGTATTCGACAGCGGCTGGGCGAGATCGATCGTTGCCGGCAGCGCCTCGTCGAAATAGCCGCTATCGTCATCGGTTTCGCCGAGCGGGCGGATGACGGGGAGGATCGCTGATCGGCCGCCGAGCAGGTCGACGAATTCAGAACGCAGCACACGCACGGCGCGCCGGGTCGGCAGGTAGATCGTTACTTTGGCAAGCGACAGCGGATCATCGGCGTCGTGCCGGAAAATCGGCGTCAATCGGCCATCGCAAAGTGTCGTGGCCAGCGTTTTCAGGAAGGAGAGGCCCGCCGGGATCGTCAGGATGCGTGGCTGGTGCCGCTCCGCCATGGCTTAAGCAAACGTCCGCAATCGCCGGATCGTTTCCTCCGCCTCGCCGATTGCCTCCGGGGTGCCGACCGTCAGCCAATGGCCTTCGAGCACCATGCCGAAAAGCCGCCCGCGCGCGATCGCCTTGTCGAAATAGATATTGAGGTTGAAGGCATCCTTTGGTGCGTCGTCGAACAGCGACGGGTTCATGGCGATCGCGCCGGCATAGACGACGGGATTGGAGGGATCGTCGCGATAGCGCGTCAGCCGGCCATCGGCCGCGAGACTGAAGTCGTTCTTGCCGTTGTGACCCGTCGTATCCTCGATCCCAACGCAAAGCAGCGCCATATCCATGCGCTCGGCATCGAAAAATCCGGCTAAGCGTTGCAGATTCGTCGGTCGCCCCGGCTGTTCGCCGATCCAGAAGAGGTCGGCATTCATGACGAAGATATTGTCGCGGGTCAGCAGCGTCAGGCCCTTTGCCAGGCCGCCGCCGGAATTCATCAGCGCTTCCTGCTCATCGGAAATGGCGATGTCGAGGCCTTGATAATTCCCGAGATGATCGAGCATCTGGCCGGCGTGATGGTGAACGTTGACGACGGCCCGTTCGACGCCGGCCGCCACCAGCGAATCCAGCGCGTAGTCGATCATCGGCTTGCCGTCGATCTTCACCAGCGGCTTCGGGATCGTATCGGTGATCGGGCGCATACGGGTTCCGAGACCCGCCGCCAGTACCATGGCTTGTTTGATGGTCATTCTGATCCGGAACTTATGATTCGCTCTGACCTATTCCAGCCCTTGCGCACCAATCACGCAAGGGGGCAAGCGTTTCATGCTCAAGCGCGACGTTCAGATAAGCGAGCGTGCGCGGCATATGTTTCAGATAGCCCGGCTTGCCGTCGCGCTGCAACAAGCGCACCCAAAGGCCGGCAAGCTTGCAGTTGCGCTGCGCCGACATAATTGCCCAGGCCCTCATGAAGCCGGCTTCGTCGAAGCCGCCCTGTGCGCGGCGAAGTGTCAGATAATCGTCCATCAGCTGCCGAAAGAGATCCGGCTCGATCGTTACGCGCGCATCCTGGACGATCGAAGCAAGGTCATAAGCCGTGGGGCCGATCATCGCGTCTTGGAAATCGATGAGGCCGATCTTGCGAATACCGCTTTCATGTTCGCGCCAGATGATGTTCGGCGAGTGGAAATCGCGCAGCAGGAGGTTCTTCTCGGCCGTTGCGAGCTCATCGATGAGCCCATCCCAGATCGCCAGATATTCCGCCCGTTCGGTTTCCGTTGCGGGCGCGCCCTGACGCTTCCAGGGCAGGTGCCAGTCGAGCACCAGCCGCACCTCCATCTTCATCGCCGTGCGGTCGAAATCAGGAATATGATGGACATGCCCCTTTCCAACAGGGATGTCCTGCGGAAATTTCAGGGCGTGCAGCCTGGCCAGGCAGGCAACGCTTTCTCGATAGCGTTCTATGATCGGCTGTCCGTGGGGACCCAGCACACCTTCGCTGCCAAGATCTTCGATCAGCAGGATACCCTTGTTATAATCCACCTTGTAGACTTCGGGCGCCGCAAAACCGTCCTTGCGCAGCGTATCGGCGATCGCCACGAAGGGATAAGCGTTTTCGGCAAGATGCGCGACTTTGGGATAGGGTTTGCCGTCGAGAACCGGCGGGCCTTCAGCAAGCGGCGGCCAGTCCATCAGGATGATGCGTTGGTTCCCAGCTTGCGGATAGATCGCCTCATAGGCACGCAACGAGGCATCACCGGTCAGGAATCGGCGTTTCGCTGCGGGGTAACCGGCGGCGTCAAGGAAATCGCGGATCGCCAGGACGCGGCGGATGCGTGTATTTTGCGCGGCAGCGGCTTTGATCGTTGCCCGGCGGCCGTTGCCTTCATGTGCCAGCGTCAGCGCGATGCGCTCTGCGGGCAGTTCGCTTTCCGCCATCTCCGGCCATTCGACGAGACAGATCCCATTCTGCAGAGCCTCGTCGAAGCCAAGTTCCGTCAGTTCGGCGGGGTCGCCGAGCCGGTAGAGATCGAAATGCGAAACGGCGATGCGCAGATCGTAGGATTGGACCAGTGTGAAGGTCGGGCTGGGGACCTCGAGCCGCTCGTCATCGGCCATGGCGCGCAAGATCGCGCGGGCGAGCGAGGATTTCCCCGCGCCGAGATCGCCGGAAAGGGCAAGGCAATCGCCGGCTTTCAGGGCCAGCGCCAAGTCTTCGCCGAGGCGGATGGTGGCCGCCTCGTCTTTCAGGAAAAGCGAGATCGCGTCACTGGTCGTCATTCGGCGGCGGCGGAATGCGGTACATCGACCGAGGGGATACGGCAGACGACGGTGGTTCCCTTGCCTGGCTCGCTGTCGATCGTCACGTCGCCATGATGCAGACTGACGAAGCTGTCGACGATCGAGAGGCCGAGGCCGGCGCCGCCGCGTTTGCCGCTTTTCGCCCCTGTGGCAAAACGGTCGAAGACGGTCGCGATCATGTCAGGTGAGATGCCTGGGCCGCGATCGCTGACGGAGAAGACGAAATCGGTGCCTTCGCGATGGCATTCCAGTGAGATCGAAGTGCCCTCGGGCGAGAAATTCGCCGCATTGGAAAGAAGCTTCAGAAGGATCTGCTTCAGACGCTGCGGATCGGCGACGATCGAGCCGAGATAGGCGGGCGCGGTGATTTCAAGCGCGACGCCGCTTTCGTGGAGGCGGTCGGCGATCTGCATCGAGACGTCGTCGAGCAGATCGTTGAGATCGATATCCGCATAATTGAGGCGCATGATGCCGGCGTCGACGGTCGCAAGGTCGAGAATATCGTTGACGAGTGTCAACAGAACCGAGGACGAGGTCGAGATGTGGTCGATATATTCGGCCTGCCGTTCGGTAAGCGGCCCAACGCCCGGCGTGCGCAGGAGATCGGTGAAGCCGATAATGTTGGTCAGTGGCGAACGCAGTTCATAGGAAACGTGCTGGACGAAGTCATTCTTCAGCTCGTCGGC
This sequence comes from Rhizobium sophorae, assembly GCF_013087515.1. Classification (GTDB taxonomy): domain Bacteria; phylum Pseudomonadota; class Alphaproteobacteria; order Rhizobiales; family Rhizobiaceae; genus Rhizobium; species Rhizobium sophorae. Next base: position 30,472 of record NZ_JABFCN010000066.1, on the reverse strand, counting down.
CTTGCGTAGTGCTTCGTTTTTCTCGGTCAGCGCGCGCTCGGCACGCACGCTGTCCGTCATGTTGACGAAGGTCAGCATGGTCTGCGCATTCGGCAGCGGGATGACGGCATAGTCGAGCACGAGGCCGGAGAAGAGTTCCAGCGTTCCCTGGCCCGAGCGGCGTTCGTCGTCGAAGCTGGTGATGAGTTCCGCAAAGGTCTTCCAGCCGTCCGGCCGGTCATAGGACGGGGCGCAGGCCTCGCCGAGTGCACGGATATGAGTGCCGGGCTTGGCTTCGGTTTCGGTGATCCCCCAGAGCGCGCGGAAGGCCGGGTTCGAAAGGCGGATGCGTCCATCAGGGCCGAACACCGCCACACCTTCGGAAAGATGGTCGATCGTTTCACCCTGCACCTTGACCAGCGTGTTGTAACGCGTTTCGAGATCGACCTGCTCGGTCAGGTTTTCGAACACCCAGGTGGCGCCACCCTGCGGATGGGCGGTCGCAAACACGCGCAACGTCTGCCCGTTCGGCAGGTGCCAGAGATCGGATTGCGTGTCGAGCGCGCGATAGACGGAAAGCGCGGCTTCCTTCCAGCTTTTCCAGTTGAGCTGGTCGGGCAGCTTCTTGGCCGCTCGCAGCCGCTCGAGCAGCTCGCTATTGTCGGGCCGGCCTTCGAGGAAGGCGATATCCAGCTCCCAGAGCGCGACGAAGGCCTGGTTGTAGAATTGCAGCCGGCGGTCGCCGTCGAAGATGGCGACAGGTGTGGCGAGATGATCGAGCGTTTCGGCATGGCTCTTCAGCGTCCGTTCCAGCTCGGCACGCACTGCCTCTATGTCGGACACATCGATCGCGATGCCGGCCGAGCCGCCGGGAACCCTGACGTCGACGACGTCGAAGAATGTGCGGTTGCCGTGCACGACCGTCGAGATCTTGTCGTGGAAGGGCGATTCCGGTGTCGTCGTGGCGCGAATGCGTTCGCGCGCCACGGTCGTCAGCATCTCGCGACCTTCATTGATCGCCTGCTGCGGCGATCGCGCTTCGACCGCCTCGCCATAGGCCTGGTTGACCCAGGTGAGCCGGCCCACCGGATCGCGCTGCCAGGCCGGCATGTCGATCGCGTCGAGCATGGTCTGGAAAGCCGAGATCGAGGTCATCAGCCGGTCGCGTTCGATCCTGAGCTCTGCGAGTTCGGCGCGCAGATTGTTGAGCGCTACGAAGCGGACGAAGGCACGCCCGCCGGAAACCCGGCCCTGCGCCTCCAGGATTTCGTCGCGGATGGTTTCGACCACCATGTCGAAGCTTTGCGCCTCGTCGCGCAGCCGGTCGATCGCCTTTTCCAGCTCGGAAGCCGAACGTGACTTCAGCCACAGGCCGAAGGCCAGGAATTCGCCGTCCTGCGGCGCGCCGGTCTCGGGCGGAAGCTGGCCGAGCAGTTCGGGGCGTGCATTGCCGTCCCAGATAACGATCCGCCGATTCTTGTCGGCGATCAAAGCCTGGTATTGCGAAATGCGCTGCTGGGCATCGGAGAGCGCCGAGCGGATTTCCCGGCTCTCGTTTTCCAGGTTGCCGCGCTGACGCACGAGCCACAGCGTCGACAGCAGCGCTGCCGATATGACGCCGATGACGACGGAAACACCGATCACCTGCGAGGATGTGAAGAGGTGAGCCGAGGCCGCCTGCTGCTCCGCTTGTGCCAGAGCCGGCCGCGCCAGCGCGGCAAGCGCCGTGCCGGCCGCGCAACTTTTCAGGAAGCGCGCCAATGGTCCGTGCTCTTGCTTTACGGCCTCGTATGCCGTTGCAGATTTATATCCTTGGCCTGCCATGAGCGGGCGGCGATCGGCGCGAGCGCCATCATCCGCCTGACCGGGCAGGCTGCTTTTCATTTCCGACATCCGCGGTATGTCTCCGTCCTTCAATGTGCCGCATTACGACAAGACATCCCATTTTCGCAGCGGTCGGACAGGGTCCGGCGCCACGAATCAAGTCTTAAAACAATACTTCGGAAGGGAATCGGCGGGAAGGGAGCGTCCAAAAAATAAGCCGCGGCATTTGTCAATGCCGCGGCTTCTACATCTTGTGGATATTAAACGATCAGATCAATATCTGTAGTGGTCGGACTTGAACGGGCCCTTCGGCGAGACGCCGATATAGGCAGCCTGTTCCTCAGAAAGCTCCGTCAGCTTCACGCCGAGCTTGTCGAGATGCAGGCGTGCGACCTTTTCATCGAGATGCTTCGGCAGGATATAGACCTGGTTGGCATACTGGTCGGGCTTGGTGAACAGCTCGATCTGCGCCAGCGTCTGGTTGGTGAACGAAGCCGACATCACGAAGGACGGATGGCCGGTGGCATTGCCGAGGTTGAGCAGACGGCCTTCGGAAAGAAGGATGATGCGGTTGCCCTTGGGGAATTCGATCAGGTCGACCTGCGGCTTGACGTTGGTCCACTTGAGATTGCGCAATGCAGCGACTTCGATTTCGTTGTCGAAGTGACCGATATTGCCGACGATCGCCATATCCTTCATCGCCCGCATATGGTCGATGCGGATGACGTCCTTGTTGCCGGTGGTGGTGATGAAGATATCGGCCGACGAAACGACGTCCTCGAGCAGAACGACTTCATAGCCGTCCATCGCAGCCTGCAATGCGCAGATCGGATCGGCTTCGGTCACCTTGACGCGGGCGCCGGCGCCGGAGAGCGAAGCGGCAGAACCTTTGCCGACGTCGCCATATCCGCAGACGACGGCAACCTTGCCGGCCATCATCACGTCAGTGCCGCGACGAATGCCGTCGACCAGCGATTCCTTGCAGCCATACTTGTTGTCGAACTTCGACTTGGTGACAGAGTCGTTGACGTTGATCGCCGGGAAAGGCAGCAGGCCCTTCTGGCTGAGCTGGTAAAGGCGGTTGACGCCGGTCGTCGTTTCCTCGGTGACGCCCTTGATCGCGTCGCGCTGCTTGGTAAACCAGCCAGGCGAAGCGGCAAGGCGCTTCTTGATCTGTGCGAAGAGGATTTCCTCTTCTTCGGAATGCGGGTGAGACAGCACGTCCTCGCCGGCTTCTGCACGGGCGCCAAGCAGGATGTACATGGTGGCGTCGCCACCGTCATCGAGGATCATGTTGGAAAGGCCGCCATCGGCCCACTGGAAGATCTTGTCGGTATAGACCCAATAATCTTCGAGCGATTCGCCCTTGATGGCGAAGACAGGCACGCCGGAAGCGGCGATCGCGGCAGCGGCATGATCCTGCGTCGAGAAGATGTTGCACGAGGCCCAGCGGACTTCAGCGCCGAGCGCGACCAACGTCTCGATGAGCACGGCCGTCTGGATAGTCATGTGCAGCGAGCCGGTGATGCGCGCGCCCTTCAGCGGCTTTGTCTGGCCGAATTCGGTCCGGCAGGACATCAGCCCCGGCATTTCGGTTTCGGCGATCGTAATTTCCTTGCGGCCGAAATCCGCAAGCCCGATATCGGCGACGACATAATCTTTTTCAGTGCTCATAGAGGCCTCCAGGCTGAAAAACGTCTCAAAATTGGCGCAGGCGCGAAGATGACCCGCGTGCAAGCGCACGGCATGTCCGCCGTTTAGCAGGCTTCGCCGGTGATGGCAATAAGGATATAAAGAAGTCTTTATATGTTTATATGAACTCGATCGGAGCTCACATCTCCTCGCCGAACCTGTTCTGGATCAGCTGGTCCAGGGCCTCCAGCGCTTCCTCGGCCTGGCTGCCGCTCGCCGAAACGACGACGCTCGAGCCGGGGCTTGCCGCAAGCATCATCAGGCCCATGATGGAGGTTCCGCCGACCGTCATTCCGTCCTTGGAAACGGTGATGGCGGCATCGAAGGTCTCGACCATCTGCACGAATTTGGCGGAAGCGCGCGCGTGAAGACCGCGCTTGTTGATGATGAGGAGTTCCCGGGAGAGCGATGTCATGAATGCCCGTTATTTTCCGCTGAGCACACGGCTCGCGACATTGATATATTTCCGTCCGGCTTCGGAGGCCTCCACCAGCGCCTTTTCCATGTTGTTCTCGCCGCGCACCCCGGCAAGTTTGATCAACATCGGCAGATTGACACCGGCAATGACTTCGGTATGGCCGCTGCTCATGACTGATATGGCGAGATTGGACGGCGTGCCGCCGAACATGTCGGTCAGGATGACAACGCCGTGGCCATCATCGGCACCGGAAACGGCTTCCAGAATGTCCTGCCGTCTCTGATCCATGTCGTCTTCGGGGCCAATACAGACCGTCTCGATGAATTTCTGAGGACCGACGACGTGCTCGACAGCATGACGAAACTCTTCAGCCAGCTTGCCATGAGTGACAAGCACAAGTCCGATCATGATATTACTGCTCCCATATACGCAAACGGTGGCCCCAATATCGCAACGCAGCAATTACGTCCACCGGTGGGGGCACATCTTGGCTATGAAAAGCCGAAGTGCAAGATAAAAATGCGAATATATAAGGCAGATTGACCAATCCGGAAGGGCTCAGCGCCCGATATCCGGCACTTTTGCCATCAGGATCGCAAGGGGTGAGGAAACACCTGTGAGCAACCGCAATGCGGGAAGCGAAAAATCGGCGGCAATGCTTACCATTTCGCCCTCGGGAGGCACCCGGTTTTCACCGGTGGCGCTGCCCGGAAGCACGGCATAATGCATGGCCGCTCTTGGAATATGGTCCTGACGAACGATGCCGGTGCCGCGAAGTTCGATCAGCCCGGTGATCGACGGCGGGCACGTGGCGATCACCGCGCCGGCCTCTGCTGAGAGAAGAACCTGGTCGTCGGCGACCAGCGCCGTGAAAAGCCCGAGCCGGCGCGCCTCGGTCATGCAGGTGAAGGCCAGCATCGATTTTCCCCAGCCGGAGGGGCCGCTGAACAGCAGCCCCGTCTTGCCGACGACGATCGCCGTCGCATGGACGTTGAAAGCTGCCTCGGTCATGCTGCGGCGCCGATTGGCAAAGAGAGGATGAAGCGCGCGCCGAGTATATGCCCGCTCTCGGCATCGGTGATGTTTTCGGCTCTCAGCGAACCGCCATGCGCTTCGGCGATCTGCCGGCTGATCGACAGGCCGAGCCCCGAATTCTGGCCGAAGCCTTCCGCCTCCGGCCGGTCCGTATAGAAGCGCTCGAAGATACGGTCGATATTTTCCGCCTGGATGCCGGGGCCGTTGTCTTCGATCGTGGTGACGCAGCGCGAGCGTGTCCGCACCAGCCGCACGACAATCTTGCCGCCCTTTTCCGGCACGAAAGAGCGGGCATTCTCGATCAGGTTGGCGATGATCTGGCCGATGCGTAGATCGTGGCCGTTGACGACGAAGCGCGTCTTGACGTTCGGCTTGCGTTCGATCGCATATTCGATTTCCACCTGCTTCTTGGTGCTCCTGACTTGGCGCGAAACCTCGATGAGGTCGCGCAGCAGCACCTCCATATCCACGGAGCCGGCATCGACACGTGCGAGTTCGGCGTCGAGACGGGAGGCGTCAGAGATATCGCTGATTAGCCGGTCGAGGCGGCGGACATCGTGCTGGATGACGTCCATCAGCCGCTTCTTGGAATCGTCGGATCGGGCAAGCGGCAGCGTTTCGACGGCGCTGCGCAGCGAGGTCAGCGGGTTCTTGAGCTCGTGGCTGACATCGGCGGCGAAACTCTCGATCGCATCGATGCGGTCGTAGAGCGCCGTCGTCATCTCGCGCAATGCGATGGAAAGGTTGCCGATTTCATCCTGGCGGGCAGAGAAATCGGGAATTTCCTCACGCGTCTTGGCACCGCGGCGGACGCGGATGGCCGCTGCCGAAAGACGGCGCAGCGGATTGGCGATGGTCGACGACAGCACCAGCGAAAGCAGCACGTTGACGAGTGTCGCCACGCCGAAGACACGCATGATGGCAAGCCGCTCGGCATGGACGATATTGTCGATGTCGCCCGCCTGCGTCGACAACAACAGCACGCCGAGCACGGCGCGGAAGCGCTGGATCGGCACGGCGACGGACACGATGAGTTCACCTTTTTCGGTGGTGCGCACGACTGCTCCGCGCACGCCGGTGAGTGCGTTCATCACTTCGGGATAGATCGAGCCGTCGCCGCCTGGCGCTTCCTTGTAGAGCGGCAGATTGCCGGGCTGTAACGCCTTGTTGAACAGGGTGGCAAACCACTCGCTCCAGGTCTGCTTCTCTTCCTCCACCGGCGGCAGGTCGAAGCGCAATACCTGGCCGCGCGAATAGAGATGGCGCGAATCGAGCAGCAGGTTGGCATCGGCATCGAAGATGCGGGCGCGGGTGCGCGTCGGAGAGATCAGCCGGCGTAGAACCGGCGCGACCTTTTCGGGATCGATCGGGAATTCAAGGTCCTCGTCGTTCGGCACAGGGGTGATGCTCTGGCCGGCCTGCAGCTCGAGCAGCTTCTGCGGATCGATGGTAATCGAGTTCGTATCGACCGACGCGGAGGCCGAAACGGCGCCGGCGATGATTTCGCCCTGCGTCAACAGGCTTTCGGCGCGAGCGTCGATCAATCCCTCGCGGAACTGGTTAAGGTAGAGGATGCCGCCGACGAGTACCACCAGCGCGACGAGATTGAAGAACAGGATGCGCCGCGTCAGGCTCGAAAAGACGGCATTGCCGAAGATGCGGCGGATCAGCGTGAAGGGATGCGACCAACGGCGGCCACGAACGCGACGGGTGCTCACGCCCTCCGCATCGTCGAGATCCCTTTCCTGCACCAACTGTGCCAATGACAGGCCCTTTCGAAGAGCGGGGCCGGATGGACCGGCCCGCAGCCCTCAACATTTCCGACAGCGCCGCGCGTCTTTTCAGACGCGCCAAGGACGCCGTGACATTTTGAACTGCTGCCTAATTTAACCCTTAAACCGATGCCGATTTAGGAAATTATGCAGTAGCGCGCTGCGCCGCTTGGGGGCTCAGGCTGCTTCGCGGAAGCGGTATCCCACTCCGTAGAGTGTTTCAATCATATCAAAGTCGGTGTCGACCATCTTGAATTTCTTGCGCAGCCGCTTGATGTGACTGTCGATGGTCCTGTCGTCGACATAAACCTGTTCGTCATAGGCTGCGTCCATCAGCGCGTCGCGGCTTTTGACGACGCCGGGGCGCTGCGCCAGCGAATGCAGGATCAGGAATTCGGTCACCGTCAGCGTCACGGCCTCGCCTTTCCAGGTGCAGGTATGGCGTTCCTGATCCATGACCAGCTGCCCGCGTTCCAGCGAGCGGGCCTGCTGCACCGCGCCGGTCTTCGGCGCGCCGGTGGGGCTGGTGCCGGCGGCGGCGGCTTCGCGGCTTGACGCGCGACGCAGGACGGCGCGCACGCGCTCCACCAGTAGGCGCTGCGAAAAAGGTTTGGTGATGAAGTCATCGGCGCCCATCTTCAGGCCGAAGAGTTCATCGATCTCCTCATCCTTGGAGGTGAGGAAGATGACGGGAATATCCGACTTCTGCCGCAGGCGGCGCAGCAGTTCCATGCCGTCCATGCGCGGCATCTTGATGTCGAAGATCGCCAGCTGCGGCGGTCGCGCCAGCAGGCCGTCGAGCGCCGAAGCACCGTCCGTATACGTCTCGACCTTATATCCTTCGGCCTCCAGTGCGATCGACACCGAGGTGAGGATGTTGCGGTCGTCATCAACGAGCGCGATTGTCGGCATGGTGTTGGTCTCCGTCATCAGTGCGCAATCTCCCGGATTTGCTCTCCCCAGGCGGTCTCAGTGACCGGATGCGCTTATGGAGGATAAAGGTGGAACAAATTGTGGCAAAGATAAAGGGGAGGATTGTCGTAAAATTCTGCAGCAACCTTAGATAGTGCATCGGAATGTTTAAACGCGGCCTATTCAAACGATTTAAAATTAAGACAATAAATTTAAATCGATTAATTGTTTGATATCACTGAATTATCTCAAGTTTCCTATCTTGTGTTTTAAAATTTCTGCCCGTATTTTCGCGATCAGTTTTAACGGCAACGAGCCTGAGCGAAGGGAACTAGCCATGGAAATGTTCGGAGTTCATAACCCGGCAATAGAGCTGGCAACGGTTGGATTGGGCGGCGCAGCCAGCGTTCGCTACAACTTTTCCGCCGCCGCGCTCTATGAAGAAGCGATCCGCCGGGGCGAAGCCGAACTGACCGCTCAAGGCGCATTACGGGCTATTACCGGCCAGCACACGGGCCGTTCGCCGCGCGACAAGTTCGTCGTTCGCGATATCAATACCGATGGTGAAATCTGGTGGGACAACAACAAGCCGATCTCGCCGGAGCATTTCGCCGTGCTGCGCGACGATATGCTGGCGCATGCTGCGGGCAAGGAGCTTTTCGTCCAGGATCTCGTCGGTGGCGCGGAGGAAGGCCATGCTTTGCCGACCCGCGTCGTGACCGAATTCGCCTGGCATTCGCTGTTCATCCGCAATCTGCTGATCCGCCCTGGCACCGCAGCGCTCTCCAGCTTCGTGCCGAAGCTGACGATCATCGATCTGCCGAGCTTCAAGGCCGATCCGGCCCGCCACGGCTGCCGTTCGGAAACGGTGATCGCCTGCGATCTCACCAACGGTCTCGTCCTCATCGGCGGCACCTCCTATGCCGGCGAAATGAAGAAATCGGTCTTCACCGTGCTCAACTACTTGCTGCCAGCCAAGGGCGTGATGCCGATGCATTGCTCGGCCAATGTCGGCCCGGACGGTGACGCGGCGGTTTTCTTCGGCCTTTCCGGCACTGGCAAGACGACGCTTTCGGCCGATCCGGCCCGGACGCTGATCGGCGATGACGAACACGGCTGGAGCGAAAACGGCATCTTCAACTTCGAAGGCGGCTGCTACGCCAAGACCATCCGCCTCTCGGCCGAAGCCGAGCCGGAAATCTATGCGACGACGCAGCGCTTCGGCACCGTGCTGGAAAACGTCGTGCTGAACGAAAGCCGCGAGCCGGATTTCGACGACGGGTCGCTGACCGAGAACACCCGTTGCGCCTATCCTATGGAATTCATCCCGAACGCGTCGGAAACGGGGCGTGCCGGACATCCGAAGACGATCATCATGCTGACCGCCGATGCCTTTGGCGTCATGCCGCCGATCGCCCGATTGACGCCTGATCAGGCGATGTATCACTTCCTCTCCGGCTACACTGCCAAGGTGGCCGGCACCGAAAAGGGTGTCGTCGAGCCGGAAGCGACCTTCTCCACCTGCTTCGGCGCTCCTTTCATGCCGCGGCATCCGGCCGAATATGGCAATCTGCTCAAGGAGCTGATCGGTCGTCATGGCGTCCAATGCTGGCTTGTCAATACCGGCTGGACCGGCGGCGCCTATGGCGCTGGCAAGCGCATGCCGATCAAGGCGACGCGTGCGCTTCTCGCTGCCGCCCTCAGCGGCGAACTTGGACAGGCCGAATTCCGCGCTGACACGAACTTCGGCTTCGCCGTACCGGTCTCCGTCGACGGTGTCGATGGCAGCATTCTCGATCCGCGCTCGACCTGGGCCGACAAGGCAGCCTATGACGCGCAGGCCGAAAAGCTGGTCTCGATGTTCATTGCGAACTTTGCCAAATTCGAGGGCCACGTTGACGGCGGCGTCCGCGATGCAGCCCCGGGCGTGAAGGTCGCTGCAGAATAAGGCGCGCAACCAATTCCAGCAAAAGTGTGCAACGGTTTTGCGTCCGGAATTGCGTTCAACAGACTCTCTGACTCACGTGAAACCCGGCATCGCAGGATTGCCGGGTTTTCCTTATTGACGGCCGATATTTTCAATTCGCTGCCGATGTGAGATAGAACGCCGCATGGCCAGCGACGCGCTCTATATCGATGACAGGATCACCATCGCGGGATGGGAGCTGACGGAACAGTTCGTTCTGGCGGGCGGTCCCGGCGGGCAGAATGTCAACAAGGTCTCGACCGCTGTCCAGCTGTTCTTCAACATCGCGAATTCGCCGTCCCTCAATGAGCGAGTCAAGACGAATGCGATCAAGCTCGCCGGTCGGCGGTTGTCGAAGGATGGCGTGCTGATGATCGAGGCGAGCCGGTTTCGCAGCCAGGACCGCAACCGCGAGGATGCGCGTGACCGGCTGAAGGAACTGATATTGGAGGCCGCCAAGCCGCCGCCGCCGCCGCGCAAGAAGACCAGGCCGACCAAGGGTTCGGTCGAACGCCGCCTGAAGGAAAAATCCGGTCGCTCGGAAGTCAAGAAAATGCGCGGCCGCCCCGGCGGCGGCAGTGGTGAGTAATATGCCGGAACTCTTGAGTGGCATCCGCCATCTCCCAGGCTATCTCGACCGGTCGCGTCAGGAAGCGTTGGTCGAGGCGATCCGTGCGGTCGTCGCCGAAGCACCGCTTTATGTGCCCGCCATGCCCGGCACCGGCAAGCCGATGTCGGTGCGCATGACCAATTGCGGGCCGCTCGGCTGGGTGACGGACAAAGAGCGCGGCTATCGCTACCAGCCGACGCACCCGGTAACCGGCAGGCCCTGGCCTGATATGCCCCAGCAATTGCTCGACATCTGGAATGATGTTTCGGGTTACGACAAGCCGCCGGAAGCCTGCCTCGTCAATTTCTACTCCGACGAAGCGCGCATGAGCTTGCATCAGGACAAGGACGAGCAGGATCTCAAAGCCCCGGTCGTCTCGATCTCACTCGGCAACAGCTGCCTCTTTCGCATCGGCGGCCTCAGCCGCAATGATCGCACGCTATCTTTCAAGCTGTCGAGCGGTGATCTGGTCGTGCTTGGCGGCGAGGGGAGGCTGTGCTTCCATGGCGTCGACCGCATCCATCCGGCGACGTCGACGCTCTTGAAGAATGGCGGCCGCATCAATCTGACGCTCCGTCGCGTCAATCCTTAAAGACGACCGCCTGCTATAGTTTTCGCAGCGCGACCTGTTCGATCAGATGATCCCTGCCCTTTTTCAGGATGAGATCGGCGCGTGGACGCGTCGGCAGAATGTTCTGCCGTAGGTTCTTCAGGTTGATGTTTGCCCAAAGATCCTCGGCGATTTCGAGCGCTTCCGCGTCGCTGATCGAGGCATAGCGATGGAAATAGGAATTTGGATCGCGGAAGGCGGTCTCGCGCAGCCGCATGAAGCGCGTGACATACCAGTTGTGAATCTCGTCTTCGGCGGCATCGATATAGATCGAGAAGTCGAAGAAGTCGGAGACCATCGGTACGATCTTGCCGCCGGCAGGCAGGTCGCGCGATTGCAGCACATTGATGCCCTCGAAGATCAGGATGTCGGGCCGGTCGACGATCTTGTATTCGTCCGGCAGCACGTCGTAGACGAGGTGCGAATAGCTGGGCGCCTTCACATCCGGCCGTCCGGCCTTGATCGCAGAGAGGAAGCGCAGGATCGCACCCGTGTCGTAGCTTTCCGGAAAGCCTTTGCGCTGCATCAGCTTTTCCCGCTGCAGCACGGCGTTCGGATGGAGGAAACCGTCGGTGGTGACGAGATCGACCTTCGGGCTGGAAGGCCAGCGCCCCAGAAGCTCCTTGAGGATACGGGCGGTGGTTGATTTTCCCACCGCAACCGAACCGGCGATACCGATGACGAAGGGCGTCTTCGTCACATCGGACAGGCTGAGGAAGCGGTTGCGCTGTTCAAACAGCATCTGCGAGGATTCGACATGTGCAGAGAGCAGCCGCGACAGCGACAGATAGATGCGCCGAACCTCGTCGAGATCGATCGGATCGCCCATCGAACGCAGCCGTTTGACCTCGTCGCTCGTCAGCGTCAACGGCGTGTCGGCGCGGAATTTCGCCCATTGTTCGGAAGAGAAGAAGTGGTAGGGCGAATAGGATTCCGACTGGAAATGATCCAACGCTTCCGGCACCCCGATAATCTCAGTCGCGATACTCATGAACTCTGCCGGCTGGCCTTTTCCTTGAGGCCGGACTGCGCGGTTCTGCGCTCGAGTTCGGCCATGACATTCTCTAACGGTATTTCAGCAATCTTCAATACGACCAAAAGGTGATAGAGCACATCGGCCGCCTCATAGGTCAGATTGTCGCGGTCGCCGGTCACCGCCGCCATCACGGCTTCGATCGCCTCTTCGCCGAGCTTCTTTGCCGCTTTCGGCTGGCCGGCGGCCACGAGTTTGGCTGTCCAGGATTGCTCCGGCGAGGCTTTCGATCGCTCTGCGACGATGCTCTCGAGATCGGAAAGGGAAAATCCGCTCATAGGTCCGCTTTCAAGGTTCAGTCGAGACGCATGTCGATGCCGCACTTCGACATATAGTGCTTCGCCTCGCTGACGGAATAGGTGCCGAAGTGGAAGATCGAGGCGGCGAGCACGGCATTGGCATGGCCCTCCTTCACCCCGGCGACGAGATCGTCGAGATCGCCGACGCCGCCGGACGCGATGACCGGCACACGCACCGCATCGGCGATCGCCCGCGTCAGTTCCAGATCGTAGCCGACCTTGGTGCCGTCGCGGTCCATCGAGGTGACCAAGAGTTCGCCGGCGCCGCGCGCCACCATTTTCTGGGCGAATTCGACGGCATCGATGCCGGTCGCGTTGCGGCCACCATGGGTATAGATTTCCCAGGCGCTGAGATTGTCGCCGCCGACTGCCTGCGTGCGCCGGCGCTTGGCATCGATCGAAACAACGATGCACTGGTCGCCGAACTTGTCGGCCGCCTCGGTGACGAAGTCGGGATTGCTGACGGCTGCTGAATTGATCGAGACCTTGTCGGCGCCGCACAGTAACAGCTTGCGGATATCGGCGATGGTACGCACCCCGCCGCCGACCGTCAGCGGCATGAAGCATTGGTCGGCCGTGCGCGACACGACATCGAAGATCGTCTCGCGATTGTCCGAGGAAGCGGTGATATCGAGGAAACAGAGCTCGTCAGCGCCGGCCGCATCATAGGCCTTGGCAGCTTCGACGGGATCGCCGGCATCGACGAGATTGAGGAAGTTGACGCCCTTGACGACACGGCCGTCCTTGACGTCGAGGCAGGGAATTACACGGGCCTTGAGGGTCATTTATGCGGTCTCCTTGGCCCTGTTGGCCTTGATCAGCGCCAGCGCTTGCCCGGGATCGATGCGGCCGTCATAAAGCGCACGGCCCGAGATCGCCCCTTCCAGCTTGCGCGCATCGGGCTCCAGCATGCGTCTGACATCGTCGAGAGAGGCAAGGCCGCCCGAGGCGATGACGGGAATGGAAACGGCGTCGGCAAGTTCCAGGGTCGAGGTCCAGTTGATGCCGGCCAGGATGCCGTCACGATCGATATCGGTATAGATGATCGCGCTAACGCCGGCGCCCTCGAATTTCCTGGCGAGCTCGATGATACCGAGTTCGGAGGCCTCCGCCCAACCCTCGACGGCCACCTTGCCGCCCTTGGCGTCGATGCCGACGGCGACATGATCAGGAAATTTCCGGCAAGCCTCGATGACCAGCGCCGGATTTCTGACCGCGACGGTGCCGAGAATGACGCGCCGCAGCCCGCGCGACAGCCAGGCCTCGATATGATCGAGCGTGCGAATGCCGCCGCCGAGCTGCACGGGATTGTCAGTTGCCTTCAAGATCGCTTCGACGGCGTCGCCATTTGCCGAATGTCCCGCAAAGGCGCCGTCGAGATCGACCACATGTAGCCATTCGAAACCCTGATCTTCGAAGGATCTCGCCTGGGCGGCCGGATCGGTGTTGTAGACCGTCGCCTGCTGCATGTCGCCGAGCTTCAGGCGGACGCATTGGCCGCCTTTCAGATCGATCGCGGGAAAAAGGATCATGTCGTCTTACGTCCGTAGAGTGATCAGTACCATCAGCGCATTCCACGCATCTACGATATCCGATTGGAAAAAGACAGCGGCAATGGCAGCCGCGCCGAAAAGTAGAAGGAGGAGCAGGGTGACGGCAAAGCCGGCCCGGACCTGCCGCCAGAAGCCCAGGCGCCTCTTGATCGATTTCTCGATGTTTCGTACCTGGCGCAACGCATCGCTGTTGACGGCGGTCAGCCGGATCTGCGGCTCCATCGCTTCGACATAGGTTTCGGCATAACTCGAAAGGATCTGCGAGGCGCGGTCGCGCAACGTATTGCGCAGATCGGTCGAGAGATAATTGCTGTTGACGGCGGCAAGCTCGGCCTCATCGGGCGAACGGCCGGCATTTCGCTTGCGATGGCTGAGAACGAAATCGCGCTTTTGCCGCTCGTAGAGTGCGTAGGCGAGCAGGCCGATCAGATCGTCCTCACCTTCGATATAGAATTCCAGCACGGCCTCGGCGATGTCGCTGGCGCTGACCCCGTTTTGCCGCCGGCTCGCACCGTCATTTGCGGGGAAAGAATCGTGGATCATCGGTCCAACCTTTCTTTCAGCGCCTTGGCTGCGTTGGAAAGCGCCTTCCTGTGAATGGCTTCGTCGACACGGCGGATAATCGTGCCGCCGGGAAGCTTGATATCGGAAAAGGGGGGCAAGCCTTCCCTGGAGGGCCGCAACGTATAGAACACCTTGCCTGATTTCCGTGAAGTCGGCATCGAGCGCACTCCTGTTCCGCCTTTTCCATACAAGGGAAATAAGGCGGCTGTATTAAAAGCCAGCCCTCGGAGCAATTCCAGCAAAAGCGTGTAGCCGTTTTGCTTCGGAATTGCGTGAACTATGCTCTACGGGTTCCAGCGCAGAAAATTGGCGATCAGGGCCAGGCCGAGCTTCTGGCTCTTTTCCGGGTGAAACTGTGCTCCGACTACGTTGTCGCGCCCGACGAATGCGGTCATCGGACCGCCATAGTCTGCCGTCGCAATAACATCCTCGGCGTTTTCGGCGGCAAGATGGTAGGAATGCACGAAATAGGCGTGCAGTCCCTGCGACCCCGTCGGAATTCCTTCGAAGAGCGGATGTTCGCGCTTCAGGTCGAGCGTGTTCCAGCCGATCTGCGGGATCTTGAGTGCCGGATCATTCGGCGTCATCTCAACGACGTTACCGGGAACCCAGCCGAAACCGTGCGTCACGGTCTTCTCGAGCCCGCGCGAGGACATCAGCTGCATGCCGACGCAGATGCCGAGGAACGGCCGCGCATTCTTCTCGACAGCTTCGATCAGCACCTCGGTCATATCAGGCACGGCATCGAGGCCACGCCGGCAATCGGCATAGGCGCCGACACCAGGAAGCACGATACGATCGGCCGCGGCAACATCCTCCGCCCTATCGGTGAGATCGATATGGGCATCGATGCCAGCTTCGTGGGCGGCACGCTCGAAAGCTTTGGTCGCCGAGCGCAGGTTACCGGAGCCATAGTCGATAATCGCGACGCGCATCGTCAGCGTCCTCCATCAAAACCAAAGAGACCAAGCGATGTTGCATCGCCGTGCGGGCCGTTCGGACGGGCCTTGTTCTGCCAGTCCGGTGCCGCGGCGTCGTCACTAACTGCGATAGCCGCCCTGTCCGAAAAATAGACCTGCTCAGCAATGCCGATCGTATCGGCCGCAATGAATGCGTCTTCGTTCCAGCCCTTGGCAGCAAGGTTGCGGACACGGAAATTCTGGCCTTCAAGACCGACCAGCATATTCACGCCCAGCAGGATTGCCGCTCCCGCCGGCCCGAGGCCGGGTTCATCCATCAGCGCACCACCAATCCCCTGCAGCAGAAAGGCCGCGGCCGCATGCAGCCAAAGCCGATGCGCCAGCAGCCAAACCCATGGAAACAGGAAGCCGAGCAGCGTGAAGCCGTCGCGAATGGTTCGCGTCTCGTCGGCCGTGGCGCTCGTGCTGCCGGGCGGTGTCAGGAAGATATAGCTGGATGTCATTGCCGCCGCTCCCTTGAAGGGCTCAGACGAGCGTGCCCTTGGTCGAGGGAACACGGCCCGCCTGTCTCGGATCGATCTCTGTCGCCGTGCGCAATGCACGCGCAACGGCCTTGAAGCATGTCTCGGCAATATGGTGATTGTTGGCGCCATAATGGTTGAGAATATGCAAGGTGATGCCGGCATTCTGAGCGAGCGCATGAAAGAATTCGCGAACGAGCTCGGTGTCGAAAGTACCGATCTTAGGCGCGCTGAAGGCGACGTTCCAGACGAGGAACGGCCGGCCGGAGAGATCGACCGCAGCCTTGGTCATCGTCTCGTCCATGGCGAGATCGATCGACGCGTAGCGGGTGATCCCGCGCCGGTCGCCGAGCGCCTTGGAGATCGCCTGGCCGATGGCGATGCCGGTATCTTCGACCGTATGATGGTCGTCGATATGCAGGTCGCCCTTGGCATCGATCTCCATGTCGATGAGGGAATGTCTCGAAAGCTGGTCGAGCATGTGGTCGAAGAAGCCGACGCCCGTCGAAATCGTCGATTTGCCGGTGCCGTCGAGATTGACGGAAACGGAAATCGAGGTTTCGTTGGTCTTGCGGGAAACGCTGCCCGTGCGGCTTGCTGCGGTCTCGGCCATATGGCCCTCCATCGGGAATAAGGCCGTTCCTTATCAGGCGCATCGGCAAATATCCAGAAGCCGGGCAAGAGAAAAGCCGGCCCATTTGCAATCGGCGCCAGTCCACTTACATAGGGCTCAACAGGGCCGGCATGCGGCCCAGCAGACAGGTGTTTTATGACAACAATCATTACAGTTCGAAAAGGCGGCAAGGTGGTGATGGCGGGCGATGGCCAGGTGAGCCTCGGCCAGACCGTCATGAAGGGCAATGCCCGCAAGGTGCGCCGTATCGGCAAGGGCGAAGTCGTTGCCGGTTTTGCTGGCGCCACTGCCGATGCCTTTACCCTGCTCGAAAGGCTCGAAAAGAAGCTGGAGCAATATCCCGGTCAATTGATGCGTGCCGCCGTCGAGCTCGCCAAGGACTGGCGCACCGACAAATACCTGCGTAATCTCGAAGCCATGATGCTCGTCGCCGACAAGTCGATCACGCTGGCGATCACCGGCAACGGCGACGTCCTGGAGCCTGAACACGGCACGACGGCGATCGGTTCGGGCGGCAATTTTGCCCTCGCCGCCGCGCTCGCGCTCATGGATACCGACAAATCGGCTGATGAGATCGCTCGCCGCGCCCTCGATATCGCTGCCGATATCTGCGTCTACACGAACCACAATATCGTGGTGGAATCGCTGGATGTCGAAGGCTGAACCCTATGCTTTGGGACCGCTAGGCCCAACCAAGGCAGGCTTTCAAGGACTTGGGAAACAATGAATAATTACGGCCGGGCGCTGCTGATGGCCCCTGGGCCGCCAGGAGAATGATACGCAATGACGACTTTTTCCCCTCGCGAGATCGTTTCTGAACTCGATCGCTACATCATCGGCCAGCATGATGCCAAACGCGCCGTCGCGATTGCGTTGCGCAACCGCTGGCGCCGCCAGCAGCTCGACCCGAGCCTGCGCGACGAAGTCATGCCGAAGAACATCCTGATGATCGGCCCGACCGGTGTCGGCAAGACGGAGATCTCCCGCCGCCTGGCAAAACTCGCCGGCGCACCCTTCATCAAGGTGGAAGCCACCAAGTTCACAGAAGTCGGCTATGTCGGCCGCGATGTCGAGCAGATCATCCGCGATCTGGTCGAGGTCGGCATTGGCCTGGTGCGCGAGAAGAAACGGGCCGAGGTGCAAGCCAAGGCGCATGTGAGCGCCGAGGAGCGTGTTCTCGATGCGCTGGTCGGCACGACCGCATCGCCTGCTACACGTGAAAACTTCCGCAAGAAGCTCCGGGACGGCGAACTCGACGACAAGGAAATCGATATCGAGGTGGCCGATGCCGGTTCCGGCATGGGTGGCTTCGAAATTCCCGGCATGCCGGGTGCCAATATCGGCGTGCTGAACCTGTCGGAAATGTTCGGCAAGGCGATGGGCGGCCGCACCAAGAAGGTTCGCACGACAGTCAAGGCTTCGTATAGTGACCTGATCCGCGACGAATCCGACAAGCTGATCGACAATGAGGTGATCCAGCGCGAAGCCGTTCGCTCCACCGAGAATGACGGTATCGTCTTCCTTGACGAAATTGACAAGATCGCCGCCCGCGACGGTGGCATGGGCGCCGGCGTTTCGCGCGAAGGCGTGCAGCGCGACCTTTTGCCGCTCGTCGAAGGCACGACGGTTTCGACCAAATACGGGCCGGTCAAGACGGACCATATCCTGTTCATCGCCTCCGGCGCCTTCCATGTCTCCAAGCCTTCGGATCTTCTGCCGGAATTGCAGGGTCGCCTGCCGATCCGTGTCGAATTGCGTCCGCTGAACAAGGATGATTTCCGCCGGATCCTGACTGAGACGGAAGCAAGCCTCATCCGCCAGTACCGCGCCCTGATGGAGACGGAAAGCCTGAGCCTCGAATTCACCGACGACGCGATCGACGCGCTTGCCGATGTCGCCGTGCATCTGAACTCCTCCGTCGAGAATATCGGCGCGCGCCGTCTGCAGACGGTGATGGAGCGGGTGCTGGACGATATTTCCTACAACGCCCCGGATCGAGGTGGGACGGCCGTAACGATCGATGCCGCCTATGTGCGCGAACATGTCGGCGATCTCGCCCAGAATACCGATCTGTCGCGCTTCATTCTGTGATATCGGCGCACCGGTTCATCTCTTTACCGATGTGAATGCCGGATTGTGACGAACTCTCTCTCGACAGCGGGCCTTTTCCTTTTTAGTGAAGGCCTGTTTTGTTTTCCGCTCCGGCTTTATTCGGCCAAGATTCTGGTCCAGTCAGCCGCATCACAAACAGGACGATGGAACGGACGGGATAACGGATCGTGCGACGCCTTTTGACAAGCCTTATGATTGCCGTTGCCCTGGTGAATTCGGCGCCTGCCTTCGCAATGCAGACGGTGCCGGCCGGCAATCGTCACGCCGAGCAGCCCGATATTCCAGGCGCTTCCATCAGGCGCACCAAGGGCACCAAGAGCAGCTTCGATCTGAAATACGAAAAGGTTCATGAGCTTCTGGCGACCGATCGCGAGCTGATGAGCAAGATCCGCAAGGTCTCCAGCGCTTACGGCATCAATCCCATCCATGTCGTCGGTGCGATCGTCGGCGAACACACCTATAATGTCGACGCCTACGACCGGCTGCAGGCCTATTATGTCAAGGCTGCTTCATACGCCGGAGAAAGCTTCCGCTTCGCTTATGATGGCGAAAGCGTCGACGACTTCGTGGCGCGGCCGCAATTTTCGGAATGCAAGGCCAACAGCGATTCCTACGCGCTCTGGTCGTGCCGCGAAGAAGTGTGGGAAACCGATTTCCGCGGCAAGACGGTGGGCGGCACGAGCTTTCCCAACAACCGTTTCAGCGCGGTCTTCTTCCAGCCCTTTTATGCCGGCCAGACCTTCGGCCTCGGCCAGGTCAATCCGCTGACGGCGCTGATGCTTTCCGATCTCGTCACCCGCGTGTCTGGCTATCCGAAGTTGAACGAGAAGAATGCCGGCGCCGTCTACAGGGCCATCATGGATCCCGATATCTCGCTCGCCTTCGTCGCGGCCTCGATCCGCAGGTCGATCGACGATTACAAAGAGATCGCCGGCATGGACATTTCGGGCAATCCCGGCCTGACGGCGACGCTCTATAATGTCGGAAATTCGCGCCAGCGCGCCGCAGCACTTGCTGCGAAGAACCGCGGCGCCGGCGCGACGGTCTGGCCGGAAGAGAATTATTACGGCTGGCTGATCAACGACAAGCTGGACGAACTCAAGGGCCTGCTCTAGCTTCAAGCTTGCCGGGAAGGCGTAGATCTTCCCCGAAAGGCTTTTACGATGGACATGCGTCCGGACCCCTTCGTCCCGCCAGCACCGCTGCCGCGGACCGTGCCGCCGAGCCGGCTGGAAATCATTCGCATCATCCTGCGCAATCCGCTCGAACTCTGGGGCGAGCCGTCCTACACGCTGCCCTGGATCCGCACCAGTTTCTTCGGCCAGAGGACGCTGATCGTCAACGATCCCGGCCTGATCAAGCACGTGCTGGTCGACAATGCCAATAATTATCGCATGTCGGATGTGCGCCAGCTCGTCCTGCGTCCGATCCTCCGCGACGGCCTTCTGACCGCCGAAGGTCCTGTCTGGAAAAGGTCACGCAAGGCGGTGGCGCCGGTTTTCACGCCCCGCCATGCCCAGGGCTTCGCCGGGCAGATGCTGCGCCAGTCCGAAGACTATGTCTGCAAATATGAGAGCGCAGGCGAGACAGGCGCAATTTTCGATATCAGCACCGACATGACCGAGCTGACCTTCGCGATTCTCGCCGACACATTGTTCTCCGGCGAAATCGTCACCTCGAGCGGCCATTTCGCCGACGATGTCAATGAACTCCTGCATCGCATGGGCCGCGTCGATCCGATGGATCTGATGCGCGCTCCCTCCTGGGTTCCACGTGTGACACGCATCGGCGGTCAGAAAGTGCTGGAGAAGTTCCGCGCAATCGTGCGCAACACCATGGATATGCGGCTCGCAAAGATGAAGGCGAATCGCAGCAGTGCGCCCGAGGATTTCCTGACCCTGCTCCTGGAGCAGGCTGGCCCTGAGGGGCTGACCAAGGAAGAAATCGAAGACAATATTCTGACCTTCATCGGTGCGGGGCATGAGACCACAGCCCGGGCGTTGGCCTGGACGCTGTATTGCGTATCGAACAGCCCGCATATCCGCGAAGCGATGGAAGAAGAAATCGACGCGGTGCTCGCCACCGGGGCAGAACCTGTGGAATGGCTGGAGATGATGCCGCAGACGCGCGCCGCCTTCGAGGAGGCTTTGCGCCTCTATCCGCCGGCGCCATCGATCAATCGCGCCGCCATATCGGATGATTGCTGGACAAGCGCCAAAGGTGAGCGGGTCGAGATCGAGGCCGGCGTCACTGTGCTGATCATGCCCTGGACGCTGCATCGCCACGAACTTCACTGGGACAGGCCGCGCGCCTATATGCCCGAACGCTTCCTGCCGGAAAATCGCGGCTCTATCGGCCGCTTCCAGTTCCTGCCTTTCGGCGCCGGTCCGCGTGTCTGCATCGGTGCAACCTTTGCGCTTCAGGAGGCGGTAATTGCCCTTGCCGTCCTGATGCACCGCTATCGTTTCGATTCCACCGATCAGACCAATCCCTGGCCGGTGCAGAAGCTGACGACGCAGCCGCAAAACGGGCTGCCGATGCGCGTGACGCCGCGCATAATTTCCACGAAAGCATAAATCTTTCGAATTATTGCAGAATTGACTGTGAATGAAAGCCGGGCAAAGTGGCAGCATTCAAAGTCGTTGCCAGGGAGAATGCCGCATGAGCCGCGTTGATAAGAACGGTCTTGCCATCGAAACCGTCCTTCATGATTTCCTCGTCAAGGAGGTGCTGCCGGGTCTGGCGGTCGATGCGGACAAGTTCTTCGCGGACTTTTCGGCGATCATCCACGATCTCGCCCCGAAGAATCGTGGGCTGCTGGCAAAACGCGATGAGCTGCAGGTCAAGATCGACGACTGGTATCGCCGACATGGCGCCCCGGCGGATATGGACGAATACCAGTCCTTCCTCCGTGAAATCGGCTATCTCCTGCCTGAGGGATCGGACTTCCAGGTTTCGACCGAAAATGTCGACCCGGAGATCGCCTCGATCGCCGGCCCGCAGCTCGTCGTTCCCGTCATGAACGCCCGTTATGCCTTGAACGCCGCAAATGCCCGCTGGGGTTCGCTCTATGATGCGCTCTACGGCACGGACGCCATTCCCGAGAGCGACGGCGCCGAGAAGGGCAAGGGCTACAATCCGAAGCGCGGCGAGAAGGTCATCGCCTGGGTGCGCGATTTCCTCGATACGTCAGCGCCGCTGCAGGACTGCCGCTGGAAGGACGTCGGAAGCTTCGCCGTCAAGGATGGAGTGCTGGTCGTCAGATCGATCGATGGCGAGCAGGCAATGCTGACGGACGTCGGTCATTTTGCCGGCTATCGCGGTGCCGCCGCCGCCCCCACGCATATTCTCCTGAAGAACAACGGTATTCACATCGAAATCGTCATCGATGCGGCGACGACGATCGGAAAAGCCGATCCGGCTGATATTTCCGATGTCTGGCTGGAATCGGCAATCACGACCATCATGGACTGCGAGGATTCGATTGCCGCCGTCGATGCCGAGGACAAGGTCACTGTCTATCGCAACTGGCTCGGCCTGATGAAGGGCGACCTGCAGGAAGAGGTGGCAAAGGGCGGAACGAGCTTCATTCGCAAGCTCAACCCGGATCTGCAATATGCCGGTCCGGACGGTAGCTCCTTCGAGCTGCATCGCCGCTCGCTGATGCTGGTGCGCAATGTCGGCCACCTCATGACCAATCCGGCGATCCTCGACCGCGACGGCAACGAGGTGCCCGAGGGCATCATGGATGCTGCGATCACCAGCCTGATCGCGCTTTATGATATCGGCCCCTCCGGCCGGCGGAAGAATTCCCGCACGGGCTCCATGTATGTGGTCAAGCCGAAGATGCATGGGCCGGAAGAGGTCGCCTTCGCCGTCGAGATCTTCTCGCGGGTCGAAGATGCGCTTGGCCTACCGCGCAATACCATCAAGATGGGCATCATGGATGAGGAGCGCCGCACGACCGTCAACCTCAAGGAATGCATCCGTGCCGCTCGCGAGCGCGTCGTCTTCATCAATACAGGCTTCCTCGATCGCACCGGCGACGAGATCCACACTTCGATGGAAGCCGGCCCGATGATTCGCAAGGGCGACATGCGCCAGGCGACCTGGATTTCCGCCTATGAGAACTGGAACGTCGACATCGGCCTCGAATGCGGCCTTGCCGGCCACGCCCAGATCGGCAAGGGCATGTGGGCGATGCCGGATCTGATGGCGGCGATGCTCGAACAGAAGATCGCCCACCCGAAGGCCGGCGCCAACACCGCCTGGGTGCCGTCGCCGACGGCGGCGACCTTGCATGCCACCCATTACCACCGGGTCAATGTCTCCCGTGTTCAGCTGGGGCTGAAGGATCGCGCCCGCGCCAAGCTTTCCGATATTCTCTCCGTGCCGGTCGCGGTGCGGCCGAACTGGACGCCGGAGGAAATCCAGCGCGAACTCGACAACAATGCTCAGGGCATCCTCGGTTACGTCGTGCGCTGGGTCGATCAGGGCGTCGGCTGCTCGAAAGTGCCCGACATCAACAATGTCGGTCTGATGGAGGATCGCGCGACGTTGCGCATCTCGGCCCAGCATATGGCGAACTGGTTGCATCACAAGGTCGTCACCGAAGCTCAGATCGTCGAGACGATGAAACGCATGGCCGCCGTCGTCGACCGGCAGAACGAATCGGATCCGGCCTATCAGCCGATGGCCGGCAATTTCGACGATTCGATCGCCTTCCAGGCCGCCCTCGATCTCGTCCTGAAGGGCAGGGAGCAGCCGAACGGCTACACCGAGCCGGTGCTTCACCGCCGCCGCCTCGAACTCAAGGCGAAACAGGCTGCGTGATAGGAAGATACGAAAAGGCCGCCGAAACGACAGTCCCGGCGGCCCTTTTTTTACCCATTTCGATATCTAGCTTACTGAATGACGACGACCTTGGATGTGCCCTTGCCGGGACGAACGCGGCTGTAGAGGTCGATGACATCCTGGTTCATCAGGCGAATGCAGCCCGAGGAAGCGGCGGTGCCGATCGAAGCCCATTCTGGCGTGCCGTGCAGGCGGAAGAGCGTGTCCTTGCCGTCCTCGTTGAAGAGATACATGGCGCGTGCGCCGAGCGGATTGGTGAGGCCCGGGCCCATGCCGTCTTCGACGTACTTGGCGAGATCAGGCCGGCGGACGGCCATTTCCTTTGGCGGGTGCCAGTTCGGCCACTCCTGCTTCCAGGCGACGTAGGCGGTGCCGGCCCATGCGAAGCCCTGCTTGCCGACGCCGATGCCGTAGCGCATGGCCTTGCCGTTGGCCAGGATGTAGTAGAGGAAGCGCTCGCGCGTGTTGACGATGATCGTTCCGGGACGCTCTGTGGTCTGGTAGCTGACGACCTGGCGGCGGAACTGCGGCTTGACCCGGCTGATCGGGATCGCCGGCAGCGAGTATCCGGCATCCTTCGTCACGCCGTAGGCGTCATCGAAGATCTGGGCCGTCTGTACGGTCGGGCCCGCGCCCTTGTCGTCGACGGACGCGCTGTCTGAGGTCGTGGAGCAACCGGCCAGAGCGAGCGTCGTCAGCAGGCCAAATACAGGGAATGCATTGCGGATGCGCATGGATGACTCTTGAAGTTTTGGGGCAAGGAGATCGGTCTCTCGACCATCGTTGATTATGGTTTATTTTCGATTAACTTGCGCTTTGCAAGGCTACTGCAGCGCGACAAATCCGTCTGCCGCGCAAATTAGAAGCGCATGGTTTTTTTGCAACAACACGCCAGCCCCTGCGGTGGTTATCCATGACGATTTTGAGCGTTTACAATAACAATCCGTTAATCGATGGCCGGCAATCGGACAGGGCCATGATGGTGCGGCGGGGAACGCAGATATTGCTGCATGAAATGCGCCACGCCGTGCTGCCCGAACTGCCTTTAGCAAGCGGTCGCCGGGCCGATCTGATCACTCTTTCGGACAAGGGCGAGGTCTGGATCATCGAAATCAAGACATCGATCGAGGATTTCAGGGTGGATCGTAAATGGCCGGAATACAGGCTGCATTGCGACCGCCTGTTCTTCGCGACTCATCAGGATGTGCCGCTGGACATCTTTCCCGAGGAATGCGGACTGTTCCTGTCGGATGGTTACGGCGCCCATATGATTCGCGAGGCGCCGGAACACCGCATGGCGCCGGCCACGCGCAAATCCGTCACGCTCAACTTCTCGCGTGCCGCCGCGCAAAGGCTGATGATGGCCGAATGGGCGAACGGAAAGCCGTTCACTGTGGACGACGTCTAATTATAAGCGCGAGGTGTTCGTCTATTTCGGCGCGCGTTTGGCAAGGATACGCTGCAGCGTCCGCCGGTGCATGTTGAGCCGGCGCGCCGTTTCGGAAACATTGCGCTCGCACATTTCATAGACCCGCTGGATGTGCTCCCAGCGCACCCGATCGGCCGACATCGGATTTTCGGGAAGCTCCGCCTTTTCGCCCGGCCGCTGCGTCAGCGCCGCGAAAACGTCGTCGGCATCCGCGGGCTTTGCCAGATAGTCGACGGCGCCAAGCTTCACGGCAGTCACTGCCGTTGCGATATTGCCATAACCGGTCAAAACGATGATCCGCGTGTCGTCACGCCGCTGGCGGATAGCCTCGATGACGTCGAGCCCATTGCCGTCGCCGAGCCGAAGGTCGACCACCGCATATTTCGGCGGCCGGCCTTTCGATTTCGCAACGCCCTCCGCCACTGATTCGGCCGTCTCCACCTGGAATCCGCGTATCTCCATCGCCCGCGCCAGGCGGCGCAGGAACGGCCCGTCGTCGTCGACGATCAGCAGGCTGGCGTCGGGACCGATATGGTCATCCGACGCGGCGAAATTGTCATGATTCTGTTCTGTCATCGTCTCGGTCCCGACGGTTGAACGCCGGATCTGGGTCAACCGCTTATATCCTGTTTATGCCGACAAAGTTATTTTGTCGAATTTGCGTCGATCAGCATGCGCGGCCATTCGATCCGGATACGCGCGCCCGCACTTTCCGGATCGCGATTCTCGAAAACCAGCGATGCGCCGGAGCGCTCCAGCAGCGTCTTGGCAATGAAAAGCCCGAGCCCGAGGCCACCCGCCGTATCCTCTTTCTGCCGCTTCGTCACATAGGGTTCGCCGATCCGCGTCAGAATATCAGGCGCATAACCGTTACCGTCGTCCTCGATAACGATCAGCACTTTGTCGTGATCGTGCTCGACAGTGACGGTCACTTTCTCCCGTGCATAATCGACGGCATTTTCGATCAGGTTGCCGAGCCCGTACATGATGCCGGCATTGCGGTCGGTGACAGGCTCACCCTTGCGCGGGCTCTTTTCGATGAGCTCGAGAGCGATGCCGAATTCCCGGTGCGGGGCGACGATCTCCTCGATCATCGAGGAAAGCGGCAGCCGGCGCATATGTGCCTCGCCTTCGGAGGAAAGCGTCGTCAGCCGCCGCAGGATATCGCGACAGCGTTCGCTCTGGCTGCGCAGCAGCATCACGTCCTCGCGGAAACGGTCGTCGTCCTTGAGTTCGCGCTCCATTTCCTTGGCGACGACGCTGATCGTCGCCAGCGGCGTGCCGAGTTCATGGGCGGCCGCCGCCGCCAGCCCGTCAAGCTGCGACAGATGCTTTTCCCGCTGCAGCACCAGTTCGGTCGCAGCCAGCGCATCGGCAAGCTGGCTCGCTTCCATCGAGACCCGATAGGCATAGAAAGCGGCGAATGCCATGGTTGAGGCGATCGAGCACCAGACACCGAACTGCATGACGTTGTGCACGTTGATCTCGACGCCGTCGAACCAGGGCAGCGGAAAGGGCGAAAAGGCAAGCACCGTGATGCAGACCATCGCAACGCCGATCAGCGCGGTGCTGTAGCGAATCGGCTGCGAGGCAAAGGAGATGATGACCGGCACGCAGACGAGCGCTGCGAAGGGATTGGCAAGGCCGCCGGTGATAAAGAGCAGCGCGCAGAGCTGCAAAAGGTCGAAGCCGAGCAGGGCGAAGGCGGCCGGCGGTTCCAGCCGATGGGTCGGCGGATAACGGATCGTCAGGTAGAAATTCACCCAGGCAAGGGCGGCGATCAGCGAAGAACTGGCAACCAGCGGTAAGGGAAATTTCAGCCAGAAGGCAACGATGAAAACCGTCAGCGCCTGTCCGCCGACGGCAAGCCAGCGCAGCCGCACCAGCGTCTGCAGGCGCAGCCTGCGGCTGTTATGCCGGTCTTCCAGCGTATAGCCTTCCGTCTTGTCGATCATCCCAGGCTTGTCGATCATGTGCCGAGGGCTCCTTGAATGGCCTCATGTACCACGCGGTTTTGCCCGTGTCGTCGGCAACGCATCCTCCGGCCGCTCCGGCCAGGGATGCCGGGGATAGCGCCCGCGCATATCGGCACGCACATCCTTCCAAGAGCCGGCCCAGAAGCCCGGCAGGTCGCGTGTCGTCTGGATCGGCCGGTGCGCCGGCGAGGTGAGCTCGAGCAGCAGCGGCAGGCGGCCACCGGCAATGGCCGGATGCTGCTTCAGTCCAAACAGCTCCTGCACGCGGATCGTCAGAACCGGTTCCTCGCCCTCATATTGGATCGGATGTCTTTGGCCGGTCGGCGCCTCGAAATGCGTCGGTGCAAGCCGGCTAAGGTCGCGTTGCAATTCGTGTGGTACCAGCGACATCAGTCCGGTCGAAAGCCCGGCGGCGGAAATCTCCGAAAGGCCGCGGGCCTCCGTCTGGAAGGGTGCGAACCAGTCGTCGAGCCGGGAAAGCAGGGCATCATCGCTGACATCGGGCCAAGGCTCGCCGATCGTCCGATGAAGGAATCCGATCCGCTCGCGCAATTGCACGGCCTCCTTGGAGAAGGCAAGCTGATCGAGCCCCAGTTCGCGCACCCCCTCTACCAGCGCCTGCGTGACCGCTGCCCCGGACGGGCGCGGCAAGGGCGTCTCTTCGAAGACGATGGCGCCAAGCCGGGTTGCCCGCCGCGCCCGGATTTGCCGACTCTGGCGGTCGAAGAATATCTGGTCGCCGGTTTTGATCTCCCCGGGTAACTCGGCTTCGATGTCGCCGCGTGTCACCTCGGCTGCCGCCAGAACCCGCGCCTGCGCCGCCCGTCCGGTCAGGTCGGCAATCACCAGCATCTGGCTGCCGGCCAGTCTCTCGGTTTCCGGCAGCTCCGCTCCGCGCCCGTTCGCCATCACGAACCGGCCGCGCCCGCCGCGCTGAAGCGCGATTCGATCCGGGAACGCATGCAGCAGCAACTGGCCGACAAGCGCCGGCGCCGTTGAGGCAACCCTGTCGAGGCCGCTCGCCAGCCGTCCCGCCAGCCGCCGCGAGGCCTCTGCTCTTTCGCTCCGTTCGGCCTTGAAGCGTCGCAGCCGCTCCTCGATATCGACACTCGTTCCGCCGAGCCCCTGTTCGGTGAGAAGCACGGCGATCATCGCCGCATCCCGGGCGTGTCCCGCTTCTCCCGCCGAGACGACCATGGCGGCAAGCCGCGGCGGCAAAGCGAGATCGCGCATCACCTTGCCGCGCGCCGTCAGCGCTCCGTCCCTGTTTAGGGCGCCGAGTTGGCCAAGCAGCGCGCGCGCTTCCCTCAGCGTCGTTTCCGGCGGCTGATCGACGAAGGCAAGGGATGCCGGATCTTGAACGCCCCAATGTGCGAGGTCGAGCACCAGCCCCGAGAGATCGCTGGAAAGGATCTGTGGCGGGGCGAAGGCAGGCAATGCCGCCGTCTGTCCCTGGTGCCACAGCCTGACGGCGATGCCCGGTTCCGTTCGCCCGGCACGGCCGGCCCGCTGATCGGCGGAAGCCCGCGACACGCGCACCGTTTCCAGCCGCGTGATACCGGTCGACGCCTCGAACACCGGAAGACGCTGCAGCCCGCTGTCGATCACGATCCTGACGCCGTCGATGGTGATCGACGTTTCGGCGATCGATGTCGCAAGCACGATCTTGCGCGTCCCTTTGGATGCCGGTCGGATCGCCGCATCCTGCTCCTTCTGGCTGAGATTGCCGTAAAGCGGCGCAATCAGCGTTTCGGCTCCGAATCGTCCCTGCAGGCGTTGGACGGTCCGGGTAATTTCCGCCTGACCGGGCAGGAAGGCGAGGATCGAGCCGGGCTCATTGGCATGGGCATCGAGTATCGCCCACGTCACCGCATCCTCGATACGTTCGCCGCCCGGCCGATCCCGGTAACGGATATCGATCGGAAAGCTGCGCCCCAGGCTTTCGATAACAGGCGGATGGTCGAGCAGGGCGGCCACGCGTTCGATGTCGAGGGTCGCCGACATGACGAGGATACGCAGATCGTCGCGTAGAGCCGACTGGACGTCGAGCGCCAGAGCGAGTCCGAAGTCTGCGTCCAGCGAACGCTCGTGGAACTCGTCGAAGATCACCACCGAGACGCCGTTCAGTTCCGGATCGTCGAGGATCATCCGGGCGAAAACCCCTTCGGTCACCACCTCGATCCGTGTCGCTGCCGATATCCTGTTGTCGAGGCGCATGCGGTAGCCGACCGTCTCGCCGACCTGTTCGCCGATGAGCGATGCCATCCGGCTTGCCGCCGCCCGCGCCGCCAGCCGCCGTGGCTCCAGCAGGATGATCTTGCCGTCGCCGCGCCAGACCTGGCCAAGCAGGTAAAGTGGCACCAACGTCGTCTTGCCGGCGCCGGGCGGGGCGGAAAGAACGGCGCGTTTTTGCTTTTCCAGCGCGGCAGCGACGGCCGGCAGGACATGTGAAACCGGAAGTTCCGGCAAGGATGCACTGATTGTCACTTTCGGCCCGTCACTGTCTCATAGGCAAGGATGGCGCCGGCGAGATCCTCCAACGCCGCACCCACCGACTTGAACAGCGTGATCTCAGCGTCATGGCTTCGTCCGCCATGAGCGCCGCTGACGAGTTCCGCAAGCTCAGCCCTGATGTCGCCTTCCTTCAGCACGCCGCTTTTCAGCGGCTGAACGATGTCGCCTGCCTCGGCGATGGCGCCGGCGCGGGTATCGACATAAACGGAGGCACGGCGGATGGCCTCGTCGTCGCTTTCGCGCATGCTCGGCTTGAAGGCGCCGATGAGATCGAGATGGGCGCCGGGCTTCAGCCATTCGCCTGATATCAGTGGCGCGCTGGAAAGCGTGGCGCAGGAAATGATATCGGCCGTCCGCGCTGCCGCTTGAGCATCCGCGACCGCCTCGGCATTCAGGCCGAGCGCCCGAGCTTCGGCTGCGATCTTTTCTGCCGCTTGCCCGCTGCGGCCCCAGACCCGGTACCTCTTGATCGGTCGGGTCGTGC
Organism: Rhizobium sophorae; assembly: GCF_013087515.1. GTDB lineage: Bacteria > Pseudomonadota > Alphaproteobacteria > Rhizobiales > Rhizobiaceae > Rhizobium > Rhizobium sophorae. The sequence continues at coordinate 761 of NZ_JABFCN010000066.1, read as the reverse complement.
CGTGGGCAAACATCAGGTTGAGCGACAACCGCCCGGTTCCGCAGACGAGCAGCTCTTCCGCGTCGGCACGGGCGAGATGGCGGGCCGCCAGCGCCGATGCCGCCGCCGTTCGCCGCGCGGTCAACTCGCCGCCGTCGATCGCGGCAAGCATTTCCCCGGTAGCGCCGGAGGAAAGAAGATAGGTTCCGAAGATCGCCGGCAGGCCCCGCCGCACATTGCCTGGAAAGACCGAGACCGTCTTTACCCCGGCATAGCGTCCGGGAACCCAGGCCGGCATTAGGAGCAATGTGGCGCTCTCCTCATCCGGCACCTCCATCTCATGGTGATGACGCACCGGCATCACGCATTCGCTCTGGAACATGCGGGCGATCGCCTCGATTAGTTCCGGCCAGGGCAGGGCCGCGCGCGTCTGTTCTTCATCGAGGACAAGCATTCTTCACTCCGCCGCATCGTTCTTCATCGCCAAACTAGCGAGTGAGGCGTGGCATAGGCAAGCACCCTGGAATTCCGCGCCAGGCTCCCCATATAAGCCTTGTCTCCCTCGCCGAAGCCGTTCTTCGGGATTCGGCGAAAACGAATCTCAAAAACCACCATTCGGGCGGCGAATTTCTTAGTTTCTGGAGATGAACGCCAAAAGCCCTTCATTTTCAACCTGTTACAAAAATGTCAAAAAACTTTGGTTTGGTGTGTTGACTGTCTGCCGGGGTTAGTTCTATAAGCCCCCTCACTGAACGAGGGCGGCGGCGCTGCTGGCGACGAAG
>NZ_JABFCN010000065.1 GCF_013087515.1 Rhizobium sophorae | reverse complement strand
GGCGAGAGTGTCGCATCTCTAACTGGCCCAACTGTCGCATTACTAAATAGCCCCTACAACAATGGATCGCATAAGATGGCTTATGGAACTGCAAGGGGAAAACCACGAACGTCGTGCGGCTGCATCGACCGATCCTGCCCGAGGAAGGCAGCAAGTTCGGCTCGAAACACGTTACACGCAGGCTTGTCCGGCACGAACACATGGTTCTTGCTCTCACGCGGTACGAAACTCGCGTTCGAAATCGCGGCAACCTTGATCAAATGGCAAGCCACGTCACGGCGGCTAGGCAAATCGCGCCGCTCCCTAAGATAACCTTCTCCGATGCATTCCCTCAGAAACTAGTTTCGATCTTGGGCCCTGTGAGATAGACATCCCAGGTCCATACGCGCGTGTTTAGCTTCGACGCGTCAATCCCCGGGGTTGCATCATGAAAATCGCGCCGCAGCAGCGGATCTATGTCTGCTTCTTTCTCTTCGCGGTGTCGCTGGGGGCGCTGCTGTCGAGGATGCCGGATTTGCAGGTTGCGATGGGCGTCAATAAGTCCGAGCTTGGGTTGACGCTGATAGGGGCTGCGATCGGCGCCTTGATTTCGTTAACTTTATCTTCGCCCTTGATCGCCCGGCTCGGCGCGCGTACGACGGCATTCATTACTGTTCTCGGCACGTCTGCGCTGCTGTCGCTGGTGCCGTGGATCGGTGCGGCGCCGGTCGTGTTCTGTGTGCTCTTCCTCGAGGGGCTGCTCGCCGGGGCGCTGGAGATCAATCTCAATGTTGAGATCGACCGCATCGAAGCGCAGCTAGGACGCGGCGTGATGAACAGGGCGCATGGTTTCTGGAGCCTCGGCTTCTTCGTCACGGCGCTTGTCTCCTCGGTCGTCCGCCAAGCGGGCATTTCGATGGAACTCCATCTCGCCGCGACCTTTGTCACGGTTCTTGTCATCGGCATCTGGGCGATTTCCGGCATGCGGAATGCGCCGGCGCGGATCGCGTTGCATGAAGGCAAGGCGCCGCTGGTAGCGCTTCCCACCTGGGGCCTAATGCCGCTCTGCGTGATCGGCATCGCGGCCTTTCTCGTCGAAGGTGCCGGGATCGACTGGTCGGCGATCTACATGCGCGATGTGTTTTCGGTCGAGCCCTTCATTGGCGGACTGGGATTGACGCTTTTTACCTTCTGCATGGCGCTGGCGCGGCTGTTCGTCGATCCGCTGGTCGATCGGTTTGGCGCGCGGGCCGTCGCCACGATGTTGCTTGTTCTTTCGGCGATCGGCATCTGCGCCGTGTCCGGGGCGCCGCATCCCTATGTCGCGCTGGCGGGCTTTGCCTTGATGGGCGCCGGCTGCAGCGCGGTCTATCCTCTCGCCGTTTCGGCGGCGGCCCAACGCACAGATCGCGCAGCGTATCTCAACGTCGCCGCCCTCGGCCAGATGAGCTTTGTCGTCTTCTTCCTGGCGCCGCCGCTGCTCGGTTTCATTGCCGAACATGCTGGCATCCGGACATCCTATCTCGTCTGTCTTCCGCTGATCATTTACGCGTTCTTTTCGGCCAAGGCGCTTGCTACGCGCCGGGCTGCCGGCGGCGGTAGCGCTGCGACTGCTCGGAGCGTCAACGGGTAACGGATTGTGCTGCCGGTTTTTGACCGCGCGATTGGTTCGGTGAAAACCCAAACGAGCACGTATTGGCGGCCTGCTCGGTGCTCTCCTAAACAATACGGCTGGCACTGGAAAACACCGAAGATGGAATACGTGAATGGCTATAAGATCGTTGAAGTTGAGGGGCCTAGCTTCAAAGTCTACGATGGCGACCGTCAGCTCGGGGACGATTTCCCCTACCCCGGCGAAGCTGCTGCTTACGCAACCTCGTTGCCAAAACGGGATCATCTGCGCAGCTAGGCGAAACGCCGCGGAAGATCATTCAAAAACCCTTTATGGCAGCCTTACTGAAAGTGGAACAAGATTTGACCAGCTCCCAACTTTCTTCACCGCTGGAACTGCTTGGGTGGTCTGAATTCTTCGCGGACCAAGTCCAGCCCAGCGAAGCGGACTTGATCC